>NZ_JAHQYH010000010.1 GCF_019061205.1 Apilactobacillus waqarii
GATAAATAGTGTGGTGGCGATAGCTAGAAGGATACACCTGTTCCCATGCCGAACACAGAAGTTAAGCTTCTAAACGCCGATAGTAGTTGAGGGATCGCCCTCTGCAAGGGTAGGACGTTGCCGCGCGAATAAAAAAGTCTTCGATGTAAATCGAAGGCTTTTTGTTAATATTGCCGTTTTAGCTCAGGAGGTAGAGCGTTTCCATGGTAAGGAAGAGGTCCCGGGTTCAAATCCCGGAAACGGCTTATATAAAAAAGACCAATCAATTCCGATTGGTCTTTTTTGTTGGTTATTTAATTTTTCTATCAATCTTAACTTCATTAATTGGTAGGTTAGCGTTTGCAATAATTGGTGAAACAGTACCATTACTAATTAATGTTAAGTGGTGCATTGCACGAGTGGAAATTGTGTAAAGTGTTCCAACATAGTCATCATTTGGATAATTATCCTTAGAAACATTCCAAGCAATGACAGAATCGAATTCTAATCCCTTAGCTAGATAGATTGGCATGATTACCACACCCTTTGGAAGTGATCTGTCTGTATCAGCTAATAGGGTTGGATTAAGTTGGTTGTAGGTATGTTGATGAAGTTGTTTTGCCTCAGTTAAGTTCTTAGTAACAATCGCTACAGTGCCTTCATCCTTTAACTCTTTTTTAGCACAATCGATTAAGGCATCAATACATTCTTGTTCGTTATGACGAATGAAAATTTCAGGTGATTTACCTGGACGGTTGAATGCTTCAATCTCATCACCGTTTGGTAATAATGATTTAGCAAAGTTAGTGATTGGATAAGTTGAACGATATGATCTATTTAAAGTAATCAATCTGGATTTCTTAGTAGCAAATGCTTCGTTTAACTTATTTAGTAATTCTTGAGGAGCTTCAACCGCTTTGAACAATGCCTGTTCACTGTCACCGATTAAGTTAATCTTGGTTTGTGGGAAGGCATGTTTGATGTAAATCAATTGGGCAATTGAGTAATCCTGCATCTCGTCGACAAATAGGTATTGCATTGTTTGGTTTTGACCGCCACCAATCATTAAATCACGCATATATAGAAGTGGGGCAGCATCGTCCAATCGAACTTGGTGTAATTCGATAGAATCAGCAAAGGCATCGACATCATTGTTCCATGCATCAACGTTTACGCCCTTTGGTAGGACTACTTGTTGCATGAAGCGTTGGTATTGAAGATATGGATCAAAAAATGAACCATTATACAAAGCATCGTATACTTTTCTGAAATGTTCAGTCACGATTTGTTTAGCGATGAAGTATCTTTCGTCATCCTCATCTTGGAAGCTCCCTAGTTGGTGACCTTCCATGAAATCATGATATTGTTCAGAGTTAAGTTGATCGATTGCATCATCAACCCATGGTTTGTAAACTTCAATTTCAATTCGTTTCTTCAAGATTTCAATTAAACGGTTCTTAGTCTTTAAGAACTTGTCAGCCGGTTTCATTTGTTTAGGTTGCGAAGCATAGATATCCTTAATCACATCGGCATCGAAGAAGACCTTGCCATCGATTAGAATGCTTTGAAAGGCGATGTCATCATTGAAAACGGTATTGATATAGTTCTCAATTGAGGTCATGTATTGATGACTGTGTTTAAATGATTGAATTGCTTTTTCATCATCGGTGTATGCTTGTTCAGTTTCATATTGGTCGAATAAACTTTGGACATTTACACCTTCAAGTCGGTGATCAATGAATTCTTGTAAAGTAACCTGTCTCATATTGCGTTCACCTAAACTAGGTAAGACGTCAGAAATATAATGTGAAAATAAACGGTTAGGGGAGAACAAAATAATTTGATCAGCTTGAAGTGAACTTCTGCTGTGGTATAGCAAGAATGCAATTCGCTGTAGAATCGCAGAAGTCTTACCGGAACCGGCAACCCCTTGAACAACAAGAAGGTCACTGTAGGTATCTCTGATGATATCGTTTTGTTCTTTTTGAATTGTTGAAACGATGTTTTGCATTACTTCATCATGTTGTTGACCCAACACGGATTGAAGCATTTCATCACCCACGGTTTCGTTGGTATCAAACATGTTGTTGATTTGACCGTGACTAATTTGGAATTGACGTTTCTTTTCCAAGTCGGTACTTTGTTTACCGGCAGGGGTTTGATATGAAACTTTTCCCAACGTTCCGTTGTAATAGATACTAGATATTGGGGCACGCCAATCGTAGACTAGGAAGTTTTCATCATCGTCAACGAATGAAGCGGTACCGATGTACAAGCTTTCGGTATCATCATCTCCATCATCTTTGATATCAATGCGACCAAAGTATGGAGAATCAGCTAATTTTTTGTATGTTTCAAGTTGATTTTTAATGATTGCTTCGCTTTGGACTACCTTATTAACTAGTCCTCTTTGTTGTTGGAGGTCAGCGGAAGTTTCAATTCTATCATCGACTTCGACGTAGTTAACAGAAGTATTGTTACCGTAGTTTTGTTGAACACGCTTTGTTTCATTGTGTGCCTTTTGGTATTCAGCTTCTGTCTTGTCGATTCGTTTGTGTAATTTGGCGACAACTTTATCGACACGATTTTGTTCATTTGTAAGATCGTTATTAGCCATTTTTACCTCCTGATTTATTGTTAAATCCGTTCATTTATGCTCAATAATTCTAATTAGATTTGGCCGTCATGTCAATTAATATCCTTTTTGACATGTCAATTTAAATCCAGTAAAATATAGTTAATATTAAAGTAAGTAGCGATGTCATTTACAGAGAGATTATGTATTACTGAAAGTAATCACGACTAGCGAAATGGATGAATTTATGGGATTGCACCCTTATCGCAGAGTGGCAAATGATTATACATTTGCAAGTTAGGTGGTACCGCGCTCAAGCGTCCTATTGTTTTTTAACAATGGGGCGCTTTTTTTGGAAAGGAAGTAACAAAATGGCAGATAAAAAAGTAATTCTAACTGGTGATCGACCAACTGGTAAACTACATATCGGACACTACGTTGGATCGTTAAAGAATAGAGTTGCATTACAAAACTCAGGTGAATATGACACCAATATCATGATTGCGGATATGCAAGCATTAACTGATAATGCGCGTGACCCAGAAAAAATCAGAAACTCACTATTACAAGTAGCTTTGGATTACTTAGCTGTCGGAATTGACCCAGAAAAATCAACAATCTTGGTTCAATCACAAATTCCTGCACTAAACGAATTAACAATGCACTACTTAAACTTAGTTTCAGTTAACCGTTTGAAGAGAAACCCAACTGTTAAGACTGAAATTCAACAAAAGAAGTTTGGTGAAAGTGTTCCTGCTGGATTCTTTATTTACCCAGTCAGTCAAGCTGCAGATATTACAGCATTTAAGGCCGACACTGTTCCAGTTGGTGAAGACCAAGAACCAATGCTAGAACAAACTAGAGAAATTGTTAGAAGTATCAACGGTATCTACGGTAAAGACGTATTAGTTGAACCAGAAGGATACTTCCCACCAAAGGGAATGGGTAGAATTCCTGGTTTAGATGGAAACGCTAAGATGAGTAAATCATTGAACAACGCCATCTACTTAGCAGATGATGCTGATACCATTCAAAAGAAAGTAATGTCAATGTACACTGACCCTAACCACATTCACGTGGAAGATCCTGGTCAAGTCGAAGGAAACACTGTATTTACTTACCTAGACATCTTTGCTGACGACAAGCAAAAGGTTGCCGACTTAAAGGAACAATACAGACACGGTGGTCTAGGTGATGTGAAGATTAAACGTTACTTAAACGAAGTATTACAAGCTGAATTGGCACCAATCAGAGAACGTCGTGAACAATTTGAAAAGGATCCACAAGCTGTTTATGACATTTTAAAGGCTGGTAGTGACAAAGCGAATAAGGTAGCCAACCAAACCCTAGATGAAGTAAGGGATGCTATTGGTATTAATTACTTTAAATAAAAAACTATTTTAGGAGTTTAGGGTGAATCGGATGGAGAACTTAGTAATTGTTGACATCGGTTCGAATTCTGCTCGAATGTCCATCTATCGGATTGAAAATGACGGCTATTGCGTTGAGATAAAACGTAGTAAGAGTGATAGTCGTTTATCCGAAGGGATGGGGAAAGAAAAGATTCTACAACCGGTTGCAATTAATCGGACAATTAATGCTATAAAGTCTTTCAAAAGAATTTATAGCTCAATGAATAATGCCACTGTGATTACCATTGCAACTGCTGCGGTTCGACAAGCTGAAAACCAAAAAGCTTTTATTCGCAAGGTAAGAAAGAAAGTTGGCTTAGACGTTAGAGTCCTATCAGGTCGTGAAGAAGCTTATTATGATTATTTAGGTGTCGTTAATAAGATTAAGATGAACGACTACATGGTGATGGATATTGGTGGTGCCAGTATCGAATTAGTCCGCGTTCAAGGTAAGAAACGTCGTGACTTAATTAGTTTACCAATTGGTGCCGTTAATATTTCTGAACGTTTTAAATTGAATAACTCAGTTCATGCAGCTGACTTATTCAATGCGCAACGTTTCTTAAAGGAAAACATACATCGTGTTCCTTGGCTTAAAAAAGCTGATCACTATCAATTAGTTGTGTTGGGGGGAGCTGCTAGAAGTTTAGCGAGAATTAATCGCAGTCATCAACACTTCAAGAACTCTGATAACCTAAATGGCTATCACCTAAATCAACGACAAGTGATGGGAACGTATGAATTACTTTTACGTAAGAACTTACACAATCGAAAAGAAATTC
Organism: Apilactobacillus waqarii; assembly: GCF_019061205.1. Lineage (GTDB taxonomy): Bacteria > Bacillota > Bacilli > Lactobacillales > Lactobacillaceae > Apilactobacillus > Apilactobacillus waqarii. The sequence continues at coordinate 4,749 of NZ_JAHQYH010000010.1, forward strand.
ACGGATTAGAAAACGAGCGAGCTGATATTATACTAGGTGGTCTACTACCTCTTATTACAGTCATTGATGAAATTGATTCACGAAGAATCGTATTTTCAGAAGGTGGCGTAAGAGAAGGACTTATTGCTGAATATATAAAGAAGCACTATCGAAACTATTAAAGAGGTTTTTAATCCATTGACGGGTTAAAAACCTTTTTAAATGCTTGAATTTTAAATAATGTTATTATAAATATCAGATATAAATACCGCATCCGGGGGGACTAATAATGGGAACTTTCAAACATTTCTACCATCGTAATTATGATGATAGAATGAAACTAATCAGTGAATTCGCTGGATTAGACATGAATCAAAAACATGAAATGACTAGCGACTATCACCAATCAAGTGATAGTTTAGTTGAAAACTATGTAACTGATTACTCCATTCCAGAAGGAGTGGCCGTTAATTTTATGATTAATGGTATTGAAAAAATTGTTCCAATGGTAACAGAAGAACCATCCGTGATTGCGGCGGCTAGTAACGGTGCCCGTTTATTTGCTAAGGGTAGCGGGATTACTGCCGAAGTATTAGGTCGTAATCTAATGGGCCAAATCGTTGTTAAAACACACGATATCAACCTATTGATTGGAATCGTCAATACACATCAAGAACATATTATCGATATCGCAAACCAATCACATCCATCGATTCTAGAATACGGTGGTGGTGCTAAGAAGGTGCGCGTCAGAAAACTAGATGATGACTATGCATCAGTTGACTTGTTTGTGAACGTTGGTGAAGCGATGGGCGCAAACATCATTAACTCAATGCTAGAATCTACTTCTGAGTTTATTGAAGAACGTGTTAGTGGGGATGTGTTGATGAGCATCCTATCTAACTACGGTGAAGATAACCTGGTTAAGGTATCCGGATCCATTCCAGTTAGCCAATTGGGAAACCCTGATACGAACGGTATGAATGTGGCAAATAGAATTGTTGAAGCATCACACATCGCTCAAATAGATCCATATCGTGCTGCTACCCATAACAAGGGCATCATGAATGGAATCGATGCTGTGGTAATGGCAATGGGTAACGATTGGCGTGCGGTTGAAGCTGGTGTTCATTCATACGCCAGCAAAGATGGCCAATACAAGGGATTATCCAACTGGTCAATTGATGGTGACAATTTAGTTGGTGAGATGACAATTCCGTTGTCATTAGGATTTATCGGTGGTGCCGTGAAGGTATTACCAAAGGTTAAAATCAACCAACAACTATCGCAAGTAACCTCAAAGAAAGAGTTAAGCCAAGTGGTTGCTTCAGTTGGGTTAGCCCAAAACCTAGCGGCTCTAAAGGCCTTAGTTACCGATGGAATTCAAAAGGGACATATGAACCTTCAATTGAATTCATTAGTGATGAGTGCCGGAGCCAAGGGCGAAGAAGTAAAACAAGTGGTTTCAGAAATGATAGCCAACCATTTAAACGACTTAAAGTCAGCACAAAAAATCTTAAACCAAATTAGAAATAATAATGAAGGTGAATTTTAATGGAAATCGAATTAAATCAAGACACACAAAGTTTAATTAACGTTGTAAACAAATTTTTCCCAGGTAAAATTGAAGTTCAATTTATCGGACAACTTCAATCTGGATACGTTAGACATGATCAAGCACAAGTGGTACAAGACGGTAAGAACCTATTTGTTCAAATCTCAGACATGTCAGCTCCTAACTACACGGCTTCACACGAACTAATTCACTTGTTGATGACACTACGTGGTTTCCCACAAGTATTCTTCTCACTATCAACAGGTCAAGACGAATTAGACGAACAACTAGAAGTAATGGGAACTGAACTATTTGATATTGTTGCTCACTTTGTCGTTGTTTCAGAACAAAGAAAACACGGTCTAATCAACGAAGACATCGAAAAAATGTACCTAAAGGGAATTCAAAACACAATTGAACCTGAACCAGAAGAATTAGATAACGCCATGGAATTACGTCTATTGACTCTAATCGACGCTCACGTATTCTACGGTGACAAGTTCGATTCATTTGCTCGTCCAACCCTTGAAAAGGATTACCCAGTTGCTCTAAAGGCTGCTGATGAAATCTACAAGATTATCACTGAAAAACCAACTGATTCACCATTTGGTTTCAGAAGAAACGTTGTTAAGTTATTCAAGGCCTTTGATGAACAACTAAAGAAGTGGGGACTACCTGCATTGCATAACTCAGAATTTGCAACTATCTCCAGTGTTGTTTCAGAAAGACAACTAAACTTAAACGTAAAACAACAATTTGAAATCTTCCATTCGGAATTACATGATAAGGAAACTGGTCGTCGTGCATACGTCGGTTTCAACAAGTCAGATGATCAAAACTCATTCGTCATTCCTGCGCCAACCGGTATGGATGACAGTCCAGAATACTTCAAGAAATTATACGCTATGACTGTTCAAGAATTATTTAAAGAACTAAAAATGCCATATATCATTAGAAAATAAGGCAGGAGGCAATCTGATGGATAAGGAAATTCAATCATTATTTGATAATGCAAAAAACATTGTATTTTTGACAGGAGCCGGGGTATCGACAGCTTCCAACATTCCAGACTATCGTTCTAAGAATGGGCTATACGCAACTGATACAACTGGAAAACCAGCTGAATATTATTTAAGTCATGCATGTTTAGTTAATGAGCCAGATGTGTTCTACACATTTGTGAAAGAAAATATGTACTATCCAGATGCCAAACCTAATGTAATTCACGAAAAGCAAGCTGAACTTACTAGGGAAGGTAGATCCAGTGTAATCACTCAAAACGTTGATGGATTATACGGTGCTGCTGACACCAAGAACTTAATTGAATTTCACGGCAATCTATACGACGTATATTGCCAAAAGTGCCATCAAAGAGTTGATTGGCATGAATATATGCAAAGCGACAAACACACTGATTGCGGTGGAACACTTCGTCCAGGAATCGTTTTATACGATGAGGGACTTAACCAAGCCAAGGTGGTCAATAGTGTGCAACTAATGGAAAAGGCCGACTTGGTAGTAATCGTTGGAACTTCCATGCGGGTCTACCCATTTGCTGGACTATTGGATTACAGAAATCCGGGTGCCAAAGTAATTGCGGTTAACCAGGAAAAGTTAAACTTAGGAATCGATTTTAAGATGATTCAAGAGGATGCAACGAAATTCTTTAGTGAATTGAAATAAGAAGGAAGATGATGGTTTAATGATAACTTTAGGAGTAACCACTTGGAGCGAACATCCAGCATTGATTAACGGTGAGGAACGTGCCGTCAAGTTAAACGAGTACGCTGCTCATTTTCCAGTCGTAGAAGTTGATAATCCGTTTTACGGAATTCCACAGGAAAAAACAGTGCGTCAATGGATGCGCCAAGTGCCAGAATCATTCCAATTTATCTTAAAAGCCAACCAATTAATGACCAAGCATGACATGCGTTCACAGATGGCTACAGACGAAAATCAGAGAAGACAGGCATTTAGTGATTACGTAAAAATGCTGAAACCATTAATTCAGACCAATCAATTAAAGACGGTCTTATTTCAATTCCCACCATATTTCCAACGCAATAACGATAACATTCGCTATCTAATGACCATCCGTGAAATGATGGGCAGAAAGGTGCCAATTGCAGTCGAGTTTAGAAATCCGACATGGACGCAAAAGTCGATGCAAAACTCAATTAAGAATTATTTGAAACGTTTAGGGATGACCTTTGTGATTGCAGATGAACCACATAACCTAAACGATGGAATTGAGTTATTACCAATGGTGACCACTTCTAAGATGGCGATGCTAAGACTACATGGTCGAAACGCCCAGGGATGGTTTAACCAAGACAAGAACTGGCGTAGTCAAAGAACGTTGTACAAGTATAGTGAGGACGAACTAAAGCAATTTGCTGACATCGTCACTAAGTTAAATAAAGAAGTCGATGAGGTGTGTGTCATCTTTAACAATAACTCAGGTAGGGATGCCGCACCGAATGCACTACAATTAAAAGAGATGTTGCACGTGTCATTTAACGATTTGGCACCGATGCAATTAGATTTGTTCTAAGAGCAATATTATTGACAATTCAAGTATGATATACTAATAGTTAATATTAATTACTGGTTGAAAGGATGATTTACATGGCTGATAACAATACTTTTTATGTTACAACGCCTATCTACTACCCATCAGGACGTTTACATATCGGGAACTCATACACAACTATTGCTTGTGATGCGTTAGCTCGTTACAAACGTGCTGAAGGTTTTGACGTGTTCTTCCTAACAGGAACAGATGAACACGGACTAAAAATCGAAGAAAAGGCAGAATCATTAAACACTACTCCACAAGCATACGTGGATAAGATGGCTGCACAAATTAAGGACTTATGGAAGAAATTGGACATCTCAAACGACAAGTTCATCAGAACCACTGATGCACAACACAGAGAAGTTGTTCAAAAGATTTTCCAACAATTATTAGATCAAGGTGACATTTACCTAGGTGAATACTCTGGTTGGTACTCAGTATCTGACGAAGAATACTTCACCGAATCACAATTAGCCGAAGTATACAAAGACGATAACGGCAACGTTATTGGTGGAAAGGCTCCATCAGGACACGAAGTTGAACTAGTGAACGAAAAGTCATACTTCTTCAAGATGAGCAAGTACGCTGATTGGTTATTACAATACTACAAGGATCATCCTGATTTTATTCAACCAGAATCAAGAATGAACGAAATGATTAATAATTTCATCAAACCAGGTCTAGAAGACTTAGCTGTTTCTAGAACATCATTTAGTTGGGGAATTCCTGTTAAATCAAATCCAGAACACGTAGTTTACGTATGGATTGATGCGCTATCAAACTATATTAGTGCATTAGGATACGATACTGATGATGATTCACTATTCCAAAAATTCTGGCCTGCTGATGTCCACATGGTTGGTAAGGAAATCGTTAGATTCCATACTATCTACTGGCCAATTATCCTACATGCTTTAGGTTTACCATTACCAAAACATGTTATTGGACATGGTTGGTTAACCATGAAAGATGGTAAGATGTCTAAGTCAAAGGGTAACGTTATTTACCCAGAAGTCTTAGCTGAAAGATATGGTCTGGATGCAGTAAGATACTACTTACTAAAGGCCGTTCCATTTGGTAACGATGGTGTGTTCACACCAGAAGACTTCGTCGATCGTATCAACTACGACCTAGCAAACGACTTAGGTAACTTATTAAACCGTACTGTTTCAATGATTAACAAGTACGAAGACGGTGTGATTCCAGAATTCAAGTCAAACTTCTTAGAACCTGATAAGGAACTAGAAACACTAAGCAAGGACGTTATTGCTGAATACAAAACTAAGATGGATGAATCACGCTTCTCAGATGCTTTAGCTGCTGTTTGGCAATTAGTTTCTCAAACTAACAAGTACATTGACCAAACTACACCATGGATTCTAGCCAAGAATGAAAACGATGGTGATGCTGAAAAGCTTGCTGATGTAATGGCTCATTTAGCTGCCAGCTTACGTGTCATTGGTCTATTAATTAGCCCAATTATGACCCATGCACCAAAGGAAATCTTCACTCAATTAGGTTTAGATGATCAAGCAATTGATTTAACTAACATTGCGATTGAAGACCTACCAACAGGTGGTAAAGTGGTTGCTAAGGGAACTCCAATCTTCCCACGTCTAGACAAGGAAGAAGAAGTTGACTTTATCAAGAACCAAATGACTAAGTCAGACAAGCAAAAGGGTCGTGCAGCCAAAGAAGAAGCTAAGAAACAAGCTCAAGTTGCCCAAGAGGGTGCAGAAAGTGCTGCTGATAAGAAAGAAATCAAGTTCGATACCTTTGAAAAAGTAGAATTAAAAGTTGCCGAAGTTAAGAACGTTGAACGTGTTGAAGGGGCAGACAAGTTATTGAAGTTCACCCTAGATGCAGGTAAGGAAGAAACTACTCAAATCCTTTCAGGAATTGCTAAGTGGTATCCTGACTTCGAAAAACTAATCGGTAAGAAAGTAATCATAGTTTCCAATTTGAAACCTAGAAAGATGCGTGGCCAATTGAGCCAAGGAATGTTACTATCTGTTGAACATGACGATGGAAACATTGAATTAGTTACAATTGGTAGCCAATTTGAAAATGGTGCCACTTTGGAATAATGGTGAGATAACAAACTAAAAAATAGCCATTAATTCAAAATGAATTGATGGCTATTTTTACGATAGGAGCAAATATAATGCAAATTTTTGATTCACATACGCATTTAAACGATGATGCTTTTAGAGGACAAGTGCCAGAATACATTGAACACGCTAAAAAGCTGGGTGTTACCAAGATGGCAATCGTTGGATCAAACCGTCAAATGAACGAAGAGGCAATTGAACTAGCGCATCAATACGATAACCTTTACGCAATCGTTGGTTTCCATCCAGAAGACGCTTTGAACTATAACGACGAAGAAGAAGCCATCCTATACAAGCAACTACAAGATGACAAGGTGGTTGCACTAGGAGAAATCGGTCTTGATTACAATCAAAGTACCGCCCCCAAAAAGGCTCAATTCAACGTATTCAAACGCCAAATCGATATTGCCCAAGAACTAGGGATGCCTATTTCTGTTCATAACCGTGATGCCTTTGAAGATACCTACGCCATTTTAAAGGAAAAAGGCGTTAACGATGGTATCATTCATAGTTTCAATGGTGACGCAGAATGGTTAAATAAGATTATGGATTTAGGGATGTACGTCTCATACTCTGGTGTTGCCAGTTTCAAAAAGACCAAGGAAATCCACGATTCCGTTTCAAAGACACCAATCGATAGAATGCTAGTGGAAACAGATGCACCTTATTTAGCACCTGAACCATTACGTGGTCACCAAAACGAACCAGGTTATACTCTATACACTGTCGAAGCAGTTGCTCGTTTTAGAGATACAACCCCAGATAAGATTGCCGATGCAACTTATCAAAACGCACTACGAATTTTTGGATTGGATGAATAATGGAAAAAATCAAAGAAGTAATCGTGGTAGAAGGCCGCGACGATACCAAAAGAATAAAAATGGCGGTCGACTGTGACACCATCGAAACCAGGGGATCAGCAATTGATGAAAAGACACTTGCATTGATTAAGAAACTAGATAAGCAACGCGGGGTAATCGTCTTCACTGACCCAGATTTTTCTGGTGAACGTATTAGAAAGATTATTACTCAGGAGGTACCAAATGCTAAGCACGCGTTTGTCGACCGTAAAAAGTCGGTACCAACCAAGAGTGATGGCTCACTAGGTGTTGAACACGCCAGCGTCGAAACAATCAAAGAGGCGCTAAAAAACGTCTATACAGCAGACACTAATCATGAGAGTGAAATTTCAGTTGCTGATTTAAATGCTGCCAGGGTCATTAATGATTCCGAGGCCAAAATTAGACGGACTCAACTATGTAATGAACTAAAGATTGGATATGTTAATGGAAAACAACTATTGAAACGACTATCCATGTTTGGAATTACTAAAGAACAATTTAACGAAGCACTAAGTCATATTAAGGAGTAAACAATGCCAAATAATCCAGAAATTGCTAGCCCAGCTAGAACACAAGCAATCTTAAATCGTTTCCATTTATCAGCTAAGAAGAGTTTAGGTCAAAACTTCTTAACCGACTTAAACGTTTTAACTAAGATTGTCGATGCTGCGCATTTAACAGATACAGATAATGTAATCGAAATTGGACCAGGTATCGGTGGTTTAACCGAATTCCTAGCACGTAGTTCAAAACGTGTTTTAGCGTTTGAAATTGACCAAAATTTATTGCCTGTATTGGATGAAACACTAAGTACCTATGATAATGTCGAAGTGATTAACCAAGACATCCTACAAGCTAATTTACCAGCTATTATCGAAGAAAAGTTCAATAACGAACGTCCAATTAAGGTCGTTGCCAACTTACCTTACTACATCACAACTCCAATCATCTTGGATCTATTAAAGGGTAATGCTGAATTTGACAACATCACCGTTATGATGCAAAAAGAAGTTGCTCAAAGATTAGAAGCAAAACCAGGTAGCAAGGATTATGGTTCACTATCAGTGATTATCCAATACTTAAATGATGTGAAACTAGCGTTTGAAGTATCAAGAAAATCATTTATCCCTGCACCAAATGTTGATTCAGCAATCGTGACTTTAGAAAGAAAAGAAACCATTGAAAACGAAGTATTTGATGAAAAGGCATTTGCTAGTTTTGTAAGGGGATGCTTTGCCCACCGTCGAAAGACTCTATGGAACAACCTACAAGGATTGTTCGGTAAGGACGCTGAAACCAAGGAAAAGGTCCAAGCAGTCTTAGATGAATTCGATATTCAACCAAGCATTCGTCCTGAAAAATTAACTGTTGATCAATACGTTGATTTAACAAATAAATTTCATTCTATAAAATTGGTATAATATTATTTGATTATTAAAAAACACTGTGATATAATTTTGATTTTTAATATTTTCCGTGGTATAATAAAAATACTAGAGAGGTGAATATTATGCCAACCAGTTTGACTGACATTAAGAGCCACTTGGACACTCGCCTAGGCGAAAAAGTTGTTGTAACTGTTCAAGTAGGAAGAAATAAAACATTAGAACGACATGGGATGTTAGCAGAAACATTCCCTGCAGTGTTTGTTGTTGAGTTAGAGGAAGATGAAAATCTTAAGAGAGTATCTTATAGCTACACTGATATTCTAACTAAGAACATCGAAATGGATTTTACCGACGAAGTAAGTGAAGAAGCTTAAAACTAAGAGCTAATAATGTTTATTAGCTCTTTTTATTTTGCACTTTTGACAAAATCCGAAAGTTTCACTGACTTTTCAATTTAACTTTAGTATAATGTTATTAAATAATTTAGTTAAATTGGGGGTGTGATACTTGAGAACCGTAGAGAAAGCATGCGCCAAACTTAACCTAGGCTTGGATACGCCGTATCGTCATAAAGACGGCAAAATTGAGTGGAATATGATAATGACATCGATTGAATTATCTGATTACGTCGAGATTGTTACCGAAAAGGGAAACGGAATTTCCGTTCACTGTAATCGTGTGTTTTTACCGCAAGATCATCGCAACTTAGCATATCAAGCAGCATTTCTACTTAAAAAGAAATTTGGAATCCACCAAAAAGTGGACATCCATATCAGAAAGAATATTCCTGTTGCTGCCGGAATGGGTGGAGGATCATCTGATGCTGCGGCTGTTATTCGAGGCCTGAATCGTCTCTGGAATCTACATATGACCAACCAAGAAATGGCAACATTCGGATTACAACTTGATTCAGATGTTCCTTATTGTGTTTACAGTCAGACTGCGATGGTAACCGGTAAGGGTGATAACATTGAGTTAATGCCAAAACTGCCAAAGATGTATTTCGTAATCGTGAAACCGAAAGTTAGTGTTTCAACACCAGAAATCTTAAACAAGATTGATTACGATAAATTAGAACATGTAAATGTTAATGAATTGGCAGCAGCGGTTGAGACACAAGACTATGATCAAATCGTTTCTCACATGGGAAATGTATTGGAGCCATTGTCTTCAAAGCATCACAGTGAGATTAAAAAGATTAAAGATAAGTTCGAGAAATACGGTGCTGACAGTGCCCAAATGAGTGGAACTGGACCGACTGTCTTTGGGATTTGTAGGACAGAAAGCCAAGCAAAACACATTTTTAACAGCATTCGTGGTTTTTGTTCTGAGGTCTATATTGTAAGACCTGTCTAAAAATATCCGTTTAGGTGAAAACTTAAACGGATATTTTTTGATTATTTCGATTAAAAAGTATCTTAAACCCGAACATTATGATAAAATTTAGATGTAGTTTTTACTTAATGAGGTGAAAAAATGAAAGCAAAGCGTAGTGCGCGTCTAGTAGATATGACTCGCTACTTAATGGAGAATCCTAATACGGTAGTACCATTGACTTTTTTTGCAAATCGTTATGATTCTGCTAAGTCATCTATTAGTGAAGACCTAACCATTTTACGAAAAACATTTATGGAAACAGGAACTGGTGTATTGGAAACCATTCCCGGTGCCGCTGGTGGAAGTATGTTCATGCCCGGCATTCAAAAACAAGAAGCTAGTCGATTTATTGACGAAGTTCAATCAGCATTAGCTGACAATTCAAGAGTTTTACCTGGTGGATACGTATATATGAACGACCTACTTAACCGTCCATCAATTTTGAGACAAATCGGTCGAATTATTGCGACATTATACAGTGACAAGAAGATTGATGCTGTCTTAACTGTTGCCACTAAGGGAATTCCGGTTGCACAAAGTGTTGCAACCTTATTAAACGTTCCATTCGTGATTGCTAGACATGATTCTAGAATTACCGATGGTTCAACTATTAGTGTGAACTATATTTCTGGTTCTCAAAAGAGAATCGAAAAGATGGTTCTATCAAAACGTAGTTTACCTGCTAATTCCAATGTCTTAATCGTAGATGATTTCCTACGTGGTGGGGGATCAGCCGATGGACTATGTAGTTTAATCAAAGAATTCGATAGTGAAGTTGCCGGAATTGCATTCGTTGCTGAACGTGACTATGAAGGCCAACGTAAGATTAGCGAAGACGATTACACTTCATTATTCAAGATAGATACTAATAACGGTGATATTAAAGTTGATTTAGGTAACTTTACCTACGATAACTTCAGCGACATCACCAAGGAGGAAGAATAATGACGACTAGAAATACAATTATTTTAGCTGCCGGTAAAGGTACGCGAATGAAGTCAAAACTATACAAAGTTTTGCATCAAGTTTGTGGTCGTACAATGGTTGATTGTGTATTAACACAAGTTGAAAAAATTCATATGGATAACATTGTTACTGTTGTTGGTTTTGGTGCGGAAGACGTTAAAACTCAACTAGGTGACAGAAGCCAATATGCATTACAAGAAAAACAACTAGGAACTGGGGATGCAGTTAAAAAGACTGCTGACATTTTAGAAGATGTTGAAGGATCCACAATGGTTGTTAGTGGAGACACTCCATTATTTACAGCCGAAACTTTTGATCACTTGTTTACTCAACACGAAGAAAGTGGTGCGGTTGCAACCGTACTAACTTCAAAAGCACCTAACCCATTTGGTTATGGTCGTGTTGTTAGAGATGATAAGGGTAACGTTAACAAGATTGTTGAACAAAAAGATGCATCAGTTGCCGAACAAAATATCGATGAAATTAACACTGGTGTTTATGTTTTCGATAACCATGAATTATTCGAAGCTCTAAAGAAGGTTAAAAATGATAACGCCCAAGGTGAATACTACCTACCAGACGTTATTGGTATCTTCAAAGAAGAAGGTAAGAACGTTGGTGCTTACCAAATGAAAGACTTTGATGAATCAATGGGTGTAAACGATCGTATTGCACTTTCAAAGGCTAACCAAGTGATGCAACAACGCATTAACGAATACCACATGTCAAACGGTGTTACTATGCCAAACCCAAATGACACATACATCGACTTTGGCGTTGAAATTGGTCAAGACACAATCGTAGAACCTGGTGTTCATATTAGTGGTCATACCAAGATTGGTAGTGACTGTAAGATTGGTGCTAACTCAGAAATCAGAGACTGCATCATTCACGACAACGTGACTGTGACATCATCATTACTTGAAGAATCAGAAATGATGGAAGGCTCAAACATTGGACCATACTCACATCTTCGTCCAGAAGCTAAGATTGGTGAAAATGTTCACCTTGGAAACTTCGTCGAAGTTAAGAAGGCCCAAATTGATGAAGGTACTAAGGTAGGTCACTTAACTTACGTTGGTAACGCTCATCTAGGCAAGAACATCAACGTTGGTTGTGGTGTTATCTTTGCTAATTACGATGGTAAGAACAAGCACAACACCGAAGTGGGTGACAACTCATTTATCGGAAGCAATGCTAACTTGATTGCGCCATTACACATTGATGACCATACATTTATCGCTGCTGGTTCAACTATTACTGATGACGTAAAACAATACGATATGGCGATTGCAAGACAACGTCAAACCAACAAACCAGGATATTTCAAAAAGCTTCCATATGCTGATTAAGAGATAATCCAATGATATTTTATTTATTATTTGTATAATTTTTGAATGAAAAATTATCAATTATAGTGTAAAATTAACTGTGAATTAAGAATATAGTTACGAATTATAGAATTTATTGTTAGGTGGAGGACTTATGGCTGAAAGATATTCTGATCCTAAATTGAAGATTTTCGCTTTAAACTCTAACATTCCTTTGGCAGAAAAAATTGCTGATCGTGTTGGTGTTGATTTAGGTGAAACATCCGTTGACAGATTTAGCGATGGCGAAATTAGAATTAACATTGAAGAAAGTATCCGTGGGGATAACTGTTATATCATTCAATCTACATCAGCTCCCGTTAATGATAATTTAATGGAATTAATGATTATGATTGATGCTCTTAGACGTGCAAGTGCTAAGACAATTAATGTGGTAATCCCATATTATGGTTACGCTAGACAAGACCGTAAGGCTCGTTCTAGAGAACCAATTACTGCAAAGCTAGTTGCTAACATGCTAGAAACTGCTGGAATTGACCGTGTAGTTGCATTGGACTTACATGCTGCTCAAATCCAAGGTTTCTTCGATGTTCCAGTTGATCACATGATGGGTGCACCATTATTAGCTGATCACTTTATTAACCACGGCTGGGACTCAAACGCAGTCGTAGTTTCACCTGACCATGGTGGTGTAGTTCGTGCCCGTGCATTGGCCGAATTCCTAAAGGCACCAATTGCCATTATCGACAAGCGTCGTCCTAAGGCAAACGTTGCTGAAATCATGAACATCATTGGTGATGTTAAAGGTAAGTCATGTTTGATGGTTGATGACATGATTGATACTGCTGGTACTATCACTTTAGGTGCTCAAGCATTGATGGATGCTGGTGCTAAGGAAGTATACGCATGTTGTACACACCCTGTATTATCAGGTCCTGCAATTGATCGTATCCAACAATCACCAATCAAGAAGCTAGTTGTTACTGATACAATTCGCTTACCTAAAGAAAAGCAAATTGATAAGATTGAACAAATCTCAGTTGCTCCTTTAATTGGGGACGCAATTAAGCGTATTAACGAAGACCGTGCCGTTAGTCCATTATTCAGTAACCGTTTCAGAAGTAACGCAGAATAATGAGTAAACAAAAAAGATTAGGACTGCTAATAGCGTTAGCTGGAATCGTCGTTGCTTTAATAGCAATGGTGTTTAAAGTTAGTGCTATTACGATTAGTAACTACCTATTCTTGATAGGGTTACTATTCACAGTCATTGGCTTGATTGGAGTATTATCCAAGGGACATCTTTTCACTGGATGGCGCATTTTTCACCGCAAGGGTGATGATGAACGTTTTGAAAACGAAAAGATTCCAGCCGATAAAATTGGTGGCATTAAGAATGCCAAAATTGTGGTACGTCCATTTGCACAGTTAACGTTGATAATTGGAATTATCTGGATTGCATTTGCAATCATTATCACACTATAAAAAAAGAACTCACTTCATTGAAGTGAGTTCTTTTTGTTTATGATTAATTATTTTAAAGCAAAGTTTCGAATGGCGTATGCAACACCGTTTTCTTTGTTTGTCTTAGTAATCTTGTTGGCAACTTTCTTTAAGTCGTCAGCAGCATTACCCATAGCAACACCAGTGCCGGCGTAGGTAACCATGCTAATGTCGTTACCTTGATCACCGATTGCCATTACGTTTTCAGCGGTGAAGCCTAAACGAGTAGCAAGCTTACTTAAAGCAGCACCCTTTGAAGCTTTTTGGTTAACGAATTCTAAAAATACTGGTTCACTTCTAACCATTGTTAAGTGGTCTAAGAAACTTTCTGGGATATTTGGAATAGCCTTATCAATAATATCTGGATCAGCGATTAGCATTGCCTTAACGATTTCAGTATTGTCAGTGATTTCTTGTGGTTCACGAACACGAATTGGCATTCTTACAAGGTAACTTTCAGCCACACTGTATGGACTTAGGTCACGGTTAGTGGTGTAGATGTAGTCAGTAGTTTCGATTTGAAAGTTAGTGTTTACCTCGTGACTTAGTTTTTCTAGTCCAACGAAGTCGTTGTAATCTAAATCAAACTTTTCGATGATGTTAGCGTCTGCATCTTGCACTTGCGCACCGTTGAAAGTAATGGCATATTCTTCATTACCAGAAATGTTTAGTTTCTTTAGGTATGGTTTAACACCAGTTAAAGGACGACCAGTACATAGAACAACGTTGATACCACTGTTTCTTGCTTCTGTAACAGCATCAATTGTTTCTTGAGCTAAAATGTTTTCTTCGTTTAAAAGGGTACCATCGATATCGATGGCGATTAATTTGATTTCACTCATGGAGAAATCCTCCTTACTTAATTAATTCATCGTTTTTAATGTGTTTTTGAAACTCTTGATAAACTGGTTCGAATAAGTCGATGTCACTATCTTGAGATAACATTTCCTTAGGGAAGAAGAAGCGTTCGTCACCTAAGTGCTTACCGGTAACGGCGCTAACTAGTTGAGAAATCTTTGATAGTTCAATCATTGTACCATCGTTTCTTCTAAGTTCAATTTGCGTAGCATGATGCTTTTTGTTTGGATCATAAGCATCATATGGCAAATCAAAACTGTTATTAACGGCGGTGTAATAAGTGGTTTCGAAACCAGCTTCTTGAATCCATTTTTGCATGGTTGGAATCAATGATTCAGTTTCATTATTGTATTCTACAGATTTAAGTGGCTTTCTGTTAATAAAACGATCAGCTAAATCAGATAGAATTTTGTCGTCTGAATCAATCCAGTTAATGAAGTATGTGTTTAAGACCCCGTCATCTAGTTTCAAATAGTCATCGATAGTAAAGTCATTCTTGAAGAATGGCATTAATAGATGTGGAGTTAGACTGTCATTTTTATCTAATTGACCGGCTAGTTCCTTGGCTCTTTGAAGAAGGTGACTTAGGATGACTTCCATCGAACGTGATACTGGATGGAAATACACTTGCATGTACATTTGCAAACGAGAGATGATGTAGTCTTCAACGGCATGCATCCCGTTAATTTCAAAACAGATACCACCTTCGTAAGGTCTCATCACACGTAAGATTCTGGTTAAGTCAAAGTTACCGTAGTTAGCACCTGTGTTGTAGGCATCCCTTAGTAGGTAATCCATTCTATCGGCGTCACATTGACTAGAAATCATTTGAACTACTTGTTGGTTTGGATAAGTATGGTCGATTACGCTAGCAACTTCCTTTGGAAAACTAGGACTTATCTTACTCAACACCTGGTTAACTTCTGTCTTTTCAGAAGTGATGATTTCTTGAGTGATTGCTTCGTGGTTGGTACCAAAGATGTGTTCAAAGGTATGTGAGTAGGCACCGTGACCGATATCATGAAGCAATGCTGCACATAGTGCAACTAATCTTTGAGAGTCATCCCAAAGGCCATCGCCGGCAACTTTGCTAGGATAGTTTCTAAGGAAACCATCACAGATGCGACGGGTGATTTCGTATACTCCTAAACTGTGGGTGAATCTTGAATGTTCTGCACCATGGAATGTATATGAAGCAGGACCTAATTGTTTTATTCGTCTTAATCGTTGGAATTCTTTAGTATTAATCAAGTCTAAGATGACTTGGTGTTGTACGTAAATGTAGTTAAGAACCGGATCTCGAAAAACCTTTTCTCGAGGTAGTAGTTTTTCTTGGTATTCCAAATTCTTACCTCCTTACTATTTATATATAAGTTATTTATGCTTATTATAACAAAGTTTTAAACGAAATAATTAATTTTCCGACCATTAATTAATGCATTTATGGACATGTCCGTATATAATATTAGTTTGTGATATATGAAATGAGGGAAGGTGAGTCAGTGTGATGGATAAAAATGAAAATGCTCAAAAGGTTGTTGTGAACTTAAAGACAACTATTTTCCAAGATGCAGAGCGCGAAGACTTTATATTTGAAGAAGTGGGTAGCCTGGTTCAAATGAACAACGGCCTATACCTTCGCTTCACCGAACATCAAGATAATCAAGCGGTAGCAAACGTTACTTTGAAAATTACCGATGAACATGTTCAATTAACTCGCCAAGCCAATGGTGGACATCACTCTAGGATGATTTTTGACGAAAGCAAAGATCACGACACAATTTACCAAACTGAGTATGGTCCAATAAAAATTTTGGTCAAAACAAAAGAGTTAAACTACGATTATAATGAAGATATAATGAATGGTAAACTTGGAATTGACTATGAATTACATTCTGGCGGAATGATTGTAGGAGAATATAATCTTACATTGCAATTTTCTGCCTAAAAAGGTATTATATTAATAGTATTTTGAAAGGACGTGCACCGATTTGAAATTACAAGCCTTAGAAGGTAAAGACAAAAAAGAATTATCAATGGTCGAAGTTGCCCACGCAATTCTTTCTGAACGTGGGGAAGTAATGGCCTTTGCTGATATCGCCAACGAAATCCAAAAATACTTGGGTGATTCTGATGAAGAAATTCGTAAACGATTGGTACAGTTCTACACAGATATGAACGTTGATGGTAGTTTTATTTCTTTAGGTGATAATCTTTGGGGACTAAGAACTTGGTATCCATATGATTCAATCGATGAAGCTACAGTTCATCCTGAAGACGAAGATATCGATCGTCCTAGAAAGAAAAAGCGTCGTAAGGTTAACGCATTCTTAGCTGATGCTTCTGACGATGATGACGTTATCGATTACGATGATGATGATCCAGAAGACCAAGACGACGAATTTGAAGATGCCGATGAAGGTGTCGACGAAACCGACAAGTATCACAAAGATTTAGATGAAATTGACGAAGAGAACGATGTTGACGACGATAACATCCCTGATGGTATCGAAGGCGAATTGTCAGAATTACACGATGATGACGATGACATCGATGATGATTCTAAAGATTAATTTTTCCTAGAAATAATAATTATATTTCTTGACTATAAACCTAGAACAATGTAATATTATTTTTGGGCTCCTTACAAAAGAGTTTGTAAGGACAATTGATCGATTATAGTAATCAATGACTCCCTATTCTCAATGAATAGGGAGTTTTTAATTTTTACCCTAATAGATTTTATGAGGAGTTTTTTCACATGACTAAATATGTTTTTGTTACTGGTGGGGTTGTTTCTTCACTAGGAAAAGGAATTGTTTCTGCATCACTAGGACGTTTATTAAAAAACCGTGGAATCAACATTACTATTCAAAAGTTTGATCCATACGTTAACGTCGACCCAGGTACTATGAGCCCATACCAACACGGTGAAGTGTTCGTTACTAATGATGGTACTGAAACTGACCTTGATTTAGGTCACTATGAACGTTTCATTGATAATGACTTAAATAAATACTCAAATGTAACTACTGGTAAAATTTATTCAGAAGTATTGAGAAAAGAACGCCGCGGTGACTACTTAGGTGCAACTGTTCAAGTTATTCCTCATATCACTGGTATGATTAAAGAAAAAATCATGCGTGCAGCTAAGGTATCAAACGCTGATATCGTAATTACTGAAATTGGTGGTACTGTTGGTGATATCGAATCACTTCCATTCCTAGAAGCTATTCGTCAAATGAAGAGCGAAGTAGGGGATGAAAATGTATTCTACATCCACACAACTTTAATTCCTTACTTACGTGCTGCTGGCGAAATGAAAACTAAGCCAACACAACACTCAGTTAAAGAACTACGTGGTTTAGGTATTCAACCAAACCTATTAGTTGTTAGAACTGAACAAGACGTTACTGATGCAATGAAGAGAAAGATTGCTCTATTCTGTGACGTTAAGCCAGAAGCTGTTGTTGAATCAAAAGATGCTCCAACACTTTACACTGTTCCATTGATGCTAGAAGCTCAAGGTATGGATCAACAAGTTGTTGACCACTTTGGTATGGATGCTCCTAAGGCTGATATGACTGAATGGAAGGCACTAGAACAAAAAGTACAAAACTTAAAGAATGTTGTTAACATTACTTTAGTTGGTAAATACGTAAAACTAAAGGATGCTTACATTTCAATTACTGAATCATTACGTCATGCTGGTTACCCAGTTGATGCAAAGATTAACCTAAAGATGTTAAATTCAGAACTAGTTACTGAAGATAACGTTGAAGAATTACTTGGCGATGCTGACGGTATTATCGTTCCTGGTGGTTTCGGTGACCGTGGTATCGAAGGTATGATTACTGCAGTTAAGTACGCTCGTGAAAACGACGTTCCTTACCTAGGTGTATGTTTAGGTATGCAAATTGCAAGTATCGAATTTGCTCGTGATGTATTAGGTTACAAAGATGCTAACACTACTGAAATTGACCCAGAAACTCCACACAAGATCATTGACTTAATGGCTGACCAAGCTGATATCGATGGTATGGGTGGTACTCAACGTCTAGGTGCTTACCCATGTAAGCTAAAACCTGGTACTGTAACTGCTGCAGCTTACGGTAACAAGGCTGAAATTTCAGAACGTCACAGACACCGTTACGAATACAACAACGAATACAGAGAAGAAATGGAAGCTCACGGTCTAGTTATTGCCGGTACTTCTCCAGATGATCACTTGGTAGAAGTTGTTGAAATTCCTACTAACAAGTTCTTCGTTGCTGCTCAATACCACCCAGAATTCCTATCACGTCCAACAAGACCTGAAGGATTATTCAAGGCATTCGTTGCAGCTGCACACGAACAACATGAAGAAAACAACAAATAATATGTTTTACAGAAAAGGCCAGGAAATTTTTCCGGCCTTTTTTTGTTGTTTTTATTAAATGTATGTTTAATTTAGCTGAAACTATTGTATTTTTAATATTTATTATTTAATATTGTTATTGTTCACTATTATTTAGTGAAACTGTAAGCGAGGAATTTAAACAATGAATAAAATGATAATAAAGGGCGGCCATCGTTTATCTGGTAACGTGACCATTGGTGGAGCTAAAAATAGTACTGTTGCATTAATCCCAGCAGCTATCTTAGCTGACACACCAGTGCAATTCGACATGGTGCCAAACATCTTAGATGTACACAATCTAATGGTGATTTTGGAATCAATGAATGTCTCATCAGATTTTGCCGATGGAATATTAAACGTCGACCCAACAACAATAAATGAAAGTGCCTTACCAAGTAAGGCAATTAAAAGTTTAAGAGCATCATACTACTTCATGGGGGCACTATTAGGACGCTTTGGTCGTGCTAAGATTACTTTCCCTGGTGGAGATAACATCGGTCCTAGACCAATTGACCAACACATTAAGGCCTTCGAAGCAATGGGGGCAAAGGTTGAAAATGATGGGGATGAAATCATCATCACAACCAACGAAGATGGTTTACACGGAGCACAAATCTTTTTAGATGTTGTGTCAGTGGGGGCAACCATCAACGCTATTTTAGCTGCCGTTAAAGCAAAGGGTTCAACTGTCATCAGAAATGCTGCCAAGGAACCAGAAATTATTGATGTCGTTACATTCTTGAATAACATGGGTGCCAAGGTTAGGGGAGCCGGTACAGATGTGATTAGAATCGAAGGGGTTGAATCACTTCGTGCTAAGAACACTCACATCATTATCCCTGATAGAATCGAAGCAGGTACATACCTATCCATGGCTGCTGCATATGGTGACGGTGTGAAGATTCAAAACGTGATTCCAGAACATTTGGAATCATTTATTGCCAAGTTACAAGAAATGGGAATTGATCTACAAATTAATGAAGATAGTATCTACGTTCCAAAAACTGAAGAACTTAAGAACATCGAAATTAAGACAATGCCATATCCTGGATTTGCCACTGATTTACAACAACCAATTACGCCACTACTACTAATGGCTGCTGGTGATAGTACAATCATTGACACTATTTATCCAAAGAGAACCAAGCACATCTCCGAACTAAAGAAGATGGGTGCCAAGATTAGATACGATGAAGGTAACGGTACCATCATCGTAAGTCATACTGACGCACTTGTTGGTTCAAAGATTGAAGCAGGGGAAATTCGTGCCGGAGCATCAGAAATGATTGCCGGTTTAATGGCACAAGGAACCACTGTGATTGATAATGCAGACAACATTTTACGAGGCTATGACAATATCATTGACAAGCTAACTAATCTAAATGCTGTCGTTGAATTAGTTAACGACGAAAGTTAATTTTCGTGTTGAATTAACTTCTATTTAGTGTTACTATAATCAAGTCGACTAAACGATAATCTCTGAATCAACATATGATACAGGGCAAAGGAGCGATTTATAATGAAACAAGGAATTCATCCAGAATACCACCAAGTGGTATTCCAAGATACAAGTACTGGTTTTAAATTCATGGCTGGTTCAACTATGAACTCAGCTGAAACTATCACTATGGATGATGGTAATGAATACCCATTAGTACGTCTTGAAATTTCTTCAGATTCTCATCCATTCTACACTGGCCGTGAAAAGTTCACTCAAGCCGATGGTGCTGTGGATCGTTTCAACAAGAAATACGGTTTCAAGTAAAGATAAAAAAGACATATCCGTTTCGGATATGTCTTTTTTTACATATTTAACACATAGTCAATCCATTTTGGCATGGCTTCGTTAATTTGTTCAAAGGTTAAATCAAAGTTGCCAGTATACCAAGGATCTGCGATTTCTTTACCTTGCATTCCGTCGATAACATCTAAGCAAAGATGAATCTTATGGGCTTGGTCCTTAGGTGCCCAGTGAAGCAGGTTGTTCATGTTTTCGTAATCCATTCCAATGATTAAATCATATTTTTGGAAATCAGATGATTCGATTTGTCTTGAATGTTGACCCGCATAGCTAATTTGTTTTCGGTCCAACAAATTACGAACTTCTGGGTGTGGCGGATTACCGATTTCTTCGGTACTTGTCGCAGCTGAATCAACTGCGATTTCATTTTCCAATCCACGCTCTTTTACGATCTTGCTAAAAATGGCCTGAGCCATTGCAGAACGACAAACGTTTCCATGGCACACAAATAAGACTTTTTTCAAAGTAGTCACGTCCCCATTAATTATTATCCATTAAACATATTAACAGTGTTTTGACAATTAGTTAATAGTTTTTATAAGACCTCATTAAAAACAAAGGATTGTCTCATAATGGATTGAAAAAACGGGTTTAAAATAATTTCTCGTTTCATGTTATAATATGTGTAACACTTATCGAACTGATGAAATGGAGATTTATTAGATATGAAAATGTCACTTACAGAAGTTGCTCGTGCAGTTTCTGCGCAAAACGATATTAGCGAATATGAAGATATTGATATTACTAGTGTTGCTTTTGATAGCAGGGAACTAACAGATGGGGCACTATTTGTGCCACTTGTTAGTCAAAACGATGGTCACGACTACATTCAAAGTTCAATTGATAATGGTGCCGTAGCAACTTTCTGGCAAAAAGACCACGAAAATGCTCCAACAGATTTTCCAATTATCGTTGTAGATAATACATTAGAAGCACTACAAAGATTGAGCCAATACTACTTGGCAAAGATTAATCCTAAGGTTGTCGCAATTACTGGAAGTAACGGAAAGACTACTACCAAGGATATGGTGGCTTCAGTATTATCCACTCAATTCAATGTTACTAAGACTCATGCCAACTTCAATAACGAAATTGGTGTGCCAATGACGATTTTGGATATGGAACCAAACACAGAAGTATTGGTTGTAGAAATGGGAATGGATCGTCCAGGTCAACTAGACTTCTTGAGTCACTTAGTTGAACCAGATGTTGCTGCCATTACAATGATTGGTGAAGCCCACATTGAATTCTTTGGTACTCGCGACAAGATTGCCGATGCCAAGATGGAAATCGTCAACGGACTAAAAGAAGATGGTATTTTCGTTTATAACGGTGACGAACCACTATTAGCAAGTCGCAGTGAATCATTACCATTCAAACGTACTTTTGGGTTGGCTGAAGATGATGACTTTTATGCTTATGACATTGCTGGAACCGAAGTGCAAACCACATTTAAGGTTAATAAGTACTCAGATGTTGAATTCAAGATTCCAATGATTGGTGAATACAATGTTAACAATGCATTGGTAGCCATCACCATCGGTGACTTATACAGAATCAGAGAAGAAAACATTCAAAAGGCATTATTGAATGTTAATTTGACTAATAACCGTACTGAATGGATTGAAGGAAGTAAACACGAAATGATCCTTTCAGACGTTTATAATTCAAATCCTACTGCTGTTAAAGAAGTAGTGAACGCATTTACTCAAGAAAAGATTGATGGCCGTAAAATTGCCGTTTTAGGTGATATGTTGGAATTAGGTGATCAATCAATTGAATTGCACGAATCACTAGCCGAAGTATTAGATCCAAAAGAAGTCCAAAGCGTCTACTTAATTGGTCCTGATATGAAGTACTTGTACGACAAGCTAAGCTCAGTTTATCCATCAGAAAATCTTTTCTACTTTAAGGCAGATCAATTGGATGATTTATACGACCAATTAAATGCTGAAATTTATGAAGGTGACCAAGTACTATTAAAAGCTAGTCACGGAATTCATTTAGAAAGACTATTAGATAAACTAACAAATTAATATAGGTAATTCATTTGCTAATTTGACCCAAAAGGGTTATATTAGTCTAGTTACATTTTTTAGAACACGGAATTTTTATAATCAAGTGATTAGCGCATTAACGGGAACGGACTCTTCCTTAGCTAATGACGGTATTATATTGAATGTTTCGTTTAGGAGGAAACATATTTGAAGTTTAGAGAATTAGGTCTTTCAGAAGATCTATTAAAAGCGATTGAAGACAAGGGTTTTAAGGAAGCCACTCCAATCCAAGCAGAAACAATTCCTTTATCCCTACAAGGTAAGGATGTTTTAGGACAAGCACAAACAGGTACAGGTAAGACAGCTGCTTTTGCTCTTCCTATTATTGAACACGTTGATTTAGACAATCCAAACGTGCAAGCATTAGTTATTTCACCAACTCGTGAATTAGCTATTCAAACTCAAGGCGAAATTAGTCGTTTTGGAAAAGAAAAGGGCGTTAAGGCTGTATCAGTTTTTGGTGGTTCTGACATCAGAAGACAAATCCAAAGCTTAAAGCGTAAACCACAAGTTGTTGTGGGTACTCCTGGACGTTTATTGGATCATATCAACAGACGTACATTAAAATTAGACCATGTTAAGACATTGGTTCTAGATGAAGCCGATGACATGTTGGACATGGGATTCCTAGATGATATTGAAAGCATCGTAAAACAAGTTCCAGAAGAAAGACAAACATTGTTATTCTCTGCAACTATGCCACCACAAATCAAACGTGTTGGTGTTCAATTCATGAAGGACCCTCAACAAGTTACTATCAAGGCTAAAGAACTAACTACTGATTTAGTTGATCAATACTACATCAGAGTAAAACAATTTGAAAAGTTTGATATCATGACTAGATTCTTTGATATCCAAGCACCTAAGGTAACTATTGTATTCTGTCGTACTAAACGTCGTGTTGACGAAGTTTCTAAGGGACTTCTACTACGCGGATACCGTGCAGCAGGAATTCATGGTGACTTAACTCAAAACCGTCGTTCACAAATCATGAAGGACTTCAAGCATGACAAGGTTGATGTTTTAGTTGCAACCGACGTTGCTGCTAGAGGTATTGATATCTCAAGTGTTACTCACGTATACAACTACGATATCCCTCAAGATTCAGAAAGTTACGTTCACAGAATTGGTCGTACCGGTCGTGCCGGACGTCATGGTGTTTCAATGACTTTTGTTGAACCAAACGAAACTAGTTACTTAAGAGACATTGAAAAGCTAACTAAGGTTAGAATGTTACCTCTTAAGCCACCTTCAGCTGATGAAGCATTGAAGGGCCAACTAGAAGTAGCCACTAAGGAAATTGGCTCATTAATCGAAAAGACTAAGATGGAACCATTCTCAGAAGCTTCTGATGAATTGTTAGAAAAATACGATGCTAAGGAATTAGTATCAGTGTTATTAAGCAAGATGACTAGAAACCAAGTTAAGGTTCACATCACTGCTGAAAAGCCACTTCCTAACAAGAACAAGCGCGGTCATGGTGGTGGATATCACCGTGGCGGTGGTAACCGTCGAGGCGGATTCAAACGTGGTGGTAACAGAAATGGTGGCGGAAACCGTCGTCGTTACAATGGTAATGGCGGTGGCAACCACCGTGATGATCACAAGAAGGGTAGCCGTTCATCAAACCACAAACGCCCAAATAAGTCATTTACAATTAAAAACAAAGATTAATAACAAAAAAGCTGTTGATATAAAAATTTGTCAATAGCTTTTTTTTACATAAAGAACTACAATAAAAGGAAATGCCCATTATTAATTGGAGGAAAGATTAATATGGTAGTAGGAACTCATAGAAATGCACAAATACTAATTAGTAAGAGTGCTTTATATCATAATATTAGTAACGAAAAGAAACGTTTGAAAAATAACGAATACTTATTCATGGTAGTAAAGGCCAATGGATACGGCCACGGGGCAGTCGCTGTTGCGCACGAAGCGAAAAAGGCAGGCGCCGACGGTTTTTGCGTGGCCATTTTAGATGAAGCATTACAACTAAGGGATGCTGGTTTTGACGAACCAATCCTAGTTCTAGGTATCACCGACGTAGAACATGCGTCATTAATGGCAGAAAGAAACATTTCAGCAACCGTCTCATCCGTTGATTGGTTGAAATCAGCCGATGAACAACTAGTTCAAAAGAATCTACCAAAGCTAAATATTCATATCGGGTTAGATACTGGAATGGGGAGAATTGGTTTTCAAGACAAAGATTCACTTAAAGAAACGGTGGATTTCTTGAATCAATCGAATAACTTGAACTTTGAAGGAATCTTTACACACTTCTCAACCGCTGATACACATAACGTAAAGTATTTTAATTTGCAAGTTGAACGATTTAATGATTTAATTTCAGTTATAGATACATTACCAAAATATGTACATGTGTCTAATTCAGCTACTAGCTTGTGGCATAGTGAATTTAACTGCAACATGATCAGATTTGGTGTTGCTGGTTATGGTTTGAATCCATCTGGTGGGGAGCTAGATTTACCATACGAATTAAAACCAGCGCTTAGTTTAACAACAGAAGTTGTCTACTGTAAGAAAATTGATGCAGGTCGTTCAGTTGGATATGGCGCGACATACACATCCAAGGAACCTGAATGGATTGCCACAGTTCCAGTGGGTTATGCCGATGGAATTGTTCGAGCATTACAAGGCTTCTCACTATTGGTGAACGGCAAGTTCTGTCCAATTGTTGGTCGTGTTTGCATGGATCAATTAATGATTAAACTTGACGAACCAGTGAAGCCAGGCACAAAAGTTACAATTGTGGGTCAAGACGGTAAAGAAAAGATTACTTTACAAGACATTGCGTCATATTGTGATACAATTCATTATGAAGTGGCTTGCTTACTCACTGATAGACTACCACGCATTGTGGTAGAATAACCTGTTTTAAGAGGATTAATCAATGCAATCTAAGAATCGATATGTTTATTCACTTCTAAGCACAGCTACATCAAGTAACGAAGCAAAAATATCACATCCTAGAATGAATGTTTCAATTGATACACATACTAGGATTGTGGTTAATCCATGTTTTAACGATTATTTGATAGTCCAGAATTTAATTGCTGGGTACACTGAGATGACCGATATTAATCGTGCTATTTCAAAGGAATTCACTTTTTGTGAATCCTCAAGTGTGCACCACATTACGTTTTCAGAATTCAGATGAATTCATTATAGATAGGGGATGTTAGAATGGCTAACGTTGAAATTAAACGTGGCGACGTTTTTTATGCTGACCTATCACCAGTTGTTGGTTCCGAACAGGGTGGAATGAGACCGGTATTAATCATCCAAAACAATATCGGAAATCACTACAGTCCTACCGTGATTGTTGCCGCAATTACTGCTAGAATTTCAAAGCCAAAGATGCCTACTCACGTAGCTATTAGTGCTGATAAGACCCGAATCGAAAAAGATTCAGTTATCCTATTAGAACAAATTAGAACAATTGATAAACAACGATTACATGATCGAGTAGATCACTTAAGTGATAAGTTTATGAAACGAGTGGACGAGTCATTGAAATTAAGTATTGGTGTACAGTAAAACATACATAAAAAAAGGATGCGAATTTAATTCGCATCCTTTTTTGTTTCGATAATGTTATTTCTCATCCGCTAAATCTTCAATCTCTGCAATCTTAAAACCTTTACGTTCTAATGCAGCAGTGATTCGTTTTAACAATTTCTTATCTACCTCTTCGGGAAGGGTGAACATAACTCTATGTACCAATTCACCTTCTTGACCGTCTAAACTGATAACACTAGCAATTGCAGTGTACTTAGTGATGATTCTAGACATTGATTCTAGATCACCACGGTTACCAGGAGCTAGAACTGTAAGAACATAGCTGCCAACGTTTACGTTCCATGATTGTGAAAGCATGTCCAATAAACGGGTGTGGGTCAAGATACCGTAGAAACGATTATTATCATCCAATACAGCGATATAAGGTAAATCCTTAATCGAAAAGAAAATGTGGAAGAAGGCTGAATTAACATTGATGAACTTAGTGGCATTCTTTAATAATGTGGTAACAGGTTGAGACATATCACCACCGTTAGCTTTGTGACGGTAGATATGCATCTTATAGATGTTACCTCTAAAGATTGTTCCAGTTTCGTCTAAGATAGGAATACATCTGTAACCAGATTCTTCCAACGTTTCAAGAGCTTGTTCTAATGAAACGTTTTCTGAAACGGTAACTAAACTGCCTTTAGGTTTAACCAATGACTTCAATAGCATAACATAACCTCCTTTTTAATTATTAGAATTTTTCTCATAATCTAATTTTAACATAAATTGATGACTTTGTGGCGATAAATCAACAATTGCCCAAAATAAAAAGCCGGGGAGCAAAGTGCGCCTCGACTTAATATCTAATCAAGTTGATCGATTATTTTAAAGCTTCCATACCTTTTTCGGCAGTTTCCTTTAAGGTCTTACCTGAAGCTTCCATCTTAGCTTTTTCTTCATCACTTAGAGGAACTTCGATAACTTGCTTAATACCTGATGCGTTAACAACAGCTGGAGTACCGATGTAGATATCGCTTAAACCATATTCACCGTTAACTGGAGCACCAACAGGTAGTACTGAGTTTTCGTCACGTAAAATAGCACGTGAAATTCTCATTAGGGCAGTAGCAACACCGTAGAAAGTAGCACCTTTCTTGTTGATGATTGTGTATGCCTTGTTTCTAGTTTCATCTTCTAATTGTAGTAAGTCATCTTTGCTTACGCCAGCATCTTTAGCTACGTCTAATAGAGGACGTGAACCAACAGTTGCTTCGTCAATAGCAGCAAATTCTGAGTCACCATGTTCACCCATGATGTAGGCGTTAATGTCAGCAGGGTTAACACCTAACTTCTTAGCAACAGCAACTTGGAAACGAGTAGTGTCCAATGAAGTACCTGAACCTACAACCTTTTCCTTTGGCCAACCTGAAAGTTTTTGAACACCGTAAGTTAAGATGTCAACTGGGTTAGCAGCAACTAAGAAAATACCCTTAAATCCTGACTTAACAACTTCAGGAACGATTGATGAAAGAATCTTTAGGTTCTTTCCAACTAGATCTAGTCTAGTTTCACCTGGTTTTTGAGGTGCACCGGCAGTGATAACAACTAAGTCAGCATCTGCACAGTCACTGTAGTCACCAGCGTAAATGTTCTTAGGAGCAGTAAATACTTGAGCATCTTCTAAGTCAAGTGCGTCTCCTTCGATACGATCTCTAATAATATCAACGATGACGAATTCTTCGCCTAGTCCTTGTTGCATCATAGCAAATGCGTATGAAGAACCAACGGCACCGTCACCAACTAAAACAACTTTTTGATGTTTTAAAGCCACAATAATCATCCCTTCAAAAACATATTTAAATCTACAACTGAATTATATCATTAATTTGGAAATTAGTAATTACAAAGCGCTAAAAAAACGAATAGTTTTCTATATTTCTATAAGCGACGGGATAAATATCGGATTGCATACTATGATATAATTTACATATTAATTGAGCGAAAAAAGGAGCGGATTTTTTATGAAGATGATTGTGGGATTAGGAAACGTGGGACCACAATATAAGGAAACCAGACACAACACTGGCTTTATGGTAGTAGACGATTTTGCAGATAAGCATGGAGTGGATCTATCAACACAAAAGATGGAAGCAAAGATTGGATCAACTAACATTAATGGTGAAAAGGTTATGTTAGTCGAACCACTAACATTTATGAACGAATCAGGTCGTTCAGTTGGACCTTTAATGAAGTTCTTTAAGTTAGATTTAAGCGATTTAATAGTAATATATGATGATATGGATTTACCAATCGGCAAAATCAGATTGAGAAACCATGGATCAGCCGGTGGTCACAATGGAATTAAGAGTTTAATTGCTCATTTAGGCACCGACAAGTTTAACCGTATCAAGGTGGGAACAGACCACCCAACCAAGGAAAGCGTCGTTAACTATGTATTAGGTCACTTTAAAGACGACCAAAAACCAGGATTAAACCAAGCAATTGACAACAGTGTTTCAGCGTTAGAAGAATTTATCGATGGGGAAGAATTCAACAAGCTAGAAAACAAGTACAACTAATATTTAGAGGGGATAACTATTTTGGAATTAAGTCAATTTTTCACACAACTGCCACAATACGATGAGATTGTTAATGATTTAGCACCCAAACATCGTCAGTTAGTGACTGGTTTATCAGGTTCTGCGAAGACAATGATGATTGCTGCTTTGTTTAAGTCAACAAATAAAAACTTCTTGATTGTGACTGATACTTTATCCAGATGTGATGATATTGTTGAAGATTTACAAAATGTTGTCTCCGAAGATGATGTATTAGAATTTCCAGTTGAAGAAGTTTTAGCCGCAGAAGTTGCCACCAGTTCACCAGAATACAAGGCCACTCGTGTACAGGCTTTATCAAAGCTATTAAGCGATGAACCTAAGATTATCGTAACGTCTGTTTCCGGTACTAAACGTATTTTGCCGGAACCAGGCGATTTTTCTGATGCTAATCTAACCATCTCAATCGATGATGAGGTTAATCTAGATGAATTAAGAAACAAACTATTTCAAATGGGCTACACACCTGAAAAGATGGTGGCAGCACCAGGAGAGTTCTCACTTCGTGGATCAATTATTGATATCTATCCATTGAATTCAGAATATCCAGTTCGAATCGATTTATTCGATACCGACGTCGATTCATTGAGATATTTTGATGTATCAAATCAAAGAAGTTTGGAAAATATTGAAACCATCTCAGTACTACCAGCGACTGATATGGTATTAAACGAAGCACAAAGACAACAAGCGGTTGCTAATTTAACGCAACTACGTGATAAACGTTTAGCCAAGCTAGATAACGATGAATTAAAGCAACGTCTAAGTGATGCCGTTCAAACTATGATTGATGATGCCAACGAAGGTGTCATTGATCCGGATTGGATAATGTATGCTAAGGCGATGTATGAAAACGAAACGACCATCTTTGACTACTTAGATGATGATGGTGTCGTCTTATTCGATGACTACAGCCGTATCTTAGAAAACAGTCAACAACTAGTCGAAGAAGAACAATCATGGGCTAATGATAAGTTTGACCATGGTGAAATTGCATCAACTGATTTGTTTAGCGTGGACTTTAGAGAACACTTCCACAAAATTAATCAGGCAGAAATTTTAATGTCATTGTTCCAAAAGGGGATTGGGAACCTTAAGCTAACCAAATTAAATGACATTAAGGTTCGTCCAATGCAAAAGTTCTTTGGTCAAATGCCACTATTGAAGACTGAAATTGATAGATGGCACAAACAAGATGACACCGTTGTGATCTTGGTGAAGGACAATGCCAGAATGCAAAAGGTATCGCAAACATTGACTGATTTTGAAATCGAATCGGTTCAAACCACCAGTGACAACATCTTGGAACATCAGGTTCAAGTTGTCAGTGAACGTTTGAAGAATGGGTTCGAACTACCAATCAAACAATTGGCGGTAATTACCGAATCAGAAATGTTTACGACCGTTCACAAAAAACGACCACGTCGTCAAACATTCTCTAACGCGGAACGAATCAAGAGCTATGCTGATTTGAAACCGGGCGACTATGTTGTTCATGCTAACCACGGGATTGGGAAGTATGAAGGCATGCAGACCATGGAAGTCGATGGTAAGCACCAAGACTACATGACCATTGCTTACCAAAAGAACGCTAAGTTGTTCATTCCGGTGACTCAATTAAACTTAATTCAAAAGTATGTTTCATCTGAAGACAAACACCCACGTGTTAACAAGTTGGGTGGAAGTGAATGGCAAAAGACCAAGTCAAAGGTCCAAGGAAAGATTGAAGATATCGCTGATGACCTAATTGACTTATACGCTAAACGTTCCAACCAGGTAGGCTATGCCTTCCCAGAAGATGACGAATACCAAGAAGAGTTTGAAGGGGCCTTCCCATATCAACCAACACCTGACCAGGTGAAGAGTTCAGAAGAAATTAAAAAGGATATGGAACAACCACATCCAATGGACCGTTTGCTAGTTGGGGATGTTGGTTATGGTAAGACCGAAGTAGCATTACACGCCGCCTTTAAGGCAGTCGAAGCAGGTAAACAGGTTGCTTTTTTGGTACCAACGACCGTGTTGGCGCAACAACACTATGAAACAATGGTGAGCCGTTTTGAAGGTTTTCCAGTGTCAGTAGCTGTGCTATCGCGTTTCAGAACCAAGAAGCAGGTAGAAGAAACCAAAAAAGGTTTACTGGATGGCTCAATCGACATCGTTGTCGGGACCCATCGTTTGCTATCAGATGACATCAAGTTTGCCGACTTAGGATTATTGATGGTCGATGAAGAACAACGATTTGGTGTTAAGCACAAGGAAAAGATTAAGCAATTAAAATCTAACGTTGATGTTTTGACACTAACTGCAACACCAATTCCTCGAACTTTGAATATGTCAATGATGGGAGTTCGTGACCTTTCAGTTATTGAAACCCCACCAGCAAACCGTTACCCAATTCAAACATACGTAATGGAAGAAAATGCCGGGGCAATTCGTGAGGGGATTACCCGTGAAATGCATCGTGGAGGTCAAGTTTTCTTCATGCACAACCGTGTTTCAGATATTGAAGACACCGTCATGAAGTTACAAACATTGGTTCCAGATGCTAGAATTGCTTACATTCACGGTCAAATGACCGAAAATCAATTGGAAACCATCCTCTATGATTTTGTTAACGGTGAATACGATGTGTTAGTAACAACAACAATCATCGAAACCGGGGTGGACATTCCAAATGCCAATACGTTGTTTGTCGAAGATTCTGATCACATGGGACTATCCCAGTTGTACCAAATTCGTGGACGAATTGGTCGTTCCAACCGTGTCGCTTATGCGTACTTTATGTATAAACCAAACAAGGTGTTGACCGAAGTTTCCGAAAACCGTTTGGAAGCCATCAGGGACTTTACCGAACTAGGTTCTGGTTTCAAGATTGCCATGCGTGACTTGTCACTTCGTGGTGCCGGAAACCTATTAGGAAAACAACAGTCAGGATTTGTCGATTCGGTTGGTTATGATATGTATACTCAAATGTTAGCTGATGCCGTTGCAACTAAGCGTGGTCGTCGTGCCGAACAACGAGTCGATACAACCGTCGAAATGGATGTTGAAGCTTACTTGCCTAGTGAATATATTCAAGATGAAAAACAAAAGATTGAATTATACAAGCGAATTAGACAAATGCAAAACGACGATCAATATCGCGAACTACAGTCTGATTTAATTGATCGTTTCGGTGATTATCCAACCGCGGTTGAAAACCTTTTAACAATCAGTCGCATTAAGATGTACGCCGACTCATCGTTAATTGAAAAGATTAGACAAACACCAAAACAAATCACAGTCACTTTATCAACGATTGGAACTCAATTCTATGACAGTAAGCAAGTGCTAAAGGCAATTGCACAAACTGAATTCAGATCAATGGTTGGTACTGCGAACGACAAGATGCAAATTACCTTAATCATTCAGCCTAATATGGATGAACAAAAGTGGTTAGGTGAATTAAGTAAGTTTGTCGAAGCATTAGATAAAGAACACACAGGAAACTTAACAAATGAAAAATGACAATAAACTATCAGTGATAATGAAGGGTGCGATGATTCTATCAATCGCCTCTTTAATTAGTAAGGTATTAAGTGCCGTTTACCGTGTGCCATTTCAAAACTTGGTCGGAAACATTGGATTCTACGTTTTCCAACAGGTTTATCCTATCTATGGAATTGGGATGGTATTAGCTCTAAGTGGGATGCCAATTATTATTTCACGTGTTATCGCTGAGCAGGAAACAACATTGCAAAAAAAAGCCCTTTTAAGACAGCTATTTATCATGCTTTCAATCTTTGGTGGTTTGATATTTATCATCTGCCAGATTAAGGCAACATCGATTGCTGCTTTAATGGGTGATATCAGATTAGACAGTTTGATTCGCGCAGTTAGCTGGATGTTTTTAATGATGCCAATACTGGCCTGCTTAAGAGGTTACTTCCAGGCAACTTTGATTATGAAACCAACCGCCTATTCACAAGTCGTTGAACAGGTGATTCGAGTGGGGTTAATCATTGCAGCTGCATACGTTTGCGTTAGACACCATGTGGATCCATATACAATTGGGACCTATGCGATGGTGGCAACGCCAGTAGCTGAGATTTTCTCGGTGGCCATTCTAATTCGCTACTATGCGGTTGATATTAAACGACTACCGAGTCAAAAGGTAATGTCGTATCAATCATTATTCAAGCGATTATTGTTTGAAGGTGGCACAATCTGCATGCTTTCATCTTTAATGGTGCTAATGCAATTAGTCGATTCGTTTACAGTCAGAAAGGGATTACTATTAAACGGATTGAACTTGATTGATTCGCAGGCGGTCAAGGGAATCTACGATCGTGGCCAGCCGCTGGTTCAATTAGGTTTGGTAATTGCGACATCGTTTGCTTCAGCAATCTTGCCATCATTGAGTTTGTCCTATTCTAAGAAGCAAATGAAGTCGTTTCATAACTTAGCATCCGAAATGCTTAGGGTCAGCATGTTTATGACAGTTGGTGTGGCAGTAGGGATGATAAGTTTGATGCCACTAATTAACCGTTTACTATTTAACAGTGGTCAACAAAACACCACAATTAGTATCTTTATGATTAGTGTCGTTCTAACGACGATGATTACGATTTATAGTAGTATTTTGCAAAGTGCAAATCACTTTAAAATTACCATTATCGCGATTATATTAGGGTTAGCAGCTAAGATATTGATTACTAAAGAAATGGTTGCTCATATGGGAATCGCTGGTGCAAGTATCTCCACCGTGATTAGTTTGCTATTAATGCTAATCGTGGAAGTGAAATTCGCACCAACTGACATCGTTAAAATTGAAAATAAGTGGAGCTTCTTATGGAAGTTAACTGCGATTGCTTTTGTGATGTTGGTCATCGAAATGATTTTGATGAACCTATTTGGATCGATTCACTTGGTTCACAGTCAAAGATTAAGTGCCATCATCTCACTATGTTTCTTAGTTCCGATTGGTGCAGCCGTCTTCGGTGTCTTAGCAATTAAATGGAAACTATTAACATATCAAGAATGGCAATCAGTTCCAGTAGTAAATAAGTTTATAGATAGGTGGATGTCAAAATGAGATTAGACAAGTTTTTAAAGATTTCAAGAATTATCAAAAGAAGAACAGTAGCAAAGGATATTGCTGATCAAGGTCGTATTACCATTAATGACCGTGTGGCAAAATCCTCATCAGACGTTAAGTCAAACGATAAGTTAGTGATTAAGTTTGGTAACAAGACACTAACTGTTCAAGTTAACCAATTGTTCGAAACCACTAAAAAGGCTGATGCAGATAGAATGTACACCGTTTTGGATGAACAATACGAAAGAGATTTCAACGCCGAATAATTAAAATTTAGTTACAAAATTAATTATCTATTTATTTTTTTTAAGAATCATCTATACTATTAAGTAGCAAATTGAGGAGGGAGTACCATGGATGTTGATAAGGTTCATCAATTGAATAATCAATACACGAAGATCAAGCGTTCTCGACATCAAGAAATTTTACGCAGTCGAAAAAAACGTGGAATTATCCTGGTAAGCTTTTTCCTCGTCGTTATCTTAATGTTGGTTGCGCAAATCTTTATAACTAAATCTAAGATTAGCAACGTTTCTGAACAACAAGTTCAAACCAAGAAGGAACTTAAGAAGAGTAAAATTGATAATCAAAAGCTAAAACAAAATATTAAGCAGTTACATGATAAGGACTACATCCAAAAAGTAATTCGTGAAAAATATTATTACACCAAGCCAGGAGAGACTGTTTACAGTCTTCCAGGGGATGTTTCAAAGGATGTAACTCAAAATTAAAATGGTATGAAAAAATACCATTTTTTTTATACAATTATCATTTAAATGGTGCTATACTAAAGTTACTAATCATTATTAGGAGGACAAATTTTTTTATGGCAATTGAAGTTGGAGCAAAAGTTTCCGGCAAAGTATCAGGAATCACTAATTTTGGTGCTTTTGTTGATCTAGGCGAACACAAAACAGGATTGGTTCACATTAGTGAAATTTCTGATGGCTATATCAAAGATATCAAAGATGTATTAAAAGTTGGCGATGACGTTAAAGTTAAGGTTCTAAGTGTTGGTGACGATGGTAAGATTGCTTTATCAATCAGAAAAGCAGTTGATAAGCCTGCCGAACCACAAAGAAGAGAACAACCAAAGATGGCCCATGGACATTCAAATCATGGTAAGTTTGGTGATAACCGTCATCACAATGATAACCATAAAAATAATAAGGCTAGTTTCGATGACTTAATGGACAGTTTCCTAAAGGAAAGTGAAAGCAGACTAGCTACAATCAAGAAAAATACTGAAGGTAAGCGTGGAGGCCGTGGCGGTCGCCGTAGTTAACCAAATAAAAAATGATTGGGGTAGATTACCTTAATCATTTTATTTTTACCAAAAATGTAACTAAAAGGGGACGGTATTAATGCCGGAACAAAATATTACCCAGCAAAAATTTAATCGATTGATTGAGAGTAGAGATTGGTTTAACCAGTCAGATTCTGTAGTTGTCGCAGTTTCTGCAGGTGTCGATTCGATGGCGTTGCTTAACCTAATGATGAACTTGCCAAAGAAGATTCGACCTGAAATAATCGTTGCTCACGTTAACCACCACCTAAGAGCACAAAGTGCTGAGGAAGAACAATATGTCAGAGACTTCTGTCAAAGTCATAACGTTAAAATTGAAGTTGGTAACTGGGAAGAACAGTTACATCCAATTAATGGAATTGAGATGGCGGCTAGAAAATATAGGTATGACTTCTTTTCAAAGGTCGTTAAGAACAATAATTCACGTATATTATTAACAGCACATCATGCCAATGACCAAGCTGAGACAGTCTTGATGAGACTAATTCGTGGATCTTTTGTAAAGGATCTAATCGGGATTAAGGAAAGTCGTAAGTTTAATGATGGTCGTCTGATTCGCCCACTACTGAGTTTTAGCAAACAAGAACTAACGCAATACATGCAAACCTTATCAATCAAATGGTATGAAGATGACACTAATCAAAAACTAGATGTCACTAGAAACCGAATTAGACATCGTTTGATTCCATTTATCGAAGAAGAAAATAGTCGTGGAGTTGAACACGTTAATGACTTTTCACACCAACTGAATTCAATGAAGAAACAAAATGATTTCTTCTTTGATAAGTTAGCAAAAGATATCAGTGTTGATACCAACATTTTTGAGTTAGGTTCATTCTTGAAGCTGCCCAAATACGTTCAGACCGGATTAATCGATTATCTAATTGATCAAGAAGTTGTTGATGGTTTAAACGTCAACATTGTTAATCAGGTGACCTCACTACTTAATAATGATGAAAAACCACAGGGTGTTGTTGAGTTATCAAACAATTTAAGCATAAAAAAAGAATATGACGAATTTTTAATTGAAAATATCAATCAAAACCAAATAACTGGATTTAAAAACGATTATTTTGTGGTAACATTGAATAAATGGTATTTCGAAGATAATATCCAGTGGATGATTACGGATAATTCCGATGTTTCAGATGATGAAGCAAGAAGGGTTTCTCGTTTTAACCTATTGGATTCAGAATTCCCATTGATTGTACAAAAGACGCAAAATCGTGATAGAATAACGCTTAAAAATGGTGGACATCAAACGGCTAAGCGACTGTTTATTAACAAGAAGATATCTGTTGATAAAAGACAATCTGCTGAGAGTTTGATGACTGATCAGGGAAGGTTATTAGCCGTTTTAGGCTACAGTGAATCTGTATCTATCGATAACTCTAACGCTAGAGTTTATACATTAATCATTAAATAAAGTATGTGGAAGGAGAAACTAATGAACAACGACATTCTAAAAACCTTATACAGTAAGGAAGACATCACAGACGCTTGTCGCAGATTAGGTCAACAAATTACAACTGATTACAAAGACAGAAAACCAGTGGTAGTTGGTGTATTGAAAGGTGCTATTTTCTTCATGACTGATATCGTCAGAGAAATGGACCTATACATGGACATCGATTTTATTGACGTTTCAAGCTACCATGGAGGTACTGCATCAAGCGGAACCATTGAATTAATGAAAGATATTGATGTGGATGTTAACGGTAGGGATGTTATTTTCATTGAAGATATTATCGATACTGGTAGAACATTGAAATATTTGGAAGACCTATTAGCTGAACGCGGTGCTAGATCAATTAAGGTATGTACTTTAATGGACAAGCCTGAAGGAAGAGTAGTCGAAGCTAAAGCCGATTACGTTGGTCTAGAAGTACCAAATGAATTCGTGGTTGGATATGGTTTAGATTACCAAGGCAAGTATCGTAACCTTCCATATGTTGGAGTATTAAAACCAGAGGTTTATTCAGACAAATAAATGGTTAATTCTTCTGAAAAATGATAATATATGCTTCGTGTAATGTATTGAAAAAATGGCGGGTCTCACCATGTTATTTTAATACATAAACAAGCATTGAACACAGGAGGCAATTGATGCGTAATAACAATAATAAAGGATTATTCAAGAACAGCCTGTTCTACATAGTGTGCTTCTTGATTGTCTTGGGAGTTACTTTCTTTGTCACATCAAAGAACGGTCAACCTCAAAACAAAGAATTACAATCTAGTCAGTTTGTTCAAGAACTAAAAGATAACAAAATTAAGAGCTTTTCAATTCAACCAGAAAATGGTGTTTACACTGTTTCTGGTGAATACAGAAAGGCCCAAAGTGTTAAATCAAACAATTCTGGTAGCATTTTATTCAGTAATACCAAGAGTGAAACTAAGGTTTCATCATTCAAGACTAAGGTTTTGAAGAACAACGGTACTATTAATGAAATTACAAACTACGCTAAGAAGAATAAGGTTAAGATGGGGGCTAAGGCTGCCGACACTGATGGCGGTTTCTGGTCAAACCTAATCTTCTCATTACTACCAATGCTAATCATCATCATTTTCTTCTTCGTTATGATGAACCAAATGGGTGGTAAGAATGGTAGTAAAGGCGGCATCATGGGTGTTGGCAAGTCAAAGGCTAAACCAACCAAGAGTGATGTTCGTTTCACAGACGTTGCTGGTGAAGAAGAAGAAAAGCAAGAACTTGTTGAAATCGTTGAATTCTTAAAGGATCCAAAGAAGTTCACCAAGTTAGGTGCTAAGATTCCTCATGGTGTCCTATTAGAAGGACCTCCAGGAACTGGTAAAACTTTACTAGCTAAAGCCGTATCAGGTGAAGCTGGTGTTCCATTCTACTCAATTTCAGGTTCTGATTTCGTTGAAATGTTTGTTGGGGTTGGTGCTAGTCGTGTTCGTGACTTATTCACACAGGCTAAAAAAGATGCTCCAGCAATCATCTTCATTGATGAAATTGATGCTGTTGGTAGAAAACGTGGTAACGGCATGGGCGGTGGCCATGATGAAAGAGAACAAACATTGAACCAACTATTGGTTGAAATGGATGGTTTCTCAGGTAATGATGGTGTTATCGTTATTGCTGCAACTAACCGTGCAGATGTATTGGATCCTGCCTTAACTCGTCCAGGTCGTTTTGACCGTAAGGTACTAGTTGGTAGACCAGACGTTAAGGGTAGAGAAGCTATCTTAAAGGTACATGCTAAGAATAAGCCAATCGCTGATAACGTTGACTTGCATGAAATTGCTAAACAAACTCCAGGTTTTGTTGGTGCCGATTTAGCTAACTTGTTAAACGAAGCTGCTTTATTAGCTGCTAGAAGAAACAAGTCAGAAATTGGTCCATCAGAATTGGATGAAGCTGAAGACCGTGTAATTGCTGGTCCAGCTAAGAAAGATAAAGTTGTTAGTCAAAAAGAACAAAACATTGTTGCCAACCACGAAGCTGGTCACACAATTGTTGGTTTAGTTCTAAACGATGCTCGTGTCGTTCACAAGGTAACTATCGTTCCTCGTGGACGTGCCGGCGGATACGCAATTATGCTTCCAAGAGAAGATCAACAATTGCTATCTAAGAAGAATGCAATGGAACAACTTGCTGGTCTAATGGGTGGTAGAACAGCCGAAGAAATCATCTTTGACTCATTGTCTTCAGGTGCTTCTAATGATTTCGAACAAGCTACTAACTTAGCTCGTGCTATGGTTACTCAATATGGTATGAGTGAAAAGCTAGGGACTGTTCAATTGGAAAGTCCAAATGATGACCCATACGCAAGAAGATATTCTGAAAAGACTGCTTCAGTTATCGATGAAGAAGTAAGAAGATTAATTGATGAAGCTCATGGTCAAGCTCATGACATTATTGAACAACACCGTGAACAACATAAGGTAATCGCTGATGCATTGCTTAAGTACGAAACATTAGACGAAAAGGAAATCTTGAGTCTATACCGTACTGGTAAGATGCCAGAAGAAAACACTTCAAGTGATAACGAAGATGCTTCTTTTGAAGAAAGCAAAGAACAACTAGAACAAAAAGAAAATCAACATCAAGATAATGATGAAGACTAACTAATAGAGCGTGGGTTGAATTTATTTGACTCACGCTTTTTTAGGTGATTATGGAGGAATAACAAAATGGCAGACTATTTAACAAAGAGTGTCACTAAAGATGGTATGTTTAGAGCATACGCAATGGAAGCTACTGGCGTAGTTGAAGAAGCACAAAAAGATCATAGAACATGGCCTGTATCTTCAGCGGTATTAGGTCGTTCATTGGTAGCTAGTTTATTATTAGCTACATCAGTATTAAAGGGTAAGGAAACAATGACTGTGAAGGTATTGGGTGATGGCCCTGCCGGCCCAGTATTGGTTGACGTCGATGCAAATGGTCACGTTAAGGGATACATTCACAACCCACACGTTGATTTGCCATTAAACAAACACCACAAGCTAGATGTTGGTGGTGCTGTTGGACAAGGTAGCCTAGAAGTAATGAAGAATCTAGGTGGTGATGAACCATACGTAAGTAATGTTCAACTAGTTTCCGGTGAAATTGGTGATGACTTTACTTTCTACCTAGCTCAATCGGAACAAATTCCATCAGCTGTTGGTGTGTCTGTATACGTAAACGAGGATGGAACCATTGGTGCTGCCGGTGGATACTTGATTCAAGTGTTACCTGGAGCATCAGATGATGCGATCAGCAAATTAGAAGAACGTTTGAAGTCAATTCCAATGATTTCAGAACTATTCCTATCAAAACAAAAACCAGAAGATATCTTGAAACTAATCTTTGGTGAAGATAACATCGATATCCTACAAAATATGCCTGTAGAATTTAAGTGTGACTGTTCAAAGGAAAAGTTCGGGGAAAAGATTGCCGGTTTAAACGACAAAGAAATCCAAGCCATGATTGACGAAGACCATGGAGCAAAGGTTATCTGTAACTTCTGTGAAACTGAATATAACTACAGTGAAGACGACTTGAGAGCATTGTTGTCCGATAATCAAGATTCAAAAGAATAGTAAGTATGCAGTTTTAATTTTAGTGTGATATGATATTTATCATGCTAAACGTGTTTAATATTGAGGTGAATATAAATGGAATGGAAAATCGGAGATGTTACAATCCCCAATCAAGTAGTTGTTGCTCCAATGGCTGGAGTTACTAACACTGCTTTTAGAATGATTTGTAAAGAATCAGGAGCCGGACTTGTTGTCTGTGAAATGATTTCTGATCGTGGTTTAATGCACAAGAACAAAAAGACTCTAAGTATGTTGGATATCGATCCAAAGGAACACCCAATGAGTATTCAAATTTTTGGTGGTACTAAGGAAACCCTTGTTGAAGGGGCTAAGTTTATCGACCAAGAAACCGATGCTGATATTATTGATATCAACATGGGTTGTCCCGTAAACAAGGTGATTAAGACTGATGCCGGTTCAAAATGGCTATTAGATCCTAACAAGGTATACGAAATGGTTTCATATGTTACTGACGCAGTAAAGAAACCTGTTACTGTTAAGATGAGAACTGGATGGGATGAAGACCACGTATACGCAGTTCAAAACGCATTGATGGCTGAAAAGGCGGGAGCCTCAGCTATTGCAATGCACGGTAGAACTAGAAAACAAATGTACACTGGTACCGCCGACTGGGATGTTTTAAAACAAGTTGCTGATGCTTTAACAATTCCATTTATGGGTAATGGGGATGTTAGAACTCCTCAAGAAGCTAAGAAGATGTTAGACGAAGTTGGTGCAGACGCCGTAATGATTGGTCGTGCCGCTGAAGGTAACCCATGGATGTTACAACAAACAAGACACTACCTAGAAACTGGTGAACTATTGAAGGAACCTACAGTTGATGAAAAGATTGCAACTGCTAAGGAACATCTACATCGTTTAGTAGGGGTGAAGGGTGACTTCACTGGTCCTCGTGAATTTAGAGGACAAGCTGCATATTACCTAAAGGGAATCTCTCACTCAGCTAGAACTAAGGTAGCTTTAAACAATGCTGAAACTGAACAAGAAATGGACGATATTTTCGATAATTTCCTTGAAAAGACTCATAAAAGAGCAGCAAAAAATGCGGATTTAAGTGAAATGTAATTTTTTAAATTGTTTTATGGTATTATGTTAATATAAAATAATTTATTCTGATGGAGGTTTTACTGTGGCACAAGAAAAGCAAATGAATGACCAATTGCGAGTTCGTCGCCAAAAGATGAATGAATTACGAGAAGAAGGGGTCGACCCATTCGGTAGCCGTTTTGAACGTACTCATTTAGCTAAACAATTACACGATAAGTACAACGATAGTACTAAAGAAGAACTAGAGGAAGAAAATCTAAAAGTTGTTATCGCTGGACGTATGGTTGCAAAACGTGGAAAAGGTAAGGTAGGTTTTGGTGATTTACAAGATCGTACCGGTAGAATTCAACTATACGTAAGAAAAGATGAAGTAGGTGAAGATAACTACCATTTCTTCAAGCGTGCCGACTTAGGTGACCACTTAGGTATCGAAGGTGAACTAATTAAGACAGACATGGGTGAATTAACTGTTAAGGCTACTCATGTAACTTTCTTATCAAAGGCTTTGCGTCCATTGCCAGACAAGTACCATGGTCTACAAAACAAGGAACAAAAATACCGTCAAAGATATCTTGATTTAATTTCAAACCGTGATAGTTTTGACCGTTTCCAAAAACGTAGCAAGATTATTTCTGCAATCAGAAACTACCTTGACAACGAAATGGATTGTACTGAAGTAGAAACACCTGTACTACACAACCAAGCTGGTGGTGCTAGCGCACGTCCATTTATTACTCACCACAATGCATTAGACATCGACTTATACCTACGTATTGCACTAGAACTACACTTAAAACGTTTAATCGTTGGTGGTATGGAACGTGTATATGAAATCGGTCGTGTGTTCAGAAATGAAGGTATGGATCAAAACCATAACCCAGAATTTACTGAACTAGAATCATACATTGCATACTTCGACTTCCATGATGTTATGGATGAAACTGAAGGTATTTTTAAGGCAGCTGCTAAGGTAGTTACTGATAACGGTATTATTAACTACCGTGGTGAAGAAGTAGACTTTAACAAGCCATTTGAACGTTTACACATGGTAGACGCAATCAAAGAATTTACTGGAATTGATTTCTGGAAGGAAATGAGTCTAGAAGAAGCTAGAAAACTTGCTGACAAGAACAACATTGAGTACCAAGATTTCTGGACTGTTGGCCACATTATCAACGAATTCTTCGAAGAAAAGGTTCAACCAGAAATTAAGAACCCAACATTCATCTACGGTCACCCAGTAGAAATCTCACCATTAGCTAAGAAGAATGCTGATGATCCAAGATTTACTGACCGTTTTGAACTATATGTTGAAGGCATGGAATACGCTAACGCATTCTCCGAACTAAATGATCCAATCGATCAAAAGGAAAGATTCCAAGCCCAAGCTGCTGAAAAGGCTAACGGTAACGATGAAGCACAACCAGTCGACTTAGACTACGTTGAAGCTCTCGAATACGGTATGCCACCAACAGGGGGACTAGGTATCGGTATTGACCGTCTAGTTATGTTATTAACAGACGCTGAATCAATTAGAGATGTCCTACTATTCCCAACAATGAGACCAGAAGACAACTCAGAACAAGAGTAAGATCTACAATTAAGCGTAGAGAATTGATTAATTTCAATTCTTTACGCTTTTTTTGTTGAAAGTGGTTGACGATGTTCCACAAACTTGATAATATATTAAATGTTGTTTGATAGACGAACAGCTCGAAAAAATAAATATAAAAAGTTGTTGACATAACAACGATTACATGGCATAATATTTATTGTTGTCGTTAAGAGATAACGCTGATAAATTTAATTGCTTGAAAAAAGTTGTTGACATTGTTTCACAACTTTGGTATAATTAAGAAGTCGTAATTTAGACATATAAATGGTAGATCTTTGAAAACTGAACAAGATTGATAATCGATGATGTGTAAGGAACTTACAACTTGGTTGTAAGAATTAAACATTGCGAAGTCAATTCGCTTATAAAATAACAATTTATTCAGAA
>NZ_JAHQYH010000011.1 GCF_019061205.1 Apilactobacillus waqarii
CAGCATCACTTACACCCTTGGCAATGTTGTAACCCATCTTGTATGCAGGTGTTTGGTTTGCAGCAGGTGTGTCAGAACTACCTGCTTGACTAGCAGCAGTCGCACCGGCAGCAGCATCATCCTTAACAGCATTGTATGCTTTACCAGCGGCACTGTTGTCATCTGCTGGTTTGTTGGTAGTTGTACCATTCTTGTAATCAGCAAGTGCGTTGTTTACTACTGGAGTAGCAGCGGCAAGTGCCTTCTTGTATGCGTCTTGGTAAGCTAATGGCTTCTTAGCTAGATCAGCATCTGAAATAGGTGCTTTCTTACCAGCAGCAGCGTCATAAGCATCCTTGGTAGCGTTGTAACCATCAGTTTCAGCTTGTGATGGAGCTGGGGTAGTTGGTAGTGGTTGACCATTAGTTGCTAGATTTGCACCGGTTTGTGAATCGGTCTTGGCAGCTTGACCAGCTTTGTATGCAGCTGTTTGGTTTTCAGGAGCAGAATTGTTTGCACCGTTAAATCCATCAGTTACTTGGTCATATGCACCAGTGTATTCAGGATCAGTGTTGTTAGTACTCTTTTGATCACCATTTAGAGCGTCAGCTGTACCTTTAGCAATGTTGTAACCTTCTTTGTAAGCAGGTGTTTGGTTTGCAGCAGGTGTGTCAGAACTACCTGCTTGACTAGCAGCAGTCGCACCGGCAGCAGCATCATCCTTAACGGCCTTGTATGCTTTACCAGCGGCACTGTTGTCATCAGCTGGTTTATTAGTAGTTGAACCATTCTTGTAGTCATCAAGTGCGTTGTTTACTACTGGAGTAGCAGCATCTTTAGCAGCTTTGTATGCAGCTTGGTATGCTAGTGACTTTTTAGCTAGGTCAGCATCTGAAATAGGTGCCTTCTTACCAGTTGCAGCATCATAAGCATCATTAGTGGCGTTGTAACCATCTTGTTCAGCTTGTGATGGAACTGGGTTAGTTGGTAAACTTTGACCTTTAGTTGCCAAATCAGCACCGGCTTGTGAATCGGTCTTGGCAGCTTGACCAGCTTTGTATGCAGCTGTTTGGTTTTCAGGAGCAGTGTTGTTTGCACCGTTAAATCCATCAGTAGCTTGGTCATATGCACCAGTGTATTCAGGATCAGTGTTGTTAGGATTCTTTGAAGCACCGTTTAGGGCGTCAGCTGAACCCTTAGCAACGTTGTAACCCATC
The DNA here is from genome assembly GCF_019061205.1 of Apilactobacillus waqarii. Lineage (GTDB taxonomy): Bacteria > Bacillota > Bacilli > Lactobacillales > Lactobacillaceae > Apilactobacillus > Apilactobacillus waqarii. Next base: position 1,197 of record NZ_JAHQYH010000011.1, read on the forward strand.
TTATATGCAGGTGTTTGGTTTGCATCAGGTGTTGCTGGACTATTTGGTTGACTAGCAGCAGTAGCACCGGCAGCAGCATCACTTTGAACCTTCTTGTAAGCCACAGCATCTACACCGTTACCTTGAGGCTTGTTAGCTGTTGTACCATTCTTGTAGTCAGCTTCTGCTTGAGCAACAGTGTTGTTTGCAGCAGTTTGAGCAGCCTGGTATGCGTCTTGGTATGGTAATGATTTTTGTGCTAATTGATCGTCTGTTAGTGGAGTTTGTTGACCACTTGCAGCAGCGTAAGCATCCTTAGTTGCTTGTAGACCATCTTTCTTAGCTTGTGAATCTTTATCAGTAGGTTGTGCGTTTGAATCGCTCATTGCTGCTTGTTTACCAGCTTGTTCATCAGTCTTGGCAGCTTGTCCGGCCTTGTATGCAGCAGAATTCTTTTCAGTATCTGAGACTGGATTGTTATTGAAACCATCTTTTGCATCATTGTAACCAGCAAGTGCTTGTGGATCTGATGGAGCAGCTTGACCACTCAATGCAGCTTGTTGACCACCAGCATATTTTGCTTGAATAGCATCATATTGTTGTTGGTATAGAGCTTGAGCTAATGGTGACATTTTGTTTAGAGGTGAATCAGATGGTGATTCCTTCTTACCACTTCTTACATCATTAACAATTTGGTTGTAAGCAGCTTGTCCAGCTTGGTAAGCTGATGGGTCCAAATTATTTGGATTGTTAGTTGTACCTTGAGCAGCTTCAACCATTGCTTTTTGAGCTTCTTTGTATTGTTGTTGAGCTTTATCGTAAACTTGTTGACCTGTTGGGTCAGTATCAGCAGGTCTATTGTTCTTGTTACCAGCAACTGCATCGTTAAGAGCTTGTTGTGCTGTGTTGTAACTAGCAGCATAGTTCTTCTTGTATGCAGAATCTTGACTACCAGTTGCTACTGTTGAAGCTGCAGTTGGACTTGCGTTTGCAATGTCGTTTGCGGCTTGTGAGTTTGCTAGGTAATCTTGGTAAGCTTGTTGTAGACCTTGCATGAAGGCACTTGGGTTAGTAGCTTGCTTGTATTGTGGTAATTGTTGAATCTTAGCTAAAAGATCAGGTGTAAGTGTAGTAGGAGCCGTGGTTGGGTCAGTAATTCCTAATTGTTGTAGCAATTGTGGAGTTGCAGCCTTGTAACCACTCATTACACTATTGTATGAATCAGTGTAATCACTGTTCTTTTGGAATCTCAATGGATCGGGTGTGTTTGTTCCATTTGTAGCATCAGCAATTGCAGCCGTGTATCCGTCAGTAATATCTTGGTTAGATCCATTCTTCAATTGAACAGTAGCATTTGAATCTTGAGTAAATGCACCGTTACTATTTACTGAGTAACCAACAATAGAAGTACTGTAAGTACCATCATTTTGTCTTGGACTAGTGACTTTGGAAGATTCAATTGGAATCGTGGTCATGTAAATACCATTAACTCCATATCTCATGTATACTCCCACAGTTTGAATTCCATTAGCTTGGGTTGAAGGAATTGTAAAATCAATTGGAATTTGATCAACATTTGATGATGATGTTGCAGAGTATACGTTGTTATCAACTACATGTCCGTTACTATCAGTAGCTGGATTTGAGTATTGAACAGTTCTACCATTTGAATCAGTGGTTAGGAATGTGTTCATACCTGAATCATTGTAGTTTGTTGTTGAGTTCTTATCGATACCGTATTGTAAGTAAACATTTTGCTTAGCGTAGTCAGAACCATCGTAACCCGCAACCTTAGCAATACCAGTAACATGTATATTTCCATTATCATCTGTAGTTGCTTTAATTGGTGTAGCAAAGTATACAGAAGGAATACTACTAATGTCTAATATTTGTCCACCAGTATATGGTGTGTTGTTTGTTGTCCTCAAGTATTGATCAGTTGAGGTGTATTGACTTGATGAGTTCATTTGGTAGTTGTAATAAATCGTACCATTAACCTTACCAGTGTAAGCGTTAATAGTTCCACCACTAACAAATGGGTTAGTGTTGGTTCCATTACTGTTTCTAGCTGAACCAGCATCTAGGATAACGTGACTATCACCAGAGTTGTTGACAATCAAGTTACCGTAAACTAGAGGAACACCAGTACCAGTACCATCAGAGATAGCTGAGATTAAGTTACCACGGTTAGCGACTTGAACAGTACCACCGGCTAGGTATACTAATCCACCACCAGAAGTTGGTCCGGATGGAGCACGAGAATCCCCAATGTGGGCAACCTTAACTTGAATGGTACCACCATTAGTTGCCAAAACATTAGAACCAGATTGTACGTATAGAAGTGCATTGGTTTGTCCGTACATCTTAGGTGATTGGTTTGATTCGATATTAATACGACCACCGTCAACACGAACTCCTCCATTACTACCTACGTAGATACCACCACCGGCACCATATTGTGGGTAAGTGTTTGAATAATCAGGAATAATGTTCAAGTTAGCGTTCTTGTTAACAGTCAAACTACCATTTTTAATGTCGACACCCATTGGACCTTGGTCGGAAGTGTCATCCCCACCAGTTGCGTTACCTCTAGGGATCAATGTCATACTGGAATCTTCACCTAAGGTAAGGTTACCACCACCAGAAATGAAAACAACATTTGAACCAACATTTGAACCAACTGAACCAAAGTAGTGAGCACCCTTGTTCAATACCATGTTAGCAATCGCTAAGTTATTTTGATCACCAGAACCATCAGTTTTTTGATTTTTTAAGAATGGAGAATCGTAATAGTTGTCACGTTGGAAGACGTTCACATTACCATCAACATAAACGTAGTTACCTGTAGCTGATAATATTTGGGCACCTATATAGTTAACATTTTTATAATAAATTGCACCTGAGTTTGTTAACGAGAAAGGACCCCAGTAATTAGTTCCATATAGTGTTTGGAAATTTTGAATATATAATTTAGTACTACTATTAGTTGTACTGGTGTTGAATTGCATATTGTATCCAGCTAAGTCAGCAATATGATTTTGACCATCAATTGTGAAGCTTTTACCATCAGTTGTACTAAAAGTAGGTCTATTTCCAGCACCACTGGAAATACTATTCATATTAATATCATTAACTAATTTTATAGTGAAACCATTTGCTTCTAGCGAAGAATTATTCAATGTATTATAAAATTGATTGGAATTTGACACGAATACGACGTTATTTTGTGATTGACTTACAACATCGTTGTATGCAGCAATGTAATTCTTATCAAATCCACTAGATATTGCAGACAATGATTTAATGTTGTTGTTGTTATCAAATTGAGCTGCAATAGCGGCCTTAGCTCCTAAGTAACCTTGATCATATGGATTAGTGGAACTAGTAGAAACGTTTGGATTATTTGTTAGATAGAAGTCTTGGGTTTGACCCTTAGCAGATCCATCACCAATAACCCCTGTCCACTTACCTTTTTCGGCATCTACCATCCCTTGCTTAGCAAGAGCAGCAGTAGTTGCGTACTTGTAAACGTCAGATAATGCACCATAGAATGCAGAATTATCAGCCTGAACATCTGATTGTGAAGCTACCTTAATGTTAGCTGTACCAGATGTTGCATTTTGACCATTAATCTTAACTGAGGTGTTTTTAGCATTATTGAACTTAAGACCTAAGTCATTTTCATAGCTAATTACTGAGTTATAAGCATCGTTAGGGTTATCAGCTCCACCCTTAGTTGCTTGGTAACTGTCATTGTATGAACCAGTGTAAGCAGCTGCTGCTGAAGCATTGTATGAAGCGCTTGAACCTTGGCCCCAAGTTGATTTGTTAATGTTTGGAGCAACTGAAGATGTTGAACCATTACCAGAGGTATAGGTTGTGTTAGCTGTGTTGTTGTAGTAGTTGTAATCTTGAGTACCTGTACCATTACCTTGAGTAGCATTTGAGTATGCATTAATAGCAGCTTGGGCACCAGCATAAGCGGCACTGTAGTAAGCACCTTGGTCAGTTGAGTATGAAGCCATGTTGTTACCATTGCTCATAACAACATCATTAATAGCAGCTGAAATTGCAGCTGAATATTTAGCTTCATATGATGATCCAGCTTGGTAGTTAGCATCTGAAGTGTTGGCATTGCTTGCTGTACTACTGTTCAATGCAGCATAAAAACCGCTACTTGCTTGGCTGTATGCGCTGTTGTATGTAGATTGGTTAACAGAACCTACGTTTGAAGCAGCTGTACTACCTTTAGCGTAATCACTAATACCTGCACTTACGGCACTTGATGATGCAGCTACACTGTCATCATGTGCTTTTTGTGAAGCGGATACACTAGCGGCAGTTGATGCAGCTGAGTATGCAGTATCGTAGGCGTCTTGATGATTTGCGTAAGAAGCCTTTGACTTATTAGCGGTAAAATCACTTGAACCAGCGTTAGAAGCAGCGATACTTGCTGAAATAGAAGCAGCACTGTAAGCAGAATTATAATCATCTTGGTAGGATGATAGTGATGCTTGGGATCTTCCAGCAGTTCCATCAGAACTACCTTGATCTTGAGCAGCTTCTTTTTGCTTTTCAGCTGCTGCACTGCTTTGTGCGTTTTGTGCGTCAGCATCTTGTTGTGATTGAGATTCACCGGAGTTTCCACTGGTAGTAGTGGCTGTTCCGTTTGAACCTCCTTGTTGTGTGGATTGTCCGTCAGTATCAGCGTGAGCAACTACTGAAGAAGTAGATGTCATGCCATAGGCGGATGCACCAAATAGAGCTAAGGTAGCAACGGATACAACGACCCATTGTTTCTTAACTTTTTTCATGACTTTTTTGTCATTTACTTTATTAAATTTATTCTTATTATATTGCAATATATCATCCCCTAAAATGCAATCTATATGAAAAATATTGTACCTGTCGTCCTAATTATAATACCACTCTTAATTAAATTTTAAAATGGTTTTAATTATGAATAAAAATCTTAAGATTTTCTTTATAATTTCTTAAGATTTAAGACGAATAAGCACAAAAAAAGCCACCCATCAAGATGATGAGTGGCTTTTTTGCCGATCTATTTGATAAAAATTAAAAATCTTTTAATCATTATCCTTTTGAACAAACGCGGTATTAGCTGTTATATATTCGTTTTTACCAACATATAGTCTGGTAATTCCGTAATACTTAACTACCTTTTGAACTTTGACCACATTACCTTGTTGTAATTTGGCAGTCCAATTCTTATTGCTAAATTTCAAATCGGTGTGAATTCTAATACCATTCTTAGCTATTACTCTGAACTTCTTATGGTTCTCATGGTAATAACGACTTACTTGCTTGTTTGAAGCAGTCTTTGAATTAGCATCAGTCTTCTTGCGGCGGAATGTAACCTTAGCATTGCTACCACGGTAGAATTCCTTCAAGTAAGCATCGACATAAGCATCACTATGATCTGACAAGTTCTTAGGAAGTGATTTGTGTGATGCCTTGTACTTCTTAGCATCTTGAGTTGCCTTACGTTGAACGTAACTCTTTTCATCAACCACGAATTCTTTGTTACTTGTTACATAACGACCATGTCCAATGTAGAATCTTGTGATTCCGTGGAACTTAACCACCTTTTCAACTCTGATGATATCACCACGACGAAGTGTTGATACCCAGTTGCGATCTGTAAAGTTCTTACTTGTATGAATCAAAGCATCCTTTTGAAGTCTAAATTCAGTGTAGTTCTTTCTATAGTAACGACTTACCTTAGTTGGAGTCACTGTCACAGAGTAGCCTGGGTTGTTAATAGTTTGTTGCTTCTTAACAACTGGTGTAACTACCTTCTTATGGGTCTTCTTAGTGTTTGCTTGGACAGTCTTCTTATGAGTTTGCTTAATTGGTGTTTGTTTTGCCTTGGTCCTGTGTTTCTTGACCACAGTTGGCTTCTTGGTTGTTTCAGTCTTCTTGACTACCTTCTTCTTAGCTGGTTTTGTCTTGATTACTGGAGTAACCTTCTTAACAACCTTCTTCTTGGTTGTCTTCTTAGCCTTCTTAGTAGTCTTCTTCTTATCGGCCTTGGCTAGTTGAGTTGCAACTACGTAATCCTTGTTACCGGTGATGTATTCACCGTGACCAACGTATAGTCTAGTTGTCTTACCATATTTAACAATCTTAATGACCTTGATTAGATCACCATGTTGCAATGTAGTAATCCAGTTGTGCTTGGTAAACTTAGGACTCATGTACATTCTTGCACCATGTTTGTTAGAAACTCTGTACAACTTGTAATTCTTCTTGTAGTACTTCTTGGAAACCTTAGAGAAGTCTTGTTCTTGATCAGCCTTCTTCTTAGCTTGCAATTCAGCATATGCTCTGTTGTAAGCAGTTTGGTAAGCCAATGATTGGCCACTGATATCTTGCTTGATACCCTTCTTGATGTCAGAGATAGCTGCCATTGCAGCCTTGTAGGCATCGTCCGTAGCAACGTTACCAGTTGGTGCTGGCGTGTTGTTAGTTGGTTGAACAGGGTTTGCAGCTTGATATCCCTTGTAAGCAGAGTCGGCATAGTTGAAACCAACTTGGTAATATGGATTATCTGACTTGGATTGAGCATTAGCCCTGTTACCATCGTTGTAACCAGATTGTGATTGTTCGTAACCCATTCTAATTGCAGCGGCATCTTCAGGAGTAGCTGAGTACTTGTTAACTGCAGCTGTTTCACTTAGTCCTTCAGTGTATGCCTTAGCACCATTGTTAGCAGCTTGTTGAGCAATTTGTGCTTCACGTTGGTAAGCAGCAATGAAGACTGGGTCGTTACTATCACTTAGATGGTTGTTTGGACGGTTTGAATTAATATCAATCAATGCCAATACAGAACCACGGTAAGTGTTATCCACATTAGTGTTGTTAGTATGACTTGCCAATTGATCAGTACCTAGTTGTACTAATTCGATACCAACCTTAGCGTCAGTGTAACCCTTGGTAAAGATGTCCTTAACGGATTGGTTATTACCAAATTGACCTAGTGAATCGTTCAATGAACCATTTTGTAGGTAAGTAACACTGGCAGTCTTAGCGACTTGACTGACGTATGCCAATGCCTTGGCGTAAGCAGCCTTGTATGGAGCACCTTGTTCAGCATTTGCATATTGACCAGGGTTTCCATTCTTAATGTCGTTAATTGCAGCAGCAGCTCCACGGTAAACACTGTCTTCATTAGAGTTAGAAGTATGGTTAACACCATCGTTTGCGTTTTGCAATGCAAGGTTGTAACCATTTTGGGCATCAGTGTAACCCTTAGAGTAAGCAGCACGTTGTGATTGGTTATCACCGAATGATGATAATTGATCATTCAAGTTAACATCATTACCAAATCCAGTCGCCCCGTTGGTAGTTTCAGGTTGGGCAGTTTGTAGAGCCTTTTGATATGCGTCAATGTAGACGATATCGTTAGAAGCCTTAGCTTGAGCTCCATCGTTTCCACCCTTGACGTCGTTAATTGCATTAACAACGGCCTTGAATACCAAGTCGTTGGTACTGTTTGCTTGATATGGACTAGCTTGAGTAGGGTTTTGTTGAGCTTGGGCGTAAGCCTTTTGAGCATCGTTATAACCCTTGGTGATAGCATCCCTATCAGCTTGGTCGTTTCCAACATGGTCTAATAGGTCACCCAATTGAGCATCACTTAGGTAACCAGTGATACCACTTCTTAGGATTTCGATTGCTTCAGCTAAAGCCTTATCGTATGCACTTTGTGCTACGACATCATCGTCAGCTGGACGACTGCTACCTAGTTGACCTAACTTAACATCGTTAAATGCAAGTGATGAACCATGGAAGGTTTGATCAGCATTGGTATCAGTTTGTCTGCTTTCAGTATCTGGCTTGCTCTTGGCTTGACCATATGCAGTTTGTGCATCAGTGTAACCACGGCTAATTTCATTCTTAAGAGTGTTGTTCTCACCTTGTGCAGCAAGCAAGTCAGCTTGTGATTTACCTTGGTTAAATCCAACGGCACCATTTTGGGCAAGTTGGTTAGCCAATGCTTTAGCACGGTTAAATGCTGAAATGTATGCTGGGTTAGTTTGTGATGCATCAGGAGTAACGTCCTTATCCTTGGCGACGGCGTTAAACGCATCGGCAGCTCCGACGTATGCCACGTCTTCGTTGCTTGATGTCTTATGATCGTTAGCCTTAGATGCATCTTGTTGAGCGGCGTTGAAACCGTTATTGGCATCAGTATAACCAGTAGTGAAGACATCCTTCAATGCTTGGTTGTTACCGAATTGACCTAGTGAACTGTTAAGGTCGGCACTGTTACCGAATGCTGCAGCACCGGCATTAGCTTGAGCTTGTGCTTCTTGCAATGCCTTAGCGTAAGCAGCTCTGAATGGTGCTGATTGTTCTGCGTTTGCATTTTGACCAGCATGACCATTCTTAACATCTTGCAATGCAGCAGCTGCACCACGGTAGACTTCGTCACCATTGCTTGAACTTGCATGGTCACTACCATCATTAGCATTTTGAAGTGCTTGAGCGTAAGCAGTTTGCGCATCGTTGTAACCTCTTGAGTATGCATCCTTTTGAACTTGGTTGTTACCAAACTTAGCAAGTTCATCGGCAAGGTTAACACCTTGACCGAATCCAGTTGCACCATTGGTTGCTTGAGGTTGTGCTTCGTTCAATGCACGTTGATATGCATCTACATATACCTTGTCGGTTGAAGCATTTGCTTGAGCACCAACGTTGTTAGCCTTCACGTCAGAAATTGCGTTCGCAACAGCGGCAAAGACAAGGTTGCTGTTAGTGTTAGCAGCATATGGGTTGTTTTCAGTTGGGTTTTGTTGAGCTTCTGCGTAAGCAGTTTGTGCATCATTGTAACCCTTAGCGATTGCATCCTTATCTGATTGGTTAGCACCCGCACTGTTAACAGTGTTATCAAGAGTAGCACCCTTGATGAATGCGTCACTTCCGTTCTTAGCAACACCTTGAGCGTAACTTAAGGCCTTGTCGTAAGCACTTTGAGCAACGGCATCACTGTCAGCAGGACGACTGTTGCCGTCAGTACCATTCTTAACATCGCTGAATGCTAATGAAGCACCATGGAATGTCTTGTCAGCATTGCTATCAGTTTGATGAGTAGTTGTGTCAGGTTGTGCTTCAGCTTGACTGTATGCAGTTTGTGCATCAACGTAACCACGACTGACAGCATTTTGTAATGCCTTGTTGTCGCCTTGTGCACTTAGCAAGTCTTGTTGAGCAGTTCCCTTGTTGAAACCAACTGCAGCATCTTTAGCGATTTGTAGTGCTTGATCCTTCGCACGACTGAATGAAGCAAGGTAAGCCGCATTAGTTTGTGATGCATCAGGAGTTGGGTTTTCACCACGAGATACCGCGTTAAATGCATCGGCAGCTCCACGGTAAACTTCATCCTTATCACCATTAGTGCTATGAGTTGAACTCATATTAGCATCCTTTTGTGCGTCGGTGTATCCGGCACTCGCATCGTTGTAACCCTTAGCAAAGGTATCGCTTAATGCTTGGTTGTTCCCAAATTGACCAAGTGCGCTGTTAAGGTCGGTCTTGTTACCAAAAGCAGTTGCACCAGCATTGGATTGAGCTTGGGCTTGAGCCAATGCCTTAGCGTATGCAGCTTGGTATGTAGCTGATTGTTCTGCGTTCGCATGTTGACCAGCAGTTCCGTTCTTAACATCTAATAATGCAGCAGCTGCACCACGATAAGTTTCATCACCATTAGATGACGTGTTGTGGTCGGCGTTGTCGTTAGCATTTTGCAATGCTTGGCCGTAAGCAGTTTGCGCATCATTGTAACCCTTGGTGTAAGCGTCCTTTTGAGCTTGGTTGTTACCAAATGATTCAAGTTGTTGTTGTAGGTTGACACCATTACTGAATCCGCTAGCACCGTTGGTTGCTACAGGTTGGACTTCGTTTAAAGCACGTTGGTAAGCAGCAACGTATGCAGGATCAGAACTCTTGTTAGCTTGAGCACCCGCTTCACCGTTCTTCACATCGCTAAATGCGTTTTGAGCGGCTTCGAATACCAAGTTACTGTTAGTTCCGGTTGCGTATGGACTAGCTTGACTAGGAGTTTGTTGAGCTTGGGCATATGCTGCTTGAGCATCGTTGTAACCCTTAGTAAAGGCGTTCTTGTCAGCTTGGTTGTCACCTAGTTTAGCAACTTGAGTGGCTAGGTCTTGACCATTACCAAAACTAGTTGCCCCGTTGTTAGCTACTTGTTTAGCAGCATTCAATGCAACTTGGTAAGCGTCTTGGTAGACAGGACTGGCATCAGAAGTACCGTTTTGGCCTTCTTCACCATTCTTCACGTCGTTAAATGCGGCAGCCGCACCCTTGAAACTTTCATCCACATTAGTGTTACCAGTGTGGGTGATGTCATCTGGGTTTTGACGTGCTTCATTGTAACCTTGTGATGCACTAGCTTGACCAGCTTGGTAAGCATTCTTATCAGCTTGAGTCCAGTTAGTCATGTCTTGGTTACTGTTAGTGAATTGGTTTTGGGCACCAAGTGACGCCTTAGCCAATGCCTTATCGTATTCAGCGCTGTATTGGTCTTGGTAAGCTTGAGTCTTGTTAGAACTAGTGTCAAAACTCTTCTTATTGTTACCTTCAACTGCGTCTAGGTAACCATCCTTAGCACCATCGTGACCAGTTTGCACATTATTGTCACCAGATGTGTAGTTGGCGTTGGCATCCTTTTGACCGTTAAAGTCAGTAGCACCTCTCTTACCATCTGTTACAGCTTGAGCACCTGATTGATATGCGGCACTTGGGTTGATTGGTGCTTGAACATTGTTAAGTGCGTCATCATGACCTTGTTTAGCGTCATCGTAACCCTTTTGAGCTGCTTGACCAGTCGCACTGTTGTCATCGGTTTTGGCACTTCCACTGTTGTAAGTAGTTGCACCAGCTAATGCAGCAGTTTGACCAGCACTCACTGCCTTGTTGTATGCATCGGCGTAAACTTTAGCTTGAGTTGCATCAGTAGGTTGTGAGTTGTTAGTATCATAACTTCCATCATGGAAACCATTTGCAGTGGCGTGGTATGCAGCCACTTGAGCGGCAGTACCGTTGTAAACTGAACGATTTGGATTAGTTAAAGCATCGTTGTATCCAGTTTGCATGTCACTAGCAGTTTGCACACCAGCTTGGTATGACTTATCGTTATTATTTTGGTTAATTTGACCACTAACTTGCGCATTGTATCCAGCAGTTGCTTGATCAAACGCGTTCTTGTGAGCGACGTTTAGTGCATCATTTGAATTGGTAGCTGTATCAGTTTTACCAGCGGCAAATTCTGCAAGTCCTGCAGCTGCTGCTTGAGCAGCTTCGTTCTTCGCACTCTTGTAAGCGTTGATGTATGCAGTTGACTTACCATCTAGTGAAGTGTCGTTACCGGTCTTACCAGCAGCGAAACCGGCCTTAGCACCTTCAAATGAGTTGTAAGCATCACTATCAACAATGTTGTTGTTAGCAGTTGTAGTGTCACCCTTGATTGCATTGTATGCAGTTTGAGCATTTTGCTTACCTGCGTTGTATGCATCTAATTCAGTTGAAGATAGGTTTGAAGTATCTGTTGATGGATTAGCTGCGTATGCATCGTTGGCACCACTTGTAGCAATTTGTTTAGCATTGTCGTAAGCGTTGTTGTAAGCATCTTGGTATTGAACTGACTTGTTAGCCAAAGTTGAATCCTTTGGTTCGTCGTTCTTACCAGCAGCAAACGCAGCTTGAGCGGCAAGGTATCCAGCTTTTTCAGATGCTGATTCATTACCAGTTAGTTGACCACCGCTGGTAAACAATTGACGACCTGAAACCATATCGTTGTAAGCCTTAACCCCAACCATGAATTGTGGATTAGTCTTTTGTTCATCAGTGTAGTTTCCACCGGCTTGTGCGGCCTTGTAACCAGCTACTGCATCGGCATAAGCCTTAGCAGCAACACCACTTGGTGCATTGGTTACAGCTGGACTAGCATTTCCATCAGCAAATGTTTGAGCACCTTGAATTAGTGCTTGTTTGGCATCGTCTTGAGCCTTCTTGTATGCAGTTTGGTATGCCAATGACTTGTTAGAAAGATCAGTGACATTACCAGTCTTGGCATCGTCGAAAGCTTGTAGCGCAGCTCTGTTAGCATCATTTCTTGGAGCGTCGTCAGTATTACTGTTTGAAACACCGTTGTAGGCGTCTTGGTAACCATTCAATGCGGATAGTCCGTACTTGTTACCGGTTTGAACACCACTATCAGCGTTATCTGCAACCTTAGTACCAGCAAATCCAGTGTTAAATCCTTGTTGTGCATCTTGGTAACCATCTTGACCTAGCTTATCGCTTGGTTCTACTTGGTTATTTACAAATGCATCCGCACCAGCATGGTATTGAACTTGCATTGCTTGAATAGCTTCTGCATATGCGGCCTTCTTAATTGGATTGTTTTGAATTGTTGGATCATCAGAGGTGTAGCTGTGACCAGGATTATCAACCAAGTCTGCCTTAGCTTGTTGTGCTGCTTGAGTAGCACTTAGGTATACAGGATCTTGGTTATTACTGTCAGTGTTACTGCTTACGATTCCACTAACGGCATCTTGAACAGTATGAGCTGACTTAATACCATCTTTTTGAGCAGCATTTGGATTGCTGATTGGTGTGTTGTTAACAACTGAATCGAATCCTGCCTTGGTATCATTGTAACCTTGAGCCAAACGATCCTTAGCTTGTTGTGAAGTTACACCAGTAGTATCCGCCACGTTCTTACCACTATCAAATTGTTGTTGACCAGTTTGGTAGTTAGTTTGTAAATCAGATACGGCCTTGTTGTAAGCATCAACGTAAGCTGGGTCTTTGTATTGAGATGATTGTGGCTTGTCAGGGTTAGCAGCAATTGCATTACTTGCATCGGTGTAGGCCTTTTGAGCCTTAGCGTATGCGTCGTTGTCGACATGGTCGGTAGTGGTGTTGTTTTCAACATCATTTAGGCCAGCTTGACTGGATTTGTATGCGTTGTATCCAGAAATGTAAGCAGTGGTTGCACCACTTGGAATAGCGGCAGAAGGAGTGTCCTTGGCTAGACGGTATCCGTCACTAGCATCTTGGTAACCCTTAGTTTGAGCAATTGAATGAGAGTCTGTGCCGTATGGTTGGTCTAGTCCCTTGTTAAAGTCACTAGCACCGGTTGCAGCATCCTTTTGAGCTTGTTGCTTAGCAGCAGCATAAGCATCGTTGTAAACCACTGATTGACTTGCATCAGTTGGTGTTTGGTTATTAGAGTTGCCATTGGCACCATCTTTGTAACCATTCAATGTTGCTTGGTATGCGGCTTCTTGAGCAGGAGTACTCTTGTATTCATTGCCGTTGTTACCTGGGTTAGTTGTGGCATCGTTAGTACCGTTTGCTAATTGCTTAGCATTTTCAATTCCTTGAAGGTAGTTAATATCCTTATTATCGTTATTAACCTTGCCATCCTTTTGATCATTGTACCCTTGATTACTTTCAGCATAGGCTGACTTGTATGCTTCATTCAATGAATCATTAGATGCTGTTGATTGATCACTTTTACCCGCAGCAAAGTCTCTTTGAGCTTGTGCTGATTGGGATTGTGCTTCATCATAAGCTGAATTGAATGCGGCCTTGTAGGTAGCTGATTGAGAATTTATGTCATCTGGCTTAATTCCTTTAGCACCAGCTGCGAAACCAGCCTTAGCCCCGTCAAACGCTTGAGCGGCATCACTACCGGAAGCATTTGGGTTAGCCTTGGTGTTGTCAGACTTAGTATCGTCGTAAGCAGCAATTGCATTTTGCTTACCAGCTGCATAAGCAGTCTTTTGAGCTTGAGTCCAACCATCTTGGCTAACTGGAGTAGTGTTGTTGAATGCTTCGGCAGCACCGATTGTTGCCTTAGCTTGGGCATCGGCATAGGCGTTGTTATAAACGTCTTGGTATGCTTCTGGTTTGCTTCCTAGATCACTTGGCTTAGCACTGTCATTCTTACCACTTGAGTAAGCATCTTGAGCAGCAGTATAACCAGCCTTTTCAGCAGCACTAGCACTTTCTGGTAATTGTTCACCATTTACATATGCATCGTGTCCATTAATTGATTGGTTGTATGCATCTACCCCAGCCATAAATGATGGTTTCTTCTTATCATCATCGGTAATCTTACCGTCTCTGGCAGCTTCATAACCTGACTTAGCGTAGTCGTAAGCAGCTTGCTTAACTTGACTTAGTGCGTCGTCACCAGTTGGTCTACTTTCACCATTAGCAAAGGCAGTGGCACCACTAGTAGTTGCTGCAGCAGCATCTTGTTGTGCCTTTTGGTATGCCAATTGGTATGCAACAACTGGTTCTTTAGAGATATCAGTTGTCTTTAGGTTCTTAGCATCATCAAATGCTTGAAGGGCTGCAGCGTTTGCTTGTTGTTGCATTGCATCGCCTGAAGTGTCCTTCTTGTTTGATAATGCATCTTGGTAACCAGCCAATGCAGATTGTCCAGCTGTTTGACCAGCCTTAGTAGCACTGTGTTCGTTAGGAACGCTAGTACCATTGAAGCCGGCAGTGAAACCAGCTTGGGCGTCGTTGTAACCTTGCTTACCTAGATCAGTGCTTGGTTTAGTTTGGTTGTTCAAGTAGTCGCTTGAACCATCAGCATATTGTTGATGCATTTGGTTAACAGCAACCTTGTAAGCAGCCGCCTTGATTGGGTTATTTTGAATACTTGCATCATCTGAAGTAGTTGAATGATCTGGATTATTTTGTAAATCTTGTTTTGCTTGTCCAGCTGCACTGTTGGCAGTTTGAACAATTGGATCATTGCTGCTTGAAACGTTGTCGGTTGCGACTCCGTTGACGGAATCGATAACTTTTTGTGCCATGTTAGCACCCTCTTGGGTGGTTGCATTAGCGTTGTTGGTTGTAGTTCCATCAATCTTGTCATTGAAACCACGTTGAACATCAGCGTAACCTTGTTCAATTTGGGTCTTAGCTTGAGTTGATTTAGCACCTGAAGTGTCAGCAGAGTTGCTACCGTTAACGAATTGGTTAGTACCATCTTGATAGTTTTGCTTCAAGTCGTTAACTGCCTTAGCATAAGCAGTTTGGTATACAGGTGAACTATCACTAGCAGTTGCTGGTGAATCTGGGCTGGCACTGATTGCCTTAGAAGCGTCATCGTATGCCTTTTGAGCCTTGTTGTATGAAGCAGAATCGACAACGTTTGCAGTAGTTGTACCATTTTCGATGTCATTAATTCCGGCTTGACCAGACTTGTTGGCATTGAAACCAGCTTTGTAGGCATCAGTTGCGTTAGTTGGAACCGTTGCATCCTTGTTGGTTGCAGCGTTGTATCCATCTGTTGCATCTTGGTAACCCTTTTGTTGAGCAAGACTTTCAGCTGAACTACCAGTTGGTTTAGTATTGCCAGCAATGTATGAGCTAGCTCCAGTGGTTGCAGCTTGTTCACCCTTTTGCTTAGCAGCTTGGTAAGCATCGTTGTAGGCCTTAGCTTGATTATGATCTGTAGTTGTTGCGTTATCGTTATTGCCGTCACTACCGTCTAGGTAACCATTAACGGTTGCCTTGTAGGCAGCGTCTTGAGCAGCTGAACCAGAGTTGTATGAATCTTTCTTACTTGGATCAGTTAAGGCGTCGGCAGAACCCTTGGCAACGTCTTGAGCAGTCTTAACACCTGATTGGTAAGAAGTGTCCTTGTTACCGTTATCAACAGTGTTATTGTTTTGAGCGTTGTATCCAGCTTGAGCTTGGGTGTAACCATTAACGTGAGCAACGCTTAGTGCATCCTTGGCTTTAGCATCAGCAGAATCGTCTAGTTGGGCGTTGAATTGATCAGCTCCATCTTTGGCAGCTTGTTGAGCTTCTTGCTTAGCAGCGTTGTAAGCGTTAATGAATGTTTGAGTCTTGTTAGTTAGGTCAGTGGTTGCACCAGACTTACCGTCTGAGAAACCAGCCTTAGCACCATCGAATGCTTCACCAGAGTTACTACCAGTTGGGTAATTGTTTTGAGCGGTAACGTCTTGCTTAGTCTTATCGAAACCAGCTTCTGCATTCGCCTTACCAGTGTTGTAAGCATCCTTTTGCGCTTGAGTCCAGTTGCTTTGATCTACCTTAGAAGCTGAGTTACCAAATGCTTCACTAGCACCAGCTTGGGCCTTTTGTTGAGCATCTGCGTAAGAATCTGAATATTCATCTTGGTAAATACCAGGTTGTTGATTCAAATCACTTCTTTGTGGTTGATCACTTGCACCAGCTGTATAGGCTTCCTTAGTGGCGGTGTAAGCTAATGTTTCAGCTGTAGTTGCATCCCCTGGTAATTCTTTTCCTTCATTAAATAAAGTACGACCATTTTGGGCATCGTGATATGCCTTAACCCCAGCCATGAATGATGGGTTATCTTGTTGCGCTTGAGTCAAAGTTGCGCCAGTCTTGGCTGAATCGTATCCTAAACGCGCATCATCGTAAGCCTTAGCTTGGGCATCTGTGATGGCATCAGTCACTGTTGGACGAACTTTACCACTAGCAAATGCAGTCGCACCAGCTGTGATGGCTTGTTGAGCAATTTCTTTGGCCTTGTTGTAAGCAGCTTGGAAAGCCACTGGTTCTTTAGCAAGGTCGCTGGCACTCATTGAAGTATTGTTCTTAGCATCAGCAAATGCTTGTTTTGCACCGTTGTTACCGTCTTTTTCGACTTGTGGTGCGTTCGCATTCTCATCATTTCGAGATAATGCATTGTTGTAACCAGCAAGTGCTTGTTCACCAGCGGATAGTCCGTTTTGAGCAGCACTGTGTTGGTTAGCAATTGATGTTTGACCACTGAAACCAGCAGTGAATCCATCGTTTGCTTCTTGGTAACCCTTCTTACCTAGGTCATCATTAGGTTCGGTGGTGTTATTCAAGTATGCATTAGTTCCGGCATCGTAGTTAGCCTTGTATTGTTCTTGAGCTTGCTTGTAGGCAGCTGCCTTTACAGGGTTGTTAGCAATACTTGAATCAGTTGATACATCAGCATGATCTGGGTCGCTTAGTAAATCATTGTGTGCTGATTGAGTTGCGCTGTTAGCAGCTTGAGCAACTGGGTCATTGCTGTTCTTGTATGAGCCATCAACTGAAGCCTTAACAGTGTCAGTTACTGTCTTAGCAGCATCCATCCCTGCTTTTTGAGCATCGTTTGGATTAGTGATGGTTTGACCGTTAATCGCAGCATTGAAACCAGCTTGAGCATCAGCGTAACCTTGGCTAATTCTACCCTTACCTTGGTCTGATGAAACGCCACTGGTGTTAGCGCTTGATTGAGCATCCATGAATTGTTGCTTACCTGCATCGTAGTTCTTCTTCAAGTCAGATTGAGCTTGCTTGTAGATTTCTTGATATGCAGGTGAAGTATTAGTAGTTGCTGCTGGGTTGTCTGGGTTAGCGGCAATAGAATCACTAGCATCCTTGTAAGCTTGTTGAGCTTGCTTGTATGCATTGTCATCAACATGGCTAGTTGGAGTTGTAGCACACTTTTCAATGTCAGATAGACCTGTACGAGCAGATTCAGCCGCATTGTATCCAGCCATGAATGATGGATTGTTCTTTTGTGCTTCAGTTGGTGTTTGTTTATTAACAGCGACATCGTGACCACTTTGAGCATCCTTGTAACCTTGGCTTTGAGCTTGACCAGCCAAACTCTTATCGGAATTATCTGCTTGACCTGCGTTAAATGCGTTAGCACCATCAGCAGCCTTTTGAATTCCTAGTTCATGAGCTTGGGTGTATGCATCAGCGTATGCTTTGGCTTGAGCAGAGTCGCCTTCAGGAACAGTTTGACCGTTATTGTTGTTATTAGCACCAGCTGTGATACCAGCTAAAGCAGCGTCATAAGCAGCCTTTTGAGAAGCATTGGCTGGAGTAAATGACTTGTCATCACTGCCAGTTGCTTTTTGAGCTGCTGAAACACCAGTGTTTTCATCACTGCGTAATTGTTGACCTGCCTTGTATGCTGGATCATTGGTATTGATACCAGCACCAGTTTGACCTTTATATCCAGCTTCTGCTTGGGTGTAACCATCATTATGAGCTACGTTCTTAGCGTCGGTTGCAGAAGCAGTGGCGGTATTACTCTTGTTAGCGGTAAATTCATCGATACCGGCTTGAGCATTTTGCTTAGCTTCTTGTTGAGCCTTGTTGTAGGCCGCCTTGAATACGTCTGACTTACCGTCTAGTGAAGTTTGTCCACCATTAGTACCGTCAGCAAAACCAGCTTTAGCACCTTCGAATGATTCTGAGCCATCACTACCTGCAGAGTATGGGTTGGTTGCATTGACATTGTCTTGGTTTTGCTTGTATGCATTATTGGCGTTAGTAACACCAGTTGCGTATGCATCCTTTTGTTTTTGCGTCCAGCCAGTTTGATCCACTGGTTGACCAGTCAATGCAGCATTGGCCCCTTGAGTGGCCTTTTGCTTAGCATCGTTGTAAGAAGTAGTATATGCATCCTTGTAAGCTTGACTCTTACCAGTTAAATCAGGCATTTGCCCATCTGATTTACCGTTAGCGTATGCATCAACAGTACCTTGGTAACCATCTATTTGTGGTTGAGTCCAGTTAGTCATGTCTGGTCTAGTGTTACCACCAGCGGCTGCTAATCCATCGTTTCCTGACTTAGAATCATTGAAACCAGTGTTTAGAGCTGAGTTGTTCTTTTGAGCTTCTGTTAATGTTTGACCAGCTTGTTGCAAGTCATGACCTTGTTTAGCAGCATTGTAACCTGCACTTTGAACCTTAGAAATTGGATCAGTATCAGTAGTGTTGTTGTCACCATTGACATAGCCGCTTGCACCCTTGTCATAAGCAGTTTGAGCAGCTTGTTTTACCTTGGCGTAAGCCAACTTGAATGCATTACTGTATGAAGTGTATGCAGAATCGTTGTTAGCAAGACCCTTACTAATGTCAGTTAGTGCTTGAGATGCACCATTGTTAGCGTCAATTTGGTTTTGATCAGTGCCAGCTGGGTAGTTGATTTGACCAGTTGAAACGGCATCGTTGTAACCTTGTAATGCCTTTTGACCTTCATTAAACGCATTGATGGCTTCATTAGTCTTCTTGGTTGATGAAGATTGACCACGAACGATGGCGTCTTCGAAACTTTGTTTAGCATCCTTGTAACCCATATCGTATTCAGTAGTTGGGTTAACAGGTTCAGCTTGACTACTTAGGTATTGTTGAACACCGTTTTGGTAGTTAGTTTGCATTGCATTAACCGCATTGGTATATGCAGATGCGTATACACTGTTTGAAGCATTTGGATTAGAAGATGGTACCACATTAGATACATCTGGATTGGCATCGACAGCATCCTTAGCTTTTCTTGCTGCAGTGAAGGCTAGACTGTAGATTGGGTCCCCACCAGTATTGGTTAACTTACCATTGTTGGCAACATCATTAACCGCACCTAGTAGTTGTTGACCTTCTTGAAAACCTGATTGAGCACCAGTAGTTGTAATGGTGGTTGCGGCTTGTTCACCACTTAAAGCATCTTTATAACCTTGTAATGCGTCAGTGTAACCTTTCTTCAACATTTGAATAGCTTGGGCAGTTGAACCAACCGCTGTGTATCCAGTACCCGAACTAAATCCTGAAGCAAATTGTGATACCCCTTGTTGGTATTGGCCTTGTAGGTATGATTTCGCAACTATATAAGCATCAGCATAAGCTGGTGATTTACCAGTCATATTAGGATTGTTAGGATTGTCTGGATTTTTACTTAAATCAGTGTAAGCATCGTTGAAGGCATTGTAAGCATCATTGTATGAATTTTTATCAACAGCTGAAGTGTAACTATTTCTGTTACCACTTACAGCATCATTATTAGCTAAACTTTCAGATTGATATGCATTGTAACCTGTCATGTATGCAGCATCGGATGCTTGAGGTGATTGGATGGTCTTGGAATCGCTGAATCCAGTTTGGGCACGACCATAACCATAGTTAAACGCTTGTGAATCGGCATCTTTACCAGTAGCTTGGCTTTGTCCTCTGACGTATGCCAAAGCACCATTAGCTCCATCTTGAATTGCGATATCTCTTGATCTGTTATATGCGTCAACGTATGCCTTAGATTGGTTAGCATCACGACTTAGTGGTGTTGCAGAAGCATTTGGTGTGTTCTTCAAAACATCATTAAATGCTCCAGCAGTACCATCGTAAGCAGCAACTCTTACTGCTGAACCAGTGTAGCTAGTACCTTGAGTTGGGTTAGCCTTGGCATCATTAATACCAGCAATAATATCATTGAACATGGTGTTACCAGCTTTGTATGATGCACTATTGTTGGTAGTATCAAACGTATTTGTGGTTGATGCATTGTAACCCTTTTGAGCTTGGTTGTAACCATTACTCATTGCCTTAGTATCAACAGTTGCGTTGGATGAAGTTGTGTCGTAGGTGTTATCTTGGCTAGCTTGGAATGTAGCAACCCCTTGCGCTTCATCTGATAATGCCTTGGTCTTGGCAGCAACAAAAGCAGCTTGGTAGGCATTTGATTGCGTATTAATTCCACTTACACCATATGAAGGCAATTGAGTATTTGGAATATTTGGATTAGCAACATATGCATAAGCATCCTTTACCCCGTAGTAAGCACTCTTCGAGTCGCCTGATAGTCCATTATCTGTACTATTTAGTGCTTGAGCTTGTTTTACCCCATCGGCAGATTGGATACCTTGAGCATTACCAGTTGTATATGGTTTATCTTGTCCTTGCTTAGTTACACCACTAGCCCCATCTTGATAACCATTTTCGGCAATTGATACACCGGTTGCGTAGTTCTTATCTTGTTGTTGTTCAGCTTGGCTAACAGTACCGTTAGTGTAGTCATTGGCACCGGCTTGAAGACGACCAGCTGTATTACCTTGCTTGTAAGCATTTTGGTAAATTGGGTTGTTTGCTTGCGCAGCACTGTTGTTAGTAGATGTTCCTTCAGTAGATGCCGAACCATCTTTGTAACCATCAACAGATCCTTGGTAACCATCTTGGTATGCAAATGGGTTAACAGTGCTTGGAACGTTGGTTGGGATATCGTTAATTGAAGAATTATTCTTAACGGCAGCCAAACCATCGTTAGCACCTAAGGCTTGTGAGTAAGCTAATCCATAAACCGTGGTTGTGTTGTTGTTATTACGTTGTTTCTTTTGTGCATCAAGCAAAGCGTTCATAGTATCTGCGTAACCAGGTTCTGTGTTGGCGTTAGGGTTGTTACTACCATTGTTAAAGTCCTTAATGGCATCAGCATATCCTTTAGCGGTAGCTTGTCCATTTACAAAACCAGCGGCAGCGTTGGTGTTAGCTGGAGCAGATGAGTTTGGATTACTCAATCCTTGCTTAAATCCAGTAGTTAATGCTTGGTAAGCTTGAGTGTAACCAGCTTGAATAGCTGCTGTTGATTCTTGACTTGGGTTTGGTTGAACCCCGTTGTCAAAGTCTCTGACAGCATCTGCAGAAGCCTTGTTGATATCTGCGACGGCACGGTTGTATCCATCAATGTAAAGTGTTCCATTCGGACTACTTGTGATTGGTTGGATAGTTCCGTTTGCAGAAGCATTGTTCAATGCATCAACAACACCATGGTAAGTTTGTGATGGTGAGTCAGATACCTTTGGATTACTCTTAGCTTCGGCAGCATTGTAGTCATTCATGAAGGTATGACCAACTGTTTGACCTTGTTGGTAGTTAGCGTTTGAATCAGGAGTTGATCCAGTAGTCATGCGAAGAACTGAATGGTATCCATCCATTACTTGTTTGTATGCTGCTGTGTAAGCAACGTTCTTAGCGCCATCAGCGTTTAGTGTTGCATCAGTTGCTGATTGGTTTTGGCTCAATTGTTGCAATGCTTCATTAGCTAAACTAGAGCCATCTGAATAAGCCTTGTTATATGCATCAACGAAGACCTTGTTATATTGGGAAGTAATTGTCTTAGAACCAGTGGTTGAACCAGTAGCAATGTCCATGTATCCAGCCTTGGTACCATTGTAGGCATCCAATTGATCTGGATCGCTTGGTGTGTTGTTTTGAACTGATGTCTTAGCTGTATTAATCCCTGTATTTAAGTTTTGTTGTTGCTTTACACCATCAACGTAACCTTGAGATTTGGTGTTAACAGTGTTTCCAGTTGTTCCATTGTATCCATTAGTTAGGTCGTTAAAACCAGCTTGTAGGAATCCAAATGAAATTTGTGGTTGAGTGTTACCTGCAGTTGGTGGAACAGTTGTCTTCTTGGCAATGCTTTCACCATTTTGGTAATCAGCTTGAGCTTGGGTGTTGAACCAACTTTGCAAATCTGTGTACAAAGTACCACTAGGACTTTGTTGGTTATTGTATTTAGTATTTTCCAATGATGCTAGTTGAGTGTTAAAGATATCAGCTGCAACATTGTAAGCAACCAATTTATTACCATCGTTAGCAGTTAGTGCAGCTTGGTTATTAGCTAGTGCATTATTTGAATCACTGAATCCAGTTGTCACATCATTTTTGAATGAATTATATCCCAACTTGTATGCGTTTTGTAGGTTAGTAGTGAATTGAGCAACAATTGTACTACTGTTTACGTATGTTGGATCAGCCTTGTTAGCTGAAGGTGTAAAAGTTGGTAAGCTTTGGCTTTTACCATCACGAGCATCCAATAGACCTTGTCTAGCGGCATCGTAACCTTGACTGTAGTATGCGATGTAGTATTTCTCATGACCACTGACAGAAATAGGCAAGTTATTAATGTAATCCTGTGCACCTTGGTTGAATGCACTAGCATCGATGTTCTTGGTTGCATCTAAACGTTCATCACTAACCCCAGTGTTAAATCCAGTTACATAGGTTTTATCAGTGTTATTAGTGGTAATATTTGAGTTTCCTGGTTGGCTTTGTGCTTGAGAATATCCATCTGAATGTCCTTGAGCAGCAGTATTTACACCAGTAGCATAGTTGGTATCACTATTGGCAACAGTTTGGCTAACAGTGTTGTTAACATAGTCATTAGCCCCTGCTTGTTGTCTACCTTGTGCATTACCATTTTGGTATGAAGTTTCATAGTTAGCAGTCGTTTGATTTGTAGGATTGTTGTTGGTGTTTGATCCAGTAGTGGATGACACCCCGTCTTTGTAACCATCAACAGCACCCTTATAACCAGTGTAGTATGAAGAAGATAGGTTTTCATCTTTTTGATAGTTGGCTGGAATTACAGAATTTGGATACTGAACCCCTTGTGGATTAGCGCTATTCTTAACAGTGTTAAGACCATCAGATTGACCTTGGTTGAAGGCAGTTTGGGCATCTGAGAAACCACTGTTAAATGATTGTTGACCAATTGTTGAGTTGTTGTATGGGTTGTTAGCGGCTGTGTTAGCTTGCTTGTTGTTGAAAGTTTGCGCCCCTTGTTCGTAAGCCTTTGGTTGAACGTATAAGATGTATCCAACTTCTTCAAGCAAGTCTAGTTTTGATTCTGTTTGAGATGTTAGATTAATGTCGGTTTGACCTTGAGCCGCCTTGTAGTATCCATACTTGATACTCTTGTAGACAGTCTTGTCCCCTACATATGAATCGTCAGATAAGGCACCGTGACTTGTAGTACTTGATTCTGATGAAATGTTAGAAACCGCATGAATCAATGCTGCTTTAACAGCATCATATGCTGATTGAGCGGCAGACAAGTTGTAGATACCAGCAGATGGGTTTACAACTGTTGGTCTTTGCTTAGCTAGTGCACCGTTAATCAATGATTGTCCATATTGGAAACCGGCTTGTTCGGCCTTACTTGCGTTAGGATTTGGATTAGCAGCGGTTGGGTTTGATACGTTTTTAACCGAATTGAAATAACCCGCTTCCGCATCCAAATAAGCATTCTTTTGCGTTGGGTTTGATAGAACAGTTCCGTATCCACCGGATGTACTGTTAATAATCGCGTTTCTTTCATCTTGAACGAATGAAAGAGCACCTTGGGCATCAGATAAACCAGTTGTTGTAGCTGATGCTGGAATACCCAAGTATGTTGAAGCAAGTCCGTATTGTGATTGAAGAGTTGATAATGGTAGTGATGCCTTACTTGGATCTAGTCCAACTAGATATGCTTGGTTATATTGATTTACACCATCTTGATAACCAGGAATATTTTGTAATTGCGGACTAGTAATACCGAAATGGGCATCACTAACACCGGCATCATAAGCGGCCTTTTGGTAACCTTGGATATAGGCAACCGGGTTAACAGCAGCGTTAAATCCAGTAGTTTGTTTTAAATCATCCAATGATAATGGTGAATTCTTATTAAATGCTGCATATCCACTTTGGGCATCATTGTAAGCACCTGTGTAGTCGGTACTTGTTCTGGTAGCGAAACTTTCTGCATTCTTGGCATTGGTGTTACCAGCAGAGGCATCGGCTAAACCATCAACGATACCATTTTGTTGAACAGCTGTACTACCGGCAGTAATTCCCATATCACCATTTTCAGTTACTTTTCCGTTACTACCGGTGTTGTAACCTTCAATTGTGATTGTGTAGTTATTAGTCCCTGCCGATGGACTAGTGTTAACGATGTTGTTAACACTGGTCAAACCATACTTGAAACGCATCCCTACAAATTGAGGGTTAACGTTTCCGATTGCACTCTTTTGTAATACAAAAGTAACTGGGATAATTTCACCAGCGTAGTTGGTTGGAACGTTAATTGCCCCAGTGTAGAGGTTAGGATCGGCATTTGAATATAAATCTTGTGTCGATGAGTTTGGATAAGTTGTTAAATTATTGAAATTACCTTGTGGATCAGTTCCAGAGTATCCAACTTGATAGTAAAGTTTTTGCCCTAAAATTGAGTTGTAGTTGGTCAATTTAGCGTATGAAGTAATAACAGTGTTTCCGTTATTATCAACAGAAACCCCACTAGTTCCTACGAATTGAACGGCAGGAATACTTTGAATTTCTAGTTGGGTTGTATTTACACTTCCACTGACTGGGTTACCAGAACCATCGACACCAGTGTAGTTAACACTACCTGATGGAAGGTTAAAGTAGTAAAGAGGAGTGATACGGTTGGATGAATCCTTTATTCCGACGTTGTATGCATTAATTCCTTTTTGGTTACCACCAGTTTGGAAAGTATTATTGGTAGTGTTGTTATTGTAGAAGATGACGTGATCACTACCAACACCATTAATAGTTAAGTTACCGTAGTATGGAGTTACATATCCACCATTTTGGTCGGTAAGTCCAACAATCAAGTTACCTCCATTGCCAACATAGAAGTTACCATTGTTATTTTCGTTGGCAATCAAACCATATAAAGTAGCTTGACGACCACCAGAAGTGTAATAAGTTCCAGTTGTTTGTGGCAAACCAGCTTCAAGTGCCTTAACTAATCCACCGTTGATAACTTTAATTGTGGATGCCCCTTGCATATCGATTGCTTGGTTATAGTAACCAGCAGTACCGTTATATCCTTGGAAGTTAATGGTACCACCATCGACTGTGATGTTACCCCCATTCATGTAGATACCACCTGATAGACGGTTAGCAGTTTGTGAAGCTAATGGAATAATATTTAAGACCGCATCCTTAGCAACGTTCAAGTTGGCTGATGAACTACGGAAGTAAATTGCCATATTAGAACTATTAATTCCATTTTCACCCTGTCCACCAGTATCACGACTGGCAAGGGTCATCTTGGAATTTTGACCAAGTGTCATGTTCCCATACAATTCAATGGCGTTACCACCATATACTGGTGAAGTATTACCGAAGTAATGAGAATTATTTTCTAGAACGAAGTTTTGCACTTCCAGGTTTTGTTGGTTCCCACCACCAACGGTTAAAACGTTTTGCGTAAATGGTGAGTTGTAGTATGCAGACTTAGCCAAATTATTGTAGTTAACCGGATTTAAAACGTTAACATTTCCGGAGAAGTATACATTTTGTGTTGTTGCACTAAGCAATTGTCCACCAATGTAGTTAATATTGGAGTAATGAATATTATCATTAGCACCGACACGGAATGGGCCATAATAGTTGGCAGCATAAAGTGATTGGAAATTTTGAAGATACAAATCAGTAAAGTTACTGTTAGTGAATGTGTAATCCATGTCATGGAAATCCATCATGTGGTTTTGTCCATCAATTGTGATAGATGAACCGGTTGCATTAATATTTGCGTATTCACCACCAGTACCAGTAAGTGCTGTTAAATCAATATCACCGACAATCTTAATTTTAATAACATTGTTAGCAACATTACCACCACCGGCATTCATTGCACCAGTTTGACCTGTCAAAACATTGAAGAATTGGCCACCATTGGAAACAAAGACCACACCAGATCCCTTGGCGGTTTCTTGGTTAACAACATCGTTGTAACCCATGTTGTAGTATTGGTTAGATGTATTTACTGGGTTAAACGCAGTATTAACCTTAAAGTTGTTAGAGCTGTCAAATGAGTTCGCAATTGAGTCTTTGGCACCCAAGTATGCTTGATCATATGGGTTAGATGAGTTTCTGATTCCTGCGAATGAATTCATGTAGAAATCTTGATTTCCTTTGCTTGCTTGTCCAGGAGCAATACCGACCCACTTACCTGATTCGGCATCATTGTAACCTTGCATTGCCAATGTCATGTTTGTGGCAGTATCAAAAGCCTTCGCCAAACCGGCGTAGTTAGCATATTGCTGGCGTGCTTGTTGGATAATTGCATCGCTAGCTTGAGGAATGATTGAAGCCCCAATTTGATTAGATGATTGCACACTGACGTTATTAACATTTGAGAACTTAGATAGTAATTGTTGTTCGTAGTTTTGTGTTGAAGTGTATGCTGAATATGGAGTATCGGCCCCACCACGGTATGGAGAATCCGGACTGTTGTAGTTTTGTGGAGTTCCATCTGTTAATGCAGTTTGTGGATTGGTAGTTGATGCACCAGTAAATCCGCTTCCGTTACTAGACGCAGCACCAGACGAAGAATTGTTAGATGCAGTTGTATTTGCCGCAGTATTGTTTGCTAGACTGGCTCCACTTGAGCTCAAGCTGGCGACTTTAACGTTTCCAGCATCATCTTTTCTATTAGGTGTGTTTCCATAGTAAGTGTAATCTTGAGTACCGGCACCAATTCCTTGAGTCTTTTGGTTGTAATCGTTCATTACTGCAGCTGCGGCTGCATAACCAGCATTGTAGTAGTTAATTGCTTGTCCGGTTAAAGTACCCGAGTTGTTTGCCTTACCATTGTAAGCATCTTGATAACCTTGTTGAATTTGTTGGGCATAAGTAGCTGAATCATCATTGTTGTTAAAGCTAGGAGCTTGACCATTAGTAGTTCCTACAGTAACAACTGGAGCAGACGCACTGGCTCCTGAAGACGCACTGGTCCCGTTAGTTGAGGCAGTGTTAGTGTTAGTGGCAGCAGTGTTAGTGTTAGTTGCGGCATTTCCACTACCAGCACTTTGATTATTATTTTGTGTACCACTAGTAGTATTGCCGTTAGTAGTATTACTGTTATTAGTAGTGCCTCCGCTAGTACCATCCGCATGAGCTTCTGTTCCACCCATGGTGTACGCAGTGGTTCCCAAAAAAGCTAATGTCGCAACGGATACTACAACCCATTGTTTCTTAACTTTCTTCATCACTTTCTTATCTTTTACTTTGTTAAATTGTTGCTTGTTGTATTGCATAGTAATGGTCCTTTCAAATTCAATCGAGGTTTTAATACTTTAATTTAAAACTTTTTCTAAAAATTTATTATTTTGCGCTGTTATTTCATTAAAAAACGCGCATTTTGGGTAATTTTATATAACTATTATATTATCATCTTCTTAAAGAAATTTAAAATGTTTTGAAGAATTATTTAATATTCATTTATAAAACGGTACAAAACGTCTAATAAATCTTTAAAAATATGTGTTTTACAAGCCTCTTAGAGATCAATATTGGAATCGTTATTTGTATTTTTAATTCGAAACATCATAACACAAAAATTACCGTAACTATAATTAAAAAGATAAAAGAAACGTTTATTTAACATTTGTCATATCAATGAAAATATTATTTCTTCTAGCTTTCATTATTGGCTATTTTCTTTTACAATATAATAAATAATATTTGCGTTAATATGGGAGGTATGAATTTTGTCACAACAACGATTATTAGACATTAAAAACGGCTATAACTTCCGTGAACTTGGTGGATACCAAACCAAAGATGGCCGTTTTGTAAAATGGAATAAAGTCCTGCGCTCAGGTGATCTTGCTGAACTATCAGATTCAGATTTAGCCTTTTTAGAAGACTATGGCATTAATTTCGATGTCGACTTAAGATCTGACACAGAAAGAACAAAGGCACCTGATAAAAAATCAAGCAAGATTAAGCTTATCGCTAACCCTGTCTTCAACAGCGGTCACGACAAGACTGAACAGCAATACGCTGAACAGTACATGGATGATGCCAATCGTGGCAAACAAAATATGATTAATTCATACCAATCAATGGTAACTAGTCCATCCGCACAAAAGGCTTTTAAAAATCTTTTCAAGACCTTATTAGCTAACACTGGCGACGGTGCCGTACTATTCCATTGCGCGCAAGGAAAGGACCGTACTGGTCTATCAGCTGCGTTCTTCTTATTCGCTTTAGGCGTTGATGAAGAAACAATCAAAAAAGATTACCTATTATCAAAAGAAGCAATGAAACCATTCATTCAAGTAAAAATTGATCAATACAGCAAGTACGGTATGACTGACGAACTTCGTCAAAACCTACACGACTTATACACCGTTGATGAATCATACTTCGATGCTGCGATGGCTACCATTAAAGAAAAATATGGTAATATCAATAACTTCTTGCACGAATTTATTGGCCTATCTGACGCAGATATTGCTAAATTAAAGGATATTTATCTTACAGACTAAATAACATTGGAGTGATTTTTATGGGATTTAAAAAAGCTGCTGCTGCTTTAGGTGTAATGTCTACTGCAGTTGGGGCAGGAGCTTTTATGTTCAGTAACTACCTATTTAAACTAGGTATGAGCAGAAAGGACGACGAACCTGTCCCACAAACTAGCCAATTACGTTTTGCATACGCATACTACCGTTATGTCGATTGGTTCCACGCTATTCCAAAGGAAGAATGGGTGTTAAACGAAGTCGACACAGGCGAAAAAATGATTGCTTCATATGTTCCCGCAAAGGAAGAAACAAAGAAAACAATCATCATGGCCCACGGAGTTGGATGTAATCGTGAGACAATGGCAAACTTCATTAAGATGTACCACGAACTAGGTTTTAACGTCTTAGCTCCAGACGATCGCGCCCACGGTGATAGTGATGGTAAATACGTCAGCTATGGCTGGAAGGACCGCATCGACTACCTTCGTTGGATTAAGCTAGTCCTCGAAAAAGTCGGTGACGATGCCGAAATCCTAATGTTTGGTATCAGTATGGGAGCCGGAATTGTCACAATGCTAAGTGGTGAAGACTTACCAAAACAGGTAAAGGCAATCATCGCTGATTGCGGATACACGAATGTTGGTGATGAATTCAACTACTTACTAAAAGATATGTTCCACTTGCCTCCTTACCCAATCGAACCATTGGTTAGCGCGATTAACTGGTACAAGGTTGGATACCGTTTGCACAATGCCTCATGTACTGAAGCATTAAGGAAAAACGATTTGCCTACCCTATTCATTCACGGGGACAGCGACATCTACGTACCAACTTACATGTCTTATGAAAACTACGCCGCATCAAACGGTCCAAAGCAACTATGGATTGTGCCCGGTGCAGGTCATGAAGAAAGCTTCTGGGTCAACCCAGTCGCATACAAGAAGCGCGTCAAAGACTTCTTGCACACATACTTTGACTAAATAAAAAAGACTCAGCTTTCGCTGAGTCTTTTTTATTTAGTCATTTTATTTATTATATTGTTTGTTCCATTCATCTTCAGTTAAGATCGAGTTACCAAAATTATTAACATGTTGTTTTTGAGCGGGAGTACTGTAGTAGGTCTTAACTAATGAGTCAATGCTTACAGTACTGTTTGCTTTTGGAGCCTCAGCTTCAGATCTATTGCCTAGATGAGCTGAATCAGTATATTTAATGTTAACATTTGAACCTTGAACACTGTATGAAATATCAGCTACTCCATCACCGTTAAAGTTTAGGCTACTGTAATTCTTGGGATTATATTTGGAACTTTGTGAATTTTGACCGTTGTAGCACATTCTGCTAAGGAAATAATCCTCCTCATTTCCATCATCATTACCATTAACCTTACTCTTTATAACAGTTGTATAGTGAGAATATAAGTCGGTATTAGTCTTTTTGCCTTCAGCTTTTGCTTGTTCATCTTGAACCCATTCATAAGCTAATAATCCAATTGTCTTATCGTCTAAACTTTGTGCATTAGTTTGATTACTACCTGATGTACTTCTCATACTACTTGAACTGGTAGAAGTAGTTGATGAAGCAGCAACCTTCTTTGAAGTTGGACCTGCGCCGTTTGTCTTGCTTGATTGGCTTGAATCTTGGCTCTTACCACACCCCACTAATACTAATGAGACCAGCGCAGCCAATCCGATTATGTATAATGTTTTCTTGAACATTTGAAACTCCCCCTTTATTCATTTAATATTACCATTAAAAACATCTAATGGGTACGTATATGTAAAATAAAAAAGTCAGCCGACCTGGCTGACTCTTACTTAAATGTTAATGTCATTAGCATTGACGCGTTAATAATCATGTAGATAACAATTGAAATCACTAGTGGTTTCCAATCGTATGCTAGACTGACTTTCACACGGTTAAACCAACGCTTGAAGTAGTTTCCTTCGTCCGCATCGACGATTGAATCAATGATGTTAAAACTAATCTTGGCGTTGATGTATGCCATGTATATGATGGTCAAAGTACCAATCAATAGTACCAATCCACCTAAAATATCACCAACTGGAAGTGTGTAGTAAGCAAGTGCTAATTCTTGTCCAGCTAGTAATAATGTAATAATTGTTGGCAAGGCCACAATGCGACGTGATGGTAGCAAAGTACATACTAGGTAGAACAATACCAAGATCAATGCGTAAATCAATGAGCTTAATAGTGTTGACCAGTGCACTAAGAAGAATGTCACTTTAACATTGCCCCAGTGAGCAAAGTGCGCCTTACTAAAACTGTAGTAAACTGCGAATAAGAAGAATAGGACTGAGAAAGTCCAACCTTCTTTTGTCATGTTAAATTTTTTATTCATTATATATCACCTATATTTCATTCTAACTGATTTTAAAAAATTACACAAAAAAAGAGCTGGCGGATTGCCAACTCTTTTTGTTTTACATTAAACCACAGCGTTTGAAAATTTCGTCGACGTGGCGGATGTGATAGTGATAATCAAAGGCATCATCAATGTCTTCCTTAGAAAGTTTTTCGTTAATGATTTCACTGGCTTCAACCAATGGCTTGAATTGTTTGTTTTCATCCCAAGCAATTGCAGTAAGTGGTTGAACTGTGTCGTAAGCAGCTTCTCTAGTCATCCCTGCTTCAACTAACTTCAACATTACACGTTGTGAGTAGATTAGACCATTAGTAATGTTTAGGTTACTTAGCATTCTTTCTTCGAATACATCTAGATCACGAACAATGTTGTTGAAACGGTGCAACATGTAGTCGATTAAGATAGTAGAATCTGGCAAGATAACACGTTCTGCAGATGAGTGGGAAATGTCTCGTTCATGCCATAATGCAACGTTTTCCATTGCGGTAACAACATGTCCCCTCATCACACGAGCTAATCCGCAGATATTTTCTGAACCGATTGGATTTCTCTTGTGTGGCATTGCTGATGAACCCTTTTGACCCTTAGCAAAGTGTTCTTCAACTTCATGAATTTCTGAACGTTGTAGTCCACGAACTTCGGTAGCAAATTCTTCTAGACTAGTAGCAATCACACCTAGACATGCAATGTAGTTAGCGTGTAAATCACGTGGTAGCACTTGGCTGGCAACTGATTGGGCACGGATACCTAGCTTTTGACATACGTATTGTTCAACGTATGGATCAACGTTAGCGAAAGTACCAACGGCACCTGAAATCTTACCTGCTTCAACATCCTTTGATGCCATGTTAAAACGTTCCAAGTTACGTTTCATTTCTTCATACCAACGAAGTAGCTTCAAACCAAAGGTAGTTGGTTCGGCTTGCACACCGTGGGTACGTCCCATGATAACAGTGTCCTTGTACTTAAGAGCCTTGTTACCGATAGTTTCGATAATTTCTTCGATATCCTTTCGAATAATCGCATTGGCTTGCTTCAAACGGTAACCTTGTGCAGTATCAACGATATCTGTACTGGTCATACCGAAGTGAATCCATTTACTTTCATCACCTAAGTATCTTGAAACATCACGAGTAAATGCTACGACATCATGGTGGGTAGTCTTTTCAATTTCTTCAATTTCTTTTTCATCAAAGGTAGCGTTCTTTTGAATCTTAGTTAAATCTTCAGCAGGAATTTCTCCTAACTTAGCCCAAGCTTCGTCAACTGCAACCTCCACAGCTAGCCATGAGGCGTATTGATTATATTTAGACCATACATTTCCCATTTCTGGTCTGGTATAACGATCAATCATCACAATCCATCCTTTCGAATATCTTGATTTAATATTACCATACAAAATTCGCTTTTTCACTATTATCTTAAAATTAATTATACTTATCGTTCGTTTTTTATTTATTTCCCGAACATTATTTTCTCATTTATACAAATAGTTCTTGATTAATTTTACCATCATGGTAAAATCTTTCGTGGAGTGTTGAAATACATTCCTCAATACTTAAAGAAATATATGAGGTGAACTTGATGTCATCAATCGTTATTATAGGTAGCCAATGGGGCGACGAAGGAAAGGGTAAAATTACCGACTTTCTAAGTCAAGATGCTGATATGATCGTAAGATATTCTGGCGGAGACAATGCCGGCCATACCATCGTTATTGACAACAAGGAATTTCACTGCCGTTTAATTCCATCCGGAATCTTCTATTCCGATAAGCTAAGTATCATCGGAAACGGAGTTGTAGTTAATCCAGAAACTTTAATTTCTGAAATGGACTACTTAGAAGAAAATGGTTTTGATTATTCTGGACTACGTATCTCAAACAGAGCCCAAGTAATCATGCCATACCACATCTTGTTTGATAAATTACAAGAAGAACAAAAAGAACATAAATTAGGTACCACCCACAAGGGAATTGGACCTGCTTATATGGATAAACTAGAACGTATCGGTATTCGAATCGCCGACTTGATTGACGAACATACCTTTGCTGACAAGTTACACCAAGCATTAAACATTAAAAACAACATCTTAGAAAAACTATACGACCAACCTGGTTTTGACTTCGATGAAATCTATACCAAGTACAGTGCATACGCTAAGAAGATTGCACCTTTCGTTACTGACACTTCTCTACTAATTAATGAAGCTTTAGATAACGACAAAAAAGTACTATTTGAAGGTGCCCAAGGCGCAATGTTAGATATCGACCATGGAACTTATCCATACGTTACTTCATCTAACCCTACTGCCGGAAACGCAGCTACTGGTACCGGTATCGGTCCTAACCGTATCAACTCAGTCGTTGGTGTATGTAAAGCCTACACTTCACGCGTTGGTGATGGACCTTTCCCAACCGAATTATTCGATGAACGTGCCGACCGTATCCGTGAAGTCGCTCATGAATATGGGGTTGTTACTAAGCGTCCTCGTCGTATTGGTTGGTTAGATGCCGTTGTCCTACAACATGCCGTTCGTACTTCTGGTATCACCCACCTATCACTTAACTGTCTAGATGTACTATCTGGTTTTGACACCGTTCGTATCTGTACTGGATACAAATACAATGGTGAATTAATCAAGTACTACCCTGCTAACTTAGACTTCTTAGACAAGTGCGAACCTGTCTTTGAAGACCTACCAGGATGGGAAGAAGACATTACTAAGTGCAAGACTGTCGAAGAACTACCCGCTAACGCACAAAATTATCTAAAACGTGTTTCTGAACTAACTGGCGTTGAACTATGTACTTTCGCCGTTGGCCCAGACCGTGAAGCTACTAACATTTTGAAAAACGTTTGGGAAGATCATAAATAAAGTGAGGTCATTATAATGAGAACTTTTGATTACCACAATGTCCAATTATTACCTGAAAAATGTATCATTAAGAGCCGTAGTGAAGCTGATACTTCAGTTCAATTCGGCCCACATAAATTCCAACTACCAGTTGTTCCCGCAAACATGGAAACAGTTATGGATGAAAGTCTAGCTACTTGGATGGCTCAACATGACTACTTCTACGTAATGCACAGATTCCAACCGGAACAACGTCTAGAATTTGTTCAAAACATGCACAAAAAAGGTTTATTTGCTTCAATTAGTGTTGGTATCAAGGATGCTGAATACGACTTTATCGATGAATTAAAAGCCGCTGACGCCATTCCTGAATACACCACTATTGATGTGGCTCATGGTCACTCAGACTTCGTTATCAAGATGATTAAATACATCAAAAAAGAAATTCCAGAAACTTTCCTAATCGTAGGTAACCTAGGTACTCCTGACGCTGTTCGTGAAATCGAAAACGCAGGTGCCGACGCTACTAAGATTGGGATTGGACCTGGTAAAGCATGTATCACTAAATACAAGACTGGTTTCGGTACTGGTGGTTGGCAACTTTCAGCACTTAAGTGGTGCTCAAAGGCTGCTACTAAGCCAATGATTGCCGACGGTGGTATCCGTACTAACGGTGATCTTGCTAAGTCAATTCGTTTCGGTGCAACCATGATGATGATTGGTTCAGTTTTCGCTGGCCACGTTGAATCACCTGGTGAAATCGTTGAAAAGAATGGTAAGAAATTCAAGCAATACTGGGGTTCAGCTTCTGCCAAACAAAAAGGTGAACACCACAACGTTGAAGGTCGTCAATTGTTAATCCCATTCAAGGGAAACATCGAAGACACCCTTCTAGAAATGAAAGAAGATCTACAATCATCAATCTCATACGCTGGTGGAAAAGACTTAATGTCACTACGTAAAGTTAACTACGTACTACTAGACAGCATTGATGAATCATAGGATTTATATGCATATGTAAAAAGACCAACTCGGGGGAGTTGGTCTTTTTTCACTTAAAGTATTTAGCTGTCTTATCACTTAAGTCAGTAATTGAGCTTAACTTAGCTCTTACCATTGTACGGTTTGGTTCACTTGGTGTCCCACTAGCACAGGTAATCAACGTTAATGTTGGTTTATTGTACTTCTTGGTGATGAATTGGGTATCGTATTGATCAATCACAGAGATTGAGCTGACTTCATACTTGTATACCTTTTTACCGTTGGTGATGTAAATGGCATCCCCTTCGACCACCTTATGTAATGGACCAAACAAAATCTTTTCATTGTTCATGTGATGTCCGGCAATCGCGTAATTACCCTTACCTAGTTGTTGGTTCGGTTTCATAGTGCCTACACCTGATAATAATTCTTCGTTATCCAAACCATAGTATACAGGTAGGTTAATTGAAACTGATGGAATGGAAATCTTTCCAATCATTGTGTGTTTGTGACTAAAGATGGCCTTTGAGATTGAAGAAGCACTAACGCTTTCAATCTTTGAAAAGTCAAAGTTGGCCTTTTTGTTTTTATCTTGTTGAACAATCTTACCGTTCATTTCACTGCTAATCAAATGTTGGATAGCTGAGTTTTCTAGAAATGGTAGACTAACTAGAAAAATTCCAACTACAAGTAGCAATACCCATGTAGCTGTATATAATTTCTTTCTCATGATGATTCCTCACTCGTTATTTTATAGTTTTATCGTACCATAAAAATGAAAATTTTCGTCATTTGAGGTTCAAGCATTACCAATTTTTAAATAATAAAAGACTGGCTTCTCCCAGTCTCTTTTTAGCTAGTCTTCAATTACCTTTAGTTTGCCGCGGAAATCATTTAGTGATGTATATCCCTTGGCTTCCATAATGTCAGTTAACTCTCTTGTGACACGTTCAAAGGTTTGTAGCCCTTCTTCGTATAGTTGAGTCCCGATTGAAACCATCTCAGCACCACACAAAATGTGTGCGAATGCGTCTCGTCCGTTGGTAACTCCACCGGTACCGATAATCTTAATGTCATCGTTTAGACGTTGGCGTAAGCCGCGGACATTGGCTAGTGCGGTTGGTAGGACCATTGATCCACCGACGCCCCCAAAGCCACCCTTTGGTTTTAATACGACCGTTTCAGAATTGGTATCAATCCATAGCCCGTTTCCCACTGAGTTAATGGTATTCACGTGGCTTAGTGGGTACTTGTTTAATACTTCGGCAATCATGTCGAAGTGGACTAAGTCGAAGTAAGGTGGCAACTTAATGCCAAGTGGTTTCTTGTAGAAACTGAATACTTCATGTAGCAAGTCATCAGCAGCTTCAAAATCGTATGCCATTTGTGGCTTACCAATCACGTTTGGACAAGATAGGTTCAACTCGGTCAAACCTTGGTAGTCGTCGTTATCTTGAAGTTGGTGTAGCATCTCCAAGTCCTCTTCTTTTGACATCCCTGCCACAGATACGATGATTGGCTTCTTTTGGTCATGATTCTTCAAGTAATCCATGTAGTAGTCGAACCCTTGGTTAGGTAGACCCATTGAGTTAATCGAGCCGTTTGCTAGGCGGTAGTATCGAGGCAGCGGGTTTCCAAAGCGACTCTTTGGAGTCATACTCTTGGTGACCATGGCACCTGATACTTGTTCATTCATTAGTTCGTCTAGTTCTTGTTCGGTCTGACAATGAATTCCTGACGCGTTTAAAAATAGGTTCTTTACTGACATGTTGGCGATTTGTGCTGATAAGTCTACTGACATTTGAATTCCTCCTAAAGTGCGTTGACGGTTAGTGTTTGATCTTCTAGTACTGTTAACAATGATGCGACAGTGTCTAATGCGGTGAACAATGGCACTGCGTTTTCAATCGCTGCGGCTCTGATTTGAGCTTCATCATCAAAGGTCGCTTCGGTTGAGTCGATGGTGTTAACGACTAGTTTTAAATGTTGCTTGTTTAATTCGCTGACCGGGTTATTGTCATCGTCTTCTGAGAACTTGTGGATTAAGGCGTTATCTAAACCATTTTCTTGGAAGAAACGATGAGTGTTTGCAGTCGCTTTAATTTGGAACCCTAATCTTCTGAAACGTTTGGCTAGTTCTAATGCTTCTTGCTTGTCTTCATCGCAGACAGTGAATAAGACATTGCCAGATGTTGGAATGGTGATTCCGGATGCGATGAATGACTTGTATAGTGCCTTGGCGTAGCTGGTGTCTGATCCCATTGCTTCACCGGTAGACTTCATTTCAGGTCCTAGTGTGTTATCGACTAGTGGTAGTTTTGAGAAACTAAACACTGGAGATTTCACGCTGATGCGGTTGGCTGGTGTGACTACCCCTGACTTGTATCCTAGGTCGGCTAGTTTTTCACTTGCCATGATGCGAGTGGCTAAGTCTGCCATTGGGACGTGGGCCACCTTGGACATGAATGGCACGGTTCTAGAAGCTCTTGGGTTAACTTCGATGACGTAGGCGACGTCGTCTTTGATAACGAATTGGACGTTCATCAATCCCTTGGTGTTTAACGCCTTGGCTAGTTCAACCGCTGCGGTTTCGATTTGGTCTTGGACACTTTGTGACATGATTTGTGGTGGGTATACGCCCATTGAGTCCCCTGAGTGAATTCCGGCTCTTTCAATGTGTTCTAGAATTCCGGGAATGACCACAGTTTCACCGTCTGATACAACATCGACTTCGGCTTCTGAACCTAGTAGGTATTGGTCGATTAGAACTGGGTGGTCGTTGGATGCGTGGACCGCCTTAGTCATGTAACGGTGTAGTTCTTCGTCGTCATGGACGATTTCCATCGCCTTTCCACCTAATACGTATGAAGGTCTAATCATGACTGGGTACCCGATTTGGTTAGCAATCTTTAGCGCTTCATCGATGTTTGTGGCGGTATCACCTTGTGGTTGTGGTAACTTCAATTGTTTGATGACTTGGTCGAAGTCGTGACGATCTTCAGCTCGATTAATGTCTTCAACGGTTGTTCCTAAGACCTTCACGCCAGCTTCGTGGAGCGGCTCTGCCAAGTTGATGGCGGTTTGACCACCGAATTGGACAATCACGCC
This sequence comes from Apilactobacillus waqarii, assembly GCF_019061205.1. GTDB lineage: Bacteria > Bacillota > Bacilli > Lactobacillales > Lactobacillaceae > Apilactobacillus > Apilactobacillus waqarii. The sequence goes on from NZ_JAHQYH010000011.1 coordinate 39,423, forward strand.
TTCTGGTTTTTCAATGTCAATCACGTTTAACACGTCTTCGATGGTTAGTGGTTCGAAGTATAGCTTGTCAGACATTGAGAAGTCGGTTGAAACTGTTTCTGGATTGGAGTTCATGATGATGGCTTCATAACCTAGTTGTTGTAAGGTTTGCACACCGTGAACTGTGGCGTAATCGAATTCAACCCCTTGGCCGATTCTGATTGGTCCAGAACCTAGTACTAGGACTGACTTTGTATCGGATACTTCTGATTCACTGTGTTGACCCCATGTACTGTAGAAGTATGGAGTGGCCGCCTTGATTTCACCGGCTGATGTATCAACCATCTTGTAGACTGGTGTAATTTCATTGTCCTTACGCATTTGACGAACTGCCTTTTCGTCTGTGTGCCAGATTTTAGCAATCCATTCGTCTGAGAAACCGTAACGTTTGGCCATCTTCAACATTGGAAGTGATTGGTCGTTTGCTAACTCTGTTTCAATTTCTACAATGTGTTGGATTTTATCTAGGAAAAACAAGTTGATTTGAGTTCGGGCATTGATTTGTTCAATGGTTGCCCCTCTTCTGATTAATTCGGCAATCATGAATAGTCGATCATCTGTTGGTTCTTCAATTGCTTGAAGCATGTCGGCAGTATCAACGTTTTCGTATTCGGCTGGGTCAAAGTAGCGTTGGTCGATTTCCAAAGAACGAACTGACTTTAATAAAGATTCTTCGAAGTTTCGACCGATGGCCATGACTTCACCGGTAGCCTTCATTTGTGTTCCTAGGTGGTTATCTGCTTGTGGGAACTTATCGAATGGCCAGCGTGGAATCTTGGTTACGACGTAATCCAAGGCTGGTTCGAATTGAGCTAGTGTGATTTGAGTTACCGGGTTCTTAATTTCGTTTAGGTTGATACCGACCGCAATCTTGGCAGCAATCTTGGCGATTGGGTATCCGGTCGCCTTTGATGCTAGCGCAGATGAACGTGAGACACGGGGGTTCACTTCGATGATGTAGTACTTCATTGAAGTTGGGCTTAATGCCATTTGGACGTTACATCCCCCTTCGATGTGAAGAGCTCTGATAATCTTCAACGCGGCGTCACGTAGCATTTCGTATTCGCGGTCAGATAATGTTTGGACCGGTGCGGCAACGATTGAGTCTCCGGTGTGGACCCCGACTGGATCGACGTTTTCCATTGAGCAGACAATCATGGCGTTATCGATTTGGTCTCGCATTACTTCCATTTCGATTTCCTTGTATCCGGAGATTGAGCGTTCCACTAGGACTTGGTTGATTGGTGATAAGCGTAATCCGTTTTCCATGATTTCTTCGAATTCGGCCATGTTGTGCGCGAATCCACCACCGGTTCCACCTAGTGTGTAGGCGGGACGAATGACTAGCGGGAAGCCGATTTCTTCGGCGAAGGCAATTGCGTCTTCCATATTTTCGACCGTCTTTGATTCGGGAACTGGTTCACCGATTTCTTCCATTAGATTTTTAAAACGAAGTCTGTCTTCGGCTTCTTCGATGGCGTCTAGCTTGGTACCCAATAATTCGACGTTGTATTCGTCTAGGATGTTACTGTCGGCTAGTTCCTTAGCCATGTTCAAACCAGTTTGCCCACCTAATGTTGGTAGGATGGCATCAGGTAACTCTTGGCGGATGATTTTACTGATGAATTCCAATGTGATTGGTTCCACGAAAATCTTGTCGGCGATGGTAGTGTCGGTCATGATAGTCGCTGGGTTGGAGTTGATTAGGATAACTTCGTATCCTTCTTCCTTCAATGCTAGACAAGCTTGTGAGCCTGAGTAATCGAATTCAGCAGCTTGCCCGATGATGATTGGGCCGGATCCAATTACTAAAATCTTGTTAATGTCAGTTCGTTTTGCCATCTTAAATCCCCGCTTTCTGGTTATCTTGCATTGCTTTTACAAAGTCGTCAAAGACGTATTCAGCATCGTGTGGTCCAGGTGATGCATCTGGGTGATATTGGACTGAGAATGCTGGTCTGTTCTTCAAACGCACTCCTTCAACAGTTCCGTCGTTGATTTCTGTTTGGGTAATTTCTAGTTCAGTTGATGGAATTGATTCAGCGTCGACCGCGTATCCGTGGTTTTGTGAAGTGAAGTAAGTTTGCTCCTTACCGGTTTCTGCAATCGCGTGGTTGAAACCACGGTGGCCAAACTTCATCTTGTAGGTGTTAGCACCGTTGGCCAAGGCGAATAGTTGATGACCTAGACAAATTCCTAGGATGGGTAGTCGTTCTTCTAGTTCACGGATGACTGGTAGGACGTATTCTAGGTCCTTTGGATCCCCAGGTCCGTTTGATAGTAGAATTCCATCTGGATGACTGGATAAGATTTCTTCCGCGGTGCTGGTTGATGGGAAGACTGTCACGTTTAGGTTGCGTTGAGCTAGTGAACGTAGGATGGAGTCCTTTAGTCCAAAGTCGATTAAAGCGACACGCAAACCGGTGTTAGGTGCTTGGTAGACGCTGTTAGTTGAAGCACTTTGTGCAGATGTGCTTTCTAGCGGTTGGTCGAATGCATCTTGGATGGTTTCTGGTTTTAAATTGTCTACGATAACAGCTTCCATTGAACCTTCGTCGCGTAATTCTTGGGTTAGTGCTCTGGTATCGATTTGTGAGATTCCTGGAAGATCTTCTAGTTCAGCGTATTGAGTTAGTGTCATGTTGCTGCGCCAGTTTCCTACTAGTCGAGCAATTTCGTTTACGACGATGGCTGCCACTGATGGGTGCAAACTTTCCATGTCGTCTCTGTTGACCCCGTAGTTTCCAATTAGTGGGTAGGTAAACACTAGCATTTGACCATCGTAACTGGCGTCGGTCATGCTTTCTTGGTATCCGGTCATCCCCGTTGAGAAAACCAGTTCACCGTGAACTACCTTTTTAGAACCAAATCCGATTCCTTCATAAGTTGATCCATTCTTTAATACTAAGTATCGTGCTTGCATCTATTCCACGCTCCCATCTTGATATGCGACGTTGCCGTCGACCAATGTTAGTTTTGTCTTGCCATATACCTTTTGGCCAATGAATGGTGAGTTCTTCCCCTTTGACAAGAAGTCGTTGGCATCGATTTCGTATTCATCATCTAGGTTCATCAAGGTTAAGTCAGCAGGTTGGCCTTCTTCTAACCTACCCGCAGGTAAGTGGAAGATGTCAGCTGGATTCTTACTCATCCATTTCACTAATGTCTTTAGGTCAACCAATCCTGATTTAACAAAGCTGGTGTACATTAGGCTGAATGCTGTTTCGATACCGACAATTCCGAATGCGGCATCCCTCATCGATCCTGATTTTTCCTTTTCACTATGTGGCGCATGGTCAGTTGCTACCATGTCGATTGTGCCGTCCATTAGACCAGCGATTAGTGCGTGTCTGTCTTCTGGACTTCTTAGTGGTGGGTTCATCTTCATCATTGGGTTGTCACTTTCAATCATTGAGTCATCTAGTAATAGATGATGTGGTGAAACTTCGGCAGTAACGTTGACGCCGCGTTGCTTGGCCATTCTGACTAGTTCGACTGATTCCTTGGTTGAGATGTGCGCGACATGGTAGTGCACGCCGGTGTCCTTGGCTAGGACTAAGTCTCTGGCTAGTTGCGATGATTCTGATAGTGGTAACATCCCTGGAAGGCCTAGTTCGTCAGCCTTGGCCCCCGCGTTCATTACCCCACCGTTGATTAGTGAGTCGTCTTCGACGTGGGCAACCAGTGGTTTGTTTAACTTTGCAGCTTCCTTCATGGCAAGGTACATTGTTTCAGCATTTTGCACCCCGTGGCCGTCGTTAGTAAACGCGATGGCGCCCATCTCGGCCATTTGGGTGAAGTCGGTAGGCTTGTAAGCAATTAGTTGTTTGGAGATTGCTGCATATTGGTAGGCATGCACAACACTCTCGCGTTTGTTTAGGCTTAATTGTTCTTGTAACTCGTGTGGTGTGTCCACAACCGGTTTGACGTTTGGCATCACACAGACGCTGGTAAATCCACCGTGTGCTGAGGCCTTACTTCCTGTCTCCGTGGTTTCCTTATAGGTTAATCCCGGATCTCTGAAGTGGACGTGAACGTCGACTAGTCCGGGTAGTGCTGTTGCACCGTTTCCGTCAATCACTTGATTGAACTTGTCGCCTAGGTTGGTACCGATAGCATTGATTTTATTATCTTCGATTAGGATGGATTGTAATTGGTTGTCTACATACACGTTCTTAATTAATGTCTTCATATTCGTCCTCCGCAATTAGGTCTTTACTCTTTAGGATTGATGTTAGTATGGCCATTCTGGCGAACACCCCGTTTTGCATTTGTCGAAAGATTCGAGATTGTGGTGCTTCGACAAGTGAGTCGGCAATTTCAATGTTGCGATTAACCGGTGCCGGATGCATGATGATGGCTTTCTTCTTCATCTTGCTGCCGCGTTTTTCGGTTAAGCCAAAGATGTTGGCGTATTCCACGGCGGTGAAGCTTTCGCGCGCATCCTCGTTTAATCTTTCCAGTTGAACCCTTAGCATCATCATGACGTCGACCTTGCCGACGATACTATCGATGTTGGTAAACTCACCGAAGTTGTCGAAGTCGCTTGGATACCATTCATCTGGTCCGGCAAAGTATAGCTTTGCACCAAGTCGTTTCAAAATTTCAGCGTTTGATCTCGCGACTCTGGAGTGAAGTAAGTCGCCGACGATGGCAATCTTTAAGCCCTTGAACTTCTTGAACTCATCGTAGATGGTAAGTAAATCTAGCAAACTTTGTGATGGATGTTGACCACTACCGTCACCGGCGTTGACCAATGAGGTGTGGATTCTTTCGTCGTTGATGAGCGGTTCGTACCAACCGGTGGTCTTATGTCTGATGACCACCCCGTCAGTCCCGATGGCTTGTAGAGTCTTGACCGTGTCCGATAAGGTTTCACCCTTTTTCACTGAACTATTCTTCGGGTCGATGTTAATCGGTGTGATGCCTAACTTGCGTTCAGCCATTTCAAACGATGTATGAGTTCGTGTACTGTTTTCATAGAACATGTTGGCGAAGTAGACAGGACGCTTTAGCTGGACTAGTTTGCCATCACGAAACTCAATGGCTAACCTGATTAGTTCCATGATTTTGTCATCATTTAACTGATTAAGATCTAAAAAGTGTGTTTGCATGTATCCATCCTCCTAAAAAAGCACCCAACTCGATGGAGTGGGTGCTCGGAATGGTCTAATTGCGTATATTCCAATGCACCCTCTCTGGAGTTGCTTAATTGAAACCAAGATAATAAAAAAAGGACTTCCCTGACCGTGTCAGAAAAGTCCCTCAATGTTTGTTGTTTACACTGATGGCGTATAGTTTCTACGCATAGGCCTTGTCTGACTCTCTGGTCAATACTTAAAGGCGAATCTTCTTTTATGTTGTTTATAATATATCACACTTCAAAAATATAACAAGTTTAATTTTAAAAACATTATTAAGATTTGTGAGATAACGCATGTAAAATTAATTTATCTGTATAATGGCATTAATTAAAACATACTAACTTTGGAAGTGATTTAATGAATCCATTATATCTAAAAAAATTTTCGTTTTTTTTCGTTTTAAAAATTTCAATTATTGCCACACTGATAATCATCGGTGCTATTATGGGACACTTATCAATATTATTTAATTGTTTTTATTCAATAATTTGTTTTCCGTTATTACTATTAATTATTTTGAGGGTTAGAAACGGTGAAAAAATGCTCATAATTTCCATCGATATGATTATGTTTGCACAACTATCATGTATGGGGCTCTTAAATTTCTTATGTTTTTTCCACCCTAAACTTTCTATTATTGATTATTATATTACGTCGTCTTTAGCGTTCGTTGTTGTCTTACTTTTTTGCTTTTCAATCATCATAATAATGTTCTACTATCGCCATACGCAAACCGTCAACCCGAACCTTAATAACTTTCGTGCAAAATATTTTTTGCCAAAAGTTATCCTAGAGATGTTAAAAAACTCATTTACAGTGATATCAATCATTTATGGTGGAATTAAAATTATGGATGATAATGTTAGTTTTAGCAATGCCAATATTATTTTAGCATTCATATACTGTATTGAGTTGCCATTAATTATATTAACCATCATTTCATGGTACGAACTTGTAAAAATTGGTGAAGAAATATCAAATAAAAAAATATCAATCATTTATGGTGGAATTAAAATTATGGATGATAATGTTAGTTTTAGCAATGCCAATATTATTTTAGCATTCATATACTGTATTGAGTTGCCATTAATTATATTAACCATCATTTCATGGT
>NZ_JAHQYH010000012.1 GCF_019061205.1 Apilactobacillus waqarii
TAAATGGTTCACTGGTAATTTTGAAACCGCCTTTTTCGTAGTAACCAACTGCATGTGCTTGGGCGTCGATTTCGACCTTGGTGTTAGGGAAGTTTTCTTTGATAACTTTTAGAATGTATTCCAAGAGTTCCTTACCCTTACCGTGCCGCGGACTTGTTGGGTAGTTAAGACACGCCCGAATGTAACGTGGTCACCATCCTTGAAGATTCTGGCGTATGCGGTGACGGTCTTACCATTTGTTTCAAAAGCATGCAGTGACTGTTTGTCATTTTCATCGGGGTCGGTGTAGACGATGTGTTGTTCCTCAACGAATACTTCTGATCTGACGCGGTAAATTTCGAATAGTTCTTCTAGTGTTAGTTCTGAAAATTGTTTAGTCTCCCACATGATTGATTCCACCTTTTTCTAGTAGTTTATTTAGGGTGTTAATTGATTGATAGAAAGCTTCTTGGTCCTCGTTGTCGAGATTATTTACGATTGATTGAATTTGTTCATCGGAATGAGTATTGAGCTGTTGGACGACTGTCCTTCCGGTAGGGGTTAAGACTAACAGCTTTGATCGTTTGTCATCTTCTGACGTTGTTTTTTCGACGTAGTTTAGTTTGTTCAAACGTTTGATGACGCGGCTGACATAACTCTTGTCGAGTTCTAAATTGTTGGAAATTTTAATTGGGGTAGGACTTTGCAGGTAGTTAATTTCCATTAAGATTCGTGCTTCTGCCCAACTGATTTCACTGTTAAAGACGTTTTTTTGCAGAATTCCTAATCGTTGGGTATATTCACGGTTAAAATGTCTGATTGTTTCGATTTGTTTATCATCCATACCATCACATCCTTTGAAACAATTATATCTAAATAGTGGCTTTTGTCCACTACATAGCTTAAAAATCTTCTTTGACTATTAGACTAAACTACGCTATGATTTGGATATACAAACATTAATGGGGTGCCTTAATCGGCTGAGATTATACCCAAGAACCTGATCCAGATAATGCTGGCGCTAGGGAAGATAAACGCACTTGGACTGTCCCTATCTAAATAGATAGGGGCTTTTTTTAATTAAGATACTGTGCAGGAAAACTCCATTAATGAAGTATACATATTTGAGGGGGAGCTTTATTAATGGATTCAAAAGTTAGCATCAAGAAAGTAACAATCTTAGCAATTATGATTGCACTAGATTTTGTTTTATCACCCATTTTCAGAATTGAAGGAATGGCACCAATGTCATCAGTGTTAAACGTGACTGCAGCGGTATTGATGGGACCTTGGTACGCACTAGTCATGGCCATCGTCTGTGCTTGTCTTAGAATGTTATTGCTAGGAATTCCACCACTAGCATTCACCGGAGCAGTTTTCGGGGCATTTTTGGCCGGACTACTATATCTTATCTACCGTAAAAACTGGATGGCTGTCATCGGTGAAATTATCGGAACTGGGGTATTGGGTTCACTTGCTTCATATCCTGTGATGGTCTGGTACACTGGAAGCTCTAACCAATTATTTTGGTTCGTGTTCACTCCTAAATTCTTTGGTGGTGCAATTTCAGGATCTGTCATCGCATACGTTATATTATTGAGACTTTCAAAAACTCGTCAGTTTAAAGATATTCAAAAGCTATTTTTTAATTAAACTAAAAAAGACACCCACTGGGGGTCTTTTTATATTTGTTTTATTTTCATCACGATTGGTTTTAGTAATAATGGTGCCAGAATTGTGGTTAATATGATTGAAGCAATGATTGTTGAGTAGTAATTATCTGAGATTATATTATTTTTCAAACCAAGTTCAGCAATAATTAAACCAACTTCACCTCGACTAATCATTCCGACACCAATTTCGGTTGCTGATAATCGAGTGAATTTAAAGAAACGAGATCCTAAATATGCTCCCAAGAACTTCGTTATAACAGCAGCGATTGATAACAAGATAAATAATGGTGCGTTTTCTACGATTCCACTTATATTCATGTTAAGACCAACGTTGACGAAGAAAATTGGAATAAATAATAAGTTACCAAATTGGTTCATTTGGTGGTTAACGGATTCTTTGTAGTTAGTCTGTCCAATTAATATACCAGCGAAGAACGCTCCAGTAATTGCGCTGATTTTAACATGTTCTGCCAAAGCGGATAATAATAAACAAACGATTAAACCAACTATTGGTGCCAATGTAGGATTAAGTTTGATTTTGAATTTGTTGACTAAGATTAATAAAATCCAAACGAAAATAAAGAATCCAATTTGCATTAATATCAAAAGGATAATGTTTGGGTTTCCCTGTGCAGCGCTACCACTGGTAAACGTAATAACAACACTTAGTAGCAAAATTGAAAGGATATCATCTGCCACTGCGGCCCCTAAGATTGTAACGCCTGATTTTGTATTTAGGGCGTTCATTGATTTTAGTACGGCGACCGAGATTGATACCGATGTTGCGGCAAAAATAACGCCGATGAATAGACTTTCAATGTTTGATAAAGCAAATAACTTACTGGTGCAAAAAATACCAAGAACCGGGAAAATAATTCCCATTATGGCCACGACAATGCTGGGTTTGAAATATTGTTTGAGTAGTTTTAAATCACTTTCTAAACCGGCGATAAACATTAATAAGATCACGCCTAATTCAGCCAATGACGAAATTAAATTCGTTGGTTTCACGAGATTCAAAATCGCTGGACCGATTATGACACCAGATATTAATTGTCCGACTACTGGAGGTAGATTGATTTTAGAAAATATTTTTCCGGTAATCAGAGCAGCTAATAGAATGACGGAGATTGATAAAATGTAATCCACTAAATCTTCCTTTCGTTTTGTTTACAGAAATTATAAACATAGATTGAAATCCTGTAAATATTGACGGATTTGGTTCTATAAATATGAAAAAAGATGAATTTTTTTATTTGAAAAATTGACGTTATTTCTTAATTTATCAGTATGTTTAGCAATATTTAGAAAATATTTTTAAATTTTGGTAAATAATTCCCCGCAAAGATTGAAAAGCCTTATCTATAAACTATGATGAAGATAAAAACAAACGAGGGGGAGAAGTCTACTTAACGTGGATAAACGGTTATGACAATTTTAAAACGAGCATTAATTTTAATCGGATTATTGATTCTATCACCATTTGTGGGATTGATTTCTTACCCGCTTAATTCTTTTCGCGGCGGCAACTTTCTAGCTTTAATCTTCCAAGTGATTTTCGCCATTGTAGTTGTCATTGGGGTAACAATCATCCTATACAGATGGTTGATCAAAGAAAAGTTCATCAGATTGTTTAAGGATAGTCATTTTTTCAAAAAACTTATAGTCTACACCATCGAAATGATTGTGGTCGTTGTTTTATTAATGTTGATGAGTGAGACGCCTAATGGTACGATTTATCAAAAACTAGTTCACATGACTAGTTTTACAGATGTTAGACTCCAATACTTTTTCATCATCATCAGCGTGATTTTGGCACCAATCGTTGAAGAATTCTACTTTAGAGGTCTAATCTTCACATACGTTAAAAAGACAACTAACCTAACCACAGCGCTAATCATTTCATCATTATTCTTTGGATTGGCTCATTCATTATTCAACCCATTTATCTTTATCACACATTCGATTGTGGCCATTTTCATCGGTTTAGCCAGAAATAAATCAAACGGAATCATCGCACCAATTATCATGCACATGATTTGGAACCTATTAATATTCTTGATGATCCTATAGAAAAAACATCCTGAAATAATTAAGACGTTTTTTGGGGGAAATGCAAAAAAAGACATCGCCGAAGCGATGTCTTTTTATCAGTTATGGGCAGTCAGGGGATCGAACCCTGGACCCACGGATTAAGAGTCCGTTGCTCTGCCAGCTGAGCTAACTGCCCAAAATATTTATCTGTTGGCTATCAACCAACAAAAACTATAATACCATGTTGGAGTAAGGATTGCAACACCTTTTTTAAAATTAATTAACAAGATGTTTATCAATTCCTTGCCTCAAATCAACGATATTTATAATAGCATGATAATTATTATTTTGACAACCCCTAATTTTATAAAAATGTCGTACTTTAAATCTTCATTGCAAGAACATTACGTTTAGAAAACAAAAGTCCAAGCGTGTTATAATGTAGTAAGTTAACGGTTTAAAAATAGATAAAAGTATAACTATCCTTGAAGTGATAGTATTTCGTTAACATTTACATGAAGAAAAAACAAATCAATTCCTGTTAAGGAGATAGAATATTATGGCAAAAATTTTAGTTGTAGATGATGAAAAACCGATCACAGATATTGAAAAATTTAATTTAGAAAAAGAAGGATATGACGTTGTAGTCGCATACGACGGGGAAGAAGCACTTCAAAAAGTTGAAGAAGAATCTCCAGATTTAATTATCCTAGATTTGATGTTGCCTAAAGTCGACGGCCTAGAAGTGGCCAGAGAAGTTAGAAAGACACATGACATGCCAATTATCATGGTAACCGCCAAAGATTCAGAATTAGATAAGGTCTTAGGACTTGAATTAGGTGCTGATGACTATGTTACAAAGCCATTCTCAAATAGAGAATTAGTTGCCCGTGTTAAGGCCAACTTGCGTCGTCAATCTAATAACGACAATGGCCAAGTTTCTGATAACGAAAACAAGGACATTAAGATTGGTGACCTTGTAATTCATCCAGAAGCATACACCGTTACTAAACGTGGTGAAAACATCGAATTAACTCACCGTGAATTCGAATTACTACATTACTTAGCGCAACACATTGGTCAAGTAATGACTAGAGAACATTTGCTACAAACAGTTTGGGGTTACGACTACTTTGGTGATGTTCGTACAGTTGATGTTACTGTTCGTCGTCTAAGAGAAAAGGTTGAAGACAACCCAAGTCACCCAATCTGGCTAATCACAAGACGTGGGGTAGGGTACTACCTACGCAACTCAGAACAAGAATAATCGACAGAACTAAGGAGTAGTTTGCGGTGAATAGTAAGATTAAGTATTTTCAATCAATTCATTTTAAAATTGCGCTTGTGCTTGCGCTAATCTTATTGGTGACCCTAGAAATTGTTGGGGCCGTTTTTGTTAACCAATTGGAAAACAAGAATATGGCTTCATTTAAGAAACAAGTTCAGGTGCCTACTTACGTAAACACAACCTTAACTAATGAGCTTTCAAGCTCTAGTACTACCAAGGCCAACGTAAAAATTAAGTCATTGCTATCCAACATTGATAGTAATAACTACACCGAAATCAAGGTTGTTGATGCTAAGAACACCATTCGTGGAACAAACGAAGTCGGCGATCAAAGCTCAGTTGGTCAAAAAAACTTCAGAACCGATATTAAAAACGCGATTATCAACCGTCGTTCATCTAGTTCAATCACTAGTAACCCGGGCGATAGTTCGCGTTATTATACTGTCATCACACCGCTAATCAAGAGTAGTAACAACGAATTAGTCGGTGTTGTTTACGTGCACGCTAATTTAAATACCGTTTATAACGAAATTAACCAAATCACGGTTATTTACGTTGTTGCCGCTGTTGTCGCCATCCTATCTGGTTTATTAATTTCCATCGTGATTTCAAAGGCGATTACTAAACCAATTGATGAAATGAAGAAACAAACATTACAAATTGCCCGTGGGGACTACTCCGGTCAAGTTCACGTGTATGGACGTGATGAATTGGGTCAACTTGCCAATGCGGTTAACAACCTTTCAGTTAAGGTTGAAGAATCCCAAGAATCAACTGAATCAGAACGTCAAAGACTGGATTCTGTCCTAACCAACATGACCGATGGTGTTATTGCGACCGACCGTCGTGGATACGTCATCATCATGAACGATGAAGCGGCTAGTTTCCTAGAAACAACTGAACAAGATGCACTAGGTAACTCAATTCTAGACATTTTGGATATCAGAAAAGAATACAGTCTACGTGACTTAATCGAAAATCCAGATGAAACCATCATCGACCGTTCTGATAAGGATCATGACCTAATCTTGCATGCCCATTTCTCACTAATTCAAAGAGACTCTGGTTTCGTATCAGGGCTAGTCTGTGTGCTACATGATGTCACTGAACAACAAAAGATTGATAATGACCGTAAGGAATTCGTTTCAAACGTTTCTCACGAATTAAGAACACCGCTAACCAGTGTTCACTCTTACATTGAAGCCTTACAAGATGGTGCCTGGAAGGATCCAGAAATCGCACCTAACTTCTTGAAGGTTACCCAAGAAGAAACCGACCGTATGATTCGAATGATTAACGATCTATTAACTTTGTCTAGAATGGATTCTGGAACCCAAAAGATTGATAAGGAACTAGTTAACATCACTGAATTATTCAACTATATCTTGAATCGATTCGACATGATTATTAAGTCGGATGACAACAATAGCGAAAAGCCTAATAAGCACTACCGCATTGAACGTCATTTCACTAAACAAGACCTATGGGTGGAAGTCGATACCGATAGATTTACTCAAGTAATTGATAATCTAATGAACAACGCCATCAAGTATTCTCCTGATGGTGGAGTAATTACTTGTTCACTATACAAGACCAAGCACAGCGTTATCTTAAGCGTTAGAGACCAAGGATTGGGAATTCCTAGAAGTTCCATTCCACACATTTTCGATCGTTTCTATCGTGTTGATAAGGCGCGTTCTAGAGCCCAAGGTGGAACTGGTCTTGGATTAGCAATTTCCAAAGAAGTGGTTGAAGCACTTGGCGGTAAGATTTGGGTAGAAAGTACCGAAAATAGAGGTTCTACTTTCTACATCTCACTACCATACGAACCAATCGAGGAGGACTTATGGGATGAAGATTAAATATTTTATACTACCAGCATTATTAACGATTGCAGTTGTAGTTAGTTTTGCCCTTTCTGCCTCCATTTTGATTAATCCGGCTCACTATGACCGTTCAAGTCAAAAGGTTTCTACGCAAAGTAGTCAGATTGATGTTAAACCAATGTCGACCATCTATTCACCAACTCAGGTGATTAGAACAAAGGACTCTGGTAAGCAATACGTTCTAACTAACCAATCAGTTAACTTAACCACCGAAATTGGCCAACAAATGAACAACTACAAGGATCCTAAGTTTACAGAGGTAAAGAGTAATGAAGAAAATTATCTTAAGTATCTAAATACAGATGACTCTGTCATGCTAAACTATCCGGATGCCTTGAACTTGAAGATTGTTAGCCAATACATTAGTAAGAGTTTTAAATCATTGCCTAACGTTTCAATTAACCGAATTGTGATTCCGTTTGACGATAGTAATGATATTTACCTATTCGCAGACCATAACTACAAGGTCTATAAAATTCATGTATCAGATACTAACGTGAAGGGGATTCAAAAGGTTATCGAGGATAATGTTAGAGCAATTCCTGTTAAGATGAAGATGATTAACCATACTCCATTTATTGATTTCTATAAGTCATTTACCATGCCTCAATATGGTTACTTGATTAATCGAACTTCACAAAATTACTACGTGACAAGACTGCTATCAGACTCACAAGATATCAGTGTCAAACGTCACCGTAGCTCAACTGTATACAATGACGAAAATTCCCGTCAGTTGTCGTTTTCAAACGATGGCGAGGTTAACTACTACGATAGTCATCCAGGCAATATTTCTACCAATATGACCCAGTTCTTGAAGGATTCATATCAAAATATTTCCCAACTATTAGTTAGCGATACCTTAGCCAATATTCGTTTTTTCGACTACGATTCTAAGAATTCAAAAGTTGTCTACAGAAACTATGTTGAAGGTTTCCCAATCTTCGATCAAACTCCTTACGGGGCAATTGAAATGAGATTAGTTGATAACACTTCCTTGAAGTACAACTTCTCACTAAATACCCTTCAAATTCCGGTACCAACCGGACGTAAGGATACTAAACTAATTACTACTGACGAACTATTGAACAATTTACGTAATCATGGATACAGTGCCAATAAGATTACAGATATCGAGTTGGCTTACCAATGGAGTAATACTAAGTCATCCGACATTTTGATTACTCTACAACCAACATGGTTTGTTAAGTATAACGGTAAATACATGAACTACACCCAAATGTTATCAAGGGGACCACAATAAGATAGGAGGAAAGCTACATGGACTTTAAAAAGATACAAATCATTTTCTTGATTATCTTCGTGATGATTGATGTCTTCTTGTTTTCTTTGTTCAGAGAAAACTCACATCTTCAAACCGAAAATAGTAATCAAGGTAGTGATACAGAAATCATTAAGCAAATGCAAAATGATCAAATCACTGTAGCACCTAAACTATCTACAAGTGGTCAAACCGGATACTACCTATCCGCAGTCAACGATGACACTTTAAACAACGACGTCAATAAGTTATCTAACCAAAAGGTAACTTACGCCAATCACATTTTAAGAAGTACTTTCAAACGACCAATCGGTCTATATTCCGGCGATTACCGTGATATCCTAGATAAGTTGATGAAGAAGTCCATCTTCGTTTCACACGGGACGGAATATGAATACAATTCTGATTTATCTACCAAGAACAGTATTGTGTATTCACAGAAAACATCTGACGGATTGCTATATGGTACAAAGCATGGTCAAATTACCTTCGACATTAGTAACGATCACTTATTAGAAGGATATACGCAAAGTTACATGAATGATGTCAGCATTTTGCGTGAAAAAACCGACATCATTTCACCCGCTAAGGCTTTAGTATGGCTATACCAATACAACGAAATTCCTGATAACTCAAAGATTAAATGGGTTCGCTTGTACTATACCCAATTACTATCAATTAAGAACAATATCGTCTTAATTCCAACTTGGGTAATTGGATATACGACTTCTGATTCCTCTTCAGTAGTATCTAAGAGAATCAATGCCTTTAACGGTGCCATCTTGGACAGTAGTAGCTCGACTCAATCGGCTACTAAATCGAATTAGAATTTTAGAAAGAGGATCAAAATGAACAACGAAGCAGACGATATGAAAATTAGTGTTTTATCTAGTGGAAGTGGGGGTAATGTAACCTACATTGAAACTAATCAACATAAAATACTGCTAGACGCTGGTTTGAGCGGTGTCAGAATCGAAAGATTGATGAAGTCAATTAACCGTTCAATGAAGGATGTCGACATGTTGTTGGTTTCCCATGAACACACCGACCATAGTAAGGCGGTCGGTGTATTGGCAAGACGTTACCCACAAATTAACGTCTATGCAAACCAACCAACATGGGATGCAATGCATGAAACCATCGGAGAAATTCCAAACGAACAAAAGAATATCTTCCCACCAAACATGGTAATGAACTTTGGTGACATCGATATCGAAAGTTTTGCCGTTTCTCATGATGCTGCTCAAGCACAATTCTACGATTTTCATCATCACAACAAGAGCTTCGTTGTCTTAACCGATACAGGCTACATCTCAGATCATATCTTCGGTGTTATCAATAACGCCAATGCCTATGTTTTGGAATGTAATCACGACGTTGAAATGCTTAGAAGTGGGGAATACCCATGGTCATTGAAGCAACGTATCATGAGTGATGAGGGCCATTTATCTAACGAAGATGGTGCTAACTCACTAATGGAATGTATCGGATATGACACAAAACGCATATTTATCGGGCACAGAAGCCATCACAACAACGTGAAGGAATTAGCCCATCTAACTGTCGCATCGATGTTAGAAGAAAACGATTTTGGTGTAGGCACCGATTTTAATTTATTGGATACCGATGTTGAAAAGGCATCTAAATTGTTTACACTTTAGTTTGATTTAAGATTATTTAATATAATGAGATTAATAAATTGATAGGGGGAAAACCTTATGAAAAAAAGTGACCGATTTGTCTTAAAAACAGGATTAATTGCCTTAGTGGCCGGACTATTGGGTGGAGGAATCGCATACGGTGGTGCGAGCTTGTTGCAAAGCACAGGTGTCGACGTTGCCGTACCCGCAGGTTCTAACGCCGGTGGTACAGCATCAACATCAAATTTAAAAGTTAATGTGCAATCACAATCAGAAAAAGCATACCAAGCTGTTAAGAACTCAGTTGTTTCCGTAATCAACCTAAAATCAACTAGTTCGGACTCTTTTGATTCAATGCTAGGTAAGAGTTCTAGCAAACTTGAAGCTAACAGTGAAGGCTCTGGTGTGATTTACAAGAAGAGCGGAAACGCAGCTTACATCGTAACTAACAACCACGTTGTGTCCGGAGCTTCAGCAATTCAAGTGCTATTAAGCAATGGTAAACAACTGGAAGCCAAAGTTGTTGGTACCGATAGTGTGACCGACCTAGCCGTATTGAAAATTAACGGAAGCATGATCAAATCAGTCGCTTCATTTGGTAACTCTGACAACATTAAGGTTGGTGAAACATCTCTAGCAATTGGTTCACCACTAGGTTCTGCCTACGCTTCTTCACTAACTCAAGGAATCATTTCCGCTAAGAAACGTGAAGTGCCATTGACTGGTTCAAACGGTCAAGCTACAGGTAACACTGCCACTGTTATCCAAACTGATACTGCAATCAACCCTGGTAATTCCGGTGGTCCATTGATCAACCTAGCCGGCCAAGTTATCGGAATTAACTCAATGAAGTTAGCTTCTGATAGTGAAGGTACTAGTGTTGAAGGAATTGGTTTCGCCATTCCAAGTAACGAAGTGGTTAAGATTATCAACCAACTAGTTAAGAGCGGAAAGATTGAACGTCCTGCTCTTGGAATTCAATACGTTGACCTAACTAATATTGCAGTTAGCCAACAAAAATCAATCCTAAAACTACCATCATCCGTTGAAAATGGGGTTGTGGTTTACACAGTTACTAAGAATAGCCCTGCTGAAAACGCTGGATTGAAGAAATACGACGTGATTGTTGAACTTGCTGGTAAGAAGATTTCTAGCCAAGACGAAGTTAAGAACATTCTATACAGTCAAAAACTTGGATCAACGGTAAGTGTTAAGTACTACCGTGATGGAAAATTAAAGACTGGAACCATTAAGTTGACGGAAAGTACTTCTCAATTGAAAATCAATCAATAACATGAAATAAACTGAAAAAATTTAAAGTTATGAAAACGCTGACATGCTGGACATTGTCAGCGTTTTGGCGTTTTTAAGGGGTTGTATTTAATCTAAATAAGTTGTATAAATTTATATATCGGATTTTAAATTGATAAATAAAAGGAGTTTTTCATTATCACTATTTTTGGTTTTAGTGTATGGACATTGCTATTATTCATTCCAGTTGGTATCGTTGCCGGTATTTTAAGTACTGTAACTGGATTAGCTTCACTTGCCTCATACCCAGCGCTACTATATTGGGGTGCTTTAAACCCAATTTCAGCAAACATTACAAACACTTCCGCTTTACTATTTAACGTAGTTAGTTCAGCTGTTTCATCAAAGCGCGAATTAGATGGACACTGGAAGGAACTATTCAAAGTTATGACTATCATCTTCTTCGGTGGTATCGTTGGTGTTATTTTACTAACATTCTTACCATCAAAGGACTTTGAATACGCAGTACCTGTATTTATTGCAGCTGCTGGTATTGGTATCTTATTACCAAGCAAGGACACTACTAAGGCACCTACTGCTAAGGTAGTTGAAGAAGACAACATTGGCTCAAAGAAGATGCTTGTTGACTTCGGAATGATCGTTTTATTCTTCGTTATTGGTATCTACGGTAGTTACTTTGGTGCTGCTGCAGGTGTTATTCTATTAGCTGTTCTATCAAGAACAAGTAAAGATCCATTCCCTGTTTACAACGCTATCAGAAACGTTGCCATGGGTTCAGCTAACGTTATCGGTACTATCCTATACTCATTCAAGTATGGACAACACGGTAGCACCCACATTTACTGGGCACTAGCTATTCCTCTAGGTATTGGTTTCCTAATTGGTGGTTACGTTGGACCTAAGATGGTTCGTGTATTACCAGTTAAGTTAATCAAGATCGTTACTGGTATTTTAGCGCTATACCTAGCTTACACTCAATTCGTGTCAGCTTACGGTATTCACTTATTCTACTTCTTCTAAAGATAAATTTTGGCACCTATTGTTATTTATAACGGTAGGTGCTTTTTTTATCCTTTTCTTTTATTCGAAAAATGTTAATATGAAATTATGATTTTATTTTAGTAGAAAAAGAGATGAGAAGTCATTACTATTTTAGGTGTAAGTATTTGGATTATTTTATTGTTTATTCCTGTTGGAATCGTGGCAGGAATCTTGGGAACAGTTACCGGTTTATCATCACTAGTATCCTATCCCGCATTGCTATACTTTGCTGGACTACCAGCTGTTTCCGCAAACGTGGTTAACAAGGCATCACTAATGTTTAATGCCGTTGGATCATGTATTTCTTCCACCCGTGAACTTAGAGGTCACTGGAAAGAACTATTCAAGATTATGGTTATCATCTTCTTTGGTGGAATTACAGGGGCGATTTTGCTAACTGCACTACCATCTTCTAGTTTTACCCATATCGTTCCATTCTTTATTGCCTTTGGTGGTTTAATGATTTTGCTTCCAGACAAGAAAGAAGTTAACGAAAATACAGAAGGTGCATTGAACTTTAATCCTGCAGCCAAAAAAGATACGCCATGGACTTGGCTAAAGAATATCGCCATCATTGTCCTTACATATTTAATTGGTGCATACAGCGGATATTTTGGCGCTGCATCAGGAATTTTATTATTAGTCCTACTAACTAGAACTACATATAATGAATACACCGTAAGTAACGCAATTAGAAACGTAGCGATGGGAGCTGCCAATATTGTGGCAACCGTCTACTATTCACTTTTCTCACACGTTGTGTGGATCCTAGTTCTACCATTAGGAATTGGCTTTTTTATCGGTGGATATATCGGACCAAAGATTGTGCGTGTGCTACCTGTTAAATTTATCAAGATTGCGACTGGAATTTTGGCCTTGATTTTAGCTTACACTCAATTTGCTTCAGCTTATCATGTCCACTTTCTATAAAAAGAGCGAAAAAATTTCGCTCTTTTTTTGTGCTTAAAATGTGAGTAATTTTAGAAACGATAAAATTGATAATTAAAAACTATTTATATTTATAACTAAAAAGGAGAGATTGCGTCATGTACGATGCAATCTTCATACTATTAGTTAACACTAAGTTTATCTATTATGTTTTCTGTGATTATGCCGTACAAGACGAAAAAATAAAACTAAGAGTAAAATGATAAAAGGTGATATTGCAATATTTGAAGCCTATAATCATTAATTAAAACTTAACTGAATTATAACTACAAATTATGTAAAAGCAGTGCTACAATACAAAATTGTTCCTCAGGTGATGCATGCAAATGATCACTTTTGTGGAGTTTACATCTTTATAATCTATATATTTAATATCTTGATTTGATTACCATTTCTATTTTTTCTAAGACGCGCGACGAAAAAATTCGGTGGACGAATGGTAGTTGGATGATGAATCAATATGTTATCTATATTGTTTATATCGTAAATGCATATTGTTATGGTTTGTATGTCAAATACGCGAACCTAAGACAATTTAAGTAATCTAAATAATGCACTTTTCGTTGATTACTTCTTAATCGGAATAAATAGTCTAACTTGAGAGACTATTTCTCATCAATAACTTTGTGGTGGATATCTAGCAGCAATGATTTGGTAGGATCATTGTGATGCTTTTAGCCATTAGCATTGCTCCTTTTATTGATTGAGGTTGATCCATTAGGACACATAGTGTTTAGCTATTATTTATTATTTCTGATTCATATGATTATGTATTGTTCTGTGTGATGGTAGACACACAGATCAGTCAATTCCCCCAATCATTTATTAAGTTATGTTTCATAACGTACACGTAAGCTTTGATAATGACAGTTTCGTATGAATTTCGTTTTAAAAGTTGTTGAACCTTCTCTAGTATTTAGATGCTGCATTTAAAGATGTATTTAAGTTGCAATTCTTTTATTAAGACGTAATGGTCGAAAAAGCAATTGATAGTTATTTAGAGAATTTAAGCAATCGGTGATGCATCTCCGTCACGCAGATTTATCCCAAAATCGTAATACTTTTCATTCCTTATAATAAAAGCATTCTCGACGGTAATTATTATTTAGACTATTATTATATTGCACTAAAAAAGCTTATCCTTAGCGGGATAAGCTTTTTTGTTTTATATTTATAAAAACAGTTCTAACAAAAGGAGATAAGTATGGTGGATTATATTAGAGATATCCGAAGTAAAGTAGGTCATAATCCGATTATATTGAACTTTTCTGGTGGTATTTTAGTAAACGAGAAAAATGAAGTATTGCTTCAAAAGAGGGCAGATTTTAAATCCTGGGGACTTCCTGGAGGAGCTATTGAATTCGGTGAAACAGCAATGGATGCTTGTGTCAGAGAATTTAAAGAAGAAGCGGGGTTGGACGTAAAAGTATCGGACCTTTTTGGTGTCTCTACTAACTTTATTCAAAACTATCCTAATGGTGATAAAGCACAATCCATACTTGCTCTATTTTTGGTGAAAAGGAATAACAAAATAAGTAATCTAGTAAGCGATGAAACACTGGATTTGGGTTATTTCGATTTTAAAAATTTGCCTAAAATTTTTAATGAACAACATATGAATGCAATCAATAATTACTATTCAAATAAATATCCTTATTTTGAGTAATATAAAAAAGCTTATCCTTAGTGGGATAAGTTTTTTTGTTTTATTCAGCTTCTACACTGATGATTTTTTGTTGATTGAAGTCGTACAGACCTTGGTCGGTTAGTTTCAACGTTGGAATTACGGGTAGTGTTAAGAATGATAGGGTGATGAATGGGTCGAAATCGACACCATCACTAATTTTCTTAAATGCTGCCTCGATTTCTTCTAGTTCGTGACTGGCTGCTTGCCATGACTTATCAGACATCAATCCAGCGACTGGTAGTGGCATGGTGGCTAAAGTCTTTCCTTCGTCGACAACGGCAATTCCACCCTTAGTAGCGGTAACCTCTTGGATTGCACGGTAGATGGCTTCCTTGGTGGTTCCGACGGCGACGATGTTATGGGAATCATGGGCGACAGTAGTGGCAATGGCACCGTTTTTGATGTTGAAACCATGAACTAGTGCCAAACCATAAGTGCCAAGTTGATGGTGACGTTCCGCGTCGACCATCAATAAAACGTCGTTTGCTAAATCGGTTTTGAAATAACCATCTTCTATAGGAACTTCTTGGATAGAGTGGGTAGTTTCAATGTGATTAGCAATTACACCCATTACATGGCATTTATTTGAGTTTAAAGGTAGTTTTAAATCATCAACTGATAGGTTTTGGTGGACACAGTTTTCGTCGAACTCAATTGGAGTAGTGTTAAAACTTTCTTCGGTCATGACCTTACCATTTTTGATGACGGTCTTAACGTCGACTTGGTCTAGGTGATCTACAATGACTAAATCTGCTTGGTAGTCTTCCTTGATGGCGCCTAACTTATCTAGTTTGTGAGCAACGGCGGCGTTGTAGCTGGCCATCTTGTATGCAGTTTCGGGTTTTAAACCATATTGAATGGCTAACTTAATATTGAAGTTAATGCTACCTTCTTGAATGATGGTAGTGATGAACTTGTCGTCGGTACAGAATGAAAAACGGTCGGAATTATCTTCAGTGACTGCTTGAATGGTGTTTTGTAAGTCTCTTTCGACAGTTCCTTCTCTTAAGAAGACATTCATGTCGGCAGCAAGTCTGTCGTTCATTTGTTCTAGGCTGACTGATTCGTGATCGGTAGTAATGCCATTTTCATGATATTCCTTAAGTTGTTCCAAGGATAATCCGGCACCGTGACCGTCGATTTGATACCCGTGGTCTAGGGCATCCTTTAGTTTGGCCATCATGTCTTTATCCTTATTATGTACGGCTGGGTAATCCATTACTTCGGCTAAACCGATTACGGATTCTTCATTATATAGTGGGTGCAAGTCCTCGGCCGTCAAAGTAGCACCATTATGTTCGAAACTGGTAGCGGGAACTGATGAAGGTAACATCACTAATACTTCCAGTGGAGTTTGTTTGGCGTCTTCAATCATGTATTTAATCCCGTCGGCGCCTGAAACGTTTGCGATTTCGTGTGGATCGACGACGATAGAAGTGATTCCCATGGGCACTAATACCTTACCCAATTCTGATGGAGTGACTAGTGAACTTTCGATGTGAACGTGTGAATCAATAAAACCAGGAACGACAAATTGGTTGTTAGCATCAATAATTTCCTCAGCTTTTAACTCTGAATGATTGCCGACAGCAATAATCTTGCCATTGTTAATGAAAATATCATTAATTTCGAAGCTGTTTGTAAATACGTTTAAAACTTTTCCATTTTGAACAAGTAAATCGATTGTTTGCATTTTTCCACCCCAACGTTAATTTAATTTTGATTAAAATTATCAAGTATTATGAAACATTAATGAAAGAAAGTCAAATCTATTTTAATGTTCGGGAAATGCGCGTGGTATTAAGCCTTTAATAGATATATTTTCTATACCTGATAGAGTAATTTTTCAGTAGTGCCTAAAAAAATGTTTAAAAAGGGGGAAATGTAGTGTACAATTGTATTGTTCTTAAAAATAGAAAGGGTGAAGAACTTTGAGTGAAAACGTTTCACATGAAAAAAAGGGCTTCGTTGAATATGCCAACGGTCCTTCACTAGAAGAAATTAACGGTGGAATTAAAGTTCCGAAGGACTGGGGATTCTGGAAGACTTTATTCGCTTACTCTGGACCAGGTGCATTAGTTGCGGTTGGTTACATGGATCCAGGTAACTGGGCTACATCAATTACAGGGGGTCAAAACTTTGGTTACCTATTGATGTCTGTCATCTTAATTTCAAGTTTGATTGCGATGTTACTTCAATACATGGCGGCTAAACTTGGAATCGTGAGTCAGATGGATTTAGCACAAGCCATTCGTTCAAGAACCTCAAAGACACTTGGTGTTGTTCTATGGATTATGACTGAATTAGCAATCATGGCTACTGATATCGCCGAAGTTATCGGTGGGGCCATCGCGTTATATCTTTTATTCCACATTCCTCTAATCTTAGCGGTATTCCTTACCGTATTTGATGTTTTATTATTGCTATTATTAACTAAAGTGGGATTCAGAAAGATTGAAGCAATTGTTGTTTGTTTAATCCTTGTTATCTTAGTAGTCTTCATTTATGAAGTTGTACTATCTAACCCAGATTGGTTTGGCGCTATTAAAGGTTTAGTACCAACTGAACGTACTTTTGCTAGTGACCATCCAGTTGCTGGAATGACTCCACTATCAGGTGCTTTAGGTATTATTGGGGCTACTGTTATGCCTCATAACCTATACCTACATTCAGCTATTGCTCAAACTAGATCAATCGATCACAACGATGAAGAAGACGTTGCAAGAACTGTTCGTTTTGCTACTTGGGACTCAAACATCCAATTAACATTCGCATTCTTCGTTAACGCTTTACTATTAATCATGGGTGTGGCCGTATTTAAGACTGGTGCCGTTCAAGATACATCATTCTTCGGTCTATTTGATGCTTTAAACAATACAAAGATGTTATCAAACCCAATTCTAATTGGTGTTGCTAAGTCTGGTATTTTATCAACATTATTTGCCGTTGCATTGCTTGCTTCAGGTCAAAACTCAACAATTACCGGTACTCTATCAGGACAAGTTATCATGGAAGGTTTCGTTAACTTGAAGGTTCCTCTATGGGCTCGTCGTTTAATCACTCGTTTAATCTCAGTTGTTCCAGTGCTTATCTGTGTGCTATTAACTGCAGGTGAATCAACACTAAAACAACATGCTGCGATCAACGATTTGATTGAAAACTCACAAATTTTCTTAGCATTCGCATTACCATTCTCAATGCTTCCATTGTTAATGATGACTAACAGTGCTCAAGAAATGGGTAGTCGTTTCAAGAATACCCTATGGGTTAAAGTATTAGGTTGGATTTCCGTGTTAGTTCTTATTTACTTAAACGCAATTAACATGCAACCTGCCGTTGCTGGTTTCTTCAGTGACAACCCAACTGCTGCTCAAAACGCAGAAGCTGGTGTAATTGCTAACATCATTAACGTTGTTATCATTCTTCTACTAATCTGGACATTAGTTGAACTATACCTAGGTAACAGACGTTTAAGAAACAGAGAAGACTAAAATAAAAAATTCAAGAATAGAAGGCGAAAATTATGCAAAACATGGACGTCGAAATTAATTTCAAGAATATTTTGGTTGCTGTCGATGATTCAGATGACGCTTTATTAGCTTTCAAGTACGCAATTTCACGTGCTAAATCAGAAGGCGCAAAGCTAACCATCGTTTCAGTGCTAGAAGACGAAGATATCAATGTTTTCCAATCATTATCAGGACAATTTGTTCATGGTAAGTACGAAGATTTAGAAAAACATCTAGAAAAATACAAACAAACTGCTGAAGCTGCCGGTGTAGCCGATGTTGATATTATTGCATCAACCGGTGAAGCTGGGGAAACCATCATCAAGGATGTGCTTCCTAAGGTTAACCCTGATTTATTGATCGTTGGATCAGAATCAAAGAAGGGCTTAGCTCGTCACTTTGGTAGCCAAGCTGCCTACATGGCAAAATACTCACCAGTATCAGTTATGGTGATTAGATAAAAACTATTGATTAATTACTCACTCCGAAAAAAGACTCAAGATAATATCTTGGGTCTTTTTTGTTTATGTAAAACAAAAAAGCCATAGGTTATCCTATGGCTTTTTTATTATTCAACCTCTAAAGCAGTGTGTTTTTGTTTGAATTGTTCTTTTACGAATTCGTAGAACTTCACTTGTGTGATGTAGTAGTAAGGGAATACGTAAATTCCGACGATACCGGAAGTAATGGCAACTAGAATCATCCAACCGGTGAATGATAGTTGTAATATAAGGAAATCGACCTTGTAGCCCTTCATAATGTCTTGACTAGTCATAATGGCAGTGTAGGCACTAACCGGTTTGTTTTCCAATCTAGCATCTCTGTATACCCAAAGTGCTTGGTTGTATGCGAAACTCTTAACGACTAACCATACGAATACGGCGATGAATTCAGCGATTGAAAGGGATAATCCTGAAGCGTTTGGTAGTAAAATCATGAATAGAAAACCAGGGATAAATAGTAGTGACCATAGTGATAATAAGATTGATCTTAAAATCCAAGTCCATGTAGTACCCCAGAAAAGACGTTGGTCGTCGATAAATGTTAGTGATTTTCTAAGTGGTTTTTGGAAATCATCTTGGCCTCTTAATACGTTGAATGCGGTGTAGATAGCACCAAGTAAAAAGATTGAAGATAAGATTATGAAAATAAATGTTGCAACATAGTTAACGGCGTCATTACTTGTAATGTTAGTAGTAACGTTTGTGGCATCTACCTTTAAAGCTGAGTTAAAGCTTACTTGGTTAGCTAAAACGTTGTAAGCAATGTAAGTTAGCAAAAATGGTAGAAATAGGATGAAGAAGAAACGTTGGTGACCACGAATTAGGCCTTTGACTTCTTGTTTTTGTTCTGCTCGATTGTACATGATAATCCTCCTGTTTAGTTTAATATCTTAATTATACCAAAAACCCCGGCCGAATAAATCTGACCGGGGTTTAATTTTTGGTTAAGAATGATTTAGATGTTCTTCCAAGTGTCGTGACCGATTGAAGGGAATAGGTGAACATTTCTTTCAATTTCAAGTGGGGTCATCTTCATGTTAACGGCTGGAACAATCATGTCCACTGCGTTATCAGCTTGGTCTGAGATTTCAGTAAAACCAACTAAACGGTGTTCTTTGTCAAAAATGTAGGCATTCTTAACAACAGGTTCCTTAGTGATTTGTCTAAACCATGTGTTAGTAGCATCGTGTTCTTCAACAGTGTATTCGTCACTAGCGTTTGCTTCATCAACGGTAACACCCATTTGACTGATACGAGGTGAAGTAAATACTACTGATGGAATTGCAGGGAAGTCGATTGGTTGATCTGTTTCACCGGCAAATAAGTGCTTTAGGTATTGTGATTCGAAAGTTGCTGTTGGAGTTAGGTTTGGTTGACCGGTAGCAGCAACGTCACCTGAAGCGTAGATGTTTTCAACTGATGTTTGTAGGTATTCATTAACTAGAACACCCTTCTTATCATCGTATTTAACACCAACTTCTTCTAGACCCATGTTGTGAACCATTGGTACACGACCAGAAGCGTCTAGGATGTAATCAACAGTTAGTTGTTGGTTGTCAGCGTAAGTAACAGTGTATTCGTCACCGTCTTGGCTGAATGAACGTAGACCAGAGTTTTCAACAAACTTGATACCTGATGCTTTCATTTCGTCCATTAGGATTTTTACGTATGGTTGGTAGAAAGGACGTAATGCCTTGTCACCGTGCATGAACATAGTAACGTCAGCACCTGCTTCGTTTGCCATAGTAGCAAATTCCATCGCGATGTAACCAGTACCAACAACGGCCATACGTTTTGGCATGTCTTCTAATTCCATGAAGTCTCTTGAATCATGTGATAATTCAGTACCTTCAATTTCAACTTTGTGTGGTGTTAAACCAGTGGCGATAACAATCTTGTCTGAAGTTACGTGTTCACCATTGATTTCTAGTGTGTGAGCGTCAGTGAACTTAGCGAAACCATGGATAACATCCATTCCTAAGCTCTTCATAGTTGCTTCACGGTCTACCTTGATTGGTAAGATTCCTTCACGTTTGTGCTTGATGTTTTCTTTCCAGTTTAGCTTAGTGTCACCTTCAACGATGTCTTTCATACGTCTTTGGGTCTTGGCTAGAGTGACTGGTCCATCAAGTGAGATTTTGGCGTTACAACCCCAGTTAGGGCAAGTACCACCAACGGCGATTGCTTCTACAAATGCGATTTTGAAACCTTGTTTGCAAAGTGTTTTAGCACCGTCGAATGCGGCGTGGCCTGATCCGATGTAGATAACATCGTAATCGAAGTTAGGATTTTTCATGTTAAAGCCTCCGTATTTATTACGTTTATTATATTTTCTTATATTAATTAATGTACAATATTGTAGTGTTGCAAACAAATATATTGACTCGATTTTAACGGAATTTTAAACATTAAAAAAACCACCCGAATGGGTGGTTTTATTTAATATTTTATAGATGTTGCCAAGCATCACTACCGATAGTAGGGAACAAGTGAACAATCTTGTTAATTTGAGCTTTGTCTAATTTTAGAGCGACGGCAGGTAGAATTGAATCAATTACGCTATCCGCTTCGTTTGATACTTCGGTTGCACCAACCAAGTGGTGTTCCTTATCGAAGATGTATGCACGTTTGGCAATTTCTTCGTTAGTGATTGAACGGTACCAATCAGCAGTCATATCGTGTTCTTCGACAGTGTAATCGTCACTGTTCTTAGCTTCTTCAACCGATACACCGACTTGGGCGATACGAGGTGAAGTGAACACAACAGAAGGGATGGCAGGAAAATCAATTGCATCATTATTTTCACCGGTAAATAGGCTAGTTAGGTATTGTGATTCAAACATTGCAGTTGGAGTTAATCTTGGTTGGCCAGTTGCTGCAACGTCACCTGAAGCATAAATACTATCAACTGATGTTTGTAGGTGATCGTTTACTTCAATACCATTCTTTTTATCGTACTTAACGCCAACTTCGTCTAAACCAATGTTTTCGACATTTGGAATACGACCAGTAGCATCTAAAATGTAGTCAGTGAAAACTTGACGGTTGTTTGATAATTCGATAGTAGTCTTGCATTTTTCTTCGTGGAATTCTTGAACTTCGGCATTTTCAACAAATGTAACGCCTTTTTCCTTCAAATCGTTAACGACAGCTTCGACATATTCACCGTTAAATCCACGCAAAGCACGATTGCCATGCATAATAACAGTTACTTCTGAACCAGCAGCATTGGCAATTGATGCAAATTCCATGGCAATGTATCCAGCACCGATAATTGCAATATGAACAGGTAGTTCGTCGATGTTTAGGAAGTCCTTTGAATCATGAGCCATTTCTTTACCAGGAACATCTAGTCTATGTGGACGTAAACCAGTAGCAATAACAATTTTATCTGCGGTGTATGATTTACCGTCAACATCAACAGTATGTCCATCTGTTAGCTTTCCGTATCCTTTGATAACATCAATACCGAAGGTGTTCAAGCCACCTTCAATGGCATTTGGAATACTATCAATTACTTTATGTTTATTTAGCATGTTTTGGGTCCAGTCAATACTTAAATCGCCCTTAACAATGTTTCTTAAACGCTTTTGAGTTTCTAATAGTTGTGCAGGTAAGTCCAAAGCAATTTTGGCGTTACAACCCCAATTAGGGCAAGTACCACCGATTTTATCTGCTTCTACTACGGCAACTTTATAACCCTTTGCGGCTAGTGGCATTGCACCATCAAAAGTACCGTGACCAGCACCGATGTATAGAACATCATAATCAAATTTTTCAGTCATAGATATCAATTCCTTCTTTAATATAAGATATTAATTTAATCTTTGTATACATATAACATAAACTCTTGGGAAATTTAATTCAATTAATTAGTTTCAGATTATATAGTGTAAGACATAACAAAAATTATGGATTTAATAAAAATTTAATAATATAAATGCTTTAAAATTAATGAAAATAGTATATAATCATCTTGTGAATAAATAAACAAAAGAAGAAAAGAGGATGTTACTATGACTCAAAAAGTTGCATTTGTTACAGGTGCCGGCCAAGGTATCGGTAAAGCAATCGCTGAAAGATTAGCTCAAGACGGTTTTGCAGTTGCTGTTGTTAACCGTACTGCTGAAAAGGGTGAAGCAGTAGCAAAAGAAATTAACGCAAACGGTGGTAAGGCAATTGCTATTCAAGCAGACGTCGCTGACAGAGACCAAGTATTTGCTGCAGTTGAAGAAACTGTAAAACAATTGGGTGACTTAAACGTTGTTGTTAACAACGCTGGTGTTGGTCCAACTACTCCAGTTGACACAATCACTCCAGAACAATTCAACACTGTTTACAACATCAACGTTGCATCAGTTATTTGGGGAACTCAAGCTGCCAAAGCTAAGTTCAAAGAACTAGGTCATGGTGGTAAGATCATCAACGCTACTTCACAAGCTGGTGTTGTTGGTAACCCTAACTTAACTCTATATGGTAGTACTAAGTTTGCTATCCGTGGAATCACACAAACTACTGCTCGTGATTTAGCATGTGAAAACATTACTGTTAACGCATTCGCACCTGGTATCGTTAAAACACCAATGATGATGGACATTGCTCATGAAGTTGGTCAAAATGCAGGTAAGGATGACGAATGGGGTATGGAACAATTCTCTAAGGATATCGCATTAGGTCGTTTAGCTGAATCAGAAGACATTGCTGCTGGTGTTTCATTCCTAGCTGGTAAAGACTCAGATTACATGACTGGTCAAACATTAATTCTAGATGGTGGTATGCAATTCCACTAAAATCATATCTTGGATATGAAAAAAGCCATAGGTTATCCTATGGCTTTTTATTATATGTAGAAAAAGATCAAAAAAAGAGCCGCCTCAATTAAGAAGCGGCTCTTTTTTTGTGAGATATACAAAAACAAACTTTTATTCTTTAACAAAAAAGTACCCCAAAGATAAAATCTTCAAAGTACTTTAGTTAGTGAGCTGTGATGCTTTGAACACCATCTTCTCAGCAAAGGACTGAGTGCTTTTACCTTAAGCTAACAGCTCAAAATATTAAGTTTGTCTGTGAGATGTAACCTCAAGCGACATATAATATTAAACCATATCTATAGATTTTATGCAACAATATTTTGAGAAAAAATTGAAAATTCGCTATAATTTTATTAACGAAGTAATCATTTGGGAGGGATTAGATGCAAGTGATCGGTATGTTAATCATGGTAATTGTACTATTTATTATTTCCACATTATCAACAGTGTTAGTAATTTCTTTGAAAAACAAGCATAAAAACGATGATAAAGACTAATATAACGGGATTTTAACTATTGATATAAAAAATATTTATAACAAACTTATCCTTTGACTATATCTTTAAGGGTGTTTTATAGTATTTATCGTGTTTTAAATTAAGCAATAATTATTTTTAATATCAAATAGGAGGATTCATAATGGGAGTATTTATTAACTCAATCCAAAGTGTCCTTGTTGTTGTTCTAATTATGCTATTAGGATATGTATTAAGAAAAACCGGTTGGTTTGCAGATACATTCAGCAAGAACATTTCTAAATTAATCAAAAACATCGCTCTACCAGCTTCAATCTTCGTTGCGGTGTTAAGTCGTCTAACTAGAGGTAAGCTTGTAAGTTTCGGTAGCTACCTAATCTGGGGTGTTATCTCAGTTGTTATCGGTTACCTAATTGCCTTTGCACTAGTTAAAATCATGAAGGTTAGACCAGGTCGTCGTGGTGTATTCATTAACGCTATCGTTAACGCTAACACTATCTTCATTGGTCTACCATTGAACATCGCCTTATTCGGTGACAAGTCAATGACTTACTTCTTGGTATACTACATCATCAACACTGTTTCTACTTGGGCATTCGGTGTCTTCTTAATCAGTAACGATGATCCTACTAAGGCAGGTCAACCAAAGGAACACCACAAGATCAACTGGAAGCAAGTTATTCCAATGCCACTTGTTGGTTTCCTAGTTGCTTTAGTATTCTTACTACTAAACATTCCAGTACTAAAGGTACCTTTCTTATCACAAACACTATCATACGTTGGTAGTTTAGTTACTCCACTATCACTAATCTACATTGGTATTGTATTAGCTGATGCTGGTCTAAAGAGTATTTCATTCGACCGCGACACTGTTGTTGCACTATTAGGTCGTTTCGTATTGGCTCCAGTTGTTATGATTGTTATCCTAACTGCTGCTGCTCACGGTGGTGTATCACTACCAACAATGTTCAGCCAAACTATGATTGTTCAATCAGCTACTCCAATGCTAGCCGTATTACCAATCCTAGCTGCTGAATCACACGGGGATGTTAAGTACGCTACAAACATTGTAACTACTTCAACTGTATTGTTCATCATTGTTATTCCTATCTTAATGACAATCGTTCAATACATCTAATAAAGTAATAAAGTAAAAAACGTTGGATTTGTTCCAGCGTTTTTTTATTACATATAACAAAATTGACAAGTGCGGGTAGTTAGCCTAAACTTTAAATAAATTAAATGCGGAAGCAAAGAAGGAATTCATATGTTTGAAAAGATTTGTTACACATTAATGGTAATCGCCGTTATTATTATCGCTGTAGTATATTTTGTATGTTATTAAAAATCGGGGACTGACGTTTGTCGGTCTCTTTTTTATTTGTGTCGATCCGAAATGGGTCGGCTTTTTTTGTGCACAAAATAAAAGTATAAGAATAATTAATGAACGAATTAACTTAGTACTTAAATGTATAAAATATATTTTATATCTTTATAAATACTTAACTAAAAAACGGTAGCTAATTTTAATTTTGTAGAATATAATTTATTTATAGATTAATAAAGCGCTTACATTCGTATCGCGATAGTAATCATAGCCACTAAATTAATTATATAAAAAGGAGAGTGAGCTATTATGAAGTCCAAACTAAAATTACCAAAACTATCGAGGTTCCAATTATTTAATATTACCTTCGGTTATTTTGGTTTAAACATGGCGTTCTTTTTACAAACATCTCAAATGAGTAGAATTTTCCAAACTATTGGTGCAGACCCTAATAAGTTAGGTTGGTTCTTTATCTTGCCACCATTGGCAGGGATGATTGTTCAACCAATCATTGGAAAGAAATCAGACAAAACATGGAATCGTTTTGGTAGAAGATTGCCATACTTGATTATTGGTTCTATTATTTCTGCAATTGTTTTAATCGTTTTACCAAACGTTGGATCGCTAGGTTTAGGTTATGGATCATTAGCTGCTTTACTATTTGGTGCGGTTACTATCATGCTTCTAGACGTCTCATCAAACATGTGTCAACAACCATTCAGAATGATTATCGGAGACATGGTTAACTCAGACCAAGAAGACAAAGCATGGTCATTCCAAAACATTTACTCAAACGCAGGTGGAATGCTAGCTGCAATCCTACCATTCGTAATCACTGCAATTGGTTTCTCAAACATCGCTCCTAAAGGTGAAGTTCCAACAACTGTTAAGATTGCTTTTTACATCGGAGCAGCTGTGATCGCTGCAACTACTATCTACACTGTTGTAAACGTTAAAGAATACGACCCAGTAGAATACGCAAAATACCACGACATTGAAGAAGAAGACAGTAAAGAAAAAGCACCAAGTCTATGGGAATTAATAAAAAATGCCCCCAAAATTTTCTGGGAATTATTAGCAGTTATGATGTTCTCATTTATTTCAGTTCAATTTGTATGGACTTACAGTACTGGTGCTTTAGCAGAAAACATTTGGCACACAACAAACCCTGCTAGTGCTGGATTCCAAGCAGCTGGTAACTGGAACGGGGTATTAACATTCGTTCAATCACTAGCCGGAGTTCTATGGGGTACATTCGTTTTAGCTCGTCTAAAACCAAGCCAAAGAAGAAAAATCTTATTCATCTCACTAGTATTAGGTGGAATAGGTCTAATCATGATGTACTTTGTAACTTCAAAGATGCTATCAATTGTACCATTCACACTATTTGGAATTATGTACATCACAATCGGAACAGAAGCATTTGCAATGATTACAGGTGCTGTTAAAGGTAAAAACGAAGGTGCTTACCTAGGACTATTCAACTGGCAAATTTGTATTCCACAAATTGTAGCTTCAGTTTCTAGTTTCGCAATCTTCCCAATGCTACATGGATCAATGAGCGCAATGCTATTCCTAGCAGGAATCTGTGCATTAATTGCTGCTGGAACAGTATTCTTTGTAAAACCAGTTAAAGAATAATTAAAGGAGTTGAATTAAAAATGACTAAAGACATTAAATTAAGACTAAAAGACGTGAGTTCAAGTAATCCAGGTAACTTAGAAGCTGTGTTCTCACTTGGAAATGGTCACTTTGGGGTTCGAGCAACTAACCCAATCGAATCAAGCGCAGTAGAAGGAACACTAGTAAATGGGTTCTTTGAATACAGTCCAATCACCTACGGAGAAGCAGCTGCTTACTACCCAAAGAGAAATGAAACAATCGTTTCACTTCCTAACTTGAGAAAAATTCGCGTCTTTGATGACGGTCATGGCGAATTCACTCATTCTAAACTAGTAGATATGCAATTAGATTTATCTAACGGTAAATTGGTTGAAGAATATGAATTAAGTAACGACAAGAAACAAACAATTAAAATGAATGTCACTTCGGCAATCGATCAAAGAGAGGTTCACTTCTACGGAATTGAATATGCATTTGAGGCAGAAACATATAAGGGTGACATTTACATCGATAAGAACTTTGTCCTAGAAGAAGCTAAGGGTGAAACAGGTGACGACATCGATGACCCAAGAAAGACTAGAGAATTAAAATCAATCAAACGTGAAGTGGTTGCTACTGATGACTTATCACAAACAATCGCCATTAGTACTGCTGAATCAAAACAACGCATTGAAATTACCGCATACGGTTTTAACGACGAAAGTCATCTATCAACAAAATTATCATTAGCTGATGAACCTAAAGTTAGTTACGGATTTATCGTTGGTGAAAAGAACGAAAAAGGTGACTTTGCCAAAGAAGACTTTGCAACAATTAAGGAAAACAGTGCAAGTTTCTGGCACGACACTTGGCAAAACGGTGAAGTTTCAATCGCCGGGAACGACGAATTAAACCTAGCTCTTCACTACAACATCTTCCAACTAAACCAAGCTACTGGTCGTGATGGTAAGACAAACATCGCTGCCAAAGGTTTAACAGGACCAGGTTATGAAGGCCACACTTTTTGGGACACTGAAATGTACATGATTCCTTACTTCATCTACACAAACCCAGAAATTGCCAAGAAACTATTGGTATACCGTTACAACACTTTAGACTTTGCGCGCACACGTGCTCGTGAATTAGGTGTGAACCAAGGTGCGCTATTCGCATGGCGTTCAATCAACGGTGAAGAAACTTCTGCATACTACCCAGCAAGTACTGCTGCATACCATTTAGACGGTGACATTGCATATGCCATCGGTAACTACTACCAAGCAACTCATGACATGGAATTCTTAAAGGACTACGGTTTTGAAATGTTACTAGAAACTGCTCGTTTCTTCAGAGAATTCGGTACATGGGCAAAGAAGGATGGCAAGACAGTATTCGAATTCCACACAGTAACTGGACCAGACGAATACACTGCGATGGTAGATAACAACTACTTCACTAACAGAATGGCGCAAAACAACTTCAACTTGGCATACAAGTTAGGACTAGTATTAATGGAAAAAAATCCAGAAGCCTTCGGCAAACTAGGTGTTTCAATCGAAGAACTAGAAGTATTCAAGGACATCGCTGAAAAAATCTACTTCCCATTCAACGATGAATACCAAATTAACGCTCAAGATGACACATTCTTCAGCAAGGCAATCTGGCCATTCGACGAAACACCAAAAGACAAGTACCCATTACTATTGCACTACCACCCACTAAACATCTACAGATACCAAGTGAACAAGCAAGCAGATACTGTTTTAGCTGACCTATTATTCCCAGAAACAATTGATGATGATCAACTAAGTAGAGAATTCGATTACTACGAAAAAATCACTACTCATGACTCATCACTATCACGTTCAATCTTCAGTGCGTTAGCTGCTCGTATGGGTGACATGAAGAAGGCTTACAGCTACTTCTCAGACACAGTTCGCATGGACCTAACTGACCTACAAGGTAACACCGAAGATGGTTTGCACTTAGCAAACCTAGGTGGAAGCTGGCTAAGTGTGGTTCAAGGTTTCGCAGGGATGCAAGTAACTTCAGCCGGCGAATTAAAGATTATCCCACATCTACCAATTGAATGGGATGGCTTTGAATTCAGAATTGTCTTTAACGGAAGATTATTAAACATCAACATTATTGATGGCAAAACAACAATTAAGTTGGTTGACGGTCAACCAATGAACATCATTGTAGACAACAAGTCATACAAGTTAGAAAAAGCAACACTAGAAATCCTATCAAAGGGGGAATAGACATGGGATTAGAAAAGATTAAAGGTTTCATTTTTGACCTGGACGGTGTCATCTCCAACACCTCTGTTTTACACAGTAAGGCATGGAAACAAATTGCCGATAAAGTCGGCACTCCATGGAATGATAAATTAGCCGAAGACTTAAAGGGTGTGGACCGCATGGACTCATTGAACCTGATTTTGGACCGCGGTAACTTACAAGGAAAATACTCTGAAGAAGACAAGTTGGCACTAGCACAGGAGAAAAATGATAACTACCTAAACCTAGTTGATCAAATGTCACCGGCAGATATTCTTCCTGGTATTAAGGAATTCTTGGACAGCTTACGTGATAACGGCTACCTAATTGCGTTGGCATCCGCTTCCAAGAATGCACCAACCGTTTTGGAAAAACTTCAATTAAGTGAATACTTTCAAAAGGTAGTTAACCCGGCTTTATTGAGTAAGGGTAAACCAGATCCAGAAATCTACACTAAAGGTGCTGAAATTTTGGACCTAGCTCCTGAACAATGTATTGGAATTGAAGATGCTGAAGTCGGTATTGCTGCCATCAATGGCGCCGGTGAGACTTCCATCGGAATCGGTAGTGCAGACATCCTAAAGGATGCAGACATCGTGTTTGCTTCAACTGATGAACTAACACTAGCTAATATTGAAAAAGCACTATAAAAATAAAAAAAGGGACTGACGTTTGTCAGTCCTTTTTATTTATCCTAGTTTTTGAAACTCAGTGATTTCTTCGTCGGTTAGTTGGTATAAGGTATTAAATACAGTTGATATGAATGAATATGGTAGGTTGTCGGTAATTCCACCGGCAATTTCTCCGGCAATGCTTAGGATGCTAGAAGCAAGGACAGCGGAATCTAAACTGTTGTCGACAGCTAGACAAGCCCCTAGGATACCGTCTAACATATCGCCACAACCAACGTTAACGGCAAAGTAGTGATGACCGTTTTTGACTTCGACATTCTTACTGCCATCTGATATGACGTCAGTGACACCAGATAATAATGTGATACAGTCAAACTTCTTAGCGACTGTTTCTGCGATTTGATGTAAGTCACCGTCACCGTTTCCGGCGTCGATACCTTGGGCGTTCCATTCGATGTCGGCGAGAAATGCTAATTCACCGGCGTTACCACGAACACCGTCGAATTTGACTTCCTTAGCTACCTTAGCGAAGTTATTTTGACGTAACTTGGATGCGCCAATCGCAACGGGATCAATGACGACAGGGATGCCTTTTTGGTTGGCGTACTTTCCAGCTGCAATTGATTTTTCAACGTCGGCATCGTTTGATGAACCCATGTTGATGACTAGGGCATTTGAGATGTTGACTAGGTCGCTTGCTTCCTTGATGTCGTCGAACATGATTGGTGACGCCCCGATGAAGTTGATGGCATCGGCCACGTGTTGTGGTGTTACCATGTTTGAGATGTTTAAAATGATTGGTGAGTTTTCTCTGATTTGTTTGATAGTAGTCATTATGCATTCCCCTTTAGACTATTAATGGTTTGTTGGATGTCTGAACTATCGATGATGTCTGAGATGACTGAGACACCGTCGACGTTGGTAGTTAGCACTGCCTTGGCGTTATCTTCCTTGATGCCACCGATGGCAACGGCTGGATGAGTAGATTCTTGGTATAAACGGTTTAGTTCATCGATACCGATTGCTGGTTTCACCTTAAACTTGGATTGAGTCGCAAAGATGGGACCAATTCCGATGTAGTCTAGTGCATCGACATTATTGGCAGCTCTGACCTCATCTAGGGTGTGGGTAGATAGTCCGATAATCTTGTTTTGACATTCTGCAATTACGCGTTCAATCTTGGTGTCGTCTTGACCGACGTGGATTCCATCAGCATTAATTTCCTTCATTAAATCGATATCGTCGTCGATGATGTAAGGCACGTTGTACTTGGCGGTGATTTCCTTTAGTTGAATCGCCACCTGTAGTTTTTCCGCATCGGATAGGGTAGAACGGTCTTTTTCGCGGTATTGAAACATGGTAATTCCGTTCTTACATGCATCCTCTACGATTTGGATTAGTTTGTCGACGTCGCCGCCAACGTTTTGACTACCCGCAATGAAGTAGACGGCTAGTTGTTCTTTAGCGAATTTCATCTTCAGCCCCCCAGTGATTTAGTGGTCCATGACCGTGTCCGACAATGATTTCTGATTGTAGGATGGTATCAATGTAGCGTTTACCTTCGATGATGGCTTCCTTGATGGATGCCCCCTTGGCTAGGTTAGCGACGATTGCGGATGATAGAGTGTCGCCAGTTCCGTGCTTTCTGACGGTGTCGTACTTTTTACTTTCGATGGTAAAACTAATTCCGCTTTCTAGTAGGACGTAATCGGATAGGGTATCGCCTTGTTGGTGGCCACCCTTGATGATGACGTTCTTGGCACCCAGTTGTTGAATGTGCGCAGCAGCTGCAATCACATCGTCATTGGTTTCAATCTTCTTACCATATATAACCTCAGCTTCAGGAAGGTTAGGGGTCACGATGTCGGCGATTGGCATTAGTTTATTAATGATGGCGTCGATACCCGAATCGTCCAGTA
Organism: Apilactobacillus waqarii; assembly: GCF_019061205.1. Classification (GTDB taxonomy): domain Bacteria; phylum Bacillota; class Bacilli; order Lactobacillales; family Lactobacillaceae; genus Apilactobacillus; species Apilactobacillus waqarii. The sequence continues at coordinate 31,789 of NZ_JAHQYH010000012.1, forward strand.
ACCTAGCGCCACCTTTGGCAACCATGACTGGGTCGACGACGATGGGGTGAATGTTGTGCTCATTAATGTTTGCGACGACGGATTCGACACGTTCTTGGTCAAACAAGGCACCGGTTTTGGCAGCCTTGATGTCGAAATCATCGTATAGTGAATCAAACTGTGCGTTGATCATTTCAACAGGAGTGGGTAGGACGGATTGCACACCCAATGTGTTTTGGGCGGTCAAACCAACCACGACGTTGGTAGCAAAGACGTGGTGTTCTTGCATCGTCTTGATGTCTGCTTGCATACCGGCCCCACCACCGGAATCTGAACCGGCAATCGTTAGTGTTTCAGGGACTTTTTTACTATTCATGATGACTACCTCCATGAATGATGTCGGCAAAGCGCCAGTCTTGTTGGTAGAAGGCTTGTTCCCAGAATTCCCATTCTAATTCGGTACTCTTTAAGAAGAAGCCTTTGGCCTCGTGTAGTTCTTCTTGAGACATGTCTTTTGATAGTTCGTTTAACATGTTAAAGAGTTTTTGGGTTATTCCCCCATCCGTATCTTCATCATCAGATAGGTAGAAATCAACCCAGCTCTTAAACGGGTTGTCTTCAGTATTTTTACCTGTGGCAGTTAGCTGTTTGGCAATTTCATTGTATGTCCATGGACATGGTAGTAAGGCACAGATAATATTAGCCAGGCTACCGGTCCTAACGGCACGATACATATGTGATTGGTATAGGTAAGCCTTAGGACTTGGTGTAGCGTGTTGCAAACTTTCGTATGTAACGTTAGCAATATCGCAAAAGACGTGATGAGGGTGGATTTCACTGTTTAGAATAAAATCGATATTTTCAGCGAAGAATCGCATGTCCTCTCTGTCCTTTAGAATGGGGATGATACTAGCGTAAATTTTGATGAACTCAGATAAGTATTGAAAATCTTGTTGAACATAAAATTTTAGTGCTGCATCGTCGACATGACCGTTACCGATACCTTTAACAAACGGGTGGTCAAAGATGGCTTCCAAAATTGGGTTAGCTTCCTTGACTAGTTGATTTGAAAACATGAAACAATCCCTCCAGTTTGCTGCCGTAAATAAAAATACCCTCCCACACGACGGTGGAAGGGTACACTTGGATAGACTAAGTCTAATTCTTTACTTGGAGTGCGCCTGACTTCCTTCGCTAGTGTTAACTAGATCAGGTTCAATGGGTGTAATCTCAGCCGAAAAAACGGCACCCCAGTGGACAGCATTTTTATATTTAATTCATGTATAAGTATAGCTGTTTTGAACTTTTTGTAAATATTATAATTGTTGCCAAACAAAAAAGACGCCATCATAGCGCCTTTTTATTTTTTATTGATAAATTTCGAAGTGGATTTGGCCCATCTTATCGATTGAAATCCCGAATTCTTGTTTAGCGGAACTATCGAAACCAATTCCTAGGAAGTTGGCAGCGTGTCCCCAATCAGAAGATGCATCATCAAACATCATGGCACAGATGGCACCGTAGATGCTTTCCTTAACGTTAGCCATAGTAACGGGTCCATTGATGTATGAGTTAGTTAATAGTGAACCGGCGATGTTTTCACCGTAAGCAGTGAAGTTGTTAGCGGCGAAGACGTCGTCTAGGACTGAAACATCGTGACCACCCTTTTTGGTGAAGTCCCAGTTATCGTTGTTGTAGCCAATGGCAACATCTGTGGCTGCCTTTAGTGCACGGTCGGTAACTGTTAGGTCTTGGGTGTATGGGTAGTTGTTAGCTAGCTTGTGTCTTAAATCATTCACAAGGTTAGCAGCATATTGTGATAGTTGACGTTGTTGGTCAGTACTTATGTTGTTGATGTTGACCTTAGTATTAATGTCTGCGGTGCTTGGGTGGAATGTGTTGATTTGACGACTTTGGTCAATTGATTCATCCGAAGCGGTGCCTTGGACCATTTTCTTGTTGTTGGCATCGAAACTAAATAGGTATCCGGCAGGAATGTTTAGTGTGTCGGATGCGTTAGGAGTAGCGTGATCGTCTGACGGGTAGTTAAAACCGTCAACGGATTGGTAGTAGTTAGAATCGGGAGCCTTCATGGTACTGGTAGCAACTGGAGCAGTAGAGCTTATAATCAACTTTTTGGCCTTGGTGTTTTTTCTAACTACCTTTTTAGGGGCTTTTTTCTTGGCCTTCTTCTTAGTAGTTACCTTCTTTTTAGCTTTAGTAGTCTTTTTATTTTTCTTTGGGTGCTTCTTCTTGGCCTTGGTAGTCTTCTTGGCGTGTTTCCTTACGGTCTTTTTCTTCTTAGTTGTCTTTTTGTGTTTAGTCTTAGAAGTTTTCTTAGCCTTCTTGGCCTTTTTGGCAGGTTTTTTCTTGTGATGAGCTTGCTCAGTGGTTTGCGCATTAGCTGCTAGGTGGGTTTCACTGATACTTCCGGCAAATAACGTGACAGTCATAGCGATTAATAGTAGTGAAAATGCTTTTAGTTTTCGCATAACGATATCTCCTTAGTTTGTACGAATGTTTTTATAAATATAACTATACCAAATGTTTTTAATAATGGAATTGATTTTCACTTTGTGTTTTAATTAAGTCAAAGACAAGGGGAGATATTTAATGACTAAATTTAAACGTGCATTTGCAATGATTATTACTGCCGTCATTGTGGCATTAGGATTAACAGCTTGCGGCCAATCTACCTCAAAATCGACTGCGAACAAAAACACAACTACCAATGTATCGGTACAAGCCTCAGTAAGACCTTCAAAGAATGCTTGGAAGCACTCATCTGAAAAGAAGGCTTACCCAAATATGAAACTATCAAAGAAGAACTGGCTAGATGTTTCTATCAAGAAACAACGTGTCTACGTTAAAAATAAAGCGGGCAAGGTTTTATACACCATGCTATGCTCAACTGGAAATGACGATGGTACCCCACGTGGTACATTCCACATTCAAAAAGAACGTGGTAGTCACTTCTACAACGCCTCATCCAAAGAAGGTGCCAACTACTGGACCTCATTTAAGGATCACGGAATCTACCTATTCCATTCCGTTCCTGTAAACAAGGATGGTAAATACCTAATGAAGGATGCCCATGAACTAGGTAAGGTTGCCAACTCACATGGTTGCGTTCGTTTATCAATTCCAGATGCTAAATGGATTAACAGTTCAGTACCAACTGGTACTAAGGTTGTTATTCACTAATTAAACCAAACAAAAAGACGTTCATGATGTGCACCCCAAAAGTTGTACATTATTATATTGTTTTTCCTAGGCGGAAAGTTTCCGGTATTGAACCGGTGACTTTCCGCCTAGTTTTGTTTTAATACGATGATTATTGTAATAATCAATCC
>NZ_JAHQYH010000013.1 GCF_019061205.1 Apilactobacillus waqarii
AAATAGTGTGGTGGCGATAGCTAGAAGGATACACCTGTTCCCATGCCGAACACAGAAGTTAAGCTTCTAAACGCCGATAGTAGTTGAGGGATCGCCCTCTGCAAGGGTAGGAAGTCGCCGCGCAATTTATAAAAGAGTTACCGTTTGGTAGCTCTTTTTTTGTACATTCAAAACGATACATTACTTTTTATGATAAAATTAAAGAGGTGTGCTGATCACACTTGATTAACTACAGGATTTGAATGGAAATAGAGATATTTCGTTAATTCAGGGGCACACCATAATGTTAATATCTGAATTACTATCGTAAAACTACATAAAATAGTTTGTCTTTTATCGTTATTTAGGTACATTTTCATTATTGAACGGGGATATTATTCGTGATTTATGATAAAATTATATTAATACATATTAAGGAGAGGCTTCGTAATGAAGAAATTTAAAATAACACTAGGGTGGCAGATCCTAATTGGTTTAATTTTAGGTATCATCCTAGGTCTAGTGTTCTACAAGAACGCTACTGCAATTACTGCAATGCAAAGTGTTGGTACTATGTTCATTCGTTTGATTCAAATGATCGTTGTCCCAATCGTTGTTTCATGTTTAACTGTTGGGATTGCCAACATTGGTGATATCCATAAGTTAGGCCGTATTGGTGGAAAGACCATTCTATACTTCGAAATTATGACTACAATTGCCATTGTTTTAGGTTTAGTTGTTGGTAATGTTTTCCATCCTGGTGACTTCATTAACGTGCATTCATTACACGCTACTGATATTACCCAATACATGACTACCGCTAAGACTGCAAACCACACTGGAATCTGGGGTACATTAATCAACCTAATTCCGGTAAACGTATTTAACTCAATTGCTTCTGGTGATATGATGCCAATCATCGTATTCTCAGTATTCTTTGGTTTAGGTACTGCTGCTGTTGGTGAAAAGGGTAAGATTATCGTTGATTTCTTAAACGCTGTATCACAAGTAATGTTCAAGATTACTGGTTGGATCATGAAATTATCTCCAATTGGTGTTTGTGCATTAATTGGTGTTACTCTAGCTGAACTTGGTGTTTCTGCATTAGCTCCACTAAGTTACTTCGTGCTATTAACTTACCTAACAATGATGGTATTCGTACTTGTTGTTATGGGACTAGCTGCTAGAATCTTTGGTTTCAAGATTACTGACCTTCTAAAGGTGGTTAAGGAAGAAGCCGTACTAGCATTCTCAACTGCCAGTTCAGAAGCTGCACTACCAAGAAGTATCGACAAGATGACTAAGTTTGGTGTTAGCCCATCAATCGTTTCATTCGTAATCCCAACGGGTTATACATTTAACCTTGATGGTTCAGCAATTTATCAATCACTTGCTGCATTATTCCTAGCTCAAGCATACGGAATTCACCTAAGCATAGGTCAACAACTTACTCTATTAGTTGCCCTAATGATTACTTCAAAGGGTATGGCCGGTGTTCCTGGTGCTTCATTCGTTGTTCTATTAGCAACCGTTTCAACTGTTGGTATTCCTGTTTCTGGTTTAACATTCATTGCCGGAATTGACCGTTTCATCGATATGGCAAGAACCGCAGTTAACGTTATCGGTAACTCACTAGCAACAGTGATTATTGGTAAGTCTGAAAAAGAATTCGATCCTGATAAAGAAGCTAAATATTTACAATCAATCGGAATTCATAAATAAACTAATTTAAAAGACCTAATCCATTTGGATTAGGTCTTTTTTTAAAATAATTAAACCATACTGAAAACTAAAAAACGGCATTTTTAACTAATTATCATCTTACTTGTGTAATTAATCATAAAGATTAATATAAGCCCATAGAAGCTAAAAATAGCTTATATTCGATTAGAAATTATAGACGTAACTTACTTATTTCAAAAGCGTAAATAAAAAGACCGAATCAATTTGATCCGGTCTTTTTCCTTGTGTTTAACACAAGAAAAGAGACAACCTACAAAGTTGTCTCTTTTATAATTAATATTGATACAGATAAGTAGCAATTACTTTGGCGTAAATCTACGTCCCCGCAGACTCAACGAAGATTTTTGTGTAATCTCATAATTACTCAGTTTATCTGTTCTTAAAATTTAGTAGTAGTATAAACTGTTGTCCATACCTCCCCAACTAGTTCCCTAGAAGGTGAAGCATCATCAAGCAATTATTAATATTTAATTTTAAATTACTGTTATTAGCTGCTAACATTTCACTGTTAATTAACGTTTCACCGTTAAGCATGCAGCTAAAGGATACTGAGATAACCAACAACAGTTAATTCTCCATCTAAATAATCTATATTGATTATGTTGATTTCGGGAAAATTAACTGTCAAAGGTCATCTCAATTCTATTTGTTTAGAATTGAAACAACTTCTGACATCAATTTTCCCTTGATAGAATGATCTTTCGACGCTCCTGGATCAAAAGTTAATTCAGTCATATGTTGTTCACTCCTTTTTCTAGTTTTATTACAATGTTTATTGTACACCAATTATTATATTTTGACAACATTTCACTTATAAATTGATATAAATATTTTTCATCATCTAATCAAAATGCAAAAAGAACCTAATCATATCAATGATTAGGTTCTCTTTTTACATATTACAGTGATCCATATTTTCCATGTGGTCGTAACAAGACATACCGCTTAAGTCGAGGTCTTCGACGGCAACGCCACGTTCTTTTGCGAATGCCTTCATTAAGTCATCCATCTTAGTTAGATGGAATTCTTGTGGGTGGTCTGGGTCATCGACTTGGATTTGGGCCATCATACCGCCATCTTCGTGTTCGATGATGTGGCAGTGATACATGAAGACGCCGGGGTGATCGAACCACGCTTTGAAGCGGACGGTTTCATCAGGGTTCACTCCGATGGTGTCCTTTAGACCGGTTTCATTAGGGTATGGGGCATGGCCATCTCTGTCCAATACTTCAAATTGGCAACCATGCATGTGGAATGGGTGGACCATTCCGTTTTCACAGTCGTTAGTGTTGGTAACTTCCCAGATTTCGCAGTTACCCATGGTTTGTTTGGCATCGATTCTTTCCATATCAAACTTCTTACCATCTAGGGCAACTTCTTCATCCATACCGGACATAACGACTTTTCGGACGGGTGTGTTCTCAGTAACTTTGGGTGTGTTCATTTCAAATAGGGTGTCAGGAATAACGCTGTTATCTTCTGCGAATTCATGGATTCTAAAATGCATGATGGGGACATCGTCAGAATATAGGACAACTTCATCACCTGGTTTGTATTGACCGAAATCAACGACAATTTCTTGTCTTTCGGCACAGGTAATCATTAGGTGGGTAAAATTAACAGGGTGGGTTAAAAGGCTACCGTCACCTGCGATTTGAGTGAATTCAAGGTCGTCTGAGAAGTGCAAACGCCATTCACGACGGTTGGCACCATCTAGTAGACGAAGACGAACTTTTTGGGTGGTGACGTCAAAGTATGGATTAACTGTTCCGTTAATCATTGCGGTAGGACCTTGAACGCCATCTGGGTCATAATCAGCCTTGTAATCCCATTGATTGTCTTCATGGAAACGACGATCTTGTAAGATAACGGGGATATCGTCGACACCATAATTTCGTGGGATTGGAAGGGTTGCTTCATGTTCATCCTTGACGACAACAGCGGTAGCTAGGCCGTGCCAAACTTGTTCAGCGGTTGATGGGCATGGATGAGCATGCAACCAAAGGGTAGCTGCGGGTTGGTCACACTTGAAGTTTAAAACCTTACTTTCACCTGGGTAGACAGGGGTGTGACAACCACCATCGATATCACCGGGAACGTTTAAACCGTGCCAGTGATAGGTAGTTAATTCAGGTAATTCGTTTTTAACAGTGACGTGAATGTTCTTACCACGTTTGAATAAAATGGTCTTACCTAGTAGTGCTTGATTGTATCCCCATGTCTTAGTGGCTTTACCGGGCATAATTTGTGCTTCACCAGCTTGTGAGATAACTGTGTAGTACATGTCAGTATCAGTCTCTTTGTCAGGGGTAAGTAATTCCGGAACCTTTAGCTTTTGTTGTTTCACGTTTGGTGCTTCCAAAGGAATGTAACCACCGTCGTGGGTGTTAAAAGCGGGTTCGTAAAAGAAATAATCCGTGTAGACTTTTTCGGTAGACATAAAAAATAACCTCTCTTTTTTCAAGATTGGTTATAGTATATTCTTGTTTATATTCATTTGCAATTAATAACCATTATAAACTAGTATGTATTAAAAAAGAGACGATTTAATCGTCTCTTTTTATTATGATCAATAATTATATTATTGTTCAGTGTACCATGGGTAATGGAAGTTACCTTCACGGTCAGTACGTTCATAAGTGTGAGCACCGAAGTAGTCACGTTGTGCTTGTAGTAAGTTAGCAGGTAATACTTCAGCACGGTATGAATCGTAGTAGTTAACAGCTGCTGAAAGTGATGGAACTGGAATACCAGCCTTAGTTGCAAGAGCAACAACATCACGAGCATCTTGTTGGTACTTGTTAGCGATTTCTGAGAAGTATGGATCTAACAATAGGTTAGTTAGGTTTTCATCCTTTTCGAAAGCGTCAGTAATGTTTTGTAGGAATTGGGCACGAATAATGCATCCTTCACGCCAGATTTGAGCTAGTTCACCGAACTTCAAGTTCCAGTCATATTGTTCTGAAGCGAAACGTAGTTGTTCGAAACCTTGAGCGTAACTCATAATCTTACCGAAGTATAGAGCCTTACGTACACGTTCTACTAAGTCTTTCTTTTCGTCATCGTTGATGATGTCTGAAGCCTTAGGACCGTTTAATACCTTAGCTGCTGCAAGACGTTCGTCTTTTAGCATTGAGATGAAACGAGCGTAAACTGATTCAGTGATAACTGATTGGTCAGTACCAACTTCCATGGCATCTTCTGATGACCACTTACCAGTACCCTTGTTAGCACCACGGTCTAAGATCATGTCAACGATAGGCTTGCTCTTGTCAGCACCTAAATCGTCTTTTCTAGTTAAGATATCAGCAGTAATTTCAATTAGGTAACTGTTTAGTTCACCCTTGTTCCATTCCTTGAAGATATCAGCTAGGTCGTCAATGTCGATACCGGCACCGTTACGAAGAATGTCGTAACTTTCGTCGATTAATTGTTCATCACCGTATTCAATACCGTTGTGAACCATCTTTACGTAGTGACCTGCACCGTTAGGTCCGATGTAAGCAACACATGGCTTACCATCGCTAGCCTTAGCAGCGATTTGAGTTAAAACAGGTTCAACTAGCTTGTATGCTTCTTCTTGACCACCAGGCATTAGTGATGGACCGTGTAAAGCACCTAGTTCACCACCAGAAACACCCATACCAATAAAGTTGATACCAGATGCATCTAGTCTAGCGTTTCTTTCGATTGTGTTATGGAAGTTAGTGTTACCACCATCAATTAAGATATCACCCTTGTCTAATAAAGGTAATAGTGAGTCGATAGTTGCGTCAGTTGGCTTACCAGCCTTAACCATCATAACGATACGACGTGGAGTTTCTAGTGAGTTAACAAAATCTTCAACAGAGTAACTTGGTACCAAGTTCTTGTCTGCGTGATCCTTCATTACCGCTTCAGTCTTTGAAGCTGAACGGTTAAAAATACCTACAGTGAAGCCGCGGCTTTCAATGTTAAGGGCTAAGTTCTTACCCATAACAGCCATTCCAACAACACCAATGTTTGCTTTTGAGTCAGCCATTATAAACCTTCCTTTTTAAAGAAAATTGTGTATAAATATACACTTAGATTTTAACATTTTAATGATTAAATGTCATATAAATTATTTTTTTGAGTTAAAAACCCAAGCTCTGCCATCACGGGCTAGTAATTCGTCGGCAGCATCAGGTCCCATTGAACCTGGTGTGTAGTTAGGGAAGTCTGGTTTGTCAGTATCCCAAACATGTCTGATAACATCGGCGAATTCCCAAGCACGACTTACTTCGTCCCAACTGGCAAAGTTAGTAGCGTTACCTAAGATAGCATCGTGGATTAAACGTTCGTATGGTTCTGGAGTAGCAGCCTTTTCTTCATCACTTTGAGTGTGAGTTAAGTCTAGTGGTTGCATTTCCATACCTTGACCAGCTTGCTTTCCGTTTAGACGTAGGATGATCTTGTTAACAGGGTCTACGAATAAAGTAAGCACGTTGTTGTTTAATTCGCTTTCAGTTCCCTTAGCAGAAGCAAAGATGTCTACTAGCGGTTTCTTGAATACAACATCGATTCTAGTAAACTTGTCAGTTAGCATCTTACCAGTTCTGATGTAGAAAGGAACGTTCTTCCAACGTTTGTTTTCGAACAATACTTTACCGGCAACGTAAGTTTCGGTAATTGAATCGTTAGGAACGTTGTCTTCGTGACGGTAATCTCTTTGGTCACCGTTTGCACCATATTGTCCACGAACGAAGTTTTGACGAGCTTCGTCTTCAGTGTAAACATGCATGCTTCTTAGTGCACGAATCTTTTCTCTGCGGATGTCTACGTCCTTGAATGAAATAGGGTCTTCCATTGCAAGAATAGTAAGCATTTGCATAGTGTGGTTTTGTACCATATCACGTAGGGCACCTGAACCATCATAGTATCCAGCACGTTCTTCAACACCTAGCTTTTCAGCAAGAGTTACTTGAATGTTGTCAATGTACTTGTTGTTCCAAATACCTTCGATTAGTGGGTTACCAAAACGTAATGCAATAATGTTTTGAACCATTTCTTTACCCAAGTAATGATCAATTCTGTAAACTTGGTTTTCGTTAAATGATTTAGCCAAAGCATTGTTTAATTTTTCAGCTGTGTCGTAGTCACGTCCGAATGGTTTTTCGATAATTAAACGGTTGAAACCGCCATTGTCTGATAAACAGTTGTGGGCTTTTAAGTTTTTAGCTACAGTTCCAAAGAAGTTAGGAGCCATGGAAATGTAGAAGATACGATTTCCTTCAATATCATATTGTTGGTCTAACTTGTTTGCGTAGTCACTTAATGCGTCGTAATGTTCTGGATTGGTTACGTCGTGTGACATGTAGTAAAAATGACTAGCGAAAGCTTTTGCTTGTTCTTCGCTGTCAGCGTTGGCACTTACAGAGTCCAAGATTACTTCGCGGAACTTTTCGTCGCTCCATTCACGACGACCAGTACCGATTAATGCAAAGTGATCGTTATCTACGTAACCTTTTTTGTATAGGTTAAAAATAGATGGATATAATTTACGTTTAGCTAAGTCACCTGTTGCACCAAAAAGCATGAACAAGGCACGAGTTGCTGTTGCCAATTACCGTCACTCCTTATAGAAAAATTTTAACGAATCAAATGAAATATCTTTCATTTTCGGTTAATAATACAAGGCTATTATATAACACCATGCTAAATTAAAAAAGTGTTTTTAATCCATAGCACAAAAGAAATGTAAACGCTTTACTAAAATTTAATAATTTAAACATCTCTTAATGGATATTATGCTCTCAAATGAATTATAATTGTTGTTAGAACATTTGAATAAGGGGGAGGATTCATGAAGAAAAGAACAGAATTAGGACTTCGTTTAGTATTTTTCTATTCACTATTGTTAAATTCCGGTGCCGCATTCATGTGGCCATTAGTAACGATGTACATTGATGACTATTTACATAAGTCACTACTAGTGTCGGGGGTATCTCTGCTATTTATTTCCGGTTTTACCATTATTGGTAATTACATCGGGGGTTATCTATTTGATCATTGGTCAGCATACAAAGCGGCCTTGATTGGTATTACCGTCTCGACGGCCGCCATTTTAGCATTAATTTTCTTTCATGGATGGCCTACCTTTGCGATTCTAATGGTAGTTTTAGGGTTTGGAGACGGGATTAACCTAACGCTTCTAAATTCATATGCTACCAACGTTAAGAGTAAGGACACCAGAACGGTATTCAACATCCTATATGTTGGATTAAACATCGGGGTGGTAATCGGAACTGCGATGGTTGGATACCTACTAAAATACGGTGTCTCCATTGTCTTTATGACCGCAGCGGTATTTTACATCTTGCTATGGTTACTTACTTTTGTATACTTCAACATCGATTTTTCAGACTACGATAACAGTATGCCAAAAGAAGAGATCAAGGAAGAAAAAGAGGGAATTATTAAGTCTAACGTTCGACTAATCTACCCAATTTGTATCATGGTATTTACCGTCTACTTGAGTTATACATTGTGGGAAAGTGTTATGTCTGTCCATATGGTTAGAATGGGCATTCCATTTGAAGCATACTCAATGCTTTGGACAGTTAATGGTCTAATGATTGTATTTGGACAACCTATATTAAATTACGTAAGTAAACGACTAAAAATTCATTTAAATCACCAAGTTTTCTTGGGAGTATTTATCTTCGCAATTTCGTTTTACTTCTTAGTTTACGCAAAGACTTTCCCAGTCTTTTTAGCCATCATGATTTTTCTAACATTTGGTGAAATGCTGGGACTACCTGATGTACCTGCCTGGATTGATCAACTATCGACCAAGTCGGAAAAGGGTAAGTATCAAGGGATGTTCAATGCGTTGATGTCAGCTGGACGTGCAATTAGTCCACTATTCGCCGGATTCTTTGTGGAAGGATTTGGATACAATCCATTGTTCATCTTCGTTACCGTTTTAATGTTAATCGCATTATTCGCGGTTATGATTATCAGTCGTAAAACAGAATAATCAAAATAAAAAAGGGTTCGTTTCGATATGAAACGAATCCTTTTTATTTATCGTATTTTTTTAATTCATCATAGACTCTAACCACGTCTCGGTCAGTTCCACGAAGTTCGAAGTCGGTCACAAATGGCGCGTCGAATTGTTTAGCGTAACGTTTGGCAGTTAAACAGTATTGTTCGTTGAAGTTCTTGTTACCTGAACCGATAACACCAATACAGTATTTCGCGTTGTCGTTGTAGTCGATGTATTCGCCTAAAGTGTTGGTCATCATTTCTTTGACGCCATTATCAATGCCGTTGCCGCCATCTAAGTAGGTAGGGACGAATGCGAAGAAATTGCTGGTTTCATCATCAAAGTCTGATTGATCGGTGATTTCCTCTAACTCAATTAATGGGTTGTTGTCGTCGTCATTATGTACGTTTTTAGCATATTCTTGTAAGTTGGTCACAAAGTTACGCGTGTTACCAGCCACTGAAATATATAGGATTCTAATTGGTTTCAATGTTTAGCTTCCTTTCAAGGCAAAATAAAAAATCTGTTAGAAATATATTCTAACAGATTTAAAAATTATATATTAGTCTTTACTTTCTTCATCCTTTGGTTCTTCAGAAGATTTTTCGGCCATAGCCTCGTGGTTATCACGTAAATCGTCTACTTCGAATAAATCGATGAATGAGTTTTCAAAGTGTAATACCTTAAATGTGAAAGTATCTACCTTGAATTCAGTACCAGGCTTGATTTGAACACCTGGGTTATTGTCGATAAAGTAACCAGAAAGGGTAACACTATCTGATTTGCTGAAGTCTTTGATTTCAGTCTTGAAATAACGCTCAAAATCATAAGTAGTCATCTTACCACTTACTTGGTAAGTGCCCTTAGGTTGCTTGAAGACGTATTCGTTGGTTGCTGGATCGATTTCGTCTCGAACAGTACCGAATAGTTCTTCATAAATATCTTTATCAGTAATAATACCTGAAGTACCACCGTATTCATCAACTACGACAACAATAGGAGTTCTCATAGTAATCATCTTTTGAAGCACTTCAGTAATTTTCATTGTTTCAGGGACAGTTCCAATATCACGAATTAAACGTTCAACTGGAATGTTTGAGTTAACTCTTGATTGACGAACAAGGTCGTAACAGTAAACGTAACCTAGAATGTTATCTTTGTTGTTGTCGATAACAACTGGAATACGACTGAATTTTGATTGTAGGTATACTGTGATGGCATCGTCTACTAGAGTATTGATGTCCATAACAGTCAATTGAGTTCTATCAATCATGATGTCCTTGGCAACTTTATCATTAAAGTCAAAGGCACGTTGCATGTATAGGTAATCGTACTTTTCAAGATCACCATTTTCAACGGCTTCCTTTGAGATGCTTAGGATTTCAGCTTGTGACATTGATTCGTCACTTTCGTCTGTCATCTTAAGACCCATCAACTTAACAACACCAGCAGCACTGACGTTGATAGCCCATACACCAGGATAGAAAATTGTGTGGAAGAAATGAAGTGGAGTAGCCACGTAGCCTAGAACTTTTCTTGGCATAGCGATACTGATGTTCTTAGGAACAACTTCAGTAACTACCACTTCAAGGTAAGTTAGGATTAAAATACCAACAACACTACCAACGGCGTGCGCAGTACTTTGAGCAACTAAGCCAGGCTTTAATTCTAAAACATCAAAGATGGCATCAACAATAAGACTTTCACCAATCCAACCCATTAGGATACCACAGGCGGTAACTCCCACTTGTGTAGTTGATAAATAGTCATTTAGGTTAGTGAGCATGTGCATTTCACGAGCAAGCTTCTTTGACTTACCCTTGGTTTCTTCTTCTTCTTCCAACATGCTGTATCTGGTTTGCACTAAGGCAAATTCACAGGCAACAAAGTATGCGGCGAAGAAGAAAGCGATTAATACAATAATGATTTGAAAAAGTATCACACCACTATCCAACAGAACATTCCCCGTTTCTTAATAAAATTTATATAATGTCTACATTATACCTTTTATGTTTATTTTTTTTAAGTAATTTAGTGAATATAATAACCTATTTTTACTAAAAAAGTGAAAGTTTAGGCAAAAATTTAAAATTTATTCTACATATATAGTGTTACACATTTGCTTCAGCAATTAAACTAGCTAGCTTATCTCTATTCCATAGGTCGATATCCAACTTCTCGCTCGCTGAGATGGCGTGAGGGGTGAAGTAGCTGTTAGTAATTACAACGGCCTTCTTACAATTGTAGTAGCTGCGCCCTGAGTTGGCCTCTTGGACCGCCTTGATACCAACGGGACTGGCGTATAGTTTGCATTGAAATACATAACTGGTGTCACCATTTTTGGCGTAGACGTCGACACCAAAGTCGCTGCTTCCCTGAGTGCGTTTGATATCTGAAAAACCAAGGGCCTTAAGTAAGTCACAGGTAAATGTCTCAAACTGATAACCGTCGAAGTTATCAATTGTGGCCAGCTTTTGTTTGGATTGATAATCCATAAATGATTGATACTCGTCGGTCACATGGGCGTCTGCTAGTTGATCTCTTTGGTCTTGGAGGCGCTTGATATCTTCTACTAGACCATCGTATTGAGTGGTTAACTCATTTAGCTGTTGGTATTTGATGTTTAACTCATTGATTTGCTTGCTCAACTGATTACGGTAGGCCTTTTGCGATTCAATGCGCTCGTTCATCTCGTCTAATTGACGCTTTAACATCGATAGTTCGTTTAGATAGGGAGTCGCTTGTGCTTGGTATTGTTGTCTGGAGATATCGACAGCTCGATTTTGATACGTCATCTGGTTTGAAACGACGGGCGTCCTTTTAAACGTATACGTTTGATGACGACTGAGGTTGTTTTTGATGGTTTTAATAAAGTGTTTGTCTGATTTTGGTAGGATGCAGTAGCCAATGACAAGCAGGGTGAATGCGATGCACAGTGCTGTCAGCTGATTGTAACCCTTTGATAGATGCATCATGGCTACCACGATGTCGATGATTTTTAATGTAATTAGGATACATATAAATCGACGAATGAAGTGACTGATTTTCACGTCTAAACTTCCTTTTTAATATTTGATAATAACCCTATTTTATCAGATTTGACGCGGTTTCTCTATGTTTTTAAGAACGTTTGTTCTATATAAATGCAAAAAAATCCCCCCGGCAGATTGCCGAGGGGATTTTCTTAGCCATGATGTTTCTTTATCGTGGCGATGTTTCCGGGATGGTTATTGAATCCGTAAGAGTTAGAAACGACATATTGAGGACGATGTTTGGAAGCATCAAAAGTGCGGTATAGATAATCACCGATTATGCCCAGCGCAAGCATGATCATTCCTGATAGGACACACATTAGGGAGATTGCAAATGTAAGTGTCGAGATACCAGTGAAGACGGTGATTAATCCATAAATGATTCCAGCAATAATACTGATGAAACCGGTATAATTTACTATCTTGAGGGGGATTTCGGAGAATGAGGTGATTCCATCAGATGCTAGTCTAATCATTTTAGTTAGGGGGTATTTTGTGACTCCCGCATTTCGTTCTTGTCGTTCATAAGTTACGGCAGTTTGCTTAAAACCAACCCAGGAAACTAAGCCACGAAAGAATGGCTCAGGTTCGTTTAATTTGGAAAGTGCATCAACCACTTTACGATCCATTAGGCGAAAGTCACCGGTATCAAGGGGGATATCAACGTTTGCGACTTTACGCATTACACGGTAGAAGGCTTTCGCAGAGAAACGTTTGAAGAAGGATTCGCCTTCACGGATAAGGCGTTTTCCATAGACAACGTCAAAGCCTTCTTGCCACTTTTCAATCATGTTAGGGATAACAGATGGGGGATCTTGTAAATCCGCATCCATGACGACAACCGCATCACCTTTTGCGTATCGAATACCAGCGGTAATTGCTAGTTGGTGACCGAAGTTTCTTGAAAATTCGACCAATCTAATGTTTTCGTATTGTGATTGTGCGTGACGGATAATATCTACGCTTGAATCGACAGAGCCGTCATCCACAAAGATAATTTCGTAAGTTTCAATTTGGCATTCCACGAAGTTTTCTAGAACTTCGATGGTGTTTTTGATGCCATCTTCTTCATTGTAAACGGGGAGAACAATGGAGATATTGTTAGTTTTATTTGGCATGAGACACCTCCAGATTAATAAATGCTGGAAAGGTCATATAAGGTACCGTTGCTCATGTTAGATGGTCCACCACCCATACTCATTGATTGCTTACCACTAGGTTTGGCCATCTTAGCAGATGCGCCTTTCTTCATGGTAAATGTCATTGAATTGGATGAAGAAGTAGTGCTGGTTGAACCACCATATTCGCTTGCACTGACCTTCTTAGCATGTTTCTTGATCCAGTTAACAATCGTGCTGTTAGTAGAACCTGACTTACCTTCATCTAGGTAGTATTTAACTTGTCCAGATTTTACTAATTGCTTGAATTTGCTTAATGTCATAGCAGGGTCAGTTCCATTGAAACCACCCATTGCCATGACGGCTTTCTTGGTTTTAATAATATATGGAGCAGCAGTGCCAGAATCTGCGGTTGCAAATAGGTACTTGGCATTGCCTTGGTGCTTAGTTAAATAGTTCAACAATTTGGTATTAACTGTTCCGTTACCAATTCCACCTGAGTTATTACCACCACTGGTTAAGAGATCGGGACCAGCGGTTGGAATAGCTGCAGATTCTTTAGCAAGGGTAGGGGTTAATGACCAGAAACTAGGTGCTACTGCAATTGATAGTAGCCCTACGATAACGATAGCCTTTCCGGCAGGTTTAGCTTTGAAGACAAGTAATAAGATACTTGCTAGAACTGCTACGACTATGATTAAGACACTTAACCATGCGTAGTAGCTTGATACATACCATGCTTGTAGTCCAGCAGTAACAACGATTGCTAGTGGTAGGAAGTATGCCTTGTAATTGTTTAGACCGAAACGTTTAAACAAGTCCAGCATAGCTGCTAACCCAAGTCCAGCAAGTGCTGCAATGGCGGGAGCTAACATGATGGTGTAGTAAGGATGGAAGAAACTAGCTACGGAGAAGAATCCGTAAACTGGCACTAACCAACCTGTCCATAAGACAGTGTGTTTTTGACGAGTAGTAAGTTGGTACCATTTACGCTTAGGATCAGCGAAGCCGATGAATGCGGCAATCATACCGATAATGGAGAATGGTAATAACCAACTAATTTGTGGTCCTAAAGCTGATTGGAATAGACGAAGTGGACCAGCAGTTCCGATGTTAAATGCACCACCGGCACCACCCATGCCGCCTTTACCATTCATCTTCATACCACCGCGGTTGTTTCCTCCAGGGAAGTTACCACGAGATTTCATGTTCTTAGATGGGTTAATTTTACCCATCTTGCCACTTGGTGGCGTCATCTTGTTGTTGCTGTTTGATTTGGTGTTACCGCCAGGTTGGTTAGAACCCTTAGAGGAGTTGCTACCCATACCCTTGAAGGCACCACCGGTACCAGTAGTTTGACCTAGTAATCTTTGCGTACCGTTGTATCCAAAGGCTAGTTCTAATACTGAGTTGTGTTGTGATCCACCTTCATATGGACGACTATTAGCTGATGTCATATCAACTGATAGTGGCCATGATAGGGTGAATACGACTAAGGCGATTGTGGCAAGTGATAACTTACCAATCTTTTTCTTCCATGAATCATTTGATGCTAACCAGTAGAAGATAAGCATTGCTGGAATAATCATGAAAGCTTGTAGCATTTTGATGTTAAACGCGAATCCGATGGTAGCAAAACTTCCGATTAACCAGAACATGTTGTGCTTGTTAATGGATTTTTGTAGCATCCAGATTGCTAACAATAGGAAGTAGATTAGAGTAGCATCCATATTGTTGGTACGAGAGTCAGCAACAACAATGGGGGTAATTGTCATTACTAACGCAGCGATTCTACCTGCGAATCGACCAAAGTAAGGAGTTACTAGTCGATACATTAGATAGACGGATCCGACACCGAATAATACTGATGGTAGGACCACACTGAAGTTTGAAACACCTAGGATTTTAGCTGAGATAGCCATGAACCATAGGGCAACAGGTGGTTTATCGACAGTGATGTATCCGGCTGGATCAAAACTGGCATACCAGAAGTTTTTAAAACTTTGGGTCATACTAGTGATGGCGGAAGTATAGAAGTCGTTGGCAGAACCAGTCTTCCATGTTCCGTAACCGTACAAGCCTAATGCAATTAGGAGAATAATGGCTAACACCCAGTCGACTTTATGTCGTTGGAAGAAGCTAGGCTTCTTGTCTGTCGGTTCATTCATTGGCAGATGCCTCCTTTAATTCAGTTTTTCTAAATACCCAATACTTACTTAATAAGAAGTTGGTAGGCGTAGTGACTAGAAGTGTGATTAGGGGGATAATGCTTTCAATAACGTGGAAATAGTTACTTGCCACTTCTGTCACTAAGATACTCAAGGTCCATGTTAAAAGGTAAGTAAGGTAGTATTTAACGACGATCATCCAGTCATGGTTGGCTTTAAATACCCACTTTTGATTAATGGTTAGACCAATAATCGATGTAGTACCGTATCCAATCGCCATTGCAAAAGTAGGAGAAGTTGCTTTATACAACATTGAATAGATAAGATAAGTTAGAATGGTATTGATAAGACCAACAATTCCGAATTTAAAAAACTGCCGCAAAATATTTATCATGGTTGGGCACTTCCTTTTTTGGAATGATTTAAGTCTAGTTTAAGAAAATTAAACTAATCTTAAAGCAATCATAAACTTAACTTAAATGACAAAATTAATTGAAATCGAAAGGAATGATTAACATGGATGGTTTAAATATCTTAATCGTCGAAGACGACGAAAACTTAGCAGCCAGTGTGGCTCAATTCTTATCACCAATCGGAAACACAACGGTGGTAAACGATGGTTTTGAAGGCCAAATGATGGGCCAAGACAACATCTATGACATCGCAATTTTAGATTTAATGCTACCGGAAGTCAGTGGATACGATATCTTAAAACACTGGCGAGTAGATGATGAAATCGACATGCCCGTTTTAATTTTGACCGCCAAGGATACCATGGCTGATAAGGTGCATGGGTTCGAATTAGGCGCCGACGATTACTTAACTAAGCCATTCCATCGTGAAGAACTAATCCTTCGTGTAAAGGCCTTGTTAAAGAGAACAGGTCGTCTTGGTAATAACAACACATTGTCAGTGGGCGAATTTAATGTTGATTTAGGTCGCCACTACGTTGAATACCAACATCAAGAATTGAAATTAAACGGAAAAGAATACGACCTATTGGTCTACTTCATGCAAAATCCTTCTACTATTATTACCAAGGACCAAATCTTCGATCGTCTATGGGGATTTGATTCTGAAACTTCATTATCAGTAGTTGAGGTATACATGAGTAACTTAAGAAAGAAGATTAAACAAGTTTCTGGAGAAAACCCAATCAAGACCCTAAGAAACGTAGGGTACATGCTAGAGGGATCTAATCAATGAGAGATCGCATCTTAGAGCATAAACAACAAATTAAGTTGTTCATTAAGGAACTAATTGGTTTTGCGATTTTATTTGCGATTTTAGGATTAATTGTTTACTTCTTCTTCCAAAAGTCGATTTACTCCAACATCGACGCTGGGTTGAACCGCCAAAAAGAACGAATTGAAAGAAACACTTACGCCAATGAAGGCCCATTGAGTGTTAATCAACGTCCCGGAGGCTTCAATCCGTTTAACAACTACAACAATAGTGATTTCCAGACTAATGTGATTGTCTTCAATAAAAAGGGAATTATCTCCAATAGGGGAATGCTTGGTCAAAGAAACTACAAGCTATTGAGTAAGTTGACCGTTAAGAATAGAAAATTAAATCAAGTTGAAGAAATTACTTTGTGGTCTCACAACTACGTGACTACGTTTAGAGGGATTCTATTAAAGGTGTCCGACGACAACACCAATCCCGAGTATGCGGGTAATTATGTATTGATTTTGCAAAATATCGATGCTGATTTACTTGCTTTACACAGTTTCGTCGAAGCATTGATTGTGACCTTGGTATTCTTCTGGGCAATCGCGATTTTAATCGCTTACTACCTATCTAAGTCGAGTATGAAACCAATCATTAATTCATGGCACAGACAAAAGGAATTCAGTTCCAATGCCGCCCATGAATTGAGAACGCCATTAACGGTTATTCAAAACCAAATGGAATTCTTGCTAACCAAACCAAACGATAAAGTCGTCGATCAGATTCAACCAGTATCGACAACCTTAGAAGAGGTTAAGCATTTAAAGGTCTTAACCCAACGACTATTAACACTAGCGCGTTCTGATTCCAATATCGTGCAGGCACAACGTTCTGATGTTGAATTGAAACCATTCTTTGAAGGTGTCTTGTCACCATTCAATGAGATTGCCACAAGTCAAAACAAGTCATTTGTCGACACCATCGATGTCGATGGAACTGGCCATATTGATGCCGATTTGATTAAACAATTGGTGGTTATCTTAATTGATAATGCGATGAAATACACACCAAAGGGTGGCACTGTTGCCGTGAAGATTGCAAAGAACCACAGTAATCTAAAGATTGTGGTTTCCGATACTGGAAATGGTGTTCCTGACGAGGACAAGGCACGTATCTTTGAACGTTTCTACCGTACAGATAAGTCTAGAAATTCCAAGACTGGGGGAACTGGTTTGGGATTATCAATTGCTAAATGGATTGTCGATCAACATCATGGTCGAATTCATGTCCGTGATAATCACCCAACTGGATCAATTTTTACAGTAAATATTAATTTATAAAATATTAAATATTACAAAGTTTTTCTAAAATTTAATATGGAATTATCTTTCTTTTACCCCTCTGGCTCTGTTACAATATGCAATAATGATAAAACGATAAGAGGAGGTGTATAAGATATAAATTAATTTTTTAATTTCTTTATATCTTTATATGAGAAAAAAAGGATTATGGTTCTCGATTGTTGCCGTAATCGGTTTGATGCTTGCTAGCACCTCTGTACCAGCGATTGCTGATGCAAGTAACGCTAACACATCAAACACCGTTTATGACATGTCAGAATGGCAAGGTAGCCTTACAGATACCCAAGCACAACAATTAAAAAATGAAGTTCCATTCGTTATTTTAAGAGTGCAATACGGTAGTGCTTATGCCGACAAGACATTTGAACACAATCGTGATCTAATGGACAAGTATGGTATCCCATACGGGGTATATTCATTTAGTCAATACGAAAATCCTAGCGATGCCGCTTATGAAGCCAAAGTGCTATACAGCCGCGCACCACGAGCAAGATTTTACGTAAATGACTATGAATCACAAACTGTTACTTCTGGTGGAACCAATGAATCAACCGATGCATGGTTGAAGGCATTGAGACAATTAGTTGGTCAACGTAAGATTTTATTCTATTCATATGCTAATTTCATGGTTCAAAACGCAGCTAGTTCAGTTGCTAACTATGACGGTTACTGGTTAGCCGCATACCAAAACAACGAACCTGCCAGAGAACATGTCTTATGGCAATTTACAGATAAATTCCATTCAAATGCACTAGGTAAAAACCTTGATGCAAGTATGTTTACCTCAAAGGATGCTAACTGGTTCATTGGTGACGTTGCCGATGCCACAAATCCTACTCCTATACCAAAGATTACTGCTCCAAAGAGTGATCAATCTTCTAAAAAGGTAAACAAGAAACAAAGTGCTGCGCAAAAGAATGCGGCTAGCCAAGCTAACCAACAAGCTGCCAACACTAATAACAACAATACCGACACCAACAATAACAGTAATAGTACCAACACCGCTTCAACTACCACTAAGCCAAAGAAAAAGGCCGTAGTTAAGAATGTTGATTATACTGCCGTTGATAAATCAATGACAATTGCTGGTGGTACTGGTCTAAAGATTTATAACCATGTACCTGGAGATAACAGATACAAGAAAAAAACTAAGGCCGTCCATAAGAGTAATTCTTACGCTGCTAAGAAGATTAGTATCAACTCCGTGGCCAAGAATACTTCAAATGGTCGTACTTACTACCGTGTTCTAAAAAGCGGTAAGGTATTAGGTTGGATTAACTCTAATGGTTTGGTACCAAACGTGACTTATTCCAAGTACCACGCTACTAAGATTGTTAGAATGCACCCAAAGGTAAACTTCTACAATCACGTTGGTAACAGTGGATTCGCTGATATTCACGTTACCAACTACGGTACTGGATACGCATACACCCCAGTACAAATCACCCAACGTGCTAAGAAAGACGGTTGGAAGAAGTACTACTACAAGGCTTACTACCAAGGTAAATTTATTGGTTGGGCTTACGGTGCAATGTTTAAATAAAAAACTTTGATCAAAAAGACGATTCTTCGATTGAATCGTCTTTTTTTACCCAATTATATTGTTATTTTTGATATAATTAAGTCAATAAATGCAAAGAAGAGATGGACATGAAAAATAATTTTGAGAACATTGTCAAAATGGCAGGATTGAATTTAAAAAAACTGTCTGAACTTTCAAATATTCCTTATTCAACACTGCGCTTTTTAACTACAACCAGTCCTGATAAATGGAATGAAGAACAAGTAAATGCAATTTCCAAAGCATTAGAAATTGATACGGATACTTTAATGGATGAACTAAATAAACCAGTACTAACTCCATTTATCAAATGGGTTGGAGGAAAACGTCAATTACTACCAGAATTATTAAAACGTGTTCCTAATGAATATAATGATTATTACGAACCATTTATTGGTGGAGGGGCTTTACTTCTTAAGTTAGTTCCAAAGAAAGCCATAATTAATGACTTTAATGAAGAACTATCAAATGCATGGAAAATCGTACGCGATAATCCTCAAGAATTGAGTGATAATCTTACTGAGTGTGTTGAAAAAGATTCAAAGGACTTCTATCTTGATTATCGTTCAGCTGATAGAGATGGAAGAATTGTTGATTTTTCCGAATTGGAAAGAGCGACAAGATTTATATACATGAATAAAGCTGGGTACAATGGATTATGGAGAGTTAACCAAAAAGGACAAAATAATGTACCTTATGGTGGCCATAAAACATTGAATTTTAACGTTGATAACATACATCAAGTTGGGAATTACCTATCAAGTAATGATATTACAATTTCAAACGGCGATTATATGGATTGCATAAAGAATGCAAAAACAGGAGATTTTGTTTACTTGGATCCGCCATATATTCCAGTTACACCTACCTCAAGTTTTACAAGCTATACCAAAAATGGATTTGGTTTAGTTCAACAAAAAGAATTAGCTGATATGGCTTTAGAATTAGCTAAAAAAGGCGTTAAAGTGATGCTATCAAATGCTGATGTTCCATTGATAGAAGAACTTTATGCTGATTCAATTTTTACTATTCATCATGTCCAAGCAAATCGTGTTTTGAACTCAAACGGTAAAAAGAGAGGAAAAGTTGGAGAAGTAATTATAACAACATACTAAAAAATCACCTCCAAATGGGATATAATGTCTCATATTGGGGGTGTTTTTTTGAAAAAAGGTGGTATTGGTGGAGCTAACACTAATAAAAGTGGACTTAAGTTTGAACATGATACTGATTTAGCAACTAGTATCAATACATATTTATATGATGAATATAAATTAATTCCTCATGAATTTAAAGATGTTGAATCATTACCTTTCCAAGGTTCAACTTCTCCAGTCTATGATTTGATTAGACTAAAAGATGATTACTTTGTCGGTGTGATTACTAATCAAAATCAATTTTATAATGTTTTAAAAGACTCTTATGGTTTAGAAAATGTAAATCATAAGAATTGGAAACCTGATGAATGTTTCTTTAATTTTGAAACTAATACAGTTTATATAGTTGAAAAGAAATGGCAACAAAGATCAGGTTCCGTTGATGAAAAGATGTTTGGATTTGTTAACAAAAGAAGATTGTACCAAAACAATTTTAATCAATTAAAAGATGAACCTAAGCCAACTGTTGAATTCTGTGCTTTATTTAATTCAAGCTGGTGGCTAAATGGTAACGATGGAAAAAATGAAAAGAATTATCAGGATTATTTCGATAACCTTAGAATAGATGGTATTAAAATATTTTTTGATAAATATGAATATTGGTGGTTTGGTTTATAAAATTAAACCTTTGATCAAAAAGACGATTCTGAAAAAAGAATCGTCTTTTTTTATATTTTTTAAATTTTTTATTAAAAATAAATGCTGTTATATCAACGTTTATAACGTGTTTTTAGCACTCTACTAAATAAAGTGCTAATTTTCTCTTGACTATTTGACCAATACTGACTAATATAAGAATTGTTGATAGGAAATAAATAACTATCAACTAAATCTTGAAAATAAAATAATGAAAAGGGGCTTTGATTATGGCTAACGAATTAAGAAACAGAGATTTCAATGTATTTGATCCAATGAACGATTTCTTCGGTGATTTTGGTAAGAATTTCTTCAATTCAGTTGCTGGTAATCAAATGAAGACTGACGTTATTGAAAACGAAGATAATTACGTAGTAAGCTCTGAATTACCTGGTTTCAAGAAGGATGAAATTCATCTAGATTACAACAACGATACTCTAAGCATTCATGCTACACATGATTTGAGTAAGGAAGACACTAACAAGGAAGGTAAGGTATTAAGAAAGGAACGCACTTCAAGCAATATCGCTCGTGCATTCTACCTACCTGATATCGATATTGATAATGTATCTGCTGACTACGATGGCGGTATCCTAAAGATTACATTACCAAAGCAAGCAGTAAAGGATGAAGAAGCACACAAAATTGACATTAACTAATTAACTCAAATAATAGGAGGGATATCTTATGGCAAACGAAGTAAGAAACAATGTATTCAACGACTTTATGGATCCAATGAGCAACTTCTTTGATGGATTAGGCAGAAACATGGTTAACTCCTCAAAGATGAAGACAGATGTTATCGAAAATGATGACGAATTCGAAGTAAAGGCTGAACTACCTGGATTTAAGAAGGAAGATATTGAAATTAATTATGAAAATGATACTTTAACAATCCACGCTATTCACGATTTGAATAAGGAACAAACAGACAAAGAAGGTAAGTTAATTAGAAGCGAAAGAACATCTAGCGATGTGAGTCGTTCATTCTACTTACCTGATGCGGACACTGATAAGATTGGTGCAAAGTATGATGGTGGTATCTTGGATATCATGGTACCTAAATCTGCTGAAAAACAATCCAAGCATTCAATTTCTATCAACTAATTAAAAAAAGAGCCGTTATGGCTCTTTTTTTGTGTATTTTTTCTGTAATGTAAAGCAAAAAAATATTATAATAGAATTGTAATGATTTTTTAAGGATGATTGGAGTGTTAGTAGATGAGATTAGGTTGTTCAGGAGCGTTAGTTCTAATATTTTTACTTTTATGTGTGGTAGCTAATCCGATATTAGCGATTACTATCGGTATCATTATTGCTTTAGCGGTGATTGTATACGTAGTAATTAAGAACCACGGAGAGGTAGAACAAGCGCGTTATAACAATGCTCAAAACATTGACGCCTCAATGTCAAAAGAAACATCATTCCAATTCAATAGTATGGTTTACAAGCCAGTTACATCTTCTAAGGATGACATTCCTAACGTGGAAATGATCCTAAGAACTGACCCAATCAAATACATTAAGAGCGATGAATTATCAAAACGTGAACAAGACATGCTGGATTCAGGCTACTCAATGGAAAACATCAAGGTTGCCAGAATTAACGTGGTTCAAGGATACAACGCTCAATACCAATTGTTTGATCGTTACTATGATGTCCTAAAAGTTGAAGCTGACATCACAACTGTTCCAAATCGTGCGATGACAGTATTATTAAAACAAATGGTAATGTGCTTCTACCATCAAGAATTTGGTTTAAGCATCGATGTTCAACCACATTCATTTGACGATAATATGATCAAAAAATTTATTGAACTATGCCCAGAAGTTAACATGTCTTCTTCATACTTCGATAACTCAAATATTACTAACGAAAGATTTTTAAACCAACGCATTGATAAAGGCTGCTTAAATGCCTTTAAGAATATCATGGTTGGTTACGACCTATAATATCTATATAAAAGAATTGCCAAGTTTTGGCAGTTCTTTTTTTATTAAAAGCAAAGTAATGTTTAGTTAAATATTAATTTGTATCTTTTATTCATGATAAGAATGTTTTAACCTTTATAGAAAAGAAAATTTACTCAGTGTATCTTTGAAATATAATATATTTAAAGGATTGATTAATGAATGGAAATAAAATATTGTTCAAAGTGCGGTACTGAACTATCCGTAGGTGATTCTTTTTGTTCAAATTGTGGAACAAGACAATCATACATAGAAAATAACTCTATAAGTAATTTAGAGAAAGATAGCACTAAAATGATTCGCTTTACTGATGCCGTAACCAAATGCTTGAAAAATGTATTTAACTTAAGTGGTGTCGCCACCAGGGCTGAATATTGGTGGTTCTACTTATTCAAAGCGATAGCATTGTTTGGCATTCTTTATGCAAATGCATACGTTGGTATTAACTACAGATCAGCGATTGTATTCTCTGAAATTCATCCAGCTTTTCTTTTTGCGATTTCAGTTATATTAGGACTTGTATCAAGTGTGATAGCGATTGCGTCTTTATCTGTAGCCGTTAGAAGACTACATGATACTAACTTATCTGGACGTTTTATTTGTCTTGGTTTCATTCCTTTTTTGGGTATCATCGCGTTACTTGTCATGTTTTGTCAAAAATCTGTTGTAAACGGCAATAAGTATATAAACGTTAGTATGAATAAGTCCAGAAAAATTCGGGTAATTGTGCTGTATGTAATTTATTCAATGTTAGCAGCGTGGTTATACATCGGAATGTATATCAGCGAGATGCATTTTATGCTTTATCGATAGTAACAAAGTTGGAAAGGAATTTTAAATGAGTATAAAGTATTGTTCAAACTGTGGAAACCAAATGGCTTATAGTGATATTTTTTGCAGTTTCTGTGGATCTAACCAAGAGGATAATCAAATAATTGTTGATAAAGATAAGATCAGTTCAACGGATGTCTTAAAAGGCTACTTTAAACATTTATATACTATTGCTGGATGTTCTTCTAGAAAAGAATACTGGCTGGGTTTCTTATGGATGATGATTTTCGCTGTGTCATTCCATTTGATTTGGTCATTGAGTTACGCTTCGTTACATGATTCTGCATCGGGAGTAAGACTTTTAAAATGCTACGGGTTTGTTTTTGCTTTCTGTAAGTATTTTGTTTCAATTAGTCTAATATTTAGTATGTGCAGAAGACTACACGATGCTAATATATCTGGATGGTTCTTATTGTTATTTCTAGTTCCAATTTTTGGATGGATAGTAATCTTTGTGTTGCTATGTCAGCAATCTCAAGAAGAGGGGCAAAGAAAGTATGGTAACAAGAAACCATCAAAAGCTATTAACCATGTAATCGGATGGCTTTTAGTAATTATCTTCGGATTGTTTGCAGGGGTTCACGAAATGAAGACAATCCAATTTAAGTATGAAGAGTCTGTTAATCTACATCGATTTGATATGTTTATACAAAAAGAAAATGAAGGAAAATACTATAATTACACGTATAATGGTTCAAATTATGATCATTAAAAAGAGCTGCCAAGTTTTGGCAGTTCTTTTTTTATTTTTATTGACTTAAATCATTAATAGATATATAAACTTAATAAGTAGTTTTTAACTTAAAATTAATTTTTTATCATAAATTGCTATACATAAGTTTTACGTTTTACCGGAGTGATGATAATGAAAAAATACAGTAACACTGTTTGGACCATTTTTTTACTATACGTTTTAATATTATTATTTAGCGTCCACAGTTTAGTAATCTTTATTGCTGGATTGGCAATGCTTTCTATCCCAGTAGGATTGAGAAACATGCTGATTGTTGATTTCCATAGTCGAACTAAATGGTTTAACGTCGTAATGACAATCATCGATGTATTGCTATTAGGCGCAATCATTTGGATCAATATCAAATAAAAAAGCATACGCTTTGACGTATGCTTTTTAATATATCCATAGCATCAATAGTATTAAAACGTCCCATGAACAGTGGAATATGATTGGTGCTATTATTCCGTTTGATTCCTCTCTTGATTTACCCAACAAGATACCAGCCAATATGTAGTATATTAATGAAATAATGTTAAATAAAGAATGGGATATCCCAAAAATAACTGATGAGAATAGAATAGCGTATTTTGCGCTAAAATGGTCTTTTAAGTAGGACTGAATTAAGTCTCTAAAAAATAGTTCAATGACGATTGGCGTTAATGTTAGGCCAGCGATAATACACAGTAGCTGTAATCTTGGGTCAGTATATCCAATTAGATTTGATAGATGGGTCTTAAAACTGTCGTGCGGTTTGGCAGTTAGTAGGACAAAGGAAACCGCTAGGATAAGTAGCTCGATTCCGATTGCTATTAACCGAAAATTAAAATGATTATTGTGGAAAACATCAATCATTTTTTTGCTGAGTATGCTATGGTACAGATAAAGAATAATCGCCATTAGGATAATAAATGCAGTTAGAACCTCAATAACTGCATATAAAAAAGGCTCATCTATTGAATAAAAGATTGGATATCGGGAAAGTTCCATTAACGGTGAAAGGAATATTAGGATAAATATAAATGATGTTTTTTTCATCGCATTCACTCCTCGATTACTGATTTGTACTAGGTGATAGATATCTTTTACTAGTCAATTATAATTCTATAATTTTAACTTGCTGAATAACTTTTAGTAAAAAAATTAATACAAATTTATACATTTTTCGAAGGGAGAAGAGCCGATGAAAAAGGCAAAAACAAAGTTCGAAACCGTAAAGGAATGGATTTTCTTAATCATTGTTGTGGCAGTGGTTGGTGCAGTAATTGGGATGATTTCCGACTTATTATCCAATGGCTTTACTGCACATAATTGGCATGAATTTTTGACTTACACCATTATTTCTGCAGTTGGCGGAGTTATATTGATGTTCTTATACCTCATTTATAGTTTTATCACCGAAAGAATACACAAAAAACATCCAACCTGGTTTGCGCCACAAGATCCACCATCGAAAAAATAAAAGCACACATTCCTGTGTGCTTTTATTTTTGGGCGATATTTTTCCAGCCATTTCTATCGTTATTGTCATCGACGATGGATTGGCGTATTTCATCTGGTTTATTTGCAGAGATTTAACCATATGTGTGAGATAAATACAAATTTTGTCGTTTGTTTTCAATGAATTAGATAAGTTGTATAATTACATTAGCCTATAAAAAAGAAGATGATAGACATGAAATTTGGCATGAGAAAGCCAAGCTGGAAAAAGTCATTATCAGCACGGACAAGAGGACGTGCGGTACGTTCAATGAAACGTGCAGTTAACCCATACTATGGTAAGAAGGGCATGGGATGGATTAATAATCCACATAAGGCGTTATATAACAAGGTCTACCATAAGACAACTTTCAACTTGTTTAAGTGGTAAACAATACCCCGTGCAAACGGGGAATACATATGAAACGGAGTAGATCAGATGGAACCAAAGACTAAAGTTAAACAATTCTCTTCCAATTTAAGGGTAGTTATTATATTTATTTAATATTTTGTTTCAATAGGGTTAATCGTTGATGATATTCTATTTCCGCCAGTTTCAGAACTAAGGATTTTTATCGCTTTTGTGGTATTTGTATTAACGTTCGTTCTTCTTGTACTTCATGTTTTAATCGATGGTGTTGATTGGGAATCTTTTTTTGAGGACTAGTATTTGAGGTGTAATTTTAACAACAATGTGGAAAAATGATTTAACAAAATTTCAAAAAATTAATTTATATTTACGAAGAACTTTGGTGATAGTGAGTTTTATAACGAATAATATAATGGTTCTTGTGAACTTGATTCAAGGAAGAGAATTGAGATATTGGTTGCTTGTCATCGCTTTGTACCTATTATCATGTTACTTAGTGAAATTGGAACATGAATGCGAAGAAACGATGATGACCAGGTGATTAATTAATAGATTATGATATAATTTCTGTATTATTATATTTGTTAGGAGAAAATAAATGGAAAAAAATAGTTCTCAAAATATGAATTTATTTGTATATTTAGAAAATAACGATAGTTTAAAAATTCCATCTTTCCAAAGGGATTATTCTTGGGAAAAACCACAGATAATTGATTTATGGGAAGATTTAACTAACTTAATTGAAGATATAGATGACGGATACAAAAATGAACATTTCTTTGGACAAATCATTACCTATGATGAAGATGGTGTAACTCAAATTATTGATGGACAACAAAGAATTACTACAACATTTTTATTTTTAGGGGCTTTAAAAGATGTTATTAGAAACGAAAAAAATAATTTATATAAAAAGCATCCAGCAAACGAAAATGTTAATCAACTTCAAAAATTAATCGATAAAATAAATGAATTACTATTTGTAGAAGATGGATTTGGAGAAGTAGATAAGAGTAACATAAGATTCCATCTACAAGATGATTTTGGCGACAATTTGTCCCAAAGATTCTTTGAGACGCTTTTATCTGATGATATCCCCACACTTAATATTGAGAAAAAAGGTGCTATCAAGAATTTAGACACTAATTATAATAAAATTAAGTCTTGTATAAACGAATACATAGGTGGCAAAAGTATTGATGAAAAATATATATCCTTAAAAAAAATATTTAGCTGCTTCGCGAGAAAGTTTGAAATTTCTATAATCAATGGGACAGATAAGCTAAATGCGTTTTTAATTTTTGAGACTGTTAATGCAAGAGGTAAAGAGCTTAGTTCTGCTGATATTATTAAGTCTCATCTTTTATCTTTCTCTAATGGAGATGATGAGTTTGATAAAACTTGGGCTGATATGAAGAAAACTCTTGGAAATGAAAAAATTATAGCAAAATTTGTACGTAGTTACGTTTGGGCTAAGTATAGTTCTCCTACAGCTAAAGAGTTATTCAGAGTGGTTAGCAAGGAAGTTAAAGACCATGGAACTGCAGAGATATTTATAAACGAGTTATTTGACTTAAAAGACATTTTTAATATCTTAGTAAATTCAACAAAAATGACTTTCGCATCAAAAATGGATAATATACTTAATAGTTATCGTGGAGAGGGGAAAAAAGAACTTATAGATGTTTTATTAACTCTTAAATCCATGAAAGAAGAATTACATTATCCATTGGTATTATCTTTATTTAAACAAGGTTTTTCAACTGATGACATGCTTAAGATAATGAACAAGATAAGATCTTTGATTATGAGAAATAATATAATTTGCGGAGATCCTAATAATTCGCTAACTCGTAAAATTGCTGAATTATCTCAAAAGATATGGAACGCATCAACATTTGATTCATTAGATGTCGAAGGAATCCTAAATGAAATTAGTAGTTGGATGTATGATGATAATATGGTTATTGCTAATTACTCAGTTACTAAATTTAACGGAGCAGAGAAAAATGAAGGATATGCTAAATTAACATATTGTTTGTTTGAAGAATATATTTACTCACTATCAAGTATTTTTGGTGGTGATGAATACGAATATTATTACAATCTTTTCAAGAAAAACGATTTAAAATTATGCTTATTTACTGATTTTAATGAGTCTAATGAAGATGATAATAATACTGGGTTTATAGGTGAGTGGACGTTTGTTGAACCTGAAGTTCTTAAAAAATATATGAGTAATATTAAAGTCAATAGACGATTACCAAAAGAACATAGAATAGAAATATTGAATAATTCCAAAATTTTAGCAAATAAGAAACTAGCTATAGATTTGTCTGATAAAAATAATGAAGTAAGTAATGAATTCATTAAAGATAGATCAAATAAATTCTCAAATGATTCTGTTGAAATTTGGAGATAGTTATATATTACTAATAAAAAGCTTCTAGAAAATTTTCTAGAAGCTTTTTTTAGTTTGAAAATTATATTTTTTCGTATGTTTAAATATACGGAAGATAGTGTACTAATATATTAATTTTTCATATGATTCATGTATTAATAAGTAAAATAAGTTTATTGATAAGGTGGAGTAAAAACATTACAAAATAACTAAATTTTAGAGGCGAAATTAATGAAAGTAATATTTAATGATCATGTTACAACGCTTATTCACTCAGATTCATTTGAGTGCATGAAAAAAATCAGAGACAAGTCTATAGATGTTATAGTGGCCGATCCGCCATATTTTCTTAGTAACGGGGGATTTTCTAATTGTGGGGGGAAAAAAGTAAGCGTTGATAAAGGGAAATGGGATCAAGTACAAGATCCAGAAGAGTTTTATTCTCGTTTTTTGAATGAAGTTGACAGAATATTAAAAAAAGACGGAACTTTTTGGGTCTTTGGTTCAATGCATAATATTTATATGCTTGGGTATTTAGTTCAAAAAATGGGATGGAAAATTTTAAATAATATCACTTGGCAAAAATCAAATCCGGCACCTAATTTAAGTCGAAGGATGTTTACTCATTCAACCGAAACAATACTGTGGGTTAAAAGAAAACATGGCAATCAATTGTTTAACTATAGTTTTATGCGTAAATTAAACGGAGGGAAACAAATGAAGGATGTTTGGAAAACCCCTACAATTCAAAGAAAAGAGAAACGCTTTGGTAAACATCCAACGCAAAAACCATTATCAGTAGTCAAAAGAATAATTGAATCATCAACAAATAAGAATTCATTAGTTTTGGATCCGTTTGTTGGTAGTGGCACTACATGTGTCGCTTGTAGACAACTTGGTGTTAGATCCATCGGAATAGATATGGAATATGAATATTTAAATATAGCTAAGAATAGAATTAAAGATTATTTAAATGAAAGGACAGGCAATATTTGGTGAAATATTAATAGTTTTCAAATATACAGTATTTTTTATATAGTGAGAAAATCCAATATTAAAATTAAAAAAAGACACCCATGCACTGCACCCCAAAGTTTGTACAAAACTTTGGGGTGTTTTTGTGTCTAAATATAAAGTAGAAGATAAATTAAATGTAATTAACACATACCTAAACG
>NZ_JAHQYH010000014.1 GCF_019061205.1 Apilactobacillus waqarii
TGGATTGATTATTACAATAATCATCGTATTAAAACAAAACTAGGCGGAAAGTCACCGGTTCAATACCGGAAACTTTCCGCCTAGGAAAAACAATATAATAAT
Organism: Apilactobacillus waqarii; assembly: GCF_019061205.1. Classification (GTDB taxonomy): domain Bacteria; phylum Bacillota; class Bacilli; order Lactobacillales; family Lactobacillaceae; genus Apilactobacillus; species Apilactobacillus waqarii. The sequence goes on from NZ_JAHQYH010000014.1 coordinate 103, forward strand.
GTACAACTTTTGGGGTGCACATCACTCAAACGAGATGTCCTTTTTAGGAATAAAAAAAGCTCAGTTAAAACTGAGTTCTTTTTACTTGTTTAACTTAGCTAGACGTGATTTGTTACGTGCAGCAGTGTTAGCTTTGATTAAGCCCTTTGACTTAGCATGGTCTAATGCACTAACAGCGTTGTTGAATAGTTCTTCACGGTTGTCAGCGTTAGCATCAGCTTTTTCAAACTTCTTAACAGCAGTTCTCATCTTGCTTAGTTGAGATGCGTTACGTTTGTTTGCTTTTTCATTAGTTTTTACACGTTCGATAGCAGATTTAATAACAGGCATGAAATTCACCTCCAAAAAAGTCGAATTTTATTTAAAATCCTTAAATTTCAACGACTTTTATTATACAAAAGACAACTTAAAAAAGCAATAGAATTATATAATTCAGATTTGTACAGCGAGATTAATAAGGATATTACCTTGCTATTTTCAAGTAATCATAGTAGTATGATTAACGTAGTTTAAAACTACAGTACCGATACTTAGTTTTGTCGCTGCTCTCATCTGGCGCTTTACTCAGTATCTGGTATATTTACTTTTGAAAGGTGGGAAACACAATGGCTCTAACACAAGCTGAAAAGAACGACATCATCAAGAAGTATGCTAGACATGATGGTGACACTGGTTCTGCTGAAGTACAAATTGCTGTACTAACTGCTGACATTAATGAAATTAATGGTCACATGAAAGAACACAAGAAGGATTTCCATTCACAACGTGGTTTGTTGAAGAAAATCGGTCACCGTCGTAACTTACTAAGATATTTACGTAACACAGATGTTCAACGTTACCGTGATTTAATCAAGAGTTTAGGTCTACGTCGTTAATATTTTTAAAATGGAACTGCTCTATGAGTGGTTCCATTTTTTTATACATACATATATGCACTTATCAGTTATTATTCAATTTAAAAGTATGATACACTATAGATAGTTAAATGAGATCGTATTGAAAATAATTATTTTATTTCATAATAAAAAATATACATAAAATTATATGAGGTGAATCATGAAAAATAGTGTAAAAATTATTCCCTTAGGAGGAGTAAGGGAGAGTGGCAAGAACCTATATGCCGTTGAGATTAACAATGGGATTTATGTTTTAGATTGCGGTCTAAAATACCCTGAAAATGACATGTTAGGAATTGATGTAGTTATTCCTGATTTCACATACTTACGTGAAAACAAGGAAAAGATTATCGGAGTTTTCCTATCTAATAGTGACATGGATTCAATTGGCGCACTACCATATTTCGTCAGTGAATTCGATGTTCCGGTATTCGGATCAAAATTAACCATTGAAATGGCTAAGTACGAAGTTAAGAATAATGAAAGATCAAAGAAGTTTAACAATTTCAACGTAATCAACGAAAAGAGTGAAATTCTTTTTGATGACGTTACAGTTACTTTCTTTAAGACTAGTCACTCAGTTCCTGACTCAATGGGAATTTCATTGGCTGTTGAAGAAGGCCAAATCGTATACACTGGTGACTTTAAGTTTGATCCAGCATTACGTAACGGTTTTGCAACTGATTACAGTTCAATCGCGAAGGTTGGTAACAAAAAGGTTATCGCTTTACTAGCAGACTCACAAAATGCAGATAATCCATTCCCAATGGCAAACGAAATTCAAGCTGGCCAATACATCTTTGATACTTTCGAAGATAGTAAGAGTCGTGTGATTGTTGCAGCTAACTCTGCTAACCTATTAAGAATTCAACAAGTATTTGACGCAGCTGCAAAGTCTGAAAGAAAAGTATTTGTTGGTAAACACCTAGATCCTAAAGTCAAACTAGCAATTGATTCTGGATACATTAATGTAGCAGAAGACTTATTAATTGAAGACATCGAAGAACTAAAGAAGCTTGAAAGCGACGAAATTGTTGTATTGGAAACTAATCCAGTTAGTGAACCAATCAAGCTAGTTCAAAGAATGGCTGCTCAACAACAAAAGGATATCAACATCGAATCCGGTGATGTTGTATTAATCGTTACTTCACCATCTCCAGCAATGGATAACAGCATGGCTAAGACCGATGATATGGTATACCAAGCAGACGGTACAGTTAAGGTTATTTCAAACGACCTAAATGTTTCAGATCACGCAAGTGCCGAAGATATCCAAATGTTAATCAGCTTGTTGAAACCACAATACTTCATTCCAGTTAGTGGTGAATACATGATGATGAACGAAAGCAAACGAGCTGCTACTAACATGGGTGTAGATGAAGATAAGATTCTAATCCTAAGCAAGGGTGAAACTATCGAATACGATGGTGCTAAATTTCACCATGGTAACGCCGTTGAGGCTGGTAACACTATGATTGATGGTATCGGTGTCGGAGACATTGGTAACATCGTTTTACGTGACCGTAAGGTATTATCAGAAGACGGTATCTTCATCGTTGTTGTTACAATCGATAGAAAGAAAAAGATTATCATTTCTCGTCCTAAGATAACTTCAAGAGGATTCATTTACGTTAAGTCAAACAAGGACCTAATGAATGAAGCAGCTGAAATTGTTTCTAAGACTATTCAATTAAACCTTGATAACAAGGAATTTGATTGGAGCCATTTGAAACAATCAGTAAGAGAAAAAATCAGTCACTTCTTATTTGATAAGACAAAACGTCGTCCGGTAATTCTTCCAGTTATTATGGAAGTAAACCAACATCATAAAAAGAAGCGTCCACAAAAATAAATAAGGTTTATTATTCGGAGTGATTTTTAATGGATGAACACAGTTCACAAATAGCTAAGGATATTGCATCAAATATTGATGAAAAACAATATCAACTAGCTATCAACAAAGCCAAAAATTACTTAGAAGATCAGCCAAGCAATGAGATTGAAGTATTATTAGTTCAATCTCTTTTTAGCTTAAAACAATATGTTGAAGCAAGAAAAGAAGTTATGGAAAATCCAAATGCGTTTACCACAAACGAGCAGGACTTCTTATTAATGATTAATGTGTTATTGAAGAACAATGAATACATTAAATCTAGAGAAATTGTTGAAACATTTAAGGCCAACGATAGCTATTACAATGATGGCATAAAGCTAATTGAAGAAAGCGAATCTTCTTTTAGAAGTAATTCAAGTGAAGAAATTCATCAACTTGCACAAAAGTTCTACCATATAAGTAGTAAGCAAACGATGTATTGGCAAAAAGAATCGTTTTTAAATGGACAACATTTACCATACGACGAATTTTTAAAATACAGTCGCTTTGTTTTGATGGACCCATTTGTCCAATCTGTGATTAAAGCGGAGGTAATCGACACATTAAGAAAAGTCGGTTCAAATGAGGTCGTCGACATGATGTGGATTGATGGAAAGACAAAGAAAGTTAAGATGGGTGAAATTAAATCACTTCAAGATATGAACTCATATCAACTCATTTTTAATCGATTAACGGACGAGTACATGATGGATCCAGAAAAGTTCATGTTATTGAGTAGTTATTTCCAACATCAATCAATTTTGATGTATCCATTCAATGATGAAATAATCCTGGATGCAAACAGGTGGTATGACCTGTCAATACAGGCATATCTAAGCGCAAAAGAGTACACTGAAGATGATAATGATGATTATGTAAAATTAATCGAAATTATAAAGCGACAATTTAATTCGATTAAATAGAATAAAATTGTTAAATATGCTTTTTTTGTGTTTACAAATAAAAATACAGTAGCTATAATATTAAAGGAATTCTTCTTGAGACTGATATGTGATTTTGTCTTTTTGAGAAGATGTAGTATAATAAATCATAAAGATGAGTTGGCATTTGCTAACTCAAATCTTTCGAAATTTATAGGAGGTTTTCATAAATGGCAAAAGAACATTATGAAAGAACAAAACCCCATGTAAATATTGGTACTATTGGCCATATTGATCATGGTAAGACTACTTTAACTGCAGCTATCACTAAAGTGCTTTCAGAAAAGGGTCTAGCAGACGCTTCTGATTACGCTCAAATCGATGCTGCTCCAGAAGAACGTGAACGTGGTATCACAATCAACACTGCTCACGTTGAATACTCAACTGAAAAGCGTCACTACGCTCATATTGATGCCCCAGGACATGCTGACTACGTTAAGAACATGATCACTGGTGCCGCTCAAATGGATGGTGCCATCCTAGTTGTTGCCGCAACTGATGGTCCTATGCCACAAACTCGTGAACACATTCTTCTAGCTCGCCAAGTTGGTGTTGAATACATCGTTGTATTCTTAAACAAGACTGACTTAGTTGACGATGATGAATTAGTTGACTTAGTTGAAATGGAAGTACGTGAATTACTTTCAGAATACGATTACCCTGGTGATGATATTCCAGTTGTTCGTGGTTCAGCTCTAAAGGCTCTACAAGACGACCAAGAACAAAAAGATGTTATCTTACACTTAATGGATATCGTTGACGAATACATCCCAACTCCAGAACGTGATGCTTCAAAACCATTACTAATGCCTGTTGAAGATGTATTTACTATCACTGGTCGTGGTACTGTTGCTTCAGGACGTATCGACCGTGGTGTTGTTAAGATTGGTGACGAAGTTGAAATCATCGGTCTTGTTGAAGACATCTTAAAGACTACTGTTACTGGTCTAGAAATGTTCCGTAAGACTCTTGACGAAGGTGAAGCCGGAGATAACGTTGGTATGTTACTTCGTGGTGTAAACCGTGAACAAGTTGTACGTGGTCAAGTTATCGCTGCTCCTGGTTCAATCAAGACTCATACTGAATTCAAGGCTCAAGTATATGCTTTGAGTAAAGAAGAAGGTGGACGTCATACTCCATTCTTCTCAAACTACCGTCCACAATTCTACTTCCACACCACTGACGTTACTGGTGTTATCGAACTAGAAGACGGTGTTGAAATGGTTATGCCTGGTGATAACGTTGAATTCAACGTTAAGCTAACTAAGCCAGTTGCCATCGAAAAGGGAACTAAGTTCACTGTTCGTGAAGGTGGTCACACTGTTGGTGCCGGTGTTGTTTCAGACATCGAAGAATAATCAATTCTAAAAAAAGATTCAGATTTTTATCTGGATCTTTTTTTGTACATAAAAATAAGCGAAAGACCTATAATTATTTACTTTTTACTTGTGTTACGTTAAAATATAGAGGTGCGCAATTAGAAGAAAATTGTAAAAATTATATTTTCATGTCGGAGGGAAAATAATGTCAGCTAAATGGGAAAAAAAAGGCACTAATGACGGTGAACTAACATTCGAAATTAGTGTTGACAAAGTAAAAGAAGGTTTAGATCAAGCCTTCAACAAGAACAAGAAAAACATCACTGTTCCTGGTTTCCGTAAGGGAAAAGTTTCACGCCAAGTATTTAACGAAATGTACGGTGAAGAAGCTCTATACCAAGACGCTTTAAACATTCTTTTACCAGAAGCATACAGTGAAGCTATCAAGGAAACTGGCATTGAACCAGTTGCTCAACCAGAAGTTAACATTGATAGTCTAGAAAAGGATCAACCATGGGTTCTAAAAGCTAACGTTACTGTTAAGCCAGATGTAGAACTAGGTGATTACAAAGGAATCGTTGTTGAAAAACCAAACACTCGTGTTTACCAAAAAGATGTAGACGCTAAGATTGAAGACATGCGTAAAAACCAAGCAGAACTTGTTCTAAAAGAAGACAAGGCTGCTGAAAACGGTGACACTGTTGTTATCGATTTTGATGGTTACGTTGACGGCAAACAATTTGATGGTGGCCAAGCAACTAACTACTCACTAGAATTAGGTTCAAAATCATTTATCCCAGGCTTTGAAGACCAACTAGTTGGCCACAAAGCTGGTGAAGATGTTGATGTTAAGGTAACTTTCCCAGAAGATTACCAAGCTAAAGAATTAGCATCAAAAGAAGCTACTTTCAAGACTAAGATTCACGAAGTTAAAGAAAAGCAAATGCCTGAACTAGATGACGAATTTGCTAAGGACGTTGACGAAGATGTTGACAGTCTAGAAGAACTAAAGGCTAAGATTAAGGACCAACTAAAGGACCAAAAGAAGGCCGAAGGTGAAACTCAAGTTGAAGACGAAGCTATTAAGGGTGCTGTAGCAAACGCTACTGTTAAAGAAATTCCTCAAGCAATGATCGACGAAGACGTTCAACGTCAAATGGATCAATACCTTGCAAGCATGCAACAACAAGGTATCAATGCTGAAATGTACTTCCAACTAACTGGTACTAAGCCAGAAGACTTGAAGAAACAATTTGCTCAAGGTGCTGACGAACGTGTTAAGACTAACCTTGTATTAGAAGCAATTGTTAAGGATGCTAACATCGTTCCTTCACAAGAAGAAATCGATCAACAAGTTAAGGACTTAGCTGCTCAATACGGTATGAAAGAAGAAGCCGTACGTGGTGCTTTAACTGAAGACATGTTGAAACATGATATTTCAATTCAAAACGCTGTTAAGTTAATCACTGACAACGCAAAACAAGAACCAAAGTCAAAAATTAACAAATAATTTCGACTTTTGTTAATATTAAAGGTCCAGTTAACAATTCGTTAATTGGACCTTTTTTAAACTAAAGCATTATGATGTTATCAACATTAATAATGTGGTATTATTTAAAATAATATCGGAATTATATAGGGGTGAAGTTTTTGTTTGAAGATAATGAAGGAAAAGGCCCCATTACTTGTTCTTTTTGTGGTAAATCACAAGATCAAGTAAAGAAAATCGTCGCGGGACCTGGCGTATACATTTGTAATGAATGTATCGATTTATGTAAAGATATCGTCGACGAAGAATTAGCACAAGAAAATGCAGATACAACAATTAAATCATTAAGTCCAAAGGAAATCGTTGATAAGTTAAACGATTACGTAATTGGTCAAGATGAAGCTAAGAAGACTTTAGCTGTTGCTGTATACAACCATTACAAGCGTGTTAATAACTTAGATGATGACGACGATACTGAACTACAAAAGAGTAATATTTCAATCATTGGACCAACTGGTTCAGGTAAAACATACCTTGCTCAATCACTAGCTCGTATTTTAAACGTTCCATTTGCAATTGCAGATGCTACAACCCTTACCGAAGCTGGTTATGTGGGTGAGGACGTAGAAAACATCTTATTAAAGCTACTTCAAAATGCTGACTTTGATGTCGAAAGAGCTGAAAAGGGAATCATCTACGTTGATGAAATTGATAAGATTGCTAAGAAATCTGAAAATGTCTCAATCACACGTGATGTTTCCGGTGAAGGTGTTCAACAAGCGCTATTGAAGATTTTAGAAGGTACTGTTGCTAGTGTTCCACCTAATGGTGGTAGAAAGCATCCACAACAAGAAATGATTCAAATTGATACTAAGAACATTTTATTCATTGTTGGTGGTGCCTTTGATGGTATTCAAGACATCGTAAAACACCGTTTAGGAGACAAGACCATTGGATTCGGTACTGATTCCAGTGAAGCAGCTAAAGTTAACGATGATAACATCATGCAACACGTTATCCCAAGTGACTTGCTACAATTTGGTCTAATCCCTGAATTTATCGGTCGTTTACCAATTCTTACTGCCTTAAACAAGTTAAGCGAAGAAGACTTGGTTAGAATCCTAACCGAACCTAAGAATGCATTGGTTAAGCAATACGTTAAACTAATGTCAATCGATGGTGTCGAACTAGAATTCGAAGACGATGCGCTAAAGGAAATGGCTCACACAGCCATCGAAAGAAAGACCGGTGCCCGTGGATTGAGATCAATCATGGAAGATACCATGAGAGATATCATGTACGAAGTACCAAGCGATAAGGACGTTAAGAAAGTTATCGTTACCGCTGATTCTGTTTTGAAAAAATCAGAACCAAAGATTGTAAAAGAAGCTCAATAATAAAAAGCCTTACAGTGTTTAACACTGTAGGGCCTTTTGTTTTTTTAAATAATTAAAAGGTATTTTTGTGGTAAATGCATTTATGAAGGTGCCTTTTTTATGGTAAAATTGATATATAAAATTACAGAAACGAGTGAATTAAGATGGATGTACACAACGTCAATATCGATATCAGTGCGGTGGAACCAAAACAATACCCAAGTAATGGATATCCAGAAATTGCATTGGTTGGTCGCTCCAATGTGGGAAAATCTTCCTTAACCAATGTGTTAATTAACCGTAATGGTTATGCTAGAACCTCTAACAAACCAGGAAAGACTCAAACATTGAACTTCTATAACTTAGATGAAAAATTATTCTTTGTCGATATTCCAGGTTATGGTTATGCTAAAATTTCAAAGGCACAACGTGCTAAATGGGGAGAAATGATTGAAACATATCTAACCACTAGAAGACAACTAAAAGGGGTTGTTTTATTAATTGACGGTAGACGTGCACCAAGTCAAGATGACTTGCAAATGTACGAGTTTCTAAAATACTATGACATTCCAACTTTAGTCTTGGCTACTAAGATGGATAAGACTCCTAAGAGCAAGTGGAATAAAGAAGTAAGTATTTTAAACAAGACTGTTGACTTAAACGATGGTGATGAAATACAATTATTCTCTGCTTTAAGTAAGTACGGAAAAGAAGAAGTTTGGAAATGGATCGAAAGTAAAACGGGGGTAAAATAAGTGGAATTTAACGATTACCAAAAAGCTGCAAACAAAACATTACACGGAAATGAACAAGTCTTAACTAACTGTGCACTAGGATTAGCTAGTGAAACCGGTCAAGTTGTTGACCTAGTTAAGAAGTACACTTTCCATGGCGATTCACTAGATCGTGAAAAGCTTGTTAAGGAAATGGGTGACGTACTTTGGTACCTATCTCAAGTTGCAGAATGGAACAATATTGATTTTGAAGAAATTGCTGAATTCAATATTAACCGCCTAAATAAACAATAAAAAATAGGCATCACAATTTAATTGTGATGCCTAAATTATATTATTTTTCTTTCTTTTTATCGGTTGATTTTTTATCTTTACGTTTTAAAAATTTATCGCGATCTTCGTTCTTAGTGTCCAGTTTGGCAAACTTATCGAACATAGCATTTAAGTCGTTGTTACGTTGAATATTTAAACCCATAATTATGCATCTCCTTATTTATGGTATATGATAGCAAATTAAATCGAATTTGTCATATTGAAGTGTTTTTTCAAACGAGGTGATAAAATGGCAACTTCACACATTGAGCATAAACTTAGATTATTACCAGATTTACCTGGATGTTATTTGATGAAGAATAAACTAGGTAAAATCATTTACGTTGGTAAGGCTAAGAATCTAAAGAATCGTGTTAGATCATACTTTAAGAGTAGCCATGAGGGAAAGACAGCCAAGTTGGTTTCACAAATTAGGGACTTCGAAACCATTATTACGACTAATGACAAAGAAGCTTTCCTACTAGAAATCACATTGATTCAAAAGCATCGCCCTTACTATAACATTCAATTAAAACAAGGTAATGGTGGATACCCATACATCAAGATTACAAATGAACGTGATCCACAACTAAAGATTGTTAATACCATTAAAAAAGACGGTGGATACTACTTTGGTCCTTATCCAAACGTATATGCTGCTGATGAAACTTTGCACTTCTTACAAAAGGTTTATCCATTGAGAAGATGTAATGGTTATCAACACAGACCTTGTCTTTACTATCACATGGGACAATGTTTGGGAGCTTGTTTTAAAAAGGTTCCTAAGTCAGAATATCAAAACCAAATTCGCCACATTAAGTCGTTTTTAAATGGTGATGTGGGAATTGCCAAGAAGATGTTGACCGAAAAGATGAAGATTGCGGCGGACTCATTACAATATGAACGCGCTGCTGAAATCAGGGACCAATTGAAGTACATCGAAATCACTGTGGAAAAACAAAAGATTATTTCAAATGACACCACACCTCGTGACATTTTCAATTACTATGTGAACCATGGATGGATTTCAATTCAAATCTTCTTTATCAGACAAGCTCGTTTATTGAAACGAGTTAAGCGTAGTTTCCCGATTGTCGATGACCCAGTCGAAACAATGGAAGACTTTATCGGTCAGTTCTATTCTGAAGAAAATCACCAAACACCAAAGGAAGTCTTGATTCCAGAAACATTGGATGCTGACTTGATTTCAGAAGCGATTGGGACACCGGTGAGAGTTCCACAAAGGGGACAAAAGAAGGACTTAATCGATATGGCACAAAAGAATGCCAAGCTAGTCTTGGATGAAAAGTTCCGTTTGATGGAACTAGATAACATCAAGACTAAGGGTGCTGCCGATGAATTAGCGGTGGCCTTGAACATTTCTTCAGCCAAAACGATTGAAGCCTTTGACCACTCACATATTCAAGGGGCTGACATTGTTTCAGCCATGATTCAGTTTGTGGATGGAAAACCAAATAAGAACGCTTATCGTAAATACAAACTCCAAAACGAAGATCATGCTGATGAAGCAGCAAGTACCAGAGAAGTTATTAGAAGAAGATATACAAGACTTTTGAAGGAACATGCTGACTTACCAGACTTAATCCTAATGGATGGTGGAGAAATTCAATTGAATGCTGTTAAGGATGTTTTGGAAAACGAGTTAGGTTTGGAAATTCCGGTTGCTGGAATGGTTAAAAACGATAAGCATAAGACTGCCGACTTATTGTTTGGACAATTGGATGAACATATTTCGTTGAATCCAAAGAGTCAGGCATTCTATCTTGTTCAAAGAATTCAAGATGAAGTTCATAGATTTGCGATTAACTTCCATCGCCAAGTTCACACTAAGCATTCACTTAGCTCGGAACTTGATACAATCGAGGGAGTGGGACCAAAGACTAGAAGTAAATTGTTGAACAAGTTTAAGACAATGAAGAAAATTGCCAACGCACCAATTAATGAAATTGAGGCGTTAGGGATTAATACCAAAACAGCAAAGAATATCAAATACTCATTAAATAATATTGAAAAATGATGTGGACTGTTTACGGTCTTTAAAAATAAAGTTATACTATGTATAAAATAAAAAGTAGAGCGGAGATAACATGTTTGTTGATCAAGTAAAAATTAATGTAAAGTCAGGAAAAGGTGGTAACGGAATCGTTGCCTTTAGAAGAGAAAAATACGTTCCAAACGGTGGACCTGCCGGTGGTGATGGTGGCCGCGGAGGAAGCGTTATTTTTGCTGTGGACACAGGGATGAACACCTTGATGGACTTCAGATATAAGCGTAAGTTTGCCGCTAAAAACGGGGCAGACGGTGGAAATAAACGAATGACCGGTAAGAGTGCCGATGATTTATATATTTATCTTCCAGAAGGAACATCAGTATATAACGATGATACCAACCAATTGTTATTTGACTTGGTAAATCCGGATGATGAATACGTTGCATTGAAAGGTGGACGTGGTGGACGTGGAAACACCCACTTCGCATCTGCCAAGAACTCAGCACCAGAAATTGCCGAAAACGGTGAACCTGGTGAAGAATTAAACATTCGTTTAGAACTTAAAGTATTAGCTGATGTTGGACTAGTTGGATTCCCATCAGTTGGTAAATCAACACTACTATCTACAATCACTAGTTCAAAACCTAAGGTTGCTGAATACCACTTTACAACATTGGTACCTAACCTAGGGATGGTTAGATTAGATGACGGTAGAGATTTCGTAATTGCCGATTTACCTGGATTAATTGAAGGAGCATCATCTGGAATTGGTTTAGGTTTCCAATTCCTACGTCACGTTGAAAGAACACGTGTCATCCTGCACTTAGTTGATATGAGTGGTCAAGAAGGAAGAGATCCTTATGTTGACTACAAGAAGATTAACGATGAATTAGCTAAGTACGATGAGAATCTGCTAAAACGACCACAAATCGTGGTAGCAACCAAGATGGATATGCCTGATGCTGCTGAAAATCTACAAACATTTAAAGAACAAATCAAAGATGACGAATTAGCTCACGAAGTGTTGGCTATTTCTTCAATCACCCATGAAGGTCTTAAGGAATTAATTTCTAAGACTTCAGACCTATTGGAAACTACTCCTAAGTTCCCAATCACTGACGTTGAAGACGTTGATGAAGAAGTTGAATACAATGCTGATGACGAAGAAGCACCATTCAACATCAGACGTGATGAAGACGGTGTCTGGGTTCTATACGGTAAGAAGATTGAACGTCTATTCCAAATGACAGATACAACTCACGACCAAAGTATGCTACGTTTCGCAAGACAGCTTAAGGGAATGGGTGTAGATGACGCACTAAGAGAACATGGCGCAAAAGACGGCGACATGGTTTCAATTCTAGACTTCACATTCTCATTTGTGGACTAATAAAAGTAGATGGGACTAATCCCATCTTTTTTTATGTGCTACAATTTATATATCGAATATTACGAATAGAAAAGGAAAAATGAATTTATGCAATTAGAATTTTTAGGAACTGGATCAGGGGTTCCAGGTAAATTTAGAAATGTGGCTGCAACAGCATTAAAACTATTGGATGAATGCAACTCAGTATGGTTGTTTGATTGTGGTGAAGGTACTCAACAACAAATCTTGAGATCTAACTTAAAGCCTCGTAAAATCAATAAAATTTTCATTACCCACTTACATGGTGATCATATTTTTGGTTTACCAGGTCTATTAAGTTCACGTTCATTCCAAGGTGGCGACACTCCATTAACAATTTATGGACCAAAGGGAATCGCTGACTTTGTTCGTGTAAGTTTATCAGTATCTCAAACTAAACTTGCTTACAAGATTAATTTTGAAGAATTATCACAACCAGGTGTTGTCTTCGAAGATGATAAATTTAAGGTAACCATGGGTGAATTAGATCACCAAATTACTTGTTACGGTTTTAGAATCGAAGAAAAGGACCACCAAGGTGAACTACTTGTCGACAAGCTAAAGGAAGCAAACATTCCATCCGGTCCGGTTTACGGAAAGATTAAGAATGGTGAAACAGTTACTTTAGATGACGGTAGAGAAATTAATGGCCAAGACTTCATTGGACCAGCTCAAAAGGGTAGAACAGTTACCATCATTGGTGATACTAGAAGTAACCCAACCAGCTACAACTTGGCACAAAATGCCGATGTATTGGTTCATGAAAGTACATTTGGTAAGGGCGAAAGCAGATTGGCCCACAACTACTACCATTCAACCAACATGCAAGCTGCTAAGTTAGCAACTAAGGCTAAGGTTGGTCGTCTATTACTTACTCACGTTTCAGCAAGATACACTGGTAAGATGGCTTACGAATTACAAAATCAAGCAAAGACTGTCTTTAATAACACCAAGGTTGTTAAGGACTTTGATATAGTCGATATACCGTTTGAAAAAAATAATTAAGACAAAAGGATTGATTAGATGATCTCCGCTAATTTTGATTGGAAACATACGAATACGAAACTCTCAAACGATGCTACGACAATTGGTAAATCACTATCGATTAGCCCCAGAATTGTTGAATCATTGATTGAGAAGGGATACGACAGTGAAGACAAGATAAATGGTTTCTTAAACCCTCAGTTGAGTGATCTAAGAGATCCTTTTTTGTTGCACGACATGGAAAAGGCATGCAAACGAATTTTTAGTGCCATCGAAAACGATGAAAAAATCACCGTTTACGGGGATTACGATGCTGATGGAATCACAAGTACATCGGTGATGTATGAAACACTAGAAAATTTGGGTGCCAACGTGGAATACTTTGTTCCTAATCGTTTCACCGACGGTTATGGTCCAAATCCTGAAGTATATAAGCGTTTAATTAATGACGGGACCAAGTTAATGGTGACCGTTGATAACGGTGTCTCCGGTAAAGAATCTGTCGATGTCGCAAATGAAATGGGATGCGATGTCATAATTACCGATCACCATCAAATGCCAGACAAACTACCTGATGCCTATGCGATTGTGCATGCTAGATATCCTGGCCATGAATACCCATTTGGTGAATTCTCAGGTGTAGGAATCGCCTTTAAAGTAGCCACTGCACTATTGGGTGAACTACCAGAAGAATTCTTGGATTTAGCCGCAATTGGAACAGTTGCCGATTTGGTTTCCTTAACCGATGAAAACAGGGTGATTGTAAAGTACGGTCTACAAATGATTGCTAACACTGAACGTCCAGGTTTATACAGCTTAGCTAAGCTAGCCGGGATTAAAGAAGTTGTTAACGAACAAAGCATTGGTTTTGGATTAGCACCACGTTTGAACGCATTAGGTCGAATGGGTAGTGCCAGTTCCGGAGTTGAACTACTAACAACCTTTGATGATATCAAATCCGAAGAATTAGCTAAGGACACTGAAGACCAAAATAAAAAACGTCGTAAGTTTGTCGAAGACATCAGTACCGAAGCAATTATCCAAGCACAAACTCAACCAGAAAGTGCAGTGTTGGTCGTATATGGTCAAAACTGGCACGAAGGCGTTGTTGGAATTGTTGCCAGTCGTTTGGTAGAACAATTCCATAAACCAAGCATCGTCATGAACTTGGATACTAATACCAGAATCCTAAAGGGGTCAGGTAGAAGTGTCGAAGGATTTAATTTATTCGATGCAATCAATGGCATGAGAGATCAAATGGTTTCATTTGGTGGCCACGAAATGGCTGTTGGATTAAGTATCAAAGAAGATGACGTCACAGCTTTAACTGAGCATTTAGATAAATACGCTAAAGAACATGAATTATCAGACCAAGTCAAAGCACCATTGAACATTTTTGCTGACTTAAGTTGCAGTGATGTAAATGAAGACTTGTTTAACCAAGTTCAATTATTGGCACCATTTGGTACTGATAATGAATTCCCAGTATTCGAATTTACACCACAAAACGTTACTAACGTGCAAACAATGGGTAAAGATAATAGTCACCTAAAATTCCAAATGGTTGATCATGGTAGTAAGGTTAATGTACTAGCATTTAAGAACGGTGCACTTGCCGATGACCTATTGGCCAACAGCGATGCAATGAAGGTTGCTGGTCACTTGGAAAAGAATACCTGGAAGGGTCGCACAACCATTCAAATTATGTTGGATGATATGTACAGCAGTGGTGTTGAAATTGTTGATAAAAGAACACAAGTTGTTGCAAAAGAAATGTTTGAACCAGCTGCTGCATACTTGTTCTTTAACGAAAAACTATACAATAAATTGCGTCCATTTGTAGGTTCTGACTCCACTGTTGGCCTATATCCTGATTTGTCTTCATTTGATAAATTTGATAATATAATAATTGTTGATTGTCCTAGTGATATTTCACATTTGCAGGATGCTTTAAGTGAAATTAGTTTTAATAGCGTGACATTTTACCTTTTCAAAAATCATTATATTTTTAAAAAGGGGATGCCAAACCGTGCTCAATATGCTAAACTATTTAAGTTCATTAAGACGCATAACAACATTCAGATACATGATAAAGTAGATGAAATTAGTCGCTATTTAGGCATTGACCGTGATATATTTATCTTCATGGTAGATGTATTTAATGAATTAAATTTCGTTTATATTAATGATGGAATTATGAATTATAATCCTGATCTGGTTAATAGTGATTTATCAAACAGTCACGCATACCAGAATAGAGAGAAACAAATCGAAGCTGAAAAACAACTTTTGACAATTAGTAAAGAGAAGTTTAAACAAGCTATTCGCATTTGTTTGGGTTAATGAAAGGAAGTTATTGGCTAATGGCACTTGATTTGCATGACTACATTGCAAGTTACGAAGATTTTCCAGAACCAGGTGTTTTATTTAGAGATATCTCACCATTAATGGAAGATGGACAAGCATATCACCAAGCTACCGATGAGATAGTAAAATATGCTAAAGAAAAGAAAGTCGACTTAATCGTTGGCCCCGAAGCGCGTGGCTTCATTGTTGGTTGTCCAGTTGCCTATGATTTAGGCATTGGATTCGTACCAGCTAGAAAGAAAGGTAAATTACCAGGTAAGACAGTTAGTGCTTCTTACGGATTAGAATACGGAAAGTCATCACTTTACCTACATTCTGATGCTGTAAAGCCTGGCCAAAGAGTTCTTATCACTGATGATTTACTTGCAACTGGTGGAACAATTGAAGCAACAATCAAGCTTGTTGAACAACTAGGCGGAATTGTTGTTGGAGCTGCTTTCATTGTTGAAATTGAAGCATTAAAGGGTAGAGAAAAGATTAAGGATTACGATATTCTTAGCTTACTAAAATACTAAATTTATTGGATGCTTAGTGCATCCTTTTTTATGGAGAGTTGGCAGAGCGGTAATGCATCGGACTCGAAATCCGACGACCCGGTAACACCGGCGGGCAGGTTCGACTCCTGTACTCTCCTTTTGATACTTTCATGATCATAAATGTAAAATAAAAAAGCACCTTACTATACAAATAGTAGGGTGCTTTTTATTTAGGTATTTCAATTTAAACTAAATATTTTCTATCAATTACTCTTAAAATAAGAACAATTAAAATGCATGCAAGAAATTGCATTGTTGCAGCTTGTAATATGTAAAGGATAATACCTAATATGAATAATACGACAGAAATCATTACTTCTTTTTTTAAGTCTATTTTACGGATGAAGAATGAAATAATTTGAATTAATGCTAATAATACAAACAAAAGTTGAATAACAATCACTGAATCTATTTTTAAATTATTTGAGTAAGTTTCAGCTGAGTACCAGTTAGAACAAACTCCAAACATTGTAAATACAATTAATGATAAGTTTATCAATGTGCAGATTAGTTTAATAAAAATTGATGACGCTTTTTTCATAAATAAACAAATGCTCCAATCTAATATTACTATTATGCTTATTTAATGATAGCATATTTGACCATATCATTATAGGTGACAATGAAACAAACATTTAAATTAGATTTAAGATTAAAACACTATTATTAACTTGTAACTATTTCATAATGATTACAAAATATGAAAATAGATAGATTTATGAAATTTTAATGCTATACTAAAAAATATAATAATCGCAAAGAAAAGAGTGGTGATTATGCCGAAAAAAAGATATTTAATCCTAGGAGCAGTCCTTGCTCTAATTTTGATTTTTGTTCAAATGGGTTCACTTTCTAAAAAGACCCTAGCAGCAACTAATAACAATACCAAACGCATTGGTTTGTCACTGGATTGTTCAAGAACATACTATGCACCATCAACAATCAAGAAGTACATTGATTTACTTAAAAAAGATCACGGTACATATCTTCAGCTTCACTTAAATGATAATGAGAGATATGGTGTGGAAAGTTCTACTTTGGGTCAAACCGTTAAGAACTCATATGAAAAAAATGGTGTTTACTACAACAAAAAGACCAAGAGAGCGTTTTTAACCAAGGATCAATTATTGGACATCATTCAATATGGTTACATGAATGGTATTGAAGTTATTCCAGAAATTGACCTTCCTGGTCATGACCAATCAATCATCAAACTTCTTTCATACACATCTGCTGGTAAGAAGTTAGCAAAAAAATTGGATAACAAAGATGGTTATAACGAAATGTATTACCACAAGAAGGTGACTCTAGATTTTTCTAAGAAACTTTTGAGTGAATACGTTGGATTATTACCAAAGGGATACCACATTATTGTTGGTGCCGATGAAATCACCATTAATAATCGTAGTGACCAAAATGCAGCTGTTAAATACATCAATGCAATTGATGATTACGTTAAGCAACATAATTTGAAGCTTGAAATGTGGAATGATAGCTTCCATAAAGCTGTTTTAAACAAGTATCACAAGGATATCTTGATTAATTACTGGAGTTTAACTGGTGAGGTTAGTTCAAGTAAGGACCGTAAGGATAACATCAGAATGCGTGCCACTTTGCCTGAACTAAACAAGGCCGGCTTTAAGACAATCAACTACAATAATTATTACCTATACATGATTACAGATCCTACTTCATTCACAAAAGAATCAAAGAAAATTTGGGCAAGTGAATTTAAGAAGTGGAAGATGAGCATGTGGAATGACCAATACAAGAAGAATCTTGCTAAGAGCAAGAACAATATTGGAGCAGCATTCTCAATTTGGGGTGAATATCCTAACCAATACACAGGTGAACAAACCTACCAAAAAACTTACTACTATGCTAACGCATTTCTAAAGGCAAAAAAGCAATTTGAAAAATAAAGGAGACGCACTTAACGGTGCGCCTTTTTGTTATTTCTTTTGTGAAGAACGTTGTTTCATAGTACAATTAAAATAATATTTATATGAAAGTGTGGATTATCATTATGAATGTTGGAATTGACAAGATGAGTTTTTACTCATCAGATATGTATTTAGATATGGTCGATTTAGCTAACGCTAGAAACGAAGACCCAAACAAGTATTTGATTGGAATTGGCCAAAAGAAACAAGCTGTAATTCCCAATACCCAAGATGTTGTCACAATGGCAGCCAATGCTTGTACCAAGATTATTGATGATGATAATCGTAAAAAAATTGATTTAATTATTTTTGGAACAGAAACAGGGGTAGATAACTCCAAATCTGCCGCTATTTACTTACAAAACATGTTAGGTTTAAACCGTCGAGCTCGTGCTTTTGAAATCAAGCAAGCTTGTTATGGTGCTACCGCAGGTCTTCAAATGGCCAAAGAATATGTGCAAAACCATCCTGAAAGACAAGCCCTAGTAATTGGTGCCGATATCGCAAGATACGGTATTAAGACACCGGGTGAAGTTACTCAAGGTGGGGGCGCTGTTGCCATGGTAATTTCTGCCAACCCTTCAATTGCCGAATTTGATGGCCCAAGCACATTCTATTCTGATGATGTAATGGACTTCTGGAGACCATTGTACAGAACAGAAGCCGTTGTTGATGGTCACTATTCAAACGATGTTTACGTTGATTTCTTCAAGAAGACATGGGATGAATACAAGGAAATCACTGGTCAAACCATCGCTGATTTCAAAGCAATGACATTCCATTTACCTTATCCAAAGATGGGGATTAAGGCACTAAGATCAATCATTGACGAAGCCGATGAAGAACAACAAGCTAACTTGAAGAAAGAATTTGAACAAAGTCGTATCTACAACGAAAACGTTGGTAACCTATACACCGGTTCATTGTACTTGAATTTCCTATCATTAATTAATAACTCAGATGATTTACAATCTGGTGATCGTATTGCGTTATTCAGTTATGGTTCAGGTGCACAGGGTGAATTCTTCCCAATGAAACTAAAGGATAACTTCAGAAATGATGAACTTGCAAAGTCATTAGATGATGCTTTGAAGTCAAGAAAACAAGTTTCTGTTGAAGAATACGAAGAAATCTTTACTAACTGGATTCCAATCGCTGATGGTGATATCAAGTTGGATACTAGTAATGATAAGGCGGAATTTTTCATTAAAGGGGTAAAAGACCACCAAAGAATTTATGGAAGAAAGTAGGAGACTGACATGAAATTATATTTAGCAGGACCATTTTTTGATGATGAACAAATTGACCGTATTCAAAGAATCGAAAAGGCATTGGATAACAATCCTTCAGTTTCAGGATACTTTAGCCCAAGAAACTCAAATGTAAACGACGGGGCAGAAATTGGTAGTAGCCAATGGTCTAAAGATGTTTTCCAACTTGATGTTGATGAAATAAAAAAAGCTGATGCCGTTATCGCGATTATCGACTTTGTAGACGACAATGTTGACAGCGGTACAGCTTTCGAAATTGGGTATGCTTATGCAATTGATAAACCAGTTGTTTTATTCCATGAAAAAGATGCGATTGTTAACTTGATGTTATCAAACGGATCTAAGTCATATCTAACAAAGGTAGACGATGTTGAAAAGTTTGATTTCAAAGAAATGCCTGAATATCACTACGAAGGTGAAGTATTTTAAAAAATACTGTCACGGTATAATCCAACAACCTTACCAACGATTGATACTTGATCCAAGATGATTGGAGCCAAGTTATCGTTTTCAGGTTGTAGGCGATAGTGGTCAGATTCCTTGAAGAATCGTTTGCAAGTGACTTCGTTTTCATCAGTCATTGCAATAACGATATCACCATTTTCAGCAGTTGATTGCTTTTTAACGATGACCTTATCACCATTTAAAATACCGATGTTGATCATACTTTCACCTTGAATGACTAACATGAAAACATCATCTGAGTTTTCGTATTGGTCAGGCATTGAGAAGTATTCTGATGTATCTTCAACCGCTAGGATTGGTTCACCAGCAGCAACGGTACCTAAAACAGGGATTTCACCAGGGTGTGTATTAACACCAATTTTCTTAAGACCATCTTCGGTGATTTCAAGTGCTCTTGGTTTAGCAGGGTTTTTAACGATAAAACCCTTCTTTTCAAGGCGACTTAAATGACCGTGGACGGTTGATGTGGATGAAAGATTAACGGCTTCACCTATTTCTCTTACTGTAGGAGGATAGCCTTGGCTATTGATTCTTTTCCAGATAAATTCTAAAATAGCTAATTGTTTAGAAGTCTTTTCTTCTTTTGAAAAAGTCACATAAATACCCCGTTTCTTGTAATATAATAGCTTTAATATAGCATAACGGGAAAATAAAAACAAATGTTCGCAAAGGAGATAATTAAATGTCAGAAGCAGAAGATCCAATTTTAAAGAAACTTATCCCACGTATTAATGAATTAGCACACAAAGCTAAGGAAAGTGGATTGACTAAGGAAGAAGAAGCTGAAAGAGCTGACCTTAGAAAACAATACCTAAAACGCTTTAAAGAAAACATGAGAAGCCAAATTGAAATGGTTCAAGTTTTCAATAAAGAAGGTAAAGAAGTTACACCAGAAAAGGTTAAGGAAGTTCAACGTAAAAAAGGTTTACGTGACGATTAAAACTTTTTTTGAATTTAATAATTAAGTTGTGTAAAATTAATAATAGTAACTAACGGGAGGAGGAAGAATTATGTCAACATTCTTATGGATTATCCTAATTCTTTTAGCTTTAATCGTAGGTTTGATCGGTGGATTCTTCATGGCACGTAAGTACATGGAAAAATATCTTAAAGATAATCCCCCAATTAACAAGGATCAATTAAGAGCAATGATGCTACAAATGGGTCAAAAACCTTCAGCTAAGAAGTTAAATCAAATGATGAACAGTATGAAGGCTAACGCCAAATAAATAAAAAAAGACTTAATTCAAAGATTAAGTCTTTTTTTATTGCTTATTTTTCTGATGATGGGTCAACGTACTTAAAGTCAGGATTAATTTCTTTATCTAACTTATCGAAAGCATCTTGCATTTGTTGTTCGACTGCTTTTTGACCTTCTTCGTTTAGCTTGATTGATTTGTCCAAGTAGATAGGGTCACCAAAGTTGATGACAGCTTTCTTACGTGAGAACAAACTCTTAAATGTAAGTGGACCTTGGTAAACAGCAGGAAGTAAAGGTGCTTTAGAAAGCTTGGCGATTAAAGTAGCGCCACCTTTTAGTGCTTGAGAATGTCTAGTTCCTGAAGGGAAAATGATTAGTGACTTGTCAGAGTTTTGAAGAATCTTAACAGGTTCCTTAATTACTGATGGGCCAGGATTTTCACGATCAACACTTAATACGTTTGCATGTCTTAATACGTATGCTAAAAGTGGGTTTTTGAATAGTTCCTTTTTAGCGATGAAAGCAAATTCTTTAGGACTTGCTGCTAGGGCAAAGTACAATGGGTCAAACCATGTACGGTGCGGTGCAACTAATATGTAATTGCCTTCCGGAATTCTTTGTTTGTTTTCAAACTTAGGCATTCCGTTAATTGGATATAAAATGATTCTACATAAGAACTTTAAAAAAGAATACATTAAATAAACTCCTCTCGTACTTTATTATTTAATAGTATTCTATTATTATTGATTTATGCAAGAAAAAAATAAGGTGGAATATTCAAGTGGACGATGTTTTAAAGGAAAACGAAAGAATAGATCAACTATATAGTAATGATATAAAGATAATTCAAAATCCCGAAGTGTTCTCATTCTCTTTGGATGCGGTACTTTTAGCAAACTTTGCGAAGTTGCCGAAGAAGAGTGCTTCAAAGACTGTCGATTTGTGTGCCGGCAATGGTGCAGTTGGGTTATTTATGTCACATAAAACCAATGGACATATTTACGAAATCGAACTACAGGACAAACTGGCTGACATGGCAAAACGCAGTGTTAGTCTAAATAACTTAGATGACAAGTTGACCGTGATAAACGATGACCTTGATAATACATTTGAATATTTGGAAAAGGATTCTGTTGACGTGATAACTTGTAACCCACCTTATTTTCCAGATTTAGAGGATAGTAAGAAAAATCCAAATCCATATTTAGCAATTGCTAGACATGAAATCACAACTAATTTAGACAAAATCCTAACCGTGTGTGAGGGACTTTTAAAGACAAACGCTAAAGCGTTCTTTGTTTACCGTCCTGATCGGATGCTAGAACTATTTGATGCCATGCAATCTCACAACGTAATGCCAAAAAGGATCCAATACATTTATCCACGTGAGGGAAAAGAATCAAACATGATTCTAGTTGAAGGAATCAAAGCGGGGAAGAATGGTGGAACCAAGGTACTACCACCAATTTTTGTTTATAAAGATAATTCAAACGAATATACAGATTTTGTAAGGAAGATTTTATATGGAGAATAAGTTTTATATGTATGTTTTAAAGTGCGGAGATGATTCACTATATGGTGGATACACGACCGATTTAAAGCATCGATTAGAACAACACCAAAGCGGAAAGGGTGCCAAGTACACCCGTAATCATTTACCAGTCGAAATGATATATTCCGAAAGTTTTGACAATAAACACGATGCTTTGAGTGCCGAGTATCATTTTAAACATCAAAGTAGATTAAAGAAGTTAGAATACCTAAATGAAAATGGAGTAAATTTATCTAAATACGGTCTAAGCCTTTAAGACACGGTGTTAAGTGTTATAATTCTAACTGTAACGATGAATATTTGGAGGTTTTTGTATTGAAAATTATTGCTTATGGAATCAGAAATGATGAAATGCCATATTTAAAAGAATGGGAACAAAAAAATCCGGAAGTAGAAGTAAAGGTTGAAACCAAATTACTTGATTCATCAACTGTTGAAGAAGCTAATGGATTTGATGGTGTGGTTGCTTACCAACAAAAACCATACACTAAAGAAATTTTAGATAAATTAGGTAGTTTTAACATCAAGTACCTATCACTAAGAAACGTTGGTGTAGATAACGTTGATGCTGATGCTGCAAAAGCAAATGGAATTACTGTAACAAACGTTCCAGCATATTCTCCAAACGCAATTGCTGAACTAGCAATTACTGAAATTATGAGATTACTAAGAAATACAAAACGTTTTGAAGACAAGCAACGTTCAGGTGACTTAAGATGGGCACCTGAAATTGGTCAAGAATTAAACTCAAAGACCGTTGGTGTTTTCGGAACAGGTCGTATTGGTCACGTATTAGTTGATATCTGTCGTGGATTCGGCGCAAAGGTGATTGCATATGATCCATTTAGAAACCCAGAACTAGAAAAACAAGGTATCTACGTTGATACTCCAGACGATTTATACAAACAAGCTGATATCATTTCACTACACGCACCAGCCGTTAAGGAAAATGAACACATGGTAAACGACAAGACTTTATCAGAAATGAAAGATGGTTCATACATTATTAACGCTGCTCGTGGTTCACTAATTGATACTGATGCATTAATCAAGGCTTTAGATTCAGGTAAACTAGCAGGTGCTGCTTTGGATACCTATGAATCAGAAGTAGGTGTCTTCAATGTTAACTTTGATAGTTTCGATGATATCTCAGATGATCGTCTAAAGAACCTAATGAGCAGAGACAATGTTTCAATTACTCCACACATTGCTTTCTACACTGAAACAGCGGTTAGAAACATGGTTACTCTATCATTGGATGCTAACAGAGACCTTATCAATACAGGTAAATCAGATAAGATTGTTAAATTGTAATATTTA
>NZ_JAHQYH010000015.1 GCF_019061205.1 Apilactobacillus waqarii
TAGCTCTTCTGAATAAATTGTTATTTTATAAGCGAATTGACTTCGCAATGTTTAATTCTTACAACCAAGTTGTAAGTTCCTTACACATCATCGATTATCAATCTTGTTCAGTTTTCAAAGATCTACCATTTATTAACTAGCTGCCTCAATTGACAACTTATTAATCATATCATCTTATCAAAGCCGTGTCAACAACTTTTTTTAATGACGTTTGCGTCATATCAATAACGCAACTCATTCATAATATCAAATTAATGACATCGTGTCAACATGTTTTGAAAAATTAATCGTTGATGATTTGTAATCATTTTTGATTACCTCTCTCAACAACAAATAATATTATGCCAGGTAAACCTTATAAAGTCAACACTTCTCAGCAAATAAATTAAAAAAAGTAGATTGAATTATTCAATCTACTTTTAAACGATCATATTACTATTTAATTCTAGCTAAGAAGTACTTCTTCTTACCTCTTCTAACAACGACAAACTTACCGTCAAATGAAGTACTTGGGTCGATTTCAAAATCAACATCATCAACCTTTTCTCCATTAATACGGATAGCACCGTTGCTTACATCTTCTCTAGCTTGTCTTCTTGATGGTTCAATTTCAGTATCATCTGCTAACCATTCAACAATGTTCTTCTTGTCTGAACTAACTTCAACAGAAGGCATGTTCTTGAATCCTGTTTCTACTTCATCAGTGGTTAGGTCTTGAACGTTTCCTGAGAATAATGTTTCAGTAATGTTTTGTGCTTCTACTACAGCATCCTTACCATGAACGAATTCAGTTACTTCTTCGGCTAAACGACGTTGAGCAGCTCTCTTCCATGGTTCGTTCTTAACTTGTTCTTCTAGTTCTTCGATTTCTTCCTTGTTTAGGAAAGTGAAGTACTTCAAGTACTTGATTACATCCCTATCATCTGTGTTAATCCAGAATTGGTAGAATTCGTAAGGTGTAGTCTTTTCTGGATCTAACCATACAGCTCCACCTTCAGTCTTACCAAACTTAGTACCATCGGCCTTAAGCATTAATGGAATAGTTAAACCAAATGCTTTTGCATCTGCACCTTGAGTCTTATGGATTAGTTCGATACCACCAGTGATGTTACCCCATTGATCAGCCCCACCGATTTGTAGTTCAACACCATTGTTTTTGTATAGGTGTTCAAAGTCCATTGCTTGTAGAATTTGGTAAGTAAATTCAGTGTATGAGATACCTGTTTCTAGACGGCTTGAAACGATTTCCTTGTTTAACATAGTATTAACGTTGAAGCGTTTACCGTAAATACGAAGGAAGTCTAATAATGATAGTTTTGAAGTCCAGTCATAGTTGTTAACAATTTGGAACTTACCATCTTCACCAAACAAGCTCTTCATTTGGTTAGTTAGGCATTCTTCGTTGTGCTTAACTTGTTCCATACTTTGTAACTTTCTTTCAGCCTTCTTACCTGATGGGTCACCAATTGAACCAGTAGCTCCACCGATTAGAATAACTGGCTTGTATCCAGCTAGTTGGAATCTCTTCAAAATCATGAATGGAATTAAGTGCCCAACGTGCATACTGTCACCAGTTGGGTCAATCCCTGCATATAGACCAATCTTCTTTTCGTTTACTTCTTTCTTTAGGCCTTCAGCATCAGTTTGTTGATTAATGGCGCCGCGCCATTGTAAATCATCGATAATGTCCATGTTTTTTCCTCCTAATAAAAAAGTCCCTGACAAATAAATTGTCAGGGACGAAATGTTTTTTGTTAATCCGCGTTACCACCCAAGTTATCGTACTAATGTACAATCTCTTTCAATCATTTATAACGAAATGACGCGTCCAATAATGGAAAGCTCTGTAGGTGTAATTCTTTAACGCGTTTGCCTAGTTCGCATTCCCACTAGGTTTCTGAATACACAAATCGCATTAAATACTGGTAACTACTTCTTAGCCTTATATTTAATAGATACTATCATAATAATCAGCAAAGAAATAAAAGTCAACACTATTTAACTTGGCTTAGCTTTTGCTTGATTTCAGGCATCATCTTTTGAAGTGCTTCAGCTTGTGCTTTTTGCGTAAATTCAGCGGTTGCCTTCTTAACTAGTACCTTTTGTTGTGCACTTGTCATCTTAGGGTTCTTCATCATTGCTGCCTTAACTTGAGCTTGAACGTATTGTTCAGCTGCCATCTTCATTTGAGCTTGAGCAGCAGTGTTTGATCCACTAATTTCTTTGATGATTGATGGCAATTGCTTTGCTTGGTTAACTGTTAAAGTCATCCAGCTCTTTGGAACGTAGAAGTAATTGATTGTTTTTACTCTAGTTGGTTTTTGTGCCAAACCGAACCATAGACGGTTAGCGCTTGAGTTGTATTCATACTTAACAGTCTTAGTTACTAACTTAGCCTTATCACTATTAATAGTAATAATCTTGTTTTCTACCTTATTAGTACCAGTGTGTGATGGATTAGTTGCCTTTTCATCGGTACGGTAGATAACTACCTTATCTTTACCTGAAGTACCGATTGGTTGGTAAAGTAACATGTTCATGCCCTTATCAGCACTTGAAACTAACTTAGTTGAAGTTTCATGGATAACTTTGTGCATACCATAGTGATCATGGAAGTTAATAGTAATGAAGAAAGTTGAAAGGATAAATAGAACTGCAAATACAATAGAAGTAATTGCGTGTAGTACCTTGTTGTTAGTTAATAGGTTAAAACAAATAAAGAATAGGAATGCAGAAATGCACAGTACGAATAAAATCATTATTTATTTACCCCCTTTTTGTTGTCATGTAACCAGAAGCTAGCAATGAATCCAACTACGATGAAGAATGCAGCTACCCAGAACGCAGCATGGTAACCAGTTAAAGTAGCATCAATTGCTGAATTCTTGTAAGCCAATGGATCTAGTTTTAATAGTGACTTAGCAGGCATGTTGCTTGTAGTTACGTTAGATAGGATTGAAACCAATACGGCAGTAGCAATAGCAGCACCAACTTGTCTTACAGTATTATTAACTGCTGTACCGTGGTTGATCTTGTCATCAGGTAATGCGTTCATACCATAAGTGGTTGAAGGCATCATTACAAGAGCCATACCGAATGTTCTTACAGCGTATAGGATAATAATGTAGGCAATTCCAGTATTTTCAGTAATGTATGCGAATGGCAGTGTACCGAAGAATAGTAGAATTAAACCAGTGGTGATTAGTTTCTTAGCACCGTGCTTATCAAAAATAGCACCGGCAAATGGTGAAACGATACCCATCATTAAAGCACCAAGTAATAAACTTAGTCCTGAATGGAAAGCGTTCATTCCACGAACAATTTGTAGATATAATGGTAGAACCATTTCAAAACCAACTAAAGCCATCATAGTAATTGATGATAGGATGGTTGCGATTGAGAACTTAGCTGACTTGAATACCTTAACGTCTAGGAATGGTTTTTCCATTACTAATTGACGCCATACAAATAATACGATGAAGATAGCACCAATAATTAGTGTAGAGATAACTGTTGCGCTACCCCATCCATCAGTACCAACTTCTGAGAAACCGTATAGTGCACTACCAAAACCAATAGTTGAAAGAATTAATGACAATACATCAATCTTTTCCTTCTTAGTAGGTAGAATTGGGCGCATGTAGTATAGACCTAATAGAATCACAATAGCGACGATTGGAATGATGATTCCAAATAGGTCACGCCAAGTGTAATTAATTAAAATCCAACCTGATAATGTAGGCCCAATCGCTGGAGCTAAACCGATAACAACACCAGATAGCCCCAAGGCAGCACCACGTTTTTCAGGTGGGAAAATTCTAAGCATGATAGTTTGTAGCAATGGCATTGTAACTCCAACACCTAACGCTTGAATTAAACGAGCTGCTAGCAAAGTACCGAAGTTTGGAGCGAAGAAAGCAAGGACAGTACCTGCTTCAAAAATTGACATTGCTCCCAAGTATAGCCATTTAGTGTTAACACGGTTTGATAACCATGCACTAACTGGGATTGCAATCCCGTTTACTAACATAAATCCGGAAGTTAACCATTGAACAGTTGAAGTGTTAATGTTAAAGTCCTTCATTAATGTAGGAAACGCGGTTGCTAAAATTGTTTGGTTTAAAATAGTACAGAAAGTACCAACCAATAAAATCACAATAAGCATGATCTTATTGTATGATTTACCGTTTGCATCTACATTCATAATCTAACCCCTTTTCATTAATATTTTGTTTTTTCTATAAATTTCGACAGTAATTAATATACATCTGACATTTTTCTTTGTCAACAAATTTGACAACGATAGTAAAAAATATATAATAATTATTGATTATGTAACATCACTTATGAAAATTTAAGAAGAAAAGGATGTGACACAGTGGAAGAAAAGTATACAAAAGAAGACATTCAAGACTACTCCAGACGTATCCATAAACTAATGCAAGATCTTGACTTATCAATCGGCATTGGTGGATTGTCTAGAACCTGTAACGTGCCACAAAGCAAGATTAGATATTGGGAACAAAAGGGATACATCCATTGCCAAAAAGGTGATAAAAATACGAGTCATCGTTATCCATATTCATCAATTATTAAGGTAGAGTTAATCAAATCATTTTTGAACTCGGGATATACTCTTGCTAAGGCAGCGGAGAAAGCAGAAGTTTTTGATAAAACCGGAAGTTTACTACATCGAATCGCCAAACAGCGATTTAACTGCATTGACATGGTTAACAATCGCCCCGCAATCGACATGGGCCCCCTAAAAGATGACCCTGAAAAACATGTCTACTTTGTCGATTATGACGGTGATTTAGAGGCCCAAATTATTAAGAAAAAATAAAAATGAATTCCAAGTATGGAATTCATTTTTTATTTGTAATAATATTGAAACAATTGAGGCACATAGCTTTGATATATTAGGAAGTTTAATTTATAATTGAAGTATGATAAATATATGGTTTTACAGTCATACATATGAACAAAACGCTAAAATATCTTATTGTATTCTAATATCTTATTGTATTCTAATATCTTATTTAGTGGTCCTTAAAGGAGGAATTCATTTATAATGTGGTTTTTAGATATTATTAACGATTTCATTATCGGGTATCCAATTGTTGTGTCAGCAATTTGGATTGTCGGGGCATTGTACTGTAACATCTACCACCGCTCGGAAAAATTTGCTAAAGTGGATGGATCTGAATTAGTGTCAATTCTAGTTCCCGCTCATAATGAAAGTGATACGTTAAACGAAGCGATTTCAGCAATTTCAAACATTGACTACAAGAACTTTGAAGTTGTTTTAATTGATGATAAAAGTGATGACGATACATTAAATATTATGTACAAGTTACAAAAGCAATACGCTAGTCAATTTAAAATCAAAGTCGTTCCAATCGCTGTTAACCAAGGTAAAGCTAACGCAATGAACGAAGGTTTCAAAGTTGCTGAAGGAAAATACATTGTTGGTATCGATTCTGATTCCCTACTAGCAAAGAACTCAGTGACCGAACTAGTTAAGACACTTAAGACTAATCCAAAACTTGGTGCCGTTGCCGGCAAACCCGTCGTTAGAAATAGAACTACCGTTTTAGGTCGTTTACAACTTCTTGAATACATCGGTGTTATCGATATTATCAAGAAGGCTCAATCATACCTATACGGCCGTATCAATACCGTTTCTGGTGTTATCGTTGGTTTCAGACGTGAAGCACTTGAAGATGTAGGTGGATGGCACACTGATGTTATTACCGAAGATATTGATATTACCTGGAGAATGTACCGTAAGGGCTGGAGCGTTAGCTACCAACCTACTGCAATCTGTTGGATTCTAGTTCCAGAAAACACTAGAAACTTAATCAAACAACGTCGTCGTTGGGCTCGTGGTGGTATGGAAGTTATCGCTAAGAACAAGGATCTTCTACTACACGGTTCAATTACTCAAAAAGCTTTAATGTATGAAACAATTATCAGTAGTACTTGGGCTGTTTTAACCGCATTAAGTACTATCTCTTATTTCTTCAACCTATTATTAATTCATGAAGTTCAATTAGATGGTGACGTCTTATTAGTACTTATCATCGTCAGTATCTTACAATTCTTCATTGGTTTCTACGGTTCACACGAAACCGCCCTACTAAGCTTCGTCGATTTACTATTGATTCCTGCTTACATTGTTTACTACTGGATGGTTAACTTAATTTCATGTATCTTGGCTTTAGTTTCATTCTTCCTAGATCCTGAAAATGTAGGTACCTGGAGTAGTCCAGACCGGGGGGTAAAATAATTATGAAGAAAGATTTGAGAAATGATTACGAAACATTCGTAATCAGAAAGAGCATCAGTCCATTAAGACGCTTAGTTCACTTTATTCTATTCACTGCTTTATGGATTTACGTTGCATTTGTTTTAGTCGTAAACTTCGCTTTTCTATTTGGTTTTTACAGTGATGATTTCGTTAGTTTCTACCTATTATTGAACCTAAACTACGATTTATACATCAAACTATTAATTGCAATTGCTGGATTAATTATTATCACTGCAATATACTCAACATTTAGATTAGTTTACTTACGGAGGTTAAACAAAGATGTCAAATAAGAATCAAAAAATGACAAGAAAACAACGTAAGATTATTGTTATTATTCTAGCAATCATTTTGTTCGTCATTATGTCATTTACTATTCACAGATCTGTTGAATACGATAAAGGTAGTAGTGAATACTACGGATTAACTAAGCAAGAAGAAAAAGCTAAAAACGGTATCTTGGTATTTTGTTACCACCGTATCCTAAAGAACAACTTCGGGGTTAACGTTTCAAGAACACTATCAACTAACTCACAACTTCATGATTTTGATGTTCCTGCTAACGAATTCAAAGAACAAATGGAATTCCTACACAAGCACAATATCAAAGTTATCTCAGGTGCTGAAATGGTTAAGATGACCAATTCAAAGAAGCCAATCAAAGGTAAGTACGCTGTACTGACATTTGATGATATCGATAGAACTACTATTGATAACGCTATTCCAATCATGAAGAAGTACAACTACCCATTCACTACTTTCATTATCACTGGTAACACGGGTAGATATCGTGAAGGTACTCAACTAGCAACATGGTCACAAATTCATTACGCTAGACAAGAAGCTGGTAACCTAATGACAATTGGTGTTCACACCAACAACATGCATTACCTTACTTCAAACCTAATTCCAGTGTTTAACCTACCTAAGAATTACGATCGATTTACAAAAGACTTCGTTAAATCTAGAGAAGTGCTAAAGGCACACACTGGTATTTATGCTGATTCATTCGCCTACCCTTACGGTGGTGGTACTCCTAGAATTTCACAATTCTTAGCAAGACAACCTCACCTAGGCTGGGTTGGTACACTTGATTCCGGTACTGTTTACAACCATGGTAACGGTAATCACACTGATCCAATCTACACACCAAGAATGATTATTAATACAAACAGTTGGCCAAGTATCAGAGAATGGTTCTTAAAGAAAAGCTAACTAAAACAAAAAGCCATACGAATTAATCATATGGCTTTTTTTAGTACCCTTTTTAAGCAAATAAAAAAGCCCTCAAGAGAGGACTTCTTTTTTTGTTATTACTTGTCTAATTTAGTCTTGTTTTGAACTTCTAGCTTATCGTTGAATTCGTAAACTACAGGTTCACCAGTCTTCATTTCAAGATCCATGATGTCGTCATCAGAGATTCTTTCAATGTACTTGCTTAATGCACGTAGTGAGTTACCGTGTGCAGCGATGATAACGTTCTTGCCGTCTAATAGCTTAGGAGCAATTTCGTCAGCCCATAGAGGCATAACACGTTCTAGAGTAACCTTTAGGTTTTCACCACCAGGGATTAAGTTAGGATCTAAGTCCTTGTAACGACGGTCGTTTACAGCTGAACCTTCGTCATCTGCACTCAATAGTGGAGGTAGTGTGTCGTATGAACGACGCCAAATGTGAACTTGTTCGTCTCCGTACTTTTCAGCAGTTTCTTTCTTGTTTAGACCTTGTAGACGACCGTAATGACGTTCGTTTAGTCTCCAAGTCTTAGTTTCAGGTACCCATAGTTGGTCTGATTCTTCTAAGGCGTAGTGTAAAGTCTTGATAGCACGAGTTAGAACTGAAGTGTATGCGTAATCAAATTCTAGTCCTGCCTTCTTAACTAATTTACCAGCTTCTTTAGCTTCTTCTACACCCTTATCGCTTAAATCAACATCTTCCCAACCAGTGAATTGGTTTGAAAGGTTCCATTGACTTTGTCCGTGACGGATTAATACAAGTTTTGACATAGGTCGAAAACCCCTTTCTATTTCTTAAATCAACAATACTATTTTACATCAAAAGTAAAAAATTTACATCCTATTTGACAATTCTCTTTATATTTATTGCCTTTTTGTTTTCACCCTTTACTCCTAAAATTTCTAGGAAGAAGGCTAGAATTGGTACAGAGACGATTAAGCCCCATGTTCCGAATATTTCTTCACCAATTATTAAGGCACAAAATGTATAGAAAATTGGTAACTCTGTTCTAGAAGACATTAGTTTTGGATTCAAAATGTATGCTTCTAGGAAGTGGACTACAGCAATCATAATAATTAGGTAAATGATGTACTTCAATCCACCTACGGAATAACCCACAATGGATAAAGGTACCAATGAAATGATTACACCAGCAACCGGCACTAAACTTAGGAAGAAGATCATAATTGATAGAATTACCAATTGTGGAATTCCCATGAATGCCATGATTAAGGTAGTAAAGATGGTGTTAAATAGTGCAATCAAGAATTGTGCTTCTAACACGACCCCAAATGTCTTGGTAAATGTCTTAGCAAAGTAGTAGACGTCTTGGAAGAACCATGAAAACTCTGCATCCAAAAAGCGTTTGCTAAACTCACCCATTGATTTTTCTTCTAATGTAAAGAAGAAACTCAAGATTAGAGATAAGAAGAATGTTACCCCCATTTGGCCTACGCTAGATACATATTGAAGAATAATTGAGAAGCTCCCCTTCACTTCACTTAAGAAGTTAGAACGGTGGATGAACTGAACAATCATATCTTTAATTTGGGTAGTACCATGAAGGTTATTTGGATCTTCGTAGAAATCAATAATGTGTTTTGATGCTGTAACAGCTTGGTCGTAAATTACCGGTGAGTAAATTGCAACCGCACTTACTACCCCAGCAATAAATAGTAGATAAGTCAAAATGACTAAGATAGGTGCTGGAATTTTAATATATCTTCTAACGAAGCCAACCCATTTGGTGACTAGCAATGAGAAGATAAAGGTTAGTAGTAACATACTCATCATTGAGCGCATTAGATATAAAACAAAGATTATAAAAATCAATACACACCAGCGTCTTAATTTAACGTTGGCTAAAAATTTATCCCACAGTTTCATAATTCACCCCGCTATTTAGTTATGTTTTAATTATAACATTTTACACTATAAAAAATAATCAAATTAGTCGGTGTCTTTACTTACATAAAGTACCCTCATAAGAGTATAATGGGTTCGTGGTTTTATTAATAAAGAAAGGACTGTTCTCATGTTTGAAAAAACTTTTTTTAAAACATTTTTTAAACACGGATTTAATGAACCAATCCAAGTAAATTATTGGGACGGCAAATCTGAAAAATATGGTGAAGGTGAAACTAAGGCTACCATCACTATGAAAGAACCAATTCCGATCAAGGATATTAGAAAGAATGCTTCTATCGCATTGGGAGAAGCTTACATGGACGGAAAAATCGATGTTGATGGAAGTATCGAAGACCTAATCGTTTCAGCTTACCAAAAATCAACTAGTTTTATTCGTGACCATAAATACATTAATTTCCTACCTAAGCAAAATCATAACGAGTCCACCAGTAAGAAGGACATTCAAAGTCACTACGATATCGGTAATGACTTCTACAAGATTTGGTTAGATAAGACAATGACCTATTCATGTGCTTACTTTGAAAATCCTGACGATGACTTGTACGATGCTCAAATGCAAAAAGTACACCACATTATCAAGAAACTAGATCCTAAGCCAGGTCGTACCCTACTAGACATTGGTTGTGGTTGGGGTACATTAATGCTAACTGCTGCTAAAGAATACGGACTAAAAGTAGTCGGTGTTACTTTAAGTCAAGAACAATGCGATTACGTAAACGCACAAATTGAAAAATTTGGTTTACAAGATCAAGCAGAAGTTCGCTTACAAGATTACCGTCAACTAGGTGATGAACATTTTGATTACATCACTTCAGTTGGTATGTTCGAACACGTTGGTAAAGAAAACTTGAACGAATACTTCTCATGCATCAACAAATACCTAAAGGACCATGGTGTTGCTTTAATTCACGGAATTACTAGACAACAAGGTGGAGCCTACAACGGTTGGATTAACAAGTATATCTTCCCTGGTGGATATGTTCCAGGTATGACTGAAAACCTAGATCACATCATCAACAATGGTCTTCAAATCTATGACTTAGAATCATTAAGAAGACACTACCAATACACATTGGAACACTGGGACAAGAACTTTAACGACCATATTGATAAAGTTAAAGAAGTCATGGGTGATGACGAACGCTTCTTAAGAATGTGGGACTTATACCTAAAGACATGTGCTGGTTCATTCAAGGCTGGTAACATTGACGTTATGCAATACTTAATCTCAAAGGGTCCTTCAGGACAAGAACTACCAATCACTAGAGATTACATGTACAAATAATTGAAAAAAACATTAAAAAACATCGGTGAAAAAATTTCACCGATGTTTTTTCTTTTAATTGTCTTGACTTTTATTTCTGACTTATGGTTTAATTATAAAAATTTTAATTAGTTTCTAATCTAATTCTAATTTTAAAATACAAATACTTTTAAGTAAGGGAGTTGATTCAATATGATAAATGCAACAAAAGACGATTCACCTCAGATGAACGCCGCGAATCTTGCGCACGTTGAAGTAAAATCTGGGTTTAAGGATAGTGTATATTTAGTGTTCAATGGGGTGTCTAATGCGATTTTAGTCACACTAGGTGTTGGTTTATTATTAGGCGCTATTGCCAACTTTGTTCACTGGACAGCTTTAGCTGAAATTGGATTAATTTGCCAATACTTAATGGCCCCCGCCATCGGTGCTGCCGTTGCCTCACAATTGAAGACTAATACATTGGTGTTATTTAGTTCAATGATTGCCGCTACGGTTGGTGCAAACAACGTATTCTTCACATCAGCTGTGACGAATGCAGTTACTGCAACCGGACACGTATTACCTCAACCAGCAGGTTCAGCCGTCTTCATGATCGGTCAACCTGTTAGTG
Source organism: Apilactobacillus waqarii (assembly GCF_019061205.1). Lineage (GTDB taxonomy): Bacteria > Bacillota > Bacilli > Lactobacillales > Lactobacillaceae > Apilactobacillus > Apilactobacillus waqarii. The sequence goes on from NZ_JAHQYH010000015.1 coordinate 11,353, forward strand.
CATTAGGTGGCGCTGTTGTCGCCACAGTCATTGGTAAATACTTAACCGGAAAGACACCTTTGGATATGTTCTTAGTACCATTTGCAGCTACATTTGTAGGATGTGTTGCGGCCTTAGGCTTTGCAACAGTCACTACCCCTGCTCTTGTATGGTTATCAGGAGTAATTGCTAAGACCATGGTTATTAACCCATTCGTTGGTGGATTAGTAATTTCTGTTGTATGGGCAATTTTTCTAATGACCCCTGCCTCATCAGCAGCATTAGCAATTGCTGTTATGTTAGATCCATTATCGTCAGGTGCTGCATTATTAGGAACCACCGCACAATTCGTATCATACACAGTGATGTCATATCGAGTAAACAAGCCAGGTGCAAACATTGCCCAAGGTTTAATTACTCCAAAGGTTCAATTTGGTAACATCACCAAGAACCCATACATCGCAATTCCTGGTATCGTCTCTGCTGCAGTTATCGGACCAATTGGAACATTAGTATTTCATTTCTCAGTATCATACAAGATTGCTGGATTAGGTTTGAACTCACTAATTGCTCCAATTACCCTTGCTTCTGAAAGTATGCCAAAACTAGCTATCTACGTAGTCTTGGGTGTAGTTGTACCAGCTGTAATTTCAGTGGTACTTGTTAAAGTTCTAAAGGCTGCTCATAAAATCAAAAATGACGACATGAAAATCGATATTGTCTAATCATTAAAAAGTACTGGCGGTTATCGCTAGTGCTTTTTAGTATATTTGCAGCCCGGTAGAACTTAGTTTTCTATATAAGGGAGTGGATTCAAATGATTGATGTAGCAAAAAAAGACGCCCCACAAATTGATATGGTAAAGCCTTTTTCTTCCGTCAAAGAAAATGTCTTTTTGGTAGTAAGTGGTGTCTCAAACGCAATTTTTGTTACGCTGGGTATCGGAATGTTGATAGTTGCCATCGCCAACTTAGTACACTGGTCTGCGCTATACCAGATTGGTGTCATTGACCAGGTACTAATGGCCCCCGCTATCGGTGCCGCCGTTGCTCATCAGCTAAAGACCAATACATTGGTTATGTTTAGCTCGATGCTCGCAGCAACGGTTGGTGCCAACAACGTTTTCTTCACTGAAAAAACAATCAACGCCGTCACAGCGACAGGTCATTTGCTATCTCAGCCTACCGGGTCATCAATATTTATGATTGGACAACCAATTAGTGCTTTAGGTGGTGCTATTATCGCTACACTTATCGGAAAGCACCTATCGGGGAAAACACCATTGGATATGTTCTTAGTACCATTCTGTGCAACAATGCTGGGATCAATAATTGCGTTAGGCTTAGCTGCAATCACAACTCCTGCTCTTGTATGGTTATCAAAAGTAATTGCAAAAAGCATGATTGTAAACCCAATCATCGGATCAATTACCGTTGCGTTAGTCTGGTCAGTATTCTTAATGACGCCTGCATCGTCTGCAGCACTGGCGATAGCGGTTATGTTAGATCCGCTATCTTCTGGAGCGGCACTACTTGGGACGACTGCCCAATACGTATCATACACAGTAATGTCATTTAGAGTTAACCGTCCTGGTGCAAACATTGCCCAAGGACTAATTACCCCAAAGGTGCAATTCGGTAACATCACTAAGAATCCATATATTCTAATTCCTGGAATGGTGTCATCAGCGATTGTCGCCCCTATTGGAACGTTATTATTCCATTTCTCCACAACATACAAACTAGCCGGTCTGGGAACCAACTCATTAATCGTTCCCCTCACTTTCGCTAGTCAAAGTCTATCCAAACTAGCAATCTATGTTGTGCTAGGCATTGTGATGCCTTCAATTATCTCAGTAACAATCCTAAAGATATTAAAGGCGTGCCATAAGGTAAAAAACGATGATATGAAGATGCATATCGTATAAAACAAAACTAAAAAAGCACCGGTCAATTGACCAGTGCTTTTATTTTTTTCTTTGTTTAAATAAATACTGCTAATACTAACACAGCAGCTAATCCCAAAATTACTGATAGCGCCATTGATCTTGTCCAATAAGCAATAATAAACACGATTAAGGCAGCTACTAGTTCAGGTGCTTTTCCTGATACCGATAAGGTATATGATGATGTGATACATAAGTCCTTAACAACCAATGAGGTAAATAGGGCAATAGGTATGTAACCCATCCATTCGTTAAACCACTTAGGAATCTTTCTTGTTCTAAAGAAAGCTAGTGGGACGAATCTAGGGATAAAAGCAACCACAAAACATAATATAATCAACCAAAAATGTTGAGTTGAATTCCATTCCATAGAATATCTCCTAATCCGTTTTTAAAGTTATTCAGTCTCTTCTTCATCAAACTTATCTTCAGGGGTACCCGCAGGGTTCTTAAATAAGCGAAGCAAGCGATTCTTCTTGTACTTTTCGTAATGGCTTCTAATCAATGATTCAACGAAGAATCCAACGAATGAAGCTAGCAGAGTTGAAACGACTAATCCTAAAGTGGATTTCATCAATAACATGAATGCAATTGCCAATACAATGGTTAATAAAATAATTAACACCTTTAGTAATGACTTCATTTGCATAACGATCATATAAATAAATAATGCAGTTAGCGCAAAATGAACAACTGTTAGATTAATTGAAAGTGATGAGCCAACTAAACTACCAATTATGGTACTAATTGTCCATACAACCAAAGCATAGTGTTCAATTTGTAATGCATCTTGAGCGGTAAACTTCTTATCAGTGGATAGTTTCAAATAATTTACAGCGTATGTTTCATCATTTAATGAGACTGCAAATATCACAGTAAACCAAAATGACTTACCTTGTAAATATTTAGAAATACTGGATCCTAATAATGCATATCTTAACTCTAGGAAAAACATCATAATTACAATTGATAATAATGGTGAGTTAATAGTTAACATGGAGGCAATCAAGAATTGTGCACCACCAGAGAAAACCATTAATGATACTAAAGCTGTCAATAAAGTATTAAATCCAGCTGCATGAAGTAAAATACCACATGCAATTCCAATGGGAACGTAGCTAATATTCAAAGGCATTGCCGTCTTCAAGTTGGTTAGCCAACGCGGTTCATTTGGATTTGGTACTTGCTTTGTCAAATAATATTCCCCCGTTTAAAAACAATAGGTCTTAATTTTCAACGATTTGTAAACAGTCAGATAAAAATCAAACTTTACCTACTATTATAACGCAAAATAGTTTATTTTATCTAACTTATTTACATAATTTTAATAAAACATCATCATTTTATTAGCATAAACACAGCGAATATACTGTTTGTTCAACGTTCGCAATAAAAAAAGAGTTATCATTTTAATAACTCTTTTTTAGAATAAACTGGCAATCCATCTCCATGCTCTCACGAAAATGTTAGGTTTATCTCCATTATGATTAGCAATTAAATCAATACGATTGGACACGCCCTTCATATACTTCACATTGGAGACTTTAGCTGTGGCAATCTTGTCTCCCTTATCGAACCCCGCATCAACGCTTGATCCGTCAGCACATTCACCAGTTGACTTGATGTCTTTAATATTTATTTTTTGTTTCTTAGTTAACCAAACACCTTGAGTATTTGAAACGGCTAAATCAACCGAATCGTCCTTACCGTTTTCCACCTTAATCTTACCGGTATTTCTACCATCAGTGACGTTCTTAACAGTTTGACCATGAGATAACTTAACATAGTGATACTTTGCGTAAACATACTTCATAAGCTTTCTGGTTTGGATAAAACGAGCTGGATCGTATTGACCAGAGTTAGGAACTCCCATTACTACAGTGATAATACGGTGACCATTCTTAACCGCTGTTCCTGTAAAGCAAGCCTTAGCAGTATCGGATGTTCCTGTCTTTAGCCCATCGACCTTGATGTCAGGTAATTCTTGGCTTCTGCCCTTAATCATCCAGTTCCAGTTTAACATTGTTTGACCATCAAACTTGGTGGTATTAGCTGAAGTGGTTTTTAAAATATCTGGGTAGTATTTCAAAATCTTCATTGCTAATAGCGCCATGTCGCGAGCTGATAGCTTGTTTTCGGCATCAGATGATGCATCCTTAAAACCAAGCGATCCAACTTCACCGTTGGTTAAACCACAGGCAGTATAAATCTTGGCATCGGTAATGCCAATCTTCTTAGCTTCCTTACGCATTAGCAAGGCAAACTTTTGGGTACTACCCGCTACACCGTATCCCAATGCCATGGTTGCGGCATTTTCAGAATAGATGGCGGTTTGATAAAGTTGTCTGATTGTGTATGAATGATCCAAACGTAGTTTTACATTGGCGTAATTATGATCGACACTTAAATCATGAAGTGCCTTGTTAATCTTTACTTTGTCATCCCAATGAATCTTACCTTCTTTAATGTACTTTAAAGTAACGTATAAAGTTAACAACTTACTCATTGAAGCAGTTGGTAATGATTCATTGATGTTTTTAGCATACAACACTTGACCGGTTTGATAGTCAATCGCAATTGCTGACTTAGCGGTCAGTGTTAGTGGTTGGTTCGTACTTAATAACTTATCGACCTCTTGGCCTAATTTCTTACTGCGTTCAATTGCAACAGTCTTTGAAGTGTTGGAATCAGCAGTAGTTGTACTAGTTGTGGCCTTAGTTCTTTGAGCACTTGCTGTTAAAGGCATTGTAATGAATATAACTAATGCAATTAAAGCAATACTAAGCTTGGAAACAAGCTTACTTTGCATTATCGATAACCTCCTGTTGCCCTTCTTCATGTTTAGTTGGTGTTAACTTATCACCATGTTTGATTGGTAGATGGAGTGTAAACGTTGTTAATTCATCATTAGATGCCACTGAACAGTAACCACCATGGATATTAACAACTTCGTAGACGATTGCTAATCCAAGACCGGTTCCTCCAGTTGACTTGTTACGTGAGTTTTCGACACGGTAGAAACGATCAAAAACATGTTTAATGGATTCTTCTGGAATCTTTTCCCCATCATTAGAAACCTTGATTTCTAATTCCTTTTCATTTACACGAAAACCTTCAACATAAATGTTGTGACCGTCGTGACCGTACTTCAAAGCGTTATTGATTAAATTATTAACAGCTCGTGCCAAGTCGCTTGGACTACCATCAATCACTAACTTATCAAAGTTGGTCTTGCTATGCATTTGCATATCCTTTTCGGCCATTTCTAAATCAAATCCAGCAGCGATTTGGTCAATCATTGCCTTCATTTCAATCTTTCTAGTATTTAGCTTACTGTAATCTTTATCAGTGATTTTTGTGTATTCAAATAAATCATCGGCCAAAGTCTTCATTTGTCTAGCCTTTGAGTAGGCAATATGAACATACTTAGCCAAATCTTCTTCACTTGTGTATTGTTTGTTCTCAATCAAGCCTAAGTACCCAATGATGGAAGTCAAAGGTGTTCTAATATCATGTGAAACGTTTGAGATTAACTCATCCTTTGATTTTTCAGTCTTTAGTTCTTCAGACATTGAGTGAATAACGTTATTAACTAATACATTAATGCTTTCAACGATTCGTTGATCATCGCCGATTAGCTTATATGGGATTGTGTAATCGAAATTACCATCCGCAATGTAGTGCAAATCGTTAATAATATGTTGCTCTTGAATACGTTTATAATGCATGAACAAACGAATATACAACACAAACATATCCAATGCAGCAATCATAACTACAAATCCATTGCTCCAACTCCATAGTTGGATATGATTTCCTGCAATTAAAGAGTTACCAAAGCGGATTAACTGATTACGCCAATCCGGATGGGTTGTGTAATACACCTCCGTTGCAAAGAAAACCAAGAAATTAACTAACAATATAAACAAACTAGTTAGAATAGCATCAGTAACTAATCCAATTCGTTCCTTATGTGTTAACTTAATTGATTTACTATTATTCTTCATTGATTCTGTATCCTACTCCCCAGACAGTTTCGATAATCTTCTTACCGTCTGTAGCCTCTTCTAGCTTATCACGTAAGTGACTCACGTGGACCATAACGGTCTTAGCAGAAATAATACTTTCTTGACGCCATACTCGTTCAAATATTTCATTGGCAGAGTATACACGACCTGGATGACTTGCTAATAGGTATAAAATACCGAATTCAATTGCAGTTAATTGAATGGACTTGCCATCACTGGTCTTAACTTCGTGAGATTCACGGTTAATAGTCAAAGTAGCAACGTTTAGCACTTCAGGTTCCCCTACGACAACCTTATCAGTGTATCTTCTTAAAATTGAGTGCATTCGAGCCATCACTTCAAGTGGATTAAATGGTTTTGTTATGTAGTCATCAGCACCACCAACAAGTCCTTCAATCTTATCGATGTCTTCTGTCTTTGCAGATAGAATCATGATTGGTAAACTAATTTCTCTTCTTACTCGTTTTAATACTTCAAAACCAGACATTTTTGGCATCATAATATCTAGAATCATAAGTCCAATGTCACTATTTTTTCTTAATTCAGTTAGGGCGGCTTCCCCGTCATTTACAATGACTGTTTCGTATCCTTCGTTTCGTATGTAAATCTTTAATAATTCAGCAATTTCTTGATCGTCGTCTACTACTAAAACTTTCATTTAGACGCCTTCTTTCTTTTTGTTTATATAGTTTAATATTAACACACTATAAGGATTTGTTATATAAATGTAAATAAAAAAGACGCTATTTTTTTAGCGTCTTTTAATGTTTTTAATATTTTATTTATAATTTGGCGCATCCTTTGTGATTTGAACATCATGAGGATGTGATTCAATCAATCCTGCGCTAGTAATTTGAACAAATTGAGCATCGTCATTCATTGTTTGAATATCTTTTGATCCAGTGTATCCCATGGCAGATCTTAAACCACCAACCATTTGGAATACAACATCTTTAGCTGAACCCTTATATTCAACACGAGCTTCGATACCTTCTGGAACTAGCTTGTTGGCTTCGTTTACTTCACCTTGGAAGTAACGGTCAGCTGAACCATGTTGCATGGCTCCAACGCTTCCCATTCCACGGTATGCTTTATACTTAATTCCATTTTCTTCGAAAATTTCACCAGGAGCTTCGTCAGTCCCTGATAACATGCTTCCAAGCATTACGGCGTTACCACCGGCAGCAATTGCCTTAGCAGCATCACCTGAGTACTTGATACCACCGTCGGCGATGATTGGCTTGCCCCATTTTCTTGCAACTTCAGCTGCATCATATACAGCAGTTAGTTGAGGAACACCAACACCAGCGATAATTCTAGTGGTACAAATTGAACCAGGGCCAATACCAACTTTAACTACGTCAACACCTGCTTCGAATAAATCGTTAGTTGCTTGTCCTGTAGCAACGTTACCAGCGATGATTGTCTTGTCAGCATACTTAGCTTTGATTTCTTTTACTTTTCTGATAACTCCTGCAGAGTGACCATGAGCAGTATCAATAATAATAGCGTCAGCACCAGCTGCAAACAAAGCTTCCACACGCTTGAATGTATCTGATGTAACACCAACAGCAGCGGCACATAATAAATGGTTATTAGCATCAACTGCTGCGTTAGGGGTTTTGTCGGTCTTTTCTACTGCTTTGACCTTCTTAACTTCTGCGGCTTGATCATCGATAATCATGTTCTTGTGAATTACACCTAATCCACCAACTTCAGCCATGGCAATCGCCATATCTGAGGTTGTAACAGTATCCATACTTGCACTTAAAAATGGTACGTTTAGCTTAACATCGTCTGATAAACGAACTGAAGTATCCACATCATTAGGTAAAACGTGACTTTCTGCTGGAATAAGCAATACGTCATCGAATGTTAATCCCTTTTTGGCAAACTTTGTGTTCCAATTATCCATAATCATAAAACCCCTATCTATTTATTTTTTAATGTCTAATATACAAAAAATGCCAGAGAAAATCAAATTTAATTTTCACTGACATTTATTTTTATCTTCTATTTGGTGTTCTAGGTGTCATCACATTAACTGTAATTTCGTAATTTTTGTGAATCCAGAACGCTGCGAATGCTGAGATTGCAGCTAAAATAAAGTTAACAATTGGTGATACGGCGATGTTAATTCCTGCTTGCGGAATTGAAACAATTACCATGAACGCACCAATCCACACAATTACTGATAGGATTAGTAAACCAAAGCGCACTAGGCCACTGTATTTGTGCTTAACGTTTCCGTCCAATAATCTAGTCATAATTGGCATAAAGATACCAAATACTAGAGAAATCAATATAAGTGATAAGATTCCGACTGATTGCTTGTCCTTAGCGTTAGTTTGAATCATCAAAGTGATTCCATATAGCAAGTTAAAGATCACGAAGAAGAACAATGCGTTAAAGATTGCATTAGGCGAAAAGTTATCCATCATTGAAATCTTCTTCTTTGGTGGGTTCATAATGAAGTTAATACGTTCTTCAACAGTACCGTATAAATTACGCGCAGTTGCACCGTGTTTTTGTTCAACTAGTAATTCTTCCTTCATTTGGTTAACGATTTCGACCTTACGTTCATCTGATAGCTTGGTCTTCTTTAACTCTTTGTTAAATCTAAACATGTAATCTGAATTACGTTTAGTCAAACCAATCCCATCAAATTGTTGACGAGTCTTTTGTTCTGCTTCATGTCTGTTTTGTTGTACATGAGCATTTCTCTTTTCAGTCATTGATGTCGTCCTTTCCGATTAAACGTTGAATCTGAAGTTTACAATGTCACCGTCTTGCATAACATAATCTTTACCTTCAACACGTAGCTTACCAGCTTCCTTAACGGCTTGTTCGCTACCTAGCTTGTCTAGGTCGTCAAATGCCATTACTTCGGCTCTGATGAATCCACGTTCGAAGTCTGAGTGAATAATTCCGGCAGCTTGAGGAGCCTTGGTACCCTTTAGGTAAGTCCAAGCCTTAGTTTCCTTACCACCAGCAGTGAAGAATGTTTCTAGGCCTAATAGGTTGTATGAAGCACGAATTAGCTTGTTTAGACCTGGTTCAGTAACACCTTCAGCTTCTAGGAAAGTAGCTTTGTCTTCGTCATCTAATTCAGCAATTTCTTCTTCAGTTTCAGCAGCAATACCGATTGCTTGAGCGTTTTCATTAGCAGCGTATTCCTTAACTAGTTGGAAGTACTTTGAGCCTTCTGGATCAGCCATGTCAACTTCTGAGATGTTAGCAACATATAGCACTGGTTTTGAAGTTAATAGGAATAATCCCTTAACGATTTTTTGTTCATCTTCATCAAAGTCGATTGAACGCACTGGTTTACCAGCTTCTAGGACTGGCTTAATCTTTTCTAGGACAGCTAATTCGGCAAGTGCATCTTCGTCCTTACCCTTAGCAGCCTTTTGAACACGACCTAAACGCTTAGTAACTGCATCTAAATCAGAGATACCTAGTTCTAAGTTGATTGTTTCGATATCAGCGATTGGATCAACCTTACCAGTAACGTGGGTAATGTTGTCATCGTCAAAAGAACGAACAACGTGAACGATAGCGTCCACCTGTCTGATGTTTTCTAGGAACTTGTTACCAAGACCTTCACCCTTACTTGCACCCTTAACGATACCGGCAATATCGGTAAATTCGAAGGTAGTAGGCACAATCTTCTTAGCTGGAATTAGTTCTTGAATTCGATCAAGTCTGTCATCTGGTACTTCCACCATCCCTACGTTTGGGTCGATTGTGGCAAATGGGTAGTTAGCCATTTCCGCACCAGCTTTAGTAATCGCATTAAATAATGTAGATTTACCAACGTTTGGTAAACCAACAATTCCTGCTGTTAATGACATATTAATAATTCACTCTTTTCTTTAGATTTAATCTTCTTGTGTACTTTGAATTACTTTTTTCATTTTCTTTTCGAATTCGCGACGTGGAAGCATAACCACATGGCCGCACTTTTGACATTCAATTTTAATGTCTGCACCCATTCGAATAATCTTCCAACTATTCTCGCCACATGGGTGGGCTTTCTTCATCATGACAACATCATTTAATGAATACATATTGAGCACTCCTTTTAGTCTAAGTTAATATCTAAAATTTGCAAAATGCGGTTTAAATCATCATCTGATGCGTAACTAATTTCAATCTTACCTGTACCCTTCTTAGAACGGTTATTTGAGATTGAAACGGATGTTTGAAATTTGTCTTGTAGTTCATTTTCAGAAGCACGCAAGAATGGTGACTTCTTAGTTGAACGACGTGGTTTCTTTTTCTTCTTGGGTGATGAACTTAGGTTTTCAATTTCCTTTTCAAGTTGGCGAACGGTCATAGTTTGTTCATACGCCTTCTTGGCCAATTTGATTAGTTCATCCTTCTTCTTAACTGATAGTAATGTTCTTGCTTGTCCCATTGAAAGTTGGTTCTTAGTAAGCATGTCCTTTACTTCAGTTGGTAAACCTAATAGACGTAGGTAGTTAGCGATGTATGGACGTGATTTACCTAAACGTTTTGATACTTCGGCTTGAGTGATGTCTAGCTTAGTCATCAAAGTGTTGTAAGCTTCAGCTTCTTCGATTGGATTTAAGTCCTCTCTTTGAAGGTTTTCCATCACGGCGATTTCCATCATTTGTTCATCAGAAGCATCACGAACAATTGCTGGAATCTTTTCCTTACCTGCCATGCGTGAAGCACGGTAACGTCTTTCACCAGCAAGAATTTCGTATTCGTCCTTGCTGCCGCTAGTCTTTCTTACAATGATTGGTTGGAATACCCCAGATTTTTCAATCGAACGGGTTAAATCTTTAAGTGCATTTGTATCGAAATGCGTTCTTGGTTGGAAAGGATTTGGAGATAACTTGGTTAGCTCTAATTCCAATACATCTTCTGAGTTGGCGTCGATATCATTATCAGCAAACAATGCTTGAATGCCTCGACCTAGTCCTTTGTTATTCACCATGAGCAGCTAACACTTCCTTTGCAAATTGCATGTATAATTCTGAACCCTTTGAATTTGGATCATAATCAATGATTGGTAATCCGTAACTTGGGGCTTCTGATAAACGCACATTTCTAGTAATGATTGTGTCGTAAACCTTGTCACCAAAGTACTTACGAACCTCATCGTTAACTTGTTGACCTAACTTAGTACGTGAGTCATACATGGTAAGTAGAACCCCTTCAAAGTCTAGGTCTGGGTTAAAGTGCTTCTTAACTAATTGAACAGTGTTTAATAGTTGGCTTAGACCTTCTAGTGCGTAGTATTCGGTTTGCACTGGAATTAAGATTGAATCACTGGCAGTAAATGCGTTC
>NZ_JAHQYH010000016.1 GCF_019061205.1 Apilactobacillus waqarii
TACTTGGTTCTTTGAAAACTAGATATTATTTAATTTCTATATTGAATTTGTATAAAAATACAATTTCAACCGAGAACACCGCGTTATTTTGAGTTTTAAAATATTAGTTTATTCGTAAATACTCAACTAACCAAACATCACGTAGTGATGAAATAGGTTAAGTTATGAAGGGCGCATGGTGGATGCCTTGGCACTAGGAGCCGATGAAGGACGGGACTAACACCGATATGCTTCGGGGAGCTGTACGTAAGCTTTGATCCGGAGATTTCCGAATGAGGAAACTCGATAATCTTAATCGATTATCACCAGCTAGAGAATACATATCTAGTTTGGGGGCAGACGTGGGGAACTGAAACATCTAAGTACCCACAGGAAGAGAAAGAAATTTCGATTCCCTAAGTAGCGGCGAGCGAACGGGGAACAGCTCAAACCAAAGAGCTTGCTCTTTGGGGTTGTAGGACTGAACATTTGAGTTACCAAGTTAATTGATAGTCGAATTATCTGGGAAGTTAAGCGATACAGGGTGATAGCCCCGTAGGCGAAATCAATTAACCTCAGTTCAGGATCCTGAGTACGGCGACACACGTGAAACGTCGTCGGAATCCGGGAGGACCATCTCCCAAAGCTAAATACTCCCTAGTGACCGATAGTGAACCAGTACCGTGAGGGAAAGGTGAAAAGCACCCCGGAAGGGGAGTGAAATAGTTCCTGAAACCATGTGCCTACAAGCAGTCAGAGCCCGTTAATGGGTGATGGCGTGCCTCTTGTAGAATGAACCGGCGAGTTATGCTAACATGCAAGGTTAAGGCGAAAAGTCCGGAGCCGTAGCGAAAGCGAGTCTGAATAGGGCGTTACAGTATGTTGGGATAGACCCGAAACCAGGTGATCTACCCATGTTCAGGCTGAAAGTGCGGTAAAACGCACCGGAGGGCCGAACCCGTGTACGTTGAAAAGTGCTGGGATGAAATGTGGGTAGCGGTGAAATTCCAAACGAACTTGGAGATAGCTGGTTCTCTCCGAAATAGCTTTAGGGCTAGCCTCGGACTTAGAATCATGGAGGTAGAGCACTGTTTGGGTGAGGGGCCCGTCATGGGTTACTAAATTCAGATAAACTCCGAATACCATCGATTTATATGTCCGGGAGTCAGACGATGAGTGATAAGATCCACCGTCGAAAGGGGAACAGCCCAGACCACCAATTAAGGTCCCTAAATATATGCTGAGTGGAAAAGGATGTGGAGTTGCATAGACAACTAGGATGTTGGCTCAGAAGCAGCCACCATTTAAAGAGTGCGTAATAGCTCACTAGTCGAGTGATTCTGCGCCGAAAATTTACCGGGGCTAAGCATATTACCGAGATTGTGGACATGACGTAGTCATGTGATAGGAGAGCGTTCTAAGGGCAACGAAGGTAGACCGTAAGGACTGCTGGAGCGCTTAGAAGTGAGAATGCCGGTATGAGTAGCGAAAGAATAGTGAGAATCTATTCCACCGATTGACTAAGGTTTCCTGGGGAAGGCTCGTCCTCCCAGGGTAAGTCGGGACCTAAGCCGAGGCCTAGAGGCGTAGGCGATGGATAACAGGTTGAGATTCCTGTACTAGTTAATTATGTTTGAGCGATGGAGGGACGTAGAAGGCTAACCTGTGCGCACTGTTGGATATGTGCGTTCAAGCAGTAAGTCAGGTAATGAGTGAAATGCTTGTGACCGTGTTGACAAGCTGTGATGAGGATCGAAATAAAGTAGAGAAGTGGGCCATGTCACGCTACCGAGAAAAGCTTCTAGTGAGTAATTAACTACCCGTACCGCAAACCGACACAGGTAGTCAAGGAGAGTATCCTAAGGTGAGCGAGTGAACTCTCGTTAAGGAACTCGGCAAAATGACCCCGTAACTTCGGGAGAAGGGGTGCTGCACGCAAGTGCAGCCGCAGTGAAAAGGCTCAGGCGACTGTTTATCAAAAACACAGGTTTCTGCAAAATCGTAAGATGAAGTATAGGGGCTGACGCCTGCCCGGTGCTGGAAGGTTAAGTGGATGAGTTAGCTTCGGCGAAGCCCAGAAACGAAGCCCCAGTAAACGGCGGCCGTAACTATAACGGTCCTAAGGTAGCGAAATTCCTTGTCGGGTAAGTTCCGACCCGCACGAAAGGCGTAACGATCTGAGCACTGTCTCAACGAGAGACTCGGTGAAATTGAGATACCTGTGAAGAAGCAGGTTACCCGCGACAGGACGGAAAGACCCCATGGAGCTTTACTGTAATTTGATATTGGGTGTTGACATAGCTTGTACAGGATAGGTAGGAGCCGTGGAAACCGGGACGCTAGTTTCGGTGGAGGCATTGTTGGGATACTACCCTCGCTGTGCTAACACTCTAACCCGCACCACTTATCGTGGTGGGAGACAGTGTCTGATTGGCAGTTTGACTGGGGCGGTCGCCTCCTAAACAGTAACGGAGGCGCCCAAAGGTTCCCTCAGAATGGTTGGAAATCATTCTTCGAGTGTAAAGGCAAAAGGGAGCTTGACTGCGAGACAGACAGGTCGAGCAGGGACGAAAGTCGGGCTTAGTGATCCGGTGGTACCGTATGGAAGGGCCATCGCTCAACGGATAAAAGCTACCCTGGGGATAACAGGCTTATCTCCCCCAAGAGTTCACATCGACGGGGAGGTTTGGCACCTCGATGTCGGCTCATCGCATCCTGGGGCTGTAGTTGGTCCCAAGGGTTGGGCTGTTCGCCCATTAAAGCGGTACGCGAGCTGGGTTCAGAACGTCGTGAGACAGTTCGGTCCCTATCCGTCGCGGGCGTAGGAAATTTGAGGGGAGCTGTCTCTAGTACGAGAGGACCGAGATGGACATACCGCTGGTGTACCAGTTGTCCCGCCAGGGGCATCGCTGGGTAGCTATGTATGGATGAGATAAACGCTGAAAGCATCTAAGTGTGAAACCGACCTCAAGATGAAATTTCCCATTCCTTTATGGAAGTAAGACCCCTAAGAGATGATTAGGTAGATAGGCTAGAAGTGGAAGTGCAGTGATGTATGGAGCGGACTAGTACTAATTGGTCGAGGACTTAACCAAGTAAGGTAGTAATCGGAAGAAATAAATAATATCTAGTTTTGAGAGAACGAAGTTCTTTCAGATAAATAGTGTGGTGGCGATAGCTAGAAGGATACACCTGTTCCCATGCCGAACACAGAAGTTAAGCTTCTAAACGCCGATAGTAGTTGAGGGATCGCCCTCTGCAAGGGTAGGA
>NZ_JAHQYH010000017.1 GCF_019061205.1 Apilactobacillus waqarii
AGCTCTTCTGAATAAATTGTTATTTTATAAGCGAATTGACTTCGCAATGTTTAATTCTTACAACCAAGTTGTAAGTTCCTTACACATCATCGATTATCAATCTTGTTCAGTTTTCAAAGATCTACCAATTTGTTGATTGCTAATTAAATCAACCAGCTATTTAATTATAGCAGACCGTTAACTTAATGTCAACAACTTTTTATAATTAATTTTTATTAACCTTGTTATCAAAAGTCGCTCAATCGCGATGACAACAATAACTATTATGCCATCTTAGCAAGTAAAAGTCAACAACTTTTTTTGCTTATTTTCAATCGAAATTAACGATCAACTTTTTCAACAGCAGAAACAATAATATCAAATTCAAACCGTCAGGTCAACAACTTTTTATTATTTGTTTCGATTAAATTTTATTGTTATCTCAAAAATGACAACGGATATAATAATACCAATTATAAACACTGTGGTCAATAACTTTTTCAAACTTTATTAAACTTTTTAGTTTTATTCTTTATAATAGAATTAAATAGAATAATCGTTATACTATTTCTTATAGATAATATTAAAGGAGTTTTACTATTATATGGAAAAAGTCGTGATTGCTGCTGCCAAGAGAACACCGATTGGTAAGATAAACGGTGCCCTAAAGAACTTCACTTCTGTGGATTTAGGAACCATCGTTACCAAGGCTGTAATTGAACAAGCAAACATTAAACCTTCTGATGTAGATCAAGTCGTGTTTGGAAATGTCATCCAAGCAGGTGCTGGTCAAAACATCTCAAGACAAATCGAAATTAATTCAAACATCCCCTACTGTAGTACTGCCAATACAGTTAACCAAGTATGTGGTTCCGGACTAAAGGCTGTCCGCAATGCTCAAGCTGCCATCGTGATGGGTGACGCTGACGTCGTGATTGCTGGTGGAGTGGAAAGCATGTCCAATGCTCCATTTCTAAACATGGACGTTAGATCCGGTCACAAGTTTGGTAATGTTACTCTAGTTGATTCATTAAACAACGACGCTTTAATGGATGCTTTTAACAAACAACCAATGGGAGTTACCGCAGAAAACGTTGCTGAAAAGTTCAACGTTTCAAGAGAAGAACAAGACGAGTTTGCCTATCAATCTCATATGAAGGCTGCCGAAGCATTTGATAATGGATACTTTGACAAAGAGCTAGTGCCAATTGAAATCAAAAACAGAAAATCTTCTTATATTATGAAGGAAGATGAAAACATTCGTCGTGATACTTCTATTGAAGTATTAAATAAACTACGTCCTGCCTTTAAAGAAGACGGAACTGTGACTGCCGGAAACGCTGCTAGTCTAAACGACGGTGCATCTGCATTAGTATTAATGAGTGAATCAGCCGCTAAGCGTTTGAACGTCAAACCACTAGCTGTCATCGATGGCTATGCCGAAGCAGGATGTGATCCCGACTACATGGGATACGCTCCTTATGACGCTACCAAGTCATTGTTCGATAAATTAAACATAACTATGGATGATATCGACCTAGTCGAACTAAATGAAGCATTCGCTGCTCAAGTCCTAGCGGTTGCTCATGACTACAATATCGATATGGACAAACTAAACATCTCCGGTGGTGCCATCTCAATGGGACATCCACTAGGTGATTCCGGTGCTCGTATTGTCGGTTCATTAATCTACAACCTACAACGCACCAACCAAAAAAGTGGTCTAGCTACCATCTGTATCGGTGGTGGTATGGGAATGGCCATGAAAATCACATTATTATAGATAATTCTAATTAGTTTACTAAAAGTGTCATTGTAGTATGCTATGAATAGGCTTAATTTCCAAACGTTGCAAATTGCAACGTTTTTCTATATACTTTTTACTTATAATTTTCATAAAGGAAGTGTAAAAATGCCCGCAACATACTTAAAGAAATCAACTGAAGAAGATTTACCAGCAATCCTGGACATCATTCACTCAGCAATCAAATACCTACATGAACAAGGAATTGACCAATGGCAACATGGTTACCCAGCTGACGAAGATTTAGTTAAAGACGTTAAAGATGGAATCAACTACGTGTTAATCACTGACGGCCAAGTCGCCGGAACTGCAACCATTCATCAAGGAATTGATCCAAATTACCTAAAGATTGAAGAAGGCGATTGGGTTAACGGTTCTGAAGCTCACTACGCAGCGATTCACAGAGTTGCCATCTCAAATGAGTTCCGTGGACAACACCTATCTGAAAAACTGGTTAGTAGCTTAATCACCGTTTCACGTGTATTAGGTTACAAGGATATCAGAATCGACACTCATCCTGAAAACAAAGGTATGCAACACGTTATCACTTCTAACGGTTTTGAAAAACGTGGAATTATCCATATGCGCGAAAATGGTCATCCATGGACTGCTAGATTTGCATACCAACTATTAACTAAATAATAGAAGGTGCTCACATGCTAGCAGACGACCTATCAGTTCAAATCAAACTGATCATTATGTATGCGATTGGTGTCTTAGCTCTATTGACTTTGCTATTTTTCTTATACCGTAAGCACCAATCATTCAAAAATAAATATGTAGCGACCATCCTAGGAATTACCATCGTCATGGTGTTAATCCTAATCGATGTAAGTACATTGCATTAAAAAAAGACGTTCATTATGATGCACTGCACCCCAAAGTTTGTACAAAACTTTGGGGTGTTTTTGTGTCTAAATATAAAGTAGAAGATAAATTAAATGTAATTAACACATACCTAAACGGTATGGGATCTCAAATGGTAGCTAGAAAA
>NZ_JAHQYH010000018.1 GCF_019061205.1 Apilactobacillus waqarii
GGTAGATCTTTGAAAACTGAACAAGATTGATAATCGATGATGTGTAAGGAACTTACAACTTGGTTGTAAGAATTAAACATTGCGAAGTCAATTCGCTTATAAAATAACAATTTATTCAGAAGAGCTAAGTTAAGCTTTTCATCTTAAGATGAGAGTTTGATCCTGGCTCAGGACGAACGCTGGCGGCGTGCCTAATACATGCAAGTCGAACGAGCTCTCCCAAATTGATTTTATGCTTGCATAAATGATTTTTGGATTCGGAGCGAGTGGCGAACTGGTGAGTAACACGTGGGTAACCTGCCCCGAAGCGGGGGATAACATTTGGAAACAAGTGCTAATACCGCATAATTAGTTGGAACCGCATGGTTCCAACTTGAAAGATGGCTCTGCTATCACTTTGGGATGGACCCGCGCCGTATTAGTTAGTTGGTGAGATAAAAGCCCACCAAGACGATGATACGTAGCCGACCTGAGAGGGTAATCGGCCACATTGGGACTGAGACACGGCCCAGACTCCTACGGGAGGCAGCAGTAGGGAATCTTCCACAATGGACGAAAGTCTGATGGAGCAACGCCGCGTGAGTGATGAAGGTTTTCGGATCGTAAAACTCTGTTGTTAAAGAAGAACAAGTGTTAGAGTAACTGTTAACACTTTGACGGTATTTAACCAGAAAGCCACGGCTAACTACGTGCCAGCAGCCGCGGTAATACGTAGGTGGCAAGCGTTGTCCGGATTTATTGGGCGTAAAGCGAGCGCAGGCGGTTTTGTAAGTCTGCTGTGAAAGCCCTCAGCTCAACTGAGGAAGTGCAGTGGAAACTACAAAACTTGAGTACAGAAGAGGAAAGTGGAACTCCATGTGTAGCGGTGAAATGCGTAGATATATGGAAGAACACCAGTGGCGAAGGCGGCTTTCTGGTCTGTTACTGACGCTGAGGCTCGAAAGCATGGGTAGCGAACAGGATTAGATACCCTGGTAGTCCATGCCGTAAACGATGAATACTAGGTGTTGGAGGGTTTCCGCCCTTCAGTGCCGCAGCTAACGCATTAAGTATTCCGCCTGGGGAGTACGACCGCAAGGTTGAAACTCAAAGGAATTGACGGGGGCCCGCACAAGTGGTGGAGCATGTGGTTTAATTCGATGCTACGCGAAGAACCTTACCAGCTCTTGACATCTTCTGCCAACCCAAGAGATTGGGCGTTCCCTTCGGGGACAGAATGACAGGTGGTGCATGGTTGTCGTCAGCTCGTGTCGTGAGATGTTGGGTTAAGTCCCGCAACGAGCGCAACCCTTATTATTAGTTGCCAGCATTTAGTTGGGCACTCTAGTGAGACTGCCGGTGATAAACCGGAGGAAGGTGGGGACGACGTCAAATCATCATGCCCCTTATGAGCTGGGCTACACACGTGCTACAATGGATGGTACAACGAGTCGCGAAACCGCGAGGTCAAGCTAATCTCTTAAAGCCATTCTCAGTTCGGATTGCAGGCTGCAACTCGCCTGCATGAAGTTGGAATCACTAGTAATCGTGGATCAGCATGCCACGGTGAATACGTTCCCGGGCCTTGTACACACCGCCCGTCACACCATGAGAGTTTGTAACACCCAAAGACGATGGGGTAACCTTTTAGGAGCTAGTCGTCTAAGGTGGGACAGATGATTAGGGTGAAGTCGTAACAAGGTAGCCGTAGGAGAACCTGCGGCTGGATCACCTCCTTTCTAAGGAAATTTCGGAAACTTACATTAG
>NZ_JAHQYH010000019.1 GCF_019061205.1 Apilactobacillus waqarii
GTTCTGTATGGTAAACCCTTAACTAATTGAATAACTTCTTTCAGCGGCTTCATAACACAGTTCATATTTGGATGGCTGCTAATGTTATAGGATATTATTTCACCAGAAAATAAATCCATAATAGGTGAAAGGTAAACACGATGATTAATATCACAATTTCCATATCTGAATTCACTGATATCGGTACAGAGCTTTTGATATGGTCTATCAGTATTAAATCTTCGATTTAATTGATTTGATTTAAGTTTTCCAACTTGACCACGATAGGAATTATACTTACGTGTTTTTCTTGAATATGATGAGGATAGTAAATTATTCTTTTTCATTATCCTTAATACTAGTTTGTGGTTAACACGGTATCCACGATTAGTTAATTCTAAACATACTCTTCTATATCCGTAGGATTTATTTTTATCTTTAATATCCTTGATAATTTTAGTGATTTCAGCGTACTTATCAGGCTTATTTTGGATTGATCTAATGTAATAATAGGTACTTCTAGATATCCTTAATGCCTTTAGTATTAATGTTTTAGTAGTATGGTATTTCAGCCTTAGTTCGTCGATTATTTTAATAATTACTTCTGGTCTTCTTCGTCGTCTAAGGCCCTCAATTTTTTTAAGAAATCATTCTCTATTCTCAACATTAAATTTTCTTCTTCGAGCTTCTTTAATTTGTCTTTATCGGTATTAGTGTTGTTTGAGTTGGCTTTGTTAGTTTTCTTTTTTGTCATGGCTTTTCTTTCCCTTCGGGACAATAAACCATCGATACCTTTTTTCTCTAATCGCTTTTCCCAAGTCCAGATAGTTGATGGAGATGGAATATTAAAATGATAAGCTGTCTCTGGATAAGATGATTTAGTCGTTTTCATCCAGTTTAATATATATTGTTTCTCTTTAGTAGAGTATTCAATCACTTTATTACTTTTTTTCAGACCATCTAGACCATATTTTTTGTAACTCTTAACCCAACATAAAACAGTATTTCTACTTTTAATCCCAAATTTTCTAGCTACCATTTGAGATCCCATACCGTTTAGGTATGTGTTAATTACATTTAATTTATCTTCTACTTTATATTTAGACACAAAAACACCCCAAAGTTTTGTACAAACTTTGGGGTGCAGTGCA
>NZ_JAHQYH010000001.1 GCF_019061205.1 Apilactobacillus waqarii
AATTACTCCACACATTGCTTTCTACACTGAAACAGCGGTTAGAAACATGGTTACTCTATCATTGGATGCTAACAGAGACCTTATCAATACAGGTAAATCAGATAAGATTGTTAAATTGTAATATTTAGCTTGATAAATATTGGAGTTTAATATACAATAATATTCGGTATTTATTACCAATTCACACCTGTCATGACAACTCAGATAGTGCTATCACTTGATAGTTTCTGAATTGATAGATTGACGGGGAGGAAAAAACTATTTTTGGAGGGCTATTAACATGGCTGTTATTTCTATGAAACAATTACTAGAAGCTGGTGTCCACTTCGGTCACCAAACTCGTCGTTGGAACCCTAAGATGAAGAAATACATCTTTACCCAACGTAACGGAATCTACATCATCGACTTACAAAAGACTGTTAAGATGATCGATTCAGCATACAACTTTATGAAGGATGAAGCTGCTAAGGGCGCTACTGTACTATTTGTTGGTACTAAGAAGCAAGCTCAAGACTCAATCCAAGAAGAAGCTGTACGTGCAGGTCAATTCTACGTTAACCACCGTTGGTTAGGTGGAACTTTAACTAACTGGGACACTATCCAAAGCCGTATCAAGTACCTAAAGGATCTTAAGAAGATGGCTGAAGATGGTACTTTCGAAAGACTACCTAAGAAAGAAGTTGCTCTTCTAAAGAAGAAGACTGACAAGCTTGAAAAATTCCTTGGTGGTATCGAAGACATGCCTAAGATTCCAGATGTTATGTTCATCGTTGACCCTCGTAAAGAACAAATCGCTGTTCACGAAGCTCACAAGTTAAACATTCCTATCGTTGCTATGGTTGATACTAACACTGACCCAGATGACGTTGATGTTATTATCCCATCAAACGATGACGCTATTCGTGCCGTTCGTCTAATTACTGCTAAGATGGCTGACGCTATCATTGAAGGTAACCAAGGTGAAGAAAATGTTAGCGAAAGCACATTCGAAGACACTAAAGATGAAAATGAAAGTGAAGACAAGTAATATTTTTTAAATATTGATTTTGTTTGAACACTTAGGCTGACTCATGTTTTTGGACCGATAAGGCCTGGGATGAGTCGGCCTTTTTTAATATAAAACTTAAGGAGGCCATAACAATGGCAAAGATTACTGCTGCTCAAGTAAAAGAATTACGTGAAAAGACAAGTGTAGGTATGATGGATGCTAAGAAAGCTTTAGTTGCTTCAGATGGTGACGAAAAGAAAGCTCTAGAATACTTACGTGAAAAGGGTATCGCAAAAGCTGAAAAGAAGAGTGACCGTGTTGCTGCTGCTGGTTTAACTCGTGTTGTTACTCACGGTAACGATGCTGCTATCGTTGAAGTTAACGCTGAAACTGACTTCGTTTCAGGTAACGATGACTTCAAGAACCTAATTGATTTAATCGCAGCTAAGATTGTTGAAGCTAAGCCAGCTGATGTTGAAGCTGCTTTAGCACTTGACGTTGATGGTGAAACTGTTAACGACAAGATCATCAACACTACTCAAATTACTGGTGAAAAGATCACTCTACGTCGTTTCGTTGTTTTAACTAAGAACGATGACGAAAGCTTTGGTCACTACCTACACAACCAAGGTCTAATTGGTGCCTTAGTTCAAATTCAAGGTGTTGACGAAACTGTTGCTAAGCACGTTGCAATGCACATTGCTGCTACTAAGCCAGAATACCTAGACAGAAACGATGTTCCTCAAGACAGACTAGAAGCTGAAAGAGAAGAACTAAAGAAGGAAGCCCTACAAGAAGGCAAGCCTGAAAACATCGTTGAAAAGATGGTTGAAGGTCGTCTAAACAAGTTCCTTGCTGAAATTAGTTTAGCTGACCAAGAATTCGTTATGGACTCAGACAAGACTGTTGCTGAATACGTTAAGGAAAACGGCGGTCAACTAAAGGCCTTTGTTCGTTACGAAGTCGGTGAAGGTATCGAAAAAGAAGAAACTAACTTTGTTGACGAAGTTAACTCACAAATCAAATAATTAATAAAAAAGGATGCGGATACGTATCCTTTTTTTATACATATTTATAATTAAATAATTGCAGTTATAAACTGTTTTTAAATTTCATATTATGCTAAAATTAAACTAACGATCATGTAATGGAGGAAATTCGATGTCTGACTTAAAATATAAGCGTATTGTTTTAAAGCTAAGTGGTGAAGCACTTGCTGGTGATGAAGGTCATGGTATTAACCCACCTGTAATCAAAAAAATTGCGCAAGAAGTAAAAAATGTTTACGAACTAGGGATTCAAATTGCTATTGTTGTCGGTGGCGGTAACATGTGGCGTGGAGTAGCTGGTTCAAAAATGGGCATGGAAAGAACACAAGCTGATTACATTGGAATGTTAGCAACTGTTATGAATGGTTTAGCATTACAAGAAAACTTAGAATCACTTGGTGTTCCAACAAGAGTTCAAACCTCAATCGAAATGAGACAAATTGCTGAACCATATATTCGTAGAAAGGCAGTTCGTCATCTTGAAAAGAATCGTGTTGTTATCTTCTCTGGTGGAACAGGTAACCCATTCTTCTCAACAGATACAACTGCTGCTTTACGTGCTGCTGAAGTACATGCAGATGCTATTTTAATGGCTAAAAACGGAGTTGATGGTATTTACTCAGCTGATCCTAACAAGGATCCAAATGCTGTTAAATTTGATGAATTAACTCAAATGGATATCATTAACAAAAACCTACAAGTAATGGATACTACAGCAAGTTCATTATCAATGGACAACGATATTCCATTAGTAGTGTTTAACTTAAATGAATCCGGCAACATTGAAAAAGTTGTTAAGGGTGAAAAAATCGGAACTACAGTTAAGGGGAAATAAAGTATGGCAACTCAAAATGAAATTTTAGATACAGCAAAAGACAAGATGCAAAAGTCAATTGCATCATTAAGACAAGAATTAGCAAGTATTAGAGCAGGTCGTGCTAACGCCAGTCTATTAAACGGTGTTACTGCTGAATACTATGGTGCACCAACACCATTAAACCAAATTGCTTCAATCACTGTTCCTGAAGCTAGAGTTATTATGGTTACTCCATATGACAAATCAGCTCTAGATGATATTGAAAAGGGAATCCTTGAAGCTGATATTGGTATTAACCCAGCTAACGATGGTGATAACATTCGTTTAGTGGTTCCACAACTAACTGAAGAACGTAGAAAAGAAATTTCTAAGAAGGTTAAGGCTGCCGGTGAACAAGGTAAAGTCGCTATTAGAAATGTACGTCGTGAAGCTATGGACGCTGTAAAGAAGGGTAACAAGAACGATGACTTTACAGATGATGAAACTCACGCACTAGAAGACAAGGTTCAAAAGTTGACAGATTCACAAATCAAAGATTTAGATGACGTTATTGCTGCCAAAGAAAAGGAAGTACTAAACGGATAAATTAATAAAAGGGGATGTCACCATGCAAGAACAAGAAGTTACACCAGGTACAGAGGAATTCAATAAGATGGTTTTCAAACTATCTGAAAGTATGAACGATGATACCAAGCAAGCATTGTCTTACAATGGTAATCAACTTGAAGAAATTCAAGATGGAATCTATGTTATGCCGGTATATGTTACTGACGATTTCAACATCTTTTTTGTGGTTTCACAATTAATTGAAGATGATTGGATTGTTGCGTTCACTGAAGCAACAATTGAAAATGAAACTGAAATTACAGATTTAAGTGATCCAATTCCTACGGGTGAAGGATTAAATCTTTTAGGTGAACATAGTCCAAACGACGCTAACCAATTATTAAAATATTTCGAAACTTTAGTAGAAGCTAAACGTGGCGAATGGAGATTAATCCAATAAAATAACTTTACAAATGTGGGATGAGGATTGTTTCTCATCCTTTATTTGTATTAATAGGCGAGGTATATATGTTTAAGTTTAAGAAAAAAACTACCACAGAACTTGACTACAATAATATTCCCAAACATATTGCCATTATCATGGATGGAAATGGAAGATGGGCCCAACAAAGACATTTGCCAAGAATTGCTGGACATAAAAAGGGAATGAATGTGGTAAAGGACATTACAAAAGCAGCTAGTGATTTAGGTGTGAAGGCATTAACTTTGTACGCCTTTTCTACCGAAAACTGGAAACGTCCTGATCAAGAAGTTAACTACTTGATGGACTTACCAGAGAAATTTTTCTCTACTTTTGTTCCTGATTTAGTAAAGAATAACGTTAAAGTTAACGTTATGGGATATGTAGATCAATTACCCGAATCTACACAAAAAGCTATCAATGATGCCATTGAGGATACCAAAGAATGCGATGGAATGATTTTGAACTTTGCTTTAAACTATGGAAGCCAAGATGAAATCGTTACTGCCGTTCAAAAGATTGCTCAAAAGGTATCTGACGGTAGTTTAAACGTCGACGACATTAATAAGGACGTTGTTAGTGATAATCTAATGACTTCATCACTTGGTGAATTTGCTAATCCAGATTTATTAATCAGAACAAGTGGGGAAGAAAGATTATCTAACTTCTTATTATGGCAAGTTGCATACAGTGAATTCGTATTTGATGACACTAAGTGGCCTGACTACACCAAAGAAGATTTAATGAAATGTATTGCTAAGTTCCAAGGACGTCATCGTCGTTTTGGGGGATTAAAAAACAAGTAACATTAGGAGATTATTATGAAAACAAGAGTATTAACGGCAATTATTGCCTTATTATTATTTGTGCCAATAGTTTTATTGGGTGGCATTTTTATTCAAATTGGAGCAATTGCTTTAGGAATTGTTGCGATGTCTGAAGTACTAATCATGAAGAAAAAGTTAGTAATTTCACCAGAAGCAATCCTATCATTTATTGGTGTAACTTTATTAATTGCACCAAGTAACTGGTTTAATGATCTACCATCATTTCTATCAGTTAACTTTTTGTTCTATTTAGTAGTAATGCTATTGATGTTAAGAAATGTTTTTACTAAGAACATTTTTTCATTTGATGATGCCGGTGTAATCACACTAGCAATGTTATACATTGGAATGGGCTTCCATTACTTTATTGCTGCTAGACATGTTGGTATCGCGGTATTGTTCTACGCACTATTTATTGTTTGGTTAACCGACTCAGGTGCTTATATTTTCGGTAAGCAATTCGGTAAACACAAGCTAGCTCCACATGTAAGTCCTAATAAGACATGGGAAGGTTCAATCTGTGGATCATTATTAGCAACTATCATTGCTACTGCATGGATGTACTACTTCTCAGTTGGTCATACATCACTACTTGTTGCTGTTATCGTAACTCTTGTATTATCAATTGCTGGTCAATTTGGTGATTTAGTTGAATCAGCTCTTAAGAGATACTACCAAGTTAAAGATTCTGGAAAGATTTTACCTGGTCATGGTGGAATTTTAGACAGATTTGATAGCTTACTATTTGTTTTGCCACTTCTTCACCTATTTGGCATTATTTAGATGTAAAGGAGTGATTTAATTGATTATCACAATACTAGCTTTCGTTATTGTTTTTGGAATTTTAGTGTTTGTTCATGAATTTGGCCACTTTATCGTTGCCAAAAGATCAGGAATAATGGTTAGAGAATTTTCTATTGGAATGGGTCCTAAGATTTTCTTTTATCGTCACAATCAAACCACGTATACAATTCGTATTCTTCCTTTAGGTGGATATGTTCGAATGGCTGGGATTGCCGATAACGATTCACAGGAACTAGATCCTGGTACTCCAGTTACACTTAAATTTAATGAGCAAAATGAAGTTATTTTAATTAATACCAGTCAAAAGCAAAAGACTTTAGATGGACTACCTCTTGAAGTTTCAAACGTTGATCTTGAACACGAGTTATTTATCGAAGGTTACCAAGATAACAATGAAGAGGTTAAGAGATTTAAAGTCAATCACGATGCGTTAATGGTTGAACACGACGGAACAAAGGTCCAAATTGCTCCTGAAGACGTTCAATTCCAAAATGCACCAGTATTCAAAAAGTTAATAACAAACGCGGCTGGAATTGTTAACAACGTGATTTTAGCAATTGTTGCATTTACAATTTTGACATTCATGCAAGGTGGGGTAGCTTCAAATCAAAATACAGTTACTCCAATTCAAGGACATTCCGTTGCAAGGGATGCCGGAATTAAAAATGGTGACAGAATTGTTCAAGTCGATAATCAAAAGACCGACAATTGGAATGAATTAAGTTCAGCAATTCAAGCTAGACCTGATCAAAAGGTAACCTTAGTTGTTAAACGAGATGGTCAAGTAAAAATAATTAAATTAACCACTGAATCACAAAAGAACAATGGAAAAAAATATGGATTAATTGGAATTGGCCATACGGTCGATTCTAGTTTTACAACCAAGCTATTCTCTGGTTTTACCAGAACATGGAACATGACTAAGCAACTTGTGTCAGAATTAGCTTATATGGTATCTGGTCACTTTAGCTTAAATGACTTAGGTGGACCGGTTGCAATATATGCTTCCACATCACAAGCTACTAAGTTAGGACTACAAGGAGTTGTTTACTTTATCGCATTCTTATCAATTAACTTGGCGATTATGAATTTAATTCCAATTCCGGTCCTAGATGGTGGTAAAATATTAATGAACATAATTGAGGCCGTTAGAAGAAAACCAACTTCTGAAAAAGTTGAAACAATTGTTACCCTTATTGGTATGGCATTCTTAGTTGTATTAATGCTACTAGTAACAATTAACGACATTCAAAGATACTTTATCCATTAAGAACATATTTAAGGAGATTTTTATGAAGCAATCAAAAATGTTAATCCCAACGCTAAAAGAAGCGCCAAAGGGTGCTGAAGCTCTTAGTCATAAGTTAATGTTAAGAGCTGGATACATTAAGCAAATTTCAGCAGGGATGTACGCATACTTGCCTTTGGCATACAAAGTAATTTCAAAAATTGAAAACATCATTCGTAAGGAAATGGACGAAATCGACGCGAATGAAACTCTTATGCCGGCAGTATTACCTGCAGAGCTTTGGGAAAAATCAGGAAGATTACAAACTTACGGTCCAGCTTTATTTAAGCTAAAGAACAGACATGACACTGATTTCATTTTAGGACCAACTCACGAAGAAACTTACACAGAAATCATTCGTGACTCAGTTAAGTCATATAAAAAACTTCCTTTAGTGTTATACCAAATTCAACCAAAATATAGAGATGAAGAACGTCCAAGAAACGGTTTACTACGTGGACGTGAATTTATCATGAAAGATGGTTACTCATTCTCAATTGATGATGCTGACCTAGATCGTATCTATAACCAAATGGAAGATGCTTACCGTAAGATTTTCGACCAAGTTGGTTTAGATTACCGTACTATCATTGGTGATGGTGGTGCCATGGGAGGTTCAGATTCAATCGAATTCTCTGCACCAGCTGCTGTTGGTGAAGATACCATCGTTTACTCAGACGATAGCGAATATGCTGCTAACCTTGAAATGGCTAAGAGCATGTACGTACCTGAAAAATCTAACGAAACTCAAAAAGACTTAGAAAAGATTAGTACTCCAAACGTAAAATCAATCGAAGATGATGTGAAACTATTAGACACAGATGCTTCAAACGTCATTAAGAGTGTTCTATTCATTGCTGACGAAAAACCAGTAATGGTTCTAGTTAGAGGTGATCACGAAGTTAATGACGTTAAGGTTAAGGGTCAACTTGGTGCTTCATTCTTTGACTTGGCAAATGATGAACAAATCAAAGAATTTACTAACACATCAAGAGGATACGTTGGTCCATTTAACCTAGATGAATCTGTAACTGTATTGGCAGATAACTACGTTAAAGATATGACTAACGCATTTGCTGGTGCCAACGAAGATGGTTACCACTTTGCTAACGTTAATCCTGAACGTGACTTTGAAAACGTTACTTACGGTGACTTTAGAGAAGTTGAAGAAGGCGAAATCTCACCAGACGGTTCAGGTGTATTGAAGTTTACTCGTGGTATTGAAATTGCTCATATCTTCAAGCTAGGAACTAGATACTCAAAGGACTTAGATGCAAACGTCTTGGATGAAAATGGTCGTCAAAAACCAGTTGTAATGGGTTGTTACGGTATCGGTATTAGTAGATTACTAACTGCTATTGCTGAACAACAAGCTGATGACAATGGTTTAATTTGGCCTAAGTCAATTTCACCATTCGACATTCACTTGATTCCTGTTAACACAAAGGATGAAACTCAAGTTAGTGTTGCTGATGGTATTGAAAAAGAACTTAAGGATGAAGGCTTTGATGTTTTAACTGATGACAGAAAAGAAAGAGCCGGAGTTAAGTTTGCCGATTCAGATCTAATTGGATTACCAATCAGAGTTACTGTTGGTAAGAAGGCTAGTGAAGGAATCGTAGAAATTAAGATTAGAAAGACTGGCGAAACTGTTGAAGTTAAGCAAGAAGAAGTTGTTAACACTGTAAAAATCTTACTTAAAGATTTGAAATAAAAAAGGGTCAGTTGAAGAGACTGACCTTTTTTAGCTGACTTAGGATGGAGGTATTAGATTGTCTAACCAAGAAGAATTATTTACAAAATTATTGAATCAATTACAGTTAAAAGACCAAATTGATTCCGATAATTTTAAAGGCGGTCAGATTGAGAAGATTGATATCCACAAACGTTCCAAAATTTGGGAATTCCACCTTACACTTCCACGAATTTTAGATTACGAAGTCTTCTTGGATTTTTATAGTCGTATGCAAGCGACTTTTGATGAAATCGCTACTACTAAAATTAATATCAAAGCAAACGACAATCAATTTGATAACAAGCAATTAGGCAATTACTGGGAATGGATTGTTAAACATGCTGATATCACTGATGCTATTAAAAATGAACTATTAAGACGTGATGCACCAAAGATTGTTGATCACAAAATCGAACTTAGTGCTGATAACGAAATCGTTAAGAACTTTCTTGTGGATAAAGCAGTTAGTCCAATTGAAGATTTGTACGAACGTTTAGGTTTTCCACACTTTACCATCTCTGTTTTTGTTGATGAAACTGCTTCTCAAGAAAAAATCAAAGATTTTAAAGCTGAAAAGGAAAAGAAGGATGCAGAGTTAGCTCAAAAGGCGATGCAAGCAATCCAAGAATCATCTGCTAAACGTCAAAAGAACTCAAAGAATGCAGTTCCAAAGGGTAAAGTACAAATCGGTAAGAAGATTAAGGATGACCTAGAAGTTACTAAACTAGTTGATATCGTTCAAGAAGAAAAACTAGTGATTGTAAATGGTCACATCTTTAGTAAGGAAATTCGTTCACTTAGATCAGGTCGTCAATTGATGATCCTAAAGATTACCGATTATTCATCATCAATCGAAGTTAAGAAGTTCTCTAACAACGAAAACGATGAAGCTAACTTTGCCGCATTGCAAGAAGGTGACTGGATTAAGGTTCGTGGTGGTATCCAAGAAGATAACTACAGTCATGAATTAACATTGAATGCTTATGACATTAATCCACTACACCATGAAGGTCGTCACGATGATGCAGAAGAAAAACGTGTTGAACTACATCTACACACTAAGATGAGTCAAATGGATGCAACTAACAGTATTGAAGAATACGTCGCTAGAGCTAAAGAATGGGGTCATCCTGCATTAGCGATTACCGACCACGCTGCTGTTCAAGGTTTCCCATTTGCTTACACTGCTGCACAAAAGAATGACATTAAGATGCTATACGGTGTTGAAGCAAATGTTGTAGACGACGGTGTTCCAATTACATTTAACGAAGATGACCGTGATTTAGCGGATGCTACTTACGTTGTTTTCGATATTGAAACAACTGGTCTTTCTGCAATTTACGATAAGGTAATCGAAGTTTCAGCCGTTAGAATGCAACACAATAACGTCTTAGACCAATTTGAAGAATTTATTGATCCCGGTTTCCACCTATCAGACTTTACAACTGAACTTACATCTATTACTGATGATATGGTTAGAGGTTCTAAGTCTGAAGAAGAAGTCTTTAAGCTATTTAGAGAATTCTGTGGCGACTCAGTTGTTGTAGGACACAACGTTACTTTTGACGTTGGCTTTATGAACGTTGGTTACCAAAGATATGGGATGGAAGAAATCCAAAACCCAATCATTGATACATTGCCATTGGCTCGTTTCTTATATCCAAACTACAAGAGCTATCGTTTGAATACATTGGCTAAGAAGTTTGACGTTGCTTTGGAACACCATCACCGTGCCGTGTATGATGCCGAAACAACAGGTCATTTGAATTACTTGTTCATCAAGGATGCCGAAGAACGTTACAACATTACTAAGGTAAATCAACTAAATGAACACATGTCCGATAACGACGCATACAAACATGCGCGTCCATTCCACGCCATCTTGATGGCTCAAACACAAGCTGGATTAAAGAACATGTTCAAGTTGGTATCATTATCCAATGTTGAATACTTCTACAGAGTGCCAAGAATTCCACGAAGTGTGCTTGAAAAGTACCGCGAAGGAATTCTAGTTGGTTCTGCCTGTGCAAACGGTGAAGTATTCACTGCAATGCTCCAAAAAGGTAAAGAAGAAGCCGAAAAGAAGGCTGAATTCTATGACTATCTAGAAGTCCAACCAAGTGCTGCCTATCAACCAATGATTGATTCAGAATTAATTCATGGTAAAAAGCACCTACAAGAATTAGTGCAAAACATGGTTGATATGGGTCATGAAATGAATAAACCAGTTGTTGCAACTGGGGATGTTCATTACATGGATCCACAAGACTATATTTACCGTAAGATTTTGATCCATTCACAAGGTGGGGCTAACCCATTAAATAGACAAGAATTACCTAAGGTGCCATTCTTAACCACAGACGAAATGTTGAGTGATTTTGATTACCTAGGTGAAGATGTCAGCAAGGAAATCGTTGTTGATAATACCCAAAAGATTGCCAACATGGTTGACGATGGAATTCATCCGGTCTTAGATCGACTATACACACCTCACATGAAGGGTGCCGAAGATGAAATCAGAAACTCAACCATGGATAAGGCGCATGAACTATACGGCGATCCATTACCTGAGTTAATTCAGGCGCGTTTGGATCGTGAGTTGAAGAGTATTATCGGGAATGGATTCTCAGTTATTTACTTAATCGCTAAGCGTCTTGTAGCAAAGAGTAACAAGGATGGATATCTGGTAGGTTCCCGTGGTTCCGTTGGTTCTAGTTTGGTAGCCACAATGGCGGGGATTACTGAAGTTAATCCATTGCCACCACACTATCGTTGTCCAAACTGTAAGTACTCTAAGTTCTTCACTAAGGGTGAATATGGTTCAGGATACGATTTACCACATGAAAACTGTCCAGAATGTGGAACATTAATGATTGGTGACGGTCATAATATTCCGTTCGAAACATTCCTTGGATTTAGTGGTAACAAGGTTCCAGATATCGATTTGAACTTCTCTGGTGACTATCAACCAATCGCCCATAACTACCTAAAGGTATTGTTCGGTGAAAATAACGTATACCGTGCCGGAACTATCGGTACTGTTGCGGATAAGACCGCTTATGGATACGTAAAGGCATACGAAAGAGATACTCAACAAACTATTCGTTCCGCCGAAATTGATCGTCTATCAAAGGGTGATACTGGTGTAAAGAGAACGACTGGACAACATCCGGCCGGAATTATCATTGTTCCAGACGATATGGATATCTTTGATTTCACACCAATCCAATATCCTGCAGATGATCAAAACGCAGCTTGGGAAACTACCCACTTTGATTTCCATTCTATCCATGACAACATCTTGAAGATGGATGTGCTGGGACATGATGACCCAACTATGATCAGAATGCTTCAAGATTTATCAGGAATTGATCCTCAATCAATTCCAATGGATGACCCTGGAGTCATGGGATTATTCTCCGGTACAGATACAATCGGTGTTACTCAAGATCAAATCCAATCAAAGACAGGGACACTAGGAATTCCTGAATTTGGGACCAAGTTCGTTAGAGGGATGCTAGAACAAACTAATCCAGCAAACTTCTCACAATTACTACAAATTTCAGGTCTATCCCATGGTACCGACGTTTGGTTAGGAAACGCCGACGAATTAATCAAGGAAGGTAAAGCAACCATCGCCAACGTTATTGGTTGTCGTGATAACATCATGACCGACTTGATTAACTGGGGACTAGATTCAGAAACATCATTCCAAATCATGGAATATGTTCGTAAGGGTCGTGGAATTAAGGACGAATGGCAAAAGAAGATGCATGAAGCCAATATTCCACAATGGTACATTGATTCATGTCTAAAGATTAAGTACATGTTCCCACGTGCCCATGCGGCAGCCTACGTTTTAATGGCGTTACGTGTGGCTTACTTTAAGGTGTACTTCCCATTGGTATACTACTGTGCATACTTCTCAGTTAGAGCCGATGACTTTGATATCGTTTCAATGTGTCATGGTAAGGAAGCTGTTAAGGCCAAGATGAAAGAAATTAACGATCTTGGAAATGACGCATCTGCCAAGGATAAGAACCTATTAACCGTTCTTGAATTAGCCAACGAAATGATTGAAAGAGGTTTCGAATTCGAAATGGTTGATTTAAACCGTTCCGATGCTGAACAATGGTTAATTGATGGTAACAAGTTAATTGCACCATTTAGAGCCATTCCTGGTCTTGGTTTAAACGTTGCTAAACAAATTGTTGCAGCACGTGAAGATAAAGAATTTATCTCTAAAGAAGACTTATCCAAACGTGGAAAGGTTTCTAAGAAGTTAATCGAATTTATGACAGAAAACCATATCATCGATAACTTACCTGATGAAAACCAATTAAGTTTATTTGATATGATGTAGTATGTATTGAACAATCTCAGATAGTATGGTATGATACATTATGATTTATATCTGAGAGAAAGGAGTGAGCAGAAATGCTCGCTCTTTTTATTGGATTTTTTTAGGAGGCGTATCATTGAGCGAAGTTACAGAAGTGGTAAAAGAAGTAGTAACTCCAATTCTAGATAGTCATGACTTTTATTTATATGACATCGAATTTGTAAAAGAAAGCAAGAATTGGTATTTAAGGGTTTATGTCGATAAGGACGGCGGTATCAATATTGAAGACTGTGCGTTAGTATCTGACGAACTAAGTGAAAAATTAGATTCAATGGATCCAGATCCAATTCCACAAGCTTACTTTCTAGAAGTCTCATCTCCAGGAGCTGAAAGACCTCTAAAGAAACCAGAAGATTATGAAAAAGCCGTTAATGAATACATTCATGTTTCATTGTATGCACCAATTAACGGTGAAAAAGTCTATGAAGGGACTTTAAAAGAATTAAGCGAAGATGAATTAGTTTTGACTGTTAA
Source organism: Apilactobacillus waqarii (assembly GCF_019061205.1). Lineage (GTDB taxonomy): Bacteria > Bacillota > Bacilli > Lactobacillales > Lactobacillaceae > Apilactobacillus > Apilactobacillus waqarii. The sequence goes on from NZ_JAHQYH010000001.1 coordinate 13,412, forward strand.
TTTAAAAGGTCGAATTAAGGATCTAACAATACCAAGAAAATCAATTGCCAAAGCAAGATTAGCAATTAAATTTTAGCTAAGGGAGACAATCAAAAATGAGTAAAGAACTTTTAGGTGCACTAGATGCCCTAGAAAACGACAAAGGGATTTCTAAAGAAACTGTTATTGATGCTTTAGAAGCTGCATTAACTTCAGCATACAAGAGAAACTACAACCAAGCACAAAACGTTGAAGTTGCTTTTGACGACAAGAAGGGTAACATCCATGTTTACGCTGTTAAGACTGTTGTTGAAGATGTAGTTGACCCAAGACTAGAATGCAGTCTATCAGATGCATTACAATTAAACCGTGGTTACGAATTAGGTGACGAAATTAAGTTTGAAGTTACTCCTAAGAACTTTGGTAGAATCGCTGCTCAAACTGCTAAGCAAGTTATCATGCAAAGAGTTAGAGAAGCTGAAAGAACAATTGTTTACAACAAGTACAGCAAGTACCAAGACGAACTAATCACTGGTGAAATCGAACGCCAAGACGATCGTTTTGTATATGTTGATTTAGGTAAGGTTGAAGCAGTTATGCCTAAGAACGACCAAATGCCAAATGAAACATACAGACCACAAGACAGAATCAAGGTTTACGTTAACCGTGTTGAAGACGCTACTAAGGGTCCTCAAATCTTCGTTAGTCGTACCGCTCCTGGTTTATTAAAACGACTATTTGAAGAAGAAGTTCCTGAAATTTATGACGGAACTGTTGAAGTCGTATCAATTGCTAGAGAAGCCGGAGACCGTGCTAAGGTAGCCGTAAGATCTAACAACGATGATATCGACCCAGTTGGTACAACTGTTGGACCAAGAGGTCAACGTGTTCAAACTATCGTTAACGAACTAGGTGGCGAAAACATGGACATCGTTCAATGGACTGAAGATCCTGCTGAATTCATTGCTAATTCATTAAACCCATCAGAAGTAGTTGATGTTATCTTTGATGAAGAAAATGAACGTGCATGTACAGTTATCGTACCTGACTACCAACTATCATTAGCAATTGGTAAGCGTGGACAAAACGCACGTCTAGCTGCTAAGTTGACTGGTTACAAGATTGATATCAAGTCTGAATCAGAAGCTGATGGTCTAACTGAAGACGTCCAAGAAGATAGTGACGACGCAATCGATAACGAATAATAACAAGTTTAAGGAGTGTTAATTCAATGAGAACAAGAAAAATTCCAATGAGAAAAGATATTGTTACTGGTGAAATGGCTCCCAAGAAAGATTTAGTTAGAATCGTTAAGGACAAGGAAAATAACGTTACTATCGATGAAACTGGAAAAAAATCAGGTAGAGGGGCATACGTTTCAATTGACGTAAAAGTCGCACAAAAAGCCAAGGATGAAAAGAAACTAAACGAAGTATTTTCAGTTGACTTAAGTGATGAATTTTACGATGATTTAATTGCTTACGTAGACCACAAACAAGCCAGAAAAGAACTTTTCGAAAATGACAAATAAAGAACAAATATTAAACTTTATTGGTTTAGCAAAGCGAGCCGGAAAGATAACTACTGGTGAAGATATATTGCTCAACGCAATCAAGAAGAATAAAATTAAATTTCTGATTATCGCTACTGACTCTGGAAAAGCCAGCTTGAAGAAATTTACAGATAAGGCAAATTCATATAACATTCCTACCAATCAAATGTTTACTAAAGTAGAGATAAGTGATGCAATTGGGATGCCGCGGACCATTATTGGGATCGCAGACAATGGATTTGCCAAACGTTTGAAAGAAATGACAAATTAATTGTAAAGGAACGTGATGGTATGGGTAAGAAAAGAATTTATGAGTTATCTAAAGAGATAAATGTAGCTAGTAAGACAATTATTGATGAAGCAAAGAAGAAGGGATATGACGTTAAAAATCATATGTCAGGTCTAGATGCTAACGAAGAAAAGGCTATCAGAGACCACTTTGCTCCAAAGAAAAAGCCGGTTAATGCAACCAAACCAGCTAACAATAATTCTAAGAAACCTGCCGAAAAGCCACACAAGACTTTAAACAAAAATTCTAACAATAAGGCAAAGCAATCTATGAACAATAACAACAGTAATAACAGCAACAACACAAACAAACCAAACAACAATGGTTCTTCAAACTTCAAAAAGGGTGGTAAGAAGAACAAGAAGAAATTCAACAAGAAAAACAACCGTGGTAACAACAAGTTTGCTGGTATGTACACTAAGAACCAACGTATCAGACAAAACCACAAGAACAACAAAGCACCAGAAAGAAAAGAACGTCCATTGCCAGAAACACTGGTATACACAGTTGGTATGAATGCTCAAGAAATCGGTAAGATTATCCATAGAGAACCAGCTGAAATCGTTAAGAAGTTATTCCTATTAGGAGTAATGGTTAACCAAAACGTTTCATTGGATAAGGATACAATCGAACTTCTAGCTGCTGACTACGGTATTAAGGCTGAAGAAAAGGTTGAAGTAAACGTTTCTGATATCGATAAGATCTTCGAAGAAGAAGCAGAAAACACTGACTACCTAGAAGACCGTGCACCAGTTGTTACTATCATGGGACACGTTGACCATGGTAAGACAACATTATTGGATTACTTGAGAAACTCACACATTACTGCTGGTGAAGCTGGTGGAATTACTCAAGCAATCGGTGCCTACCAACTTGAAAGAAACGGTAAGGTTATCACATTCTTGGATACTCCAGGACATGCTGCCTTTACTGCTATGCGTGCTCGTGGTGCTGATATCACTGATATCACAATCCTAGTAGTTGCCGCAGATGATGGTGTTATGCCACAAACAATTGAAGCTATCGACCATGCTAAGGCCGCTAAGACTCCAATTATCGTTGCAATTAACAAGATTGATAAACCAGGTGCAAACCCTAACCACGTTATCGAACAACTAGCAAGTTACGAATTAATCCCAGAAGACTGGGGTGGTGACACTATCTTCGTTGAACTATCAGCTAAGATGGGTACTAACGTTGATGAATTACTAGACATGATTCTTCTACAATCAGACGTGATGGAATTAAAGGCTAACCCTAAGCAACATGCTGCCGGTTCAGTTATTGAAGCTCGTCTAGATCGTGGTAGAGGTCCAGTTGCAACATTACTTGTTCAACAAGGTACTATGCATGTCGGTGACCCAATCGTAGTTGGTGACACATTTGGTCGTGTTAGAACTATGACTAACGAAAAGGGTAAGGACTTAGATGGTGCTAAACCATCAACTCCTATCGAAATTACTGGTTTAAACGATGTTCCAGAAGCTGGGGACCGTTTCGTAGTATTCGATGATGAAAAGACTGCCCGTGCTGCCGGTGAAGAAAGAGCTAAAGAAGCTCAAATGGAAGAACGTAAGAAGAACAACAGTGTTACTTTGGATAACTTATTCGAATCTCTAAAAGAAGGAGAAATGAAGGAAGTTGCCGTAATTATTAAGGCTGACGTTCAAGGCTCTGTTGAAGCACTTGCATCAAGTCTACAAAAGATTGATGTTGAAGGTGTTAAGGTTAACATCGTCCACAGTTCTGTAGGTGCAATTAACGAAAGTGATATAGCATTGGCTGAAGCAAGTAACGCTATCATCGTTGGATTTAACGTTCGTGCTACTCCACAAGCTAAGGCTCAAGCTGAAACTGATAACGTTGACATTCGTCTACACCAAGTTATCTACGATGCTATTGATGAAGTAGAATCAGCTATGAAGGGTATGCTAGCACCTAAGTACAAAGAAGAAGTTACTGGTGAAGTTGAAGTAAGACAACTTTACAAAGCTTCTAAGATTGGTACAATTGCAGGTGGAATGGTTACCGATGGTGTAATTAAACGTGACAGTAAGATTCGTTTAATTCGTGATAACGTTGTTATCTACAACGGTGAACTAAATAGTTTGAAGCGCTTCAAAGATGATGCTAAGGAAGTTAAGCAAGGATTTGAATGTGGACTTACTATTGAAAACTACAACGACATCAAGGAAGGTGACGTTGTAGAAGCCTACGAAATGAAAGAAGTTCCTGCTAAGTAAAGGAGTGAATTGATATGGCTCAATACAGAGTTGGAAGACTAGAACAAGAAATTCAAAAAGAAGTTAATGACATCTTATTAAAGCGTGTGAGAGATCCACGAGTTCAAGGTGTAACCATTACAGGTGTTGACGTAACTGGTGACTTACAACAAGCTACTATTTACTACAGCATCTTATCTGATAACGATAATGATGAAGAAACTACCCAAAAAGGTTTGGATAAGGCAACATCATTAATCAGAGGTGAATTAGGTTCTCGTTTGAGTATCTACCGTACACCTGAATTAACATTCAAATTGGATGAATCAATTCAATATGGAAGTAAGATTGATCAATTAATCAACAAGTTAAAACGAGAAGATCGTTAATAAAAAAGAACCCGTAACTGATGTTATGGGTTCTTTTTGTTTGCTCTGATTTAGTGAAAAAAGGCGTCTATGATATAATTTAAGATATAAATAACATCTGAGGAGTCGTGTAATATGGACGGAATTATCCCATTATATAAAGAAAAGGGTATGACCAGTTTTGCCTGCGTTAGTCAATTACGAGGCATTTTAAAAATGAAGCGAATTGGTCACAGTGGAACACTAGATCCAAACGTAGAAGGAGTTTTACCAATTTGTTTAGGGAAGGGTACCAAACTAGTGGAATACCTAATGAACTCAGGAAAGGTATACCAAGGCAGCATTACCTTAGGTTTTGATACCACTACCGAAGATTTAGACGGTGAAGTGGTCAGTACTAAACCACTAGAAAAGCCACTAACAGATGATGAAATTGATGAACTACTTAACAGTTTTGTTTCTGAAGATTTAATTCAAATCCCACCAATGTATTCAGCCGTGAAGGTCAATGGAAAAAGACTTTATGAATACGCCAGAAATGGTGAGGAAGTCGAACGTCCAGAAAGACACGTTCAAATTCATTACTTTAAACAAATTAAAGACAGCATTTATGATGAAGACAAAAAACAACAAACTATCTTCTTTGAAGTAGGTTGTGGTAAGGGAACCTATGTAAGAACACTTGCTGTTGACTTTGGTAAAAAGATTGATATGCCAGCCGTGATGTCTAGTTTAACTAGAATTAAGAGTGGTGGTTTTACAATTGAAGATACTTTTAAGATTAGCGACGTAAAATCAGCCGTAGAAAATGGCACTATCGATGACATCGTTAAATCAATTGATTACGCATTGACCGACTTTAAGCACGTTGGATTAAACGAAAGCCAATGGAAAATCGTCCAAAATGGTGGTTTCTTGGATTCAGGTGCTTTAGGTATAAATGACAATAAATGTGTGTTAACGTTTAACAACGAAGTTAAGGCTTTGTACTTCTTTGATCAAAACAAACAAATTTACAAACCAGAAAAAATGTTTAGTAATCAATAATCGAAAGGCATGAAATTATGGAAATAATCAAATTACATCATCCATTGAGTTCTGATTTTCATCAATCAGAAAAGCTAGTTTTAGCAATGGGCTACTTCGATGGAATTCATTTAGGCCATCAAAAGGTATTGGAAAAAGCGCGCGAAATTGCCATGCAAAAGAACCTACCTTTGGCAGTATTAACTTATGACCATAAACCTGCTGTAGTATATAAACAACTATCACCACATGATAGAAGAAACATCATTATGCCAGACAGCAAAAATGAAATGTTTGAATCATTGGGTGTTAATAAGGTCTTCGTGGTTAACTATAGTTTTAGTTTTCAAAACCAAACACCACAAGAATTTGTTGATAACTACCTAGTTAGATTTAATGCCGACACCGTAGTTGCCGGAACAGATCATACCTATGGTGCCAAGGACGCAACAATGGACTTACTACCCAATTATGCGAAAAATCGATTTGACGTAGTTGCCGTTGACTTGGCAGATTACCAATTGGAAAAGATCAGTTCAACTCGAATTAGAAAGAACCTAGACGAAGGTCACATTCAAACAGTGAACCATTTGATGGGTAGACCATTTCAAACTGGTGGCACCGTTGTCCATGGCTTTGCCCGTGGTCGTGAATTAGGGTACCCAACCGCCAACATCGAACACGATGAACTACAATGGCTACCAACCATTGGTGTATACGTAGTTGATGTGTTTATTGGTGAAAAAAAGTATCATGGGATGGCATCGATTGGGCGAAACGTTACCTTTGGAGATAAGAACCCAATCACAGTTGAAATTAATATTTTAGACTTTAATGACAATATATATGGTGAAGTATTAAAGGTAGATTGGCTATACCGTATTCGTGGTGAAGTGAAGTTTGAAGGGATTGATAAGCTAATTAAGCAACTTCAATCTGACGAAGATTTTACCCGTCAATATTTCGAAAATAACTAGTCTTTTTCTTGACTTATATAGATGGCTTTGGTAAATTAATAATTGTGGTTAGCACTTAACACAGATGACTGCTAAAGGTGCTAATCGATAAGGAGTGATCGGGTATGCTTACTGAAAGAGAAAAAATGATTTTGAAAATCATCGTTAATGATTACACAAAATCAGGTGTTCCTGTTGGTTCAAAGGCATTATCCAGTCAATTACCAATACATGTCAGTTCAGCAACCGTCAGAAATGAAATGGCATTTCTAGAAGAAATTGGTTTAATTACCAAGAATCATTCTTCATCGGGACGTGTTCCATCAATCGAAGGTTATCGCTACTATGTTGATAACTTGTTGAATCCAAATCCAATTGATAACAGTGATATGATGATTATTCAAAATTCACTATCAGGCAGATTTAGACAAATTGATGAAATCGTTCAACAATCAGCTGACATTCTATCTAACTTAACAAATTACACTGCATTGACTTTAAAGCCGGAACAAGAAACAACTCCCATTTTGGGGAGCTTTCGTTTAGTTCCACTTGGCAATCATAAGGTGATGGCAATTCTAATCACTGATAATGATGAAGTTGTTAACCAGGTTTTCCATATTGATGGTGACTTGGGCGGTGACAAGTTAGATGCCGTTGTCAGAATGATCAATGACAAGTTAGCAGGGAAGCCTTTAGACGAAGTTATCACTAAGTTGAAGACAGAAATCGTACCTGAAATTCTCAAGTACGTTAAGAACCCTGATAGCTTAGTTCAAACTCTTGATGATGTTTTGATGCAAGCTTCTACTAATCAGTTTTATATCGGTGGTGAATTGAATCTATTGAGTTTTACTGATAATAATGACATCAGTTATCTAAAGCCAATTTACTCATTGTTAAATGATACTGATGATGCTGCGAAGTTCATCAAGAGTTCTGATAATTCGATTTCCGTTCAAATTGGACCGGAATTAAGCAATGATCTATTAAAGGATTACAGTATTATTACTGGTTCCTATGATGTTGGACCATATGGAAAGGGTGTTATCGCCGTTCTAGGTCCAACTAGGATGCCATATTCGAGAGTAATTGGAATCGTTGATGGATTTAGAAATGAATTATCAAAGAAACTGAGAAATTATTATGATAAATATAATCAGTAAAAGGAGGCATTCATTTGGCTAGCAAGAAGGATGATGAAAAAGACCTAGAAAAAGCAACTTCAAAGAAAGAAGCTGCTAAGGACAAAGGCGCCGACAAAAAGAAGGACGCTAAGAAAGATAAAAAGGATTCATTAGAAAAGCAAGTTGAAGAACTTCAACAACAAGTTGAAGATTTCTCTGACAAGTATCTTCGTGCTGAAGCAGAAATGCAAAACATGCAAACACGATTCAAGCGTGAACGTGCAGATATCTACAAGTATGATGGTCAAAAACTAGCAACTAGTATCTTACCTGCAATGGATAACTTGGAACGTGCTTTGGGTGTTGAAGTTTCAGATGATAGTGGAAAGCAATTAAAACAAGGTGTTGAACTTGTTTTAAAGCATTTCAACAAAGCGTTATCTGAAAATGGCATTGAAGAAATTGATGTCTTAAACAAACCATTTGACCCAAGCGAGTGTCAAGCGGTTCAAACAGTTCCTGCAGATGATGATCATCCAGCAGATACTGTTGTAGAAATTTTACAAAAAGGCTACAAACTAGCTGATCGTGTTATTCGACCATGCATGGTTGTAGTTGCTCAATAAAAAAATAATCAAGGAGATAATAAATTATGGCAAGTAATAAAATTATCGGTATCGATTTAGGTACTACTAACTCAGCTGTTGCTGTTCTTGAAGGTAAAGAACCAAAAATCATTACTAACCCAGAAGGTTCACGTACAACTCCATCTGTTGTTGCATTTAAAGATGGCGAACCACAAGTTGGTGAAGTTGCTAAGCGTCAAATGATTACTAACCCAAACACCATTGCTTCAATTAAGAGTCACATGGGTGAAGAAGGTTACACTGTAGATGTTGATGGTAAGAAGTACACTCCACAACAAATCTCAGCAATGATCCTACAATACATCAAGGGATTCGCTGAAGACTACCTAGGTGACACTGTTAGCGAAGCTGTTATCACTGTTCCTGCATACTTCAATGACTCACAAAGACAAGCAACTAAGGATGCTGGTAAGATTGCTGGTTTAGATGTAAAACGTATCATCAACGAACCAACTGCTGCATCATTAGCTTACGGTCTAGACAAGCAAGACAAAGACGAAAAAGTTCTTGTATATGACCTTGGTGGTGGTACTTTTGATGTTTCTGTTCTTGAATTAGGTGACGGTGTATTCCAAGTACTATCAACTAATGGTGATACTCACCTAGGTGGGGATGACTTTGATAAGAGAGTTATGGACTACCTAGTAGAACAATTTAAGAACGAAAATGGCATCGACTTATCACAAGACAAGATGGCATTACAAAGACTAAAGGATGCTGCTGAAAAGGCTAAGAAGGATCTATCAGGTGTTTCTGAAACTGAAATCAGTCTTCCATTCATCTCATCAGGTGAAAATGGTCCACTTCACTTACAAACTACACTATCACGTGCTAAGTTTAACGAATTAACTTCTGACTTAGTTGACAAGACTAAGGTTGCTTTTGACAACGCTCTAAAGGATGCTGGTCTAAGCACTTCAGATATTGATGAAGTTATCCTAAATGGTGGTTCAACTCGTATCCCAGCCGTTCAAGAAGCTGTTAAGAGCTGGACTGGTAAGGAACCAAACCACTCAATCAACCCTGACGAAGCCGTTGCTTTAGGTGCCGCTGTTCAAGGTGGTGTTCTAACTGGTGATGTTAAGGACGTTGTATTACTTGATGTTACTCCACTATCATTAGGTATCGAAACTATGGGTGGTGTATTCACTAAGTTAATCGATAGAAACACAACTATCCCAACTTCTAAGTCACAAGTATTCTCAACTGCCGCTGATAACCAACCAGCCGTAGATATTCACGTACTACAAGGTGAACGTCCAATGGCAGCTGACAACAAGACTTTAGGTCAATTCCAATTAACTGACATTCCTGCTGCACCTCGTGGTGTTCCTCAAATCGAAGTTAAGTTTGATATCGATAAGAATGGTATCGTAAACGTTTCTGCTAAGGACAAAGGTACTGGTAAGGAACAAAAGATTACCATCAAGGATTCAAACGGTCTATCAGATGATGAAATCAACCGTATGATGGATGAAGCTAAGAAGAACGAAGAACAAGACAAGAAGCGTAAAGAAGAAGTTGATTTGAAGAACGAAGTAGATCAATTAATCTTCCAAACTGACAAAACTCTAAAGGATGTTGAAGGTAAGGTTTCTGAAGATGAAATCAAGAAGGCTAAAGAAGCTGAAGATGCATTGAAGAAGGCTAAAGAAGACAACAACTTAGACGAAATGAAGGCTAAGAAGGATGATTTGAGTCAACAAGTTCAAGCACTTGCTGTTAAGTTATACCAACAACAACAAGAACAAGGTTCAGATCAACAAGGTAACGCAAACGATTCATCAGACAACAAGGGTAAAGACGACAACACTGTTGACGGCGATTTCCATGAAGTTCATGATGATGACAAAAACAATAAGTAATTAGATTACTTTAAAAAGGGTCAAAGTCTGACTTGTTGGGCTTTGGCCTTTTATTTCAAAATGAAGGTTATGGGGGATAAAAATGGCAGATAAGGATTACTATTCAATTCTGGGAATATCAAAAGACGCCAGTCAAGATGACATTAAGCACGCTTACCGTAAAATGTCTAAGAAGTATCATCCTGATATCAACAAAGAACCCGGTGCTGAAAAGAAGTTTAAGGAAATTAACGAAGCTTACGAAGTACTAAGTGATGAACAAAAACGTCGTAATTACGACCAATTTGGTTCAGCTGATGGCCCAGCCGGTGGATTCGGCGGAGGTGCCGGAGGTTTCGGTGGCGGAGCTGGAGGATTCTCTGGCTTCGGTGGCGGCGGCTTCGACGACATCTTCAGCCAATTCTTTGGTGGTGGAGCAAGAGGTGCTCAAAGAGACCCAAATGCTCCGGTTAAGGGTAGAGATCTTCAATACCAAATGACAATCAATTTTGAAGATGCCGTTTTCGGTAAGAAGACTACTATCAGATACGATCGTGAAGCTAAGTGTGATACCTGTGATGGTTCAGGTGCAAAACCAGGAACTCATCCAGAAACTTGTCACCAATGTAACGGTAGTGGTTACGTAACATCAGTTCAAAATACACCATTAGGTCAAATGCAAACTCAACATCCATGTCCTACTTGTGGTGGAACTGGTAAAGAAATTAAGGACAAGTGTCCTAAGTGTGGTGGCTCAGGTCACATGCACGAAAGTCACAAGGTAGAAGTAAACATTCCTGCCGGTGTTGATGATGGACAACAAATGAGATTACAAGGTCAAGGTGAAGCCGGTGAAAACGGTGGACCTTACGGTGACTTATTCATCGTATTTAGAGTAAAACCTAGTCGTGACTTTGAACGTGATGGCTCTGATTTACATTACTCACAAAACATCTCATTTACTCAAGCTACTCTAGGTAGCACCATCAAGGTTAAGACCGTATATGGTGATGTTGAAATGAAGGTTCCAGCTGGAACTCAATCAAACACTACCTTCAGACTAAGAGGTAAGGGAATGCCTAAGATTAACAGCAGTTCAAAAGGTGATGAACTAGTTACTGTTAAGATTGTCACTCCTAAGAGTTTAAACAAACAACAAAAACAAGCTCTAAAAGCTTTTGCTGAAGCATCTGGTGAAGAAGAATACAAGAATGGTGGATTCTTCGAAAAGATGAAAGATGCTATGAACGGCAAGAAATAAATTAAGGGTCGCTTATGCGACTCTTTTTTGTTGCTGAAAAGAATTCTGATAGCATGATTTAGTTTGTGCATTGTCTTTTTGGTTGTTATAATTGTATTAATACATTACGTTGAAAGTAGGAATAAACATGGACATAGCAAAAATGAAGGAACATCAAAAATACATTCGTAACTTTTCGATTGTTGCTCATATTGATCATGGTAAATCTACTTTAGCCGATCGAATTTTAGAAATGACAGATACTGTCGCAAAAAGAGATATGCAAAACCAATTATTGGATGACATGGAACTAGAAAGAGAACGTGGAATCACAATTAAGTTGAATGCAGTTGAGCTAAAGTACCATTCTAAGGATGGTCATGACTATGAATTTCATCTTATCGATACACCGGGACATGTCGATTTCTCATACGAAGTATCAAGAAGTTTGGCTGCCTGTGAAGGTGCCGTTTTAGTTGTCGATGCTGCTCAAGGTGTTGAAGCCCAAACGCTAGCCAATGTTTACTTGGCAATCGATGATGACTTGGAAATTGTTCCTGTAATTAATAAGATTGATTTACCTTCTGCCCAACCAGACATGGTTAAAAAAGAAGTTGAAGATATCATTGGTATCGATGCCGAAAACGCTGTTTTAGCTAGTGCTAAAAAGGGAATCGGAATCGAGGACTTATTGGAAAGAATCGTGGAAGAAGTACCTGCACCTCAAGGTGATTTAGATGCACCACTAAAGGCGCTTGTCTTTGACTCTGTTTACGATGATTATCGTGGAGTTGTTTTGAGTGTTCGTTTACGTGATGGTGTTGTTAAACCAGGGGATAAGATTCGCTTAATGAACAGTGGTAGTGAATACGAAGTTACCGAAGTTGGTGTGAACTCACCACATCCTGTTCAAAGAGAATACCTAATGGCAGGAGACGTTGGATACATCACTGCAAGTATTAAGGATATCAACCAAACTCGTGTTGGGGATACTGTTACTAATGCTGATCATCCAGCCGATGAACCATTACCAGGTTACCGTGAAATGGAACCAATGGTATATTCTGGTTTATACCCAACCGACAATGCTAAGTTTGGTGACTTAAGAGAATCACTTGAAAAACTTAAGCTAAACGATGCTGCCTTGGAATTCGAACCTGAATCATCACAAGCACTTGGATTCGGTTTTAGATGTGGATTCTTAGGAATGCTACACATGGATGTTGTGCAAGAACGTCTAGAAAGAGAATTCAATCTAGATTTAATTACCACTGCACCATCCGTTACTTACCACGTCTTTACTACCGATGGTCAAAGAAAAGATGTGGAAAACCCATCTGAAATGCCAGATGCTTCAGAAATCAAAGCGGTTGAAGAACCATACGTAAAAGCAACTGTAATGGTGCCTAACGATTACGTTGGTGCCGTGATGGAACTTTGCCAATCACGTCGTGGTCAATTCGAAACAATGGAATATATTGATGATTACCGTGTTAACATTATGTACTCAATTCCATTGTCAGAAATCATCTTTGACTTCTTCGATAAGTTGAAGTCAACCACTAGAGGATATGCATCACTTGATTACGAATTAGGGGACTACAAGCCTTCTGATCTAGTTAAGATTGATATCCTATTGAACGGTGAAAAGGTCGATGCATTAAGTTTCATTTCTCACCGTCAATTCTCTGCTAGTCGTGCCCGAGTAATCGTTGAAAAACTTAAGAAGATTATTCCACGTCAAAACTTCGAAATTCCTGTCCAAGCTGCAATTGGTGCTAAGGTTATTGCTAGAACTAACATCAAGGCATACCGTAAGGATGTTACCGCTCACCTATACGGTGGTGACAGAACCAGAAGAATGAAGCTATTAGAAAAGCAAAAAGCTGGTAAGAAACGTATGAAAGCCGTTGGTAAGGTGGAAATTCCACAAGCCGCATTCATGGCTGTTCTACAAACTGATGAAGAAGAAAGCGATAAAAAGTAATTGACTTCATAAGAAATTATCAGTATGATATATTAAAAATATAGAGTCTTTAATTTAGTCCCGTGAGGCTGATAAGATTAGCGAATTTAATAAAAATTTGTGAAGGTCTATTCGTCTAGGGATGAATGGACCTTTTTTGCTAGATTAAAGCTCTGAAATCATTTAGGGGGATTGGTTATGAATAAAAATTCAGACACCATTTTAGATGTTAACGATAAACCAGGATTCTGGCTTTGGGTCGGTTTATCATTACAACACATGTTTTCAATGTTTGGAAGTACAGTAATCGTACCGCTATTGGTAGGATTGAGCCCAAGCATCGCTTTATTTACTTCAGGAGTGGGGACTTTAATTCACATTCTAGTAACACAAAAGAAGATTCCGGCTTACATGGGATCTAGTTTCGCATTCATCGTACCTATGAAGTACTTGATGCAAGTGACTGGCTATCCGGGAATTGCCCAAGGAGTCATCGCGGTTGGTGTAATTTATTTAATTGTTGCACTAGTCGTTGCCATGATTGGTTCGGAATGGATTGATAAGTTGCTACCAGCAGTCGTGGTTGGACCGGTTGTAATCGTAATTGGATTATCACTAGCATCAAGTGCTGCCAACGATGCAATGCTAAACAACGGAAACTATGACTACAAGTACGTGTTTGTCGCATTGGTGACCTTATTATTAGCAATCTTCTTTAACATGTACCTAAAGGGTTTTCTAGGCTTTATGCCAATTCTATTAGCCATCGTTTGTGGATATGTTTTATCAATTGCGATGGGATTAGTTAACCTAAGTACAATCGCAAATGCACCATGGTTCTCAATGCCTAAGTTTGAAATTCCATTCGTTTCATACAATGTGAAATTTGAATGGGGTGCAATTATCGCCATCGCGCCAATTGCCTTCGTTACCATTACTGAACATTTAGGTCACTTGATGGTTCTAGATGAATTAACAGGCAGAAACTACTTTAAGGATCCTGGTTTAAACAGAACCCTAACAGGTGACGGATTAGCTTCAATGTTTGCCGGATTAGTCGGTGGACCAGCCATAACTAGTTATGGTGAAAACATCGGAGTGATGGCAATTACTAAGATTCACAGTGTCTATGTATTGATTGGTGCCGCAGTATTTGCCATTTTATTCTCATTTGTGAACAAGTTAAATGTGTTAATTATGCAAATGCCACTACCTGTAATCGGTGGTATCAGTTTCCTATTGTTTGGAACAATTGCTTCTAGCGGGATTAAAATCATGATTGAAAATCAAATTGATTTAGCAAATAAGCGTAATTTGATGATTGTTTCCACCATTTTGGTAATTGGAGTCGGTGGTTTCATGATCAAAATCGGAACATTGCCTTTAAATGGACTAGCTGTATCCGTAATCCTAGGAATTTTATTGAATATTGTATTACCTAAAAATTAGTAAAGATTAATAAATACCAATTAAAAACAGTGCTTTTAGTGATATAATGCAGATAGGTAAATTAGAGAGAGTTTGCCGCATTATTAGACTGATATGCCAAGTTTTAATTGGTATTTTTTATTGGAAAATATTATGAGAGAGGCACTTAAATATGAATGAACCATATCTATCCGTGATAGTGGCCTGCTATAACGTACAAGATTACATTGAAAAATGTTTGTCATCCATTGCTAATACTAATTTCCCTATGGAAAGCCTTGAAGTATTGATGATTGATGACGGATCAACTGATAATACAAGCAAAATTATTGATGAATTTGCAAATAAATATAATAGTTTTAGAGCACTACATAAAGAAAACGGTGGTTTAAGTAACACCAGAAATTATGGGATGAAGCACGCAAGAGGAAAGTACATTGCATTCGTTGATGGTGATGACATTGTTCCTGCTAACGCTTATCCTTCAATGGCGTTTAAAGCTCGTCAAAACGACTCAGACTTAGTTGTAGGTTTTGTTAAACGATTTGATAAGGATCGTTATGAAAACTCATACCTACATTCTTTTGCTGTGCACGATGATTACGATAATACGCACATTACAACCAACCATGACTTGATTTATGACACAACCAGTTGGAATAAACTATACAAGCGTTCCTTCCTACTTGATAACAGCATCAAGTTTGTGGAAGGCATCATCTACGAAGATATTCCTTTCTCAATGGAAGCCCACTTGAAGTCACATAAGACCTCAGTTGTAGAAGATGATGTTTATGAATGGAGATGGCGTGAAAGTGCTGATTCCATCACACAAACCAGAAGTGCGCTTTCTAACTTTGAAAGTCGATTAAGTTCACTTAGAAGAACTCTACAAATCATTTTGAATAATGGCTTTAGTGAAGAAGATTCATTTGTTCAAGACTTTAAATATAAGGCGTTGTTCCTAGATCTATTTATCTTTACCCAAAGCCTAGGTGATAATAGCAGTGACTATATTTACCAAGCTCAAGAAATGGTTTACAAGTTCCTAAGAGATTGGCACTTGTGGGATTCAGAAATCTTCTATCGCTTGCCAGTCAAGCAACAAATCCTATATTCAGCAATTAGATATAACGATGTCGATGTCATTAACGACATTTCTTATAAAAAGCAAATTGGTGAATTTAAACATTCAATTGGTGGATCAAACTACCGACTAATTGCACCTGAACTAGGTGATAAGAAGCAACTAGTTGATAATGTTAATTTAAACGATAACAACAGTCGTTTTAACCAAAAGATTAGAGACGTTGAATTTACCAATGTTGATAACGGTGATATTAGAATCGATGGAGCATTCAAGATTACTAAGCTTCACCTTGTTAAACAAACATTTGGTGACGGAAACAAGAACGAATCATTACAAGCCAGCTTGATTAACGTTAAAAATCAAAAGACCATTAAAGTTCAAATTAAGAGGGTAGAAAGTCCTTTTGTTAGAAGAACTTTAAAGCCAAATGCTAAGTACAACAACGCTGATTACGAAGTTAAGTTTAATATTAAACAAGCTATCGACACTTTAGGTGTTGGAACTTGGAAGGTACAAATCAAAAACACCGTGGATAACCACATTATGGTAAAGGATTTTGCTACTGATCCAATTGAAAAGCTAACTCAAAAAGCCATTTTACCGTTTGAATACAATGGGGTAAAAGTGATTACTAGATTTAACAGTGTCGGTTCACTAGTCTTTGAAGTAATCGATTTAAACTCAGATTCTGACAGAAGACCGGTGGTTAGCTATCCAACTGTTAGCGACGATAAGCAAGAACTAAGTTTTAACGTTGATAACATGGACGTATCTGGTTACAATGCCGTTTTAATGGCTGCAAATGGTACTGCCATTCATTCAATTGACCAAAATGAAAACAGTTTTGCGTTTAACGTTAAGGAAATTAACGATAAAGCTCGTAACCAAGAACTTAAGTTAATTATCTTGGATAACTTTACTCATGCTGAAATGAACTACTCATTCTCTTCAAACAAGATTAATCAACAAATTAATCTAGACGATGGGGATGCCATTTCATTGTTCTATGGTGATATCAAAAACATGCAACTAATGATCGAAGAAGCCCCATTTGTGGCTAAGAATGTCACTGTGGATGCCAACAACGTCCTACATGTTTCTGCCAAAATGAACAAAGCAGTCGACCCAAGCAGCGTCTTGGTATCACAAGCCCACGTTGAATTAATTAGTGCAGATAAGGCAACTAGAAAGGTGTTAGATCCAGTATCTAACCATTTCCAAATTAATGGTGATAGCTTCGACTTTGACTTTGCACTAACTTCAAACAACAATGAACAACTAGACTTACTTGAAGGTGATTATCAATTTAAGATTTATCTTCAAGTTGATGGTAAGGCGCATACTTACCGCATCAAGTACGCCAAGAAGTGTCGTATTAAGACTACTGAATTGCCTTTCAATGGAAAATCTCAAATTTTCTACGCTGTAAAGAAGGATAAGAGCATGAATCTTATCTTCAAGGTAGATCAACCATTCTTTGGTGCAATGGATGCTAAGAAGGGCTTACGTGCCATTTCTTACTCTGTTTTATATCCATTGATGAGATTATTACCACTTAGAAATGTGATGGTCTTTGACTCTTATTGGTCAAGTAAGTTTGATAGTAACGAAAAGTTGATGTATCAATATGTTGAAGAAAATCATCCTGAAATCAAACCAGTATGGATTTTCAACAACATCGAAACCAAGATTACTGGAGACGGTGAAAAGGTTCGAGTAAACACATTTAAGTACTGGTACTATTTGGCTGTTGCAAGATACATTATTCAAAACACCAACATGCCTAACCGTTACGCTAAGCGTAAGGGACAAATCGAAGTAGAAACACTTCACGGAACATTCTTAAAGCACATGGGATTTGATGAACCTCACTTTAAGTTTGGTACCAACAAGTTACAAAATCGTTTTGCGATGAGAAACCGTCGTTGGGACTACTTGGTTGTACCTTCTGATTACATGGAAAAGACTGCTAAGCACGCATTTAACTACAGTCAAAAGATTATTAAGTCAGGTTTCCCTAGAAATGATGAGCTATACACTCACAACAATACCGATTACATTAATTCCATTAAGAACAAACTTGGTATTCCGCTAAATAAGCGTGTGATTTTATATGCACCAACATTTAGAGCAGATGGTGGTTTTGATTTCAAACTTGATTTAGACAAGTTACAAGAAAAATTATCAGACGGTTACGTGCTACTTGTTCGTTTGCATTACTTTGTAGCTCACTCAAATAGTTTCTACAACAATCCTGGATTCGTATACGATGTTAGTGACTACGACAACATTAATGATTTATACCTAATCAGTGATGCGATGATCACCGATTACTCATCAGTAATGTTTGACTACGCACATCTAAAACGTCCAATGATTTTCTACGCATACGATGCTGACTGGTACTTAGACGAAGCTAATCGTGGGGTTTACCTAGATTACTACAAGCAAATGCCTGGACCAATTGTTAAGACTGAAGACGAATTGATTGATCGCATCAGACATATCGATTCAGTCGCAGACAATTATGCAGACCAAATGGAAACATTCTGTGATGAGTTTGCTCAATATGGTCGTAATGGGGATGCCACTCAACAAGTTGTTGAAACAGTATTGAACACCCAAAGAGAAGATTTAGACCAAGAACCAGCCAAGAGTCTGCTATTTAAGAAGATTGGTCATTTCTGGGATACTAACTTCTTCCAAGCTAAGTTGTTAAATGAACTATCAAAACGCCTTGCTAAGAAGGATATCGTAATCTTCGATAGTTTCTTCGGAACTCAATATTCAGACAATCCTAAGGCGATTTATGAATACATGAAGGCCAACAATCCTGGTTTCAAACTATACTGGAACGTAAACAAGGAAGATCGTGAATTCTTTGAATTAAACCAAATTCCTTATGTAACTAGATTTGGTTTCAAGGGAATCTTAAAACAAGCTAGAGCTAAGTACTGGGTAACCAATTCACGTCGTCCATTCAGATGGCACCCAAGTAAGGACACTGTTGTATTACAAACTTGGCATGGTACACCACTAAAGACCATTGGTGCCGACGTTATGAAGGTAACAATGCCTGGTGTAAACGTTGCTAAGTATCACGAAGAAGTCTTTAAGGATAACAGAAGATGGACTAGATTGATTGCACCTAACATGTATTCAGCAGAAATCATGCAACGCTGCTTTAGAATGCAAGCCAGTCAAATTCAATTGGATGGATACCCAAGAAATGATATCTTAGTAAACCATACTTCTAACGATATCAGAGAAATCAAGGAAGACTTGGGCATTGAAGATAACAAGAAGGTTATCTTATATGCTCCAACTTGGCGTGATAATGAATACATTAAAAACGATGAATTTACCGCCAAGCTACACCTTGATTTACAAAAGCTACGCGAACGTTATGAAGGCAAAGCATACGTATTAGTTAGAACTCATTACTTAATATCTAACAATCTAGACTTAAGTGATTACGAAGGTTTTGCACTAAACGTAAGCAACTACCCAGATATTGCTGAATTGTATCTAATCAGTGATGTCTTGATTACCGACTACTCATCAGTAATGTTTGATTACGCAACATTAAAACGTCCAATGATCTTCTTTACCTATGACTTAGAAGATTATGCGAATGCTATTCGTGGATTCTACTTTGACTTCATTAAGGAAGCTCCAGGTCCAATCGTTAAGACTAATGATGAAGTAATCGAAAGTCTTGATGATATATTCAACAACGGATGGACTCCAGATGATAAGTATGAAGCATTCTACAAGAAGTATTCAGCTTGGATGGATGGTAATGCATCTAAACGTTCTGTTGAAAAGATGCTAAGTGATCACAGTCTTGAAACATTCTATAGTGATGATTTATCAATACAAGGATTAAGTGATCAAATGATTGCCAAAGACTGTGCAACCCTTTGGGCAAAAGATAAGGACTTCGCTAACTATCGTGATAATCATTTTGTTAAGTATCTAGATGGTGATAGAGAAGTGAAAGTAATTAAGACAGCTCAATTATGTGATAGAGAATTCAAAGAATTCTTAGGTGCTAAGTACGCATTAGTAAGTTTAGACAATCATAATTACTGGATTAATACAGAAGAATTAAGCAAATAAGATTGAAGCATCAACGGTTTATCGTTGATGCTTCTTTTTTGTTGAAAAAAAATTGAGCTTTTTTATGAAAGGGGTTTATTTTATTTTTAAAATGGTTTATAATTTATTTTGTTATAAAGTTCACAAGCAAAAAACAAGTGATGATTATTACAAAAATCATTTGCGAAGACATATCAAACTAATTGATATGCGAGGCAATTAACTTGATTTTATAATATTTCATGTTATTATTTATTTGTTAATTAAGTTTGTGCTTTATTGCACTAAGTCTTTGATAGCTTGTTAGCTTTCAAATGCTAGATAAATTTTTCACAATTAAAAAATAATATTAAAATTTACAGGTAAGGGGTATTTCTATCATGCAAATTAGTGCAAGTGCTACTAAGTCAAAAAGAACCATTTCTTGGACAAGCTCTATTATTTACTTTTTAATCTCACTAGTTATTAACTCATTGGGGAATGTTTTAACACTAGTAACTAGTGCCAAAATTCATCCATCATTTCTAGGATCAGCATACTGGACAGCTGCTGAAAACAACCTAGGATACGCCGTTTTAGGTGATGGTAAATGGGTTTTATTCTGGGCATTCTTTGGACTAGGAATGTTAATTACAGTTCTTAACTCAATTCTAGTTGGAAAATGGAGCTGGAGCAGAGTTATTGGTAACGCTGCTTTCTTAGGACCATTCTCATTATTGATTAACTATTTCAACGGTGTTGTAAGTAACTGGTTACCAGAAGCACACGGAATTGGAATGACATTAGCATACGTATTACTTAACTTCGTTGGTGTTTCATTTATTGCAATCGCAATTTCAATTTACCAAAGAGTTAACATTGCGCTACATCCTGCTGATGATTTAATGCAAATTTTAAGATTTAAATACTGTGATGGAAATGCCTCAAAGGCAATGTGGTTCTCATACATTCCACCAACTATCATGGCAATTATCGCTATTGTAATTACTCACCAATTCAATAACTTTGGATTAGGAACCTTGTTCGCATTCTTCTTCCAAGGAGGAATCACAGGGATCGCTGATAAGCATGTCTTTACCAAGCTAAAGCATCAAGCTCTTGATGTTGGAGAAGTAAAATAATAAATCTTAAACGCCTAATTTCTGTGTAAACAACAGACATTTGGCGTTTTTATTTATGTCTAATATAGGTAGACAATTTAGCAAACTTAATATAAAATTTATATAGAATGATTTATGGACAGATTATGCTTTATTAAAAAGCAATTGCAAAATATTAAAAATGGAGGTGTACAAACAATGCTTAATCGAACTAAAAAGTTTTTAAGAGATAATGGATACTACTACAAAAAGACTTACATTAGACCATTGCTTACTCCAGATAACGTTTACGTGTTTAGATTCGGAAAGAAACATTTAGATAACCGTTTGATCATCAGATACGGTCACAAATGGACAGGTAGACAAAAAATTAATGAAATTGATTTAAGACTTCATAAACAAAAACATCCACGAATTTTTAAGGATGAAAATTCATTGATGCTTTATTTGGAATCTCACTTGCAACAACATGAGGAAAAACTTAAGCAGCTAAAGATTCAAGAAAAAGAAAAGACAGAATCTAAATAGTACGCTAAATTAATCGGGGGTGTGTCCTATAAGAGGGATGCACCTTTTTTGTAAAAGTTAACAGGGGTGTTTGAAATGGAATGGACTGAAATATCAGTATTAACAAATGATGAATCTCAAGATGCAGTTATTAATATCTTGATGGAATTTGGATCTCTAGGTGTGGAATTAGATTCAAGAGACGACGGAGTATTGAGAATTAACTCATATTTTCCAGAAGACTTTGACATTAAATCAAAGGTGCCAGCAATCCAAGAAAGAGTGGATCAATTAAAGAGTTTTGGACTAAATCCAGGAATGGGTAAGGTTGTTACCAAGGACTTAAATGATGACAAGTGGAACACTGAATGGGAAAAGTACTACCATGCAAAACGTATTACCAAGTTCTTAACAATCTCGCCAGTATGGGAAGATTATAAGAAAGAATCAGATGATGAATTGGTAATTAAACTAGATCCAAAGAAGGCTTTTGGTACTGGGGTACATCCAACCACTGTTTTATGTCTTCAAGCAATTGAAAACATCATTAGAGAAGGTCAAAGCATTCTAGATATTGGAACTGGTTCTGGGGTCTTAAGTATTGGTGCCAAACTATTAGGTGCTTCCGATATTGAAGCCTATGACTATGATGACGATGCCGTTACATCTGCCAAACAAAACGTTGCCTTAAATGGCTTTGCTGACGATATTAAGGTTGGTAAGAACAGTTTGCTAGATGGCATTACTAAAAAGGTAGATATCATTTTTGCGAACATGCTTCCAGAAGCGGTATTACCATTAATTCCACAAGCAGTTAATAATCTAAATCCTGGCGGACAAATTATCATTTCCGGTATTATTAAGGAAAAACTAGATATTACCAATCAAACACTTAAGGACAACGATTTCGTAATTGATCAAGTATCAATGTTAGGTGATTGGTGCGGGATTACAGCTCATTTAAGAAGGGATGATGAATAGATGCAACACTACTTTACAGACCAAATATTGAGTAATGATACTGAATTTGAGGTTAGTGCTGATATCGCTCATCACTTTATGGGTGTTTTACGTTCCACAGAGGGAAATCGTTTCGAAATCGTTGATGGAAATCACCAACTTTTTGTTGCCGAATTAACCGACAATGAAAATAATCTAGCTAAAGTTGTGGAAGCATCTGATAAGGATGTTGAACTACCGGCTGATGCTGTTATCATTTGCGGTTTGCCAAAGAAGGAAAAGGCCGAATTAGTGGTCCAAAAAGCCACCGAGTTAGGGGTAAAAAAGATTATCTTTACCCCAACAGATTGGGCCATTGCTAAATGGAACAATAAAGCAGAAAAGAAGTTACAACGTTTTAGAAAAATCGCTAGAAGTGCTGCTGAACAATCACACCGAAATGTGATTCCAGAAGTTGAATATATTAATTCAATCAAGGAATTAGCTAACTATGATTTTGATCATCGTTTAATTGCTTACGAAGAATCAGCTAAGCATGGTGAAAAATCTGATTTAATTAAGACACTAGATCAGACCAAACCGGGTGAAAGTGTCGCAATGTTCTTTGGACCTGAAGGAGGCATATCTCCTAAGGAAGTTGAAACTTTACAATCAATGGGATATTTGACTTGTGGATTAGGTCCTAGAATTTTAAGAACTGAAACAGCACCATTTTACTTTTTATCAGCTTTATCAGTTCATATGGAATTAAACTCATTAAATTAATGATAGAATATAGAAAATAAATGATTGGAAGAAGGTTTTGGAAATGTCTGAACATAAGATTTGGTCTAAAGAAGACTTATTTAAAGAAATTTCCAGTTACATGAATGAACAACATGTAGGAATTGTTAAAAAAGCATACGAATTTGCGTCAATTTGTCATAAAGACCAATTTAGACAATCCGGAGAACCTTATATTGTTCATCCAATTCAAGTAGCTAGTATTTTAGCAACATTAAAAATGGACCCAGAAACCGTTAGTGCGGGCCTATTGCACGATGTTGTTGAAGATACCGGAGCAGAATTATCTGATATCGCTGAACTATTCGGAAACGATATCGAACTAATCGTAGACGGTGTTACCAAGCTTGGTAAGATTAAGTACAAGTCTAACCAAGAACAATTGGCCGAAAACCACCGTAAGCTATTGTTAGCAATGTGTAAGGATATTCGTGTCATGATTGTTAAATTGGCTGACCGTTTGCATAACATGCGTACCCTAAAGCATTTAAAACCAGAAAAGCAACGTCGTATTTCTAATGAAACATTGGAAATCTACGCACCACTTGCTGATCGTTTGGGGATTGGGACAATTAAGTGGGAATTAGAAGATATCTCACTTAGATACCTTAACCCACAACAATACTACCGCATTGTTCACTTAATGAACTCTAAGCGAGACGAACGTGTTTCATACATTAACGAAGCCGTTAAAGAGGTTAACCAACAGGTTAAACAAATGGGACTTAAGAATGTGGAAGTCTACGGTAGACCAAAGCACTTATATTCCGTTTACCACAAGATGGTCATTAAAAAGAAGCAATTCGAACAAATCTATGACCTCTTGGCCGTTAGATGTATTGTTGATTCCATTAAGGACTGTTATGCAGTTTTAGGTGCTATTCATACCAAGTGGTCACCAATGCCCGGTCGTTTTAAGGACTACATTGCAATGCCTAAGGCTAATATGTACCAATCCTTGCATACGACTGTTGTTGGACCTGGTGGACGTCCATTGGAAGTTCAAATCAGAACTAAGGAAATGCATCAAATCGCTGAGTATGGGGTTGCTGCTCACTGGGCTTACAAAGAAGGAGCTACAGATGAAGTTAAGGAATCTTCAGACAATAACCGTTTGAACTGGTTTAAGCGCATTATTGAACTACAAGAAGATACCGATAGCGCCTCTGACTTTATGGACGGCGTAAAAGGTGACCTATTCGGGGACCACGTATATGCATTCACTCCTCAAGGAGATGTGTTGGAATTACCAAAGGGTGCCGGACCACTTGATATGGCATACCTAATTCATACCGATATTGGTAATCATACCGTTGGGTCTCGTGTTAACAGTAAAATCGAACCATTGGATTACCAAATCCAAACCGGTGACATTGTTGAAATCATGACATCTTCTAGCTCTGCTGGTCCTAGCCAAGACTGGATTAGTCTTGTATCAACAAGCCGTGCTAAACACAAGATTCGTCAATATTTCAAGACACGTGATCGTGAAAAGAACGTTAACGCCGGAAGAGAAATCTTGACCAAGGCCGTTAAGGATGCCGGTTATGATGTTAATGAAATCATGACCAAAGAACATCTTGAAGATGCAATCAAGGGCACATATTACAATCAAGTTAACGATATGTTTGCTGAAATCGGTTTTGGTAATAAACAACCAAACGGAATTGTTAACATCCTAACCGCCAGCATCAGAGATGAAGCTGAAAAGAAGAGAATTGAACAACAACAAAAAGATATTTTGGAAAACCACCAAACAATCGAAAAGACAACCGATGAAGTTAACAAGACTAATAAGAATAAGAAACCTTCAGATGGAATTGTAATCGAAGGAGTCGACAACCTATTAGTTCGTTTGAGTCACTGTTGTTCACCTGTTCCAGGCGATGAAGTGGTCGGATACATCACCAAAGGACGTGGGGTATCTGTTCACCGTAAGGACTGTCCAAACATTAACGATAATGACGAACGTTTGGTAAGTGTTACTTGGAACATTGCTTCAGATAATCACGCTTCATTCAGTGCAAACATCGAAGTACAAGGATACAACCGCAATAACTTGTTGAACGATGTTATCAAGAAGGTCAGCACCATTTGCAAACAAATCAATTCAATTGAAGGAAAAGTAGATCACGATAAGACTGCCGTTATTTCATTGAAGGTAGGGGTTCGTAATCTAGAACAATTGGATATGATTATTGACCACTTGAAGAATATTCCTGATGTTTACGTAGTAAAAAGACCATTTATGTAAGGAGCTAATTATGCGAGTTGTACTTCAAAGAGTCAGTCATGCGAGTGTAACAATTGATAACGAACGAGTTGGTAAAATTAACCAAGGTTACTTGCTATTAGTTGGTATTAAAGATGGCGACACCAAAGACGATATTGATTACTTAGTGCGAAAGATTAGTAACTTACGCATTTTCGCTGACGAAGATGGTAAGACTAACTTGAGTTTACAATCAATTAATGGTGAAATCTTATCAGTATCACAATTTACTTTGTATGCTGATACCAAGAAGGGAAACCGTCCTTCATTCACCAAGGCGGGAAAACCTGATTTTGCATCAGATATGTATGACCAGTTTAATCAAGCATTAAGGGATGCTGGTAATCACGTTGAAACTGGACGTTTTGGCGCAGACATGCAAGTAGATTTGCAAAATGATGGTCCGTTTACAATTATTTTTGATACAGAAAACAAATAAAAAGAGCTTGTGAAAGCTCTTTTTTAATTAGGGGAGAAAGACATGGATTTAATTTGGGATTTTGATGGAACGATTATGGATACATATCCAATTATGGTTGATGCGTTTATTGATGCCTTAGTTGATATGAGAATTGATGAGTTTGAGATTGATGATTATGAAATCAATCAGGTGATGCGTCGCCACTCGTTAGCAACATGCGTGCAAAAGTACGCTGCTCATTTCAATATTGATGCCGACACAATTAATGATAAGTATCGCCAATACGAAAAACAAAATGTCAAAGATGCCAACATATTTATGAATGTAGATAAGGTATTAGCGCAAAATGTCGACGATGGCGGGAGAAACTTTTTACTAACTCACCGTGATGATGACGCCATTGCAATGTTGGAAGATGCCGGTTTAAAAGATTACTTCACCGAAATGGTAACAAAAAATCAGGCTTTCAAGAGAAAACCTGATCCAGAAGCTGTTAATTATTTAATTAAAAATAATGATATTAATCGTGACGATTGCATGTTCATGGGTGACAGAAAGCTAGATGTTGATGCCGCTCATAATGCCGGAATCAAAGCCTGCTTATTTGATCCAGATGGAATGATTAATTCCACTGGAAACCCTGAAATGACAATCAACAACTATTATGATTTCTTACATCGTAATGACTAGTATTGACTAAGAATACTCTTTACTTCTAGTCCATAGCCGCCACCAAACATGACGTAGTGGGCAAGTAGATAGAAGAATTGATAGTATTGAATTCTTCTCTTCCATCCGGTGTCTAGTGGATAGGTGTCATTGTATCCTTCGTAGAAGTCGGCATTGAAACCACCAAATACGGTAGTCACACCAATGTCGAATTCACGGTCACCGTAGTAGACATCCGGGTCAATCAAGATTGGCTTGCCGTCTTCTAGAAATGAGAAGTTCCCACTCCATAGGTCACCGTGAAGAAGGGATGCATCGCTATGATGGCTATCCATATCCTTTTTGAAGGCTTCCTTTAGGTTATCGAAGTGGGTTAAATCATCTTTGGAAATTTCACGTTTTTTAACCGCCATATCCATTAAAGGATTCAAACGTTGTTTGATAAAGAAGTCAGTCCAATTATCTTGCCAAGTATTTATCTTTGGCACACGACCTAACTTAAAGTCCTTGTCTAGACCAAAACGGTCATTGTGGTGCTTGTGAACGTTGGCTAACATTTGTCCTAATTGATATTGATTACCAAATGGTGATAGGTTCATCCATTTTTGAATTAGAAAGCCATCGCCATCAATTTCACCATAGTCAATAATGGTTGGTACGGTTGCGTATTGACCAATAAGTTTGATTCCTTCGACTTCGTGTTCGAAGAATTTCTTTCCTTTATTGGGTTGGACTTTCATAAAGTATTTTTGATTATCAGCAATGATTTCATATGAATCATTGATATCACCACCTGAAACAGGGGTCAGTTTAGTTACATTTTTAATTGGTAATTGTTCAAGCCATTCTTGTGTTAATTGCTTCATATATATCACCTCTATTCCATTTTACAATGGATTTAGAATGAAGCAAAACATGTGAGTTCTTGACTTTTTAAGTAAATTACATTAATCTAAAACATGAATAGAATACTCGCTGATGAAAAAAGAAGAGTACGGAATTTTCTTAGGTATAAGAGAGCGTTAGTTTGGTGAAATAACGACGAAAGAAATCCTGGAAAGACACTTTTGAGGCTAATGGCTAAGCCATTCGTAATTATACGTTACATAAGAGTTAAAAAAAGGTGGTACCGTGCTTTTGCGCCCTTGTCTAAATGATTTTATTTAGACAGGGGCTTTTTTTATTCAGTTATTAAAGTTTGCGGAGGGATTATCATGCGATATCAACGTCCAAAAGGAACCGCAGATATTTTGCCAGGAACTTCAGAAAAATGGCAATTTGTTGAAGAAACAGCTAGAAAGTTGTTTGCGGCTTATCGTTATCAAGAAATAAGAACACCAATGTTTGAAAGCTTCGATGTTTTCTCAAGAACATCAGGAGAAACTTCAGATATTGTTACAAAAGAAATGTACGACTTTCACGATAAGGGAGATCGTCATATTACATTAAGACCAGAAGGAACTGCTGGGGTAGTTAGAGCGTTTGTTGAAAATAAACTATACGGTCCAGACACACCTAAGCCAGTTAAGATGTACTACATGGGACCTATGTTTAGATACGAACGTCCTCAATCTGGTCGTCAACGTCAATTCCACCAAATCGGTGTTGAAGCATTCGGTAGTGAATCACCAGAATTAGATGTTGAAGTTATTTCAATGGCCGTTAACTACTTACAAAATCTAGGAATTGATGACTTGAGAGTGGCCATTAACACTTTAGGTGATAAGCAAACTCGTGCTGATTACCGTCAAGCATTGATTGACTACTTGGAACCACACTTTGAAGAACTAAGTGATGATTCAAAGGAACGTCTACACAAGAACCCACTTCGTGTGCTAGATAGTAAAGCACCAGAAGACCAACTAATTGTAGATGGTGCTCCTTCAATTCTAGATTACCTAACAGATGATGCTCAAAAGCATTTCGATAAGGTAACTAGACTATTGGATGACTTAGGCATCAAGTATGATGTTGATCACACTATGGTTCGTGGATTGGACTACTACAACCACACAATCTTTGAAATCATGGCTAACGCTAAGGAATTAGGTGAAGGCTACACTACAATTTGTGCCGGTGGTAGATACGATGGCTTAGTTGAAGAACTAGGTGGTCCTCAAATGCCAGGTGTTGGATTTGGTCTAGGGGTAGAAAGATTACTTCTACTTATGGATTCAAAGAAATTCCAATTCCCAGATACATTTGGTTTAGACGCTTATGTAGTTGGAATTGGTGATGATGCTAGTGTTGAAGCACTTAAGGTTGTTCAAGCACTAAGAAAGCAAGACTTTAAGGCTGATAAAGATTACCTAGCACGTAAACCAAAGGCACAATTCAAGAGTGCCGATAAGCTAGATGCTAAGTTCACCTTAACTCTAGGTGACAAAGAACTAGAATCAAACACCATTCATGTTAAGAACATGGCTGATGGAAACGAAGTTACTGTAGATATTAATGAAGTAAAAGATAACTTTGCAGAATTAATTTCAAAGAACTTTAAATAGAAAATAAGATTAGGAGAGATATTATGAACCGAACAACTTATTGTGGTTTAGTAGACGAAAGCTACTTAAACCAAGAAGTATGCTTAGACGGATGGGTTGCCAAACGTCGTGACTTAGGTAAATTAATCTTTGTAGACTTAAGAGACCGTAAGGGAATTGTCCAACTAGTATTTAGTGACAAGAACAGTGCTGATGCATTGTCAATCGCTGATCAATTAAGAAATGAATATGTAATCGAAGTAAAGGGAACTGTAGTTGCCAGAAGTGAAAAGGAAGTTAACCCAGACATTAACACTGGTAAGATTGAAATTGCTGTTTCTGAAGTAAAAATCTTAAACAAGTCTGAAAACCCTCCATTTGATATTAAGGACAACATCACAGCTTCAGAAGAAACTAAGTTGAAGTACAGATACTTAGACTTAAGACGTCCAGAAGTACAACGTGGAATTATCTTAAGAAGTAAGATTACTCAAGCAGTTCACGAATACTTCAACAACAATGGTTTTGTAGACATTGAAACTCCTAACTTAACAGTTTCAACTCCAGAAGGTGCTCGTGATTATCTTGTTCCTTCAAGACTTTACCATGGTTCATTCTATGCACTACCACAATCACCACAACTATTTAAGCAATTATTGATGGGTTCAGGCTTTGACCGTTACTACCAAATTGCTCGTTGCTTCCGTGATGAAGACTTACGTGGTGACAGACAACCAGAATTTACCCAAATCGATATGGAAACTTCATTCTTAAATGCTGAAGATATCCAAGACCTAACTGAAGGTTTAATCGTTAAGGTAATGAAGGATACTTTAAACATCGATATCAAGGCTCCATTCAAGCGCATTACTTGGCAAGAATCAATGGATCGTTTTGGTACCGACCAACCAGATGTTAGATTTGGTATGGAACTAAAGGATCTATCAGACATCGTTAAAGATGTTAACTTCAAGGTATTTAGTGGCGCAATTGAAAACGGTGGTAAGGTAAAAGCAATCGCCGTTCCTGGTGGTGCTGACAAGTACTCAAGAAAAGACATCGACAAGTATGCCGAATACGTAGAAAGATTCGGTGCCAAGGGTCTTGCTTGGATGAAGGTTACCGACGAAGGTTTAACTGGTCCAATTGCTAAGTTCTTTGATGACGAAAGTGTTGTTGATCAAATGCTTGCAGCTACTGAAGCTAAGGCAGGGGACTTATTACTATTCGCTGCCGACAGAGACAAGGTTGTTGCTGACACATTAGGTTACCTAAGATGTGCAATCGCTAAGGAACAAGATATGATTCCTTCAGACGTCTTTGACTTCCTATGGGTTGTTGACTGGCCATTATTCGACTACGACGAAGGTATCGACAGATGGGTTCCAGCTCATCATCCATTTACAATGCCTAATGAAGGTGATGAACATTACCTAAACGACGGTGAAGATCCTCACAAGGCTCACGCTCAAAGTTACGACATTATCTTGAATGGTCTAGAACTTGGTGGTGGATCAATCCGTATCCATACTAAGGAACTACAATTAAAGATGCTAAAAGCCTTAGGTTTCACTAGAGAAAGTGCCCAAGAACAATTTGGTTACTTCTTAGACGCCTTAGACTACGGTTTCCCACCTCATGGTGGTTTAGCTATTGGTTTAGACCGTTTTGCTAGATTATTAGCACAAACAGAAAACATTAGAGATGTTATTGCATTCCCTAAGAATTCAAAGGCTACTGAACCAATGACTAACGCTCCATCACCTGTTTCTAAGAAACAATTAGATGACTTAGGACTAGAAGCTGAAGACGAACCAGAAGCTTAATAATAAAGAAAGACTTCCATTAGGGAAGTCTTTTTTTAATCCTTATTTATGTTATACTATTTTCATATTAAATGAGAGGTTATGAAACTTATGGACGATGTTCAAAGGATTTTAAGACGACATCAATACTTAGCGAAAGCATCAACTGCTTTTATGTACGGAATCATGGTATCAATTGCCATGAATTTTTTCTGGACACCAGGTAAAATCTACTCATCTGGATTTACTGGTTTATCACAGTTGATTAATACTTTATCAGGGAGATTTTTACCATTCTCCATTTCTCCTTCGATTGGTTTATTTGTATTAAATATTCCATTTTTTATACTGGCCTGGAAACAAATTGGTCATCAATTTACTTGTTTTACCATCTTAACTGTCTTTCTAGCCAGTTTTATGATTAAGGCATTGCATCCGGTGTATTTAACCAATGACCCAATGATTTGTGCCATCTTCGGTGGTGTGGTTAATGGTTTTGGAACGGGGATGAGTTTAAAAAACGAGATTTCTACAGGTGGATTGGACATTTTAGGAATCGTTATCAGAAGAAAGACGGGGAGGAGTATTGGAACGATTAATATCGCTTTTAATATCTTCATTATTACCGCAGCTGGATTTACGTATGGATGGCCATATGCATTCTACTCAGCAATTGGTATCGTGGTAAACGCTAAGGCAATCGACTTTGCCTACACCCGTCAACAAAGAATGCAGGTATTGGTTGTAACCGATCATCCAAAGACGGTGATTGATAGTATTCAAAACCACATTCCACGCGGAATTACCATCATTCATGGTGCTGAGGGTGCATATAAGCATGATGAAAAAACAATTCTATTTACGACCATTTCAAGATATGAACTATCCGAGTTACAGGAAGCTTTAGATGAATCAGATGAACATGCATTTGCAAGTGTGACTGAAGCATCTACTATTATGGGGCATTTCTATGAACACAAGGTTGAATAGTTAAATGTAATAATTTTTATACATTAAGTGTGATATAATACTGGATTGTGTGATAGTTTTTAAATATGGTGGGATCTGTTTTGAAGGTTATGTATATATTTTTAATTAAGATAGTATCTTTACTATTTTATTTCAGAAAAAAAGAGAATGTAATTTACATAATGAGCTTTGATAATAATCTTGGATTAATTAAATCGATGGCTCGTCGATTACCAAAAAATAAAAGGCTATATGTATATTATGAATCATCAAGCGAAGCAGCTGCGACTGATTTAGCTGCTTATGGAATTAAGACTGTCTTATTTAAGGACGGCTTCAAACTAATATTTGATTTAATTCCAAAGATAATGGCAAGTAATGTTATCTTTTGTGATAATTACTTTCCGTTCATGGGTGGCATTGCCCATCCTAAGGATTTAAAAGTTGTTCAATTATGGCATGCCAACGGGGCAATTAAGAAGTTCGGTTGGGAAGATGCTTCTACTAAAGATAGAAGTGCCTCTGACAAACGTCGTTTTCAAAAGGTTTATAACAGCTTTGATGAATACGTGGTTGCTTCCGAAACAATGGGACATGTATTTGAGAACAGTTATCATGTTTCCTTTGATAAAATGAAGATGATTGGTTATCCAAGATCTGATAGATTATTTAAGGAAAAATGGCAAAAGATTGCGAGAAGACGTGTTTATAGTTTTGCTCCCCAATTGAAGGGTAAACGAGTAATTTTATACGCACCAACATATCGTGATGAGGGAAGGTCATTTAATCCACCTAAGGGTGTTATTAAGGCTTTATCAAATGATCCTAATGCGATGGTAGTTGTAAAACTACATCCACTTCTAAAGGACTTAGAAGAAAAATTGCAAAAGGAATCAAAGAGTCCAAACGTGATGTTTTCAAATCAATTATCAACCACAGATTTGTTGGCTGTAACTGATACCTTGGTAACTGACTATTCATCAGTTGCTTTTGATTATTCACTATTGCCTAATGCGCATTCTCTATTGTTCTTTATGTTTGATTTAGACCAATATAAACAAAATCCAGGGATTCAAGATGATTTATTGAATTGGTTGCCTACAAACCCAATTACATCCTTGGATGATTTAAGAAAAGCAATTAGTGAAGATAAACAAACAGATTTTACCAATTTCAATCACCATTGGAACAAGTACAATGATGGTTTTGCAACAAGTCGAGTAATCGACAGATATATTAAAACTTTAAAGTAAAGGAAGTGTGATCGACTTGAAGGAAGTCATTACATTAATCAAAGAGCAAATTCAAAATTTACCAATAATGTTTAGAGTCTCAAAGTACCAAGATAAGTCAGACTATCAAAGTCATTATCTAGGTATTGTTTGGGCATACCTATACCCAATTATTCAAATCTTAATTTACTGGTTAGTATTCGGTGTTGGTTTGAAGAAGGGTACATCTGGAAGTGTTGATTACCTAACTTGGATGGTTATCGGTATTACACCATGGTTCTACATGAACAGTGTTACTTTAGATGCTTCAAAGAGTATCTACCAACAAGTTGGCATGGTTTCAAAAATGAAGTTCCCAGTTAGTGTTCTACCATCAATCAAGATTCTAACTAACTTAAGTTCATTCTGGGCTATGCTAGCATGTTCAATTATCTTAGGTTACCTAAAGGGTGGAGTACTACCTAACCTATACTGGATTCAATGGCTATACTACTTCTTTGCAATGATTTGCTGGCTATTAGCATTCGGTATCTTCAACTCAACTGTTACAATTCTTGTTCGTGATTATCGTATCTTCTTACAATCAATCATGAGAGTACTGTTCTACATGTCTGGAGTTCTATTTAACTTTGAAACAAATGCTTTCCCAGCATTCTTTGTAAGATTCTTACAATTGAACCCATTCTTCTACATTGTTTCTGGATTTAGAGAGTCAATGTTAGGTGAAGATTGGTTCTGGCAAAAACCAATGTTGATGTTAATCTTCTGGCTAACAGTACTATTCTTCCTATTGGTTGGATCACATCTACACTACAAGTTCAGAGCTCGTTTCGTGGATTACATTTAGTTAAAAGTTAAAAGGATTGAAATTGTCGTATGATGAAATTGAAGAAAAAAGTAATTAGATTTATTAAGAAGTCGATTCGTCGAGTATTGATCTTGATTAATAATGTTTTGATTACTTTGCCAGTAAAGAAGAATTTAGTTGTTTTTGAAAGTTTCCAGGGTAAGGATATCAATGATAATCCGGCAGCTATCTATGAAAAATGGATTGAAAAGTATCCAGAAGATAAGACAAAAGCATACTTTACTGTCAGAAAAGCTCAATATAAGACTTTCAAGGAATTATATCCTGATATTAAGATGGTCAGAAAGTTCATGCCTAAATGGGTATGGGTAATGGCCAGAGCTAACTTCTGGGTATTTAATTCTAGAACACCAAAATGGTGGAACAAGAATAAGGGGACTGTATACATGCAAACATGGCATGGGACTCCTTTGAAAAAGCTAGGTACTGATATCGAAAATGTTATGATGCCTGGTACTAATACTGAAAAGTACAAGCAAAACTTTACTAATGAAGCCCATCGTTGGGATTACTTGATTGCACCAAATCAATACTCTAAGGATATCTTTGCTAGAGCATTTGATTTTAACAACCATTTCTTAGATATCGGATACCCAAGAAATGACGTCTTATACTATGGTGACAACCAAGATAACATTAGTAGACTTAAGAAAAAATACCTTGGTAGAGATGATTTAAACGTAATCACCTACGCACCAACTTGGCGTGATGATAATTACAAACGTAAGGGTGTTTACAACTTTGAATTGCCATTTAGTTTAAAGATTTTCTTTGAACAAGTTGATGACAACACTGTATTAATTATCAGACCACATTACCTTGTAAAAGATTTCATTGATATTAGGGGCTTTGAAGACCGTGTTTACATCATGGTTGAAGAAGACATCAGTGATTTATACCTAATGTCAGATTTATTAATCACAGACTACTCATCAGTAATGTTTGACTATGCTAACTTGAAACGACCAATGTTGTTCTATGCATATGATTTAAAACATTATGAAGACGATATTCGTGGTTTCTACTTTGACTACAGAACAGAATTACCTGGACCTGTTGTTGAAGATGAAGACGACTTTTACAAGCAAATTGATGCATTTAACAAGGAAAAGAAGTATTCTGATTACGACAAGAAGTATGAAGAATTCTATGAAAAGTATTGTGGATGGGAATCTGCAGACTCTTCAGAAAAATTTGTTGATGAAATGAGGATGATT
The DNA here is from genome assembly GCF_019061205.1 of Apilactobacillus waqarii. Lineage (GTDB taxonomy): Bacteria > Bacillota > Bacilli > Lactobacillales > Lactobacillaceae > Apilactobacillus > Apilactobacillus waqarii. Next base: position 48,533 of record NZ_JAHQYH010000001.1, read on the forward strand.
AGTAATGACAAGTAAGTTTTTAATCGGATCTCACGTTAGCATGAATGGCTCAACCATGTTTTTGGGTTCTGCTAAAGAAGCTGACAGCTATGGTGAAAATGCATTTATGGTTTACACTGGTGCTCCTCAAAACACCAGAAGAAAGCCAATTGATGAATTAAGAGCCGAAGACGGCAAGCAATACATGAAGGAACATGGTATTTTGGAAACCGTTGTTCATGCTCCATACATCATTAATTTAGGAAATATTACCAAGCCACAAAACTTTAAGTTTGGCGTTGATTTCTTACACGAAGAAGTTAAACGTGCTGAAGCCATTGGTGCAACACAAATTGTGTTACATCCTGGTTCTCATGTTGGTGAAGGTGCAGATAAAGCAATTGCTCAAATTGCCAAAGGTTTAAACGAAGTCATTGAACCGGATCAAAAGGTTCAAATCGCTTTGGAAACCATGGCAGGTAAGGGAACAGAAGTTGGACGTACCTTTGAAGAAATTGCTCAAATCATTGATGGTGTTAAGGATAACGATAAAGTATCCGTTACTTTCGACACTTGTCATACTAATGATGCAGGTTACAACGTTAAAGAAGACTTTGATGGCGTCCTAAATGAATTCGACCACGTAATTGGTTTAGATCGATTAAAGGTTGTTCATTTAAATGATTCTAAGAATGATTTCGGTAGTCACAAAGATAGACACGAAATTATTGGTTTGGGAACAATCGGGTTCGATGCTTTGAACTACATTGCTCACCACGAATCATTAGTTGATGTTCCAAAGATTATGGAAACACCGGCTGTTGCTGTTGAAGGAACTAAGAAGAAGTTGTCTCCACATTACTTCGAAGTTAAAATGTTAAAAGAACAACAATTCAATAACAATTTGATGGATGATATTTTAAACCAATAAAAAAAGAGCTGTTAAGCTCTTTTTTTATTGGTATGAATCTAAATCAAGACTTTCCATAATTACGGTGGCAGTTTCTTCGATTGATTTATCATGGACGTCAATAATTAAACAACCAAGTTTATGGTATAAGTTGTTAGCATATTCTAATTCCTCATCAATATTCTTCGAGTTTGAATATGGTGTATCTTCATCGATACCATATGATTCCATTCTGGCTTTTCTAATTTTTTGAATATCTTTAGTTACGCTGGTAAGACCAATAATCTTTTTTGGATCAACGTCAAAGATTTCTTTAGGTAATTGGATGGTAGGACCAATTGGCACGTTTGAAACCTTCACTTGCTTGTTTGCAAGGTATAGTGATAGCGGGGTCTTGGATGTTCTAGAAATTCCTAGGATCACGACATCTGCTTTTGTTAGGTTTTGTGGGTTGCTTCCATCATCATTTTCAACGGAAAATTCCATCGCTTCAATGCGCTTGAAGTAGTCGTCATTTAAGTCATGAACAAGACCGCTAACACGTTCAGGGTTAAAACCTAATTGGCTACTAATTGCCTTCATAGGTTTTTGAACACAGTCAACGCTTTGTAAATTATTGGCCATTGCAAAATCTTCGATTAGTTTACTTAAATCAGCGTTAACTAGGGTATGAAAAATGACGGCTTCTTTTTGTTTAGCAATTTTTAAGATACCACTTAACATTGATTCGGTAGTGATAAATGGGTATCTTTCGTATGAAATATCAGCACTTTCAAATTGTGCACCAGCGGTTTTAGCTACTTGCATCGCTGTTTCACCACTAGAATCTGAGATGGCAAAGATATTAATATGTTTCATCAAAATCACTCCTTTTTTTACGACTTTATTATATCTAAAAAACTGTCATAAAAGTAGTTTTAAATTCAAATGTAATATTGACGTTATAAATATTGTTTTGTATAATTATTAAGAACAGTTTTAATAAATAAAAAGTAACTGTTGTATTTCGAGCTCGGAGGGAGGGAATTTTCATATGTCAAAAACAGTCGTTCGTAAAAACGAATCTCTTGATGATGCTCTTCGTCGTTTCAAACGTACAGTTTCCAAGAACGGTACTTTACGTGAATACCGTAAACGAGAATTCTACGAAAAACCAAGTGTTAAACGTAAATTAAAATCTGAAGCAGCAAGAAAGCGCAACAACAAGAAAAAAAGCCGTCGCTTTTAATTACTAAAAACGTTCCTGTTATTTCAGGGACGTTTTTTTTGCCAAAACTAAGCTGAATATTTTGAAAGAGGGAAACTATAATGAGTATCGCTACAAGTCTTAATGAAGATCTTAAAAATGCAATGAAGGAACACAACAAAACTGCTTTGAACGTTATTCGTTCTCTAAAATCAGCCCTAACTAACGAAAAAGTTGCTTTAGGTCATGATTTAAGTGATGACGAAGAACTAACTGTTATCAGTCGTGAAGTTAAGCAAGTTAAGGAATCTATTGCTGAATTCAAAGATGGTGGTAGAGATGATTTAGTTGCCGAACAAGAAGAACAATTAGCTGTGCTAAGCAAGTACGCTCCAAAACAAATGTCAAAAGAAGAAATTGACAAGGTAGTTGAAGAAACTATCAGTGAAGTTGGCGCTTCAGCAATGTCTGATTTTGGTAAAGTAATGGGTGCTATCATGCCAAAGGTTAAGGGTAAAGCTGACGGAAACGAAGTTAACCAATCTGTAAAAGCTCACTTAAGCTAATTATTTATAAAGTATGGTTGTGCTATTCCACAAGCATGCTTTGTTAGTACATATTAATAACTTTTTTAAAGTCAAAATCTGTGCTAATATTTGATTATCAATAAAAAAGGGGTCGCTATATTGACAGAACAAACTGAAGTAACCAAAGAATTTATTATTCATAATTTAGATTTTGAACCTAAGTTATTAGGGGCACAAAATAAATACGTTACAATTCTTGAAGAGGGTATGGAAGTATCAATTAATGCTTTTGGAACCAATGTAAAGGTATCCGGAAGTGAAGATAATGTTAATAAAGTTATTTCAATTTTTAAAAACTTAATGGACTTAATTCAAAACGGTGTCACATTGAATAGCAGTGACTTTGTTTCTGCTATGAATATGGCCAAAAATGATACGTTAAGTTATTTTAAAGAGCTATACAATCAAATATTAATCAAAGACTTTAAGGGTAAGCCAGTCCGTGTTAAGAACTTTGGCCAACGCCAATACGTGCAATCTGTAAAACGTAATGATATTACTTTCGGAATTGGACCAGCCGGTACTGGTAAAACATACTTAGCTGTGGTTATGGCAATCGCAGCATTAAAGCACGGTGATGTCGAAAAGATTATTTTAACAAGACCTGCCGTTGAAGCTGGTGAAAGCCTAGGTTTTCTACCAGGTGATTTAAAAGAAAAAGTTGATCCATACTTAAGACCAATTTACGATGCACTTCATTCAATTCTAGGTCGTGAACACACTGCTAGATTGATGGAAAGAGGAGTTATTGAAATTGCTCCATTAGCCTATATGCGTGGTAGAACATTGGACTCTGCCTTCGTTATCTTAGACGAAGCCCAAAACACCACAACTGCTCAAATGAAAATGTTTTTAACTCGTCTTGGCTTTGGTTCCAAGATGATTGTTAACGGTGATATATCTCAAATTGATTTGCCTAAACATGCAAGTAGCGGTCTAGTTCAAGCCCAATCAATCTTACAAAATGTTGAAAAAATTCGTTTTGTTAAGTTTGATTCTAAGGATGTTGTTAGACATCCAGTTGTTGCTAGAATTATCGATGCCTACGAAGAATATCAACAAAAATAGAAATTTTATAACAGGAGTACCAGAATGGATTTAGAAATTTACGATAAGACAAAAGACGGTGTAGACCAAAAACACATCGATTTAGTGGAAGATGTATTACAATTTGCTAGCAAGTCATTAGACCTTAAGGATAATACTGAAATGTCAGTAACATTCGTTAATAATGATGAAATTAAGGAAATTAACAGTAAGTATCGTGGTGTTGACCGCGCAACTGATGTTATTAGTTTTGCGATTGAAGACGGTGATGACGATTTTCCATTAATTATGGATGATGAAATGGCCGCAGAAATCCCAGAGAACATTGGTGACATCTTTGTTTCAATCGATAAGGTTGCTGAACAAGCAGAATTTTTAGACCACTCATACGAACGTGAATTAGGTTTCCTTGTTGTTCATGGATTCCTACACTTAAACGGTTATGATCACATGAAGCAAGAAGATGAAGACGTTATGTTCCCATTGCAAAGAAAGATAATGGACGACTATGGGCTTAAAAGATAAAAAAGAAGTCAGAAAAAATCGTAGTTTCGCCGAATCATTTAAGCACGCTTTTGATGGTTTAGTGATATTATGCAAGACAGAACGTAACTTTAGATTTCATCTAATTGCATCTTTAATCGTAGTGATTATTTCGTTTATTCTTAAGATTGATTTGAGCCAATGGGTTTGGATTTTGTTAGCAATATTTATTGTCTTAATCGCTGAAGTTGTAAATACGTTATGTGAATCAATTGTTAATTTAATTGTTGGTAATAAATATGATGAGATTGCCAAGAAGGCCAAAGATGTAGCGGCCGCAGGTGTGGTTATTGCGTCAATCTTTGCAGCAATTATCGGATTATTGGTATATGTTCCAATCATATTTGGACTTTAACAGCACGGAGGAATTATTATGGAATTTGATTCAAACTTTCATTCAGGATTTGTAGCTATCGTTGGTAGACCAAACGTTGGTAAGTCAACATTCTTAAACCGTATTATCGGTCAAAAGATTGCGATTATGAGTGATAAAGCACAAACAACTAGAAACAAGATTCAAGGTGTTTACACCGATGATGAATCACAAATTGTCTTCTTGGATACCCCAGGAATTCACAAACCAAATAACAAGTTAGATGATTTTATGGAAAAATCAGCTTTCTCAGCTTTAAAAGAAGTTGATGCTGTTTTATTCATGGTAAGTGCCACTGAAACAAGAGGTGCTGGAGATAACTTTATCATTAACCGCTTAAAGGATATTGATAAACCAGTCTACTTAATCATCAACAAGATTGATGAAATCAATCCAAACAAACTTCTAAGTATCATGGACATTTACAAGAAGGCGCTTGATTGGAAAGAAGTTTTCCCAATCTCTGCACTACAAGGTAACAATGTCGATGAATTGATGGACAACTTAAAGCAATTATTACCAGCTGGTCCACAATACTACCCAGAAGATGAAGTAACTGATCACCCAGAACGTTTTATCGTTGCTGAACTAATCAGAGAAAAAATATTAATGTTAGCAAGAGATGAAATTCCTTACTCAATTGCGATTGATATCTTAAGCATGAAGACCAAGGAAAATGGGAACGTAGATATTCAAGCTGATATCTTAGTAGACCGTCCTGGTCAAAAGGGAATCTTGATCGGTAAGCAAGGATCAATGTTAAAGAAGATTGGTACTCTAGCTCGACAAGATATCGAAGACCTATTAGGAAGCAAGGTTTATCTAAAACTTTGGGTTAAGGTTCATCCTGGATGGCGTAATGAATCATCTGTTCTTAAGTCATTAGGATACAAGAAGGATAATTACTAAAATTTTAAAAATGGTCGGTGAATAAAAATGGATTCACAAACATATATGAATTTTCACGGTATTTTACTATACCGAAAGAACTTCAAAGAAAATGATATGTTAGTTAAGTTTTTAACGGCCGAGGCAGGCAAGAAGATGTTTTTCATTCGAGGAGCTCGAAAAAGGGGCTTTAAGATGATGGCGGATATCTTGCCTTTTACCTATGGTACGTATTCTGGAAAGATAAATGCTGAAAACTTATCTTATATTTATAGTGGATTAGATACTGACCATTATGAAAACATTAGCGAGGATATTTTCTTAAATGCCTACGCCACTTACATTATGTCATTAGTCGACGTTGCGTTTCCTGATTCAACACCAATTCCGCATTGGTTCAATCAGCTATTTGCAGCGTTACGATTGATCGATAACGGTGTCGACCCTGAGGTAATTACCAACATCTGTGAAATCCAACTTCTAGGTGAGTTTGGGGTGCAACCTGAACTAAGGGGATGTGCCATTTGTGGTCGTAATGATTTGAACTTTGACTATTCCGAAGCCTATGGTGGCTTGATTTGCCAAAATCATTTTCATTTAGATGCCAACCGTTTGCACCTTGATCAAAAGACTATATATTATTTACGTCGTTTCTCAATTATTGATTTAAATAAATTGGGTAACGTGAATGTAAATGACAATACAAAACAACATTTAAGGATGCTTCTCGATAAAATTTACTCGGATTCTGTAGGAATTCATCTAAAGAGTAAAAGTTTCTTAGATCAAATGAATGACCTAAGATTATAGAATTGATTTTTTTGCAATTGTAAACTATAATTGAAATAAATAAATACGAATGGTAATGACAAAAGAGGGTCATTGAATAAAATGGATATTCAGCGATAGTAGGACAGTGTGAGCTACTTGCATTTTTCAATGATTGGCACTTTTTGAACCAAAGAAATCAAGCTGCTGACGAAACTCAGAAGTAGGGTGGAACCGCGAATAATCGTCCCTATGTAAACTGTATTTAAGTATACTTTTTGCATAGGTTTTTTTTATGCCATTCGTTTATTAGGAGGAAGTAACATGACAGAAAAGTTGTCAATGCAAGACATCATTTTAAAATTACAACAATACTGGTCATCACAAGGTTGTATGTTAATGCAAGCATACGATACTGAAAAAGGTGCCGGAACTATGAGTCCATACACATTCTTACGTGCAATTGGACCTGAACCTTGGAACGCAGCATACGTTGAACCTTCTAGAAGACCTGCTGATGGTAGATATGGTGAAAACCCTAACCGTTTATACCAACATCACCAATTCCAAGTAATCATGAAACCATCTCCTGAAAACATCCAAGAACTATACTTGGATAGTTTAAAAGAACTTGGCATTAACCCAGAAGAACACGATATTCGTTTCGTTGAAGATAACTGGGAAAACCCATCAATGGGTTGTGCCGGTGTTGGTTGGGAAATCTGGCTAGACGGAATGGAAGTTACTCAATTTACTTACTTCCAAATCGTTGGTGGTCAAGAAATGAACCCAGTTGCTTCAGAAATCACTTATGGTCTAGAAAGACTTGCTTCATACGTTCAAGACGTTAACAATGTTTTTGAACTAGAATGGAGCGATGGTGTTAAGTACGGTGATATCTTCAAGGAACCAGAATACGAACACTCAAAATACAGTTTCGAAGAAAGTAATCAAGAAATGTTACTAAAGATGTTTGATGACTTCGAAACAGAAGCTAAAAAACAAATCGCAAACGGCTTAGTTCACCCTGCATACGACTATGTTCTAAAATGTAGCCACACATTTAACTTATTAGATGCTAGAGGTGCCGTTTCAGTTACTGAACGTGCCGGATACCTTTCAAGAATCCGAAGAATGGCCAGAGAAATTGCTAAGGCCTTCATTGCTGAAAGAAAGAAACGTGGTTTCCCACTTATCAAAGATGAAAAATTAAGACAATCTCTTCTAAAAGATGATGAAAACAAGGAGGAAAAATAATGGCTCACACATTTTTACTTGAAATTGGACTAGAAGAAATGCCAGCTCATGTGGTAACTCCTAGTATCAAACAATTAGTTAAGAAGACTGAAGATTACTTAAAAGATCAAAGAATTGATTTTGATGCTGTTAAGCCATTCTCAACTCCTCGTCGTTTAACTATCCAAATTGAAGGTTTAGCTGATAAACAACCTGACGTAAACGAAACTGTAAAGGGTCCTGCTAAGAAGATTGCTTTAGATGACGAAGGCAACTGGTCAAAAGCAGCCATCGGTTTCACTAAGGGACAAGGCCTAAGCACCGACGATATTACCTTTAAAGAAGTTAAGGGTACTGAATATGTTTTTGTTGAAAAACATATTGCCGGAAAGCCTGTTAAAGAAGTCCTAATGGGATTAAATGATGTTATCACAAGCATGACATTTCCAACACTAATGAAGTGGAACGTTTACCGTTTGGACTTCATTCGTCCAATTAGATGGATGGTAGCTTTGTTAGATGACGAAGTATTACCAATTCAAATCCTAGACGTTACTGCTTCAAACGTAAGTCGTGGCCACAGATTCTTAGGTCAAGACACAACTATCAACTCAGCTGATGAATACGAAGAAAAGCTAAAAGAACAATTCGTAATTGTTGATGCTCAAAAACGTAAGGACTTAATCGTTAAACAAATCAAAGAAATCCAAGATGAAAACAACTGGGTAATTAACATTAACCAAGGTTTACTTGAAGAAGTTAACAACTTAGTCGAATGGCCAACTGCATTCTTTGGTAAGTTCGATGAAAAATACCTACAATTACCTTCAGAAGTTCTAATTACTTCAATGAAGGACAACCAAAGATTCTTCTACGTTAACGATCAAAATGGTAACATCTTACCATTCTTTATCTCAGTTAGAAACGGTAACAGCGAATACATTGAAAACGTGATTGCAGGTAACGAAAAAGTACTTACTGCGCGTCTAGAAGATGCAATGTTCTTCTACCAAGAAGATCAAGCAAAGGATATCGACTTCTACGTAAACAAGCTAAAGAAGGTAAGTTTCCACGACAAGATTTCAACTATGTTTGAAAAAATGCAACGTGTTGAAAAGATTGCCGAAGTAATTGGTCAACATGCTAAACTAAGCGACCAAGAACTAAAAGATGTTAAACGTGCTGCTCAAATTTACAAGTTTGATTTAGTTACCGGTATGGTTGGTGAATTCTCAGAACTACAAGGTGTAATGGGTGAAAAGTATGCTCTATTAAAGGGTGAAAATGAAGCCGTTGCTACTGCTATTCGTGAACACTACATGCCAATTTCAGCAACTGGTGAACTACCAGCAACTAAGGTTGGTTCAGTTCTTTCTCTAGCTGATAAATTTGACAGTATCCTAACTTTCTTTGCCGCTGGTATGATTCCAAGTGGTTCAAATGACCCATATGCATTGAGAAGACAAGCTAACGGTATCGTTAGAATTGTTAAGAACGAAGAACTAAACTTCAACTTAACTGAAATGATGGAAGCATTCATCAATGCTGAAAAGGATGCTAACGTTGCTCCTGACTTGGATCAAAACAAGGAAATTAGCGAAATCGTTTCATTCATCAAGGATAGAATTGTTAAGCAACTAAAGGCCGACAAGATTAGACATGATATTATCGATGCTGCAGGTAACTCAAACAATGATAATATCGAATTTATCTTTAACGTTGCCGACATTCTAGACGAACACAAGGAAGATGATAACTTCAAGGAATCAGTTGAAGCATTAACTCGTGTTCTAAGAATTTCAGAAAAACAAGACTTTGCTTCAGACGACTTAAATGTTGATGAATCATTGTTTGAAAACGATTCTGAAAAGAACCTTCATTCAAACGTTGAAGCAATCTCTGGTGACTTCTTCTCACTAAGTGCAAACGACGAATACAACAAGTTATTCGACTTGAAGGATTCAATTAACGACTACTTTGACCAAACAATGGTTATGGCTAAAGACGAAAACGTTAAGAACAATCACTTACGTGAACTAACTAAGTTATCAAACATGATTAACTGGTTTGCTGATTTAAACCAACTAATCGTAAAATAGAATTGATAGACAAACCTATGATGGGTTGATAAAATACTGTATAATATTTATTCGTATTTTTAACAAAAGTCGCACTAAAAATCGGTGCGACTTTTATCAGTGAAAGGAGATATGCTGACAATGATTCCTGAAGAAGTAATTGATCAGATTAGAAATGAAACCAACATTGCCGATGTTGTTGGTCAATTTGTTTCATTGAAAAAATCTGGTAGTAATCTATTTGGTATATGTCCATTTCATAATGAAAACACTGCATCATTTTCTGTTAATGAACAAAAACAAATCTTTCACTGCTTCAGTTGTGGAAGAGGTGGAAATGTCTTTAAGTTCATGATGGAATTGGAAAATCTTTCATATCCGGAAGCGGTAATGAGAGTTGCTGATATGCAAGGAATTGAAATTCCAGACCAATATAGGCATTCCAATAAAGCTAAATCAAACATCAATCCGGTTGAGAAAAAATTAATCTATATGCATGAGTTAGCCACTGAATTGTACAGTCATATTTTGATGAATACTGAAGTGGGGCAACCAGCATTAGATTACTTGCACGAACGAGGATTGACCGATGAGACCATCAAGTTCTACCGTTTGGGATTTGCACCTAAGGAACAAATCTTAAATAAGTTTTTGGAAAACAAGAAAGTTCAATATGATGACATGAGAAAATCTGGTCTATTTATTGAAACTGACGATGGTAAACTTCGTGATCGTTTCTTTGACCGTATCATGTTCCCAATTAAAAACGAGTTTGGCAATCTGATTGGTTTCTCAGGACGTGTAATGGATAAAAATGCCTCAACGGCAAAATACCTAAACAGTCCTGAAACTGACATTTTCAACAAACGAAAAGTCTTATTCAACCTATCTGACGCTAAGACAACCATTCAAAAGCAAAAGAATGTTATCTTGTTTGAAGGATTCATGGATGTTATATCTGCTTATCAATCAGGTGTAACCAACGGAATTGCTTCAATGGGAACTAGTCTTACCACCGAACAAATCGCTACGATTAAACGTTTAACACCAAGCGTTAGTGTTTGTTATGATGGTGATGCACCGGGACAAAATGCGATTAATCGAGCATTGTCATTACTAGGTAATACAGATTTATCTCTAGGTGTTATTCAAATGCCTGAGGGAATTGATCCCGATGAATATCGTAAACAATATGGTGAGGAAAAGTTTGCTAGTTATATGCATTCTGCCTATGAATCGCCACTTTCGTTTAAGATGCGATACTTCAAGTTGAACCGTAACTTGGATAACGAAACTGACCAGATTAGCTATATTAACGATGTCTTACAGGAAGTTGCTAAGATTTCCGATCCATTGGAAAGAGACATTTATGTTAACCAATTATCTGATCAATTTAACTTGAACAAGTTAGATTTGACTAATCGAATGAATACCTATATTCAAAAGAATAATGTTAACAAGTCGATTCAAAAATCAAGGGATGAACCACAACAAGGTCATCCAGTCATCCAACCAATTGATAACGTCAGATCACACAGCAAGGTTGAATTGGCGGAATTATATCTATTTAATCGCATTTTGATGTCACGTGAAATGTGGCAACATTTGATGAGTAAAGATGGTTTTTCATTTGTGGATGATGATTTTCAACTTCTATACACATTGGCACAAGGCTATATGGCAACACATGACGAATATAAATCAGCAGAGTTTCAAGACTTCATTAAAGAAGAAAAGTTACAAAACATGTTGATTAATATCGAAATGTTACCGTTAAGCGATGCGCCAAATAAAGAAGAGGTTGACGATTATGTTAATATAATAATGAATGAGGCGCCGATCGATGTTCAGCTTAAGAACAAACAGGCTGAATTGAATGATGCCAAGAAGCTAGGGGATGTTGATAAGCAAACCGAACTAGCGATGGAAATCATCAAGTTACAAAGACAAAAACAGTTGAACGACAGATCGTAATTTAGGAGGCACTTTAATGGCTGAAAAGAAGTTAAACAAGAAAGAACTAAAAGAATCAACCAACGCTTTAATTAAGAAGCAAAAGAAAGTTGGACACGTTACTTATGACGATGTTAATGACACAATTGCTGTGCCATTCAAGCTAACTAAGACTGAAATGTATGAATTACTAGAAAAAATCGAAGACGCTGGTATCAGTGTTGTTGATAAAAATGGTGATCCAGATCCACGTGCCCTAGAAGCAGCTAAGAAGGTTACCCAAGCTGAATTGAAGAACTCAGCTTCAGCTCCTACTGGTGTTAAAATTAACGACCCAGTTAGAATGTACCTAAAAGAAATTGGACGTGTTCCACTTCTAACTGCTGACCAAGAAGTTGACTTGGCTCTTCGTATCGAAGAAGGCGATGAAGAAGCTAAACAGGAACTAGCTGAAGCTAACCTTCGTTTGGTTGTTTCAATTGCTAAGCGTTACGTTGGTCGTGGTATGCAATTCTTGGATTTAATTCAAGAAGGTAACATGGGTCTAATGAAGGCCGTAGAAAAGTTTGATTACAGAAAAGGTTTCAAGTTCTCAACTTACGCTACTTGGTGGATTAGACAAGCTATTACACGTGCGATTGCTGACCAAGCTAGAACCATCAGAATTCCAGTTCACATGGTTGAAACAATCAACAAATTAATCCGTATTCAAAGACAATTACTTCAAGATTTAGGTCGTGAACCTACACCTGAAGAAATTGGTGCTGAAATGGATATGCCAACTCAAAAGGTTAGAAGCATTCTAAAGATTTCTCAAGAACCAGTTTCTCTAGAAACACCAATTGGTGAAGAAGATGACTCTCACTTAGGTGACTTTATCGAAGACCAAGATGCAACTAGTCCAGCCGACCACGCTGCATACGAATTACTAAAGGAACAACTTGAAGGTGTCTTAGATACTCTAACTGACCGTGAAGAAAACGTACTAAGATTACGTTTCGGTCTAGACGATGGTCGTACTAGAACCCTTGAAGAAGTTGGTAAGGTATTTGGTGTTACTCGTGAAAGAATTAGACAAATTGAAGCTAAGGCTTTGAGAAAGTTACGCCACCCATCCAGAAGTAAACAACTAAAGGATTTCCTTGAATAATAATTAAAACAGATAGCATTTGCTATCTGTTTTTTATTTTCTATAGCGGTTATAATATAAATAATAACAAAGTAGAAAAGGTGTTTTTATGGACGCAAATAAGTTATCTCAAAGATTGAAAGTAGTTGCAGATTTTGTTCCGCAAAATAGTCGAGTAGCAGACATCGGATCAGACCATGCATACTTGCCAGTTTATTTGATGAAACAAAAACAAATTGAATTTGGAATTGCTAGTGAGGTTGCTAAGGGACCCCTAGACAACGCAATTCAAGAAATTAAAGCTGAAGGTCTAAGTGATCGAATCGACACTAGATTAGCTGATGGATTATTATCAGTACAACCAGAGGACAAAATTGATTGTGTTACCATTGCTGGAATGGGTGGAACTTTAATCAAGAATATCCTAGAGAACGGTAAGTCACACTTATCAGGCGACGAATTATTGATACTTCAACCAAACGTTGGAGAAGATCGATTAAGAACTTGGCTAACGAATAACCAATATGAAATTAGTGATGAAACCATCTTAAGAGAAGATGGTCATACCTATGAAATTATCGTTGCGAAAAAGACTGACAAATCATTTGAATACACAGAACAAGAAATTAAGTTTGGTCCATTTTTACTAAAACAACACTCAGATGTTTTCGTTGAAAAGTGGGAAAACGAAATTGAAAGAATTGAAATGGTAATTGACCAAATGAACTTGGCTAAGCATGACAAACCAGTTGATAAGATTAATTCAATGAAGAAAGAAATTGAGGAAATTAAAGAGGTGTTATAAATGAAAGCATTCGACTTAATTAACCAGTTTGAAAAATTTGCACCAAAGGAGATTGCGGTTGAACACGACCCAATCGGTTTGCAAATCGGATCGATTAATCAAGAAATTCATAAGGTATTAGTAACCTTAGACGTTAGACCAGAAGTGGTTGAAGAAGCGATTGAAAACGACTGTGATATGATTTTTTCTCATCATCCAGCGATGTTTAGACCCGTTAAGAACATGGATTTAGATGTCCCACAAAACAAGATGTATGCCGATATCATTAAGCACAACATCGTTGTTTATTCTGCCCACACCAATTTAGATAATGCCGATGGCGGTATGAACGATTGGTTAGCTGAAGCAATGGACTTAAGAAACGTGGAAGGACTAGTAAGTCAAGGAGACTATAAGGGCGTTGAATACTTCATGGGTCGCATTGGTGAACTAAAGGAAACCACAACAGTCGAACAATTTGCGCATAATTGTAAGGAATACTTTAACGTTTCCGGCCTTCGATTAATTAGTCATGAATTGAATAAACCAGTTAAAAAAGTCGCGGTTTTAGGTGGCGATGGTGGTAAGTTCTATAATATTGCTAAGGATAAAGGTGCAGACGTTTATGTTACCGGGGATGTTTATTATCATGTCGGTCATGATATGATTGCTGACCATATGTCAGTTGTCGATCCTGGCCACCATATTGAAAGTATTTGTAAGCCATATTTGGCAGAAATGTTCAAAGAGTGGGCAAAAGATTATGATTGGCCAATAGATGTGATAGAATCTTCTATAAACACTGATCCATATCAATTTATTTAGGGGGAAACACCATGAGTAAGTATGAAGACTTAGTACCTCGTTTTTTGAGATACGTTAAGATTAACACGCGTTCTGATGAAAGCAGCACTGCTATTCCATCAGCAAACCGTGAAACAGTATTTTTGAACCAATTAAAGGAAGAACTAAAAGAAATTGGATTATCTAACGTAAGAACAAATGAAGAAAGTGCATATGTATTTGCGACTCTACCTTCAAACATCGACAAAGATGTGAAGAAAATTGGTTTCATTTCACATATTGATACTGCTGATTTTAATTCAGAAAATGTGAACCCACAATTTGTAGAAAACTATGATGGAAAATCAAACATCAAATTAGGTGACGGTGAATACAACTTAGATCCAAACGTATTTGAAAGTCTACATAAGTATTCTGGTGATACTCTTATCACAACTGATGGAACCACTTTATTAGGAGCTGACGACAAGTCAGGAGTTTCCGAAATCATTTCATCCATGAAGTACTTAATTGACCATCCTGAAATTAAGCACGGTGAAATCGAAGTTGGGTTTGGTCCGGACGAAGAAATCGGAACCGGTTCATTGAAGTTTGATGTTGAAGATTTTGGTGCTGATATGGCTTACACCGTTGATGGTGGAGCTAAGGGTCAATTACAATATGAAACATTTAACGCTGCTGGTGCAACCGTTGAAATTAAAGGAACCGATGTCCATCCTGGTGAAGCCAAAGATGTTATGGTCAATGCAGCTCTATTAGCAATGGAATTCAATTCTAAACTACCTGCATACGAAAGACCTGAATACACTGATGGTAAGGAAGGATTCTACTTCTTACTTGAAATCAACGGTACTCCAGACAACACTAAGATGTCATACATCATCAGAGATCATGACAGAAATCGTTTTGAAGAAAGAAAACAATACTTCAAAAAGATTGCTGATGAAATGAACAAACAATTTGACTATGACCGTGTTCATGTTGAAGTTAAAGATCAATACTACAACATGGCCGAAGTAATCGAAAAGAACATGGAAGTCGTTGACTTAGCCAAAGAAGCAATGAACAACGTTGATGTTAAACCAGACATTTTCCCAGTTCGTGGAGGGACTGATGGTTCAACAATCTCATTCAAGGGATTACCAACACCAAACTTGTTTGCCGGTGGTGAAAACATGCACGGTCGTTTTGAATACGTATCTGTTCAAACAATGGAAAAAGCATGTGACGTCATTATTGAAATCGCTAAATTAAACGCAGAAAAATAATTAGTCAAAAAAGGTCAAAATAATTTGATTTAATGTGACCTTTTGTTAAAATTTACCTATGAGATGGATTTCTCATAGGTATTTTTTATTAAGTAGGTGAAATAATTGAATCCAGATGAATTAACAGAAGCAGTATCACAAGCGTTAGCTGAAGCACAAAAGGTGGCTGCTAATCGCAAACATCAAGAAATCACTATTACCCATTTATTCAAGGTATTGGTTCAACCAGGTGAATTAGCAAGACAAATTTTTGCTGAAGCAGGGATGAACGTTGATGATTTCGAAAAGCAATTGGATCAACAACTAGATGAAATTGCAACAGTAGATGGCCAAGGCGTGGCCTATGGACAAAATATTTCATCTAGTATGCTCGAACTATTACAAAATGCAGAAAAAGAAAAAACAAACTTGGGTGATGGCTACGTTGCTGTTGATACATTAGTAATCGCATTAATGGATACAACAGGAAACAAAGTTGTCGACTATGTAAAAGACCAAGGAATTACAAAACAAAAGATTGAAGAAGTAGTACAAAATATCAGAGGGGGCGAAAAGGTGACTTCAAAGAATCAAGAAGATAATTATCAAGCACTTAAGAAATATGGTGTCGACTTGGTTGCCGAAGCCAGAGCAGGTAAGTTAGGCCCTATTATCGGAAGAGACGAAGAAATTCTAGACGTAATTAGAATTCTTTCCAGAATGACCAAGAATAACCCTGTTTTGATTGGGGACCCTGGTGTTGGTAAGACCGCCATTGTTGAAGGTTTAGCAAAACGTATTGCCGTAAATGACGTTCCTGAAAACTTAAAGGATAAGTCTTTATTTGAATTAGACATGAGTTCATTGATTGCTGGTGCCAAGTACCGTGGTGAATTCGAAGAACGTTTGAAGGCTGTTTTAAAGGCTGTTAAAAAGTCTGAAGGTCAAATTATCATGTTCATCGATGAAATTCATAACATTGTTGGTGCAGGTAAATCAGAAGGTAGTATGGATGCCGGAAACATCTTAAAACCAATGTTAGCTCGTGGTGAGCTACATTTGATTGGTGCAACTACTGTTGATGAATACAGAAAGTACATGCAAAAAGATAAAGCACTTGAAAGACGTTTTCAAAAGGTTAGCGTTGATGAACCAAGTGTTGACGATACCATCACAATTCTTCGTGGAATTAAGGAACGACTAGAAATTCATCACGGAGTAAGAATTCACGACAACGCCTTAGTTGCAGCTGCTAAGTTAGCAGACCGTTATATTCCAGATCGTTTCTTACCAGATAAAGCGATTGATTTAGTTGATGAAGCATCTTCCACAATCGAAGTTGAAATGAATTCCAATCCAACTGAATTGGATCAAGCCAACCGTAAGTTAATGCGTGCCGAAGTCGAAGAAGCCGCATTAAAGAACGAAGAAGACGATGAATCCAAGGCTCGTTTGGCCAAACTAGAACCAGAACTAGCAAACTTAAAGGAAACCGTTAATAAGTTAAACGCTAGATGGCAACAAGAAAAATCATCCATTAAGACATTAGGTGACAAGAAGGCTGAATTAGACCAAGCTAAAAATGACTTGCAACAAGCCGAAAGTTCATACGACCTAAATAAGGCTGCAATTCTAAAACACGGTACGATTCCAAAGCTTGAAGAAGAACTTGCTAAGATGGAAAACCAAGACCATGAAGATGACTGGTTGGTTAGTGAGTCAGTTACAGAAGACGGCATTGCCGAAGTATTAAGCCGTGAAACTAAGATTCCTGTAGCCCGTTTGATGCAAGGTGAAAGAGAAAAACTACTTCATTTAGACGATAACTTGCACAAGCGAGTAGTTGGTCAAGATGAAGCCGTTGAAGCTGTTTCCGATGCAGTATTACGTTCTAGAGCTGGTCTACAAGACCCAAGCAAGCCATTAGGATCATTTTTATTCCTAGGACCTACCGGTGTTGGTAAGACCGAACTTGCAAAATCATTAGCTGAAAACTTATTTGATTCAGAAGAACACATGGTAAGAATTGACATGTCAGAATACATGGAAAAAGAATCGGTTTCCAGACTTGTTGGTGCTGCTCCAGGATATGTTGGTTACGAAGAAGGTGGCCAATTAACTGAAGCCGTTAGAAGAGACCCATACACCATTGTTTTATTTGATGAAATAGAAAAAGCGCATCCTGATGTCTTCAACGTCTTACTACAAGTGTTAGACGATGGAAGATTAACTGATGGTCAAGGCCACACAGTTGACTTCAAGAATACGCTATTGATTATGACATCAAACCTAGGTTCTGATATCTTATTGAATGGTTTGGATAAAGACGGCAATATTTCTGATAAGGCTAAGAAACAAGTCAATGAATTGTTGAAGAAGAGCTTTAAGCCAGAATTCCTAAACCGAATTGATGACATCATCACATTCAAGCCACTATCCAAGAATGATGTAAGACAAATTGTTAAGCATTTAATCGACCAATTAGGTCAACGTTTAAAAGATCAACAAATCAAGATTGAAGTTAGTGATGAAGCGCTAGACTGGATCACTGATAATGGATACGACCCACAATATGGTGGAAGACCATTACAAAGATTTGTTACAAGAAATGTCGAAACACCATTGGCTAAGTTAATCATTGCAGACAAGGTAAAAGCCAAATCTACAGTTAAGATTGGATTAGCTAACAATGAATTAACATTTGAATAAACAAAAAAGCTCAAGTTAATTAACTTGAGCTTTTATTATTTGACTGAGTGTTTTGAAATAAGTGTTAAAGCGTTAACAGCGATTAATACAACAACGGCTGATACGACACCAATTTCAGTTAAGTTATAGGTTAGTCCAGTTAATTGACTGGCAATGTATCCGATGATTTCACCGAAGATAACAGCCCAGAAAATAACTAATAGATTTGAAATAATGAATTTCATCATATCCACCTCACATTTCATAGAAATTTTACCACAGTTAAGAAGTAAAAAACAGTTATAAATAATCCAACGAATTGATATTTTTGTTATAATTGTTGAAGGAAAGGGATGATTTTTATGGATTATACACCGTTAAACGTAATGAGCTCATACAGTTTGTTGAATAGTACAATCTCAATAGATGAATTAATTTCAACAGCAATTAAACGTGGGTATACTAACCTGGCGTTGACTGATGACAAAGTTATGTATGGTGCAATTGAATTCTATGATAAGTGTATAAAAAATAATATTCATCCAATCATCGGACTTACTTTGTCTGTTGAGAATGTCTCAGCGGATGAAGAGTCGAATCAATTGATTGTTTTAGCAAAGAATAATGATGGATACAGAAACATTATGAAATTATCAACTCTTGCTAAAACAAGAGAAAACGAAAATCTCTCAACAGATGATGTACTTAGTTTTACCAAAGATACTTTTATAATTATTCCCGATTACGGCGAGGTAGCAGCGTTGATTAAACAACACCAAGTCGATACAGTGAGTGATTTTATAGGTAATCTTAAGAATGGGTACCAAGATGATGATATCTTCTTAGCGATTAGTGAAGAAAAACTAGAAGATAATGACTACATTGAACAAGTTAAATCATTATCAGAACAATTAGGGGTTGGCCTAATTGCGTCATCTAGAGTCCAAAATCTAAATAGTGATGATGCATTCGCACTAAAGGTAATGCAATGCATTCGAGATGATAATCGCCGTTTAACCAATCCTCTTGGTGAAAGTCATGAAGAAACCCAGAACTGGTTAAAACAAAGTTCTGACGTGATTAATGACTACCAACTAAAGGGGCTTGAAGAATGCTTAACTAACAACGACAAAGTAGCCAAAAGCTGTCATGTCGAGATTAGTAAAAAACAACCGGTACTACCACACTATGAAAATGGCAAGAACATGTCATCCAAGGATTTCTTGGCAGAGTTATGTATAACTGGTTTAAAGCATCGTTTAGTAGAACTAGCGGTTCCAAAAGACAAATGGCTAGTATATCGTGATCGTCTAAAACACGAGTTACAAGTGATTGATGGCATGGGCTTCAACGATTATTTCCTAATCGTGTGGGATGTTATTAACTATGCCCATCAACAAAATATCATGACCGGTCCCGGACGTGGTTCAGCAGCTGGATCACTTGTTTCATTTTGTTTGTACATTACAGATGTTGATCCGATTGAATACGACCTATTGTTTGAACGTTTCTTAAATGACCAACGTGCTCAAATGCCAGATATTGATTTGGATATTCCAGACGATAAACGAGAAGTAATTCTAAACTATGTTCATGACAAGTATGGACATCAAAACGTTGCCCAAATCGTTACTTTTGATACGATGTCGACCAAACAGGTATTAAGAGATGTTGGTAGAACATTCGGATTATCTAAGTTTGAACAAGACGAGTGGAGTAAAGCAATTCCAAATAAGTTAAAAATTACACTTAAGGAATCTTACGATAACTCACAAAAATTAAGAAACCTGGTTAACGACAATGCCTTGAATAAGTTGATGTATGAAACGGCTACTAAACTAGAAGGTAACCCTAGACATTCATCGACGCATGCTGCCGGATTAGTGTTAAGCCAAAACAAAATTGTTGAGACTTCACCACTTCAATCAGGAAATGAAGAGCTATTGATTACTCAATATTCTAAGAACTACGTTGAAGAAATTGGTTTGTTGAAAATTGATTTTCTTGGTTTAAAGAACCTTTCAATTTTAAACGACATCATTCAACTAGTTAGAAAAGATGTTAACAGTAACTTTGATATCAGAAAGATTAATTTAAACGATTCAAAAACACTGGAATTATTCCAACAGGGTGATACTAATGGAATCTTCCAATTCGAATCTGACGGAATTAAGCGTGTTTTGAAATCATTGCATCCTGATAACTTTAATGAAGTTGCGGCAGTGGATGCATTGTACCGTCCTGGCCCAATGGAAAACATCGATACCTTCATTGCTCGAAAGAAGGGCAAGGAAAAGGTTGAAGGAATTGATTCAACGCTTGTTGATGTGTTAGGTCCAACCTACGGGATCATCGTCTACCAAGAACAGGTAATGCAAGTGGCATCAATCATGGGTGGTTTCACACTTGGTGAAGCCGACTTGTTACGTCGTGCAATGAGTAAGAAAAAGCAAGGCGTAATGGAATCCATGAGAGATAAGTTTATTACTGGAGCCGAAAAGAAAGGTTATTCAAAGCAATCCGCTAGTCAAACATTCGAATACATTGAACGATTTGCTAGTTACGGTTTCAATAAGTCTCATGCCGTCGCATATAGTAAAATGGCGTTTGAATTGGCATACTTAAAGGCTCACTTTAGTCGTCAATTCTTTACCGGATTGTTGAACTCCGTGATGGGAAATCATGACAAGATTAATGTTTATGTTGTAGAGGCCAAGAAACGCAACATTAATGTATTGGCACCCGATATCAATAAGTCGTTTGAAGAGTTTATTGATGACGGGCAAAACATTATCTTTGGCCTAAGATGCATCAAGGGAATCCGTAGTGATTTTATTCGTGAAATTGTTGAAGGTCGTGAACAAAATGGTCCATACAAGGGACTAGAAGAGTTCATTTCCAGAATTTCACCGCAGTTTAGAAAGAATGACTTATTAAAACCACTTATTTACGTAGGTGCTTTTGATAGTTTTAGCGATAATCGCTCTGAATTAGCTAATTCAATCGATGAATACGTTGAATCAGTTAACCTAAGTGGCGGATCTCAAGACTTATTTAAGACATTAAAGCCTAAGAAGCGAGTTGCTGAGGAACTTAGTCTAGTTGATAAATTGGAGTTAGAAAATAAATACGTTGGTGTTTATTTATCAGGTCATCCAGTGGAACAATATCAACAACTACAAAGTGCGATGAAGATTGTTTCTTCAGACGAATTGGGTAGTTATGACGAACCAATTAACTGTCTATTGTTTGTCCAACGAGTTAAGACCATTAGAACCAAAAAGGGTGACAATATGGCATTCGTTGATGGAACCGATGTTGCCGGAGATATTAACGTGACAGTCTTCCCATCAACTTACAAACTTATTGCTAATTGGATTAGAACATCCATGGTAATTTTGGTAAGTGGTAAACCAGAAAAGAGAAACGGTCAGTATCAACTGATTGCCGATAAGATGTACCCAGCAGCAAATGTTTTGAGTAAAATCAAAAAACAAATGCCTAGTGAAAAATGGTATTTGAAGATTGATGAAGCCCACAATTCCAATCAAGTATTGAGAAATGTTTATGAATTGATGAAACAAAATCATGGAACTCATCAAGTCGTTATATATAATTCACAAAACGGTACTAAAAAGCTGTTAAGTACTGACAATAATTTGAATAATAGCAAGGAATTGCACGATAAACTTATTCAATTATTAGGCAATGGCAATGTAGTTTATAAATAATTTTGAATTATTAAAAAATTGCGCAAAAATAAAAGACATAAATTTTAAAAAGTGATACAATTCTAGATGAAACCTAGTTATGCATGATAGTCATCTTTTAGGGATGATTTATCATACAAAATAAAAGGAGAGATTTTTACTTATGAAGAAAACAAAAATCGTAAGTACATTAGGACCTGCTAGTACCGATGTTGACACTATTGTCAAATTAATCGAATCTGGCGCTAATGTTTTCAGATTTAACTTCTCACATGGTGACCATGAAGAACACTTTGATCGTTTAAACAAAGTTCATGAAGCCGAAAAGAGAACTGGTAAGACTGTTGGTCTTATGCTTGATACTAAGGGTGCTGAAATCCGTACTACTATCCAAAAAGATGGTAAGATTGAATTCCACACTAACGACGAATTTAGAATTTCAATGGACGAATCTATTGAAGGTACTAAAGAAAAGATCGCCGTTACTTACCCTGGCTTATTAGCTGACGTTCACGTTGGTGGCCACATCTTATTTGATGATGGTATCCTAGACTCAGTTATCAAAGAAATCGATGAAGCTAACAAAGAACTAGTTGTTGTTGCTCAAAACAACGCTACTCTAGGTTCACGTAAAACTGTTACTGCACCTGGTGTTTCAATTAACTTACCAGGTATTACTGAAAAGGATTCAAGCGACATTCGTTTTGGTCTTTCAGAAATGCACATTAACTTCATCGCCGCTTCATTTGTAAGAAAACCAGAAGATGTTTTAGACATCCGTAAATTACTTGAAGACGAACACAAAGAAGACGTTCAAATCTTCCCTAAGATTGAATCACAAGAAGGTATCGACAACTTTGAAGAAATCATGAAGGTTTCTGATGGTTTGATGATCGCTCGTGGTGACATGGCTGTTGAAATTCCAGCAGAAAATGTTCCAATCGTTCAAAAACACTTAATCCACAGATGTAACGAAATGGGTAAACCAGTTATTACTGCAACTCAAATGTTGGACTCAATGATTGAAAACCCACGTCCTACACGTGCTGAAGCTTCAGACGTTGAATACGCTGTATTAAGCGGTACTGATGCTACTATGCTTTCAGGTGAAAGTGCTAACGGTGACTACCCAGCAGAAGCAGTTGCTACTATGGCTAAGTTAGACGTTAAGGCTGAAAACCACTACGATGAATACGGTGACGCTCGTCCTGCATTCAACAACGGTGACGTTACTGAAGCATTCGGTAAGCAAGTTGCTGAAATGGTTAAGGATCTTGACATCAAGACTATCGTAACTACTACTTCAACTGGTTACTCAGCTCGTATGATTTCTAAGTACCATCCAAATGCTGATATCTTAGCATTAACTTTTGATGACCGTGTACGTCGTGGTCTAATGGTTAACTGGGGTGTTCAACCAATCGTTGTTGACAAGCCAGAAAACAGTGATGGTATGTTCGACTTCGCAGCTAAGAAGGCAGTTGAAACTGGCTTAGCTAAGGAAGGCGACTTAATCCTTGTAGTTGCAGGTCTACCTGTTGGCGAAAAGGGTACAACTAACGTAATGAGCGTTAAGTTGATCGGTTCAGAACTTGCTCAAGGACAAGGTGTTGGCGACAAGACTGTTATCGGTAAAGCTTTTTTAGCAAGTAACGCTGCCGATGCAAACAGCAAGGCTGTTGACGGTGGCGTGTTGGTAGCTAAGAATACCAACAAAGACTTCTTGCCAGCTATTAAGAAGGCAAGCGCAATTATCGTTGAAGATGGTGGTATGACATCACATGCTGCAGTATTAGGTATTTCACTAGGAATTCCTGTTATTGTTAGCGCTAAGGGTGCTACTGAAAACATCTCAGACGGTCAAACTATTACAGTAGATGCACGTCGCGGAATTGTTTACGCAGGCGCTGCTAACTCACTATAATATTTACTCGAAAAGAGGATGCATTTTAAATGCATCCTCTTTTTTTATCGAAATATTATGTAAATTAGTGTAGAATTGACATATAACGATTCGAAATGAGGAATATTAATGAATAACTTTTTAGGCCGTGTTGTTTCTGGTAAAGTAACTGACGAAAATGACAAAAACTATTTTGTTCAAATTGAAGGAACAACATTCCTATTGGATAAGGACGAAATATTAAAGCCACTAAAGATTGGTAGTAACTTTAAGGGATTTGCATATGAAAATGAAAACCACAAGATGCAAATAACAAGAAACATTCCAGATGTCCAAGTGGACCACTATGCATTTGGAACGGTTGTCCAAAGCAAGTATGGATTGGGAATCTTTGTTGATATCGGTTTACCTAACAAGGACATCGCTGTATCAATCGATGATCTTCCCGAATTAACAAAGTTATGGCCTCAACATGGTGATAAAGTCATGATTGCCTTAAAAATCGATAAAAAAGATCGAATTTGGGGTGAATTAGCTGACGAAGAAATCTTCAAAAGTATTTCAATCCCAGCTAATCCCAAGCTAAAGAACCGTAACATGAAGGCGACAACTTATAGATTAAAGCTAGCCGGAACACGTGTTATCACAGATGACTATCGATTAGGATTTATCCATCCGAGCGAACGTGAAATGGAACCACGCTTGGGTCAACAAGTTGATGTAAGAGTGATCGGAATTTTACGAGATGGAACATTAAACCTATCAATGAAACCTCGTGCATACGAAGCAATCAGTGATGATTCAAAAATGATTTTTGCTGTCTTGAAGAGATCAGAAGATGGAAAAATTGCATATACCGACAAGAGTACTCCTGAAGATATCAAGGCCTTCTTTGGTATCAGTAAGGGACAATTCAAACGTGCGGTAGGTAATCTTTTGAAGAACCGTCTGATTGAACAAAAAGATGGCGAAATGTTGTTAACTGAAAAGGGTAAAGAAACTGATATTGAATAAAATCGGGTGATATTATGGACTCCGAAGTTAAGGACTACTTACATTATTTGGTAATTGAACGTGGATTATCAGATAATACGATTAAGAGCTATCATCAAGACATTAAAGGATTTATCAATTACTTAAAAGACAATCATATTAGTGAATTTAAAAAAGTCGATTCAAAGACAATTTTAGATTATATGAAGTACATGAAGGATTGTGGAAAGGCAAGAAATTCCATAATCCGTTTTGTTTCAACGATGAAAAAGTTTTTTAAGTACCTACAAAGATATCACTTCATCATCGAAGATCCGATGGTCAATGTAGATACCCCTAAATCAGCCAATCATTTACCAGATGTATTGACGATGAAGGAAATCGATAAATTACTGGCAGTTCCCGATACAAACGACAAATATGGCATTAGAGATAGGGCAATATTAGAAGTCATGTACGCTACGGGATTGCGTGTTAGCGAAGTAGTTAATTTGAAGATGGATAATTTACATTTGGATATGGGAATTATTCAAACAATTGGTAAGGGAGACAAGGAAAGAATTATTCCGATTGGCTCTCAAGCCATTAAATGGATATACACTTATATGGAAAACAGTCGCAATCTTTTGCTAAAGAGAAGACATTGTGATTATCTATTCTTAAATGCTCATGGATCTGGTTTGAGTAGACAAAGCATTTGGCAAAAGCTTAAGCGTTATGTTGGTTTAGCCGGAATTAAGAAAAAGGTTACTCCGCACACTTTACGTCATTCATTTGCAACTCATATACTAGAAAATGGAGCAGATTTGAGAGTTGTACAAGAGTTATTGGGGCACTCTGATATTTCAACAACTCAAATCTATACGCATGTTTCCCATGAACATCTAAATAAGGCGTTTGATGACTTTCATCCACACGCTTAAAGCACAGATTGGAGGAATTTGGGATGCTACTAAAATATAGAACAGAATATAAAAAAATCGCTATGGATATGCTTTCTTTATTACCAGACATGAATAAGGGAAATCATTTAGAAGATGAAATGAACTGGTATGAAGATAGTGATAACCGTGTTATTTACTTATGGAAAAATCAAGATGACAATTGGGCTGGATTAGTCGCAATTGAACAAAAAAATGATTTATTAGTTCTAAGAAGAGTAGTCTTAACACCTGATTCTTGGAATATTAATAACTGTTGTTCAATGATCGATGATTTAAATAACTTATATATGGGTAAAAAGATTGTCGGAACAATGGATACCACTTCAATCTGTGAAATTTGGGAGAAACGTAATGGAACCAGAGTTCAATAACTCTAACAATATAAATATTCACATTGATGATTTTGATGGCCCCTTAGAATTACTGTTACATCTAATCAAGCAATCTGAAATGGATATCTATGACATCCAAATTGAAAAGATTACCAGACAATACGTTGAATATTTAACTGAGATGAAGAACCTAAACGTTAATATCGCAGGTGAGTACTTTGTAATGGCATCCAATTTGATGGCGATTAAGTCTAAGTTATTGTTGCCTCGAAATGATGAAATTAACGAAGATGACGATTATGAGGATCCACGGGATGAATTAGTAAATCAACTTTTGATTTATCAAGAATATAAAGAAGTATCAAAAGTATTGAAGAAGATGGAAACTAAGACTAGTCAATATCACAGTGTTGATCCCGTTTTACCAAGCGTCGATGAGATGATTGATTTTAACGATAACGAAAAATTCAGTATCGATTTAATTCAACAAGCGTTTGATCGAATTATTGAAAAAATTAAATCAAACGAACCATATGTACATTCAGTGATTGAATGGGAATACACTGTCAAAGGCCAATCAACATATGTTATGGATAGATTATCCAAACAACAATCGGTTGAATTTGATTCCTTATTTGATAAGACTAGTAACGTTGAATTTGTAGTTACTACATTTTTGTCACTACTAGAACTAGTTAAGGAACAAAAAGTCAAAGTCGGACAAATTGACGACAAACTTTATTTAGAAAAAATCGCAAAGCAAGGTGAAGAGTAATTGGTTAGTAAGTTAGCGCAGCTAGAGAGCCTAATATATATATCTGGTGAAGATGGAATAACATACGACAATCTAAGTACATTATTAAAACTAAGTACTAGTGAGCTAGAAACGTTAATGAATCAACTAAAGGAGTCTTTTGAACACGAAGACTCACCATTTACGTTGATGGAATATTCTGATAAGGTTCAACTTGCCACGAAGGAAGAACTAAACGACCTAATTAAGGGATATTTGCAAAGTGATGAAAGCATTTCTTTAACTCAAACAGCGCTAGAAACACTTACGATTATTGCTTATAATCAACCGATTACGAGGGTTGAAGTGGATGACATTAGAGGTGTGAACAGCAGTAAGACGGTCCAAAGATTGTTGAGACAAAGTCTAATTGCCACTGCCGGTTACAAGAAAGTACCGGGTCATCCGAAGCTCTATACAACAACTGATAACTTTTTGAAGTTGTTTGGAATTAAGAGCTTAAACGAATTACCAAAAATTGATAATGAAATTTTACTTCAGGAGGAAGAAAATGGCGGAACGACTACAGAAGATAATGGCTAAAGCCGGGGTTGCTTCAAGACGTAAATCAGAAGAAATTATTTTAGCCGGTCGCGTAAAGGTAAACGGTCAAGTTGTTACTGAACTAGGAACAAAGGTTAAAGTTTCTGATGAAGTGCAAGTTGATGGATTACCAATCAACAAGGAAGCACCAGTATATTACTTGTTATACAAACCAAGAAGAATTATCACTTCAGTGTCTGATGAAAAGGATCGTAAGACGGTCTTAGACTTTTTAGAAGATGTTGAACAAAGAATTTATCCAGTTGGAAGATTGGACTACGATACTTCAGGTCTTTTACTAATGACCAATGATGGAGACTTGGATAACCGTTTAACTCATCCTAAGTACGAAGTTGAAAAAACTTATGTTGCTAAGGTGGAAGGAATTCCAACTAACGATGAATTAAAACAACTAAGACTGGGTGTTAAGATCAACGGTAAGAAGACAGCACCTGCAAAGACAAACGTCTTAGAAACTGATAATGGCAAGAAGACAGCAGTTGTGCAATTAACAATTCATGAAGGTAAAAACCATGAGGTTAAGAACATGTTCAAGGCCATCGGTCATCCGGTTAAGAAGTTAAAACGTGAATCATTTGCTTTCCTAAACCTAAAGGGATTACAACCAGGTGATTACCGACCATTGAAGAAATTCGAAGTTGAAAAGTTATACGAAATGACTGAAAAGAGATAAAAGGCTTGTTTAGAACAAGCCTTTTTTGCTATAATCATTCTTGAAAAAATAGAAATTGGTTTATCTTCAGGGCAGGGTTAGATTCCCGACCGGCGGTTATAGCCCGCTACCTATCTTTTGATAGTTGATTTGGTGAAATTCCAAAGCCGACAGTACAGTCTGGTATAAAGAAGATCTCTTTTTGAGTACGCAAACAAGCTCATTGGTCTTCGATGGATCAATGGGCTTTTTTTGAAGATATTCCTCATATGGAGGATTTATTATGTTAAGTAGTACAAGTAGTCGTTTTAGTTTGAAGAACCTGGTTCAGGTTTCTATTTTAGGAGGATTGGCATATCTATTGACCTATCTTTCGGTGCCTATCTTACCGATGGCACCATACATGAAGTTAGATTTTGGTGATATTCCAATTCTTTTGGCAACTGTGTTATTATCAACTCGTAGTGGTTTGATTGTAGCATTGCTAAGAGCGGTACTATACTTCGTCTTTACCGGTGTTTCATTGATTAATTTGATTGGTATTTCAGCTTTATTAATCGCTAGTTTAACAATCGTATTATCAGTTACATTGGTTAACAAATTAGTTCAAAACAATGCTAAATACGTTATTATGATTCTGTTTGAAACAGTCATGTTAACACTAGTTATGAGTGTATTGAACTATTTCGTGATTACACCACTATACATCAATTTAACAGGATTTAAATTGAGCTTTAGCCTATTGGATTCTGTATTATACACAGTCACACCATTTAACATTATCAAGGGATTATTCATTGGTGTTGTATTCGTGATTGTATATAACAGAAGCAATGCATGGGAAAAATATAAAGAAAAGAGATAAACAATGAACAAAGATTTGCTGTTATTGCTTCTATCGTCGACGCAGCCAAGAAGAATTAAATTAATTCAAAACTTGTTAAATGGAAAAAGAACCGTTTCAACACTTTTCTGGGCAATGCGTTATGGTATCTTGCAATACTCAGCAATTCTAAAGACATATGATCTAAATTCTATCAACGACGCAATCAAAGAGTTAATCGTAGAAGGTTTAGCAAAACAAGTTGATGAATTTCAGTATCAATTGACCATAAAAGGTCAAATTAAAAAGGATTCTGTAAAGGAATCCTTTTACATATTACAGAACACATCGTATCAATATAATTATGATGTGAATGAGTTTAAAGCAAGAATATTATTGGCTATTCAATCAGTGTCAGAATATAGCTATCAAAATAAGAATTATTATCCCGTTAAAACAGATATGAAGAGTGCAATGATTGTAAAAAGATGGTTTATTCAAAATAAAGCAGAAATCGTAAGTCGATTAGAGAATTATTTAACCAAGTATTTGACACAAGTTGATGAGAAGAAGGCTAATATCATCGCTCAACAAATGATTGGCCACGATGTCTATGGGATGACAACCGGTCAATTGGCGGATAGCATGAATATTTCCAAAGTTGAAGCATTCTTCATGGAATATGATGGTTGGGTCGATTTTATTAACTATATTATTAATGACGATGATCAGCTATTATTTCCATTGATAAATGACGTTCGAACTTTAAAGATGAATCATCATGCGATTCAAACATATAAGCAATTTGTTAGTGGTAATACGCTAGATCAAATCGCCAATAACCTAAACGTCAAGCTATCAACTATCCGAGAACATCTATTAGAAATGGCAATTTGGTTACCAGAAAGTAAGTTTCCTTATTCTAAAATCGTAGGTGCTGAAGATGAAAGAACGTTACGCCAAGCTTTTGATAACCAGCCAATTGATGATTGGCAATTTCGTCAAATTAGCGAAAAAACAGATATTAATTTTTTTGAGTTTAGAATTTATCAAATATTAAGGAGCAAACAAGATGTTAAGTGATGAAGCATTAAAGAAACATCTAAAGAAATGGTTTGGCTTTAATGACTTTCGTTCTGGTCAAAAAGAGGTTATTCAATCAATCTTGGATGGTAAAGACACGTTAGGTGTTTTGCCAACTGGTACTGGTAAGACACTTATTTATCAATACGTTGGTAAGATGGTCGATGGGATGGTAATCGTGGTATCACCGTTAATTTCTTTGATGCAAGATCAAGTTGATAGAATGAGATACTTGGGTGAAAAGCAAACGGTGGCGATAACATCTAATCTTTCTTGGTTAGATCGAAAAAGAGTCATCAAGAATTTAAATAACTACAAGTATGTTTATGTTTCACCAGAAATGTTATCTAATTCGGATATATTAGATGCTTTTAAGCAGCACAAAATATCACTGTTTGTGGTAGATGAGGCTCATTGTATTAACCAATGGGGACCGGACTTTAGACCTGAATATCTCAATTTAAAGGATATAATAATTAGTTTAAATCACCCAACTACATTAATGTTGACTGCGACTGCTTCTAATGATGTCGTTTTAGACATTAAAGAAAAAATTGGTTTGCCAAACGTAGAAACGATAAAGTATTCGACAAATCGACCTAACATTGCATTAGCAGTTGATACATTTACTAGTAATGAAGATAAAAATAATCAGCTGCTTTACCTAGTCAATAAATTGATGAAGCCAGGGATTATTTACTTCTCTAGTAAGAAGGTTGCCAACGCGGTTTGCGAGTGGCTAAAAGAGAAAACCAATTTAAACGTTGAGGTTTATCATGCAGATTTAGATGCTGATAGTCGATATCGGATTCAACATCAGTTTATTAGTGACCAAATTGATATCATTTGTGCCACAAGTGCATTTGGAATGGGAATCGATAAGGATAACATCAGATTTGTTATTCATTACCACATGCCCGCTAATTTGGAATCATACGTCCAAGAGATGGGAAGAGCTGGTAGGGATGGTAAACAAAGTATCTCAGTTATCTTGTATAAAGAAAAAGACGAGATTTTACAATATCGATTTATCGATGACACGATTCCCAGTGAAGATATGATTAACTTCTTTTATAATCATTATCAACAACTAAAAAATAATGAATTGGACGAAAAAGCTAATCTCATTAACTATTATTTTCAAAGTGGTTTTACGAAAAACGGAGTAATTAATATATTTGAGGGAAGAAGAAATGAATTAGTAACATCCTTAAACCAAATGTTAGGTTATGTGAAAACAAAGGGATGTAAGCGAGCGTTTTTACTTAGATACTTTAACGAAAATTTTTCTGAACATGATGAAAATTGTTGTAATGGGGATGGGACCCAACTACAATTAGAACAGATGGATTTAGTTCAAGAAAGCAAGAGTCTGAATTCGCGGTCACGAAACATCAAATGGCAAAGTATTATTCAAACTCTTTTTTCTAAATAGTAAAATTCATGTATAATTAAGACATAAGATATTATTAGGAGGTCATTATTTTGAATAATAACGACGATTACAGTAATTTTTCAAGAGTAGAAAATAGAAGAAAACATAGAGGACATAAGACAGTTGCAATCGTTTTAATTACAATCCTAGTAGTAATTGGATTATTTGCGCTAGTATACGGAATGATTAGTAGCCCAAGTGGTAGCAACAACGTTGACTCTACAACAACTACTTCTTCATCATCTTCTTCAATGTCTTCAAAGAAGAAATCTAGTGATAAGGATAAAGAAAGTTCAAGCGCAATGAAGTCTAGCTCAAGTTCAATGAGTAGTTCTTCAGCAATGAGCAGTTCATCAAGCATGAACAACACAATGAATAATTCAAACAATAATACTCAAAGCCAAACTAACGGCAATAACACACAAAATCAAACAACAACTACCAACCAATCAACAACTGCTAACAACAGTGGATATGCTGTTATTGGCCAAGATGGTATGACTGATTTATACCGTGTTGCTAAGAAGTACGGTACAAGTGTTCAAAGTCTAATGAGACTTAACGGTATTGCTGATTCTAACAAGGTTAGAAACGGCCAAAAGATTCTAGTAAAATAAAATTAAGTGGTGTTTAAGTTTATGAATAATAGTAAGTTACAAGTAGCGATTGACGGACCAGCATCTGCTGGAAAAAGTACGGTTGCTAAATTAGTTGCAGCAAGATTTTCATATATTTACTGTGATACTGGTGCAATGTATAGATCAACTACTCTAAAGGCTTTACGATTAGGATATCCTTTGGATGACGAAAAAGTGATTTTAGACATGTTAAATGATACTGAAATTACTTTTGAACCTGGGGAAAAGCAACAAAAAGTTTTCCTTGATGGACAAGAAGTTACTAATGATATTAGACAAGAAGATGTTACAAATAATGTATCAACTGTTGCTAGTCTAGGTGCAGTTAGAAAAGAACTTGTTCAAAGACAACAAGATATTGCAGCTAAAGGTGGTATTGTTATGGACGGTAGAGATATCGGAACAACAGTTTTACCAGATGCTGAAGTTAAAATTTTCTTGATTGCTAGTGTTGATGAAAGAGCTGATCGTCGTTTTAAAGATAATGCCGAAAAGGGTATTCATGTTCCACTAGAACAATTGAAAAAAGAAATTGAAGAAAGAGACTACAAAGACTCTCATAGAGCCGTGTCTCCATTGACAAAAGCCGCTGATGCAAAGGAAATTGACACTACTTCAATGTCAATTGATCAAGTGGTTGATGCCATCTCTGATGAAATAACAAAAAAACAAACACTATAATTTAATCATTAAACTAGATTTTATTAATAACATAGTCTAGAATGTAAGTTATAGTAGTCTCAAGGAGGAAATATCAGATGAGTGAATCAGATGAACAAACAAACAAAGATTTATTAGAAGCCTTGGATAGTGTGGACCAAGTTAATATTAACGATGTTGTCAGTGGTGAAATTTTGGCCTTTGACAAGGATCATCAATTAATTATTGGTATTGACAACACCGGGGTTGAAGGAGTTGTTCCTCGTCGTGAACTATCCTCACAACCTGTCGATGACGTTGAAAGCAAATTTAAAGTTGGGGACAAAGGTAAATTTGTTGTAATTTCACGTATCGGTGATGATAAAGAAGGTGGAAGCTTCCTTCTATCAATTCGTCGTTTAGAAGAACGTAAGGTTTGGGACGAATTAAAGGCAAAAGCTGAAAACAATGAAACTATTACTGTTACTGTTCAAAACGCAGTACGTGGTGGTTTAGTAGTAGACGCTGGTGTACGTGGATTTATCCCTGCATCAATGATCACTAACCACTTTGTAAGAAACTTAAACCAATACAACGGTCAACAATTCGAATGTAAGATTGTTGAAATCGTTCCTGAAAAGAACCGTTTAGTTCTTTCACACAGCGACGTTGTAGCTAAGAACCAAGAAGAAGCTCGTTCAGAAGTTATGGACAAGCTAAATGTTGGTGATGTTGTTGAAGGTAAAGTTGCACGTATGACTGATTTCGGTGCTTTCGTTGACCTTGGTGGTATCGACGGACTAGTTCACGTTTCAGAAATTTCATACGAACGTGTAAACAAGCCTGCTGATGTTCTAGAAAATGGCCAAGACGTTAAAGTTAAGGTTATTGCTATGGACGAAGAACGTGGAAGAATTTCACTTTCAATCAAGCAAACTAAGCCACAACCATGGGATGAAATTGAAGAAAAAGCTCCTCAAGGTAGTACTGTAAAGGCTACTATCAAGAGATTAGTTGACTTTGGTGCTTTTGCTGAAGTAATTCCTGGTGTTGAAGGTTTAATTCACATTTCTCAAATTTCACACAAACATGTTAATACACCTTCTGATGTATTAAAGGTTGGTCAAACTGTTGATGCTAAAGTTCTAGATGTTAACCCAAGTGAACATCGTTTAGCTTTATCATTACGTGCTCTTGAACCTGAACCAGAAAATGCTCAAGATTCAAGTGAACATGTCGAAGCTACTGATAATGCTACTGAAAATGCTCCTGAAGAAGAAAATGGATTCACTTTAGGTGACATTGTTGGTAAAGGATTAGACGAAGATAATCAATAATATATTATAATCTTTAAAAATATCCTTCATTTTTTGGTGAAGGATATTTTTTTCATTATGAAAGAAAGGGTGAATATTAAATGAGTTTACCTACAGTTGCAATCGTTGGAAAACCTAACGTTGGAAAATCAACAATTTTTAACCGTATTGCTGGGGAACGAATTTCTATCGTTGAAGATACTCCTGGTGTTACCAGAGATAGAATTTATTCCCACGGTGAATGGTTAGGACACGAATTTAGTATGATTGATACCGGTGGTATTGAAATCGGTGATCAACCATTCGTAAAACAAATCACTGCACAGGCAGAAATCGCAATTGATGAAGCTGATGTAATTATCTTTATGGTTAATGGAAAAGAAGGAATTACTAACGCTGATGATAATATTGCCAGAATTTTATACAGAACCAATAAGCCAATCGTTTTAGCCGTTAACAAGGTTGATAACTTTGAAAGCCGTGCTAACATCTATGACTTCTATTCATTAGGATTTGGCGATCCATATCCAATTTCTGGTGCCCATGGATTGGGTCTAGGGGACTTATTGGATGAAGTTATTAAGAACTTCGATGAAAAAACAGAAGAAGAAAATGACGACAATATCAAGTTCAGTTTAATTGGCCGTCCTAATGTTGGTAAATCTTCACTTGTTAACGCCATTTTAGGTGAAGATAGAGTAATTGTTTCAAACGTTGCTGGAACAACTAGAGATGCTATTAATACTGAATTTGAACAAGACGGTCAAGAATTCACCATGGTGGATACTGCCGGATTGAGAAAACGTGGTAAAGTTTACGAAAATACTGAAAGATACTCAGTAATGAGAGCGATGAAAGCCATCGATAATAGTGATGTAGCCTTAATCGTTTTAAATGCTGAAGAAGGTATTCGTGAACAAGATAAGCGTATTGCTGGTTATGCCCACGAAGGTGGAAAAGGTGTCATCATCATTGTTAACAAATGGGATACTTTGAAGAAGACCAGTAAGACTCAACAAGAATTTGAAGCAGGGATTAGAAGTCAATTCCAATACCTATCATATGCTCCAATCTTGTTTGTTTCAGCTAAGACTAAGCAACGTTTAAGCCAAATTCCTGACTTGATCAAGCGTGTCTATGACAACCATGCTAAGCGTATTTCTTCATCAATGCTAAACGATGTATTAATGGATGCAATTGCCATGACACCAACACCAAGTATCAATGGTAGGAAGTTACGTATTTACTACGCAACCCAAGTTACTAGTGAACCACCTACCATTGTTATCTTTGTAAATGATGAAGAACTAATGCATTTCTCATATAGAAGATATATCGAAAATCAAATTAGAGAACACTTTGACTTTTCTGGGACTCCGATTAAAATCATTTCTAGAAAACGTAAGTAATAAAGGTTATTTAGTAAAAAAATTTAATATTTTATGCTGAAAAATATTAAAAATCGTTGAATTGCGGGCATTTATGTGATATCTTGAATAAATGTAATGACATTAATTTGTTGTGATTACATAAGTCGAAAAGCATAGATTGTTTTCCGAACATTGTGGGAGGTGAAACACACATGGCTAACAAGGCAGAATTAGTAAGTAGTGTTGCTACTAAAACTGGTTTAACTAAGAAGGATGCAACTGCAGCAGTTGATGCTGTATTTAATTCAATCCAAGGTAGTTTGGCTAAAGGCGAAAAGGTACAATTAATCGGCTTCGGTAACTTCGAAGTACGTGAACGTGCTGCTCGTAAGGGTCGTAACCCTCAAACTGGTGCAGAAATTCAAATTCCTGCAAGCAAAGTACCTGCATTCAAACCAGGTAAGGCTTTAAAGGATGCTGTTAAATAATAACAGTATGCTATAATTAGGCTAGTCCGTTTTACGGACTGGCCTTTTTTATATGTTTTAAATGATAGGAGCGAGATTTTTGAGCTACTCACAAAAAGCACTAGAATTCCTTGAAGAAGGAAAAATCGATGAATTTAATAAACAATATAATCTAGCATTACACCATGATAGCGATGAAATGGTGTATTCACTTGCTGAAGAACTATACTCATATGGTTTCACCAACCAAGCAAAAGAACTATATGAAAAACTCTTGAAGAAGTTCCCTGATGAAGACGAACTAAGAACCGACATCGCTGATATTTTAATCAGTGAAGGTAATACTGATGAAGCTTTGGAACAATTAAGCAAGATTAGCAAAGATTCACCTGCTTACCTTCAATCTTTGATGGTTCAAGCCGACTTATACCAAACTCAGGAGTTATTTGAAGTTAGCCGTGAAAAGCTGCTAGAGGCTAAAAAATTAGCCCCTGATGAGGAAGTAATCACATTTGCGTTGGCGGAATTGTATTACACAATGGGTGAATACAATAAGGCTATTCCTTTGTACTTAAGCTTGATTAAGAAGGGAATCACTAATCTATCAGCTGTTAACATTGTTGAAAGAATTGGGATTTCATACGCTAACGACAGTAACTTTGAAAATGCAATTGGATACCTAAAGCAAATTAAGACAATTGATATGTCTTCAGACGTTAAGTTCGAAACAGCGTTCACTTATCTACAACTAAAGGAATACGACGAAGCAATTGATTTATTTGAAGAACTTCGTGATTCAGATCCTCAATACGCAACACTTTACCCATACTTGGGACAAGCATTAGATGCAGTAAATAAACAAGAAGAAGCATATCGTGTATTGCAAGAAGGGCTAAGCGTTGACCAATACAACGAAAAGCTATTCTTAGCGACAGCTCGTGAAGCACTTAAGCTTTCTGAAAACGACGAAGCATTGGGCTACCTACAGCAGGGAAACGAAATTGATCCAGATGATATTGAAATTGTTTTGGAAATGTCTAACTTATTGGTTGCCAAAGAAGACTATGAAGAAAACATTAAATTGTTGAATAGTTATATTGAAAACCACGAATTGGATCCTCAATTCTACTGGAACCTAGCCGTTTCATACGATAAATTAGACAAACTAAAAGAAGCTCATAAGAATTACCTAGCTGCCAAACCATATTTCTCTGATAATGCTAGTTTCTTGAAACAAGCAGCATTATTCTTCCGTGAATACGGTGACCGTGATAATTCATATGAACTTCTTAAGAAGTATGTTCAACTTCAACCAAATGATGATGAAGCTGCATTTATGCTTGATGAATACATGGATGATTAGTCTTTTTGATTAATCCTTTGTAGTAATTAATCGATGATAAATCCAAATTTAATTGACTTGATAGTTTTGAGTCATTTAGGTCTGGATTTTTTTGATGAAATCAACGACATAACCTTTGAATAGTTCTGATGGGCTAAGTGATAATCCAAGATATTTTTCACTAGGTGTTAAGTATTTATGCAAACCAGCAGAAGTGATGTGTGGATCTTTAGAAAGTCGTTGCTTTAAAAAGATATCTTGACTGTTTTGCTTTAACTGAATTGGTTCAATGAACTTATTAAATAAGTTGAGAAACACCTTTTCCTCATCCGAGAATGTGATTTGATTAAATAGTCGATAAAAACCAGGTTGGAGGAATTCTTCAGATTTGAATCCCTTGCTAATTAGTAGAACGGTCATTCTAGCGTAAAAATGGACGTTTGCGTCAGCTAGAATGGCATTTAGTTTATCTAACCAGGACATATCCAATTCGCTCTTAGCTTCGTGTTTTAAGCCCTTAATATCAATTGTGGGTAAATTGCTGTTCAATTGATGGGTGAATAGGTAATTAAAATAGACATTAATGTGTGATAGAACCTTGTTATAAGTGTTATGGTTGATTTTGCGTTCGTCTAAAAGCATTTGAAGATATTCTTCAATATCACGATTAAACAGGTTGCTAACTTTATGATTTTTTTGATAGCCCTTATTGAAATCTGATAGGTAGTCAAACATGTCAGATAGGATTTTGGTATATTCGTTAATCGTTAATTTTGCTAATCCTTTATTCTGCAAATCAGTCTCAAAAGTATCTTGATATGGATAATCATTAGACATTGGATAGTTCAACTCCTAATAGTTATTTATTCCTATTACAGCACTAAAGTTAGCAAACTTCAATCTGTAAATTGTAATGCTAATCTGTTAATATTTAATATAGATTGTATTGAGAGTAGGTATAAAGATGAAGATAGAAAACTTACCGAACGAATTTGAAAAAGCTCGTCCAGTGATGCAAAAAATTGAAGATGCTGGTTTTGAAGCTTATTTTGTTGGCGGAAGTGTTCGTGACACAATATTAGGACTAGACATTCATGATGTTGATATCGCAACGAGTGCTTACCCAGAAGAAATTAAAAAGATTTTCAAAAAAACGGTTGATACCGGAATTGAACACGGTACCGTAATGGTAATTCATGAAAAAAAAGGCTATGAAATTACCACCTTTAGAACCGAGTCAGGATACCAAGACTATAGACGTCCTGACAAAGTTGAATTCGTAAGATCACTTGCTGAAGACTTAAAGCGTCGTGACTTTACAATTAACGCATTTGCGATGAGAGAAAACGGGGATGTTACCGATTTATTCGATGGTTTAACTGACTTAAAAAATCATTTAATTAGAGCAGTTGGTAATCCTAATGAACGTTTTCATGAAGATGCATTAAGAATGATGCGTGCGGTTAGATTTGCTAGCAAACTGGATTTTGATATCGAATCAGAAACACTAGCGGCAATCAAATCAAACAGTACATTGTTAGAAAAAATTGCGGTGGAAAGAATTTACACCGAATTTGTTAAGATGATGATGGCAAAAAGACCTAAGCAAGGTATTTTGGATATGATTAATACTGATATGTACAAATACGTCCCCGGTTTTGCCAGTCATCAAAGTGAATTGGAAGCAATTGCTAAGATTGATGATTTAAACTTATCAGATGAGGTTTCAGTATGGTCATTACTATCATTTGAGTTTGGTCTTGATCGAACTGGGATTACTAGTTTTCTAAAATCTTGGAAGGCTTCTAACGATATTATTAAAAATACAGAAATTTGTACAAAGGCCGTTGAAAATCTAAGGGATGGCTCTCTAGACAAATGGGCGATGTATGAAACTGGTAAGGACCTTCTAGTTTTGGCTAACCACATTGCTAAGATGTATGGATTTGCCGAATCAGAAGAAGATTTAATATCTCAATACGATGCATTACCAATCAAGAATAAAAAAGAAATTGCAGTCAATGGTGGCGACCTGATTAAGAATGGCATTGTTAAGCCAGGTCCAGCATTGGGTAAAATATTATATGCAATTGAAACTGGAATCGTGAACGGAGAATTCCAAAACGAAAAAGCTGAATTAATTGAAGCTGCGAAAAAAATTGTGAAAGAGTGATTACATGCAAACGTTAAGAGCGGAAGGCTTAACTAAAACATATGGTGAAAAGACCTTATTTAAGGATTTAGATTTCATCATCAACGAACAAGATCGAATTGGTTTAATTGGGACCAATGGTAGTGGTAAGTCATCACTTTTAAATGTTTTATCACAGGAAGATATTGATTCTACTGGTGAAATTATTACCTCAAAGACATACACAATTGGTTACTTAAAACAACAACCTAAATTGGATGAATCATTAACCATTTTAGAAGCTGTGTTTGCCGGAAGTCAGGATATTTTTAACACCATCAGAAGATATGAACAAACCTTGCAAAACTATTCTAATCATCCAGATGATCCAAAGGCGGAAAGGCAATATCTTGATGCCGAAGCCAAGATGAACGAAGAAGATGCATGGAATGCTGAAAACGACGTTAAAACCATCCTAACCCAACTAAAGATTGATGATGTTAACCAAGTAGTTAGCACACTATCTGGGGGACAAAAGAGACGTGTTGGTTTAGCTCAAGTATTAATTCAATCACCTGATTTATTAATCTTAGACGAACCTACCAACCATTTAGATTTTGATTCAATCGAATGGTTACAAGAATACCTAGCTAAGTATAAGGGTGCGTTACTATTCGTAACCCATGATAGATACTTCCTAGATCAAATTGCTAACAAGATTTGGGAATTATCATTTGGAAGTCTATACGAATACACGGGTAACTACCAAGATTACTTGGAACAAAAGGCCGAACGAGTTGATCTAGAAGTTGCTGCCGAACATAAAAAGCAAAAACTTTACAAACAAGAATTAGCTTGGATGAAAAAGGGTGCTAAGGCCAGAACAACAAAACAACAGGCCAGAATTAATCGTTTTAATGACTTAAAGGAAAATGTTGGTAACCTCCAAACAGAAGAAGATATCGACATCAACCTAGGACAACAACGACTAGGTAAAAAGGTTATTGAAATTAAAGATGCTAACCTAACATTAAATAATAAGACGATTTTGAAGAACTTCAGTGACTTGGTTCAACGAAACGAAAGAATCGGTATTTCTGGTGAAAACGGTGCTGGTAAATCATCGCTATTAAACGTAATTACCGGTAAGTTACCACTAGACAGTGGAACTATTGAAATCGGTGAAACAGTTAAGATGGCTTATTACACACAACAAACTGAACCAATTCCAGAAGACAAGCGTGTAATTAACTACTTAACAGATGTTGGTGAACACGTTACTGACAATACTGGAAATAAGATTAGTGTTACTGACTTATTGGAACAATTCCTATTTCCAAAGTTCATGCACGGTACACTAATTCGTAAGTTGTCTGGTGGTGAAAAACGTCGTTTGTATTTACTAAAATTGTTGATGCAACAACCAAACGTTTTACTACTTGACGAACCAACAAATGACTTGGATATCTCCACATTAACAGTGTTAGAAGATTATATTTCACACTTTAGTGGAACTGTAATCACCGTATCTCATGACCGTTACTTCCTAGATAAGGTTGCTAACCGTCTATTAATCTTTAATGGTGATGGCGATATTGAAAGTCATGTCGGATTGTTCACTGACTACTTGAAACAAGCAGCCAATCAAAACAAGACAGAAAAGAAGCAAGCACATGTTGAACATGCTGCAAAGAAAAAAGAAGAACAAAAACCAGCAGAAGAAAAGACTACAAAGAAGAAACTAACTTATGCTGAACAAATGGAATATGATCAGTTAGAAAAAGATATTGATGATTTAGACCAACAAATCAGTCAATTGAAAGAAGAAATGACCCATTTGGGAAATGATTATGATAAACTAGCTGAAACACAATTAAAGATTGACGACTTAAATAAACAGTCCGACGAAAAGATTAGTCGCTGGGAATATTTAAGCGAATATGTTGAATAGGGGTAATGACATGTTAGAAGATGCTTATTTAAATCTTGCCAAGTACGTTTTAGAAAATGGCCATCGTAAGGATGATAGAACTGGAACAGGGACAATTAGTACATTTGGTTACCAAATGCGTTTTGACCTATCAAAAGGTTTTCCTTTATTAACTACCAAGAAGGTTCCTTTTGGCTTAATCAAAAGTGAATTATTATGGTTCTTACGCGGGGATACTAATATTCAATTCTTACTAAAGCACAAAAACCACATCTGGGACGAATGGGCCTTTAAAAACTGGGTTGAATCAGACGAATACACTGGCCCAGACATGACCGACTTCGGTTTGAGAGCCGAAAAGGATGCAGAATTTAAGAAAGAATACCTAGCCGAAAAGAAAAAGTTCTGTCAAAGAATCGTCGAAGATGACGACTTTGCCAAGAAATACGGTGATTTAGGACTTGTTTACGGTAGCCAATGGCGTAAATGGAAGACCACTACTGGTGGCACTATCGACCAAATTCAAAACGTAATTGATCAAATTAAGACAAATCCTGATTCAAGAAGATTAATTGTTTCAGCATGGAATCCAGAAGACATTCCTTTTGTAGCATTACCACCTTGCCACACCATGTTCCAATTCTACGTGAACGACGGTAAGTTAAGCTGTCAATTATACCAACGTTCTGGTGACATCTTCTTAGGAGTACCATTTAATATTGCAAGTTACGCACTATTAACTTCACTAATTGCTAAGGAATGTGGATTAAAACCTGGTGAATTTATCCATACTTTAGGGGATGCTCATATTTACTCAAACCACGTTTCTCAAATTGAAGAACAATTGAGTAGAGAACCATACGAAGCTCCTAAACTATGGTTAAATCCTGACAAGGAAAGTATTTTTGATTACGACATGGACGATATTAAAGTAATCGATTATAAGCACCATGATCCAATTAAGGCACCAGTTGCTGTATAAACAATAAAGGGGACTATTACTAATGATTTCATTTTTATGGGCT
This sequence comes from Apilactobacillus waqarii, assembly GCF_019061205.1. Taxonomy (GTDB): domain Bacteria; phylum Bacillota; class Bacilli; order Lactobacillales; family Lactobacillaceae; genus Apilactobacillus; species Apilactobacillus waqarii. The sequence continues at coordinate 90,823 of NZ_JAHQYH010000001.1, forward strand.
GAATCAGATAATCATATAATTGGTTTAAATGGTGGATTACCATGGCATTTACCAGCTGATATGAAGTACTTTAAGGAAACTACCACACACCAAATCATCATGGCAGGAAGAACAACATACGATAGTTTTAAGCGTCCACTACCAAACCGTTTAAACACCGTATTAACTAGTCATGATAAAAGTGAATATCCTAACGACGTTGTTGTCTTTAACACGTTAGACGAATTCCTATCTTTTGCTAAAAAGTTTAGTGATAAGGAAATTTTCGTTGTTGGTGGTGCTAAGATTTTTGCTGAATTACTTCCGTATGTTGATCGTTTATACAAGACCGTAATCGAACACGACTTTGAAGGTGATACTCAAATGCCAGAAATTGATTATAGTCAATTTGATTTAGTATCAACCAAAGAAGGAATCATTGATGATAAGAACATTTATCCATACCGTTTTGAAATATTTGAACGTAAATAAAATAATAAAGAAAGGTTATGGATTGCTACATAACCTTTTTTTATGGGGTGATTATTATGAAAAAAATATTTAAATTCATACTATTTTTGATTGTTGTATTTGGAATTGCCGGTGTGAGCTATCAGGTTTATTCAAACGTTAGGCACAAGACCCAAATCACGAATGTTAACAAGAACAAAAAAGTATCCATTGTTGCGTTAGGTGATTCATTAACACAGGGAGTTGGTGACCCAAAAAAAGCCGGTGGCTATGTATCGAGAACTAAACAAGCATTGAATAAAAAGGGGTATAAGCACGTCACAACAGTTAACTATGGAATTGCTGGACAACGTAGTGATCAAATTGATAAGCGTGTTCAAAACAATGTTAAAGGCCTTTCAAAGAGTTTGAAAAAGGCTAATGTTATTGTTCTAACCGTTGGTGGTAACGACTTACTACAAAGCTTACAAAGTAACGCTTTAGTTGATGGGAAAGCTAAGTTCAATAGTAGGATGAAGCAAGCTTCTATCACTTATCAAGCCAAAGTGAATAGATTAATGAATGATATCAGAAAAGAAAATAAAAAAGCACCAATCTACGTGTTTGGTATCTATAATCCAATTTATGTATACTTTGCAAACGTAAATGTGATTAATCAATACGTTAAGAAGTACAACCAAATTACTTCTGGTGTTGTGTTAAGAAGTAAAAAAGCACATTTTGTTGACATCACACCACTATCATATGGACAATATAAGAGTAAGGCCCAAAAAGAAAAGTTAGTCGAATCAAGTGATGAAGTAACTTTTAATCCGTTGGACATTTTGAAATTAGATGATACAAAGGGCGAGTTGAACAATTATATTTCCCCTGATGATCATTTCCATCCAAATGATAAGGGATATAATTACATGACCGACAGACTTGTATCACAATTATTTAGATTTAATGACTGGAATTAGAGGCAATTGTAATGAAAAAAGCAAAAGAGAAAAAACTATTTAAGTACCTATTCATTTTATTAGTACTTGTATTAATTGGTGGTGCATTCTATGCTTGGAAGCAAATGAATAGTGAAACCGTAAATCCACAAATGGGAACAGCGTCAAAAAACAATACACCAATTAGTGTTAGTTTGAATAAAAAACAAATTAACGCATTATCAAGTTACTACCTAGAAAAGTTCGAAAAGAAAGAAAAAAACATGGATTACAAGTTCTGGGTAGACAAACAAGCATACGTTTATGGTAAGATTACCATCTTAGGTTCCAAAGTTGGATACCTATTAAGTTTGGATCCACACCTATTAAGTAATGGTGATGTGGAATTAACCGCAAGTAAGCTTGAAGTTGGTAAGTTAAACGTACCACCTCGTTTTGTAATTGGTTATGTTGGTAAGCATTACAACATTCCAAAGTGGGTCGAATTAGATAGTAAGAACAGTCGAATCATTTTGCATGTCAACAAATTAGGTGGTAAGAAGGAACTTTCATATCAAGCTAATAAAATTGATATGAATGGTGACGGTGACTTTGAATTTAAAGTCTTAATTCCTAATCAATAAAGGAGCAACTATGAAAAGTTTTTACCAGTATTTAATGACTGAACGTAATCCTAAGAGTACCGAAGCCGTTGCTCAATTTGCAAATAACGCATTTTACGATCAATCATTTCCCAAGCAATCTACTGATTATGATGAAATTTCAGAATACTTGGAAGAAAATGCTAGTTATCTACCAAGTATGACAATTTTTGATGATGCTTGGATGGATTTTCAAAATAGTAAACACTAAAGAAATGAACCTATGAATTTAGGTTCATTTTTTGGTGACTAGTATAGTACAATTAATATATATAAGTTAGGAGCGGATAAAATATGATTCAATGGTTTCCAGGACATATGGCGAAAGCAATTCGTCAATTTGAAGAAAATATTCATTTAGTAGATATTGTATTTGAACTGGTGGATGCAAGATGCCCATTTAGTTCAATCAACCCGGAAGTAGCAAGAATTAGTCAAGGAAAGCCTAGATTAATGATTCTTACAAAGGCTGATTTGGCAAACCCAAACATTACCAACCAATGGTTATCATACTTTAAGAATCAAGGATATGCAGCGATTGCAATTGATTCAAAGAAAAATACTACTGGTAAATACATCACCAAGGTTGTTAAGGCTCTTTTAGCTGATAAGATTGATGATGCTAAGGAAAGAGGATTCGATAAAAAGGTTATTCGTGCAATTTGTGTTGGTGTTCCCAACGTTGGTAAGTCAACATTATTGAACCAAATCGTAAAGAGACGTGCTGCCCAAGTTGGTAACCGTGCCGGAGTTACCAAGGGTCAACAATGGTTAAAATCTAGTGACGAACTAGAATTATTGGATACCCCAGGGATTTTGTGGCCTAAGTTCCAAAATGATGACATTGCTAACAAGCTAGCGATGACAGGAGCAATTAAGGACAGCATTTACCACAGTGATGATGTTGGGTTGTTTGCTCTTCATTTCTTTAGAAACACTAATCCAAAAGAATTAATCGATCGTTACCATCTATCAGAAGATGATATGGAACTATCAGATGTTGATTTACTACTAAAGATTACTAAAAAAGTCGGCATGCAAGATGACTATGAAAGAGCTTCAATGAGAATTATTTTGGATTCCAGAAAAGGTAAGATTGGCCGCTTTACTTTAGATGATGTTAACGACCTATCTACAGAAGAGGAAGAATAAAAATGGCTGAATCAATCAAAGATATCAAAGAAATTTTAAAATCTGTTGATGATATAAATTCGGAACTACTGCAAAAATATAAAGATGATAGCAGAGTCGGCGTTCAAAAATTAATCACACAGCGTGTTAAACAGATTGAGAAAAGAAATCATGAGATAGAGGAATTTAACCAACGCTTAAAGTATGAACATGAATTTTGGAATGAGGGAATTAATGTCATTGCTGGAGTTGATGAAGTTGGAAGAGGACCACTGGCAGGACCAGTTGTGACATGTGCAGTGGTACTACCTCATGACTTTGATGTCTACGAAGTTAATGATTCAAAGCAACTTTCTGAAAGGAAAAGATATGAATTAGCTGAGCAAATTAAAGCTAAGGCAATTGACTATTCATATGGAATTGCTGATAACAAGTTAATTGATGATATTAATATTTATGAAGCAACTAGAGTAGCGATGAAAGAAGCGGTATTAGGGTTAAAAGAATTACCACAGGAAATCATCGTGGATGCAATGCAAATTGATGTTGATATCCATCAACTTAAATTGATCAAGGGAGATGCCAAGAGTGCCAGCGTTTCAGCTGCCAGCATCTTAGCTAAGACCTATCGTGATGACTTAATGAAACAATACGATAAGCAATATCCAGAATACGATTTTGCCAATAATGCCGGATATGGTACCAAGAAGCACTTAGACGCTTTGCACAAGTACGGTGCAACTCCAATTCATCGAAGAAGTTTTAAACCAGTTTCTGATTTATTGTAGTAACTTTTATCGTATATACCTTGTAAAACTGGAGGTATATATGAAAACAAGAGAATTATTATTAAAACTAAAATTAGCTAAGGGCATCAGTATTAAATCAGAATATCGATTTTATCAATGGCTTAAAAGCACTTATGACGTAATTCCTGACGAGTTAAATATAACTGCTGAAGAAATTTCAGAAACATTAATGTTATCTAAAAATAAATCAAAAACATTTATTAATTTCTATAATAGTGATAAATTAAATAGGGAACTTGATCATCATATAAATCATGTTAAATGGATAACCATTATAGATGACTTATATCCGGAGAATTTAAAAGAAGCATATTTGCCACCAATTGTGTTATTTTACTTTGGTGATTTAGGGCTTTTAGAAAATAAAGCATTAGCAATTGTTGGTTCTAGAAATAATACTGAATATTCAGTTGAGGTAATTAGGAGATTAATTCCTGATATTATTAGTAACCAAATAACGATTGTTTCTGGACTAGCCAAGGGAGTCGATAGATTGGCTCACTTGGCAGCAATTGCTAATCATGGTACAACTATTGCTGTGATTGGAACCGGTTTAGATCAATATTATCCACGAGAAAATGAATCGCTACAACGAACGATTGCTAAGAATCATTTGTTGCTAAGCGAATATCCAGTTGGTTGTCGACCAGCTAGGTATCATTTTCCGGAAAGAAATCGAATTATAGCTGGATTGGTACGCTCTGTACTGGTAACGGAAGCCAAGTATAGATCAGGTAGTTTAATCACCGCTAATTTAGCACTACAAAATAACCGAAACGTATTAGCAGTCCCAGGGAGGATTGATAGCGAATTATCGGTTGGTTGTAATGACTTAATTCAAGCTGGTGCCAAACCAGTAATTACTGCCAAAGACATATTAGAAGAATATAAATATTAATAATTAGCCTTTGGGAGATATTAAAAAAAGAAATAAAATGACGAGGGATGTAAATGGCGACTACTACAAAATCAACAACAAAGAAAAAAAGACAGTCGGCAAAAAAGAAACTAGTGATTGTCGAATCTCCAACCAAGGCTAAAACCATTCAAAAATACCTAGGTAGAACCTACCGTGTTATCGCTAGTAAGGGTCACGTTAGAGATTTGCCAAAGAGTAAGATGGGTGTAGACGTCGACAACGATTTTGAACCTCACTACATCTCTATTCGTGGTAAGGGTGATACAATCAAGGAACTAAAGGCTGAAGCTAAAAAAGCCAAAAATGTTTACCTTGCATCTGACCCGGATAGAGAAGGAGAATCTATCGCATGGCATCTATCACACTTACTTGGTTTGAAAGAAGACGATAAGAATCGTGTTGCTTTCCATGAAATTACCAAGGATGCCGTTAAGGAAGCATTTAAGAACCCTCGAGAAATTGACATGAACTTAGTTGATGCTCAACAAGCTCGTCGTGTTTTAGACCGTTTAGTAGGTTATTCCATTTCTCCATTATTATGGAAAAAGGTTAAAAAAGGTCTAAGTGCCGGACGTGTTCAATCAATCGCTTTATGGTTGATTATCCAAAGAGAACGTGAAATCAAAGAATTCGTTCCAAAGGAATACTGGACCATTGACGCCGACATGAAGAAGGGTCGAGAAGCATTCAAGGCCAGCTTTTACGGAGTGAACGCTAAGAAGGCTGAATTAAACAGTAATGATGAAGTTCAAGCTGTGTTAGCTAAATTCGATAAGAGCAAACCATTTGAGGTTCAAAACGTTGTTAAAAAGGAACGTAAGAGACAACCTCAACCACCATTTACTACAAGTACAATGCAACAAGACGCCAACGTTAAGTTGAACTTCAAGACTGGTAAGACAATGATGGCGGCTCAACAATTGTATGAAGGTATCAATATTGGTAAAGATGGTAACCAAGGTTTGATTACTTACATGAGAACTGATTCAACTAGAATTTCTGCTTTAGCTAAGCACGAAGCATCTGAATTTATTCATGATAAGTACGGTGCAGAGTTTGCTGCAACTAAACCAGTTAAGGGTAAATTGCCAGAAGGTGCTCAAGACGCCCATGAAGCAATTCGTCCAACCTCTGTTAAGAGAACACCAGCGAGCCTAAAACAATACTTAACTAATGATCAATACAAGTTATACAACTTGATTTGGTCAAGATTCATGGCTAGTCAAATGACTCCTGCTATCATGGACACCATGACAGTAGACATGGAACAAAATGGTGTTGATTTCAGAGCTAACGGTTCAAAACTTAAGTTCGAAGGCTTCCTAAAGGTTTACAACAAAGGAAAAGAAAAGGACAATATCTTACCTGACCTAGCCAAGGGTGACGAAGTGAAGATGGCTAAGAACAATCCTGACCAACACTTCACTCAACCACCTGCTAGATATAGTGAAGCTAAGCTAATCAGAACACTTGAAGAAAACGGTGTAGGTAGACCATCTACCTTTGCGCCAACTTTGAGTACTATTCAAAAGAGATACTATGTTAAGTTAGTTGGTAGAAGATTCGAACCTACTGAATTAGGTGAAATTGTTAATAACATCATTGAAGAATACTTCCCTGATATCGTTAACATTGAATTTACTGCCGATCTTGAAAATAACTTAGATGAAATCGAAGAAGCTAAGCAAAACTGGGTTGAAGTTGTCGATAAGTACTTCAGACCATTTGAAAAAGAAGTTAAGAACGCTGAAAAGAACATGGAAGATGTTCAAATTAAAGACGAACCAGCTGGTTACAACTGTGAAGTCTGTGGTGCTCCAATGGTGATCAAGATGGGAAGATATGGTAAATTCTATGCTTGTTCTAGATTCCCAGATTGTCGAAACACCCAAGCTATCGTTAAAAAGATTGGCGTTACATGTCCTAAATGTAAGGAGGGCGATGTCATTGAACGTAAATCAAAGAAGAATCGAATTTTCTATGGATGTTCAAGATACCCTGAATGTGATTTTGTTACATGGGATAAACCAATCGGAAGAGACTGTCCTAAGGATGGTAACTTCTTGGTAGAAAAGAAGATTAAAGGTGGTACCCAAGTGGTATGTCCTAACGGTGATTACGAAGAAGCCGTACAAAAATAGTTAATAGCCCCTAAAGATATAAAACTCTTAGGGGCTATTAGTTTAATAAGATAAGAGAGATAGCCAATGAAAAAATATCAAGATGAAGAATTAATTGAATGGTACATGGAATATCTAATCAATGAACGTCAATATTCTGATAACACAGCAATTGCTTATCAATCTGATATCAACGAATTTGTAAAAACATTAGCGGAAGAAGATCGCACCTTACAGCAAACTGATGATTTGGATGTTAGTAACTATCTTACGATTTTGAAGAAACGTGACGAAAGTAGAAATACCGTCATCAGAAAGATTTCATCACTTCGTTCTTTCTTCCATTTTTTGGAACGAAATGATGTCGTCTCACAAAATCCGTTTGATCAGGTGAACTTAAAGAAACATCCTAATCATTTACCTCGCTTCTTTTATCAAAAGGAACTATATGAGCTATTTGAAGCAGCCAAGCATGGTAAAAATGAGATGCTCAGTTATCGAAACTATGCGATTATTGAAATCCTATACGATACGGGGATGCGTGTAAGCGAATGTGTGAACTTGCAGTTTAGCGATATCGATTTTGATAATCGGATTATCAAGGTTATTGGTAAGGGAAATAAACAAAGATACTTACCATTTGGTAACTATTTGATTAAGGCGTTAAAACAATATCAAACTAATTGTCGCGATTTGTTAGTTAATAAGTATCACAAACACCATGATTATGTTTTCGTAAACCAATACGGTGACGAATTAACAAGTCGTGGCGTAGAATACATTTTAGATGAGATTGTTAAGCAAACATCTTTAACAACCAACATTCATCCACATATGTTAAGACATACGTTTGCTACTGAAATGCTTAATAATGGTGCTGATTTAAGAACAGTCCAAGAATTATTAGGCCACAGTAGTTTATCAACGACACAAATTTATACTCACGTTTCTAATGAGCATTTATTACGCGATTATAATAAGTTTTTTCCAAGATCTTAACATAACAATTGCATAATGAAAGCGCTTTATTGTAAAATGTAGTTATAAATTTGTTAGGGGGGAGACTATGATTAAAGCAATTAGTAATGAATACCTAAAAGTGAAAATTAATACGCATGGTGCTGAAATCAGCAGCGTTAAAAGTCCTGATGGATTAGAATACATTTGGTCCGGAGATAAAAAGTATTGGGCTCGTCATGCGCCAATTTTGTTTCCAATTGTTGGACGTCTAAAGGATAATCAATATACTTATGACGGTAAGATTTATGAAATGGGTCAACATGGATTTGCGAGAGATATGGAATTCGATGTTTTAAACCAAGGTAGCGACTGGATTAATTTGCAACTTGTTAGTAACGAAGAAACAAAAAAGATGTATCCTTTTGCTTTCAAACTAGTTATTCACTATCAATTGGATGATCATAAGTTGTCTACTAACATTAACGTGTTTAATACCGACACCAAAGAAATGTACTTTTCAGTCGGTGCCCATCCAGCATTCAACGTGCCATTGGTGAAGGATGGTAGTGAACAATATGATGATTATTCTGTTAAGTTCGCTAATAAAGGAACATATGACCAAATTCAATTTGATGTTCCATATGCCAACCTTGAAAAAGTTGAAAAAATAGAGTTAGATCAACCAATTAAACTATCACATGAATTGTTTTATGATGATGCTAAAGTGGTTGAAATTAAGAATAAAGAGTTTACAACTATTCTATCTAACGACGTTTCAGATCATGGAGTATCTATGACTGCCTACGATATTGAATACGGTGGATTATGGTCTGCAAAAGACGCACCATTCGTTTGTCTTGAACCATGGTGGGGAATCGCAGACGATGTTCATACAGACGGAAAAATTGAACATAAAGTCGGCATTAATAAGATTAGTCCAGACAAAAAGTTCACTGCTAAGTATGATTTATTATTCTTCTAAAAAATATGTAATAAAAAAACACCTTTTTAAAAGGTGTTTTTTGTTTTATCTATTTTGTTTTCCTGAATTACGTTTTCTCAAATCTTCGTGGGTATCATGTTCTTCAACCGTTTCGATTTGTTCAGGTTCATCGGATGAATCTTCTTCTTCTACATCGTGTAAAATGACTTTTTCATCGCTTTGAGCTTGAGCAGCTGCTTGTGCTGCAACTTCTTCTCTAATCTTTGGACGGTACATGTTAATGATTAATGTTTGTAAACAAGCAAACAAACCACTAATGAAGAAGTAAATACCTAATCCAGCAGGAGCACTGAATGTTACCAACACAATCATGATTGGTGTGAAGTATGCCATCATCTTCATTTGTTTCTTTTGATCTTCAGGAAGACCTAAAGTCATCAAGTATCCTTGAAGGACATATGCTAAGAATGACAATACAACCAATATTAGACTCTTATCACCAAGTTTTACACCTAAGAACATAGTGTGTGAAACTTCTGGTGAGAAACGAATTCCATTATATAAGGCAAGGTAAATTGGCATTTGAATGATTAATGGTAGACAACCAATACCACCGGCCATGCTAATGTTGTTATCCTTATATAGTTTCATCATTTCTTGTTGAATCTTCATTTGTTCTTCTTTAGAAGAAGCATTTTTTTGTCTTTCTTGAATTTCTTGCATCTTAGGCTTGATGAAACTCATCTTTTCTTGCATGATAGTAGACTTCTTAGTTTGACTAATCATTGCAGGAAGCAAGATCATTCTAACAATGATAGTTAAAATGATAATCGCCCAACCATATCCACCGAAGAATCTAGCGATAAAGTCTAGAATGTGTTGACCTGGTAGAGCAAGGTATTCATATGTAAGACCATATGGTTTACCGTTTGAATCCACACGTACACATCCTGATAAGACTAAAGCCATTACTCCAATCAAAGATAGGGCACTGAATCTCTTTAATTTTTTCATTACAAAAAACCTTTCCTGTAAATTTCATTTACAATAATACCAGAAAATTGGAATTATATCAGATAAAAACCCGAATTATTTTATTATAAACCCTTTATAGTGAATTTCATTGATATTAGTTATTTTCATATTATCTACTTGTCCATATGGTGTAGGTGAATCTTTAATTTCAGAAACGAATTCATCAACAATTGATTCTTCACCGTTAACGTGAATCAAGACGCTGCCATCTGTTAAGTTTTGGACAAAACCGTTTAAATTCATTCTATCGGCGACTTTCTTGGTGCTGTATCTAAACCCAACACCTTGAACTCTTCCTAAAATGATGATTTCAATATTTTTATTGGTCATATTGATTCCTCCTTACTAAACAATAGTAACATATATGTTTTATTCGATTATTATGCTAAAATAATAGGAAAGATAATTAATTTAAAGGGGTCATATCCAGTAATGGAAAAAATTGTTTCTGCAAAAAATGAACGAGTAAAAAAATGGTCAAAGTTAAAAACCAAAAAGGGGCGTTTAAATAGTAACCAATACATTTTGGAAAGTTGGCATTTAGTATCTGAAGCGATTAATGCTAACCAAAAAGTTGAAGTAGTATTAACTACAAATAAGCAATATGAATTACATCAAAATGAAATTGATGCTTTTGACGGTGAGGTAATTGAAATTACTGATGATGTTTCAAAGGCATTGGGTTCAACATCAACTCCACAAGGAATCTTTGGAATTGTTGAATTGCCAAAAGAAGATCATTTTGATTCACTAGATATGAATGGTTCATGGCTTTTATTAGACCAAATTCAAGATCCAGGTAACATTGGAACAATGGTTAGAACTGCAGATGCTGCCGGATTTGATGGTGTTATCTTTGGTGAAGGAACATCCAGTCAATTTAATCCAAAGGTTTTACGTTCAATGCAAGGTAGTCAATTTCATTTGAAGTTACTGGAAGGTGATTTACTTGATTGGATTGGCAAGTTTAAGGAAAATGATGTGCCAGTTTATGGAACAGAATTAAATCCTCAAGCAGTGAGTTATGATCAGATTGAAAAACAAGATGCTTTTGCCTTAGTAATGGGAAATGAAGGTAATGGTATGCAAGACAAAATACTTGACCAAACCACTAAAAATTTATATATTCCTATCAAAGGAAAAGCAGAATCACTTAATGTAGCGATTGCTGCTGGAATCGCAATGTTCCATCTAAAAAAATAAATTATTGAGTTAGGAGATAGTATATTGAAAGAAGATGCATGGCGAAATGATAAAGAATATGTTAGCTATGTTTCTGATTTACTAAACAGTCCAGAAGTCTTGAGACTAGATAACTATATCCAACATCATTCATCAACTCGTTTACAACATTGTATTCATGTTTCATATGAAAGTTATTTAATCGCTAAAAAATTCGGTTTAGATGCTAAAGCTACAGCACGTGGCGGGTTACTGCATGACCTATTTTTCTACGATTGGCGAGTAAGTAAGTTCCGCTTGGGTTCACATGCTTATATGCACCCTAGAGTGGCACTTAGAAATGCTGAAAAAATAACTAAGCTAGATGATAAGGAAAGAGATATTATCACTAAGCATATGTGGGGATTAACTTTAACAAAGCCTAAATATGCTGAAAGTGTGATTGTATCGCTTATCGATGATTACGATGCTATTCGAGAATATTTTGCGCCAAAATACCAAAATTTAAAAAACAAAATTAAAAATAGACACTATAAAAAGGAGGTTAGTTCATGGCAAAAGAAAGTCAAATGAGCACCACAATTGATTTTCATTTATGTCCTAAGTTTGAACAAACTTTTCAAATGCTAGGCAAGAAATGGAATGGTTTAATTATTGAAACACTATTGGTAAATGGACCACAACGTTTCAAATGTATCGCAAACGTAGTTTCTAAGTGCAGTGATCGTGTGTTAGTTGAAAGACTAAAGGAACTTGAAGAAGACGGTATCATTACTCGTAAAACTTTTTGCGATTCTTCATTAATTCAATATGAATTAACTGAAAAAGGAGAAGCATTGGGTCCAATCATGGAACAAATTCATGACTGGTCAGATCAATGGTGTGATATTAACGATTAGTCTTGACCGACTAATGTTTTTAAGATATTATTTAGTTAAATGTGTTGAAGAAAAATTAGTAGGCGACAAACAATACAGAAAGACTGCATTTGATGAGAGTAGTCACAAGTCAGCTGAATTCATTTTCTGAACTGATATTGGGAGTTACAATTAACGAAAAATAATCCGGTATTCCACCGTTATGGATTTTGAGTGTATGAATTGCGAACCGCAATTTATAAACTAGGGTGGTACCGCGAAGCTTCGTCCCTTTTGGGATGAGGCTTTTTTTGTTGAAATGAGAGGAGAATACTATGTCATTAAAAGATGATTTAACCAAGTTGCGTGATGATGGAATTGCTCAAATCAATCAAGCAACCGACGTTAACGAAATTACTAAAGAAATTAAAGTTAATTTACTTGGTAAAAAAGGTCCAATTACTCAGGCATTAAGAGGTATTAAGGACTTACCAGTTGAAAAAAGACCTGAAGTTGGTAGCTATGCCAACGAAATCAGAGATGAAATTCAAAATGCTTTGGATGCAAAGCTAACAGAATTAGAAAACAAGGCCTTAGAAGCACAACTAGTTGCTGAAAAGATTGATGTTACTCTTCCAAGTACTCCAGTGGCTAAGGGACATCCACATGTTATCCAATCAATCATTGATGAAATATGTGATATGTTCATCGGTATGGGTTACGAAGTTAAAAGTGGTCCAGAAGTAGAAGAAGACAAGTATAACTTTGAAATGATGAACCTACCAAAGGATCATCCAGCCAGAGATATGCAAGATACTTTTTACATTACTAAAGAAATCTTGATGAGAACTCAAACCTCTCCTATGCAAGCAAGAACTCTTGAAAAACACGACTTCAGTAAGGGTCCATTGAAGATGATTTCACCAGGTGTCGTATACAGACGTGATACTGATGATCCTACTCATTCACACCAATTCCACCAAGTAGAAGGAATCGTGATTGATAAGAACATTACAATGGGTGACTTAAAGGGAACTCTTGAATACCTACTACACCAATTATTTGGTAACAAGTACGATATTCGTTTGAGACCAAGTTACTTCCCATTCACTGAACCATCAGTTGAAGCAGATGTTACTTGTTTCAAGTGTGATGGTAAGGGTTGTGATGTATGTAAGCACTCAGGATGGATTGAAGTTCTAGGTGCCGGAATGGTACACCCAAACGTATTGAAGATGGCCGGTGTAGATGCTGACGTATATGGTGGTTTCGCATTTGGACTAGGTCCAGATCGTTTTGCAATGTTGAAATACGGTGTAGAAGATATTCGTGATTTCTACCTAAACGATGTTAGATTTTTATCGCAATTTAATTAAGGAGAGATACTAATGAAAATTTCATACAATTGGCTAAAGGAATACATTGACTTAGATATTCCTGCTGACGAATTAGCCGAAAAAATTGAACGTTCATCAGTCGAAGTTGACTCTGTTATCAAACCTAGCGATGGACTTAAAAAAATCGTTGTAGGTAAGATTGTGGAAATGGAAAACCATCCAGATTCAGATCACTTACACATTTGCCAAGTTGATGTTGGTGAAGACGAACCAGTTCAAATTGTCTGTGGAGCTCCTAATGCTCAAGTAGGCAAGAATGTTATTACAGCATTATCTGGTGCCAGAGTTGCTGATAACATGAAAATTAAAAAATCAAAGATGCGTGGAGTTCAATCCAATGGGATGCTTTGTGCACTAGATGAAATTGGTTACCCTAAAGATGTTGTGCCAAAGGAATGGGCCGATGGTATTTACTTCTTACCAGAAGATGCTACCTTGGGTGACGATGTTTACAAGTACCTTGGTATGGATGATGCACTAATTGATTTAGATGTAACTCCTAACCGTGGTGACATGCTAAGCATTTACGGTACTGTTCATGATTTAGCTGCTATCTACAACAAGCCAGCTAAGTTTGATTTAGATAAGGTTAGCGAAACTTCAGATAAATTAACATCTGATCAAATCCAAAGTGATGTTAATGAGGAAATCGCTTGGACATACCTAAATCGTGTTGTTAATGATGTTGAAGTAAAACCAAGTCCACTATGGATGCAAGTTAGACTTTGGAATGCTGGAATTAAACCAGTCAATAACATCGTTGATATTACAAACTACTCAATGCTTAAGTTTGGTCAACCAATGCATGCTTATGACTTAGATAAACTTTCAGACAATGTATCAGTTAGATACGCTAATGACGGTGAAAAGATTACTACTTTAGATGAAAACGAAGTGGAATTAGATTCAAACGATTTAGTAGTTGCTGATGACAACGGCCCAATCGCAATGGCTGGTGTAATTGGTGGTATGGACAGTTCAATTACTGCTGATACAAAGAACGTATTGTTCGAATGTGCTATCTTTGACCCAATTAAAGTTAGAAAAATGGCTAGAAAACACGTTATTCATACTGAAGCCTCACAACGCTTCGAACGTGGTGTGGATCCAATGGCTGTTGAAGATGTTTTATCTTCAGCTAGTGAAATGGCAAGAGAAATTGCCAACGGTTCAGTTACAAGTGATGTTTTAGTTGGTAGCAAGTACGATGCCAAGAAGGCTGTTATTGAAATCTCAGTTGCACGTATTAACCATGTCCTAGGTATGGAATTAAGTGCCGCTGATGTGACAGACATTTTTGAAAGACTTGGTTTTGAAGTTAAGGCTACTGGTGATAATTTAGTTGTTACAGTTCCAACTAGACGTGGTGACATCCATATCCAAGCTGACTTAATCGAAGAAGTTGCTAGAATTTACGGATACGATAACTTACCAAGTACCTTACCAACAACTACTATGACAACTGGTGGTTTAAATGCTGAACAACAATTAATCAGAGACAGTCGTCATATTCTAGAAGGTTTAGGTTTAACTCATGCCATCTCATATGCTTTAACTACTGAAGAAAAAGCTAAGATGTTCATGATGGGTGAATCAGCACAAACTGATTTAAGTTACCCAATGAGCAGTGATCATACTACATTAAGAATGAACCTAGTTTCAGGACTATTAGATGACATTGCTTACAACAAGGCTAGAAAAGTTGATAACGTTGCCTTATACGAACAAGGACGTGTTTTCCATAAGGAAAATGCAGATGTTGTTAAACCAGATGAAATTGAACATTTAGCTGGTGCAATGACTGGTTCACTAGTTGATAATTCATGGAATCAACCTGCTAAGAACGTTGATTTCTTCCAAATTAAGGGAATTGTTAACGAATACTTGGAAACAATTGGTCTAAACGGTGAAATTAGCTATGTTGCAAACGAATCTTACCCAGAAATGCACCCAGGTAGAACTGCTGATATTTTTGTTCACGGTCACTATGTTGGTTTTGTGGGACAAGTTCATCCAAAGATTGCAAAGCAATTTAAGATTAATGAAACTTATGTCTTTGACCTAAACCTACAAACAATCATTGATTTACCTAAGAAAGAACAAAGCTACGAATTAGTTTCAAAATATCCTTCAATCAAGCGTGATATCGCAATGTTAATCGATAAGGATGTTGAAAACGATTCAATCGTTAAGGTAATTGAAAAACGTGGTGGAGCATACTTAGTAGATGTTAAGTTGTTTGACTTATACGAAGGTGAACATGTTCCTGAAGACAAGAAGTCATTAGCATATTCATTAACATTCCAAAACAAGCATGATACTTTGGTTGATGATGATGTAAATAATGCAATGGACAAAGTGCAAAGAAATCTTGAAAAAGAATTCAATGTAGAAATACGTTAATTTTTAAATGGAGGAAATGGATTTGAATGAAGAAAAGAACTCCAATGATTTCGAAAAGAAGCACACTAATTTAGGCAAAAAGATTTCACTAAGTATTATCGCCATCTTAATAGTTTTGGGAATTTTTATATTTATTCTTGGACATCAATACGTTAAAGAATCACTAAAACCATTGAATCCTAAGGATAAAGAATTAATTCAAGTTCAAATCCCAATGGGTGCTTCCGATAAGAAAATTGGATCAATCTTACAAGAAAGTAAAATTGTCAAAAGTGGTTTAGTATTCGACTATTTTGTTAATAGTCATAACTATTCTGGTCTAAAGGCGGGTTATTATGAACTTTCACCCTCAATGAGTTTACAAAAGATTGCTGACAAGTTGAAAAAGGGTGGAACAGCTCAACCGCTACAAGGTAAATATGGTCGCTTGCTTGTTCGTGAAGGTGATAACATCGATGAAATTGCCCAATCAGTAGAACAAAGCAGTCAATATTCAAGTGCTGATTTCAAAAAGCTAATGAAGGATACTGATTTCTTGAACCAATTAAAGGAAAAATACCCTAAGCTTTTAAATTCAGCATTTAAGGCTAAGAATAGAAAGTATGTGTTAGAAGGATACCTATATCCAGCCACATACAATTCACAAAAGAACGTCACCTTGAAACAAATTGTTAACCAAATGGTTGCAAAGACTAATTATGAATTTAGTCCATATTTCAAGGAAATAAAGAAACAAAACCTAACAGTCGATGAAGCAATTACTTTGGCTTCATTTATTGAACACAATCATGTCGATAAAAAAGATCAAGAAAAGATTGCGGGAATATTATATAATCGTCTAAATAGTAATTTACCTCTTGAAGTGCAATCTTCTATTAGGTATGCTAATGGTAAAGTTTCTGGACAAAAACTTTCAAAGAAAGATTATGATGCTAATACTCCTTATAATTTATATAAGAATACTGGATTCCCACCTAGTGCAATTAATAACCCAACGGTTAAGTCACTAGATTCAATTTTGAATCCAAAGGATATGACTACTTTTTATTTAGCATATAGTGTTAATATGAATGATAAGAAGGTTAAGTATTATAATTCAGATAAAGATGTCGATGACTTAATCGGCAATGATAGTGTTATGAGATAAATCGGTTATGGAGAGATTATTATGGTAGAAAAGAAAAAGCGTCCCGTTGTTATTGGTGTTACTGGTGGTTCAGGTAGTGGTAAAACTACTGTTAGTCGTGCCATCTTTAACCAACTATTGGGTCATTCAATTATGATTTTGCAACAAGATTCTTACTACAAGGATCAATCACATAAGACAATGGCTGAAAGAGAAGAAACTAACTACGATCATCCATTAGCTTTTGATAGTGACTTATTACTAGAACATTTGAATAAGCTTCTAAACTATGAAGCAATTGAAAAACCGGTTTATGACTACACTAAATTAAATCGTAGTACTGAAACAGTTACTCAAGAACCACGTGATGTTATCATCCTAGAAGGAATCTTAATTCTAGACGACAAGCGTCTTAGAGATTTAATGGACATTAAGGTGTTCGTTGATACTGACGACGACATTCGTATTTTAAGAAGAATTCAAAGAGATACCAAGGAACGTGGCAGAACATTGGATGAAGTTATCCAACAATACTTGGAAACTGTTCGCCCAATGTACAACCAATTTGTTGAACCAAGTAAGCGTTATGCAGATATCATCGTTCCAGAAGGTGGTAAGAACCAAGTTGCGATTGATTTATTAACAACTAAGATTCAATCAATCTTGGTAAAACATGGTAACAACAAGGTATTTAATAATATTGATACAACAATCTAATTAATTTAAAGGAGAGTTTATAATGGCTAAAGATGAAAGCTACCCAATGACAGTCGAAGGTAAACAAAAACTTGAAGCTGAATTGGAAGATTTAAGATTAAATCAACGTCCACAAATCATTGAAAGAATCAAGATTGCCAGAAGTTATGGTGATTTATCAGAAAACTCTGAATATGAATCAGCTAAGAACGAACAAAGTATGTTAGAAAGCCGTATTACAACTGTAGAACACATGCTACAATACTCTGACGTTGTTGATAACGACGACGTTGAAAGTGATATGGTAAACGTTGGTAAGAAAGTTACTTTTAAAGAACTACCAGATGAAGACCCAGAAACTTACCAAATCGTTGGTGCTGCTGAAGCAGATCCATTGGAAGGTAAAATTTCAAACGATTCACCAATTGCTAAAGGTCTATTAGGTCACAAGGTTAACGATGAAGTAGTTATCGAAATCCCTGCCGGTGATATGAAAGTTAAGATTATTTCTGTTGAATAATTTTATAAAATAAAAAGGACTCGCTTAGACGAGTCCTTTTTTATTATCTTTTTTTCTTGTAGATATAAAATCCAATTACAAACATTAAGCTTAATACTGAAATTATTATTCCAGCATTTAATCCTGAAGGATAGAATGATAACTTGATCTTGTGTTTACCGACAGAAAGATTATCAAATCCAATGAATTCATCATTTATCACCTTGATAGGGTGTTTCTTACCATCAACAGTCAATGTCCATCCATTTGAGTATGGAATTGAGGTTGCAACGGCCTGACGCTTTGTAGATACGTTAATATCAGCAGAAACGGAATTACCGTTAAGTTTAATATTATTGTTTTGGTTCCTAATGGCCTTTGTTTCACTTAGGAATTTAGGTAGGTTTAAGGAAGCGATATTAAACTCGTTAGTGTATACTTTGCCATTTAATAGTTTAATGGTAATTTTGTTATCTTTATTGTTTGGCAAACTTACGACGAAAGTACTTTGAAATTCACTTGGTAGGTTTAATTCTTCGCCATTAACTTTAATGCTACATTTTTGTTGATTCATTGAAGCTGGCACAATCATGTATGGCACCATGTTATTTTGGTGCTTATATTTGATTACGACTTCGCCGTCTTTTAGTAGATTGTTTTTAGCAATCACTTGGTTGTTTAAACCGGTTAATGCATTAGTGTTTTCTGAAAGGATGGTGTAGTTCATGTTTTCAGAAAACACATTGCTATTATTACCAGTGACTTGTTTTACCATTGAGTTTTGGTATTTGATAGGATCTGATGCAATGATTTTCGAAAATACATTATCAGATGATGTGTAAACTAGTGGGAATGAATTGTTTGATTTAAATGTTTGGAAGATATCAATACTTTGAACATCGTTATTAACGATATCATAACGATTGCTGCTCTTTTGAATCATCGGATATGTCTTATTGTAGTTAATTGTATTAATGAAGTACTTAAATGAAAGTAATGAGTCAGTTACGATGGTACCGTTCGAATAATCAATTGATCCGGTGGTATATGCGTTACCAATCTTTTGATTGAAATCAGGTGTTGATTTTCTGAGCGTTGATGAGAATGTCGAACCACCGTAAAAGTTTGATTCAATCGGATCATCTCTAGTTCGATAGAAGTCCTTACCAATACGGTAGAAACTATCATCCTTTTGTTTAATATCATTCACGTGACGATTTAATGTTGCTGTGTACTTCATATAATCATCATTTGATACATAACTAATGGCGTTTAAGGAGTTAAAAGCATTCATTCCCGTATCACCAATTGCAATAACCACCAAGCAAAGTAGGTAGTACTTATTGTTCTTGTTTGATACATGAATGACGATAAAACTAATGGCCACGAATGCTAATGAAATTAAGTACTTGGTTAGTGATAAGAAGTTAAAGTTATTGATATTTAGTGCTGTATAAATCAAACCGGCAACTAAAATAACGCCTGATATAATAATTTTTTTGACGTTAATATGTCCAGCTTGCTTATCTAAACCAATTGCAGCGATATATATAATCCAAAAACAAAAGATAAATGAAAAACGGTAAGGATACCAAATTGGGAATTGCATTGCATGCCATAGTAAATCTAACGGTTCAAAAAACATCGAAACAATTAGAATAATTGTCATGGCAAGTGCGGTGATTTTTTGTTTTAACTGAATTTGTTTATTGCAGAAGAATATTATGAAACCAATTATGGTGATTGCACCAACAAAGATGTTAGGGTAACCACTTGGCATTTGAGAAAAGTTGAAGCTACCATCGAAAAGTTTACTTATCATTTTTAATGGGTTGTATTCAACTTTCCACTTAAAGGTTGATAGGGTATATGCACCTTTACCATTTTTAAGTTCGATTAGGTTTGGTAAAAAGATGAATGCAGATAGTAGTAACGATACGAAGTAACTAGCGCCAACAGAGATTAATCGACCAAGACGCATCTTTAATGAATGATCATCATTTATTAACTTTCCAATTACATAGATAACTGAAAAAATCGTAATCATATATGCAATGTAGTAGTTAATGACTAACATTGCGGTATAACTAATAATAAATAAGCTATATTTGTTGTTTTTAAAGATTCTATCAATACCCATAACAATAATTGGTAGGAGGATAACACCATCCAACCACATTACATTTAATTGGTTAGCAATCATCCAGCCGTTTAGAGCATAGGCAATTGCCATTGATAAAATAATTAGATTTTTTTTGATACCTTTATGTTTTAGAAAAATGCTGAAAGTTAATCCTGATAAACCGTATTTAAATAGCGTTATCAAAAGAATTGCGAAGTTAATAAACTTCGCAGGGATGATTAACAAAATGATATTAAGCGGACTTAATAGATAATATCCCCAAATTCCAATCATTTCTCCACCATATCCGTTTGAAAATGAGTATAATATGCTATGTAGGTCTAAATATAGAATTGTTCGACGGAAATATGCGAATAAATCTACATATTGTTGACCTAGGTCTACAGTCAAAATGCTACTATTTCCAAATGGAAACATATTGCGGTAAGCAAAATAACATGACATAATAATAAATGGAATAAAAAAGCTTAATAAGTATAAGCGGTGTTTTTTTATGATTTTTTTAATTGAATTAATCATAGTTAATACTTCCTATGTATTTTGATTATTACTTATAAAGTAACCAACTATAGTATACAATAAACCAGACTAAATGACTGATTAACATATAATAATTAAGGAGTTAGATTGTTTTGAATAGTTTTTTGCAAAAAATATTTCACCACAGTGATCGTGGGGAAAATTCAAAGGTACCATTTAGATTAAATATTATTCTGACAGTTGTCGGAGTTTTATTTGCCATTCTAATAATCCAGTTGGGTTATCTACAAGTTATTAATGGAAACCAATATAAGGCTGAAGTTAGCAGATCAGATAATTCCGTTAAGTATGGAAATGTTCAAAGAGGGATGATTTACGATTCTACCGGTCGTGTCCTTGTTGGAAATAAAGCTCACCAAGCTATTCAATACACTAAGGGATTATCAGTAACTAGTGCTGACTTATATAAGATTGCCAACACACTAGGCAAATACTTAACTGTTGATACTTCAGCATTAACTCCTAGACAAGAAGCTGATTTTTACTTAGCTAATGCCGATAACCTTAAGAAAGTAAGCTCCAGTATTACTTTCCCTAAGGGATCAAGTACTAGTGAACAGTACGTTCTAGAACTTCAAAAAGTCATGAATGACAAGCTATACGACACAGATAAAGCAACTAAGAATGCTGCAACAATCTTCCAAAAAATGAGTGGCTCTTATCAATTATCAACTACATACATCAAGACAACCAATGTTACTAATAAGGAAATTGCCGAAATTGGTGAACATTTGGACGAAATGCCTGGTGTCCAAATTGGTGATAGTTGGACAAGAGAATATCCAAACGGTAACGCCATCCAAAGTATTGTTGGAACTGTTTCTTCCGAAAAGGTTGGTTTACCAAGTGACAGAATTAATACACTATTAGCAGAAGGTTACTCCAGAAATGATAGTGTTGGTCAAAGTTACCTAGAAGAAAAATACGAATCTACTTTACGTGGATCAAAATCACAAACCTTAATCAAGGGTGGTAGTTTAGATAAAGCTGTTAAACAATATGGTGGCCAAAAGGGTGATAACCTTCAATTAACCATTAACTCTGAATTTGAAAAGAAGATTCAATCACTAGTTGAAGAAGCTGATCAAGGTACTGGTAATTCAACAGGTGCATACGCAGTTGTCATGAACCCTAATACCGGTGGAATTATCGGTTTAGCTGGGGTTAGTCGTGATCCAGAAACTGGAAAAGAAACTCCAAATGCTCTTGGAACAATTAACAGTTCAATCGTTATGGGTTCTGTTGTTAAGGGTGCCATGATTTCTGGTGCTTTAATGGACAAGGTCATTACACCAACTAACTCTACTTTAACTGATAAGCCAATTTTAACTGGTGGAATCAGAAAGGCATCATGGTTTAACCAAGATGGAAACCATGATATTGCGCTAGATGCTTCAACTGCGCTTGAAGTTTCATCTAACTCATACATGATGCAACTAGCAATGAAAGAAGCTAAGTTCAACTACGTTGAAGGTGGAGCATTAACAATGAATCCAGACGTCTTCAACATTATGAGAGGTTACTTCAACCAATTTGGTTTAGGTGTGTACACTGGAATTGATTTACCTGGTGAAACAAAGGGTATTCAAGGTCCTAGTGGTTCAGCAAATATAGGTAAGGCACTCGATTTATCATATGGTAACTACGATGCCTACACACCAATGCAAATTGCTCAATACATTTCTACAATCGCCAATGGTGGTTACAGAATTGAACCTCACATCGTTCAAAGCATTCGTGCTTCAAGCAAGAGCGGTAAGTTAGGTCGAGTTAAATACACTGTTACACCAACTGTGCTAAACAAGATTGATATGACAGCTGCACAAAGAAAAGTTGTTACTGACGGTTTCTACAAGGTGGTTCATGGTACTAACGAATACAGAACTGGTATCACTTTAAACACTGTTAAACCTTCAATTTCTGCTAAGACTGGTACTGCCCAAACATTCTACTCAAGTGGAAAGAAGGGTTCTAAGCCAGTTGAAACAGTTACTTTGAGTTTAGGATCATTTGCTCCTTCAGATGACCCACAAGTGGTAGTTGTAGTTGCAATTCCAAACTTGCCAAGTAACGCAGAAAGCAATAATATTGACTTAGCTCAAAAGATTTATCAAGCATACTGGAAGTACGTTCAATCCGACAGTGGCTTGAAATAATTGCTGTTAAGTAATTTTCCTTAACAATATTTATATAAACTCTGGTCAAATCGAAGAAAAAATGATAATATATTAAGAGTTGAAAGTTGTTTATATAAAAATTAAAAATACAACTAACTTGGAGGTGTAACTAAGATGAGAGTACACATTACTTTAGAATGTACAGAATGTCACGAACGTAATTACTTATCAACTAAGAGTCGTCGTAACAACCCTGATCGTTTGGAATTAAAGAAATACTGTCCACGTGAAAGAAAAGTTACATTACATCGTGAAACAAAATAAGGATTCGGGTTTAAAGGCCCAAATCCTTTTTTTATATTCTGGGAAGTGAATAGATGGATAAATCAGCAGCTCGAAGTGAAATTTTAAATAAACTTAAAAATTTAGATAATAGAGAAGATGTACAATATTTATATAACCAGTTATTTGAAACTGATGAGTGGATTGCGGCAACTTCAATTGGAATAACCCTTAGTACTGATATTGAGATTGATACCAATCCAATCATTGAAAAAGCGCTAAATGATAACAAGAGAGTATATGTTCCCAAGGTGATTAATAAGAGCGATATGGATTTCATTGAGTATAATCATGAAACCGAGTTGTTCGTTAATAAAATGGGAATTTCTGAACCAGTTGGTGGTCAAGGCATCGACGTCAATGATATTGATTTATTGATTGTTCCGGGGATGGCTTTTGATATGTCTAATAATAATCGACTTGGCTATGGTGGTGGATACTATGACCGAGTTTTAGTTGATTATCCTGGAAATACTATTGCGCTTGCTGATAGAATTAGAATGTATGAAAAATCAATATGGAAAGTAGATGAGTTTGATCAACAAGTTGAAACAATTATTCACTCAAATTTCAAATAATCGTTTATACCGAAAAATAGATGATGTTCCTTTTATGACTGAAGGAATTTTAGCAATAATTATATTCGTATATTTATTTGGTATCGTTACAAATTCAACGGATGCAATTATTAATTATGGTGCTATGTATCGTCCACTAGTCCAATTTGGTCAATGGTGGAGATTCATCACACCAATATTTATTCATCTATCATTTCTACATATTTTAATGAACGGAATTAGTTTGTACTATGTAGGGATTCAGCTTGAAAAGATTTTTGGACACATTAGATTTCTTGTGATTTTCATGTTGTCAGGAATATTTGGTAACATCGCCGGATTTGCATTCTCAAATGGAGCAAGTGCTGGTGCAAGTACCGCCATCTTCGGATTGTTCGGTGTATTTTTGATGTTAGGTGAAACATTTCATGATAATATGTATGTCAGAAGAATGTCGCAAAGTTTTCTATTACTAATCGTTTTAAACATTGGATTCGACTTAATGTCACCAGATATTGATATAATAGGTCATATTGGTGGTTTAATTGCTGGGTTCTTATTACCTTACGTAGTAGGACTACCATCAGAGTTTAAAATTCCAATGGTAAAGAAGATATTGGCATTAATTGTATTGCTAGTATTTGCATATTTTTGCTTAAAAACTGGTTATTTTGCAAATTAATTAGTGCATTTTTCGTTAGGATGTGGCAAAATGAAGACGTTGTACGATGTTCAACAACTTTTAAAAAAATTTGGAATCTATGTTTACGTTGGCAAAAGATTGTGGGATATAGAGGTTATGGCTTTAGAGCTTGATCATCTACATGATGCCGGACTTGTAACTAAAGAAGAGTTCATACAGGCAAAGCTTGTATTAAAACATGAACATGGAATCGAAGAAAAGAAATAATACAATTTTTAGGAGGAAACTAAAATGGTACGTAAGTTAATTGGAATCGATTTAGGGGGTACAACAACTAAGTTGGCATTCCTAACTGATAGCGGTGAAATCTTAGATAAGTGGGCTATTACCACCGATGTAAGCGCTAACGGAGAAAATATTGTTCCAAATATCATTAACTCTATCGCAAAAAAGATGGAGGACTCTGATCATAAAATTGACGACTTTATTGGAATTGGAATGGGAACTCCAGGTTCAGTAAACCGTGAGGAAGGTACTGTAATTGGGGCATACAACCTAAACTGGAAGACTACCCAACATATTAAGGATCAAATCGAAAAAGCATTAGGCCTACCATTCGCTTTAGATAATGATGCTAACGTTGCTTCACTAGGTGAATACTGGAAGGGTGCCGGAAGTAAGGACTCAGACGTTGTATTCGTAACACTTGGAACTGGTGTTGGTGGAGGTGTTATCGTAAACGGTGAATTAGCTCACGGTGTTAACGGTGGTGCCGGCGAAATTGGTCACATTACTGTTGAACCAGGTGGATTTGAATGTACTTGTGGTAAGCGCGGTTGTCTAGAACAATACGCTTCAGCTACTGGTGTTGTTAAGGTTGCTAAGAACCTTTCAAGTGAATTCACTGGTCAATCAAGACTAAAAGAAATGATTAACTCTGGTGAAGAAGTAACTTCAAAGGTTGTCTTCTTCTTAGCTGATAACGGTGATATTTTTGCAAACCAAGTTGTAGATCATGTATGTTATTACTTAGGTCTTGCGTTAGCTAACGTTGGTAACACATTGAACCCTGATAACATTGTTATCGGTGGTGGTGTTTCAAATGCCGGAAACACTCTATTACAACCAACAACTAAGTACTTCCAAGAAAATGCATTTAGACCTGTTAGAGATTCTACCAAGATTCGTCTAGCTCAATTAGGTAACGATGCTGGGGTAATTGGTGCCGGTTCATTAGCTTTAAGAAACATTAATAAATAACATTAGGGGTGTAATAACACATGATTCCATCCATGCTTTTGATTGTTGTTATTTTGTTAGCAATCCTAATTTATAACAGCATTACAAGAATGAGAGCAAACCGTGTTGCTACTTTCGTTGATGAAGAAGAATTTAAGCGGGGTAGTCACAGAGGACAAATTGTTGACCTAAGAGAAAACAGAGATTTCGAATCTGGTCACATTTTAGGAGCCAGAAGTATTCCTTACTCAACAATCAAGATGTTTTATAAGAACATTCGAAAAGACATGCCAGTGTACTTATACGATCAAGGTAAAACTTTGAGTATTAAGACAGCTATTTTACTTGGTAATAATGGATACAAAAATATTTATATCCTAAAATCAGGTTTTAGAAACTGGGATGGAAAGACTAAGAAGTAAATAAAAAAAGCACTTTACAAATTGTAAAGTGCTTTTTTTATTGTTTCGTATTAGTTTAAGTGAGCGGAACGTTGTTTACGAACAACTCTTTTTCTGTTTTCTTCTAGTTTATCAGCTTGACCTTCAACAGGGTCTACAACTTTTTTCTTGAAAGAGAATAATGCTCCAGCAACCGCGCTTGAAGTTGCCAATGCACCAACAAAGAATCCTTTAGCGAATTTTTTCATTTTAAGTCCTCCTATATAATAATTTGCTTTACACTTACCATTATGATGTTTTTTTATTTATTTATCCAGTCTTAAGTATATTTTAATTCAATATTTTATATGCTAAACTTATATAGGCAGAAATGGTGGGATAATATGCAAAAAGTGCTAATAATTGTCGGACCAACAGCGGTCGGAAAAACAAGTTTATCAATTAAGTTGGCTAAGAAATTAAATGGTGAAGTTATTTCTGGTGATTCTATGCAGGTTTACAAACACTTAGACATTGGAACAGCCAAAGTGACAAAAGAAGAATCAGAGGGAATTGTTCATCATTTAATTGATATTATTGATGTTGACAAAAGATATTCAGCGGCTGATTTTGTTGAATCGGCTAATAAATTAATTGATGATATTCATAAGAGAGGAAAACTTCCTATTATTGTTGGAGGAACTGGATTTTATATTCAATCACTTGTCGATGGATTAAATCTTGGCGGTGATCACTATGATAATGAAGAATATAGAAATCAAATGCGTGCATTTGCCGAAGAAAACGGTAAACATGCATTGTGGCTTAAATTAAGAAGCATTGATGAAGTATCCGCCGAAAAGATTGGTGAAGAAAATGAACGCAGGGTAATTAGAGCTTTAGAGGTTTATCACAATACGGGTGTTAGATTTTCTGAACAAACCAATAATGCCGTTTCAATTGATCCATATATTATTGCACTTAATACCGATAGACAGGTGTTGTATGATCGCATCAATAAACGTGTTGATATTATGTTTAAAGAAGGATTAATCGACGAAGCGAAATGGTTAGATCAAAAAGGTGACATTTCCTTACCTGCATATAAAGGAATCGGTTACCGAGAATTCATCAACTATTTCCATGGTAATTTAGACTTAGAGGATGTTTCTGAATTAATTAAAAAGGATTCTAGACATTACGCTAAAAGACAGTTAACTTGGTTTAGAAATAAGATGAAAGTTAACTGGTATGACATAATATCTAACATGGAAGTTGTAAAAAACATCGAAAAAGATGTATTTAATTGGCTAAATGATAAAAAAGTGCCATAATATGTTAGAAGTTGTTACATTAAATGTTGACATATTAAAATATAATGTTATTATAATGTTGTTAGAAGGAGTTAGATATGAAAGAAAAGGATTTAAGACGTTCGCTTTCAGTACTTCCAATCGGAACTGTTATGAAGTTAACTAGCTTGACCGCAAGACAAATTAGATATTACGAAGAACAGGGTTTGGTTTCACCTGAAAGAAATGATGGTAACCGCCGTATGTATTCTTTGAATGATATCGATGTGATTTTAGAAATTAAGGATTATTTAGACGAAGGTTTAAATATTGCCAAGATTCAAGAAATCTACAAGAAGCGTAAAGAAGATAACAAGAGTAACGATACGAAGGAATTAACTGATCAAGAAGCACGTAAAATTTTATCTGATGAACTTTTGAACATCGGTGGATTGAATTCACATGATGCTGCAAATAATTCTTTTTAACTAATTTAATGTTGAATACGTTAGGAGTAGGTGTATATGGCTACAAAGCATGATTATTCAAAAGACGACATTCGTCGTATTGTTAAAGAAGAGGACGTAAAATTCTTACGTTTAATGTTTACTGATGTTTTAGGTACTTTAAAAAATGTTGAAGTTCCAATCAGTCAATTAGATGATTTATTAAATGACAAGATTATGTTTGATGGATCATCAATCGAAGGATTCGTAAGAATCGAAGAAAGTGACATGTATTTACATCCTGATTTATCAACTTGGATGATTTTCCCATGGAGCTCAGAACGCGGTAAGATTGCTAGAGTTATTTGTGAAGTTTACAAGACTGATGGAACACCATTTGAAGGCGATCCAAGAAATAACTTAATCCGTGTTCTAAAGGACATGAAGGATGCTGGATTTACATCATTTAACATTGGACCTGAACCTGAATTCTTCCTATTCAAGATGGATGAAGATGGCAAACCAACAGTTAAATTAAATGACGAAGGTAGCTACTTTGATATGGCACCACTTGACCTAGGTGGCAACTGTCGTCGTGAAATCGTTCTAACTTTAGAAGAAATGGGCTTTGACGTTGAAGCGGCTCACCATGAAGTTGCTCCTGGTCAACATGAAATTGATTTCGAATATGCAGATGCTCTAAACGCTGCTGACAATATTCAAACATTTAAATTAGTTGTTAAAACAATCGCAAGAAAATACGGCTTATACGCTACATTTATGCCAAAGCCACTAAGTGGTATCAATGGTTCTGGAATGCATTTAAACATGTCATTATTTGACGATAATGGTGATGTATTCTACGACGAAAATGGTGACTTGAAGTTATCAGAAACTGCTTACCACTTCTTAGGCGGTTTAATCAAACATGCTAAGAGTTACACTGCAATTTGTAACCCATTAGTAAACTCATACAAACGTCTTGTTCCTGGATACGAAGCACCAGTTTACGTTGCTTGGTCTGGTTCAAACAGATCTCCACTTATCCGAGTACCAAATGCTCGTGGACAAGCTACACGTCTTGAATTAAGAAGTGCTGATGCTTCAGCAAACCCATACCTAGCAATTGCTTCCGTTCTAGAAGCTGGTCTAGATGGTTTGAAGAACGGTATCGTACCTCCTAAGAGTGTTGACCGTAACATCTACAGAATGGATGCTCAAGAAAGAAAAGAAAACGAAATTGTTAACTTACCAGATGACTTACTAGATGCGTTAGAAGAATTATCTGCTGATGAAACAATGAAACATGCATTAGGTTCAAAGATTTTCAACAGTTACTTAGCTGCTAAGCATTTAGAATACGATGCTTACCGTGCTCAAGTTTCTGATTGGGAACGTAACCAATACATGGAAAAATACTAATAACCATTTAAAAAAGAGTCGGCTTATTGCCGGCTCTTTTTTATTTTTCAAACGTTTGTCATAATGATAAAATGAAATATGAGGTGTTTAGATTGTTAAAATTTGACGAAATGATTCAACAAGCTGTTGCCAAGTTCAATAACATGGGGCAAAAACAACAATTGCTCTTAAACGGCAATAATAAGCAACAAAAGCTATTTATCCAATTGGATTTATCTTTAGCTAAATTAGCAGAGGATTCAAAGCGTTTCTCGGTATATAAAAAAGATCAAGAAAATATTGATGTAAAAAACTATAAGGAAATGATTACTAAGGACGTTGCCAACGTGATGAAGTATTATTTGTTGTTTGCTAGCGTTCATAACTGGTTAGACATAATCGTTATCGATGAAGAAGATTACAACAAAATCACAGGCATTGCTGCTGATCGTGACTTCAATCAAGTGTATTTATCAATTAAACGAATGATGTTTAACGGTTTTTATAATCATTCAAAAAAAGATTTCCAATTTTCCTGGAAAATGTTTCTAAAATTTGGTATAGTAGACCTTGGCGTTGATGATAAATCATTGTCAGCTCAATTTAGTGAAATTAATTCATTATGAAATTTTTAATTGATTTAAAAATGATATTGACACCATGTCGATTATCCGATATAATGTTTTTTGTTGAGTTTTGATGTCGCGATAGCTCAGCTGGATAGAGCAACGGTCTTCTAAACCGTAGGTCGAGAGTTCGAATCTCTCTCGCGACATTTGAATAAATTGTTGAAGCATATCACTTATGATATGCTTTTTTTCTTGACTAAATTATTCAAAATATGTATACTTACTTTGTTGTATTTGTGGACTTTCACAGCTACAACCGCACGGACTGAGTATTAAGTCTTCTTAGTGAAGCGCTTATGTTCGGCGAGTCTAAGCATATTATTCAAGGAGGTGCACATTATGTACGCAATTATCGTAACAGGCGGAAAGCAATACAAAGTTGCTGAAGGTGAAGCAATCTACGTTGAAAAGCTAAACGCAAACGAAGGTGAAAAGGTTACTTTTGATCAAGTAGTTTTCGTTGGTGGTGACTCAGCTAAGGTTGGTACTCCACTTGTAGACGGTGCTTCAGTTGAAGGTACTGTTGAAAAGCAAGGCCGTGGTAAGAAGATTACTATTCTTCGTTACAAGCCTAAGAAGGGTTCTCGTTCTAAGAAGGGTCATAGACAACCATACACTAAGGTTATGATTGACTCAATCAAGGCTTAATTAGAGGATTAAAAATGATATTAGCAAATATTATTCATGATAAGCAAAGTGATCGAATTACTAGTTTTAGTTTATCCGGTCATGCTGATTCAGGTGAGTATGGTAAGGACATTGTATGCGCTGCAGTTTCTGTTTTATCCATTTCTACTGTAAATGGGTTGACCGAAGTTGCTAACCTAGAACCTAAAGTTGTCAGTGATGACATCGAAGGTGGTTTTATGGAAGTTACAGTCCCTGAAGCTAATTCTTCCGAAGATGATATTGCTGCTCAAGCAATTTTATCAACATTCCAAAACGGAATGCGGGATATTTCTCAAAGTTATGCTGATTATATTAAATTAGATATTACAATAGATTAAATTGTACGGAGGTGTAATCCAATGTTAGAAATGAATTTACAATTCTTCTCTCACCATAAAGGGGGAGGTTCAACAGCCAATGGTCGTGACTCTGCAGGTCGTCGTCTAGGTACAAAGGCTGCTGATGGATCAAAAGTTACTACTGGTTCAATCATTTACCGTCAACGTGGTACTCACATTTACCCAGGTAAAAACGTTAAGCGTGCCGGTGATGATACTTTATTTGCTTTAGTTGATGGTGTTGTACGTTTCGAACGTATGGGCCGCAGCAAGCGCCAAGTTTCAGTATACCCAGTATCTGAAGCAGTTGCTAAGTAATTAGTGAATAATGTAGAAAAAGCCTGATTTATTTTCAGGCTTTTTTTATTACCAAAGACTTATTTAAATAAAGCTAACATGATACAATAGTAGTAACGATTACGATTGCAATCGCTGCACTAACATTGCTATCATATAAAACATATTAGTAATACTAGGAGGAGTTTTAATCATGGCAACAATTTCAACTGCCCAATTTAAAACAGGATTAACTATTGAAGTAGATAACGCAATTTGGCGTATCATCAACTTCCAACACGTAAAGCCAGGTAAGGGTGGTGCGTTCGTACGTACTAAACTTAAGAACCTAAGAACAGGTGCTGTTCAAGACAAGACTTTCCGTGCCGGTGCTAAGATGGAACAAGCACAAATTGACACTAGAAACATGCAATACCTATACGAAGATGGTGCAGGTTACGTATTCATGGATATGGATTCATACGAACAAATTACTGTACCTGGTGACAAGATCAAAGATGCTTTAAACTACTTACAAGAAAACATGGACGTAAGTATCGTTCAATACGAAAACGAAGTTATCGGTATTGAAGTACCAAACACTGTTACTCTAGAAGTTGCAGAAACTGAACCAAGTATCAAAGGTAACACTGCTTCAGGTGGAAGCAAGCCAGCTACTATGACTACTGGTTTAATTGTACAAGTACCATTCTTTGTTAACGCTGGCGATAAGCTAGTTATTAACACCAATGATGCAACATACATCTCAAGAGCTTAATTAATAAATAATTGATGCTTTTATTTTGATTGGAGGGTAATTTTTATGGCAGAACAAACAAATATTTCTTTACCAAAGGCTAGTTCAAAGTTTGGGGATATTCAAATCTCACCAAACGTATTGGAAGTAATCGCAAGTATTGCCTCTGTCCAAGTAAAGGGCGTAAAGCGCATGCGTGGATCATTGGCAACAAGTGTTAATGAACTATTCGGTCGTAAAGAAATGGGTAAGGGCATTAGACTTAATTTTAAAGATGAAAAATTAATCGTTGATGTTTACGTATATCTAAATTACGGGGTTTCTGTTCCTAAAGTTGCTCTAGAAATTCAAGAACAAGTAAAACAACAACTTCTATTCATGACTGAACTTGATTTAGGTGAAGTTAATGTTCATGTAGAAGGTGTCGTTCATGAAAAACAAGATAAAAAAGCTAATTCAAAAAGTTTATTAAACGGCAATAGTAGCGATAAGGGTGAAAAATAGTGGAATTTACTAGACATAAAATAAGAGAGTATGCATTTCAAACATTGTTTGCTATCAATGCAAATGATACAACCGATAAAGAACTATTTTTTCATGCTATCTCAAGAACCGATGAAGAAACAGAAATTCCATCTTACTACAACACTTTAGTAGATGGAGTTATCGAAAATAAGGATAGCTTAGATGATAGTATAATCTCATATCTTGTTTCCGGTTGGTCCATTAACAGAATTGCCAAGACAGATCTTGCAATTCTAAGACTTGCGTTTTTTGAAATTAAATACGTTGACGATGTCCCTACAAAGGTGGCAATCAATGAAGCGTTAGAATTAACAAAGAAATACAGTGATGATCACTCAAGAAAATTTGTTAATGGAGTTTTATCAAACACAATTGCTTAAGAAAAAATGATTCGCTTAAAAGCGAGTCTTTTTTTTATTACATAAACATTTTTTTATATGCTAAAATAAAAGAGAATTAAATAATCCTTTGGAGGTTTTACGATGAGCAATATTATTGATGGAAGATCTTTAGCAAAGAAAGTTAATGAAGAGACTGCAGATATGGTCTCAGAATTAAACGAACAAGGTAAAAATCCTTGTCTAGCTGTGATTATCGTCGGGGATGATCAAGCTAGCCACCGCTATGTGAGAAGCAAGCATAAGAAAGCTCAACAATTAGGAATTAAGTCAATCGTTAAGGCTCTTCCTGCAGAAACCACTGAAGACGAATTATTAAACATATTGAACGACTATAATCATGACGATGACATTGATGCAATTTTGATTCAATCACCACTACCAAAACACATCAACGAAAAATACGTTATGAGTCAAATTAACCCAGATAAAGACGTGGATGGATTCCAAGTGATTAATTCTGGTAAGTTATTCTTAAACGAACAAAGTAACTATCCTGTTGCATGTACACCAAAGGGTGTTATGACTATGTTTGAAGAATATGGTATTGATTTAAAGGGTAAAAAAGCAGTCGTAATTGGTAGAAGTACCATCGTGGGTAGACCAATGGCAGCTTTATTAATCAATGCTGGTGCAGAAGTAACAGTGTTAAACCATTATGCAAATATTAAAGAATACACATTAGACGCCGATATTATCGTATCTGCTACTGGTAAGGTTAATACAGTAACAGAAAGTGATGTAAAAGATGGCGTAGTTGTAATTGACGTTGGTCAAAACGTGAATGATGAAGGTAAATTAGTTGGAGACGTTGATTATGATGGTATTGCTAAGAAAGCCTCATACATAACTCCTGTACCTGGTGGTGTTGGTCCAATGACCATCGCTACATTGATGAGACAAACCGTAGAACTATCAAAGTGGAGTGATATTAATGGGTAATGATTACCTAAGTGTTAGCGATTTAACAAGCTATATTAAGAAAAAATTTGATCGTGATCCCTATCTAGATAAGGTTTATTTAACTGGTGAAATTTCTAACTTTAGATTGAGACCAGCACATCAATACTTTAGCTTGAAGGATGATAACGCTAAGATTAGCGCTATCATGTTTAAATCTGCTTTCGATAAGGTTAAGTTTAAACCCGAAGAAGGAATGAAAGTATTAGTTACTGGTAGAATTTCAGTCTATGAAGCAACCGGTAACTATCAAATTTATATTGATCACATGGAACCAGATGGTGTTGGTGCCTTGTATCAAGCATATGAACAATTAAAGAAAAAACTATCTGATGAAGGATTATTCAATGCTCCTAAAAAGGCCTTGGAAAAGTATCCAAAGAGAATTGCGGTAGTTACTTCACCTAGTGGAGCTGTTATTAGAGATATTATTACAACCACTAGAAGAAGATATCCAATTGCTCAAATCGTTTTATATCCTGCCGTCGTGCAAGGGGATGCAGCCGCTTCTGACATTGTTCGTCAAATCAATCGTGTAAATGAACGAGGTGATTTTGACACATTAATTATTGGACGTGGTGGAGGTTCGATTGAAGACCTTTGGCCATTTAACGAAGAAATCGTTGCCAGAGCAATCTTCGATAGTAAGATTCCAGTGATTTCTTCAGTTGGACACGAAACCGACACAACAATTGCTGATTTAGTTGCGGATGTAAGAGCAGCTACACCAACCGCTGCTGCTGAATTAGCGGTACCAGTATTGACTGAAGTCATGACTGATATTAAAAATGACCAAGTACGAATTTTTAATGCTTTTAGAAACAAGTTAAATCAATTACAACAACGTTTAGCTAAAATCCAACAATCATACATTTTCAAGCAACCTGAACGTTTGTATGATTCATACG
This sequence comes from Apilactobacillus waqarii, assembly GCF_019061205.1. GTDB lineage: Bacteria > Bacillota > Bacilli > Lactobacillales > Lactobacillaceae > Apilactobacillus > Apilactobacillus waqarii. The sequence goes on from NZ_JAHQYH010000001.1 coordinate 125,492, forward strand.
TCCAAAAGATTGATATGCTAAACGAAAGATTGATGAACGCTCTAAAGGAAAAAATCAACCAGTCCGATAGAAAGTTAAATGATTTAGTATATAATCTAAAAATTAATTCACCAAAGAACTTAATTAAAGAACAACAACAAGCTTTACAAGTACAAGAAAATCAATTAAAGAGAAACATTATGTTGTTGATTCAAAATAAGCAAAATCAACTAACACAGAGAATTGACGCTTTAGATCATTTAAGCCCGTTAAAGGTTATGTCTCGCGGATTTAGTTTTACAACTAATAGCGAAGGCAAGGTCGTAAAGAAAATTGACGACATTAAGAAAAATGATGATATTGAACTAAAATTAATTGATGGATATGCGAAAGCAACTGTTAACGAAGTGAAAAAGGAGAGTAAATAATGGCTGAAAAAGCAAGCTTTGAAGATAACATGAACAAACTAGAACAAATCGTTTCCGAATTAGAACAAGGTGACATTCCTTTGGAAAAGGCACTAAGTGAATTCCAAAAAGGTGTTAAGCTAAGTGGCGAACTACAAAGTACTTTGAAGAATGCTGAAAAGACATTGGCTAAAGAAATGACAGATGATGATTCTGAAGTTTCATTTGAAAAAGAAAGTGAAGATAAGTAATGAGTCAATCTGTAGTTTTATCTGATTTTATTGATGAATATAAACCACAAATTGAAAGCCAATTAGCTAATCAAGTAAAAAAAGATGTTAGCAATGATCAACTTGCTGAATCAATGAGTTATTCATTGATGGCTGGTGGGAAAAGATTAAGACCGCTAATGAGCATTGCAACCTTAAAGACATTAAATCATGAAATGACTGACGATGATTTAAAAGCAATTAGCGCACTTGAATTATTACACACTTATTCATTAATCCATGACGACTTGCCAGCTATGGATGATGATGATTTAAGACGTGGTAAAAAGACTAATCACGTTATTTATGGTGCTGGTCTAGCCACATTGGCTGGTGATGGATTATTAACATTGGCCTTTCAATGGCTAACAGATAACGCCTTAGACGATCACAAGAAGGCGCAATTAGTTTATTATCTATCTAGATTCGCCGGCCCATCAGGGATGGTTGCCGGTCAATCAATTGATATTTTGAATGAAAACAAGCAGCTTTCCTTGGATGAAATTAAAACATTACATGAAGGAAAAACTGGTGCATTGATTAGATATGCAATGGTTGCAGGTGGTATCTTGGCAAATGCCAGTCATGATGTGATTGATAAATTAGATCAATTTGGTGCCGACTATGGTTTGGCCTTTCAAATTTACGATGACATCTTAGATGTTGTTTCCAGTCAAGAAGAACTAGGGAAACCAGTGCACCAAGATGGCGTCAAAAACACTTATACTAATCATTTAGGATTAGATAAGGCATATTCTTACTTAGAAGACACAATTAGCCATAGCCGCCAAATTTTAGACGAATTAAAAGACGAAAATGATGTCGATACAGAATTGTTATCATCATTTTTAGATTACTTTAAAATAGAAAAATAGGAGTAGTTCGCATGAAAAAAGAAAGAGTAGACGTGCTACTTGTTCAACAGGGTATTTTTGATACAAGAGAAAAAGCCAAGAGAGCCGTAATGGCCGGCGAAGTTTTAGGTAAAAACGAAGAACGTTTGGATAAACCAGGTGTTAAGATTCCTGAAGACACAAAGTTGCATTTAAAAGGAAAACCAATGCCATACGTTAGTCGAGGTGGCCTAAAGCTTGAAAAAGCCTTGAAGGTATTTAATCTTGATGTTAAAGATAAGACTGTTTTGGATATCGGTTCATCCACTGGTGGATTTACTGATGTGATGTTACAAAATGGTGCTAAAAAAAGTTATGCTTTAGACGTTGGTAGTAACCAACTAGTATGGAAGCTTCGTGAAGATCCACGAGTTGTTGTGATGGAACACACCAACTTTAGATACTCAAAGCTAGATGATTTTACAGAAGGTCAACCAGAATTTGCTTCAATTGACGTTTCTTTCATTTCACTTCACTTGATTTTGCCACCACTAAAAGATATTCTTGTAAAAAATGGGCACGTTGCGGCGTTAATTAAGCCACAATTTGAAGCTGGAAGAGATAAAATCGGTAAGCACGGTATCGTCAGAGACCACGCCGTTCATGCCGAAGTTTTAGAAGACATTATAAAATTTGCCGTTAGCGCTGGATACTCAGTTGAAGGATTAGATTTCTCACCAATCAAAGGTGGCGAAGGGAATATTGAATTCTTAGTAGACTTAAAGTCTGTTGACAATCCCTCAATTAATCCAGATATTTCGATTGAAGATACTATCAAACGAGCTGACGAACTAAAGTAATGAAAGGGAGTCTTTTGATTGCTTGAAAACCTATCAATTAGCGATTTTGCGATTATCGACCATTTGGAAATTGATTTTTCCAATGGAATGACTGTTTTAACTGGTGAAACTGGTGCTGGTAAGTCAATTATTATCGATGCTGTTGGCCTATTAGCCGGTGGCAGAGGTTCACAAAACTTTATTAGAACTGGTAGTAACAAGTTATTAATTCAAGGTTTATTTGTATTCCCTGAAGATGGTCTAACCTATAAAGTGTTAGATGACATGGGAATTGATCATAGCGATAATAGCGTCATTTTACAAAGAGAAATCTATAGAAATGGTCGCAATATTTGTCGTGTCAATGGGATGCTTGTTAATACCACAATGCTAAAGAAAATTGGTGAGACAATCGTTGATATTCATGGTCAAAATGAACATCAAGAATTAATGCAACCAGAAAGACACGTTCATTTACTTGATGAATTTGGTCATAAACAAATTGGTGATACTTTAACTAAGTACCAAGAAACTTTTGATCACTATCAACAATTGAAAGCATCAATCAAAGAAAAACGTGGTAATGAAAAAGAATGGTCACAACGTCTTGATATGTTGGAATTTCAGGAAAATGAAATTAGCAATGCACATCTAGAAGTTGGTGAAGAAGAAGAATTAGTCAGCCAAAGAGACCACTTGCTTAACTACCAAAAAATTGTTGATGCCTTAAACATGAGTTTTAGTGCTATTAACGGTGATGAAACATTTAATCCTTTAGATGTAATTGGTGAAGCCAAGAATTCAATGGAATCAATTGAAGAAGTTGACCCTCAATTTAGAGAAATTTCTGACAACATCAAAAATGCCTTTTATTTATTACAAGATGCTTCTGACAATATTTCTGATCAAATGGACTTACAAGAATTTGACCAAGGTCGTTTAGAAGAAATCGAAGAAAGATTGAATGTCATTTACGGTTTAAAGCGTAAGTATGGTGATTCAATTGAACAAATCCTAAAGCATTACGATAATGTTGTTAAGGAACTTTCCACCATGCAAGCTGATCAAACTACTGGTGAAGATTTAAACGAACAATACGAATCAACCGTAAACAAATTGAGTGATTTAGCTGATGAATTGAACACAGAGCGTCACGCTGTTGCAACTAAGCTGGAAGAAGCAGTGCATGACCAGCTATCTGACTTATACATGGCTAAGACCGAGTTTAAAGTTAACTTTGAAAAGTTGCCAATCGGTGAATTCCACAGATACGGCACAGAACGTGTTGAATTCTATATGAGAACCAATCCAGGAGAAGCAATGTTACCACTATCAAAGATTGCTTCCGGTGGTGAACTATCTAGAATTATGTTGGCACTAAAGACACTATTCACTAATATGCAAGGTGTCACATCAATCATCTTTGATGAAGTAGATACTGGTGTTTCCGGTAGAGTTGCTCAAGCAATTGCCGAAAAAATCAGTAAAATTGCACAAAAATCTCAGGTTTTATGTATTACGCATTTACCACAGGTTGCGGCAATGTCTGATCATCATTACTTCATTGAAAAGAAAATTGATAAGAATCGTACCAAAACAAGTATCATCAAGTTATCAGTTCAAAAACGTGTTGATGAACTTGCTAGAATGTTGTCTGGTACAACGGTCACTGATTTAACGCTTCAACACGCTAACGAATTACTAAAATTAGCTGATGAAACCAAAAAATAAATTTGAAAAAATCGTTAAAATAAGCGATAATGGTAGTATTATAAAATTTTGAGGGGTTTTAAAATGGCAAAAAGAGGAATGCTAATTGTTCTTTCAGGACCTTCTGGAGTTGGTAAAGGTACTGTTAGAAAAGCATTGTTTAACGAACCAGATGTTGATTTCAAGTACTCAATTTCAATGACTACTAGAAGTCCTCGTGAAGGTGAAGTAAACGGTAAAGACTATTTCTTTGTTAGTAAAGAAGAATTCGAAGACCATATCAAAAATGGTGAAATGCTAGAATATGCAAAGTACGTTGACAATTATTATGGAACTCCATTGAACTATGTTAATAAGACTTTGGATGAAGGTCATGACGTATTCTTAGAAATCGAAGTTAATGGTGCAATGCAGGTTAGAGCTAATTGCCCAGAAGCAGTATTTGTATTTCTAACCCCACCTGATTTAGTTGTGCTAAAGAATCGTTTAATTGGTCGTGGAACTGATGACATGGACGTTATCGATAAGCGTATCAAAACAGCCGTTTCTGAAATTAAGATGATGAGAAACTATGACTATGCTGTATTAAACGACAAAGTCGAAAATGCTGTAGATAGAATTAAGACTATCGTTAACAGCGAAAGACTAAAAGTTAACCGCGTAATGCCGGATTATCTATCAATGTTAGGAGAAGAAGACTAATGCTATTATATCCATCTGTTGACAAACTACTTGAAAGAGTTGATTCAAGATACTCATTAATCATGCTAGCAAGTAAGAGAGCTCATGATATTGATGCTGGATCACCATTATTATTAGACTCATACAAATCTAGAAAATCTGTTGGTAAGGCTTTCGAAGAAATCGTTGCCGGCAAGGTTGAACTAACTAGAGATAACAAATAATAAATAAATTAACCCTTTGCAGCAATGCAAGGGTTTTTATTTTGATTTTTTGATACAATATAGGTAATAAGTTCTTAAGATATGGGAGGTTTGATTAGTGAATAATAAAAAAATAGCACTATATGTTACTGGTAGTATTGCCGCATATAAGTCATTAACCTTAGCGCGCTTATTAGTTAAAAATGGAAACGATGTCAGGGTTGTTATGAGCGGTGGTGCACAACAATTCGTTACACCATTGGCTTTTCAAACATTGACCAAAAACCTTGTTTTCACTGATACTTTTGACGAAAAGGATGCTAATGAAATCACCCATATTGATATTGCAACATGGGCTGATATGTCGATTGTTGCCCCAGCGACAGCAAACACTATTGCCAAGTTGGCTAATGGGATTGGTGACGAAGCAGTTACTACGACACTGCTTGCAACACCTTCTACAAAGGTGATTGTTCCGGCAATGAATAACAACATGTGGGATAATCCTGCAACCCAAAGAAATATTCAACAAATTGAGGCGGATGGTTGTAAAATCATTTATCCAACTTCAGGATTCTTAGCTGAAGGATACGAAGCCAAGGGTAGAATGATTGAACCTGAAGAAATTATTGAAAGACTAGAATTGATGGTTGAACAAGATAATCGATTAGCTGGTAAGAAGATGATTGTCACAGCTGGTGGAACTAGAGAAGCCATTGATCCGGTTAGATACATCAGTAATAATTCATCAGGTAAGATGGGATATGCGATTGCCAGAGCAGCCATGAATGCTGGAGCCGATGTGACTTTAATTTCATCTTCAGAAACTCAACATATCAACGGTAACGTGAACATTATCAATGTTAGCTCAGCTAGTGAAATGAAGAGTGCGATTGAAGATAACTTCAATGATGCTGATGTTTTAGTAATGGCCGCCGCTGTTTCTGATTACACACCAGCGAAATATTCAGAACAAAAAATCAAGAAAAATGGTGATGAATTAAACATCCATTTGGTAAAGACACCTGACATTTTAAGGGAATTATCAAAGATAAAAGATGATCAATTTGTCGTAGGGTTTGCTGCAGAAACGCAAAATCTATTGGATAATGCCAAGCAAAAACTAGCCAAGAAAAAATTAGATTTATTGTTAGCTAATGATGTTAGTAACAAGGCAATCGGATTTAACAGTGATAATAACCAAGTTTCATTTATTGATGAAACCGGGGTATTTAAGAAAAGCGATGTAGAAAGTAAGGATAAAATTGCTAATGAATTGATTGATATCATTAGCGAAAGAATCGATTAAATTAAAGGGGGAGTTAGATTGAATTTAGCAAAAGTAATTGTTGACGTGCCAACAATGCAAACTAACGAACCATATACTTACTTAGTGCCAGATGAGTTAAACGATAAGCTCCAAAAGGGGATGCGTGTCATTGTTCCATTTGGAAATGGTGGACGTAAAATTCAGGGAATCGTTTGGGATATTGATAATAATGGAACCTTTGACGGTGAATTAAAGGAAATTTCAGGACTATTGGATTTAGATCCAGTTTTGAACCCAGAATTACTAGATATGTCCAAATGGATGGCAGAAAAGACCTATTCTTTTCAAATTAGTTGTATCTTAACGATGCTACCCAGCGTAATGAGAGCAAAGTATCAAAAACAATTAGTATTAAATGATTCAAGTGAAATCGACGACTATATTTTATCCATTTTTGGTGATGATAATGTCGTTGATTTTGATGTGGATGAATACCCAGCCAGTGTATTAAAGAAGATTATTCAATATCGTAAAGAAAACAAGCTTTCTGTTGAATATAAGGTTTCAGATGGTGCCAAGGCTAAAAAGATTTATGCTATTAAACCGAACTTAACAACTGAGCAAGCAAATGATGAATTAACTAAGGTTCGTAAGAACTCAAAGAATTTAATTAAAATTCTCGATTTTATCATTAACCATAATGATAAAGAGATTGCGCAACGCAAGTTAGTTCATGATTTTGATATTCCCGAAGCTGCTATTAAAAGTGCGGTGGACAAGGGATGGTTTACTAGGTTCTTGCAAGAAGAATACCGTAATCCATACCAAGGAAAAGTTGGCACCAACAAACCTTTAAAGTTAAACGATGATCAACAAAGTGCCGTTGATAGAATTAGCGCTGCAACAAAGCGCGACCAGGATACTGTTTTCTTACTAGAGGGAGTTACCGGCTCTGGAAAGACTGAAGTATACCTTCAATCAATCCAAAAGGCGCTTGAATTAGGTAAGACTGCTTTAATGTTAGTTCCCGAAATTTCGTTAACTCCTCAGATGGTCAAAAGAGTTAAAGGTCGATTTGGTAATCGAGTAGCAATGTTACATAGTGGTTTATCGAATGGTGAAAAATATGATGAATGGCGCAGAGTCAACAATGGTGAAGCTGACGTGGTCGTTGGAGCACGTTCTGCCATCTTTGCCCCGATAGATAATATCGGTATCATCATCATGGATGAAGAACATGAAGCTAGTTATAAGCAAGATGATTCTCCTCGATACCATACAAGAGACGTTGCCAAGTGGCGAGCAAGTTTTCATAACTGTCCGTTAGTTTTAGGTAGTGCCACTCCTTCATTGGAATCAAGAGCAAGAGCTACCAAGGGTGTTTACCAACTAATTAAACTTCCACACAGAATCAATAACCAAGCCTTACCAGAGGTTAGGGTTATCGATATGAAGGAAGAGGTTAAAAATAGTGGTCAGGAAGATTTTTCATCTGAATTATTATCAGCAATCAATAATCGTTTACAAAAACACGAACAGATTGTGTTGATGCTAAATCGCAGAGGATACTCCTCCTTTGTCATGTGTCGTAGTTGTGGTTTCGTATTGCATTGTCCAAACTGTGATATCTCACTTACTTTGCACATGGATTCTAGAACGATGAAGTGTCACTACTGTGGTCACGAAGAACCAATTCCTAACAAGTGTAAAAACTGTGGTAGTAAAAAAATCAGATACTACGGTACTGGAACCCAAAAAGTCCAAGAAAAGCTTCAGTCATTGGTACCCAACGCTCGCATCTTAAGAATGGACGTTGATACCACGAGAAGAAAAGGTTCACACGAACGAATTTTACAAAAGTTTGGTAACGGTGAAGCCGATATTTTACTTGGAACTCAAATGATTGCGAAGGGATTGGACTTTCCTAACGTTACACTTGTTGGTGTTTTGAATGCTGATACCTCCCTTGATTTACCTGATTTCCGTTCTAGTGAAAGAACATTTAACCTATTAACTCAGGTGAGTGGACGTGCTGGTCGAGCAGAGAAAAAAGGATTGGTTTACATTCAAACCTTTAATCCTGATCACTATGCGATTAGACTAGCGCAAAGACAGGACTATGAATTGTTCTATCGTAAGGAAATGAATGTTAGACATCAAACTAACTATCCACCTTACTATTTCACTGTTAAGATATCAGCATCTGATGTCAACGAAGCTAAGGCAGCTGCTAAGATGTATGAAATTGCTAAGATTTTAAAGGCAAAGCTAAGTGACCAAGCAATTATGTTAGGACCATCACCTAGTTCAATCTTAAGATTAAAGAATAAGTACTACTATCAAATTATTATTAAATATAAAAATGAGCCAAATATGAAACCATGTTTGGAATATATATTGAATCATTATCAAAAGGATGCTCAAAAGGGACTATACGTAAACATAGACCCTGATCCTTTGAACTTTATGTAAGGATGTAGATAAAATGAAAAAAGTTGTATTTATGGGAACACCATCATTTGCAGTTCCTGTATTAAAAGGGTTAGTGGAAAGTGACGACTATGATGTACAAGCAGTTGTTACTCAACCAGATCGACCTTTTGGAAGAAAAAGAGTATTAAAACCATCACCAGTGAAGGAAGCAGCACAAGAATTATCAATTCCAGTGCTTCAGCCTGAAAAAATTAGTGGTAGTGATGAAATGGCTAAGATTATAGACATTAGTCCTGATTTCATTATCACCGCTGCTTTTGGTCAATTCTTACCTGAAAAGCTATTGAATGCTGCAAAGATTGCCGCAGTTAACGTTCACGGTTCATTGTTACCAAAATACCGCGGTGGTGCACCCGTTCAATATTCATTGATTAATGGTGATAAGCAAACAGGAATTTCAATCATGTACATGGTTAAGAAGATGGATGCTGGGGATGTCTTATCTCAACAAGCATTGGAAATTCAACCAGATGATGATACCCAATCATTATTTGATAAGTTAAGTATCATTGGTCGTGATTTACTTCTTGAAACTTTACCTAAGGTGGCTACTGGGGATGTTAACCCAATTCCACAAGATGAAGACAAGGTGGTATTTTCACCAAACATCACAAGAGAACAAGAAGAATTAGACTTCACAAAGCCAGCCTTTCTAGTCGATAGAAAGATTAGAGCACTACGTCCATCACCAAATGCATTTGCTATGATGTTAGGTAAACGTACTAAGTTCTGGAGTGCTAAACCTTTAGATGAAACCACTGACTTAAAACCTGGCCAAGTGGTTGAAAAGACAAAGAAAGCTTTGAAGATTGCCTGTGGAGACGGAACTGTCCTACAACTTTTGGAAATCCAACCTTCAGGTAAACCAAAGCAACTAATCAACGCCTTCTTAAATGGTGCTGGTCAATCAATTCAACAAGGAGATATGGTGATAGAAGATGTCAAGTAACCCTAGATTACTGGCTGTAAAGACGCTTAGTAAAATTTCAAACGGAGCATACTCCAACCTACAACTAAACCAAGTCATTGAAAATAGTGACTTAAGCAGTCGTGATATCGCATTGCTTACCAACATTGTTTACGGTGTTATTCAACATCGTTTAACATTGGAATACCAATTAAATCACTTCCTAAAGAATGCCAATAAGGTTGATGATTGGGTCAAGGAATTGTTGTATTCTGCGATTTATCAAATGGAATACTTGGATAAAATTCCTACCAGAGCCGTTTTTAATGAAACCATCAAGATTGCTAAGAAAATGGGTCATGACGGAATTAGAAGACTAGTTACTGGTGTTCTCCACCAAATTGAAAGAAAAGGATTACCTGACTTTTCTGATATCGATGATCCAATTAAAAAACTTTCAATTGAATACAGTATTTCTGAATGGATGATTGAAGAGTTGAATAAACAAGTGGGTGAAGAAAAGACACTTTCCATCCTAAAGAGTATTAATCAACCTTCAAAGCAATCAGTGCGTTTTAATTCTAAGTTAATTAGTAAGCAATCATTATCAGATAAATTAAAAGCAGATGGCTATGGTGTGCAAAACAGTAAACTGGTTGAATCAGGATTAATCTTAACCAAGAAGTCTGCTAGTTACAGTGATACTTTTAAGAATGGTCAAATGACAATTCAAGACGAAAGTGCAATGTTACCAGTTGAATCCATGGATATTAAAGAATCTGATGTAATCCTAGATGCCTGTTCAGCACCTGGTGGAAAGACCACTCAAATTGCAGAACACCTATCCAAAGAAGCTGGTGGCCATGTTGAAGCATTGGACTTGCACAATAATCGCTTGAAACAAGTGCAAAAGAATGCCAAACGACTAGGCGTTAGTGATGTTTTATCCACTCAAGCTTGTGATGCTAGAAATCTTGATGATTTATATGATGATGAAACATTCAACCAAATTTTAATTGATGCACCATGTTCAGGAATTGGTTTAATTAGAAGAAAACCAGAAATTAGATACGAAAAGAAGATGGAAGATGTTAAAAAATTAGCATCCATTCAATTGGACATCTTAACTTCTGCTGCCAAAAAACTTAAAAAAGGTGGTAAGCTAGTTTACAGTACTTGTACCATCTTAAATCAAGAAAATTCAGACGTAATTGCTGAATTCTTAAAACAAAATCCTGATTTTAAACGTGTTGATCCAGTTTCCAAAATGGGTATTCCGCTAAATGATGGTTACATTCGAATCTATCCAGATGACTACGATTCAGATGGATTCTTCGTATGTAATTTAATAAAAAACGGTGGTGAATAGAAATGGAAGTTGCTGCTAATTCTGTTATTGGTAAACAGAGAATTAGTAATGAAGATTATGTTGGCTATTTTAAAAATCAACAAGGCGCTTTAATTGCAATCCTGGCCGATGGAGTCGGTGGAAGCAATGGTGGTGAAATTGCTGCTTCAACAGCGGTTGATTTTATTGGACAAGCTTTTCAAAATCATCATATTAGTTCAATTATCGATACTAAAGCATGGCTATCTCAAACGATTAGCGATGTAAATAATAAGATTGTTGAAATGGGAATTAAGGATGAAAGTTTAAGTAAAATGGCAACTACTGTTGTTGTCGCATTGTTCTTTGGAAATCAATATCTACTAACCCATCTGGGTGATAGTCGTTGTTATCTATTAAGAAGTAGTCAACTTAAGCAACTTACCGTTGATCATTCATACATCAATTTTTTAATTGAAAAAGGCGAAGTTAAAAATGGAGAAAACATCGATTCCAATTTACAAAACGTAATTGTAAAGGGATTGGGCGTTTCTTCAGATGCAGATGTCGATATCTCAAATATTCAATTTAGACCAGGTGATCAACTATTATTATGTAGTGATGGTTTAACCAAAATGGTTAGTGATGAGACAATCTCAAAAATTTTAAACATGCGATTAAGTGGAAGACAAAAGGTTGATCGTCTAATTGATACTGCCAATGATAATGGTGGAAAAGATAATATTTCTGCTATTTTAATCGATGATTTAGGTTAGGAGTGATCGTTTATGGAAAAAGGGTACGTTTTAAATGACCGCTACAAAATCATTGATAAGATTGGTGAAGGTGGGATGGTTAATGTTTATCTTTCATATGATATGAAGGAAAACCGTCTTGTCACAATTAAGATTATTCGAATTGATTTTCAAGGTAGTCAAAAAGCTAAACGTCATTTTAAGTATGAAAAGCTAGCGATTAATAAATTAAAGAGCAAGCATATTGCCCAGGTATATGACTTAAATCAATCAGGTGATTTACAATATCTAGTAACCGAATACGTTGATGGACAGGACTTAAAGAATTATATTCAAAAGTACTATCCAATCAGTATTAATAAAGTTATTGCAATCATGACACAACTAATTGATGCTGTATATGAAGCTCATAGTCATGGAATTATTCACCGTGATTTAAAGCCACAAAACGTGTTGATTGATAAAAAAGGTGTCGTTAAAGTAACAGACTTTGGAATTGCTTTAATTGAAAATCAAAATGCTTTAACTCAAACCAATGCGGTTGTTGGTTCAATCCACTATATTTCGCCAGAACAAGCATTGGGAAAGAAGGTTACTACCCAATCAGATGTTTATTCATTGGGAATTATCCTATACGAACTGCTTACAGGTAAGGTTCCTTTTGATGGTGATTCACCAGTAAACATTGCGATGAAGCATACTAAGGAAAACTTGCCTTCGATAATTGAACAAAATAGTCTAGTTACTCAAGCATTGGAAAATGTTGTGATTAAGGCAACCGCTAAGAAATTATCTGATCGCTATAGTTCTGTTTTGGACATGAAGGCAGACCTCCTTACTTCAATGAGTAAAGAAAGAATGGATGAAGCTAAATTACACTTCATGATTCCGAAAACTGAGATCGATGATGGTGAAACCAAAGTATTGGAACTAAAGGATTTAAACAAATATCATGATCATCATTTAGGCGATGAACATGAATACAAGGATAAATACCGAATCTTTAAATTGCTAACATTAATTGTGATACTATTTGCCTTTATTTCAGGAATATTCTTATTTTTTAACTTTACTTTCTTCACACGAGTAACGGTACCAAACGTTTCCAACATGTCGATTAGTAAAGCTAAGAAGGTTTTAAAGAAGTCCCATTTAATTGTCAGCAAGGTGAAGTACACTTATAACACTGATGTTGCTGTTAATAAGGTAATTGGTACTAATCCAGCCAAGGGAACCAAGATGATCAACCATTCTGGAATTGTTTTGAAGGTTTCAGGTGGTTATAAGAAGGTCAAGATGGATAATTACTTAGGCGATTCAGTCGATTCTGCTGAGCATTCATTGACAACAATGGGATTCACTGTTAAGAAGTCATACAGTTATGACACTTCATTTAAGTCGGATACCATTCTTAGCCAAAGTATTCGTCCTGGAACCTTGGTGGAACCACATAACACTACAATTGACTTGGTAGTAGCGGTTAACACTAGAAATTTTAAGATGGTGAATTTAATTGGTAAGACCGAAGAACAGGCGAGAAACTATGCTAAGGAAAATCATTTAAACGTTAAGGTTTTCTACGAAAATTCTAAGAGTCAATCTGCTGGAAAAGTCTACCAACAAAGTCCATCAACTGGTTTATTGTTAAGTTACGGTGATGAGGTAGAACTTTGGGTATCAAAGGGAAACTCTGATAACAAAAATCTAAGAAGAAGCGTTAACGTATCGGTAAAATTAACTTATAAAAAGGTTGATAATAGTGGCCTGAATAAGATTACAATCTATTCTAATAAGGATGGCGGTAACGAAAAATTCTATCGGACCATCTATATAAATAAAGATACAACCATCAGCATTCCTTACAGTTTGAAGAAAAATCAAAAACCACAATATCGAATTTATCGAAATGGTGATTTGATAATGAAGTAATGCAAGGTATAATAAAAATAGTAAATAAATTAACGAGGTGATACATTGGCTGAAGGAAAAATTTTCCAATCCCTAAGTGGATTCTATGATATTATTAGTGACGGAAAGATATACCGAACAAGAGCTAGAGGTAACTTTAGAAAAAGAAAAATAACTCCTTTAGTTGGTGATGACGTCGAGTTTGAATCCAGTTCACAAAAGGAAGGATACTTACTAAAGATTTTTGATCGTAAAAATTCATTGGTGAGACCTCCAATTGCAAACATTGATCAAGCCGTCGTTGTTACCTCCGCTGTTCAGCCAGATTTTTCATATAACTTGTTAGACCGTCAATTGGTTGCGGTTGAAATTAACAAAATTACACCAATTATCTACTTTACTAAGACTGATTTATTAGATGATAAACAACTTGAGTACTTTAAAGGTGTTAAGAGAGTATATGAACAAGCTGGATATAAGGTTATCCTTCCTAGTAACAGCGAGGATAAAGCTGAATCAGTTAATGAAATTAAATCATTGTTTAAAAATAAAGAAACTGTCTTTATGGGTCAAACAGGGGCAGGTAAATCAACATTGTTGAATCAAATCTCTCCTGATTTAAACTTAGCAACTGGTGAAATTTCCATGGCATTAAACCGTGGTAAACATACAACTAGAAAAGTCAGCTTTATTCAAATTAATAATGGATTAGTAGCTGATACACCTGGTTTCTCATCTTACGAAGCTTTTGATATCAGACCTGAAGAACTAAGGGATTACTTCCCTGAATTCAGAGCAAATGCTGATAGATGTAAATTCAGGGGATGTGTTCACATTAACGAACCTGGTTGTGCAATCAAGGCAATGTTAGATGAAGATGAACTATCACATGAACGCTATCATGATTATGTTCAGTTATATGATCTATTAAAGAATAAAAAGCCAATTTACAATAAAAAGAAATGAGGAATTAATAATGATTAAAGTAGCACCATCAATCTTAAGTGCAGATTACTTAAACCTACAAAGAGATATTGAAAAAGTCGAAAAGGACGCAGAACTATTACATATCGATGTAATGGACGGCTCATTTGTCCCAGCAATTTCATACGGTCCAAACTGGGTTCCACAAATCAAAAAGATCTCTAACTTAGTATTAGATGTTCACTTGATGGTAGTTAACCCTGAAAGATTCGTTGACGAATTTGCAAACAAGGGTGCTGATATTATCGGTGTACACGTTGAAGCAACTCCACACATTCACCGTGCTTTACAAATGATTAAGAACAAGGGTGTTAAGGCTGAAGTAGTAATCAACCCAGGTACTCCTGTAGAAGCTATCAAACCAGTACTATACATGGTTGACCAAGTTCTAGTAATGACTGTTAACCCAGGTTTTGGTGGTCAAAAGTTCCTAGATGAAACTGTTAAGAAAATCAAGCAATTAGACGATATCAAGAAGGATGAAGGATACGACTTTGACATCGAAATTGATGGTGGAGTTAACAACGAAACTGTTCAAGCTGCTGCTAAAGCTGGTGCAACTGTTGCAGTTGCCGGTTCATACGTATTCGGTGCTGAAAATCCTGCTGAAAGAATTCAAGCAATTAAGGACGCTACTAAATAATTATGAAAACGATCAATTTATTAGTCGGTGGGCCAACTGATTTATGGCCTGATAGTTTAAGACAAGGCGAAATCGATGGCGATTGGATTGGAGTCGATCGAGGAAATGTTTGGTTAGTTCAAATGGGAATTAAGCCACTAATTTCAATTGGTGATTTTGATTCAATGGATCAATCCGAATTTGAAATTATTTCAAACAATGTTTCTGATATTCGAACTTATAATCCTGATAAAGACTATACTGATACCCAACTAGCATTTAAGATTGCATCTGACGAACTAAAGGCGGATGTTATTAATATCTTTGGTGCCACTGGTGGTAGAATTGATCACTTTATTTCTAACTACTTATTGGCGACTGAACCTAAATTTAGGGATATCGTTGAAAAAATTAGAATTATTGATAAACAAAATGTAATCCAATACTTTACTCCAGGAGAACATGAAATTACAAAGATTGATATGATGCGTTACTTAGCATTTATTCCAATGAATGCGATGCATTTATCAATTCATGATGCGGTATACAAATTGGATAACTACTATGTTGAAAGACCGTTTGCTTATTCCAGTAATCAATTCGATGGTGATAAATGTCACTTCGATTTTGATAATGGGGTATTATGTGTGATTCAAAGTAAAGATGCATAGAAAAAAGAGAACTGATTATATCAGTTCTCTTTTTTGTTATTTAGGGTATAAAAAAAGTCTGACATTAAGAGTCAGACTTAAATATTGTTAGGCACGAGTAACTTTACCTGATTTTAGAGTACGGGCACTAACCCAAACTTTCTTAGGCTTTCCATCTACAAGGATACGAACCTTTTGTAGATTTGGCTTCCAGCTACGACGTGAAGAATTCAAAGCATGGGAACGTTTGTTACCATAATGAGTTCTTTTACCATTAATAAAATCTTTAGCCATTGGTAAATTCCTCCTTTAATTGATTTCTAGTCAAAAGCGTTGCTTTTATTACATCTCACTCTAATAATTTAGCATATTGAAGCCTGTTTTGCAATGCTTTTCTTTCAAGTGAATATACTTGACAGCCTTCGCTATTCATTATATCAATACTTTAGCTTTTTTTAAACATGTGGTAATATTATATTACGAATATATTAAGAAATCTATCTTTTAAGGAGGCTATTGTGATGGCCGTAAAAATGAGAACTGATTATGGATTAATTGATATTGATAACAATGTAATTGCCACCGTAGTTGGTGGAGCTGCTACTGATAACTACGGTGTTGTTGGTATGGCAAGTAAAAATCAAATTCGAGACAATGTAAACGATATTTTGAAAAAAGATAACTATTCCCGTGGAGTTGTGGTAACACAACAAGACAATGATGTTGCAATTGAAGTAAATATCATTGTTAGCTACGGTACTAAAATTTCAGAAGTATGTAAAAATGTTCAAAGCAAGGTTAAGTACAATTTGGAATCTATGCTTGGCATTAGTGCAAGTTCTGTTAATGTCGTTGTTCAAGGTGTAAGAGTTCTAGACTAAAAGGAGGTTCATTTTTGTGTCTATTTCAAATATAGATAGATCAAAATTTGATCAAATGGTGCAAGCCGCTGCTACTACCCTTAATAATAATGCAGAATTTATAAACTCACTTAATGTTTTCCCAGTTCCAGATGGTGATACTGGTACTAATATGAGTATGTCTTTCCAAAGTGGGGCTGATTACGTTAGTCGTGATACTAGCGAATCTGTTGGAGAATTATCTCAATCATTAGCTAAAGGGCTATTGATGGGAGCAAGAGGTAACTCTGGAGTTATCTTATCACAAATTTTTAGAGGCTTCTCAAAGTCTGTTGCTGAAAAGGATAACCTTTCTGCACAAGACATCGTAGAAGCTTTCAAAAATAGTGAAAAAACAGCGTATGGTTCAGTTATGAAACCAACCGAAGGAACAATTCTAACAGTTATTAGAGGGATTTCTGAAGCAGGTCAAAGTGCAACCACTGATGACCTAGCTGAATTGTTTGATATTTTATCTGATGCTGCTGAACAAGCTCTTCAATCAACACCTGATTTGTTACCAGTATTGAAGCAAGTTGGTGTTGTTGATTCAGGTGGACAAGGTTTAGTTTTCGTTGTTAAAGCATTTAGTGATGTTTTAAATGGACGAGAAATTGAAGCAAGTCATCAACCAAATGCTGGTGAAATGGATCAAATGATTGATGCAAGTCATGAACAAAGTCATGAAAGTGCACAAGGTAAGTTAAACCCAGACGACATTAAGTTTGGATACTGTACTCAAATCATGGTTAGAATTGGTCGCGGTAAGGAAGTTGAATACGACTTTGATTACGATAAGTTCTATGATCATTTAGCCGGATTAGGTGACTCATTATTAGTTGTTAATGATGATGAAATTGTTAAGGTCCATGTTCATACTGAACAACCTGGTGAAGTTATTTCATGGGGACAAAAGTTCGGTGACTTAGCCAACGTTAAGATTGATAATATGCGTCTACAACAAGAAACAATTATTGAAAAAGACGACGAATCTAAGAAAGAAACCAAGTCAGAACCAAAAGAAACAGCAATTATTGCAGTAGCTTCTGGTGACGGAATTGGTGAACTATTTACCAGTCTAGGTGTTACAGATGTTATCAAGGGTGGTCAAACCATGAACCCAAGTACTCAAGACATTCTAGACGCTATTAACAATAGTAATGCTAAGAAAGCAATTGTTCTTCCAAATAACGGTAATATCTTTATGGCTGCTCAACAAGCTGCTGACGTTGCCGAAATTCCAGTTGAAATTGTTCACGCAAAGACAATTCAACAGGGTTTAACAACAATGCTTTCTTTCAATCCTGATGCTAGTCTAGATGATAACGTATCTGAAATGGAAGATATGTTAGACACTGTAGTTAGTGGAGATGTTACTAACGCTGTTAGAGACACCGAAATTGATGGTGTTAAAATCAAGAAAGACGATTACATGGGAATTATCGATGGTAAGATTAAGGTTGTTAAAGACGACTTAAATGAAACTACTATCGATATGATTAAGGAAATGCTTGATGAAGATAGTGAGGTTGTAACCATCATCTATGGTGAAGGCATGACACAAGATCAAGCTGATGAACTAGCTGAACAAGTTGAATCAATTGATGATGACTTAGAAGTTGAAGTTCATCCGGGAGGACAACCAGTCTACCCATACTTAATTTCTGTTGAATAAAATGTCGGAGTTTTCTCCGATTTTTTTATTACATAAGTAAAATGAGGTGATATGTTGAAAGATTTAAACGATAGTGTGTCCGTTTTAAAGGGTGTTGGTCCTAAAAAGGTCGAAGCTTTGGATGAATTGGGTATCAATACTATATATGATTTATTGACATATTACCCATTTAGATATGATGATTTTCAAGTCAGAGACTTATCGCAAATTGAAGACCAAGAAAAGGTAACGATTAAGGGTAAGATTGCAGCTGATCCAGTAGTTGCACACTTTGGTCGAAAAAGAAATCTATTGAACATAAGACTATTGGTTGATAACGATGTCGTAAAGGTTACATTTTTTAATCAACCATGGTTAAAGAAACAGCTTCCGGTTGGCAAGGAAGTTCTTATATACGGTCGTTTTGATAAGGCCAAGGCGTCATTATCTGGAATCAAGATTTTATCTTCGGTTGATGGTAATGAAATGAATCCAATTTATCCCGCTAACAAGCATATTCGTCAAAAGACAATCAGTGATTTGGTGAAGCTGGCGTTTGATGAATACAAAGATGTAATTGATGATGTCGTCCCAGAAGACATCATTGAAAAATATAAATTGGAATCACAAAAACAAGTTATTCAGGATATGCATTTCCCCAATGATACAAAGGATGCATACCTAGCTAGAAGAACTGCGAAGTTTAATGAGTTTTTCTTATTTCAAATGCGTTTGCAAGCATTAAAGAGTGAAGAACCAAAGGATGCTGGTTTAGCTATTAAGTTTAACCAGTCAGATATGGATGCGTTTATTAATCAACTTCCATTTTCACTAACAAATGCACAACAGCGTGTTGTAAATGAAATTCAAAATGATTTATCATCGACTCGTCAGATGAACCGTTTGCTTCAAGGGGATGTAGGTTCTGGTAAAACAATCGTGGCTGCTTTAGCAATCCTGGCATGTATTGATGGCGGATATCAAGCGGCCTTAATGGCACCGACTGAAATATTGGCTGAACAACATGCTAATAAACTAGCAACACTCTTTAGAGATACAAAGGTGAATGTTGCGTTGTTAACTGGAGATACGAAACCGGCTGCCAGAAAAGAACTTTTACCAAGAATTAAGTCTGGTGAAATTAACTTGGTTATTGGAACCCATGCATTGATTCAAGATAGCGTTGAATACAAGAATTTAGGTTTAGCCATTATCGATGAACAACATCGTTTTGGTGTAAACCAACGTGCCAAGTTAAGACAGAAAAACGATGGAACAAACGTTTTAGCAATGACGGCAACGCCAATTCCTAGAACTTTAGCCATTACTTCATATGGAGAAATGGATGTTTCAATTATTGACGAATTACCTAATGGTCGACAACCGGTTAAAACTGCGTGGATCAAGGAAGGTCAATTCAAGAATTCTGTTGGTTTTATCAAAGAAAGATTGAATGCCGGAGAACAGATTTACGTGGTAACACCATTGGTTGAAGAATCAGAAGCTGTCGACATGAAGAATGCCATTAACATCTATGACAATTTTAAGAATATGTTTGAACCAGAATTCAAAGTTGGTCTACTTCATGGTAGAATGAAAGATGAAGATAAAAATTTGGTGATGACAGAATTTAAAAACAATGAGTTTCAAATTTTGGTCTCTACGACAGTTATTGAAGTAGGTGTGGACGTTAGTAATGCCACTATGATGATCGTATTTAATGCTGATCATTTTGGATTGGCTCAGTTACATCAATTACGAGGTCGAGTTGGAAGAGGAAGTAGTCAGTCATACTGTTTATTAGTATCTGATCCCAAAACTGAGACAGGTGTTAAACGAATGAATGTCATGGTTGAAAGTAACGATGGTTTCGTTATATCGCAAAAGGACCTAGAACTAAGAGGGCCTGGTGATATCATGGGGAAAGCACAATCTGGTCTTCCTGATTTTAAGGTAGGAGATCCGGTTGCAGATTTAACGATGCTAAGTGTTGCTCAACAAGAGGCAATTCAGATCGTAAGTACAAATGATTGGCAAAACAATCCAATGTATAGTAAATTATATAGTTACGTTCACCAAAAAAATAATAAGAAAATGTTTGATTAAAGGAGTTTTATAAATGAAAATCGCAATTGATGCCATGGGTGGAGACAACGCCCCACTAGAAGTTGTTAAAGGGGTAGAAATGGCAAGAGACCAATATCCTGATATTGAATTCAAGTTATTCGGTCAAATCGATAAAGTTAAACCATTAATTCAAAACGAAGAAAGAATTGAACTAGTTCAATCTGACGAAATTATCGAAATGGGTGAAGAACCTGTTAAGGCTGTTATGAAGAAGAAAAACTCAAGTCTAGACATGGCTGCTCAAGCTGTTAAAGACAAAGAAGCAGACGCATTCTTCTCAGCTGGTAACACAGGTGCTATTTTAGCTGCTGGTCTATTCATTATTGGTAGAATTAAGGGAATTGATCGTCCGGGTCTTGCAACTACTTTACCAATCGTAAATGATGAAGATCATGATAACTTCGTTATGTTAGATGTTGGTGCTAACGCTGAATCAAAGCTATTCAACCTATACCAATACGCATTCATGGGTAAGTACTATGCTGAAACAGTTAGACATATTGAAAACCCACGTATCGGTCTATTAAACAACGGTACTGAAGCAGATAAAGGTGACTCATTACATAAGGCAGCTAACGAAATGCTATCTAAGGATGAAAACCTAAACTTCATTGGTAACGTTGAATCACGTGAACTATTAAATGGTGCTGCTGATGTTGTTGTTACTGATGGTTTCACTGGTAACGCTGCATTGAAGGCAATCGAAGGAACTGCACTTTCATTACTTACTCTAATCAAGGGTGAAATTATGTCTGGTGGCGTTAAGTCAAAAGTTGGTGCTTTAATGCTTAAGCCAACATTCAAGAAGATTGCTAAGGAAATGGATTACTCACAATATGGTGGTGCCGTATTAATGGGTACTAAGGCTCCTGTTGTTAAGGCTCATGGTAGTAGTGAAGCTGTTACAATCAAGAACACTATTTTCCAAATTAAGACAATGATTGATAATAAAACTATTGATGACGTTGTTGAATACTTTGACAAGCATGCCGATGATATGCAACAAATCAAACAAAACGCCAAAAATAACTAAAAATCTGTTATAATTAGAATTATCAATTACGATTTTAAGGAGATAGATTATGACAAAAGAAGAAGTATTTAACAAAATTGCTGATATGGTTGCTGATCAATTCAGTATTGATAGAGATACCATTAAAGGTGATTTAAACTTTCAAAACGATTTAGACGCTGATTCAATTGATTTTGTTGAGTTTGTATTATCTCTAGAAAGTACTTTTGGTACTGATATCTCAGATGAAGATGCAGAAAACATTAAGACTATTGATGAAGCTGTAGACTACGTTATGTCTAACGCTGATAACAAATAATTAAAAAGGCGATTACTCAATAGTAATCGTCTTTTGTTGTATTATTCACTGGAGGGAAAGACTTGGAAAAAGAATTTGATGATTTATTAGAAAAACGATTTAACATTAAGTTCAAGGATGAATCATTATTAGATGAAGCCTTTACTCAAGCTTCATACGTTAATGAACATCCAGGTAAGAATTTGAAATTTTATGAACGAATTGAATTTTTGGGTGATGCTGTCTACGAACTAGTAGTATCAGAATACATTTACAAGCGTTATCCAAATTTACCACAAGGCCGTTTAACTAGATTAAGAGCCGCAATGGTAAATGAACACAGCTTTAGTAGTTTTGCTAGAGAATGTGAATTTGATAAATACATTCGTTTAGGTAAGGGTGAAGAAAAAGCCCAAGCCAGAACTAGAGATTCATTACTATGTGATATTTTTGAATCATTCATTGGTGCAGTATACCTAGACCAAGGAATGGAACCTGTAGTTAAGTTTTGTCATCAAGTAATTTTCCCTAAATTAGATGAGGGATGGTTCGACGAATTCTTTGATCACAAAACTGAATTACAAGAATTAGCACAATCAAATGGACCAGTTGATATTGAATATCACTTATTGGACGAAAATGGTCCGGAAAACGACCGTCGTTTTAAGGTATCCGTTACCATCGATGGCGTTGAAAAAGGTGTTGGCTTAGGGCACTCCAAGAAGAATGCAGAACAAGGTGCTGCTAAGAAGGCAATTAAAAACCTTACAGAATAAAAACAGGATGGGGAAATCACTTTGAAGTTAAAATCATTAGAGATTGCTGGATTTAAATCCTTTGCAAACAAAACAACCATTAACTTTACAGATGGTTTAACTGCGATTGTTGGTCCTAATGGTAGCGGTAAAAGTAATGTTATCGAAGCTATCAGATGGGTACTCGGGGAACAATCTTCTAAGACTTTACGTGGTTCAAAAATGTCCGACGTTATTTTTTCTGGTTCTAGTACTCATAAACCGGTCAATCGTGCTGAAGTTAAGTTAACCTTGGACAACACCGACCAATACATTAATAGTTCATATTCAGAAATTATCATTACAAGACGTTTATATCGTAGCGGTGAAAGCCAATACTTAATTAATAATTCTGAATGTCGATTGAAGGATATCAATAATCTATTTATGGACACAGGGATGGGAATTGGTTCATTTTCAATCATTTCTCAAGGTAGTGTTGAAGATATCTTTAACAGTAAACCTGAAGATCGTCGTTCTATTATTGAAACAGCGGCCGGTGTTTACAAGTACAAACAACAAAAACATGATGCCAACTTAAAACTTCAACAAACTCATGAAAATCTTGATCGAGTTGAAGACATTATTTTCGAACTTAAAGATCGAAATGACCAATTAAAAGAGCAAAGTGAAACAGCAATTAAGTATTTAGATTTAAAAAAAGAATTGAAAAAATACGATGTTTCAAGAATTGCGCTTGAATTAAACCAAGTTGGTGCTGATTGGAATAATACTAAGGCGATTATTGCTGAAGAAAAGCAAAATGCGGAAGACATTAACAAACACTTAAATGAGCTTACCAGTCAAAAGAAGTCATTGAATGAACAACTTGAGGTGCTTCTAACCAAGAAGGAAGAACAACAGGATAATCTTTTGAACTACTCTAAGAAGATTGAACAGTTATCCGGTCAACAAAATCTTTCCAAGCAAGAAATTGAATTTAAAAAGACTAGTTTGAAGGAACATAAGGACAACCTAGAAAAGTTAAATTCACAAGTTGTTGATTTACAATCAAAAGAAAAAGAAATCAACTCTGAAATTGACAAGTTAAATCAAGAAATTGATAAGCATAAACAATATCTTGAAGAAATCGATGAAGATAAGATTGACCAAATGATTGCTGATAAAAAGGTAGAGTATGAAGATGCTCGTGGTGAATATCTAGCAATTATGCAAAAGATTGCTAATGTTAACAATGAGTCTACTTACTTAGAAAAGACTCAAAAACAAGCTGATGTTCAAAACGATTCTAATCGCCAAAAGATTTCTGGAGTAAACGATGAAATCAATCAATTAGAACAATCAGTTGAAGAGTTAAATCAAGCCTATAACAAGAAGAACGAAGAAGTTCAAAAGGTGCAAAGCGATTTCAACGGATATCAAGCTCAGGTAAACGGTCTAAAGAAACAAGTAGATGATCAACAAGCTATTTGGTACAAACAATTAGAAGATACACAAAATCTAAAAATTAAATACAATAGTTTGAATAATTTGCAAAACGACCACAGTAATTTTTATCGTGGTGCCCAAAGCGTCTTAAACAATAAAGATCACCTTAATGGTGTATTGGGTTCAGTATCCGACTTTATCAAAGTACCTGCTGAATATACCACAGCAATTGAAACGGCTTTAGGTAATCAATTACAACAAATTGTGGTCACTAACAATGCTTCAGCTAGACAAGCGGTTAAGTTTTTAAACGATAATCGTTTGGGAAGAGCTACTTTCTTGCCCGTTAATGAAATTTCACAACGCAGCGTTAACAATAACGTTTTAAGTACCTGTCAAAATAGCAATGGATTCATTGGTATAGCCAACGAATTGGTCCAAATTAATGACAAACTTAAATCAGTTACTAGTCATTTGCTAGGTAATGTTTTAATCGTTAAAGATTTACATACTGCTACCGATATTAGTAACAAGATTAGACATTCTAACCGAATTGTGACTCTAAGTGGTGAAATCGTTAATGCTGGTGGTTCAATCACCGGTGGTTCTAACAAACGTCAATATGATGGTGTCTTGACCCAAAAGAATAAGTTAGAAGAGTTAGAAAAGCAATTTAAGCAAAGCCAAGAAGTTGCTAAGCAGACTGAGTCTAAGTTGGTTGAATTACAAGATCAGCTAAAAGAATTAAATGCTAAATCAGACTCTTTCTATGACAACAAGCGTCAATACGATGGTCAATTAGACTCAATCAATAACAAATTGACCTTTGCCAAGGAATCCCTAGTTAGAAAACAACGTGAACTAAAGGCAATCAGAATGTCTAATGGTGGATTGTTTGATGATGATATTGATGAAAAACAACGTCAAAACAAGAAACTAAAAGAACAATTGAATGTTGATTTGGTAAATAATCAAACTAAATCAAAAGATATTCAAGAAAAGATTGAAACTTTGGAATCAATGAAGGATAATAACTCTTCAAGGGTACAGTCAACTCGTGAAAAGTTGATTGTATTGAAGGAAAAACTATCCAATTTCCGTGATCAAAAGGCAAATCTAATTGAAGACTTTGACAGATTAGATGCTGACATTGATGACGAAAAAGAAAACATTGACGAGTTAAACGAAGCAATTAGTAACAATATGCTTTCAGTAAACCAAGATGACGAAATTAAGTTAGTTAACCAACAAATTCAGGTTATCCAAAGTAATCTACAAGAATGCAAAGAATCCATTGATGAGCATCAAGCTCAAATCAAAGAGGTCGAAGACCAAATTGATAAGCAAACAATGGACTCTGTTAACCAACAAAATTATCTAAATAAACAAACTAATAAGTTTGAACAATTGGAAAAACAACTTGCTAGTCTAAAGCAACAACTAATTGGTAAGTATGAGGTTAACTTAAATGAAATTGATGACATCGTTGTCGACGATACCATCGATAACATTAAGGCTCATATCGATGACTTACGTCGTTCAATCGACCATCTAGGGGTTGTCAATGTATCCGCAATTGATGAGTACAAGGAAGTATCAAAGAGATACGAATTCCTGGTACAACAATCAGATGATTTGAAGAATTCTAGCCAACAACTAACTGATACCATGAACAAGATTGATGTTACTGTTGAAAAGAAATTCAAGGATACTTTCGATGCAATTGCTACCCAATTTTCAAAAGTTTATAACGAAATTTTTGGTGGTGGAAAAGCGAAGTTATTACTTACAGATCCAAATGATTTGTTAACTACTGGAATTGAAATTATGGCACAACCACCTGGTAAGAAGTACCGTCATATGTCGCTATTATCAGGAGGAGAAAAGGCATTAACAGCCATTGCATTACTTTTCGCCGTGTTAAAGGTTAAGCCGGTACCTTTCAGTATCTTGGATGAAGCTGAATCCGCATTGGATGCAGAAAACGTCGATAGATATGCTCGATACATGACTAAACTAGACGATGGAACACAATTCATCGTTATCACGCATAGAAAAGAAACAATGGTTTATGCCGATACATTGTATGGAGTTACCATGCAAAATTCCGGAGTTTCTAAAGTGGTTACAGCTAACCTAAACAAATTTAATGCCGCGGAGGAATAAGCTATGGGATTATTTGATATTTTTAAAAAGCGTAATAACGAAGAAGAAAACAACAATAGTAAAGTTGAAGAAATAAAAAATGATGAAACTGATGCTGTTGTTGATGACGAACAAAAATCAGATGATAAGGTAGAACAAGCTAGTGAACAAGAAACTGTAACTTGTGAAGAAGAACAACAATCAACTGATCAAGAAGATTCAAAAGAATCAGACGTTGAAGACAATTCTGACAAAGAAAAAGTTGAACAACAATCTGATGATGAACAACCTGCTGCTGAAAAGCCTGTTGAAGATGATCAAACTAAGTTTACTGAAGGACTAGAAAAATCCAGAAGTACATTTGGACAACGTCTAAACCGTTTGTTTGCTAACTTCAGAAGTGTTGATGAAGACTTTTTCGAAGACCTAGAAGATACTCTAATTGAATCAGACGTTGGTTTTGATATGGCCGTTAACTTAACTGACCAATTAAGGGATGAAGTTAAGTTACAAAATGCCAAGAGTAAAGACGATGTTCAAAACGTTATCATTCAAAAGATGATTGATATCTATGATCAAAATGGTAATGATGAGAACACCGAAATTCATTTTTCTGACCAAGGTCCAACTGTTATTTTGTTTGTTGGTGTTAATGGTGTTGGTAAGACCACTACCATCGGTAAGATGGCTAATATGTACAAACAGCAAGGCAAGAAAGTTTTATTAGCTGCCGCAGATACTTTTAGAGCCGGTGCTATTCAACAATTAGATGAATGGGCAAAACGTGATGGTGTTGATATCGTCAAAAAGCCTGAACAAAGTGACCCATCTGCAGTTGTTTATGAAGCAGTTCATAAGGCTAAAGATGAAAACTATGATATTTTATTCGTAGATACTGCTGGTAGACTTCAAAACAAGGTTAACTTGATGAACGAACTTGCTAAGATGAAGAAGGTCTTAACTAGAGAAATTCCAGACGCTCCTCATGAAGTTTTATTAGTTCTAGATTCAACCACAGGTCAAAATGCCTTAAACCAAGCTAAGCTATTCAAAGAAACAACCAATGTTTCTGGTATCGTATTAACTAAGCTAGACGGAACTGCTAAGGGTGGAATTGTTTTAGCAATTAGAAACGAACTTCACGTTCCAGTTAAATACGTTGGTTTAGGTGAAAAGGTAGAAGATTTAAGAGAATTTAATGCAAATGATTTTGTATATGGATTATTTAAGGGTCTAATTAAATAGTCTGAACCGAAAGGACTTGATTTAATTGGAAATGGAAAAAAATTATCGAATTAATTCTTTATTCGAATTTTATCGTCCATTATTAACAAATAAGCAAGATAGTTATATTCAACTTTATTACGCTGATGATTACTCATTGGGAGAAATTTCTGAAGAGTTTAATGTCAGTAGACAGGCTGTGTATGATAACATAAGAAGAACAGAAGTAATTCTGGAAAAATATGAAGAACAACTTCACTTGTATTCAGATTTTGTGAAACGAAATGATCAAACTGATGCAATTAGAAATTACGTTAAGGATAACTATCCAAATGACGATAAACTAAATCAATTAGTTGATGATTTAGAAATAACTGAAGAAAAATGAAAGTGGTGAAATAAATGGCATTTGAAGGATTAACAGAACGTCTTCAAAAAGCAATGCGTAATTTACGTGGTAAAGGTAAAGTTTCTGAAGCTGACTTAAGAGAAACAATGCGTGAAATTAGACTTGCTTTACTTGAAGCCGATGTTAACTTCACAGTTGTAAGAAATTTTGTTAAGCGTGTCCAAGAACGTTCTCGCGGAGCGGAAGTATTGGAAGGATTGAATCCAGCTCAACAAATCGTAAAGATTGTTAATGAAGAATTAACAAAGACAATGGGTGAAGAAGCAGTCCCATTGAACAAATCTGAAAAAATTCCAACTGTTATCATGATGGCTGGTTTACAAGGGGCAGGTAAAACTACCACTGTTGGTAAATTAGCTTTAAAACTTAAAAAAGAAGAAAATGCTCGTCCATTACTAATCGCAGCCGACGTTTACCGTCCAGCTGCCGTCGACCAATTGGAAACAGTTGGTAAACAAATTGATGTTCCTGTGTTCCAACAAGGAACTGATGTCGATCCAGTTGAAATTGTTAGAAATGGGATGGCTAAGGCCAAAGAAGACCATAATGACTATGTATTAATCGATACTGCTGGTCGTCTACAAATCGATGAAACCTTAATGGATGAATTAAAGAACATTAAGGAATTGACTCATCCCGACGAAATCCTATTGGTTGTTGATGCAATGACCGGTCAAAATGCAGTTAATACCGCAGAAGGTTTTAACGATGCACTAGATATTACCGGTGTTGTTTTAACTAAGTTAGATGGTGATACTCGTGGTGGGGCTGCCCTTTCAATTCGTGAAGTAACCCAAAAACCAATTAAGTTTGTGGGACAAGGTGAAAAGATGGAAGCACTTGACGTCTTCCATCCAGACCGTATGGCTTCTCGTATCCTTGGAATGGGTGATATTCTATCATTAATCGAAAAGACTCAAAACGATTATGATGAAAAGCAAGCCAAAGAATTAGCCGAAAAGATGCAAAACAATACTTTTGGATTTGAAGACTTTCTAGACCAACTAGAGCAAATTCAAAAGATGGGTCCTTTGGATGAAATCATGAAGATGATTCCGGGGATGGCTAATAATCCTGCCTTGAAGAACGTGAACATGGATCCTAAGGATTTAGAACACATCAAGGCAATTATCTATTCAATGACCTATGAAGAACGTAATAACCCTGATTTATTAAATCCGTCAAGAAGACGTCGTATCTCTCGTGGATGTGGACGTCCAATTCAAGAAGTTAACCGTATGATTAAGCAATTTAATCAAATGAAGGACATGATGAATAAGATGTCTAAGGGTAACATGTCTGGTATGGAACAAATGATGGGTAACATGGGCATGGATGGAATGCCTTCAATGCCAGGAATGGGTGGCGGCCTAGGTGGCAAGATCTCACAAATGGCAATGAAACGCATGAGCAGAAAAATTAGCAAGAAAATGAATAAAAACAAGCGCAAACGTAACAAGAAGCGTAAATAATGGAAAAGGCATAATTACCCTGGGTAGTTGTGTCTTTTTTAGGAGGGATGTTTATGGCATTAGGTTTTACTAAAACAATGCAAGCGGTAGATTTGATTGAAAAAAGTGGCGTGGTAGCTAATATCGTTGGCCTTGCCGGAATTGGGAAGTCGGCACTAGTAAATCAATTAGCTGAGCAAAATCATGCCAAGTTATTTACTACAGTCGTGAGTTTATCTGAAAAAGGTGATTTAGCCATCCCAGTACCACCACTTACCGATAAGTCATTTATTGAGACTGACAAGTATGGAACCCTGGCCGACGTTAAATTTGGTTACTCTCACACCATTATTGAAATTATCAAATATGCTGAAGCCAATCCTGATACACCAATCTATTGGTTTTTAGATGAATTTAATCGTGGGACCTCTGATGTGCAAAGTGAGTTAATGAATTTGGTTCTACAACGCCGCATTAACTCGGTGGTATTACCAAAACAAGTCCACATCATCATTGCTGAAAACCCTGATGATATGAATGATAATTATGATGTCTATGATAGTGATGATGCTATTACCGATAGAACTGTCCGCGTGAACATGCAAACAGATGCAAACGATTGGTTAAAATGGGCAAAAGATAACCAGGTCAACCAACAAGTTATTAATTTTATTAGCGACAATCCAGAGTTTTTAGACCATGGTAACGATGAGATTAAACCAACGCCTAGATCCTGGCACCGTGTTTCAAATATCATTAATCAATATAATGACGATTATGATGAAGACATTTTAAGCGAGGTCATCTCAGGAAATGTCGGTCCATCCATTGCAGAAGCTTTTATTAAATTCATGCATCAATCTATCAATGACAAGATTGATTTAAATGGTGACTTACAAGATGTCATTGATAAACTAGACTCTAGCGATGAGGTTACTAAGCAATCACTAGTCAGTGAGTACGTAAAGTTATTATCAACATTAAGTGATGACACTTGCCACCGTTTAGCAACGTTTATCGACTTATTAAGTTCAGATGGTCAATACGCGATTGTAAGAACATTGATTAACGACAGTGGGTTAATCGATGATATCTACAACATGACAGAAAAAAGTTTAGCTGCTAAACAGTTATATGATAAGTTAACCGAAATCAGTTTTAATGCATACAGGTGATTAATATGACACTCAATAGTGATATTTACGACCTAATTAATACGAATTCACAGCAAAATAGTCCAAATGAGGCAGATGGAATCATTGCTAAAGGGATTTTATCCTTAATTCGTAATCAGAGCTTCTATGGTGAAATTTTGCTCCATTTAAACAGGGATGCAGATGATACGATTGATTCATTTTTAGCATTGAAATGGAATGATAACCAATTGGAACTGGCATATAATCCTAGTCATTTAAAAGATGATGTGGCAGATGCGAATGATTTGATTGCAATCCTAGAACATCTAGCCATGCATATCGTGTGGTTGCATCCCCTCAGATACGTCAATTACAGTCTATTGAATGACGTGGCTTCCGATGTGGCCGTTAACCAATACGTCTCAGATGTTTATTCTAAGGGATGGACGCTAGATAATATTAACTACCAATACAATCTTGATATGAAACCTAATTTGGATTCGAGTCAATACGCTAAACAGCTTTATGATTTATTTAGTCAAGATAAACAAGATGGTGTTGGTAAATTAGATAATGATAACCTACGAATTGTCGATGATCACCGATACTTTGATGATGAGAGCAATATCAGTAATCAAGACTATGACCAAAGAAAAGAAACAATTGATAGGCTATTAAGGGATGCCTATAGCCAGTATCGCGGTGAACTTTCAATGGCAGTTGCTAAGCAGGTTAAGTCTATTGTGATGCCTAGAATCAATTTACAGAAAATTGTAAGAAGAATTACTGGAAATAGGAGTAATCGACCAAATAAAACCTATAATCGGTTTAATCGTAGACAGCCATATCGTATGGATATTGCTGGAAGAATCAGACATCAGAGTGAACATTTGAACGTTTTTATCGATAGTTCGGGTTCAATCAGTGATGATCAATATGCCAACATGGTTAGTGTTGTTAAGGCAATTCAATCGATGCCAAATATCGAGGTTAATTGCTATACGTTTGATGCTAAGGTTTATTCGATTAGCGATGGTCTTTTATCCGATCAGCGATTATTACAAGGTGGTACCAAGTATCAAAGTATCGTTGACTATGTTAACGAGCATAAATTGATTAAGCAGGGATGCATCGTTTTCACCGATGGTAAGGGTGAAGAATATTTGAACCAATCAAACTTGAATATCACCTGGGTACTATTGGACTATCAAGACGATTTATCAGTACGTAACCAAAAGGAAAACGTCTTATACTTAGACCAAATTAGGATGTGATAAAATGTTAAAACCGGATATATTAAAAATGGCGATTAATAATAACGTGAATATTAAAAGAGCAAAGGCATTACTATCTAATTCTTGGGATGAAATTTATGAAGACTCACCGTTTGTGGCAAAGATGTCAGTTAATGATGTTAATTTAGCCAAGGAATTAGTTAGAAATCAGATATTTGAGAATGTTAAAGTTGATTTTAACGACTATCAAAGTGTCCATAATTTTGTTATTTATAACGAAAAATACATGGATCAGCTGGCAAAAAGTGCTCTTTTAGCTGATTTTCAATAAAAAATCATGGTGTAAAGAAAAAAACCTTTACAAGCATCTAAATAACTGTTATATTTAATATCGTTAAAAGAAATACAGGAGGTGTTTATTAATGTCTGTTAAAATTCGTTTGAAGAGAATGGGTTCAAAGAAGCGTCCTTTCTACCGTGTTGTAGTTGCTGATTCACGTAGCCCTCGTGATGGTCGTTTCATCCAAACTGTTGGTACTTACAACCCATTAACTCAACCAAGTACTGTTAAACTAGAAGAAGAAGATATCTTCGAATGGTTAAACAAGGGTGCACAACCTTCAGATACTGTACGTAACTTACTATCTGATGCTGGTATCATGAAGAAATATCATGAAGCTAAATACTCTAAGAAATAAGTGATATCGAGTTATGACTAATTTTGATGAGCTGATTAAAAAAATCGTAAAACCACTGGTGGAATACCCAGAGGATGTTGCTATCGATCATAGTGAATCGGATCGTTTCTATGAATATCATCTTGTTACCAATCCTGCCGATGTTGGTATAATTATTGGTAAAAAGGGCCATGTAGCGCAAACAATTCGTACGATTGTTTACAGTGCTCGTGTTTCTGGTGATAAGCGCGTAAGACTGATTATTGATGATAGTAAGAATAAAAACTCTTAAATGAAACCTTGGTGTTTTGTTTAAGAGTTTTTTAACATAAAAGGGGAAATGAATAATGAACTTTTATAATATTGGAAAGATTGTAAATACTCAGGGACTTCGTGGTGAAGTTCGTGTAATGTCTATTACCGATTTCCCTGAAAAACGTTTTAAAGTTGGTAATGAAGTCTATGCGTTTTTAAATGATACTAAGAGCGAAAAGTTAGTGATCGATGGTGTTAGAACTCATAAGAACTTCATCTTGCTACACTTTAAAGACAAGCCAACTATCAATGATGTTGAATACTTAAAACCTTCAGAATTAAAGATTGCTGAAGATCAACTTGATAGTGATGACTTACAACCTGGCGAATACTACTATCACCAAATCATTGGTTTAGATGTTTTAGATACTGATGGACAAAAGATTGGTTCCGTTAAGGAAATTCTTTCACCAGGTGCCAATGATGTTTGGGTTGTCTCACGTGATAACAAGTCCGATTTATTATTACCTAAGATTGATTCAGTTATCTTAGATGTTAATTTAGACGATGAAGTAATTACTGTGGATGTTCCTAGGGGGCTCGACGATGAAGATTGATATCTTAAGCTTGTTTCCAGATATGTTTGATGGCCCTTTGGGTGATTCAATCCTTGGAAAAGCAAAGGATAAAGGATTATTAGATATTAATATTACTAACTTTAGAGACTACTCGACCAACAAGCACGGTAACGTTGATGACTACCCATTTGGTGGTGGTGCTGGAATGTTACTACAAGCTCAACCAATTTTTGATGCTTTGGCACATACCCAAGAAGAAGCTGATAAGGAAGGCATTTCTAAGGGTCGTGTGATTCTGCTTGATCCGGCAGGAAAGAAGTTCGATCAAAAAGAGGCCGAAAAGCTATCTAAGGAAGACCATTTAACATTCATTTGTGGTCACTATGAAGGATATGACGAAAGAATTAAGACCCTAGTTACCGATGAATACTCATTGGGTGACTTTGTCTTAACTGGTGGAGAACTACCAGCAATGGTAATGATTGATGCAACTGCTCGATTATTATCTGATGTTTTGGGTAACGATGAATCTGCACCAGGTGATTCATTCTCAAGTGGATTACTAGAATATCCTCAATACACTAGACCTGCAGATTTCAGGAGCATGACAGTACCCGATGTATTGACTAGTGGGAACCACCAAAAGATTGAAGAATGGCGAGAAAAAGAGGCGCTAAGAAAGACTTATCTTAGACGCCCAGACTTAATCGATTACAGTCAATTAACTGATTTACAAAAGAAATTGTTAGCGGAAGTAAAAATAGAAGAAGAATAAAATAATCTTTACAAGTAATTGTGGTTATGTTAGTATTCTAGTTGACTATTTTTATAGTTAAATAAAAACGGTATTCCGCTGTTGCAACAAGTAAAGACAAGAATGCTAGTTGGAGGATGTTATATTATGCGTCAAAACGAATTAATCTCAAAGATTAACGCGGAACAACTAAAGAGTGATGTTCCAGAATTTAGAGCCGGAGATACTGTTAAGGTATCTGTTAAGGTTGTTGAAGGTAGCAACGAACGTATCCAAGTATTCGAAGGTGTTGTTATCAAACGCCACGGTACAGGAATCCAAGCTACTTACACTGTTCGTAAGATCACTTCAGGTGTAGGTGTTGAACGTATCTTCCCACTACACTCACCACGTGTTGCTAAGTTAGAAGTAACTCGTCGTGGTGCCGTACGTCGTGCTAAGCTATACTACTTACGCGAACGTCATGGTAAGGCTGCTCGTATTAAAGAAGCACGTCGTCGTTAAGATAAAATTTATATCTAAAATGAAGGGTAACGCTTATGCGTTGCTCTTTTTTTTGTACAAAAAAGGATGGCTTAATTGCCATCCTTTTATTTATAGGTTTTCGTCTGTATTATAGTTTAACTTTGAAAAGTCGGTTGATTTTGAGATTAATTCGTATGATAGATGTCTGTAACTGTCCATTGCATATTCAGCACATTCATTACTGATTTTTGTGACAAAATCAGAAACTTCTTGAGGTGCTAAATCATTGGCCTTAATATCAGCTTCATTAATTTTTTGTTGGAAGTAGATATTAAGTTTTTCTTGAACATCACCGACAACATCAACGAATGTATTGTAGTGTGGGTCTAATAAGACTCCAGCCAGTTTGAAAATCCAATAAGCAGATTTTGGTTCGTAGGTTAACTTACCAATCTTGTATTCAAGTGGGGTATCTTTGATGCCGGCAAAGAATGGAACAAAGACGCTTTGTGCGGCAACACCCATTGATAACCAGTGAATACCACCAACTTCGATTGGAAGGTTAGGACGAATTTGTAAGACGTGTGATTCTTGGGCCTTTGCCAAACTAATTGGACGGTATCTTGTCTTATCTTCGTGACTACCTTTACCAACTGGATCGAATTGAGTGCCTTGGTAGTGTGATGCTAGAAAATCTTTGGCATCTTGCACAGAAATTAGGCGGCTTGGCTTTCTGACAAATGGTAGGTCATACGATTCTGGATCTTGTTTAACTTCTGGATTAAACATGCGTTGACCATACCAAACACGTGGATTGTTGTAGTATAGGTCAGATTCGTTTCTAGTTCCAAAGATTTCTCTAAAATTAAAACTACCGTTATTAGAGTTGTTTAAGTGGTTTTTTCTAACGAAATCAATGATGTCGTCAGACCACATAAAGTTGTCTGGGTCATCGAAGTCAATGTTTTGAATGGCTAGGCGATTTGATACAACAGCGTAGCAATCATCTGGTATTCTCATCGCAACCCATTGATGACCGGAACCAATTTCAAAGTACCAAACTTCGTCTTGATCTGAGAATAAGATTCCGTTACTTTCGCTGGAACCGTATTTGGAGACGATGTCACCTAGGCGTTTAACACCCTCACGAGCTGTTTTCACATATGGTAGAACAACAGTGACAACAGAAGCTTCGCTAATACCGTCTTCAACTAGTGGATCAAATCCTAATACATAACTATTTGAATAGGCACTTTCGGTAGCACTCATAGCGACACCGTATTCATTAATACCTTCTTCTTCAAATAATCCCTCTTTATTAGTCCATTCTGGAGTAGCGGTGTATTTACCCCTAACAGTAGGTAATTCCATTGTAAAGGCGTTTTCTTGCGCTTTAAACACTGGTTTTTCCTTATACTCCTTATGAGGATGAACAACAAAATGTTTTGGCCAGGTTGCTTTGCAATCTTCATTACGACCAATCATGGTAGAACCATCAACAGATGCTTTCTTACCGACTAAGATACTAGTACATGCATCGTATTCTGGAAACTTTGGCATGTTAAACACTCCCTCGTTAGTTTTATTTCTATAATTGTACATTAAACTTTTAAAAAATTGAAATATATAAGTATCTAAAGTATAATCAGAATAAAATTATAGGTTAGGAGAATGATTATGCCATTAGTACATATTGATTTAATCGAAGGAAGAAACGAAGAACAATTGAAGGGACTAGTTGCTGACGTTACCAGCGCAATCGTAAAGAACACTGGCGCACCAGCTGAACACGTTCACATCGTTTTAAACGAAATGAAGAAGAGTAACTACAGTGTTGCAGGTAAACTAAAGAGCGACGAAAAATAATAACTGAGGAAATAACATGCAAAACGAACAGTATATAATGTCAATTGATGAGGGAACTACCAGTGTTCGCGCCATGATTTTTAATCATAGTGGCGAAGTGGTAAGTAAGTCACAAAAAGAAATTACGCAGTTTTTCCCTCAATCAGGATGGGTTGAACACGATGCTAATGAAATATGGGACGCTGTGCAGACCGTTATCTCAGAAGCATTAATTCACTCCAAGATACCGCCTTATAAGGTTCGTGGAATTGGGATTACCAACCAAAGAGAAACCACAGTCATGTGGGATAGAATTACCGGTGAACCAGTTCATAATGCAATTGTATGGCAATCAAAACAAACCAGTGACATTGCTAATGATTTAAAAGCTGCTGGTTATACCGATATGATCCATGAAAAGACCGGTTTGGTTATCGACTCATACTTTTCAGCCACTAAGATTAAGTGGTTGTTAGATAACGTCGATGGTATTAGAGAAAAGGCAGAAAATGGTGACGTCTTATTTGGAACCATTGATACCTGGATTCTATGGAAACTAACAGGTGGTCATGTTCATGCGACTGATTATTCCAACGCAAGTAGAACAATGTTGTATAACATTCACACGCTAAGTTGGGATGACGAAATCCTATCAGCGTTGGATATTCCAAAACAAATATTGCCAAGTGTTAGATCATCATCTGAAATTTATGGTTACACTGCTGGTTATGCTTTTTATGGTGTGCAAATTCCCGTTTCTGGGATTGCAGGTGACCAACAAGCAGCATTATTTGGTCAATTAGGTCTAGAAGCCGGAAGTATTAAGAATACCTACGGAACTGGTTCATTCATTGTTATGAATACGGGTAATAAACCGGTATTGTCTGATCGTGGATTACTAACAACCATTGCTTATGGAATTGATGGCAAGGTTAACTATGCGCTTGAAGGAAGTGTCTTTGTCGCTGGTTCCGCTATTCAATGGTTAAGAGATGGTCTTAGAATGATTAATGATGCTAAGGAAACCCAGGAATTAGCATTTAATTCTGCCAACAATCATGATGTTTACGTTGTTCCGGCATTTACTGGTCTAGGAGCCCCATATTGGGACCAAGACAGTCGAGGTGCAATCTTTGGGTTAACTAGAGCTACTTCTAAGGAAGACTTTGTTAAGGCTACTTTGGACTCACTAGCATATCAAACCAAGGATGTGGTTAACACCATGGTGGATGATACTCAATTGGATTTGAAACATCTAAAGGTTGATGGTGGGGCTGCACAAAATGATTATTTGATGCAATTTCAATCAGACATCTTAAATACACCAATTGAAAGATCGTCCATATCAGAAACCACTGCATTAGGTGCTGCATATCTAGCAGGATTAGCAGTTGGCTTTTGGCGAGATATTGATGAGATTAAGCAAATTAAACCAAAACAAGACGAGTTTTATCCTAAGATGGATGAAGATAAACGTAATCACTACTATGAAGGTTGGCAATTAGCGGTTAAGAGTACGCAAATGTTTCATCCAAATAAATAAGCAAAAGAAAAAAGACTTGAGTTAATCTCAAGTCTTTTTATAGTTCAAAGTATTCGTCTAGGTAACGAGCTAAACCGTCATTATCGTTATCGTATTTGGTAACGTCGTCGGCTAGTTGTTTAATCTTAGGTTGACCATTCTTCATAGCAACACCTAAGCCAGCGTACTTCAACATGGTTTCATCGTTAAATTCATCACCAAACGCAATGATGTTAGATTGGTCAATATTGTAGTAGTCAGATAGTACTTCTAGACCAGTTTCCTTACTAACGTTCTTAGATGCTAATTCAACGATTGAATCAGGACCTCCCCATGGTGAAATTTGTAGGGTATCACCATAGTTACGATCTACATAGTTAATGAATTTATCCATCTTATTGTGTTGGATTTGTAGGGTTAGACAAATTGGGTTTTCGTTTAAGTTCTCTTTAGTAATGAATTCAGAAGGTTCAAGACTAGTTGGGAAGAAACCAACTTCATCGTTGGCTTCACGATTAGCCAAGAATAGTTCTTTACCTTCAACGGCCATTAAGTTAATCCCTAGGTCTTTATCTTGTTTTAAGACATCAAAGACGATATCTCGATCAATATTGTATTCGTAGGCCTTATTCCAATCTGTTAGTGGATTGTATCCTAGACTACCGTTAAAACTAATTAAAGGATTGTCTAAACCAATTTGGTTATAGATGTCTGTAATCAAACGTGGTGGACGACCTGATACAATATTGACAACGTGACCTAAATCAATTACTTTATTTAAAGTATTAATAGTTTTTTGTGAAACCTTTGACTCACTATTTAGTGTAGTTCCATCAAGGTCAATTGCGATAAGTTTCTTATCCATGTAGTTGTTTCACCTCTTTTAAAAAAATATAATAGTAATATGTTAACTAATTAAAAAATGTAAGTCAATGCAAAAGGAGTAATCTCGTGCAATTACCAAACGATTTTAAAACGAAATATCAAAAATTACTGGGGGATGATGCAGAGTCATTCTTTGCCAGTTTAGATAAGGATACCAACCCTGGATTTAGAATTAATCCATTAAAGGAACACATGCCAGCAGAACCAGATAATGAATCAATTGAATACTGTCAATATGGATACTATGGTGATGTGAACGGTAAGAGTGTTGAACATCAAAGCGGTGCGATTTACTCACAAGAACCTAGTGCGATGTATGTAGGAGAAGTAGCAGATATTAAACCAGGAGATTACGTATTAGACTTATGTGCTGCTCCCGGTGGGAAGACAACCCATGTTGCTAGTTACATGGATAACCAAGGACTACTAGTAACCAATGAAATCGATCATAAGCGTGCTAAGGTCCTAGTAGAAAACGTAGAAAGATTTGGAATCAGAAACGCACTAATTTTAAATGAAAATCCAAATAACTTAGCCAAGCACTTCCCACGTTTCTTCGATAAGATTCTAATTGATGCTCCATGCTCTGGTGAAGGGATGTTTAGAAAGAATAACGATGCTATCCAATATTGGAACGCAGACTATCCAAGTCAATGTGCTACTCGTCAAAAAGAAATCATCGAACAAGCAGTTAAGATGTTAAAACCAGGTGGTAAGATTATCTACTCAACATGTACATTTGCTCCAGAAGAGGATGAACAAATTGTTGAATGGATGAAAGACACTTATGACTTCTCCATCGATCCAATTAAGAAATACGAAGGAATGTTAAGTGGTAAACCACAATGGGCAGACGGTAATGAAGAATTATCCAATACCGTTAGACTATTCCCTAATCACTTTAAGGGTGAAGGTCACTTTGTTTCTAAACTATCTAGTAACGATGAAGGTAATACTAAGAAGATTAAGCATCGCCTTCAAAGTAACCTATCAATTGATGATAAGAAACTATGGAACGAGTTTAAGGAAGCAAACCTAAATAACTTTGATCCAAAACACTTAATTTTATTCGGAGACCAATTATACACCTTTGATAATACACTTCCTGATTTGAAGGGATTAAAGGTGATGCGTCCAGGACTACATCTAGGAACAATTAAGAAGAAACGTTTTGAACCAAGTTATGCATTGGCATTAGCTTTGCATAGTGATGAAGTCGTTAATCGTTTAGAAATATCTGAAGACGACTGGAAACAATATGTCCATGGGGATGTTATCAACTGTGAGAAGGATGTTAAGAAGGGATGGTACCAACTAATCTGTAAGAACCAGCCTGTTGGTTTTGGTAAGGCTGTAAATGGTACGATTAAAAACTTCTTCCCAAAAGGACTAAGATTTAACGTAGATTAATAAATAAAAAGAGTTGCATTATAAATAGCAACTCTTTTTTTATACGTTTGTTCAAATAAAAGTTTATTGAATGATAAGATAATTAAATAAAAATGTGTTATGATTAATATTGGTATAATATTTTTTTATTACATATTTCTGGAGGTATTTTATATGAGTGCAAAATTTTGCCCAAAATGTGGTAACGAATTAAAGGAAGGAGCAAAGTTCTGTCCTAAGTGTGGAGCCCAAATCGTACAAAATGTACAACCAAACGGTGCTAACACTAACGGTGTTCAAAACCAAAACATTATTCCTAACCAAAGT
This sequence comes from Apilactobacillus waqarii, assembly GCF_019061205.1. Classification (GTDB taxonomy): domain Bacteria; phylum Bacillota; class Bacilli; order Lactobacillales; family Lactobacillaceae; genus Apilactobacillus; species Apilactobacillus waqarii. The sequence goes on from NZ_JAHQYH010000001.1 coordinate 165,799, forward strand.
GCAGAACAAGCTAAGAACTATGCTAAGGATTTCTTCAAGTGGTTCTGGAGTAGTGTTAAACATCCTTCACTAAGTGGAAAGGCTTCAAACAAATACTTTGGATTAACTTCATTTGTTGCCAGCGCAGTATTTGCTATTTTATCTATTATGTTAATCACTTCAAAGATTAATGGCGCAATTGACCTAGCTTCAAGTGGTCTTGGTGGCGATACAGCTTCATCACTCGCTAGCATATTCCAAAACCTAGTAAGTGATGGTGCAGGTAAAGTTGAATTATTCTCAGTATTAATGATTGTTGCTTTCGTTGCATTAGCATACGGTTTTAGAGCTTTCGCAGTTGCTGGTACAGGTGAAAAAACTGATTTCTTCGAATTCATTAATAAATTAGCTGCATACACTAACATTTCAGTTATGTTATCAGCTATCATGTTTTTATTTCTACTAATTGGTGGACTTATCGCATTACCATTAAACATGTTTATCTTCCTATTTGTCGTAATTAACGACCTAATTGGCTTTACTTACGCAATTATCGATGGTCAAAACTCAAACAAGTTTGATAAGTTATATGTTCTATTATTAGCTCACTTATCATTAATTATTGTATTCTTTATTGTTTTCATTAAGTCACTAACAGCTTAATTTCGATTAGGGGGTTATAAATTATGGGGGAATCAAGATTCTGTCAAAATTGTGGTGCCAAGGTTGATGCCGACGAACAATTTTGTCACAACTGTGGTGCACAATTAGACAACGAAGTAACTGATCAAACAAATCAATCTAGTCAATCAAATGTTGATAATACAGTTAACGATTACCAACAACCTCAAAGCAATAACAATAATGCTGTCCAACAACCACAAATTAATAACGGTAATAACGTTTCTCAAGAACCATCAAACAATGGAAACGTTAGGGCAACAAGAAATGGTTTTAAGAAGAGTAAAAAACATCAAACTAGAAACCTAATTATCGGAATCGTGGTTGCCGTTGTTGTTGTATTCGGTTTTATCGGATACCTTTTCGGAAACCACTACTACTCAAAGAGTGCGGTATTAGATCGTGCAATAACTTCATTAACTAGTGACAAGAATACCGATTCATACTTTGAATCAACCGATAGTCGCGTTACTTTAAATGACAGTACAATGGCACCATTATCTAAGCACATGAACAAGAATAATGACGAATTACAATCATTAAAGGGCCAACTAAGTGATTCAGGTACTTCAAAAGATGGTAACTTTGAATATGTTCAAGACGGCCGTAAATGGTTATTATTCCCTAACTACCAAGTTAAGGTAAAACCAGTTGTTCCAACAATTACAACTAGTGAAAAGTCCGCAGATGTTACTTTAAACAATAATAAGATTGGTCAAACATCTGACTCAGATTCAGAATTTAGTTTAGGTCGCATCCTACCAGGTGACTATGACATTACTGTTTCAAAGACTTTATCAGGAAAAAAAGTTACTAACGCACAAACTACTTATCTTGATAACAATGACAACATCTACATGCCATTAAAGACTATTAAGTTCACTGTTAAAGCTGGTCCAAATGCTGATATTTACATCAACGATAAGAAAGTTGGTACAAGTAATGGCGATGGAGACTACAAGGTCTCAGATATGCCATTCTCATCTGCAATTTACATCTATGGTGTAATGCATTCAGATGGTAAGTCAGTTACCTCAGATAAGTATCATTTGAGTGAAAGTGACGATGGACAAGAAGTAAGTCTAAACTACCCAGGGGCAGTTGATAAAGACGATGCATCAAATCTAATTAGTGATTTCTCAAATGATCTTAGTTCTGCTGTTAATGACAACAATGATTTTGATCCAAGTGATTACTTCGTTGATGGTTCAAATAACAGTGATGCACAAGGTTTCATTACTTGGGCAAAACAACAAGCTGATCAAGTTAACGATAACAAATATGATAGCGTAAGCATTGATTCATCAGTGGATTCTGTTGTTCCTGCAGGGGACCACTCAGTTGTTTCTGGTACTTTGAAATATACATTCGACGTTCCAGACGATGACGGTGACGACCACGATCATATTCAAATCTTCAAGTTTACTTCTAACATGAAGAAGGTAGATGGTTCACTTAAGCTACAAACACTTAAGGCACCAGATAAACTTAAAGATTACGATAAAAACGATGACGATGATGACTAAATCATAAAAAATAAGGTTTCTACTTAAGTGTAGAGGTCTTTTTTTATTGGTAAAATTAGTTAAATTAATTTACTTTGGTTAAAAGTATAAAGTTACTTTAACTTATAAGGATAAAAGAAAAAAGCAAGCAAAAACCGCTTGCTTAAATTAGTAGGGAAGTCCTCGTTGGGAAACATAAGATAAAAGATCCGAACTTAATATTAATTTTTTACTTTGTAACTCTGATAAGTTTTTGGTACCCAGCACAGTCATTATTGATTTCATTCCATAAATGAAGTCATTAATGAATTCGATGGTTTCTTCTTCACCGTTCTTGATCAGTGAATATAGAATGGGGGCTGCAATTCCAACGGAATTAGCGCCAAGTGCGATTGCTTTAACGGCATCAAGTGGTGTTCTGATACCGCCGGAAGCAATGATATTGGTTTTATCTTTAAATGGTTGAGCTTCTAGAAGCGATTCAACAGTTGTTTGTCCCCAATCTTCTAGGTAATCCATTTCTTGTTTCTTTCGACGGTAGTTTTCAATCTTACTGAAACTAGTACCACCTTTACCGCTGATATTAATATTTTTAACACCAGCATCAACTAATTGTTGAATGGTTTCTTTAGACATACCAAAACCAACTTCTTTAACGATGACTGGGCAGGCGAGTTCTTCCTGAATGGATTTAATATTTTTAATCCAGTTAAATTCACGATCACCTTCAGGCATAATCATTTCTTGCGGAGTATTAATATGAATTTCGATTGCATCAGAATTCATCATTTTTACCGCTGCCTTAGCTCTTGAAACATCAGCTGAAGCGCTTAGATTGGAAAATACAATTCCATTTGGATTGGTTTCTCTAACAATCTCGAAAGAAGAAGCAACAGAATCGTCTTTTAAAGCGACACTTTGAGAACCAGTTGCCATAGCAATCCCAGTACTCTTTGCGATTCTAGCTAGCTTTTGATTTAACTTCTTTGTATATTCGCTTCCACCGGTCATGGCTTCGATATAGATTGGAAAGTCCATTTTGATATTTTCAATTGTTGTTGATGTATCGATATCATCCAAACTGATTTCTGGAATCCCTTGATGGACAAATCTTAGTTGATCAAAACCAGCATGACTGGTTTTGTTGTAGAACTTAATAGCTAATGAAACGTGTTCATCTTTTCGATGAGATTGGATACTGACCATTGATTATGCCTCCTGTTCTGAGTAGATATTTAGGTGAAGTGGAATAATGCCATTTTCTGTCCATTTTGATTCTATGTCTTTAATAGGGGATTGTTTTTCAACAATGGCAATTCCACAATCTCCACCTCCGGCACCAGATGATTTTCCCGAACCGTTATATTCTTCAGCGATTTCACATAGTTGTTTTAGTTTGCTTGTTTCGATGTCGATGCCAGTGAAACTGGCCAATTCGACGATGATATTTCTGTTCTCTTTAATTTGATTTTTAATAACAGCGATATCTTTATTTTTAAAACCATTGATCATCTTATTGATACAGCGCTTACTCTTAACTAAGAATTGCTTGTATCTATCAACGTTTGATGATGATTCAACGCTCTTAAGTAAATTGGAAGTTGAAGCAGGAGTTCCTGTCCAGCCAATAAGTAATTCGAGGTCAGAAGGTGGGGTAAGTGGTTCAATCATTAGATGAGGCCAACTTTGTTCCATCACGTCTTTTAGATTGATTTGATTTGCTAACCAATCTTTATCAAATGAACTATAAGCAATCCAACCACCAAAGCTACTAGCAGCAACGTCGCCCAATGAACCGTTACCTTGAATGCTTAAATGAGCAATGGCAGCTAGCTTGAATATTTGTAGTTTGCTTAAGTTTAAACCATATAGTTCGTTTAAAGCTTTGATTGTTGCGACTGTGACAGCGGCTGAGGAACCTAATCCATATTTTTTACCGTCTTCACTGTTTAAATTACTATCAATATCAATGTTATATAATTTATGTTTTATGTTTAATTCTTCGACATATTTCTCGAATGTTTTCATTGCTGAAATTACGTAGTTGAAAGAACTATTATCGTTTAGAGGTTTAATTTGATTATTATCGAAAACCCATTCAATTTTTTCATTTTCATACTGTTTTGAATGAATAACACCAACATTATTTTCGGATTCACTAATATTAGCTGTAATATATTGATCAATTGCAACAATGATAGCTGGATAGCCGTTTTCAACCACAGCATATTCACCGGCAATATATAGTTTTCCGGGTGCTTTTACAGAAATCATTTTAAATTAGTCCTTTCAATTTATAGATACTTTATTCCTTCACCTGGTCCAGATACTTTGATTTGGTCATTAGAAAATTTATCTGACAACTTATCAGTAATTGCACTGATTTTATCACTTTGACAAATGATTTTGACATTTGGACCTGCATCCATTGTGTAATAGCATTCAATGCCATTTCCTCTTAGTTCCTTAACCATGTTAATTACTTCAAGACTATCGGCATTTATGTATAAGTATGAAGGATCAGAACTTAATGTTAGTGAGTGCATTCTCATCGCATTTAATTCTGCTGTTTTACCTAAAGTGGTAAAGTCATTTTCCTTTATTGCAGCTTCAATTGTTTGAAAATCACCTGTCGTTTGTTGAATCCAGCTTTGATAGTAGGGTGAAGTTTCAATAGAAATCTTCATTCCTTTTCTACTACTAATTTTCTTAGGTTGATTATCAAGAATGATTGCAATCATATTAACGTCCATTTTTACCGGGTCTTCAATGCTGTAACCATATGAGGATTCATCATCAGTTCCTTTATTCCAAGCAGCGAAACCACCGAATATTGAACGTGTTGCGGAACCAGAACCACGTCTTGCCAAACGAGATAGGTCTTTTTTACTTAGATTAATTCCGTAAGCCTTACTACCAGCTGCAGCTAAAGCAGCATATGCAGAAGCAGAAGATGCCAGTCCGGCTGAAGTAGGGACATGATTGGTTGATTCAATGCGCGCAAATGTATGGATGTTTGCTTTTTGACGAATGATATCCATAAATTTGGTGATTTTTTTATCATCAACAACCTTATCGTTTAAGGTAACCTCATCGGAACTAAGAGACTCATCAAATTGAACACTTGTGTCAGTATAAAATTCATCAAGTGTTAGCGATAGGCTACTATTAGCAGGGATAATTAACTCTTCATTTTCTTTTCCCCAATATTTAACCAAGGCAATATTTGTGTGTGCTCTCGCGGTAATTTTTTCACCTAACATTTTGTATAATTTCCTCCGAGTTTTAGTTAAAAGGTTGAATCCAGGTATCTAAGGCACCGGCTTTTAGTAGCGCATTTTCAATGCTTTGGGCTTCATGAATGTTTCTTGCTAAAGCAATGATACATCCCCCAAGTCCGCTACCCGTTAGCTTGGTACCTAATGAACCATTTCGATTAGCGATTTCAACTAGTTCATCAATCTTATCGTTACTTACTTTTAATTTTTTTAATTCTTTTTGATTTTCAGTCATTAATTTACCAAGTTCAATTGGATTATCGTTTTCGATATCGAACTTAGCACGAGTGACCAGTTCACCAATATGTTTAATTGATTTCATGGTGTCTTCTTTATTGTTATTTAGTTGTTGTTTAACATAGTTAATTGCGATGTCGGTTCTTCCTTTGATACCAGAATCGGCAATTACTAGTACAGCATTTAAGTTGAAGTTAATTTCGTTTAACGTTTCATTTCGGATAAACCATACTGGATTATCTGATCCAGCGGTTGCTGTATCCAAACCAGAAGGGTTACCGTGTGTGATTGTTTCTTCAACATTACTTAAATCAAGCAATAAATCTTTATCAAAACTAACATTAAAGTAGTGAAATAATGCTTTGACGATGGCAACTGATGTTGCAGCTGAAGAGCCCATTCCACGTTCAGATGGAATTGAACTATCAATAATCATCTCAAAAGAGGCATCCTCTTTGTGCAGTTTAGCAAGGGTGCTATCAATTAAGTTTTTAATTCCTAATAGGTCATTTGGGACATTATTTAAGTTACCAATGAAGTACTTACTATTGATGTAAATACCATTTTGTTTTTCCATTATTCTAACGTTTAAGTCAATTTTTGGAACGGGTAGTGCAATGGCCGGTTGACCATATACAACACTGTGCTCGCCCATAAGTATTATTTTGGCATGACTATGTCCAATTGCTTGATTTGTCAATGTTATCGCTCACTTTCTCTTAATGTTAATATTATCATAAAATCATCATAATAAAAATAACTTAAATATTTATATTTGTGTCCTGAAATAATAGATAAACACCTAATAAATGTAGTATTATTAAGTTAAGTATTTTTTGAAAGATTGGTGAACGAAATCATGAGTAATACCATTTTTTCAGTGGTGGACATTGAGACTACTGGTAGTAGTCAGTCCAACTATACTAATCGAATCATCCAATTTAGTTGTACTTTTGTACAAAACAACAAGATTATTGGATCATTTAATTCATTTATTAATCCTGAAATTAGTATTCCAACTGAAATTACAAAATTAACTGGAATATCAAACCAAACAGTCGTTAATGCACCAACATTTGCCGAAGTAGCAGATAAGATTTATCAGTTACTGGATAAGACAATTTTTGTTGCGCATAACGTCAATTTTGATTTCCCATTTTTAAATTTTGAATTTAAAAGGGTGAATCATAAAGAACTAACTAACAAAGCAATTGATACTGTTACATTAAGTCAATTGCTATTACCAACTGAACCAAGTTACAAACTTACAGATTTAAGTAAAAGCCTAAATATTGTTCATGATCATCCACATTCATCAAGCAGTGACGCATTAGCAACTGCTAAAATCTTAATTATCCTGTTACATCAATTGGATAATTTACCAAAGAAGACCGTTAAACAGATTTTAGATATTAATCCATCCCTTCCGATGGATACTTTAATCATGTTTACAAGTGCTTATCATTTAAAACACAAAGATGATAACCCTAAGATTATGAATATTAAGAATCTAAAGGTTAGAAAAATTAAATATCATACTGATAGTGACTTTGTTGAAATGAAGTACCCCAATAATAAACGTAAGAAGTCAAAGATGTTTAAGGGAGTTACTCAGTTTAATAATACTGAAAATAAACTGATGAATTCAATTTATGGTAATTATCATTCAGCATCAGACAGCAATAATTTATTGATTGAGGAAAATAGGGAGTTTAACTATGATTTTAGTTATTTATTCCCACTTAGTTATTTACTTAAGAAGAATCAAAAAATTGTTATCGCTGGCGATGAAGATTTTAACTCTGAATCAGCATTGGTCAACCAAGTGAAGAATATCAATAAAATCACTTCTGACCGTCTTAGATGTTTAATTGTTCGACCAGTAACTGATTATATCGATTTGGATAAGTTTTCAGATAGTCTAAACGTCGTTAGTAACTCTAAGAATACTGAGTTTCTAAAGTGTAAGATTTTGGTCTGGTTAACATTCACAAAAACCGGTGATATTAACGAATTAAAACTGGATAAGGATAATAACCAAAACTACTTCTTAAACGTCGTTAGTGATGAACAAAATAGAGGATACTACATTAAGAAGTTAGCTCATGATTACCAAAGCGCTAACGTTATCTTGGTATCTCATGACTATTTATTACAAAATGTCCAAAAGTTACATCAAAACGACCCATACTTAGTGATTAAAGATTCTAGGAGGCTAAGTGATAATGCACTTGATAACTACCGAATCCAATTCAAGCTAAGTGAAAACAAGATAATTTGTAATCATATTACTAACTTGATGTATCAAACTCATAACAGAAACGTGTTTGATATCTTTACTAATGCTAAAAAGTTAGCTGGCATGGCTAAGAAGATTGAAAACCTATTAGCTAAGAACACTGATCAGTTCGAAATAATTAAGGATGACTTCCTTAATGCTTTTTATTCCAAGAGCAAGCTTAATAGAACTGTTGATGGATACATTGTTAAACCAGATGTTGATAGATTTAAGACATTTGTCTTGAACAAGAAATCATTATTTAACTCAATCTCTAGAAACCAACAAACCATTTTGGACATTGTTGATGACATGAAGAGATCAATTAATCATTTTAATGGTCACGACAAAGCCATCTTATATGCGTTCTTCGATAAGTTAGAAGAATATTGTTCATTTATCGAGAATAACTTAGTCCGTTTGTTTAAACTAAACAAATTAGATAAACAACTAGTATTCGCTTTTAACGTTAATGAAGATAAGGATGTTGAAAATGGATTATTGTATGGTGGATTAGTCAGAAATGAAAACATTTTGCCAAATGAACTATACCAATACTTTAAGGGGATTATTTTCTTAGATAGTGCCATCTATTCGTCAAAACGTTCTCAATACTTCTACGACAAATTGGAATTAAAACGTCAAAATACACGAATGATTAAGTTCGAAGATGAAAATGATTTAAACGGACAGGTTAATTTGATCCTGGATGAAGCCTTACAAATCCCGATGCCACTTGAAAAAGTGATGAAGTATAATAAGGGCAATTCATTTATTCTTACACGTTCAAAACAACGAGTAAAAGAAATTGCTAAGTCCTTGTATGAATCTGACGTAAACGAACACAACGTAATTTTAAGTCAGGATTTCAGCGGAAACGATGATAAGATTGTTAAGAAGATTATTGTTGATTCACAGAACATAATTGTTGGAAATAATAATTTGTTAAAATCATTACGCAACAAGAATAAACCAATCAATACACTAATCATTGATTCAATGGCTATCGATTCTTTTGATGATATCTACTTACAAGCTCAATATGATTTAATTAACAGTGAGCATGGTAATCCAAATGACGGATTGTCCATCCCTTTAAGCATCCTAAATATTAAAGATGCGATTAAAGATGTGATAGAATTATCTGGTTCAAAGGGATTAATTTATCTGAGGGATAAAGAGGTCATCGAGGGGCCATATGGTAGTAACCTAATTGACTTAATTCCAAGTCATATCAAGCCACAGTTACTTGATAAAAGAAAGATTATCGAAAAACTAAAAAAGGTGTAAGGGAGTCAGAAGATGAATGTTTCATTTTTAAAGAAGATTAACTATTTCAGAATCTTTAAATGGCTAATCGGAATCATTATCGTTTTAATTTTAATAATCATGGGTCTGTTCCTATGGGCTAGACAACCACTTTCATCTGCTAAGCACCAAGCTACTACATTGGCAGAAAAGAAAGTGGGTATTAAATCAGTTGATCATTTCTACATGTCTGATTTAAATAGAACTTATTACACTATTGAAGGTCCTAATAAAGACAACCAAAAACAATACGTAATAATTGAAAAGAAGACAGGTAGCATTAACGTTGTCAACGTTAAAGACGGAATTTCAGCAAATGAAGCTAAAAGTGTTGCTAACCAAAAGCAAAGAATTGCGAAGTTGATTAGTGTTGCTCCAACAATCTTTAACGAAAAACCTGCCTGGGCAGTCAGTTACTTTAATTCTAAAAATGAATTAAACTATGCTGTCATTGACTTCAAGTCAGGTAAAGTACTTAGATTTATTGCTAACGTATAGATAAAGGGGTATGTTTTAATGGATAAATTTGCAAAGACGATACTTCAATCAGGTCAAACTACCATTTCTAATTATCTATTAAAGAATTATCCTAAATTAGGAATGACTAGTGACCAACTGGTGATTTATCTTCAAATTAAAAGAAATATCGATATAGGTAATTATTTCCCTGATATCAACGAAATCACAAACGCAACTGGTTTTTCAAATGCAAAGGCTTACCAAGTTTTGCATGAACTGGTAGAGAAAAAACTAATGAGAATTAAGACGCTATCAAATGCAAAGGGACAAGCCTTTGATGTATATGATTTCTCTTTAATGTACGAAAAATTATCAGAATTAAATCAAGAAACTTCAGAAGATGAAAACACAAATGAAGTTTCTGAAGGCAACATGGCTTCCAATGAGATTACAGAATCTGATCGTAAAAAGGTATTTAATTCCATCGAATCAGAATTTGGTCGACCATTATCACCAATCGAAATTGAAACAATCAATCAATGGATTAATGATGATGAATACGATCCACAAATGATTAAGTTGGCACTTAGAGAATCTGTTTTAAATCAAGTATACAGTTTGAAATATATGGATAGAATTTTAGTCAACTGGGAAAAAGCCAATATCAAGACGCCAGCTGATGTTGAACGTAATCGTCGCAACCATGAACAAAAGTTTAACAAGAGCGCTAAATTTAGCGATAAGGGAACACAAAATAAACCAGATATTCCTTTATTTAAAATTGATAAATAAGAATGCAAATAAAAAAAGCACCTAGAATTTTTCTAGGTGCTTTTTTCGTAGCTATAAATTAATGGTTGTTGTTATTGCCATTGTTGTTATTTTGTTGATTATTGTTATTGGCATTATTTGTGTTGTTACCATTATTGTTGTTCTGGTTTTGGTTATTTTGTTGATTTTTGTTTGACTCATTATTGTTGTTACCGTTTGAACCAGAACTCTTCTTAGCTTCGTTTTTATCTTTTTGGGAATCCTTGTCGTCATCATCATCTGATGATTTGTTTGACTTAGTATCCTTGGTTTGTTTCTTTGTACTATCTAGTACTGATGAAAGCGATCCACCAGCATAACCGGTTGTCTTATCACCTTGAATAGATGAGTAACCGTCTTTGTAGTACTCAGTTTGCCCACCAGACTTAACAGCAGTTACATTGCTTGGTTTTACCCAATCGCTATTAGTTTGGTTTTGAGAAATGTATTGCATTTCGTACTTGTAAATTCTTTGAGCGATATCAGTTTGAGCGGCCGTTAGATAATTACCCGTTTGATAAGGGTGATCATATCCGGTCCAAACAGATAGGGCGTAGTTTTGAGTGTAACCAGTGAACCATGAATCCATTGCTGCATATGCAGGTAGGTAACCGTTGTAAGTGTTGTCAGGGTATTGAGTAGTACCGGTCTTACCAGCTTGGTATAAACCAGGAATGTAAGCGGCAGTACCAGAACCATTTGATTGGTTCATAACACCCTTTAGCATTGATGTCATCATGAATGCAGTAGCAGGACTCATTACTTGAGAACCTTCAGAACTGAAGTCATGTGATTCATTATCAGGAGTAACAACCTTACTAATTAAGTATGGTTTGTGATATACACCATTGTTAGCGAATGCTGAGTATGCGGCAGCTTCTTGTTCAGTTGAGATGTATAAACCAATACCATTTTGTAATGATAGTGGATCACTGAATGACATACCTAATGAACTTAAGAAGTCAGTTGCCTTACTTACACCAACATTTTCAAGAGTTCTGATGGCCGGAATATTTCTAGATTCAACCAATGCCTTGTGCATTGAAATTGTACCTTCATATCTACCATCAAAATCTTTTAGAGTTGTGCTTGTTCCAGCATAAGTGTAAGGAGTATCGTGAACTAATTGATAAGTAGGGTAGTTTAGATATTCAATTGCTGGACCGTAATCCATTAATGGCTTGGCAGTAGAACCACTTGATCTATCAGTTTGTACGGCTCTATTTAAACCTAATTGAATATCAGTTTTTCTATTTCCAATCATAGCGTTAACAGCACCAGTCTTTGGATTTACTAATGTTGCACCAACTTGCATGGTGTTGTTAGGGAATCCAACGGATGCATCGTTGTTAGCTAAATCATAAAGTTTCTTTTGAGCAGATAAATCTAAGTTAGTGTAAACCTTTAGACCAGATTGAGTGTTGTAACCCTTGGCTTTAAGTTCTTGAATAACTTGTTTTAGATATGAATCAATGTATTTTTCTTTAACAGATTCGAATGAACTGCTCTTAGGATTCTTAACCAAACCAGACTTGATACTTGTCTTTTTAGCATCTGCTGCTTGCTTTTGGGTAATAGCACCATATGATGCCATTGCGTTCAATACTTCGTTTCTTCTTTCCTTTGCATATTGAGGATATACATAAGGATTGTAGTAACTTGGTGATTGAGGCATACCAGCTAATAAAGCAGTTTGTGCTATAGATAGTTTGCTTAATGATTTACCGAAGTAGTATTCAGAAGCAGTTTCCATACCGTATACATTGTTACCCATGTATACTTTATTAATGTAGAATTCTAGAATTTGTTGCTTTGAATATGTGCGTTCGATCTTAAGTGCTAACCATGCTTCTTGAGCCTTTCTCTTGAAAGTTCTATCAGAAGCAGCAGTAGAGAACACAGACAACTTAACTAATTGTTGAGTTAGTGTAGAACCACCTTGAAGATTTAAAGAACCAGAAGTTATGTTTGATAATGAAGCTCCCATAATTCTGATTGGGTCAACACCATGATGCTTGTAGAAACGACGATCTTCGATTGAGACAATCGCATTCTTTAGTTGGCTAGGAATCTTGTCGGACTTGATATAGTCCCGATCTTGAACCCCTAATCGTGAAATAACATGGCCAGAATTGTCATAAATCTTGGTTGAGTTATCACTTGATAGTGATTGATAACTAATTTCAGGTGCGCTAGAAGCATAAATCATGAAGACGATACTTCCTAGTACGATTAGCAATGAAATAAAGCCTAATCCACCTACAATGACCTTTTTAATCCATGTAGCGTGTTTAGACGATTTATGTTGCTTTTGGTTTCTTTGGACACGGCTGCCCAAGTTAGGATTGTTTTGAGACATTACTATTCTCCTTTACGGTCTATATTAATTCATCCACGGCATCCAAATAAGGTATCGTGGGATTTAATGAATAATTAATTTTATAACCAAGTTCCTCAATTATATCCTTTTTTATGGATTTTTTTCCACCATTATTTTGTTTATCCCAGAAATAAAAGAGGTCGGAAGCCTTGAATAAATAAACTTCATCTAACACTACAAATTTGATAATTGCGAAACAAATTCCGCCATTATCAACGCATTTTCTCATATGTTCTACCTGATGTTCATGGAAGTTAGATAGTGGAAACGATGTTTTATTTTTGGTTTCCTTGGCATCGAAGTCTATGTATCTTCCTTTATATACACCATTATAATCGGTGGTAGATGCTTTACGAAAATATGCTTCCTTAATCGTAGCAGCGCTTCTTTTAGGATAATCAACTTTAACGATTTGAATAGGGGTTGGTTTTTTGTGTATTACGGCAATATCTTTACTTAAATAATACTCATTGCTTCGATTCAATTCTTCTTCAAGAGTCATTCCACGACCGCCATATAATGTTGGTTTTACGTATCTACTCTTGGGTGATGAATTCTTTTTATCCAAGCCGGTATTATAAGCCTTACCATTTGGATAACGGATAGCCATGTGTACCACCTTTCAAAAAATAATAAATTATTACTGTAAGTTTATTAATGATATTATACCATTAGTATTGAAAAGTTAATAATAAGGTAGGGGGTGTTACTATCTCAAGACTTTGGGTAACCGGATATCGAAGTTATGAACTAGGCGTGTTTAGTGATAAGGATCCAAAAGAACTAGTTATCAAAAATGTAATCGAAAATAATTTAAAACAGTCAATTGAAGATGGGGTCGATTGGATAATAACCGGTGGTCAAATGGGTGTCGAACAATGGACAGTTGAAGTAGCAGATCTGTTAAAAGAGGAATATCCAGATGAATTTCAAATTTCTATGATGCTACCATTCAAGGAGTTTGGTAACCAATGGAACGAACAAAATCAAATGAAATTATCACAAAGTATTAATAAAGTAGACTTCTCTGCTAGTGTTTCTAATGATCCATATAAATCACCAATGCAGTTAAGAGCATATCAGGATTTTATGCTCAACCACACGGATAGAGCGCTACTAATCTATGATGTTGACAATCCTGGCAAAACACAATATGATTATGAGCAGATTAAAAGATTTTCAGAAATACATGACTATGATTATCATTTAATTGATTTTGACGAACTACAAGAAGCCGCGAATGAGTACCAAAATAATTTAAATAATTTTGAGGAATAAATTGAAAATGTTTAAATTTCTGGTACAATAATACTTGTTCGTGATTATTTATGATATGAGGTGTGAATAATGAACAATATACAATTTACCCCTAAGGACATCTTAGAAAAAACATTTTCTCAAAAGATGAGAGGGTACGATCCAAATGAAGTAGACACTTTCTTGGACGGTATTATCAAGGACTACCAAGCATTCGATAACCGAATCAATAGTCTAGAAAACGAAAACAATCAACTAAGAATGGAAGTACAAAGATTAAAGCAATCTGCTGGTACTGTTACACCAGAACCAAGCGTTTCTCCATCTGGTTATTTCAATGATTCAAATTCAGCACCATCAAATCATGATACTTTAGGTAGAACACGTATTGAAAATGAACTTTTAAAACGTGTATCTAACCTAGAACAACGTGTATTTGGTTCTACTGAAGGACCAAGTAGCATCGACAGATATTAATCGTTAATAACTGGTGTATGTTCTGAGTAATCGCGGTCAACTTATGTTGGCTGAGGAAAGTCCACTCTCGCACAAGCTGCGATGCTTGTAGTGTTCGTGCTCGGTGAAAAAATAAGCCGGGGGACTACAATTTGTAGTAATGGCGAAGAAACGAGCTAAGGTTTTGCTATGCTTTAGTACTTCTGAAAGTGCCACAGTGACGATACAGGATTGGAAACGATACTGGTGGAACGCGGTAAACCCCGCGAGCGGGAAACCCAAACTTTGGTAGGGGAGCTTCACACACGGAAATTGAACCAAGTGTGGGGGAGAAATTTATTTCTCAGATAGATGATTACTACTTTATATTTAAAGGCCTGACTTAAATATAAAGCACAAAACATGGCTTACAGGAATGTACACCATTCAGGAAAAGGGTGGAAGTTTTCTTCCTCCCTTTTTTTATTGAAAATAAATAATTCATAAAAAGGATGAATTAAATGAAAACTTTTAAATTAATGGCCACTTGTGCCGCCGGAATTGAAGCTTTAGTTGGTAGAGAACTTCGTGATTTAGGTTATGAAGTTCAAGTCGAAAACGGAAGAGTTAGATTTGAAGGAACAATTGAAGATATTATCAATACCAATCTTTGGTTAAGAACCGCCGATCGTGTTGAAATTATTGTTGGTGAATTTGAAGCCAAGACTTTTGAAGATTTATTCCAAAACGTTAAAGCACTTCCATGGGACGAATTGTTACCAATGGATGCTCAATTTCCAATGAATGGACGTTCACACAACTCTGCATTACACAGTGTTCCAGACGTTCAAGCAATCGCTAAAAAGGCGGTAGTAAATAAGTTAAATGAAACATATCATCGTCGTACAAGACTTCCAGAAACCGGTCAACTTTACAAGCTTGAAACTAGAATTAATAAAGACCATGTAATGGTTACCCTAGATACAACTGGTGAAAGTTTATTCAAACGTGGTTACCGTGTTGCCAAAGGTCCTGCTCCTATCAAGGAAAATATGGCTGCAGCATTAATCATGTTAACTAGTTGGTACCCAGATATGCCTTTCTTAGATCCAATGTGTGGTTCTGGAACTATTCCAATTGAAGCAGCAATGATTGCAAGAAACATTGCACCTGGTTTTAACCGTGAATTCTCATGTGAAAAATGGGATTGGATAGATGAAGACGTCGTTGAAGATGTTCGAAACAAAGCTGATGAAAAAGCTGACTACGACAAAGAACTTGATATCATGGCATCTGATGTAGATGGAAATATGATTGATATTGCCAAAGTAAATGCTCAAGAAGTTGGATTACTTCACGATATTCAATTTAAGCAATTGTCTGTTCTTGACTTCAAGACTGACAAGATTAATGGTGTGGTTGTTTCAAACCCACCATATGGTGAACGTTTAAGTGATAAACAAGAAGTTCGTAAGCTATACAAGGGCTTAGGACGCGTATTTAAACCAATGACTAGTTGGTCTAAGTACTTCCTTACATCAGATTTGGAATTTGATAAGTTCTACGGACAAGCTCCAACTAAAACTCGTAAACTATACAACGGTTACTTAAGAACCGATTATTTCCAATTCTGGGGTAAAAAGATTAGAAAATAAAGGGTGTATATATTGACCAAGAAAATAGCGATTATTGGTGGCGGAATTGTCGGATCAACGGCAGCTTATTTCTTAAGCCAACTAGATTCTGGTAATGATTTTGAAGTAACCATGTTTGATGATGGTAACGGTCAAGCCACAAAGGCAGCTGCAGGTATCATCTCACCATGGTTATCAAAGAGAAGAAATAACAAATGGTATAACCTAGCCCGTGACGGGGCAACATTGTTAAGACAAATATCTAAGCAATCCAAAATGCCTGAAAGCATTTATGACCAATGCGGTACCATCATTACGCGTGAAGATTCTGAAAAGCTAAAAGAACTTTATCAATTAGCTGAAGAACGTCGTGATGAGACTGATACAATTGGTGAAATTAAGGAATTAACTGCAGATGAGGTAATGAGATTTGTTCCGATTATCGATAATTCATATCCTGGTGTATTCGTTTCAGGTGGTGCTAGATTGAATGGTGATAAATACGCCAGTCATTTGACTAAGATTGCTAAGAAAAAGAATTTAACAATAATTAAGCAAGCTGTATCAATTAATGAAGATGGTAATGTTAAATTAGATGGACAAGTCCTAGAATTCGATAATATCATCTTAGCAACTGGTGCTTGGACAAAGGATATTTTAAAAGAACTTCCTTTAGATGTTGATGTTAGACCACAAAAGGGACAATTAATTGAATTATCTACCACTCAAATTTTTGGTGCTAAAGTTGATATGCCAGTTGTAATGCCTGAAGGGGAATCAGATTTCATCCCATTAGGTAATGGACGTTTAATTGTGGGAGCTAGTCATGAAAATGATAAGGGGTTCGATTTATCTGCCGATGCGGATATTATTGATGAACTATTAAATAGTGCTCATAGTATATCTAATCAAATTAATGCCGAAAACTTAATTAGAGTAAAGATTGGTACCAGAGCATATACCTCAGATTTCGCGCCATTCTTTGGATGCATCCCTGGATATGAAAAAATCCTAGTCGGCAGTGGACTAGGATCATCTGGTTTAACAACTGGACCTTTAGTGGGTAAGATTTTAGCAGAAATGATTGCTGATAAAGTGGATTACGATATCGATGAATATCGCAAACCAATTGAAAATTATATTAAATTAGTAAAATAAGTGAAGGGCCTGTGTCGCAAGATTATGGGCACCTTCATTTTTTGTATCTGGAATCCAATTATTGATTACCATGCTGTACTTAGCTTGTTCTTCTAAGATTTGATTAACATATTCTTGATAGTGTTTAGCATATTGCTTTTCTAAACTTTCATGAACAATTTTACTGTCAGTATAATAAACAATAATCGAGTCCTTATTAGTTAATGGTGAAATCGCCTTAAAGCCAAGTAGACAGGCTTCAAACTCTGCTTCATGATTATCTTTTGAAGTTAATTTAAGTTTTTCTTGGTATTGTTCACTATCATGAACAATTAAAATTCCACAAGAACTGTTCCCAGAATTGTTCATTGTGGCCGCATCAGTGTATAATTTAAACATAATCTAATTCTCCAAAGGAAGGTTTTACTTAATGATAACCCAAAAACGAACATTTTTATACCAGCCAGAACCTTTGTATACAGTAATTACCTGGGCTTGGACATTTGCTCTTCTATTTATTGGAATTATTTTTTGGCTTGAAGTAACAGTGATTCAATGGATTACAATTTTTTTCTTTTTAGTATTCTTCTTATTTGCGATTTTTCAAATTATTTTTAGAAGAATTACCATTGAAGATGATAAAATAACAGTAAGTAAGCTAATGAATCCAAAATGGTTGGAAGCAAATATTAGCGATATTGATGACGTTAGATTCACTAAGCATACCGCAGACATTGAAGTTAATAAAAAGCACTACAGATTGTTATTGCCTGTCAATTCAATAATTGAGCTAAGCAACTTACTTAAAAAATAATTACATAATTCTAGGAGATGTTCTTACCATGAAAACAGATATTGAAATTTCACAATCAGCTGAGTTAAAAAACATTAGCGAAATTGCATCAAGTTTAAATATAAGTGACGATCAAATGGATCCTTATGGTAAATATAAATCGAAAATCAACTTACCATTTGCCGGTTCAAAAAACGGCAAACTGATTTTAGTAACATCAATTAATCCAACCGCTGCTGGTGAAGGTAAAACCACTTTGACCATCGGTTTAGGTGACGCATTCCACAGAATTAATAAGTCTGTAGCAATTGCACTAAGAGAACCCTCACTTGGACCTGTTATGGGAATTAAGGGTGGTGCTACTGGTGGTGGATATGCTCAAGTAGCTCCAATGGAAGATATTAACCTATTCTTTACAGGTGATTTTCCTGCTATTGCCGAAGCACATGACACATTATCAGCATTAATTGATAATCACATTCATCATGGTAACAAGCTAAACATTGATCCTAGAACAATTACTTGGAAGAGAGTCGTTGACATTAACGACCGAGAATTAAGAAACGTAATCGTTGGATTGGGTGGACGCACATCTGGTGTCCCTCGTGAAGACGGCTTTGACATTACTGTCGCAAGTGAAATCATGGCAGTTCTATGTTTAAGTGAAGATTTAGACGACTTAAAAGAAAAATTAGGTAAAATCCTAATTGGATACAACTACGACAGACAACCAGTTACTGTTAGTGATTTGGGTGTTACTGGTGCATTGGCACTACTATTAAAAGATGCAATCAAACCGAACTTAGTTCAAACACTAGAACATACTCCAGCATTTATTCATGGTGGACCTTTTGCTAATATTGCTCACGGATGTAACAGTATTTTAGCTACTAAAGCAGCCATTCAACATGCTGATTACGCAATTACTGAAGCTGGTTTCGGTGCTGATTTAGGTGGAGAAAAGTTCCTAGACATTACATCTGAAAAGTTAGGCAAACGTCCAGACGCAATTGTTATCGTTGCAACTGTTAGAGCGTTAAAACTAAATGGTGGTGTTAACAAGAACGACCTAGATCAAGAAAACGTAGATGCATTGCTAAAGGGTGCTAAGAACTTAGGTAGACACATTGCTAACATGAAGCAATACAACAAACCAGTCGTAGTAGCTGTAAATGAATTTACTAGCGATACTGAAAAAGAAATTAATGCACTAAACGATTACATCAAAGAACAAGGTGTAAAACCATTCAACACAACTGTATGGGAAAACGGTGGTGCAGGTGCTATTGAATTAGCTGAAGAATTAGTTGATGTATGTGACAACAATCAAGAATTCAAACCTCTATACAACAACGATGATGACTTCATGGACAAGTTAAACGCCATCGTTACTAAAATTTATGGTGGAAATGGTGTTGTTTTAAGTAATAAAGCTAAGACACAACTAAAGAAACTAGTTAAAAATGGTTGGGATAAATTACCAATCTGTGTAGCTAAGACTCAATACTCATTCACTGATAATGCTAAAGAGTTAGGAGCACCAGTTGACTTCTCAATTAATGTTTCTGACATTCAACCTAAACTAGGTGCCGGTTTCATCGTTGTATTAACCGGTAAGATTCTAACAATGCCTGGTTTACCATCACATCCTGCCGCATTAGACATGGATATTGATAATGATGGTAAGATTACCGGACTATTCTAAAGGAGTTTTTCAATGCCAATTGTATATATTTTAATTAGCCTATGTGCTCTTGTTGGAATTGATCAAGCAATTAAAATTTGGATTTCTGCAAATATTTCAGAAACATCCAGTACAACAATCATCCCTGGTGTATTATCAATTACCAATCTGCATAATAGCGGTGCTGCTTGGAGTATCTTGGAAGGTCAACAATGGTTATTTTCCATTATTACCTTAGTAGCAGTCGTAGCGATTGTTTATTTTATGATAAAATTAAAGGGTAGAAAGCTTTATTTAACAAGTACAACAATTTTATTAGCTGGAATTTTAGGTAACTTCATTAACCGTTTCTTACAAGGATATGTAGTTGATATGTTCCAAGTTGATTTTATTAATTTCCCAGTGTTTAACTTTGCAGATATCTGCATTACATTCGGAATTATCTTGTTATTTTTTGCAATTTTAAGAGATGGTGATTTAGATTAAAGATACAGTAACTTATACAGTCACAAAGGGGAGTGTTCGACTAGATAAATCATTAACTGATAACGTTGATGATTTAAGTCGTTCAAGAGCCAAGAGTTTGATTGAAGACGGATTAGTCTTGGTAGATGGACAAAAGAAAAAGGCAAAATACGATGTTAAAGACGGTGAAGTAATTCAGGTAACCATTCCTGAACCAGAAACAATGAACGTGGAACCTGAAAACATCGACATTGATATTGTATATGAGGATGACGATGTAATTGTCGTTAACAAGCCGCAAGGAATGGTTGTTCATCCTTCTCCAGGGCATCCTGATCATACATTAGTGAATGCATTGCTTTATCATTCACCACTTTCAACAATTAATGGAACCTACAGACCAGGAATCGTTCACAGAATTGATAAAGATACATCTGGTCTATTAATGGTTGCTAAGAACAATTATGCTCATGAATCTTTATCCAAACAATTAAAGGATAAATCAAACATTCGTGAGTATATTGCGTTAGTACATGGAAATATCAAAGAAAATAGCGGTGTAATTAACGCCCCAATTGGTAGATCTAAAAAAGACCGTAAAAAACAGGCAATCGTGGATGATGGAAAGAATGCCGTTACTCATTTTAAGGTTCTAGAACGCTTTGGTGGAGAATACACACTTGTTTCATGTGTTTTAGAAACAGGTCGTACTCATCAAATTAGAGTTCATATGAAGTATATTGGGCATCCACTTGCTGGAGATCCATTATATGGACCAAAGAATACCTTAAAGGGTAATGGACAATTCTTACATGCTAAGAAATTAGGATTCGTTCATCCAAAAACAAATGAACAAATGATTTTTGAAACACCATTGCCAGAAATTTTCGAACAAACAATTACTAAATTAAGAAATAAGTACAATCAAAAATAGGAGGATTTGTAATGAGTAAAGTCGTTGTTGATAAAATGGCCATGCAAAGAGCGTTAACTCGTATTACTTACGAAATTATCGAAAAAAATAAAGGGGTAAACAACCTAGTATTAGTTGGTATTAAGACTCGTGGTATTTACCTTGCAAAACGCATTGCTAACCGTTTACAAAAACTTGAAAACAAAGAAGTTCCTGTAGTTGGAATCGACGTTACAAAGTATCGCGATGATATTCAACACACTGACAACGAACCAGCAGTTCTTTCTGATGAAGCTGTATCATTAAAGGACAAAAACATTATTTTAGTTGATGATGTTTTATTTACTGGTAGAACTATTAACGCTGCTTTATCAGCAATTGCTGAATTAGGTCGTCCAAAGAACATCAGATTAGCTGTATTAGTTGATCGTGGACACCGTGAATTACCAATTAGAGCTGACTTTGTTGGTAAGAATATTCCAACTTCAAAACAAGAAATCATCAATGTTCAAGTTGATGAAATCGATGATCAAGATTCTGTTGAAATTGATGAAAAGTAACTCTTAAATAAAATATTTAAGGAGATTGTTGTTATGACCACTAGATATTTAATATTAGAAGATGGAACTTCATATAAAGGTAAGGCCTTCGGAGCTGAAGCAACCACAACTGGAGAAATTATTGTAAATTCTAATATGTTAGGCTATCAAGAAGTTATAACAAATCAAATTTACCATAATCAAATCATTGTGTTTACACAGCCATCTATTGGTAATACTGGAATTAATCACAAGAGCTTTGAAGCGATTGTAACTAATTCTAAAGGAGTAGTTGTCAAGGAATACTCCAATATTTCTACCAATAGATTAGGAAACTTAAACTTAGATTTATTTTTAAAGCAACATAACATTCCTGGTATTGCGGGAATTGATACTAGAGAATTAACACGTCGCTTAAATCGAAAACAAACAATGAAGGCAAGTATCGTTGATATGGATGATGAACATGCTTTTGATCAACTTCATGCAACGGTGCTTACTAACCAACAAGTAAATCAAGTATCTACCAAAGCGCCATTTCCAAATACTGGTGATGGATACAATATTGTATTGATTGATTTCGGTCTTAAATACGGTATTTTACGTAAGCTTGCTGACCTTGATTGCAACGTTATTGTGATGCCATTTGAAACATATAGTCAGGAAATCTTTGATTTAGACCCTGATGGTGTTGTTTTATCAACCGGACCGGGTTCGCCAAGAGATTTACCAGATTCTGTCTTACAGATGATTAGGGAAGTTCAAAAAGAAATCCCAATGTTTGCGATGGGACTAGGTCATGAATTGTTTGCATTAGCTAATGATGCTAATGTTTACAAATTAGACGGTGAACATCATGGTAGTAATCATCCAATTAGACAAGTTATTACCAATCAAATCATCTATGCATCACAAAGCGAAGGATACGCTGTTGACCCTAAATCAATCATCCATGATCAGTTATTGATTACATATGTTGATTTAGTTAATGGAACTGTCCAAGGTATCAGACATCGTGATTATCCTGCTTTTTCTGTTCAATTCTCACCAGATGGTGGACCTGGTCCACAAGATAGTGCAGACTTGTTCGAAGAATTTCTAGAAAACGTTAGCTCACAAAGGAGATAACTAATGATAGATAATAAAATCAAGAAGGTATTAATTTTAGGTGGCGGACCTTCTAAAATTGGTAGTGAAACTGAGCTTGATGCTGCTGCATTTCAAATGATGACAGCCTTAAAGAAAAACGGCGTTCAAGTCCTAGTGATTGATAATAATCCTTTTTCACTTACACTTTCAGAAGTTCAACCGGCTAATGTATTTATAAAAGAAATTAATTTAAAAAATGTTCTTGATGTAATTAAGAAGGAATCTCCTGATGCAATTATTCCAATCGCAGGGGGATTAAGAGCAATTCATGTTACGCAGGAACTATTAAACCAAGGAATTCTAAGCGATTTAGGAGTCCGTGTTTTAGGAATCTCTAAAGAGTCTTTAAAGGTTATTAATAATCCAGATAAGATGAAGATTGCTATTAATAGTATTGATGAACCAGCAGTACCTTCTAAAATCGTTAGAAGTGATTCTGAAGCATTTGAAGTCGTTCGAGAAATTGGGTTCCCAGTTAACATCAAAAAAGTTAATCATAAGGAAAGTACTGAAAGAATCATCTGTAATAACGCAGAAGAACTTTCTGACATGCTAGAAGAAGAATTTGAAGACGACAGCGTATGTATCATTGAAAAGAGCATCGTTGGTTACAAACAAATCGAAACTGTTGCGGTTAGAGATCAAACCAACACCAAGATTCTAATTAGTGGTTTGGAAAACATCGACGCTGTTGGTGTCCATTCTGGTGATTCAATCGTAATTTCTCCAGTTCAAACACTTGGCGATATTGAGTACCAAAGCCTAAGAACTGCAACATTTAAGATGATGGACTTATTGAACATCGTTGGTTTATGCCATATTCAATTTGCACTAGATCCTAATGACGGTAGCAATTACTACATCACAAAGATTAATCCGATGATTAATAGTAGTTCAGCACTAGCTGCTCGATCAACAGGTTATCCATTGGTTTACGTATGTACAAATCTTTTACTAGGCAATTCATTGCCAGAAATTCAATTGCATGCTAATTATCACCGTTTGACACCAATCATGGAACCTACATTAGACCACGTAGTAATTAAGATGCCAGTCTGGCCATTTGATAATGTTCCAGAAGCTAATCAACATCTAAATACTACTATGAAGTCTGTTGGTTCAACCATTGGGGTAGGTAGAACAGTTGAAGAAGCAATGTTAAAAGCCTTGCGTAGTTCTCAGTTCTCACCTCGTGATGTTCTACCAAGCATGTACGAAATCAGTAGTGATGAATTAATCAGTCAATTGATTCACCCTAAGTCAGATCGTTTATTAGTGCTAATTGAAGCACTAAGACGTGGTTACCAAGTGGATGAATTAGAGGAATTAACCAAGATTAACCAATTCTATTTCTACAAACTAAAAGAATTATTGGATGTAGAAGAACTAATCATTAAGGAACCTATGAAACTAAGCACCATTGAAGTTGCTCATGATCATGGTTTTGGTGATGGTATGATGGCTGAAACATGGCATCAACCAATTGAAAAAGTGAGAGAACTATACCATGCTGCTGGTGAATACCCAACATATAAGGCAATTGAACCTTCAGCTGGTGAATTTGATCAAAACATTCGTTCTTTCTACAGTAGTTATGAAATTGAAAACGAATCTAGTCAAGAATCAGAAAAGACAGCTTTAGTAATTGGTCGTGGTGGTAACAAGCTGGGACCTAATACAGCAGCCGATTACTACACAGCTGAAATGCTAATCCAACTACACAGAATTGGTTACAAGACAATCGTGATGAATAACAATCCAAATGCCTTATCATTAAGTCCGCAAATTAGTGATAAGCAATACATTGAACCAATCCAATTAGGTGCAATTCTAAATATTATTGAACTTGAAAAACCGGTTAGAGTATTCATTCCTGGAAACAGACATTTCCTACTAAAACAATTGAAGAAATACACTGATTTAAATGTTCAAGTATTGCCACCTGATCAAGAAACAGGAGTTGTTTTACCTAAGGATGTTACCTATGCATTAAACTTCTTTGTGACTCAAGATGAAAGTTACTTTATCTCAACAGAAAAGCTAATTAGTAATAATAAGAGTGACTTAGATTACGTAACTGCATACGAGACGCCATATGTCTTAGATAATGAAGCATTACAAAGAGATATTGAAGAATCTAAATCACATATTCAAAGTTCCAATTGGATTGGATTAGTTCAAATCTTGTTTAATCAAAACAAGAAGGGCGAATCAGAGTATGTTGGTATTAGACCACTACGTTTAACTGAGACAATATTCTTAAGCAGAGCAACTGGAATTAATTGGGTTAGGGCACTTGTTCGTTTCTACACCAAGAGATTGGATATTAACGAATTAATGAAGAATATGCCTGATATGTCTAACAGAGTTACTCATATGCAAGCAACCTTCCCATTCAAACAATTAAACGTCAAAGTTGATCATGCTAATAGTTCCCAAGAAGTAGGGGCTAAAATCAAATTTAGATTAGTCGATGATAAATAAAAAGCATTCCATTTTGGAATGCTTTTTTTAATAGACGTAGATGCCCTTTTTTACTTAATAAATCCGTCTTTTGTAATTGTGATGTTCTTCTTAAATGAAGTACTGCCAGAGTCGGTTTCACTAATACCAACAAATTTGTTATCGTTAACCTTTTTTAAATTGTAAAGTTTGATGTTAACTTGTTCTTCGTCATACTTGATGTTGAAAGTAATTTCGCCACCGTTATTTTTAAAAGTTCCGATATCATCACTGTAATTGTTTGGATTCTTATAGATTCCATTTAGATCAGATTTATCTTCAGCAATTAATACTTGGTTATTCTTGTTGAAATATAAATATGTAACATCCGAGTCTTGGTTTACCATTTTCCAAATAACTTTTTTGTTTTCATCAGCTTTTACAAGCAATCCAGCGTTGTTGTTTGTAAATTGATAGAACTTTCCATTATCAATGGTGTTTCTGATTCCTAGAGCAACCAATATAATTATTATCCCAATAATTAAATATGTAGATTTTTTTAACTTTAAAACATTCATTTTGCTTCTCCTTAAAATTTAAGTATGAATGCATTTTATCATATGAAACTTAAAAACCAACGTTATTAGTCTTATCAAAATTATCTTATGTATTTAGGGCGTCTCACACTGCACGCAAATGTATAACTATACATATAAACATTTTAACGTGCAGCAGAGAGCGTCCTATTTTTTGCTATTTATTGTATTTAATTACATCTACATCTAAACCAAGGATTTGGTTAGCTTTCTTGTATAAATCAACACCAGCATCCTTATTTGAAGTAAGTAGGTGGAATTCATCATCAGAATCCTTGCTAGCTAAATCCGTATCAATCATACCGTTATTGGTATAGAAACGGTATCTAGCATTTCGCTGTTTAGGATTATCAGAATCGACTAAAACAGACTCAGATTCAAGGATAAATCCATCCTTAAACCTTGATTTCAAGGCGTTTATGGTAGATTTTCCTAAACCGTTACCACGCATATTAGTATCAATAGCAAGATATAATATGAATGCTTGATCGTCAAAATCAACAAGATAAATAATGCCGACATTTTTAGCATTTAACTGAATTAACAGCATTTGAACGGAGTCATTAAAATTAGCAATATTAGTTAAATCATTGAAATCAATTCGTTGATTAGTTGGAAACGAATCTGAATAAAGATCTAACCAATAACTTGAATCATTATTATCAGAGAGATTGCTAAAGGTAATCATATATAAATAAAACCTCCAAAGAATTTATACAAATCATATCATAAACATATTACGGGAATATATAAATCAAATTAAGTTATAAATAAATGTAAAATTGAAAATCATTGCTACTTCTTCTTTTTAAGTCTACTTCGCATAATATATATTATGTAAAGTAGATAATTTTAGATAAATTGAGAAGTGTTCTCTGTATTCCCCATCAATAATTGTATTAAAAAAAAGCATCCGTATTGGATGCTCATATTATATTTAATATTCTCCTTTTAATACACGCCAGTAGTTTCTGACAAATAACATTGCTATAACTATAATTAATACCACAGCTGTTGTTATAAACCATAAATATATTGCTTTAGCAATTAATGCAATTAAACCTTGTATTACATAGCTAGCTCCATAATCGATCATAATTATTTTCCTCCTTTATGGTTTTGATACATACGTTCTGGATGATAATAATTGATACCTTTATCATGGTTCATGTAAACATTGGTAAGTGTTTGTGCCATCACTAAACCACCCATAACAATAATAATGATTGACCAACCCATACGACTGATCACAGATGCATGCTTACGTTGTAACCACATTAATATAATAAATAATACTATCGCACTGATTATTATTAAAACCCCATATTTGAACGTGTTTGATAAATCATTATGATAGATTTCCTCAAAATGTTTAGGCGTCATACTTGGTAAAAAGAAATATGCACGTTCCAATGAGTTTTGAAATGTTTCTAGTGCAACACCAATCAATGCTACTAACCATGCTATTGCAGATGAAACCAACAAACCATATAAATCTTTTAATGATTCAATTGTTCTTAATCGTGTCTCTTTTAGTACTTCCTGATTAAACATTGCTAAAATCTCCCTTTATACAACAAAAGCACCCGAAACGGATGCTTTTAGTTATTGATCTAGTTCATTGATAATATCTTGTTCAATTTTACGTGGATTCTTTAATGGTGAGTAACGTTTTACAAATTCACCATTTTTATTAATCAAGAATTTGGTGTAATTAAATTTAATACGACCCTTACCAGATGCTGACTTCAAGTATGTAAATAATGGTAGTTCATCTTTGCCATTTACCTTTGCTTGTTTAGCCATTGGGAATGTAACCCCATAATGTAATTGACAGTATTCGCTGGTCTTTTCATCACTATTTAATTCCATGTGGAATTGATTTGATGGTACACCGACTAAGACAAGTCCTTGATCCTTGTACTTATCATATAAGTATTGTAAATCCTTTAATTGTCCAGCAAGACCACACTTGCTAGCTGTATTAACTATTAAGATAACCTTACCCTTTAAATCACCGAAATTGATGGATTGACCATTCATTTCAGTTAACTGGTAATCATAGATTGTACTCATAATTACACTCCAAATCTAAATTATTTCCAACGAGATTTTATCAACTTTTGCATAATTGGATTACCTAGCACAACTACTAGTAGCACCATTTGAATTGGTGTTGTAATAAGTTGTTTGATCAATCTAGTCATTAAGAATACCCTGAAACTGTATCCAGCTGTCAATGTTGACATTGATAACCATAGAGTATTCAAGAAAGTATTTACTAATAATGTAATGACCAATTGAGCCAAAATAGCTTTCCATGGACTGAACTTTTCATTTTTGTATAAGAATAAACCAAAAATGAAAGCTGATAGAACGGCTGATACTGTAAATCCAGGCAAATACATTTGACCGCTTAGGATCGTAACGAATACGTCATATACCCCACCTACGATTCCTGCTACGATTGGTCCGTACATTGAAGCCAATACAGCAGTAGCTAAAAACGAGAAAGTAAATACAATGATTGGTGTATGTATACCGACTCTTCCTAAAACATAAGTCATTGCCATTAAAATAGCAATTGTAGCGGCGTCCCTTACGTTAATACGCGGAACCCTGAATAAAGTTGAAACATTCATCAAAAGACATCTCCTAGTGGAGCTGCCACTCATATAATTATAAAAGTTGATATTATAAAAAAGTTGTGGCGAATGCGGTAGTTACATCGCAACCTAAGTTTTCGTCAGGCGTTCACATTCCGTTCCGCCTGCACTTTACGCATAACTACCTACTCCCAAATTTTTTGTTACAACTCAATATTATCATGTTTATAACTACAAAACAATTACATTCATCGTTCAATTATTTGAATTGTCTCATTTGTTCAACTAGATGAACTTGGTTTACAACAAACTCATGTGTACGGCAAACGTAGTCATTTTCCCTACCTAACTTAGCGATGTAACCATTAATGTAATCAACTTCTGTTTCCCTACCTTTTGAGAAGTCTTGATACATTGAAGGATAATGATATTTTAGAGTATGACTGGTATCAATAACGGATTGAACCTGTTCATCTCTTGTTTCATCCATATAAATCCCCGCTCTTTCACACGCATCAAATGACTCATTAAATAGTTGTCTTGCCATTTCTGGTGCTTTTGGATATTGAATGAACTGTCCCATTTGGACTTCAAACATTGTACAAAGAGTGTTAACAACAGCGTTAAACACAACTTTAGTCATACACATGTTAATCCAGTTATTGGCCATGATTGGGCCTAATTTCGCTTCTTTCAAGTCATCGTATAAGTTCTTAACAGTTGCATCCGGTTTTTTATCATTATATGGAGCTAAGTGCATTGCTTCTCCATTTACAGGTCCCATGAAATCAACATCTCCAGGTCCATTTAAAACAGTCGCAATCATCGCGGTACCACAAACGATTTTATCTTTATCAAAATATTTTTCGATTTTATCAAAATGCCCCATTCCATTCATCGCAGAAAAAGCATATTGATCATCATGAAAGATTCCAGCAGCACTATCTCTCCTAAGTTCTTCTTCCAGTTGCATTTGTTTTTTAAAAATAATCCAAACATCAGGATGACCCTTATAATCTTCTGGATAATAGATATTAATCGGCACCAGATGTTTATTTTCGTGGTCACGTGAAACGTAAACACCACCTTGTTCCTTTACCTTTTCAATATTAGGTTCCCATGTTTCGATGAAATCTACTTCCACGCCGGCATTCTCTTGCAATAAAACACCATACCTGTATCCCATTGCTCCTGCTCCAATAATTCCGTATTTCATAAACAACACCTCATATCTTTATAAGTTGTTATGAGTATAGAACTAATTATTAGAAAAAGCAACGTATTTTCTAATTGTTTTTTAATAATAAAAAGAACTAGTCAACACTAGTCCTTTTTGTCAGTATCTATCATCCAAGCTAAAGCAAGTGATTTGTTACCTAAATGGGTACCAATAACAGGTCCAAAGTAACTTTCTTCAATGCTCATCTCTGGATATAACTGTTGAATATTTTCTTTCCATTCATGTCCAGCTTCTGGATCATTACCATTAATCACGATTGCTTTTAATGGATAATCAACCTTAGAAGCAGCTTCTTTGAAGATTTCTTCAGTACGTTTAAGTGCCTTCTTACGAGATCTTACTTTTTCAAATGCCACAATTTCATTACTCTTCTTATCGAAAGTTAGTAATGGCTTAATCTTAAGTATGCTTCCTAGAAATGCTGAAGCATTTGATAATCTTCCACCTCTTACAAGGTTTTGTAGGTCATCAACAACGAATACTTCATCAATTGTGTCTCTAACGTGATCTAAATGTTCAATGATTTCATCTACGCTAGCCCCCGATTGTACTTTCTTTGCAGCTTCCATTGCCAAGTTACCCATTAGTTTTACTGTAATCTTTGAGTTATAAGGAATTACCTTAATGTTTTCAATGGTTGGTGCAAGCGCTGACAATGAATTGTAAAAACCAGAAATGGTACTTGCTAAATGAATACTGATTACAGTGTCGTAACCTTCATCTGCCAATGAATCATACAAGTTAATCAACTCACCCATTGGTGGTTGTGATGTACTCGGAAATGATTGCGAGTTTTTTAGTTTTTCATAGAATTCATCCGTTGAAATGTTGCTGCCTTCTTCAT
The DNA here is from genome assembly GCF_019061205.1 of Apilactobacillus waqarii. GTDB lineage: Bacteria > Bacillota > Bacilli > Lactobacillales > Lactobacillaceae > Apilactobacillus > Apilactobacillus waqarii. The sequence continues at coordinate 196,448 of NZ_JAHQYH010000001.1, forward strand.
AGCTTTTACCATCAATCATTACAGGCATATGAACAATATGAATTCCATATTTTTCTTGTTCTTCTTTTGATAAATAAGAAGTACTATCTGTTACGATTGCAATTTTCATTATCTTTCATCCTTTTTCATAATACATACGATTATTTATAAGTAAAATTATAACATTAAAACATATTTATATCATGAGAACTCTGTTATTTTTGCTAATTTGCTTGCATATCAGTTATACTAGAATGTAATACTTTGTACGAAAGAGAGATGAGATAATGTCATTTGATGGATCATTTACTCATGCAATGACTGGTGAATTAAATCAATTAGTTTCAGGTGGTCGAGTATCCAAAATCAACCAACCATATGATAACGAAATTGTATTAACAGTTCGTTCAAATCATGAAAACTATCCAATTTTAATTTCAGCCAACCCTAACTATGCGCGTGTGCAAGTTTCAAAAATTCCATATGTTAACCCGCACACACCAACTACTTTCACAATGACATTAAGAAAACATCTTAGTGGATCAGTTTTAAAGAAAGTATCCCAAATTGATAACGACCGTGTAATGATTTTTCATTTCACAACTAGAAATGAAATTGGTGATTTAAAGGAAATGCGTTTAGTCGTAGAAATCATGGCTAGACACAGTAATATCATTTTAGTAGATACGCAAGATGATATGCGAATCATCGATGCAATCAAACGAATTGGTGCAGATAAGAATAGATACAGAACTATCTTGCCCGGTGACACATACATCACCCCACCAAACCAAGACATGGTTAATCCATTTGATGAAAACGTTGACTATCAACAAATAGAAGACTTAACCAAGGAATTCCCTAACCAAGAGGTTCTATCCGCTGAACTACGTAAGAGAATCCAAGGACTTGGTAAAGACACATCACTATATCTTGCTCAAGCAATGCATGAAGATGGTACCGTCAAAGATAAGTTTGATAAGTTCTTCGATCATTTTAATAATCCAATTCCAACCATGATTGAACATGGTAAGAGTAATAGTTTTAATGTTTATCCGTTTGAAGATAATAACATTCAATATGATACATTAAGTGAATTACTAGATAACTACTACGAAACAAAGGCTAGATTGGACCGTGTTCGCGAACAAGGTGGCCAATTAATTAAGGTTGCTAGAAGTGAATTAAAGAAGAATAAAAATAAGAAGAAGAAACTTGAAAAGACCTTGGATAATACTAAGTATGCCGATGAATACCGTATTAAGGGTGAAATTTTAACCACATACCTATACAAGATTCAAAAAGGAATGACTAAAATTTCCCTACCTAATTTCTATGACAATGGAAACGAGATCGACATCAGTATTTCTAATCAATTAACTCCTTCAGAAAACGCGCAAAAGTACTTTAAACGTTATCAAAAGGAAAAGAATGCTGTTTCATTTGTGACGGAACAATTGAAGAAAACCAATGACGAAATTGATTACTTTGAAAATATTCTTTCTCAAATTGAGATTGCCAACCCATCCGATTTAGACGACATTAAAGTCGAACTAAAAAACGAAGGATATTTAAAGCATCATAACAATCGAAACACTAAGAATAAAAATAAGAATACCAAGATCAGTAAGCCTGAAGAGTTCATTACTGACAAAGGCATTCACATTCTTGTAGGTAAGAATAACCTTCAAAATGATAAGTTAACAATGAAGGATGCTGATAAGCGAGATACTTGGTTGCATACACAAAAGATTCACGGCTCTCACGTTATCATCAAGGACTTCAATCCAGACGACGACACCATTGAAACTGCTGCCATGCTTGCCGCATACTTCTCTAAAGCAAGAGATTCAGCAACTGTTCCCGTTGACTATGTTCAAGTTAAAAAAATCAGAAAACCAAATGGTTCTAAACCTGGATTTGTTATTTACGAAGGTCAAAAGACCATCTTTGTAACGCCAAGTAAAGAATTCGTTGATCAATTAAGAGAAAATAAATAAAGGGATGCATATTTTATGCACCCCTTTTTATTTTAAGTTTTTATATAAATAGAAAATCAATTCAATCACTACTATCATAACGGAAACATATCTAATCATGATTTCTTTCATACTATGAACTTTATATCTAAATATGCCCTTCTTACGTATGATTTTACGATTTCCTAATGGATATAGCCATCTAATTCCTTCAACCGAAAAAGCATCTAATAGTTCATGCAAGAAATATCCCAAAACCAACGTAAAATAAAAGTATCCCATCACTTTATATCCATATACTCTTATTCCATTTAGGATTGGGCTATTAGAGCTGTAGCGTGCTAAAATAAATAGGAAGGCTGGTATCCAAATACTGTGTGACCAGGTTCGATGACCCCATAAAGTTAACACGTATGTTTCTACACCGGTTTTCTTATTTATTCTAGTTTGTCTTTGATCAATATCAGGAAGTTGACTACCAATCCATACACCAATCGCCTCAGTTATGATAATTGGTAATGGTTGATTAGTCGAAATGGCATATCCCATCATTACTGCTTCTGCTGAAGCAATATGCGTTTTTCTTAGCGCCAAAAATAACATTCCTTACGTATTTAACATTAGACAACTATTTTATCATACATAGGTTTATTAGGAGGATTTTTAATTGAAATATACTAAACTAATGGCCACTCTTACTATTGGACTTTCATTAGTCCTAAGTGGCTGTGCAAATAATAGTAACGAAAACACTGCTACCAAGAGCAGCAAGTCATCAGACGTTACCAAAGATTTGCCCAATACGAATACAAGTGATTTAGCGTCACTTAACTATCAGAATAACACGTCAGCAATCATTACCGTGAATAATGATGCATCTAACCTAAAAGCGTCTGATTGGAAATACAATCATGTAGAATACACCAATCTTGATTCCTTAAACAGAACATCTGAAGGTAATACTGCCTACCTAGAAAAGCGTAATATTGCCAACGACAGTCTAAGAACCAGACAAGTGGTTCAACCAACTGGATGGCATCAAAAGTTCGTTAATAATGATGCTATTATTAACCGTGGTCATGAAATTGCTTACAGTTTATCTAAGGGAATCAGTGTAAATGGTAAATACGAACCATCAGTACAATCTGGTGATCAAAATAATTTGAAGAACCTATTTACGCAAACTGCATTCAGTAATCAAAAACTACAAACCATTTACGAATCACAAGTAAGAGAAGCACTTAGAAAAGATAAAAAGGTCATTTTCCAAGTTACCCCTATTTTTAGAGGAGATGAATTAATGGCTCGTGGTATTCATATGCAAGCTATTTCAACCGATGGAAGTCTGAACTTTAACGTTTACATCTTTAATGTTCAACCGGGTGTTGAATTCGACTATTCAACCGGTAGATCAAAGATAAATAACGAGATTAAGGTACCTACACCTGCAAACGCACCATCGTTCAATAATCACCGTAACTCATACAGAAAACACCACTACGTAAGAGATGCCGTGGTAGCGGGTGTCGTTCATCACGAAATTAAAAAGCACTACGAAAGAAAGTACCGTAAAGAATACAAGAAAGAAACTGAACATCGAACATACCATTCACGTCACCACTATTACAGACATAAGTATTAAAAAAAAGGTTCCTAGCATAAGCTAGGAACCTTTTTTATTATTATCTTATTTAGCCCACTTTGTATCCTTGAATTGTTGACGGCCACCTAATTCTTCAATTTGAGCTCTTAATGGGTTCTTCTTGTAGAAATCTTGGTGATAGTCTTCAGCTGGATAGAATGGTTTAGCATCTTCGATTGATGTAACGATTGGTTCATCAAACATGCCACTTTCAGCTAGTTGCTTCTTTGATTCTTCAGCAACTTTTCTTTGTTCTTCACTGTTAACGAAGATAACAGGACGGTAACTGTCACCTCTGTCTTGGAATTGACCAGAAGCGTCAGTTGGATCTGTTTGTCTCCAGTAAATTTCGACTAAATCCTTGTATGAAATTACTTCAGGATCAAATGTAATTTCAACGGCTTCAGTATGACCTGTTGTATGGCTACATACTTGTTCGTATGTTGGGTTTGCAACGTGTCCTCCTGTGTAACCTGAGATAACACTTTCAATTCCTGGTTGTTGATCGAATGGTTCAACCATGCACCAGAAACATCCTCCTGCGAAAATAGCTGTATCTTTACTCATAAAACAAATCTCCTTTCCTATTTAAATTCTGCAGCGTATTGGCCGTAGCCTTCTTCTTCTAACTTATTAACTGGAATGAATCTTAGTGATGCAGAGTTAATGCAGTATCTCAATCCACCCTTGTCTTTAGGACCATCAGGAAAAACGTGACCTAAGTGTGAGTTAGCTTCGCTACTTCTTACTTCGTTTCTTACCATACCATGTGAGGTATCTAAATTACTCTTAATGCTACTTTGTTCAATTGGCTTAGTAAATGCTGGCCAACCACATCCAGAGTTGTATTTATCTTTTGAAGTGAATAAAGGTTCACCTGATACAATATCTACGTATAAACCATCTTCAAAAAAATCATCATATTCATTTGAAAATGGCATTTCTGTACCGGCGTTTTGAGTAACTTCGTATTGTTCATCAGTTAGTCTACTTCTTAATTCTTCTTCACTGTATTTCTTCATAATCGTAACAGCTCCTTTTGTTTGATCTGATATATCCGATGGATATATATATCGTACACGACATAACTATAATAATAATGATTATAAAAAATAATGCAAATTATTAGCACAGAAAAATATATTAATTAATCCTTCCAATATGCATTACCAGCAAGTGCCATTAAGATGTAATAAATGTACTTACCGACGTTTGCAAAGTTGAATTGGCTAATTGCCTTAGCTAGTTGAATAAAGTCGTATAATAGCCAGAATTTCCATTGTGTAGATATCTTCATTGCATTCATTATATTTGCGATCAATGAAATTCCGAATACAAAACTAGTTAATACATATAAAACGAAATCAGATGAATTTAAACTACCGTATCCAATGTAATTAATACCAAAACTGAATGCCAATGATAATAATGATAATAGTACGAAGACAATTTGTCCCTTTTTGGTATTCATAAAATCAGATTTCTTGAATTTATCAGAGTTAGTCCAAGTTCTAATTGCCCAAATTTGGATAACAAAACTGATTGGATAAGTTAGGATTGCACCATGGTTTCCCAATAGGTAATCAATTGCACATCCAAGAATGATTTCAGGAACACCAATCCAGTTACCTAGGTTACTAAAACGACCGACTAACCTAGTAGACATGATTGACATGCAGGCGTCAAAAGCACTAATTAGTCCGAATGGAACAAAGATTGCCCAATGGCCCCAATGAGTTACATCGTTTAGTGATTCGAATAAATAACCTGAAAGAAACGCTGATAAGAAAATAATTGCGATTCCTAATAAATCCATTGTCTTTGAAGTAGCTAAATTTCTAAATACCTTTACCATTTTGAAGATCTCCTATTGTTTTTATTTGAGACAGCCGTATTCCGGAAGCAACGCTGTCAGATATTTTTTTATATAAAGAAAGGACACACCCATTAGGATGTGTCCTTTAAATACGTCCTAGTATTAGTCTAAAACATCAGTTAATTGAGGAACAACTTGTTTCTTTCTTGATACAACACCTGGAAGTGCAATTGTATCTTCTGAAACTTTTTGGTTAAATGCTTTTTCTACAGCATCCTTTGGTTCACCATAAATGATGGCTTCAGAGTTACTGTCTAATACGTTGGTAGCAATTACTAAGAATAAGTCATAACCTTCTGCTTTGGCTTCTTCTTCCATTGCCTTTAATAAGTCTTCTTTACGTTTTAATACGTCGTTTAAATCAACAGTGTTGATTTGGTCGATACGCACTGCCTTACCACCCATAGTGAATGACTTAGCATCACCGTCGATTAGGTCTTTGTCAGATCTAGCATCAACGTTAGTACCAGCCTTTAGCATCTTGATACCGTATTCTTCAGCATCAACCTTAGCAATCTTAGTTAATTCAGCAACAGCCTTTTTATCAACATCAGTAGTTGTTGGTGATTTTAGTAATAAAGTATCTGAAATGATTGCTGAAAGCATTAGACCAGCTAATTTTTCAGGAATTTCAACGTTCTTTTCGTTGAACATTTCAAATAATACAGTACTTACACAACCAACTGGTTCAGCACGGTAGAATACAGGCTTTTCAGTGTTGAAATCTGCAATTCTGTGGTGATCAACTACGTGAGTAACTGTTAATTTATCAATATCTGAAACACTTTGTTGAGGTTCATTATGATCTACTAGCATAACTGAGTCTACTTCTGATGAAGCTTCAGTAATAACACGAGGTGCTTCTTGACCGAAGTAATCTAAAACAAATTTAGTTTCTTCGTTTGGAGTACCTAGAGCAACGGCTTCAACGTCGTATCCTAGTTTATTTTGTAAATATGCATATTCGATAGCTGCACAAATTGCATCAGTATCTGGACTTTGGTGTCCGAAAACTAATTCTTTAGCCATAATAAAACTTCCTTCGTATTTTTAGTAGTTGTCCTTTAATCTTGATAGGTAGTCTTCTTCATCTAAGAAGGCATCAAATTCGTCTAAGAATGAACCAACACGAGGAATCATCTTCTTGTTAGTTCTGTAAACGAACGCTAAATCAAAATTGATATTTGGATTCAAACGGGCAACCCATGTATTATTATCTTCCAATGTTTTGACATCTTTGTCAATCATAAATGAACTTGGAAGAGCAGTATTTAATCCAGTATTAACAGCAAAACGTAAAATTTGGTCTGGAGTTGAGAAGCAAGCGCCACTCTTAGGATTATCTAGAAGTTGATCTTTGTATTCAGTCTTTAGGATTGAATCTAAGAAGTAATCTTCTGGATAAGTAACCCAAGGACGATCCAATGTGTCCTTAAACTTAATCTTATCCTTACCAGATAATTTTTCGTTGTGGTGAATGTACATTAAGTCATCGCTCATGATCTTTTGAGCTTCGTATGGCTTCCAGTTCTTAATTGATGAATCTGGTAAGTACATGATTGCTAAATCAATACGGTTGTTTTCCAAACTTTCCCAAATTTCCTTACGAGTTAACATTCTTAGGTTAACCTTTAGTTCAGGATTTTTCTTGTAAAGTTGAGCGATGAACTTTTCAAAAACTTTAACTTGGATTGATGATAGAACACCAATGTTAATGTCACCAGTTGATGCACTGTTTGATTGTTCAATTTCATCAGCAGTTTGGTTTAAGATTTCATAAATATCCTTAGTTGACTTAAGCATAATGTTACCGGCAGATGATAACTTTAGCTTTTTTCCAATTGAGTAAAATAATGGAGCGCCAACTGTCTTTTCTAACTTTTTAATTTGTTGAGTTAATGCAGGTTGCGTAATTCCCAAAATTTGCGCAGCCTGAGTGTAATTCATAGTTTCTGCTAATTGCAAAAAGTAAGAAAGTGTCTTAGAAGAGAAAATATTTTCTTGCTTAGTTTTTTTCATGCTTATACCCCTATATCATTTATTACATATTATTATCTATTAATAGTTCATTAAAATATAATAACCTATTCATCATAAAATAACAATATATTTTATGATAATAATAATAAATTTCTATTGGAGTTATATTACTTAATATTCGCCACTACTTCGGGATGTAACACAGCCATGCTGGTTGGTGTACCTTCAGCATCGACATCCATAACAGCAGAACCGTTTGATTGACGATCATTTACTGGATGGTCACCTGGCATAATATCATGGACACGGCGTCTATTAGTAAATACTCTAATTGGGTTAAAGCTGTCAGTGGCCTTTTCTAGTTTTACAAAGTCAACCAATTCATGTGGGTTCTTCTTCAATGATTTTAGAACTTGAACCCCTCTTCTTGCACGACTAGCAAGAGGTACTTCATCTACCTTCATGTTCTTGTAGAATCCGCGTTGGGTAATCATCCCTACCTTATCGCCTTGTTCTACCAGTTGCACATCAACAACTTGTTCTTCATCCCTAATGTCCATTGAACGAACACCAGTAGATCTTGCACCAGAATATGATACTTCATCTAATTCAAAACAAGTAGCTAGTCCAACGTTAGATGCAATAAAGACATTTGGATTAGCATTTGCATCTGTTAGGTAATCAACATTAACTACATTTGCACTATCATCTTTTAGTTTTTCAAATACAGCTGGTCTTGAACGGTAATTTCTACCGGGAGTTAACTTATCAAACTCAGTTTGTTTGATGTATCCGTCACTAGTAGAAATTACAAACTTACCAGTTTCTTTCAATGTCTTAAATGACATGACTTTCATGATTTCTTCGTCATCGGCTAGACCGATAGTTTGAGAAATATGTTCACCGGTTTCTTTCCAACGAGCATCTGTAATTTCATGAACTGGACGATAGATTAGATTTCCTTTATTAGTAAACATGAATAAGTGTTGTAGTGTAGTCATTTGTTCTAAGAAGATTGGATAATCATCTTCCTTTAGACCATTTTCTTCAACTTCTGAAGCTTTATATGAACGAACACTACTACGTTTTAGGTATCCATCATGACTTACTAGCACAACAACATCTTCTTCTGGCACTGTGATGGTCTTACTAATCTTAAGTTCTTCAACTTCTGCTTCAATCTTAGTAAGACGATCGTTACCATAAGCCTTCTTAATGTCTTTGAACTCTTTGGTTAGTACCTTATTTAGTTCGTTCTTATCATTTAGGATGGTGTTGTATTCTAGAATATCTGCACTTAACTTATCTTTTTCGGCTTGTAGTTCAACTACATCGGTATTAGTTAAACGGTATAGTTGTAACTTAACAATTGCATCCGCTTGTTTTTCTGAAAAGTCGAATTCAGAGATTAAGTTATTACATGCATCTTTTCTGTTATCACTTGCACGAATGGTCTTAATAACTTGGTCTAAAATTGATAAGGCCTTAATTAAACCATCTACGATGTGTTGTCTGGCCATTGCTTTGTTTAAGTCGTACTTAGTACGTTTAGCAACAATCAAGCGTTGGTAATCTAGGTATGATTCTAGGATTTCCTTTAATGATAGACGTTCTGGTCTCATCTTATTAATTGCAACGACGTTAAAGTGATAATTGATTTGTAGATCAGTGTTCTTAAATAGGTAGTTAAGAATACCGGTTGCATCAACGTCACGTTTTAATTCGATGGCAATTGATAGACCGTTTCTATCACTTTCATCCCTAACTTCAGCAATTCCGTCAATCTTCTTGTTAATTCTGATTTCATCGATTTGCTTAACTAGTTGTAGCTTATTAACTTCATATGGTAATTCACTGACACGAATAAGAGTCTTGTTACCACGTAGTTCTTCAACATCTGTCTTAGAACGGATGATAATCTTACCGCGACCAGTTTCATAAGCCTTCTTAATACCGTCTAGACCTTGTACGATTCCACCAGTTGGAAAGTCAGGTCCCTTAATGAATTGCATTAAGTCATCCAAAGTAGCGTCTGAATGCTTTTGTAGGTAAATCAAAGCATCCAATACTTCAGATAGGTTGTGAGGAGGAATTTCGGTTGCATAACCTGATGAAATCCCGGTTGCACCATTAACTAATAGATTAGGGAAACGAGATGGTAATACTGTTGGTTCATTTTCGGTGTCATCAAAGTTAGGCACCCAATCAACAGTATCCTTATCAATATCTCTTAGCATTTCAGAAGCAATCTTACTTAGACGTGCTTCTGTATAACGCATAGCCGCAGCTGGATCTCCATCCATTGAACCATTGTTACCGTGCATTTCGATTAATGGTTCTCTGATTTTCCATTCTTGACTCATACGTACTAATGCTTCATAGATTGAACTATCACCATGGGGATGGAAGTTACCCATAACATTACCAACGGACTTAGCTGACTTTCTAAATCCCTTGTCATAAGTATTTCCGTCCTTATTCATGGCATATAGAATACGACGTTGAACCGGTTTTAATCCGTCACGAACGTCTGGTAACGCTCTTTCTTGAATGATTGACTTAGAGTAACGACTAAATCTCTCACTCATGATTTGTTCAAGCGTTAGTTTTTCAATAACTGAATGATTAACCACTATAGTTCCTCCTATCTACTCGTTTTCTGTTTCTTTGGTGGTATCTAAGATACTGCCATCTTCTTCAAGCGTGAACTTAACGTTTTCTTCAATCCATTCACGTCTTGGTTCAACCTTGTCACCCATTAATGTAGTAACACGTTTTTCGGCTAATGCAGCATCGTCGATTTGAACTTGAATTAATGTTCTGTTTTCAGGATCCATAGTAGTTTCCCATAATTGATCAGCATTCATTTCACCTAGACCCTTAAATCTTTGAAGAGCTGGGTGTTGACCGAATTCCTTTAACTTTTCGGTTAATTCGTCATTGGTCCATGCGTAATCAACATGATTCTTCTTACCGGCCTTTTGTTGAATCTTGTATAGCGGTGGTAGTGCAATGTAGACACGACCTTGTTCAACCATTGGGCGCATGTATTTGTAGAAGAATGTTAGTAGTAGAATTTGAATATGAGCACCATCATCATCGGCATCGGTCATGATAATAACCTTGTCGTAGTTGGCATCAGAAATGTTAAATTCAGGACCTACTCCGGCACCAATGGTGTAAATCATGGTACTAATTTCTTCATTTTTAAGAATATCGTCTAGCTTTGCTCTTTCGGTATTTAAAACCTTACCTCTAAGTGGCAAGATAGCTTGATGTTTTCTGTCACGGCCTTGCTTAGCAGAACCTCCGGCAGAGTCCCCTTCGACTAGGAACAATTCATTCTTAGAAACATCCTTAGATTGAGCTGGTGTTAGCTTACCTGATAGTAAACGTTCCTTCTTATGTTTCTTCTTACCATTTCTACTTTCATCTCTGGCCTTACGCGCAGCTTCTCTGGCCTTACGGGCACGAAGGGACTTATGAACCAATTCATGGGCGAATTCACCGTTTTCCATTAGGTAGTAACCTAATTGTTCAGAAACGATGTTATCGACGATAGAACGCACTTCTGGGCTTCCTAGCTTTTCCTTGGTTTGTCCTTCGAATTGAAGCATTTCTTCGGGCACCTTAATAGAGATGATTGCTGATAGTCCTTCACGAACATCGCTACCATCTAAGTTCTTTTCTTTATCTTTAAGTAACTTCACTCTTCTAGCAAAATCATTGAATGATTTAGTCCAAGCACTTCTAAATCCTGATTCATGCGTACCACCATCTTTGGTACGCACATTATTAACGAATGATAATGTGTTTTCTGTATAACCATCGTTGTATTGTGCGGCAACTTCTACTTCAACACCATCTTTTGATCCGTCAAAATACATAATGTTACCTAATGTGTGTTTGTCTTCATTTAAGTATTGAACGAATTCCTTGATTCCATCTTTAAAGTAGAATTCATCGCTTCGTTCTTGACCTTCACGTTCGTCAGTTAAAGTAATTTTAATTCCGTTTAACAAGAAGGCAGATTCTCTTAAACGCTGTTTTAGTATTTCATAGTTATAAATTGTGGTAGTAAAGATTGCTGAATCTGGTTTAAATGTTACAGTTGTTCCACTATGTTCACTTGTCTTACCAATTTTTTTCAAAGTTCCAATTGGTTGACCACCATTTTCAAAATCTTCTTCATATTTGTAGCCATCTCTTACGATTGTCACGCTTAAGTGAGTTGAAAGTGCATTAACAACACTTGATCCAACACCGTGTAGTCCCCCTGAAGTCTTGTATCCACCATTTTCGGTGAACTTACCACCGGCATGTAGCACGGTTAAGATAACTTCGGGAGTTGGCTTACCTGATGAATGCATTCCCACTGGCATCCCACGTCCGTGGTCCACCACAGTTATACTATTATCGTTATGGATAGTAACGTCAATTTCGTCACCATATCCTGCTAATGCTTCATCGACTGCATTATCTACAATTTCGTATACCAAATGATGAAGACCCTTGCTATCAGTAGAACCGATATACATACCAGGGCGCTTTCTAACTGCCTCCAGACCCTTTAGGACCTGGATGGAGTCATCATTATAATTTTCTGACTTCTTAGCCATCGTAACGCACTCCCTTTCATACAATATAATATATTACATTATTTAAAACGCTTTTAAAAGGGAATATTAAACGTCCTATACAGAGAAGATGTTGTCATAATGCTTAAAAATGGTAAAATTAATAGATAGTTAATTTTTGGGAGGAACCATTTTTGAAAATCATAATTTTATTAATTGTCGCCTACTTGTTAGGGGCAATTCCTAATGGAATCTGGATTGGCAAAGTCTTTTTCAATAAAGATATTACCAAGTTAGGTTCTGGAAATATGGGAACCACCAATACATTTAGAGAACTTGGTAAGACTGCCGGTGCTGTTGTTATGGTTTTAGATATTCTAAAGGGTACAATTGCAACATTGCTACCAACATTCTTCCATATCTCTAACGTATCACCAATCGTATTTGGTTTATTCGCTGTATTGGGACATACATTATCAATCTTTGCTAAGTTTAAGGGTGGTAAAGCCGTTGCTACTAGTGCCGGAATGTTACTAGCAATTCATCCAATCCTATTCTTGTGTGCTTTTATATTCGAAATTTCATTTACTTACCTAACTAGTATGGTTAGTGTAGCAAGTATGATTTCATTTCCATTAATCACAATCTTGATTTTATTGGATCATGATTACGTACTTGGCGTTATTGGTATTATTCTAACAATCTTTATTTTCATTAAGCACAGAAGTAACATTCAACGTATTAAAGAAGGTAACGAAAACTTAGTTCCATTTGGTTTGGTATACAAACATCAAAAAAATAAATAAACACAAAAAAGCACTGCTTAATTGCAGTGCTTTTTTATTACGCTTATTGCTTAGTATTCATATCTAGTTGTTTCAAATGTTCAATCTTATCCTTTGAAAGGATTGGGAATGAAATTGTAAAGATTGATCCATATCCCGATGAACTTTCAACATTGATTTTACCGTTATAGGCCTCTACCAAACGTTTGGCGATTGATAATCCTAAACCATTACCACCTTGGTTACGACTTCTAGCCTTATCAACACGGTAGAATCTGTTAAAGATTTTATCGATGCTTTCTTGGCTTAATCCTTCACCAAAATCTTGAACCGCAATATCGACATAACGATATTTACGAGAAAGTGAAATATGAATTTCCTTTCTTTGTTTAGAATACTTAACAGCATTATCTAACAAGATAATCAAGATTTGTTCCAAGTGATTACGGTAAATTTGAATGATTGTTTCTTCCCCAATATCATCATCTAAGATGAACTTGTAATCAGGATGAATCATTTGGAAATCATTATATTGTTGATGAACAACATCTTGAACATCCGTAGTCTTGTTTCCATAGTTGATTTCAACTTGTTCAGCACGAGAAAGATCTAGCATTTCTTGAACTAAACTCTTCATACGATTAATTTCGTAGATTGAAGATTTAATTGACTCATCTAGGACTTCAGGGTCATCCTTTCCCCAACGAGAAAGCATGTCTAAGTGTCCCTGAATTACAGCGACCGGAGTTCTTAATTCATGGGAAACATCTTCAACGAATTGTTGTTGTTGATCAATGTATCTTTGCATTGTATCAATCATATCATTGAACAAGTCCCCTAAGTCAGTTAACTCATCGTTTTGAGTCAACTTAGGCACACGACTGTCCGTTTCAGGAGATTCTTTAACACTGTGAATGGTGTTAGAGATAATCTTGATTGGACGAAGCATGTATGATGATAGAAAGTACGACAATGCAGCAGAGAAGAAGATACCAATAATTAAAATTACAAATAAAATTCCGGCTAATTTGTTAATGTACAAATTGTAGTCAGACATTGAATCAACTACTCTTAGATAACCAATTAATTCATGCGTCTTCGCAGAATAGATTGGTGAATCTAAAACTAAGATTGTCTTACCTGAGTTCTTGGTAATAACCGTTTTACGGCTATCTACCGGTTTGAAATTGTAAATCTTTTTTGGCGACTTCTTCGATGAGAAGATTTGGTCTGAATTCTTATTGTATACACTAACCACGATATCCTTGCTAAATAAGTTAGTATAAATAGAATCAGAATAAACGTCTGTAGACATTCCATTATTAGGGTTGCCGTCCCTAAAACCACTATTTGGATTTAAAGCAGAGCTAACTGTTTTTTCATCCAATGATCGATTAATTGTTCTTAATCGATTTGATATCGTTACATCCGATTCAATAGTACGCGAGTTCTCCTGGTGCAATAAGACATCAGAAAAACGGTTGTAAATCAAAAAAGAAAAAATTGATAGAATTACAAAAATTATAATTGCTGATCCAATTGACCATTTCCATTTAAGAGAAAACCATCTTCGATTGCTGCTTACTGTCTTTGAAACTTTATCATCATGGTTGGAAATCATGATCTCATCACGTAACCGGTTCCTCTAACAGTTTGGATGTAGCTCTTTTGATCAGGTCTATCAATTTTGTTTCTTAGGTAACGGATGTAAACATCAACAACGTTTGTTTCAGCACTTGAATCGTATCCCCAAACCTTAGTTAAAAGAACGTCTCTGGCTAATACAACGTTTACGTTTTCCATTAAAGTAAGTAGTAATTCGTATTCACGTTTAGTTAAGTCGATAATATCGTCTCCACGTTTTACGATTCTACTTTCTTTTTCGACAGTAATGTCCTTAAAGTAAACAACCTTTTGGTCTTCAGCGTTTTCGTCACCTTCGATATCAATACGACGAAGTAATGCTCTAACACGAGCTAATAATTCTTCGATAGCAAATGGCTTAACGATGTAGTCATCTGCACCATGATCGAATCCTGAGACTCTATCAATAACAGAATCTCTAGCTGTCATCATAATGATTGGAGTTGTCTTCTTTTCACGAAGTCTTCTAGCAACTTCCATACCATTAAGCTTTGGTAACATAAGATCTAAAAGAATAACATCATAGTCATTGTTAAGTGCTTCTTCTAGTCCTTCGCGACCGTCTAAAGCTACTTCAGTTTCGTAACCTTCATGCTTCAACTCTAACTCTACAAATCTAGCTAAGCTTTTTTCATCTTCAATTATCAAAATACGGCTCATTAAATTACACCTCTCCATTTATTTTAGAAAATCTTAACTTACTTTGTACATTTTATCACGTTTTTTCTCATAATAGAAGAGCTTAATCCGAATATTATTATTAAAATCTTAAATTTTTTCACCAATTTACTATTTTAAATTAGAAAACGAACCAATTACTCGATTTAAGTTTAATATAAACGGCAAAATAAATAAAATAATTATACTTACATAACAAAAAAAGCTACCAGGACCCATGGTGTTCTGGTAGCTTTTTTATTTAATTAGTTGTTTTCATTAACAACTTGTTTACCATCATAGTATCCACAACTAGGACATACAATGTGAGGTTTACGTAATTCACCACAGTTTGGGCAAGCACTCAAACCTGGGTTAGCCAACTTAATGTGACCACGACGCATACCCTTCTTAGCTTTTGAAGTTCTTCTTGCTGGTACAGCCAATGCAAAAACCCCCTTTATATTAAAATATCCACTAGTGAAAAAATTTTAAGTCTTGCTTAATTATCACTATCGTTAAAGAAGTCCTTTAACTTAGCAAGACGTGGATCTACTTTTTTATCATTTGCCTCTTGTTCAGCAAAATCGTCTTCAGAAATAACTTCCCAGTCATTTCCTTCTGGCATTTTACCAGTTTCGATTTCTTCAGGAGACAAAATGTGCATTGGAATTTGTAGGATGATGTTATCAGCAACTGATTTATCAAAATCAATTTCGCCTTCGTCATCTACTAGGAAAGCAATTTCACCTTCATCCTCACGTTCTTTCAAACGTAAGTTGGTTTCAACATAAACTTCGTTAATTGAGAAATCCAATGGTAACTCAACCGGAGTTAATGATCTTGATGAAGGAACCACAATCTTACCTGTTACACGAGCAGTCACGATTGCATCACCGTTTTCAGAGAAAACGTTAGCATCAACGTGAATATCGTCATCAGCAGAAATAACATACTTGCTATATCTACTCATAATATCATCAGATAAATTCATATCTTCTGATACTGAAAGTGGCTTGTTTTTGTATTCGGATAGTTCCTTTAAGAACCATTTCATGTCTATTCCTCCTAATGCAACAGCGTTAATTATACATATTAAGAAGTTAGTTTGTCAAGGTCATATCCTTGATACCCGGCCTAAAAATTAATAAATTAATGGAATTTTTCCAGCATCTTGAGGAATATGATTTATATTTTCATAAATCTTCCCAGATACTACATCAAAATTTAATTCTGATTCAGATAGTTCCTTATTAATCTTAGTAATCACAGGTATTTCTATTTGCTTCTTAATGTTATTCAAATACGCTCTACCGCTCTGATTAAATCCTAATACTCTGACATACTCTTGACTCAAATCATCGCTTTTACGCCAATTTAAGAGCGTGTATACGAATAAACGTTGAAGTCGTGCATATGTGTAACGTTTGGATTTAACCAAGCGTAGAAACTCATCAAACGACTGTGCTTCATAGATATACTTCTTTAGTCTGTATTCTAATCCTTCAGTCATTTGATAGATACGATTTAATTCATCAATACTTGATGTTTCAATCTTATATTTTAATAATGGCCAGAAATCTTCCCAATCAACATGCTTCTTTAAAACTTCTATATCAGTGCTATCGGGAAGATATTGAACCAATCCCTTACTATTATTTAAGATAGCGGATCTTATTGAAGAAGCACTCGCAATGGTCCCATCGTTGTTTAAATCACGATCATGATGGTTAGCACCGTTTCTCTTAATCGGTACTAGCTTCATTTTATTATTATTTTTTTGGTTAGCGATTGCATAGTTTAATGCCAATACATCATTGGGTGCACTGACATCTTCTCCAGTCGCATTAGTTAATGCATCCCTAATTAGCTCAGCATAGCTTTTGGTGTAATCTTGATCTATTATAGTTTCCTTTAAATCAATATTAGCAATCTCATTAAAGTTAATATCTGGATGTTCACTACCAAATGATAGCCACTCACACTTAAGACTAGCTAAAATGTTCACCGCGTGCCTAGCAAAAATATCAGCAGGCTGCACGGCACATTGCACAGGTAACTCTATTACCATATCGGCACCATTTTCTAATGCCATTTGTGCCCTAGTCCATTTATCTAATATAGCAGGTTGGCCTCTTTGTACCCAATTTCCAGACATGATTACGATGACTGCGTCGGCATTAGTTGCTTGTCTTGCCTGTTCAATTTGGTACTTATGCCCATTATGAAACGGGTTATATTCAGCAATTATACCAACAGCTTTCATCGAATCATCCCTTCTTACATACAAAGAACCATCTGGTTGTAGTATCAGTGATTTCGTCTTTACCAAAGTTAGCACTAACCTTGATATCTTTGAATCCTGCATTCTTTAATAAATCAATGTAAATATCAACTTTATAAGTTCTTTCCAAATGAATTTCACTAAATTGATCATATGCATTGATTGACTCATTGTACTTAAAAAATACTAAGTCATGTTCTACTGAGTGATCTTCATCACCCAAGTATGATTGCCACATGAAAGCATTGCTATCATCGTGGTAATTATACATGTATCCCGGATATACGACATCTGTTTGATATGGCGTAATTACATCAAATAAGAATTGTCCATCATCGTTTAGATGTGCATGCACCCTTTCAAAAGCAGTTTGTAGTACGTTTTGATCTGGCAAGTAACATAATGAGTCATCAAAACAGGTAATAACATCAAAGTTAGGAATTCCCTCCATCTCAGTCATATCACCTTGAATTAATGGTATATCTGGTTGGATATCTCTTACATGCTCTTCTGCTAGTGTAAGCATGTCTTCAGATAAATCCATCCCACAAGCATTATATTTTTGAGCGGCCAGTAGCGCTAATAAGCGTCCAGTTCCACAAGCCATGTCCATAATTGAATCATTTTTTGATACATTTGCTTTTACAAAGGAAAGCCATTGATCATACATAGTTTCATCAAATAATTCATCATAGAATTTGGCGAATTCTTGATAAATCATTTGACTAGTCCTTAACCCATTCTGAAACATCTACTGAATCAGCATCTGACCATAGTTTTTCTAGGTTGTAGTATTCTCTTTCGTCTTCTTGGAATACGTGAACAATAACGTCACCTAAGTCCAATAGAATCCACTTAGCAGTATCTTTACCTTCTACTTCTTTAACACTGATACCAGCTTCTTCAGCTTGGTCAGCAACTTCGTCAGCAATAGACTTAACTTGTCTGTTTGATGCTGCATCCATGATTACGAAGTAGTCAGCCATTAGACTAACTTCATGGACGTTTAAAGCAACAATGTTGTGAGCTCTCTTGCTGTCCGCTGCTTTAACAATTACTTCTAGTTTTTCTTTACTATTCATTTGAAATCTCCTCGTTATTTGATGTTTGATCCATTTACCCATTCGTTATAGGTATCAATGGTCTTTGGATAAATGGGTTTATTGGCACTAATTAAATATTGTAGAGTGTGCTTAGTTTGATATGCCACCCCGTCAGCTAGATTGTTAAATGTAATTTCACGTGCTTCTTCTACACCTGGGAAGTCGCGTCCCATTTCGATATAGTCGGCCATGTATACAATTTGTTCTAGCTTTGACATGTAAGTAGCACCAGTGGTGTGATGTTTAATGGAATTCAAAATGTCGATATCAGTAACGCCTAATTCGTTTTGAACCATTAAGTAACCAACTTCACCATGCCAAATTGCATTTCCGTATTGCAACAACAAATCATCCAATCGGTATTTCTTAATTAGTTGAATGAAATCGTCATCTGGTCTTTGCTTAGCGTAGTCATGGCAAAGTCCAGCAACACTTGCTTTTTCAGCATCTACTTCATTTTTCTTTGCTAGTTCAATCGCCATTTGTTCAACGCGTAAGACGTGTTCAAATCTGGATTGAGTTAAAGCATTGTTTAGTTTTTCGATTAGTTCTTCTCTAGATAAAGGGATGTACTTATTGGTATATGTTAATTCAACATTATTCATAAAGATGATGCTCCTTTATATATTTTAAAACTGCATCCGGAACCAAGTATTGAATTGATTGATGGTTAGATACCAGTTTACGAATTAAGGTTGAAGATATATCTAGCTTGGCGACATCTACCCATATCACGGGATAGTTGGTCGACATTGGATAGTTTTCCCTTCTAACACCAACAAAATGAGTTAGTTTGAATAAATCATCAACTCGATACCATTTAGGTAGGTATTCAACCATGTCACCACCAATTATAAAGTAGTATTCATAGTCAGGATGTCTTCTCTTTAATTCTACCATAGTGTTATAGGTGTAACTTTTACCACGATTGATGATTTCTAGCATTTCAATGTCAAACTTGTCATTATCGTTGATTGCTAGATTAACCATGTTAACGCGGTCATCAGCATCAATCGCATCCTTATGATCAACATGAGGTGGAATAAAATCAGGCATGAAGTACACCTTCTCTAGTCCTAATTGACTCCTTACTTGATCCGCAATAAATAGATGACCATTATGAATCGGATTAAAGGTTCCACCAATAATTCCAATTTTTTTGCGCTTGTTTAAAGATTTTAACTTAGGTAAAGTTTGCACCTTTTCACTATGCATTGATAAGAACTCCTCTAAATATTTCTAACTTCTACAGAATAAATTTGGAATTTTTCCTTACTTGCAGGTAAGAATAATAGTAATGTCTTTCCAATTGTTTGAACAACATTGATGTCACTGTTTGCTTCAATGTATTCTTGAACATCACTAACTTCTAAATCAGAATTTTGTTGAATGTTAACCTTGATTAGTTCACGTCTGTGCAAAGCATCCAATACTTGTTCTAACCAAGTTTCGTTTAAACCATTCTTCCCAACAGAGAATAAAGGCTTCATTCTGTTAGCTTGTGATCTTAAATATCTTTTTTGTTTTCCGCGTAATTTCAATTTTGTACCTCGCTTTTTATATCATTGCTCTTCTAACTAATACGTCTACACCCTTAGGTGCCCATCCAGCTACAACTACACCTGCTGGAACGGTAATCCATCCAAGTCCTTCGAATACTAAATCACTCTTTTGATCAGTCTTGAATTCGAAACGAACTAATTCTGGGAAATCATCAATTGATTCGCTACTTGGTGGAGTTAATATTTCACCAAAATGCTTGTCGTAGAAGCTATCAGCATTTGCTAACTTAGTACGGTGAATTAGTAAGTTGTTTTCAACATAAACAGTAAAACCATGCTTCTTGTCACCTTGAACGTAATCAAAACGGGCAACACCACCAAAGAATAGTGTTTGTTCTGGGTTCAATTGATAAACCTTTGGCTTGATTGGCTTTTGTGGTTGAACAATCTTTAGGTCCTTACCGTTTAGGTAATGTGCCATTTGTTCTTTATGAATGATACCTGGTGTATCTACTAATTCATGACCATCTTCCAAATCAATTGAGATTCTGTCTAATGTAGTACCAGGGAATCTTGAAGTAGTGATTAATTCTTTGATTCCAGTGTTTTGTCTAATGATTTGGTTAATCAATGTTGATTTACCAACGTTAGTAACACCTACAACATAAACATCACGATCATTTCTGTACTTGTCGATGTTCTTTAATAAATCATCAACTGATTCATTAGTCTTAGCAGAAACTAGTTCAACATCAATTGGACGAATTCCGGCTTCGTTAGCACGTTGTCTAATCCAGTCCTTTAGTTTAGAACGTTTTAGTGAGTTTGGTAGTAAGTCAGACTTGTTACCAACTAACATGATTGGGTTATCACCTACAAAACGGTGTAATCCAGGAATCAAGCTTCCGTTAAAGTCGAAGACATCAACCAAGTATACGATAAGCGCATTGGCATCTCTAATTTGGTTTAATAACTTCAAGAAATCATCATCAGTTAAGCTAACTGGTGAAATTTCATTGTAGTGACGTAATCTAAAGCAACGTTGGCAATAAATTTCGCCACTTTCTTTGCCCTTTTCAAGCGCAGAATTAGGAGTGTATCCAAGTTCATCTGGATTTGTGGTTTGAATTAACGCACCACAACCAATACATCTAATTTCTTCGTCTTGTAATTGATTAATTTCTGTCATTTATATCCTCCTGCCAGTCTAAATCATCATATTTGTTTCTTAATTTTTTCCATATTAATTTTTCTAAGAAGCGATTAGGCTTAGTATTCCAAGCATCGGATTCAATTAATGGCTTAACTAACACGCTTCTAACGTTTGCATTGTTGGAAGCCCAAACATCAGTTAATAATTGATCTCCACACATAATTACTTCTTTGTGGTGTAAATGGTAATCTCTCAAAGCCTTATTAATACCTCTAGGTAGTGGCTTTAAGGAGCGTGAAATGAAGTTTAATTTCAAACTTCTTAGCGCTCTTTGAACTCGGCTATGTTTATTATTTGAAATAACAATTAATTCAATATTGTTTTTCTTGAGTTCAGATATCCATTCTCTTAATTGAGGAGTTCCATCAGGATTATTCCAAGGAATCAAGGTGTTATCTAGATCACTAAAAACGGCCTTAATCCCCATGTCTTTTAGTTTTGATGGTGAAATATTATATACGACTGGAATCATCCATGTTGGTTTAAACTTATAAATCATTTTAATTCTCCTCAATAATATTATGTATTATATGAGCACCAAAAATAGTGGTGCCCATAATAAGAAAAAAACTCCCACCTACTTACCTTAAGTGGTGAAAGTTTTTATAGACTATTTAATAGCTTTCTTTGCAGTTTCTGCTAATGAAGCAAATGCTTTTTCATCGTTAACTGCTAAGTCAGCTAGCATCTTACGGTTCATTTCAATGTTTGAAAGTTTCAAACCGTGCATTAACTTGCTGTAGCTTAAGCCGTTCATACGAGCAGCAGCATTGATACGAGCAATCCATAATCTTCTGAAGTTTCCTTTGTTTGCTCGACGATCACGGAATGCGTATTCACGTGACTTCATAACTTGATCTTTAGCAGTCTTGAATAGACTGTGCTTACCTTCACGGTAACCTTTAGCTTCTTTTAAAACACGCTTACGACGTGCATGAGTAACTGTTCCACCCTTAACTCTTGGCATATTTAAATCCTCCTAAATTATGTCTTACTTAAAAGTATTAATTAAAACATCTTTGTGTATTTGCTTGCTAATGTATCGTTTACCATGCTTGTACCACGTAGGTTACGACGTTGTTTCTTTGTCTTACCGTGGAAACGGTGACTTGTGAATGCGTTAGCACTCTTTAAACCACCCTTAGCAGTTTTCTTGAAACGCTTTGCAATTGCACGATTTGATTTAGTCTTTGGCATTGAAAAAATCCTCCCTTAATTTAACTTAAGTATTATAAAAATACTATCTAATTTTTATCGCTTGACTTAGGTGCGAGCATTAGGAACATACTTCTTCCATCCATTTTTGCTCGTTGAGTAACGCTAGCAACATCTGATGTAGAATCTGCCATTCTGTTTAAAACATCACGACCAATTTCCTTATGTGTGATGGCACGTCCCTTAAAGCGAATTGAAACTCGAACTTTTTCACCTTTTGCGATGAATGTCTTAGCTCTCTTCAACTTAGTATTAAAATCATTAGTATCAATAGTTGGACTTAATCTAATTTCCTTAACACTAACTACCTTTTGCTTCTTACGAGATAGACGAGCTTTCTTTTGTTGTTCGAAACGGTATTTTCCGTAATCAATAACTTTAGCAACCATTGGCTTAGCCTTTGGAGCAACAACTACTAAATCTAATCCAGCAGCTTCAGCAATTTGCATTGCTTCGTCCTTTGACTTAATACCTAATTGATCACCGTCAGCACCAATTAAACGAACTTCGCGAGCTCGAATTCCATCATTAACCATCATATCGTTTGCTATGGTAATTCACCTCCAAGTATATTAAAAAGCAGAAAAAACGGATGCCATAGTTGAGCACCCGCTTTTGGTCCTTTGAATATTAAATCAAAGGTTAATCCGATATCATGCCTAGCCATCTCTTTCGATCACTCAGGCGAGAAGCGGGATGCTTCTGCTTTTTCGTTACTTATATAATACCACATGAGTGATACATGTCAATAACATTTATTATTTTTCTCTTGAATAGTTACTAATGTCTTCTTGAATTTCTTTGATGAAGTCATCAAGACTTAGACTTTCACTATCTTGTTCACCGTACTTACGTACAGAAACTTGGTTTGAGTTCATTTCACTTTCACCAACAACGATTGTGTATGGAATCTTGTTAGTTTGAGCATCACGAATTAAGTAACCCATCTTTTCGTTTCTGTCGTCAACACTTGTACGGATACCTAATGCAGCTAACTTGCTGTTAACTTCCTTAGCATAGTCACCGTATTTTTCCATACTTACTGGAATAACTTTAACTTGCTTTGGAGCTAACCAAGTTGGGAATGCACCCTTGTATACTTCGATTAGGTAAGCAATGAATCTTTCCATAGTTGAAACTAAACCACGGTGCATCATAACTGGACGGTGTTCTTCACCATCTTCACCAACGTAGTGTAGATCAAATCTTTCAGGTAGCATGAAGTCTAATTGAATAGTTGATAGAGTTTCTTCATTACCCATTGCAGTGTAAGTTTGAACATCAAGCTTAGGACCGTAGAATGCTGCTTCACCTTCGGCTTCAACGTAGTCTAGGCCAAGATCATCCATGGCACCCTTAAGCATTGATTGTGACTTGCTCCACATTTCTTCATCATCAAAGTACTTTTCAGTGTTCTTAGGATCTCTGTAACTTAATCTGAAGTGGTAGTTCTTAATATCGAAGTCTTTGTATACTTCAACCATTAAACCAAGAACCTTCTTAAATTCGTCTTGGATTTGGTCTAGTCTTAAGAATGTGTGACCATCATTTAGAGTCATTTCACGAACACGTTGTAAACCTGATAAAGCACCTGATTTTTCGTATCTGTGCATCATACCAAGTTCAGCAATTCTCATTGGTAGTTCACGGTATGAACGAATGTGGTGCTTGAAGATTTGGATGTGACTAGGACAGTTCATAGGACGTAGTTCTAGTTCTTCACCGTCACCCATGTCCATTGGTGGGAACATGTCTTCACGGTAGTGTTGCCAGTGACCAGATGTCTTGTATGCATCTAAGTTCATTAGAACTGGTGTAATAACATGTTGGTAACCGTTGGCTAATTCCTTATCGATGATGTATCTTTCAACAACACGACGGATAGTAGCACCATTTGGCATCCAGTAAGCTAAACCAGCACCAACCTTAGGGTCAACGAAGAATAAGTCTAACTTGTTCCCGATAACTCTGTGGTCTCTTTCTTTAGCTTCTTGTCTTCTCTTTAGATCTTCTTCTAGATCAGCTTTCTTGTAGAATGCTGTAGCGAAGATTCTTTGTAGCATTGGGTTTGATGATTTACCTTCCCAGTATGCACCGGCAACTGAAAGTAACTTGTATTCCTTAACAGCCTTGGCTTCTGGTAATACAACACCTTCACCTAAACCTAAATAGTCACCGATTTGGTAGAAGACAACTTGGCCATCTTCAGCTAATTCGTTAACTAACTTAGCTTGGTATGGATCTCCATCAACTTGCTTTAAAGCATCTTCTAGAGATAATACTTTTCTTTCAATTTTTACATTGTCTGAAACCATTTTGTTAATACGTTCTTCTACTTGTGGTAGTTCATCGGCACTAACTTGTGAGTCACGTTTGTCAGTATCAACGAAGAAACCGTCTTCGTCAGAAGTACTTTCACCAAATTGAATATTGTTAAATTGGTCAGCAAGGGCAGCTTTTAATAATTGTGAAGCTGTTTGGCGTAGAACCTTTAGACCATCTTCTGTATCTTTTGTAACGATTTCAATTTTGCCACCTTTTTCAAGTGGTAAATCAATTTCAACCATTTTTCCGTCAATCTTACCAGCTACTGATTTCTTAGCTAAACTAATTGAGATTGATTTAGCGATATCTTCAGTAGTTACTCCCTGATCGAATTCTTTTACGCTACCGTCAGGAAATTCAAATGAAATCTTTGCCATAATAGAGCACTCCCTTGTGTAATTTTCGAATAGAAACAAAAAAGTCCCTAGCATCTAAATAAATAGACACTAGGGACGTTAATAACGTGGTTCCACCCGAATTCTACCTATCTGCACAAACAAATAGGCCTCATAATAGTCTATAACGAAACAACCCGATTCAGAATTTTCCTCTGATTTAAAATAAAAGTGGTAACTTCAAATCTGAACATGAAGATACTTCCAGCAAATGTATCCTCTCCCTGTAAGTCGAGATTTAAAATCATGTCTTTTATCAACTGTCTTTATTATCGACAGTCACGCTTAAATTGTCAAGCATTAATTATTGTGGTCGACGATTTTGGCCAAACATCCCTACTTCTTTTGCCAAGTAGTGAACACGTTGCATGATTCGTTTAGCCTTAAGTGGTTCTACGTCACCTTTATTGTTAATAGCTAGGTGTTCTTCTTCAAATTGTTGCATTGAGAAGTTTGAAGTAAAGAATGTGCTTAGTGAGTTTTGCATTCTGTATTCAAGAATAACACCCAAGATATCATCCCTTACCCATGAAGACATAGAATCAGCACCAATATCATCTAGGATTAAGACAGGTGTCTTCTTAATTGCATCTAATTTGTCGGCAACCAAGTTACTGGAAATCGCACTCTTCATTTCAACTGCGAAGCTTGGGAAGTGAACCAATGTTACTTCAAATCCATTCTTTGCTAATTCGTTGGCCATTGCAGCCATTAGGAAAGTTTTCCCAACACCGAATTCACCGTATAGATACATCCCTTGGTGCCACTTCTTTGGTGTATTGGTATATTCCTCGATGAAGTCAGTAACCAATCCCATCGCATTCATACGATAATCATTTTCACTTAAATCAAATTGATCTAAGGTAACGTTCTTAATGTTCTTAGGCATTGCAACCGCATGAATTCGTTTAAGAACTTTGGCCTTCTTCATATTATCCTTAGTTTCTTGCGTAGGAACGTATGAAATATCAACCAGTCCCTTGTTAACTACTAATACTGGAGTATATCCAGGAATTGTTGTGGGTTGATTATTCTTTAGTTTGTTATTTTCTTGCACAAATTCATATAGTTTTGACATTGAGCGTTTTACAACATCGTCTTCCAACTCATCTTTGTGCTTATTCAAAAATGATTTAACGTCTTCATTATTTAAAACAGCATTGACTGATTGTTGATAGCGTTCATTGTATTTTGGTTTGCTTAAAGTCTTTGCAAATTCATCACTTAAGTTTTTCATTCTCTACCCTCTTTTCTACTGTTACGAAGCTTTTTAATTCTCGCTTCTAGTTCTTTTTTCTTATCTTCGTCAACCTTACCATATTCCTTTGGCTTTTCGTTATCTTTTGCCCAATCGGGAAGGGTTTCTTTAACTGTCATCTTACGATTGTTATTGAAACGTGGTTTTCTAGGTTTATTTAATTCTTTTTGTCTGTTCTTAATGAAAGTAATCGCCTTACTTGCATCGGTAACATTGTTTTGTGACCAGTTATCAGCAATTGCTTCAAAGAGGTTCTTATTTAAACCAGACTTTTCTTGATCAATTAGTAGATGATAAACAATCATATTAATTACTTCTGGTTTTAGAATTTGCCTAGAAACCAAGTCAGAAATCATGTGTTCCTCATTGCTGTGAACATAACCACCCTTGGCGGTCTTCAAATAGTTTAAAAATTCGATTGGTGCGTATTCACTAGCTGACTTAATCAATTGTCTTTCCTGAGCATTTAATTCATTGCTATCTGTCTCAGTGGATTTATCTGCAGCAGTGGATTCACGTGATATGTTAGCTGCATTTGATTGAAATTGTCTTGATACCAAAATCTTAAAATTGTTTGGATCAAAGACGTTATTGGTAACATTAGTTGCCTTTTCAATCAATTTAGCCATTTCAATCTCATCAATACCGTACAATTGATGCTCTGAATTAATCAGATTGATATTCTTCTTAACATCAGATGTATTAACGTAAGACTGGTTTAGCATGTCTAATAGCAAGTTAAAGTCAAAGTCGTCACTTTTTTCGATGACTGGACCGGCTTTAACATAATTACTATTATCATTAATACTATTTTTTACTTGTTGAACTGCCTTTGGTGTGTTGGTAACTTCACTATCACGAATATTAAACACTTGAAGGAAGTTTCTTGAGACGTCCTTATATTCGGATAAATCAAATCCAGGTCGGATAAATTCATTGTATAAATCAACGTATCTATCTTCACCAATAACTTGTAATAATGAAACGCTTAGTAAATCATCCATAAAAAAATCATTAACGGATAGCGGACTAATTAGACGATAAACGTATTGTTTTTCGCCCTTATCACGAGTCTTAATGTATGTCTTCATCAATCCAGCCGCTTCTAATCTCAAGCGGGCCTCATAGAATGATTGCATATCGACACTCAAATAAGACAATGTTTCAAAATGACTATGAGCTTGATGTGTCTTTTTTTCATGACTCATACGCCAAAAATTGTTAATCAAAGCATAGGGTAAGACACCAATGATTGGTTGATATAAAACATCCAAAGAAGTTCTTTGTAAGTCAGATAAATCATCATCTGCCAACAATATAAACTTGGATAGAGGATCTACCTCTCGCCATTGATCTGTCATATTAATTCCCCGCTATTTCTTATTTTTTTGGTCCTTATCTAATACCTCTTTTAATTCATTATAAAAGACCGTCATATCTTTAAATTGACGATAAACACTAGCAAATCGAATATAAGCAATTTCATCGACATTCACTAGTTCTTTCATCACGTATTCACCAATTAGTTGACTTGATACTTCGTTTTCACCTAAAGAACGGATACGGTTTTCAACCTTATCTGCGATAGATGTCATTGCATCCATTGGCACTGGACGTTTTTCAGCAGAACGAATAATTCCACGAAGAATCTTTTCATGATCAAATTCTTCACGATTGCCGTTGTTCTTAATAACTAGTAATGGTGTTTGTTCAATTCTTTCAAATGTTGTATATCTGTAATTACAATTTTCACATTCACGTCGACGTCTGATTACCTGGCCGTTTTCGGCAGGACGACTGTCAACTACTCTCGAAGAGTTTTTATGGCAATGAGGACATTGCATATGTTTCACCTCAATTAATCTATGTTATTAAACAATTTTACCACTTGATTGCGTGTTTGCATAATGCTTCCATTACTATCAATCACATAAGTGGACAACTCTGCCTTAATTTTTAAAGGCCATTGGCTCTTAATTCTTGAATCTGCATCTTTTTTGGATAGAGAATCGCGTTCCATCAAACGCTTTTCCTGTTCATCAAAGTCACAAACAACGCTGATAATGTCATCACACATAAAGTGATAACCATTTTCAAACAATGTTGGTGCATCCAGGATGACTACATCATTTTTGGTCTCATCAATTCTTCTAATCACTTCGTTACGAATGAATGGATCAATGATTCTGGTTAATTCAATCAGTTTAGACTTGTCGTTAAACACAATTGAACCCAATTTTTGTCGATTTAACCCACCATCTTCTTTGATAATATCTTTACCAAAAAAGGCAGCAATAGCCTCTAGACCCTTGCTGCCTTTTGATTGAACCTGGTGAGTAATTTTATCAGCGTCAATGATTTCATATCCAACACTTGCTAGATACTCAGACACAGTTGATTTTCCGGTGGCAA
This sequence comes from Apilactobacillus waqarii, assembly GCF_019061205.1. Lineage (GTDB taxonomy): Bacteria > Bacillota > Bacilli > Lactobacillales > Lactobacillaceae > Apilactobacillus > Apilactobacillus waqarii. The sequence goes on from NZ_JAHQYH010000001.1 coordinate 225,274, forward strand.
TGCCGCCAGTCAAACCAATTACTCTTGTCATGTTATTCAACCACTTTTCTTTGACAGTTAGGACAGAATGTTGTGCCTCGTTGAGCCACCTTAATCTTTTCTAATAAGGTATCACAACGTTCACAAGGTTCACCTTTTCTACCATACACATGTAGATGGTTTTGGAATGATCCAGCTTCTCCATATGCATTTGAATAAGAGTGAACAGTAGTTCCATGTCCCTTAATTGCCATTTTTATTTCTGCAATAATGTTCTTTCTTAATTCTTCAATTTCCTCATCGGTAATTAAGTTAGTTTGAGTTTCAGGGTGAATCTCGGTCAACCATAAAACTTCGTCACAGTAAATATTACCTAATCCAGCAATATTACTTTGGTTTAGTAAAAATGGTTTAATCTTTCCTCTAGCCTTGTTCATGATTGATTTCATGTAATCAAATGTTAGAGTTTCATCGGTTGGTTCAGGACCAATTGTACCTAAACCAGAAAGAGTCTTTTCGTCACCGTTTTTAACTAAGTACATACGACCAAACTTACGGCTATCTTTGTATCTTAGTTCACGGTCATCATCCATATGGAAAATAATATGAGTATGTTTAGTTGGTTCAGTTCCATCAGGTTCTACATCATACTTACCTTCCATTCTTAGATGTGATACCAAAGTCATTTCGTTATCAAATCTGAATAATAGGTATTTACCACGGCGATCAATACGATTAATAGTGTGACCTTCTAGAGTATCCTTGAATTCCTTTGCACTAACATTAATCATTTTTGGATATAATACATCAATTGTCTTAACCTTAGCACTTTCCACTAAGTTAGTAAGACCTCTTCTAACAGTTTCTACTTCAGGTAATTCAGGCATATCATTAAACCTCACTTAATTTATTTCAAACTGTACCAGTTTTTACCGTAATGACTCTTAACATTTAGCGGAACGTTAAGTTCAACAGCTGAGTCCATTACCTTTGGTACTAAGTCACTTAATACTTCAATTTCTTCATCAGGTGCTTCAAAAATTAATTCATCATGCACTTGTAATAACATTTTGGCTTTCATGCCACGTTTGTTTAATTCATTTTCCATCTTAATCATTGCAATCTTAATAATATCAGCGGCACTACCTTGGATTGGTGAGTTCATTGCTGTTCTTTCTGCAAATGATCTTAGGTTAAAGTTCTTTGAATTGATGTCTGGTAGATAGCGTCGACGATGAAGGATAGTTTCAACATAACCATTTTTCTTTGCGTTTTCAACACTTTCATCCATGTATTTCTTAACACCTGGATATTCGGCAAAGTACTTTTCGATGAACTCCTTAGCATCTTTACGACTGATTCCAGTATTCTTGGCTAAACCAAAATCGGAAATTCCATAAACAATTCCAAAGTTAACAGCCTTAGCTTGACGACGAAGTTCAGGAGTTACTTCACTGTTATCCTTTAATCCAAAGATTCTTCTGGCGGTTGATGCATGAATATCATCATTATGGATGAATTCATCTTGCATGTTCTTTTCACCAGAAATAGAAGCAAGCACTCTCAATTCAATTTGAGAATAATCGGATGAGAAGATTTGATAGTTATCATGACTAGGTATGAATGCTTGTCTGATTTTACGTCCTTCTTCAGTTCTTACTGGGATGTTTTGTAGGTTAGGATCTACTGAGGATAATCTTCCAGTTTGGGTAAGAGTTTGTAAGTATCTAGTATGAACCTTACCATCCCCGTGAATATCGGATAGTAATCCTTCAACATAGGTTGATAGAATCTTGGATAGTTGACGATATTCAAGGATTGCTTCAACGATTGGATAGTCAGGAGCAAGTTGTTCTAACACTCCCACTGCAGTTGAGTAACCTGTCTTAGTCTTCTTAATTACGGGTAGTTGTAATTTTTCAAATAGAATTACACCCAGTTGTTTAGGGGATGCAATATTGAATTCTTCACCAGCATCGTTATAGATAGTTTGTTTGATTTCTTCTAAACGTTCAGAAAGTTTGCTTTGCATTTCGTTTAGAACATCTTTATCAACTACGACACCTGCAATTTCCATTCTGGCTAACACAAATGTTAATGGTAATTCAACATCGGTATATAGATTCCATTGGTTATTTTCCTTTAAACCATCAAATAGCTTATCTTTAAGAGCGTCAATGGCATTTAACTTTCTAGCGAAATGGTTAAATAACTTATCGCCTTCAGGAATTTCACGCTTAGCACCCTTACCATATACATCATCATCTGATTGAACATCAAAATAATCATGACGATTAGCAACTTTACCTAAATCATTACTATTGTCGTTTGTGTCCAACAGGTATGAAGATAGTAATAAATCAAAATCGACGTTGTTTAATGTAATGCCTAAACGATTTAAACCAACGTAGGTTCTTTTAGCATCAAACACATCTTTTTTAACATCATTGCTTTCAATGATTTGTTTAATCTGATTATTCTTTAGATATTCAACATCGTTTGATACATAAATCTTATCGTTAATCTTTAGAGCAAATCCGATGAATGGAGCATCATGATAGTTGTCACCATCCATGCCAAGGTAAAATGTCACCTTGGCACTGTCTTGTTTAGCAAGTTCAGACAAAGTATCATCGCTAACTTCAATGTATTCAATATCCTTCATATTGGTATTTTGAGTAGTGTTCATTTCACTAAGGAATTTTCTAAAGTTCATTTGACGATAGAACGCGATTAAATCATCTAGATGATCTCCTTCGTATTCTAAATCATCAATTGAAATTTCGATTGGTGCTTCACGATTGATTCTAGCTAACTTTTTGGCTAGGAAAGCCTCGTCCTTATCTTCAATTAGGTGTTCCTTTAGTTTCTTGCCAGAAACTTCATCAAGATGATCGTAAAGGTTTTCGACGCTGCCAAATTGTTTAACTAGTTTTAGGGATGTCTTGTCACCGACACCGGTAACACCAGAATAATTATCAGATGAATCACCTTTCAAGGCTTTCCAATCAATAATTTGTTCGGGCGTAATCCCCATTGTTTCTTTAACATAGTCAGTATCGTATCTAACAACACCTGAAACACCACGGTTAGAAATTGATACAGTTGTCTTATCTGAGCATAGTTGAGTTAAATCATTATCTCCAGTAACAATGGTTGTATCGAATCCTAAACCATCAGCTTGTTTTGAAAGTGTACCGATAATGTCATCTGCTTCATAATTTTTTAGTTGGTAATATTTAATACCACGATTTTCTAATAGTTTTTTTACGTAATCGAATTGTTCCACTAATTCTTCAGGAGTCTTGTCTCTACCAGCCTTGTAATCAGAGTACATTTCTGTTCTAAATGTAGTTTTTCCAGCATCAAAGGCTACCAGAACGTGAGTAGGTTTCACTTTATCTAACATGATATTTAGCATGTTATTGAAACCATAAATTGCGTTAGTATGTACCCCTTCGTTATTAGTAAAACGATCTACTAATTTAATTAAAGCAAAGAAGGCTTTATAAGTAATGCTATTTCCATCGATTAATAATAATCTCTTATCAGACATATAATTCTCCTTACCGTTTTCTTCGATAACTTAATTTTAACATGCACGCATAGTATATTATATAAAAAATAAAAAAGATGGTGTTGTATAAACACCATCTTTTTTTATTATCTGTTATTGTCACCAATTCCAAAAATACTTAGTAAGTTTAAGAATAGGTTAATGAAATCTAGGTATAAAACCATTGCTCCACTAATTGCTAGTCCATTTTCTGATACTTCAGAACCATATTCGTTGAATGATTCTTTAATCTTTTGACTGTCATAAGCAGTAAATGCTGTAAAGATAATAACAGCAATAAATGAAATGAATAGGTCAAATAATGGATTGTGTAAGAAGATATTAATGACACTTACAACAAGCAATGCAATAAAGGCAGCCATTGCTTGAGTTCCAATCTTATCTAAGCTCTTCTTAGTAGTAACACCAATGATTGCCATAATGGCGAAATCAATGGTAGTAGTGAAGAATGCTTCAGCAATTGCAGTTGGACTGTAAAACATAAATACATATGAGAATAATCCACCTGTTAATGCTGAGAAGACCACTAACAAAATAAATCCAGCGAATGCATTACGCATAGCAACTGATTGAGTAGCAAAAGCTAACACAAACCATAGAATGAAGCCTACGATAGTTGCTCCATAGCTAAAACTAGCGTGATACATTCCACCCATTAAATAAGCAACAATTCCAGAAATTAATACTGAAAGAGTCATCCATCCATATGTTTTAGTTAAAAATCTGTTCATCCCGAAAGCGTCATTTACTAAACGACGTCCAGCTTGATCATAGTTATTCATAAAATCCATAAACCTCCTTGTTTACGATGTGTTAGAAGTATTCTACCAGAATCGTAAGAAACTACAAGTGTTTAATTCATGTTATTTGTTACATCATTCAACAAGTTTTCGTAGATTCTTTCGTACTTTTGAATATCTCCTGCACCCATGAATACGACAACAGCATCATGATATTCAAGTAATGGTGACATGTTTTCGGCTTCGATTAATCCACCATTCTTAGTAATCTTGTTTGCTAAGTCAGCACTTGAAATCTTACCAGATTTTTCACGTGGCGAACTGTAAATCTTAGTGATGTAAACGTCATCTGCCTTGTTTAGACTCTTAGCGAAATCATCTAAATAAGCGATTGTACGACTGAATGTGTGTGGTTGGAATACCGCAATAATCTTCTTGTTTGGATATTCTTGTCTTGCAGCATCAATGGTTGCGTCAATTTCTGAAGGATGATGAGCATAGTCATCAATAATAGTCATGTCAGCAACTTTTCTTTGTGCAAAACGTCTCTTAACACCCTTGAAAGTTTCTAATTCACGTTGAACTTCATCTAGGTTATCGTGTTCGAAGTATGAAACAGCGATAACTGCTAGTGCGTTCAATACGTTATGTTCACCGTATAAGTGAATTTGGAAATGACCTAGTTTCTTACCCTTGTATTCAACATCAAATTCTGAACCTGAAGTGCTCTTAACAACGTTAACAGCTCTAAAATCATCATCTTCTCTAGTACCGTAGTAATAGATTGGCACATCGGCTTTAATGTCTCTTAGGTTTTCATCGTCACCCCAAGCAAAGATACCTTTCTTTGTTTGGTTAGCGAATGTTTGGAATGCACTCTTAACATCTTCGATTCCTGTGTAGTAATCAGGGTGATCAAAGTCAATGTTAGTCATGATTGCATAATCTGGACTAGTTGCTAAGAAGTGACGACGGTATTCATCAGCTTCGTATGCAAAGAATCTAGCATTTGGAACACCTTTACCCGTACCATCACCGATAAGGTAATCAGTAGGTGCAATTCCTGATAATACGTGAGCTAATAGACCGGTAGTACTTGTCTTACCATGGGCACCACAAACACCAATACTAGTGTGTCCTTTAATCATTTCACCTAGAAACTCATGGTATCTAAATACTGGTAGTCCCATTTCTCTTGCTTTTTTGATTTCAGGTTGATCATCTGTAAATGAGTTACCTGCAATTACAGTTAAACCTTCTTTAATGTTATCTACGTTAAAAGGAAGTACTTTAATTCCTGCTTGTTCTAGACCAACTTGAGTAAATGTGTATTTATCAATGTCTGAACCTTGTACTTCGTATCCTCTATCTTTAAGGATTCTTGCCATTGCCGACATTCCTGTACCTTTAACACCGACAAAGTGATATATTTTCTTTGCATCCATAATTAAATGCTCCTTTTATCTCTCATTAATCTTATAATATCAGATTTGAGCTGATATGGCGCCCCTTTTTTAAATATTTAACTTTTTGTAATCACTTTCTGTTAAATATACATCTCTCGGTTTAGAACCATGTTGACCTGATACATAATTATGCTTCTCTAACTCATCAATCAAACTGGCAGCTCGATTGTATCCAATTGAGAAGACTCTTTGTAGTTTTGATGTCGATACTGTTTCTTCATTGGAAATATATTCCAAAACATCTGGCATCAATTCGTCTTGTTGTTCGACTTGGTTTACGCTCTTCAACAATGAATCAGGTTGGAAAGCATACTTAGGTTCACCTTGTTTTCTAACTTCATCGGTTACTCGTTCGATTTCATCGTTAGTAACAAATGTACCTTGTAAACGAGCAGATTGACTTGCCCCATTTCCTAAGTACAACATATCACCTTTTCCAAGTAATCTTTCGGCACCAGCAGTATCGATAATCGTTCTCGAATCAACTTGACTGGATACCATAAAGGCAACACGAGTTGGAATATTATTCTTGATTGTACCAGTAATAATATCAACACTAGGTCTTTGAGTGGCAACAATCAAATGAATACCTGCCGCTCTGGCCTTTTGTGTAATTCTTACGATGTAGTCTTGCACTTCGTTAGAAGCGACCATCATCAAGTCGGCCAACTCATCGATTACAATCAAAATGTAAGGCATCTTCTTGGTATATTCACCAGCTTGTTCAGCCATTTGATTGAATTGTTCGATGTTTCTTGCCCCTGCTGCAGCAAGTTTTTCATATCTTTCATCCATTTCCTTAACAGACCATTTCAAAGCTGCAGAGGCTTGTTTTGGATCTGATATAACTGGTGAAAGCAAGTGTGGCAATTTATCATAAGGAGCCATTTCCACGGCCTTTGGATCAATTAAAATCATCTTTAATTGTGCAGGAGTTGCCTTGTATAGTAGTGAAATTAATAAACTATTTAAGAACACACTCTTCCCTGAACCAGTTGCCCCGGCAATTAGACCATGAGGCATCTTACTCAAGTCTGTCATTTGAGGTTTACCTGTTAGGTCGACCCCTAAAGCAACAGTAAGTGGTTTGTCTGTCTTTTCAAACTGTGGTGTATCCAATACTTCGGATAATCTAACTGGTCTTGGCTTTGGATTTGGAATTTCAATACCTACAGTTGTCTTTCCAGGAATTGGTGCTTCGATTCTGATGTCCTTAGCAGCTAATGCTAGTTTCAAGTCATCCGTTAGGTTAGTAATCTTACTTACTTTAACCCCAAGTTGAAGCTTAATTTGGAATTGTGTAACTGTTGGTCCATTGGTCCAATCAACAACGTTTGCATCCACATTAAAAGCACGGAGTGTTTCATCCAAGATTTCAGCTTGATTTTCAATCCAATCATCCATTGAATCATCTTCAAATTCATCTGATGGTTCCAATAAATTCATAGATGGGAATTGGTAACCCTTATCATCGTAATCAGCAGAAACACTTTCATCATGATGATATTCTTCCTCAGAAGTGTCATCTTCTTCTGACTCGTTAGATTGCGCTACTGGACGATCATTAAAGATGGATAAGTCTTTTTGCACGTTTTGCTCTTGGTTCAAGATTGATGCTAAAGAATGTCCTAATCCATGATTTTCGATATTTCTCTTTTGTTCTTGTGGTTCTTCAACATGTTCATTATCATCATTACCACTTGTTTCAGTTGTCGTTTCATCAATTTCGGCACGTTCTTCTTCGTTGCTTGAAGCATCATAATCAGATGAAACATATTGAGTAGTATCTCCATCAACCGATGAATTATTTACATCATCATGTGAAGAGACGATGTCGTCACTATCCAAATTAGCGTAACTATCACTAATAGTTTCATCATCGTAATAATCATGAGTTTGAGTATCATCTTCAGCATCGTTTTCTGATTCTGACTCTAGGTTATCAGGGTGACCGTAAACATCATGATTTACCATCCCCATGAACTTATCAAACGAAGAGTGATTGGATGAACTGCTTTGTTCAGCACTTTGTGGAACTTCGTTACTTGAAGTTTCAGCTCCATCAGCAACAGTGTTGCTTACAGAAACGGATTCACTGTCAGCCACAACTGCTTCTTGAGCTTCCGCTTCACTTTCAGCAGCCTTACTTCTATCAATGTATGGTGTTGAGTATGGTTCTGCTTCTATGTCATTAAATTGTTCGATTGATTGTTTATCAACTGCATCAGCTTGACTAGTTGCGATTGATTCGTCTTCAGAAGTGTTAATTTCTTCTCGATCTAAATCAATAGCTCCAGTATCATCACTTGTCATTCCAATTAATTCTTCATTGTGACGATCAAGTTGATTCATGATTTTTCTGAATTTGCTAGAAGTTTCATTTTGGTAGAATTGAACTTTTGAGCCACTAGTTGAATTATGACTAGGTTTAAAGGCTGCTGCTCTTTTAGCAATTGGATTATCTCTGTTAAGTAGAAGATAATCTTCAGAATCATCATTTTGTCTTACAGTTGCATCTCTATTAGTTCGGGATTCACTTTTATTAGACTTATTATTATGTTTTAATTCATTGTTTTTACCTAAAACGTTATATTTACGGTAAAAAGCAGGTCCGTCATAGTGTTCCATTCAAGCGTCATCCTTAATCTAAAAATTTATGTATAGCGGGGATTTTAAATCCCCTATCACTTACTTATTTTGAAAATAATGTGTCAGCTTTATCAAAGTCAAAAGCTTCTCCAACTTCTTGGTAATCGTTAGGTAAAATCAAAGCACCTGGTCTTTGTGGTGCATTTGGAATTAATAGTTCACGACCTGAACAAATCATCCCGTTACTTTCTTCACCCTTCAATTCACCAGGCCAAATAATTAGACCATCAGGCATCATTGCACCAACTTTAGCTACAACAACCTTAATGTCTTCTTGCATGTTTGGAGAACCACTAACGATTTGTAGTGTCTTACCATCATTAATTTCAGTTTCAGTAATCTTTAGGTGGTCAGACTTAGGATGTTCTTTAACAGATTTTACATATCCCACAACAAACTTTGGATCAGTATCCATTTCAATAGTGTCCTTAATTCCATTATCTGATAATGATTTATTTAAGGCGTCTAAATCTTCTTGAGTTAAGGTAACTTCACCGTTTATGTCTTCTAGACGTGGTAGTACTTCAGAAGCGTTAGTAAAGTTAAAACCAGTAACGTGGTCATTTTCTGAATCGGAAATTCTGACAACATTACCAATTTGTTCTACCTTTTGTTCTTTAGCGTCTTCATCCAAGATGACAACTAAAATGTCACCAGTTTGTTTTGGGTTATAACTTGCAATTAACATTAAATCTTACCTTCCACATATTAATTATTATAGAGAATCGATAAATTCTTCTACTTGTTTCTTTGTTTTTCTGTCTTTGTTTACGTAACGGCCAATTTCTTCACCGTTTTCGAATGCAACAAAGCTTGGAATACCAAAGATTGCTAAGTCAGCAGCTAAATCAATGTTTTGGTCACGATCAACTGCGATAAATTTGTAATCTGGGTATTCTGCTTCAATTTCTGGCATTGCTGGCTTGATAAATGAGCAATCTGGGCACCAGTCAGCTGAGAAGAATAGCATGTACTTGCCATCGCTAACAGTCTTCTTTAATTCATCTAAGTTCATTGTTGGTAATTGTTCCATGGTTTATTCACTCCAATTATTTTTTCTTTATTATAACTTATTTCTTGCTATTTTCGATGCAGTTTGATTATAAATTTGAATGTAATATAATGTATCCTATACAAAAAGGATGTGATATATCATTAAGTCTAAAGATGCAATCGTTTCAACCCTTGCCATTGGAGTTATCGGCACTAGTGTTTTATTTGCTAAAAAGATTAAGCAAGAAAAACATATTAAAAAAATTAACCTACAAATAACTCATGCAAAAAATACTTTAAACAAAAGCAAAGTTTACGGTAGCTGGGTTATGAAAAAGAATAACAATAAAGATTACGTTGGTGCTATCAACGTTTTAGAAAACGATGAAATAATTGAACGATACTTTGAAATTAATTCTAACTATCAATTCAAATGGATTAACGAACTTCAAGAAGACTATTAATTAGTCTTCTTTTTTGTTGAAGTAAGCAACAATCTTGTAGATTGGACCTTTGCTACTAAACTTGTGTTCATATTCAGTTTCAACATTATCTTCCATGTATTCACTATTGTGTAAATCAAGTGATAATAAGTCGAAGTACATTCCGTAATTATTGAAAGTAATTACAGAGTATTCAAATAAGCCACGGTTATCAGTCTTGAAAACGACAGGAGCGTCTTCCTTTAGAATTGTCTTGTAACTATCCAAGAATGTTGGTGAAGTAAGTCTTCTTTTAGCATGACGCTTCTTTGGCCATGGATCTGAGAAGTTTAAATAAACTGTATCAATTTCATGTTTACCAAAGAATGTATCTACACCTGCACCATCGGTATGAACCAATTGTAGGTTTGGTAAATCAGCTTCAACAACCTTCTTCAAGGCAATTGCGATAACTGTCTTTTGGATTTCGATACCTAAGAAGTTAACTTCAGGATGCTTTTTGGCCATTTCAACGATGAATTGACCCTTTCCTGTTCCAATTTCAATATGAATTGGTTGTTCTTTTTCAAAACGTTGTGACCATTTGCCAATCCAGTTTTCAGGATCAGTCACAATATATTTTTGGTTATCTTTGATATAACCGTCTGCCCATGGCTTATTTCTAACTCTCACGAATTATCCTCCTCATAAAAAATAGCCAAAACCAAGGTTTTGACTAATTAAATCTGCCAAATGTTCTATTTTTATTCTGTTAACTATTTTACTGGCTTTTTAATAGCTACGTCAAGCAACATCAGTAATTTGAACTGGCTTTTTTTATTTTCTTCGGTACATATATTTTAATCAATAAAATCCACTCAATAACTAACGCCAAGAATAACATTAATGACCCTAATAAATTAAACATGAAGATTGAACCAATCATCAATACGATAATAACTAAAATCATTATCTTGCCAATCACGTTGGTAAACGACTTTACTTGTAGATCAAAGTTAATTGGATACAAGGATGTAAAGACATTATCCTCGAAGTTAGTAAAGTATGGAATCAGTTGAAACACAATCAAATACATAAATAGCATTGCAATTAAAATTGCCATCCAGTCTAGTTTAATTGCTCCAATGATGATTGCGCCAAGAATAGAAACTCGTGTCAATAAACCACTAATTTCCTTATCTCTAACTATTCCTCTTGAATATAGGACTGAATAAACGTCATTATTGAATATTTTAAACATTGAATCAAGATAGCTGCGTCTCTTAACCGCTCCTTGCATGTTTTCAACATCGGTAAACATGTTAAAGAATCGATTAAGGCTATTTTCATGACTTTCCGTCTTTTCAATCACCACTTGCCAATTAATGCTTTGTTGTTTGAGTTTAGCAACTAATAAATGAGACAAAATCAACACCACAATGCCAATTATCACACCCACATAAACATTAAAATAAGTAGCTAAAGCAACAACCACCAATGGAATAATCACACGGTAGAATATTTTATTATTCAAAAAATTGCCGTTGTGATGGTAGTTATCAGTCATTTGAAAGTTTAAAAGCATCATCTTTAAAACGACCAAGATTACTAAAAACATCAAAGTCAAAGCAATGTTAATAGTCACCATTGTCTTTTCAATAAATGGAATCATGATAAACCATGCCACAATTTGGACAATGACTGCTATGGACTTCGAGTATCTTAAGCCACTGCGTAGAAAGGCAAAGAATTCTTTTTCCTTTGGTAACCAGAACACGAAGTCGGCTCTTTTTACAAAAGTAACCAAATTATTTAATTGAATAACAACTAATAAAAGAACCACTAAGACTAGTTTTTCCCACCATTGTCCGGCTTGAAGATGTTTAATAAACATCGCGTATTGATATCCAATCCCACCAATGATAAACATTAACGCAATCACAAAGAAATCATTAAATACATATCTTAAATACTTGGACATTTGCGTGAAATGGGCTTGCAAACGCTGATTAAAAAGACTATTCATTAGCTTCTTCCTTTGCAAGTTTCAAGTAAATATCATTTAAGGAACTATCTTTGCTACCAAATTCGTCTTGTAGTTTTTCAATATTTCCTTCTGTTCTGATTTGCCCATTGTGAATCAAAACAAAACGATCACAAAATCTTTCAGCTGTATCTAGTACATGGGTAGACATTAAAATGCTGCTACCCTTTTTCTTTTGTTCTTCAATTAGGTTAAGCAAGTCATTTACTGCGACCGGGTCCAAACCTAAGAATGGTTCATCAATAACAAATAATTTGGCATTTGTGATAAACGCACAAAGAATCATCACCTTTTGACGCATTCCCTTTGAGAAATTGATTGGGAACCATTCAAGTTTATTTTCTAGTCGAAACATCTTTAGCATCTTATTAGCATCTTTCCATGCAGCTTGTTCGTCTAGGTCATAAGCCTTAATGGTAGTTTCAATATGTTCTTTTAAGGTTAGTTCTTTATATAAAACCGGAAATTCCGGGATATATGCAATTTGTTTCTTATATTCTTCGATATCATCTTGCATTGCGATTCCATTAATCTTAATTGATCCAGAAAATGGTCTTAACAATCCAATGACATGATTAATTGTGGTTGACTTCCCTGCACCATTTAAACCGATTAATCCGACTAATTCGCCGTCTTTTACGTCAAATGATACATCTTTTAGTACTGGAATTCGTGAGTATCCACCCACTAAATTATCCACTTTTAATGACACGGAATATCACCCCTATGAAATTTATTAACGTCAATTATATCACAAGTTCCTTTAAGCTTAATTTATGTTAATATGTATATAATCACAGTAATATCAAAGAAAGGAAGAATAATATGAGTGATTGTGTATTCTGCAAAATAATTGATGGTGAAATTCCTAGCTACACTATTTACGAAGATGAATATGTGAAAGCATTCTTGGACATTTCACAAGCTACACCTGGTCACACTTTAGTTGTGCCAAAAAAACATGTTGCTAATATCTACGAATATGATGAAAAGCTTGCTGAAAAAGTATTTTCAAGAATTCCTAAGATTGCTAGAGCGATTCAAAAATCAGCTCCAGACATTTTAGGAATGAACATCGTAAATAACAATGGTGAATTGGCATATCAATCTGTGTTCCATTCACATTTCCACCTTATTCCTAGATATAGTGAAAACGATGGCTTCTCTATGAGCTTTCAAGACAACTCAGATAAGTACAATGAAGAAGCTTTTGAACAAATTAAAGCAAATATTATTAGTTCATTGGAGGAATAAGCATGATTAAATCAATGCTAAAGCTACTAGGATTATCTGCAGCTGGTTTGGCCGCTTATCTAGTTGTTACTAAACGCGATCCAAAAGAATTTGCCAACAGTGTTTATTCATCTACTAAGGATAAAATCAATGGCGTTTCAAACGTTTTAGATCAAAAAAATAAGCTAACTGCTAACATCTCAAAGTTACAGGATGAAGTTAGTAAGTCAAAGCCTACTATTGCAGCTATGCAAAGAGATATTGATGAATATCAATTCAAAATCAATCCGCACGTAGATTTAATTAACCAAAGAATTAATAATATCACCAAATAAATTTAAAAATTTCTTAAGTTTTTTTGTGATAAAATTTACTATGTGTTAACGTAAAACTATCAGTTAATGATAGATAAAATAAAGAAATGGATGTGTATTACATTATGAATAAAAAAGTTCTAGTTGGACTTGCCGGTGCATTACTAAGTGTTTCATTAGTTGCCTGTGGTGATAAGACTGTTGCCGTTACTAACGGTGGTAAGATTACCCAAAGCGAATACTACAGCAGCATGAAGAACACTTCAAACGGTAAACAAGTTCTACAACAAATGATTTTAGACAAGGTATTGAACAAAGAATATGGTAGCAAAGTTTCTTCATCAGAAGTAAACGCTCAATACAACCAATACAAGAGTCAATACGGTTCAGAATTTGAAACTTTACTTGAACAACAAGGTTTAACTACTACTAGTTTCAAGAACCAACTAAAATCTAACCTACTTCTAAAGGCAGCCGTTAGAGCTAACATTTCATACTCAACTGCTGACCTAAAGAAACAATTCAAGAGCTACCAACCAAAGGTTACTGTTAACGAAATTTTAGTATCTGACAAGAAGACTGCTGAAAAAGTTATTTCAGAACTTAAGGATGGTAAGAAGTTCTCAGATCTTGCTAAGAAGTACTCAAAAGACACTTCAAACAAAAACAAGTCAGGTCGTGTAACTCCATTTGATAACACTGACTCAAGCATCGATTCAGCATTTAGAAAAGCTGCTTACAAGCTATCAAACGGTGAATACACTAAGACACCTGTTAAGACTCAATACGGATACCAAATCATCCAAATGGTTAACCACCCTAAGAAGGGATCATACAGTGACCACATCAATGATTTAAAGGATCAAATTGCTACTTCTAAGTTAAGCGACAGCACTACTCTAAAGAGCGTTGTAACTAAGGTTCTTAAGAATGGTGGAGTTGAAATTAAGGATAAGGACTTACAAAACATCCTATCATCATACTTAACTAGCTCATCAAGCAGTAAATAATAGTTAAATAAAAAAGACTCCGGAATTTCCGGAGTCTTTTTTAGTATTCATTTAAATTTAGTACTGCCTTGTCATCTACTAGTTTTAAGATATCAGAATCACAAGTAACATAAATTACCTGCATTGATTCGCTGATATTATCTAATAGCTTAATTGCATTACCTGTTCGTTGTTGATCGAACTCAGTTAGTCCATCATCAATGATTAATGGCAAACGATAGTCTCTACCGAATACCACAGAAAGTGACAGAATCAACGCAAGATATAGTTGTTCAATTGTCCCTCTGGATAGTTCTCCAGCATCAAATTGAACCTTATCATCCCTAGTCACCTTTAACTTACTCTTGTAGTAAGTAATTCCCGTGTATCTATTATCGGTCAGAATTGCAAAGAATTCCTTTGCCTTGGATTCGAATAACGGAATTCTATCAGCAGTCGCAATGTTCAATGATTCATCAATCCAGGAATTAGCCAATTTCATGCTCATCCATTGATCAACCATTTCATTAATTTCTGCTTCTAAATTACTTTGTTTTTGCACTAGTTCATTGTAGGTTCCATCAGCAATCACATGTTTCAACTGAATGTTTAAGCTTTCTAATTGTTGGGATGCATCTAGTAATGATTGTTTTTCAGTAGTCATTTCTGCATCCGCTGCATTCAATTGATTCTCCAATTCAGTTACGTCATTAAAAGTATCTAAAGCCTTTATATCATCATCGGTAATTTGATCCTTAACATTTTGTAACTGGGCTGCTTTAATTGAATGATTTCTTTGTTGTTCCACAATCTCTTTAAATTCATCACCGTTATCAACTTTTCTAGTATTTAAGAATTCAGAGTAGTCCTTCTTATACTGGATTTGTTTATCGATTAATGATGATTTTTGTTGGAGATAGTTTTGCAATTGATTATTGTTTCGTAAATTAATCGCATTTTCTTCATTCATCTTATTTAGATAAGTACGAATTTGTGAAAGCTGATTATCAAATGAATCATTAATGTTAAGGCCACTATATACTCGTTGCCATTCAGCAAAGTATGCTTTTAGACCCTCATTTAGTTGATTCATTTCTTCTTCATACTTATCCTTTTGATTATTATCTTGAGTCTTACGAACTAAGTACTTTTGTTCTGATAACCAATCATCAACGTTTTCAGCATTAAAGGAATACTTATTACCATAATCTACTAATTGACTATTTAATGCGTCAAGTTTTTGATTAGAATGACTATCTTCATTTTTCTTAAACTTAACGGATCCGGTATAAATACCACTCAAGAGTAGCACAATAATCCCAACGAGTTTTAATGCTCCCGGTAGTACAGTAAGCATTGCGATTCCAATAACTACACCAATTAAACCAATGATAGAAAAACTATTAGATGGCTTTTGCTTTCTTGTTTGAATTTCAGCAAGTTGTTGTTTAATGCTTTCAATTTCAACGATATCATCCCTGCTAGCAACAACCTGTTGACTATCTTGGCGATCAATCTCGTTAATCATTGATTGGTTAACGCTTAACTGATTGATTTGTTCATTCACCTTGGAGAATGATTGAACCAGTTTATCAATTTCAGTCTTGTAATCATTGAACTTCTTCAAATCATCATCGTTGTTCATTGAGGCATTTAATTGGTTAATGGATTTTTCGATACTATCGATTTGTTGATTGATTAAAAATAGGTGATTGGTTAATTCATTAAATTTTTTAACATCGTCATCAGCAAATCCATCTTTGAATTCAAATTTATCTTGTTTTAAAGATGAAAGTTGTTGATAGACTGGCCAAACCTGTTTGAAATGATTTAACTGAGTTAGTTTCTTTTCTAACTCACTAACCTTTTGCTTAGATTGATTCATGGATGCTTCTAAAGAATTATTTTGACTAATTAATTGGTTGTAGTCATTTAAACTATTCTTGCTTTCAGCAATCTTGTCCAATAAATCATCGTATTCTTTAAGCTTTTGATTCAAAGGTGGCTTACGACCTGTTGGCGCGTATAAGTCCTTTGCTTCTTTATCAAACTTATCTCTTAGCTCTAACCATTGGTCACTTCCAACAAACCCAACCTTTTGAATGCGACTAACTAATTCATTTTTACTCAACTTAGAAATTTGTTTAATATCTAAATCACCAAAATAAAATAGTTGTTCGAAGGTATCTCGATCAATGGGACCTAAAATCTTTTCTAAAATTTCATTTGAGGTTTGCATATCATTATCAATATCGTAAACTGATAATTCTCCACCATGAGTTCCGGCAATTCTAGTTAGAATAAAGTGACGATTGTCATCGGTGGTGATTGTTAGTTTACCACCATATGATTTAGTGTCTCGTGGAATATATTGTTCATATGCACTTCCACGTCCATCGACATAACCAAACAAAATTCCTTCAATCAGGCTAAGCAAAGTTGTTTTCCCTGCTTCATTGTTACCAAATATGATTTGTAGGTTGTCATCATTAAAATCAAAGGATACGTCGTGCCATTTTCCATAACCTAGCACTTCTAACTTATTAATCTTCATACGTATCCTCCTTTCCACCTAGCAGTTTCATTTTTGTTTGTTCCATCAAATCTTCTTTGGATTCATCCAAATGTTGAGCAATAAAATCATACTTACGTAATGATTTAGAAACGGAACTGATTTCATCTTCAGAGAACACCTTTTCCTGTGCCTCATCCCAAATGTCTTGGTCAATTGATGACATCTTTTGATCATCGCTCAATCTGACGTTAATTTCATAAATCCATGCATTTAATTGTTCATAGTCCTTACTCAACGCATTGGTAACTCGATATTCTAAGTCCTGTCTTTGACCATCAGAAATTGGGTTATTCAAGATGAGGTTCAAACTAATTAATTGCATATTTTCATACTTATGACCCATTAAAACTTGTAGGATATGATTTTTGGCACTTTCAACGTCAACAAAATCCATGCTTAAATCAAGTGTTAACCAATCGATTAATGATGTGGCGTGGAATTGTGCTTCCAACTTTCCACTTTCATCATCAACTAATAGGTATCCCTTATCGCCTGGTTCGTTTTTATGTCTTCCCTGAATGTTACCAGAATAAAATACCAGTGGGTTTTCATTTAGTTGTTGGCGTTTGTGAATATGACCTAATGCCCAATAGTCATATTTCTTGCTTATAAGGTCTTCTAACGAGAATGGAGCATAATGATCCCCTGTTTGTTCCAAACCACCGTGTAGCATCCCTATTTGCACGTCTACATCATTTTTCACTGGATATTCGTCAATTTTCTTGTCTGTAATCCATTTATTGGCATAACTAAAACCGGTAATGGCTATTTTTTTACCATCTAAAGTAAATGTTTTGGTTTCAACTTCGTTACCAAAGACATGAACGTTGTCAGGGAATGATACTGATTCTTTTTGCATATCAAAATAATCATGATTTCCATAAATCATGTATACGTCAATATTGTGTTCATTTAGCTTTTGCATTTGCGACTGAAAGAAATCATAAGTCTTAGGGGTTTGATTGTCTCGATCAAACAAGTCACCGGCCAACAATACGAAATCAACATCGTATTCAATGGCATCATTTACAATTCTTTCAAATGATTTAAAGGTAGAATCATATATTTGTTTCCATAATCCATTTGGAGTTTCATCATTCTTCAAACCCTTAAACGGACTCTCCAAATGTAAATCAGCGGCATGAATAAATTTCAATTTAACTACTCCTTTAACTAAAAACGTCGTATCACTTAATAACAATGATACGACGTTTTATATTAATTGGTCAATTTAGTCTCCAACAAATTTCTTGGCATCATTCCACCAATTACTTGCGTTCTTCTTTAAATTGTCCCAACCTTTTCCAAGACTCTTTGATACTTGGTTGGCACCGTCAGAAACACTATCCCAGAAACTAGAATCAGAAGAGCTGTTAGCCTTCTTTTCTTGTGAATCCATATAAGCGGCATCTTTAACACTAAAGTTATTGTTACCAGTAGTTGGTAAAATTTGTTGCAACTCGGTCTTAAACAATGGTCCTACCCCAGTTCCACTTAGGTTTTCCAAGTGATGCCCGGCGTTGGTATTATCAAAACCTTCCCAGGTAGCAACAACCACTTTTGGTGTGTATCCAATAATCCATTTATCTCTTGTAGCATCTGAGTCACCGGTGTTATCGGCTTCAGTACTACCAGTTTTTCCGGCAATTGAGTATCCACTTGGTTTAGCGGATGCCCCAGTACCGTTATCGAAGACACCTAGCATCATACTAGTCATCTTATTAGCGACATCTTTTGACATTACCTTCTTAGAAGTTACTGATTCATTATTAACAATTACATTTCCTGAAGAATCAACAATCTTTCTAATGTAATGAGGTGTAGTCATGTTACCTTCATTTGCAAACGCGGTATAAGCTCCTGCCATTTGTTGTGGTGATACACCCGTAGATAGACCACCTAAGGCTAATGCAAGGTTCTTGTCCTTCTTTTGAACAGGTAGACCAAATGACTTAACCGATTCATAACCCTTGTCGACACCAATCTTATGAAGCAACCATACAGCTGGTGCATTCATACTTTGCGCTAACGCGGTGTACATAGGAACAGTTCCTGTATATACGTTGTTGTAGTTTTCTGGTGTGTACTTGTTAGAACCATATGATGTCTTCTTATTTTGAAGCATGTCATTGTAGTTATAACCGTTTTCCAAAGCCGGTGTGTAAACAGCTAGTGGTTTAATGGTTGAACCTGGTTGACGTTTAATTTGAGTCGCACGGTTGTACCCACGGAATACGTGTTGACCACGTCCACCAACCACAGCAGTAACTCCACCGGTACTTGGATTCAACGCAATGGAAGCCGCTTGGACCTTAGTACCATCAGAAGCGTTGCTTGGGAAGTTACTATCGTTATCAAAATCATCTTGCATACTGTTTTGTTGATCTTGATTTAGCGTTGTATAAATCTTGTATCCTCTGTTCATGATGTCTGATTCGGACAATCCATACTTATTAATCGCTTCGTCAATCACAGCATCGAAGTAGTATGGGTACTTATAACCATCCTTGTATTGGTAGGTATTCTTTACTTGGATTGGTGTCTTCTTTAGCTTGTTTGCTTCTGATTGACTAATCTTATTGTTATCAGCCATCAATTGTAAAACAACGTTTCTTCTATCCAATGCTAACTTGGGGTGATCAACAGGATTGTATGCACTTGGATTAGTTAGCATTCCTGCAATCACAGCAGCATCTTGGACGGGTAAATCCTTAGCATCCATTCCAAAATAACGTCTTGATGCATCTTCAACACCATAGACACCATTTCCGAAGTATGAGTTATTCATGTACATAGTTAAAATTTGATTCTTGCTGTATACATTTTCAACTTGAATGGATAAGAATAGTTCTTTTAACTTTCTGCTGAAAGTTTGTTGTTGGGTTAAGTATGCATTCTTTACCAATTGTTGAGTAAGAGTACTTCCACCACCACTAATGTAGTCACGACGCATAATCTTGTTCTTGACCATTAATAGCATCGCACGGCCAAATCCCTTAACAGAAAAACCGTGTTCATTGTAGAAGTTTCTATCTTCAGTTGATAGGATTGCGTTTGGAATATTCGGTGAAATATCCTTAAATCCAACGTATGTTCCTTTTTGTGAATAGATTTTACCGGCTTTTTTATTATTACCATCGTAAATTACGGTAGATTGTTCCAAAGATGATTGCAGGTCTTGAACATGCGTGGTCTTTGCAACAAATGTGCAATAAGCACTCATTACAAAAAATAGTAATAAAAACATGACGATAATCCAACGAGTTAGTTGGTATCGGTGCCAAATCTTTTTAAAAGCACTTTTTGGTTTTTTATCATTTTTCATCTAGTATGATTACTCCTTCACTGATGATGATATTAATACTATTTTAACCCAAATCAACTCTAATTGGTAAAATAAAAAACAGATTTAACTAATTGTTAAACCTGTTTTCTTTAATTACATTTCGTCTGGAGCCTTAACACCAAGTAATCTTAGTGATTCTTTAAGAACGATTGATACTGATTTAACTAATGCTAAACGAGCATCTCTTTGTTCATCATCATCCAAAATCTTAGTGTGAGCGTAGTACTTGTTAAATGACTTAGCAAGTCTTAATGAGTACTTAGCGATAACTGAAGGTTCAAATTCATCACAAGCCATCTTAACTCTTGCTGGGAAGTCATTTAGTAACTTAATAACGTTCCATGATTCTGCATCGTTAAGCTTCTTGTCAACGTTTGAGAAGTCAATGTCACCGGCTTTACGTAAAATACTTTCGGCACGTGCACGAGCGTATTGTACGTATGGTCCAGTTTCACCTTCAAAACGTAGTTGATCTTCTAAGTTAAAGTCAATGTTGTTAATCTTTTCATTCTTCAAATCACCAAATACAATGGCACCAACACCAACTTCTTTAGCAACTTCTTCCTTGTTAGGAAGATCTGGGTTCTTTTCAGCAATTTGCTTCTTAGCAATTGCGATTGATTCGTTCAATACTTCGTCCAATAGGATGATACGACCTGAACGAGTTGATAGTTTCTTACCATTTACAGTAATTAGACCAAATGGGATGTGGTGTAAGTTCTTAGCTGAAGGAACACCCATTTCCATTAATACAGCCTTCAATTGCTTGAAGTAGTATGTTTGTTCTGAACCAACAACGTATAGGTTCATAGCTGGATGATAAGTTTGGTCACGGTAAATTGCAGTCGCAATATCTCTGGTGATGTATAGTGAAGCACCATCACTCTTCAAGATTAATGCAGGGTTTAAATCATATTTTTGTAAATCAACGATTGTAGCACCTTGTGACTTACTTAATAGACCCTTTTCTTGTAGTGAATCAACAACATCTTGTAGCTTGTCATTGTAGAAAGCTTCACCATTGTAAGTATCAAAAGTAATACCTAACTTGTCGTAGATTTCACCAAAGGCTTCAAGTGATACTTCTCTAAACCATTTCCATAGTTTAGTTGCTTGTTCATCACCATTTTCAAGTTTTCTGAACCAATCTCTAGCAACATCGTCTAGTTCAGGTTGTTCCTTATCAATTTTGTGGAACTTAACGTAGTATTTAACTAAGTTATTGATAGGATCTTTTTTAACGTCTTCTTCGTTACCCCACATTAGGTATGCAGTGATTAACTTACCAAATTGAGTTCCCCAGTCACCCAAGTGGTTATCCTTAATTGGGTTGTAACCATTTTTACGTAGGATTTCGGCAACAGAATTACCAATAACAGTAGATCTTAAGTGACCCATTGAAATAGGCTTTGCAATATTTGGTGAAGACATATCAATGGTTACGTTACCACCCTTACCATCTTCGTTTTGACCATAGTTTTCCTTTTGGTCTAATACAGCTGATAGTACGTCTTCACTAAAGTTAGATTTGTCTAGGAAAAAGTTAACGTATGGTCCAGCAGCTTCAACATGGTCAAATGAACTTTGATCAATCTTTTCTACTACATCAGCAGCGATTTGTTGAGGTGCCTTTCTAAACTTTTTAGCTAAAATAAATGTAGGGAAAGCTAAATCACCCATTTTTGAATCTTTAGGTCTTTCAATTTTTGGTAGAATGTCTTCTACAGATAGTTCGTTGTCCAATGCTTGAGAAAGAGCATTAGCAACTAATTCTTTGTTTTCCATTATCCAAAACCTCCATAAATATATAAAAAGTCTCTTACAATATTAATAATTGTAAGAGACGGAATAACCCGCGGTACCACTCTATTTGATATAAAATATCCGCTTTATTATTTAATTAATCATAATTCTAAAAAGTGCGAATTCAACATACCCTAATCATCGGCTCTCACCAAATCCGATGTCGCTTGTTAATGGAATATGTCTACTAGTCTTTTATTATCGAACAGTATCTGTCGGTTTACGCGACAAAGCGGGTAACGGGAATCGGACCCGCGACCTGAGCTTGGGAAGCTCATATTTTACCACTAAACTATACCCGCAGATACAAAAATTATTATATCACACGTTACAATTTTTGGTAAGTTTGTTAAGCTGTTTTTTTCTTTGATGGTTTAGCAACTTTCTTGCTAACAACCGCACGCTTATTATATTCATTAACGACGATGCCATCTTCTTCATGGTGTTCATCGATAAAGACCATTACTGAATTTTCATATACTTTTTCAATTGTTCCAGCAAAGTCATGTTTTAAATAACCGAATCTAGGTGCAGAAACGTGGTCGCCAATTTGTAATTCTTTTGGTTCAGCCATCTTTTTGCCTCCTTAATAAAAAATAACGCGATATTGATAATATCAAAACGCGTTATTAATATCAAGGTATTTTTTAGAAAATATTAATATCTCCTAATTGCTGATTAATCAGTAATTTCACGAGTTTTTTGATTAATATAATCTGCTGAAGCTTGAAGTTGTTTTTGTTCCTTTTCAGGAAGATCTAAATCGATTTGTTTTTCAATTCCATTTCGTCCAACAATTGCTGGATAAGATAGGTATGTACCGTATTCTTCGCGGTAATTTGATACAGCTAATTCTGTTTTAGCATCTTGTAAAACAATTTCAGCTAATTTAACAGCCGATGCTGAAATAGCAAAGTTAGTGTATCCCTTACCACTATGAACCGTAAATCCACCCATACGAGCATCATTATCGATCTCATCTAAATCAATATTATATTTTTCTGCGTAGTCGAAAATACTCTTATCAAATACTTGAACTGTTGACCATGCAGTAAATTGAGAATTACCGTGTTCACCCAGGTTGTAACCAATTACTGAACGAGGATCAATGTTAAGTTTTGCTGCGACTGCCCTCTTCATTCGAGCAGAATCTAGAAGTGTCCCTGTTCCAATAACACGTTCTTTGGCAAAACCAGTCTCGCGTTGATATAAGGAGGTAATGACATCGTTTGGATTAGTAATTACAATAATAATCCCATGGAAACCTGACTCTTTAATTTGTTTTGCAACATCTTTAACTTCTTCAACGTTAGCTGTTAGCTCTGCAAAACGGTCATGTTTATCCTTATTAGCATTAATTAATTCCATGTGGCCAACCGCTGAAATAATAACGTCCGCATCAGCTAAACTTGCGTAGTTATTAACTTCAATGTTTGTATGGAACTTAAGATTAGACATTGCATCTCTAAAGTCTAATGCATCTGAATTCACCTTTGCATCGTTGTGATCAATCATGACCAAATCATCTGCAATTCCTGAAACGACAATATGATGAGCAACTGCTGCACCAACGTTACCGTCTCCAATAATACCAATTTTTCTTGTCATAA
Source organism: Apilactobacillus waqarii (assembly GCF_019061205.1). Taxonomy (GTDB): domain Bacteria; phylum Bacillota; class Bacilli; order Lactobacillales; family Lactobacillaceae; genus Apilactobacillus; species Apilactobacillus waqarii. The sequence goes on from NZ_JAHQYH010000001.1 coordinate 249,014, forward strand.
AGCATACCTCCTTTAATGTTGTAGTTATTCTATCACTCTAATATTTTAATTCAAGTTTTATTATGATTATTTATGATAAAATAACTATCAGGAGGAGATATTATGTGGGCTAGCTTAACACTAATAATGTTATTTATTTATATAGCAGTAACCATAATTGGTATCACCAGGGTCTCTGTTAAGAGAGTTATCCAATGGTTAATTGCTAGTCGAGTAATATATATATTAATACTGATTACGCAAATCGTTATCACCATTCGAGTTTCGGATCATCGTTTCTACACCGCAATATTTGCTGATGTACTAGCCGTCCTACTTGGTGGTCTAACAGAATTAAACTATACAAACAAACAGCAAAATCATCTTATTAATTTCAATGTGATTGGCCTAATCATTGTCATCATCGCTTTGATTAGCATCACCATCTATAATGTAATATAAAAAAGACATCGAATTATTCGATGTCTTTTTCTCTGTTTTTTAAAGCTAATTCAATTGAACGGTCAACTAAGACTGATTGAGCATCAATCACTGGGTAATTATGATCTGAAGCACGTTCTTCAGCCACAGATAATTCTGTGCAACCCAAGATAATTACGTCACAATCCATCTCGTTTTTCATTTCATCTAAGATGTGATGATATAGTTCTTTGTTAACTTTATTTTGTTCTTTGACATATTTATATATCAAATCCATTGTTTCTTCTTGAATATGCTCAGTCGGTTTTACAATTTTATAACCAGCGTTTTGCACTTCTGTATCGTAAATACCGTCAAAAATGGTTCCCTTGGTAGCAATCAAACCAATTCGTTTGGCATTAGGATACACATTACTGATTTCAGCAACGGCTTCTTTTGGCATATGCAAAATTGGCACGTTAGTTGCTGACTGTAATTCATCAAAGAAGAAATGAGCAGTATTACAAGGAATCACAAAGAAATCAGGATTTAATTGTGATTGTTGTTTAATATCTTCCTTTAATGGAATCAATGGGTTTGGTTTAGTATTGTCTAAAATATAATTGGTTCTGTCTGGGACAGTCGCATGATTTACAAGGATATAATTTAAATATTCCTGATCATTACTAGCTGGTGTTCGTTGATTCAATAAATGAATGTAACTTTCGGTAGCTTCTGTTCCCATTCCACCAATAATTGAAAAGAAATGTCTCATTTTATCATCCCTATTTTTCGCTAAAGTAACGTTTGAAATTCTTAGCATAGTTATGCTTAATCCAAACGTCTAATAACCAACGCTTAAAACTCTTGTCACGGTTATACCAGAAAGTAGTACCGTATTGGCCCTTCTTGATTAATTGAAGAGCGAATTCCTTGTCTGCGTTGTCCTTAGCATATTTCTTGAAGACTTGTTCGCCAACACCTAACCAAAGGTAACGATTGTCTTTGTTTTCGTTAGCGTATACAGTTTCCTTATCTGATAAGTCATCAAATGCGTAATCTCTAACAACCCAATCAGCTAAGTTGTAACCATTTAAACTAACGAAGAAACTACTTCTACCTTGTCTCAAGTTAATTTCAAATAATTTGAAAGTATTGTCTCGAGTATCATATTTCATATCAAAGTTAGCGTAACCAACATAGTTAATCTTTTCTAGGAATCCTTGAACCATTGAATATAGCTTTTCGTTATATTCTGGCAGGATAGCTACATAATTACCAATCGCTGCTGGTGATGGATCTTCCAATAATGGATGACCTAAACACATCATCTTAACTTTGTGATTCTTATCAACGTAAGCATTTAAAGTACGCATGTTACTGTCATCACCAGGGATAAAGTCTTGAAGAATCAAATCAGAAGTATATCCATTGGTATAAATCTTTTCAATTATATCTTCAAATTCATCTTGTGATTCAATAATGAATGCTTTTTTTCTTCCTTCAAAGTGAACATCTAACCATTCAACACTGTTGGTAGGTTTTAATGCGACCGGGTAACCAAATGGTTGTTCAATCTTTTCATCACTTTCAAAGTCTTTCTTAGAAATAATCTTTGTCTTTGGATATGGCAAATCATATTCTTCACATAACTTATAGAAGTTTTCTTTACTGTTTAATTTCTTGATTAAGTCATAATCAACGTATGGGCAAACGAAGACATCTTCTAGTTCGTCCTTATGTTTTGAAATTAATTCAGCATAACCATCACCACAACCGATTAAGATAACTGGTTCTTCATGTGATGCGTATTCCTTCTTAAGTTCTTTCATTGATTCAATCCATTTTGGATCTTCACTAAAGCCATCAATCAAAGTTAAATCAACAATTTTTGTAAAACGTGTAGGTGCAAGTGCTTGTTCAGCGTATGCCTTCACGGGTTTTCTGTATTTTTCGTATAATGAACGAGCCATTCCATAAGCATTGAAATCACTACCTAATAGAACAACTGTAAAATTAGATTCTAAATTACTCATTATCTATCCCTCTCAAAACATTTTGTACCACGACGGGATCTGTTTCGTATGGAGTATCTACGCCGTTGATTTTTTGGTAAGGATCTCTTCCTTTACCAGCAACTACTATCATAGCATTATTATCACCGGCATGAATAGCCTTTTTAATAGCCATTTTTCTGTCTAGTTCAATATGAACGTCAACTTTATCATGATTAATGTAAGAATCAATTTCGTTAATGATGTCCTTTGGATCTTCAAAGGCTGGATCATCAGAAGTTAAAAATGCGATATCTGCACTTTCGGTTAAAGCTTTTCCAAAGCCTTCTCTACGATCTAACCCCTTATTACCAGGACTTCCTACTACCACGATTACCTTGCCATCAGGATTATTACTCTTCAAGAATCCTAATAGTGCATGCATGCTGGCGTAGTTATGGGCATAATCAACGTAAATTGTACCGTTGTGCTTAGATTTGTATGATTCCATTCTTCCTGGAACAAATACATCCCTCAATCCCTTTTTGGCGTCGTCTGCACTAGCATTATCCAATGCAGAAGCGATAATTGCAGACATTGCATTAGCCTCGTTATAGTCTCCCACAACACCAATCTTGTAGTCATCTTCAACATCCATCTTCTTAGCTTTTTGGCTATTAGCAACTACTCTAATTTCATTGCTGTCGATTGTGTCTGAGATGCTTGAGAAATTGAAATCAATTTGTACGTCTTTAAATTCTTTTTTATCTCTACTGAATAGGTAAATTTTATCTGGATCAGTAGTTGCTTTAGCTGCTTCATAGACATCTAACATGTAATCTGTGTCCGCATCGATAATACAATGTGTGGAATTAACCATTAATTGTTCCTTGCAATGTAGATAGTCAGCAAATGTTGGATGTTCGTTTGGACCAATATGATCTGGTGAAATATTTAAGAAAATACCTACATCAAAATGAAGTCCATAGACTCTTAACTTTTTGTATGCTTGTGATGAAACTTCCATCACCAAACTAGTCATTCCATTATCGACTGCTTGTCTCATATAGTTAAAAACATCTAATGATTCTGGAGTGGTTAAATGTGACTTAAAACGTTGTGATGGTTCATTTCCAACAACAGTATCAATTGTAGAAATCAATGCTGTCTTGTTTTTATTGGCGTTATCTAAAATACTTTTAGCAAAGTAAGAAGATGTTGTCTTCCCCTTAGTCCCGGTATAAGCAATAACAAACAAATCATTTTGAGGGTAGCAGTAAAAGGCAGCGCCTACTAGAGACATTGCCTTTTGCACGTTATTCACAATGATTTGAGTTAAGCCATTACCTTCATCATACTTTTGTTCGGCAACATAACCAGTCGCACCCATTTTCTTAGCCATCGCTAGGTATTCGGGTTTGAAGTTACCTTTACAAAAGAACAATGTATTTGGTTTAACATTTCTGGAATCGTAAGTTACTTCATCAAATGAAACATCCTCACCTGATACAATTTCTTGTATTAGTCCATGTTCAGTTAATATTGTCTTTATTTCATCAATTCCAAGAGCCATTGTTTTTACTTCCTTATATCAAGATTTAAAAATTATGCTTGTAGTTGTACCTTGTTAATAGTATCAGCATTTGTATCTTCTGGGAAGTATACTTCATACCATAGAATAAATAGGTAAGGTGTCATAATCTTTTGCATGCTTGATTTACCTTCATCGTGTTCCTTTAGAATTCTTAACAATTCATCAGTGTTAAAGAACTTTTCAGCAACGTCAGAAGTAAATGCTCTAACAATTCTTTCATGGAACTTAGGTTCTCTGATCCATGATGCAATTGGTGATGGGAAACCAAGTTTTTCCTTCATAGCAACTTTGTCAGGTAATGCACGTTCAGCTGCCTTACGAAGTGAAATCTTAGTACCTTCTTTGTTGATACGAGTCTTAATTGGCATAGTTGCAGCAAATTCAGCAACCTTCTTATCAACCAATGGAGTTCTAACTTCAAGAGAGTTAGCCATACTCATACGGTCAGCCTTTTGTAGAATATCAAATGGTAACCATGCATTGATATCAAAGTATTGCATTTGAGTCATTTCGTCTTTGTCAGCTACTTCATCAAAAATGTATTTTGAGTATGCACCTGAATCAACGTTCAATGATGGATCCTTTAATAACTTGTTTCTGTCATCGTAGTTGTATACGTAGTTAACACGGTAGTATCTTTCACTCAATGGTTGAGCACCACGAATTAAGAAACGACGACCGTGGAAACGAGGCATCTTAGTAGCAATCTTAGCTAATGCACTACGGATAAATCCAGGAACGTATTTTTGGTATCTTTCAAAAGGAATTGCTTCTAGGTAAGTATTGTAACCACCGAAGAATTCATCGGCACCTTCACCAGATAGAGCAACCTTAACTTCTTTACTAGTACCTTGAGCTAAGTAGAACAATTGGATAGCTGATGGATTTGAAAGTGGTTCATCCATGTAGTACATCATAGTTGGTAGGAAGTCAAAGTAGTCATCACCAGTAATCTTGATTGGTGTGTTCTTTTGACCAATTTGTTGAGCAAAGTCAGTTGACCATGATAATTCACTAAACTTAGAATCGTTGAATCCAAGTGAGAATGACTTAATTGGTTTTAATTTTGAAGCTTCATTTAAAACATAACTTGAGTCAACACCACTTGATAGGAAACTACCAACTTCAACGTCGGCAATCATGTGAGCCTTTACAGAGTCCTTAACGATTGCTTCAATCTTCTTGGCATCTTCTTCAACTGTTTGTGATTCATCAATGTGATCGTAGTTAAACTTGTAATATCTGTGTGTTTCAGTCTTCTTTTCATCAATGTGGTGAATGAAGTAAGTACCAGGCATTACTTTGTAAACGTTCTTGAACATTGTTTCTGCTGATGGAATAAATTCAAAACTTAAGTGAATTGGTAGAAGTTTTAGGTTTAATTCCTTCTTGAATGCAGGGTTTGATAAGAATGCTTTTAATTCAGAACCGTACATAAATGCGTCGCCATCGTCGTAGTAGTATAGTGGCTTGATTCCGAAATGATCACGAGCACCGAAGATTTCATTGTTAGCACTGTCATAAATAACAAATGCGTACATACCACGAAGTTTGTCCAATAGTTTTGGACCCCATGCTTCGTAACCACGAATTAGAACTTCTGAATCAACATCAGTTTCAAATTCCCAACCTTCAGAAATTAATTCATCTCTAATTTCTTGATAGTTGTAAATTTCACCGTTAAAGGTTAATACTTTCTTCTTATCTTTACTGTATAGTGGTTGGCCACCATGAGCTAAGTCAATAATTGATAGACGACGGAATCCCATTGATACCTTATCGTCTTGGAAATACTTTTCATCATCAGGGCCACGATGCTTAATTCGATTAGCCATCTTTTCAATGGTGTCGTTAGGCACATCTTTATGATTTACATATCCACAAAATCCACACATAAGTTTTATTCCCCTTTGTTTTTTTAATGTATTAATAATTTTTAGTTACTTTTTAATCGTACTTATTTTATTGTAACAAAATATTTAGATTTTAGGCCATAAAAATAGCAATTTAATCAATGATACAAATTTATATAGTACACAAACTAATATTATTAAGTATAATCATATCTACTCTTCTGTCCAGTGAAATCGTCTAAAAAGCGCCATAAATTTGTACAAAACAAAAAGACGCTGCTAAGCGTCTTTTATTTACGAGCATTATTGTACTCTTTCATCGCGTTTCCTGTGACTGATTTAGCGTCATTTAAAGCGTCTTTTGGTGTTCCTGAATATAGGATTTCACCACCGTAACGACCTGCCTTAGGACCTACGTCAATCATCCAATCTGACTTACTAATTACAGATAAATTATGTTCAACAATGATTAGGGTATTACCCTTTTCTACTAATTCATCGAATAAATTAGTCATAATTGATACATCTTTCATATGCAATCCGGCAGTTGGTTCATCCAACAAGTAGACAGTACCGGTCTTGTTTAGTTGTAATGCTAGTTTTAATCTTTGAACTTCCCCACCTGATAATGTATCAAGTGATTGACCAAGTGAAAGGTAATCCAAACCAACCTTTTGCATATTAACTAACTTGTCGTGAATTTCGGCAACGTCACTGAAGAACTTAATTGCTTCTTTAATTGATAAGTTTAATACTTCGGCAATGTCTAAACCATTTAGTTTGTATTGTAGTGCTTCGTCACTGTAACGTTTTCCATGACATTTTTCACAAGTTTGAACAACTGGATCCATGAATGCCATGTTAGTAATTTGAACTCCACGACCCTTACATAACGGACATTTACCTTTTCCATTGTAGCTAAATAGTTGTCGTGAAACATTGTTATCATCCCCAAATAACTTTCTAATATCGTCTAAGATATTTAGATAAGTAGCTGGTGTTGATCGAATGTTTACCCCAACAGCATCTTGGGTTAAATCAATGTAGCCGGTCTTTAACTTGTCCTTAACTGCTTGGATTAATGAACTTTTACCGGATCCGGCAACCCCTGAAATAACGGTTTGCGCGTTTAATGGAATTGATACATTGGCATGCTTTAGATTATGAATGTTAACATCCTTTAAATCCAAGGTGTCATTGAAATCCTTGGCTTTCTTAAATACCAATGGTTCTTGTAATAACTTACCGGTGATGGTGTCACTCTTAAGTAAGTCGGAATACTTACCATCGAACATAATCTTTCCACCATCTTTACCTGGTTTAGGCCCAATTTCAACAACGTAGTCGGCAATTGGAATCAATTCTGGGTTATGTTCAACGACTAGGACCGTGTTGCCCTTATCCTTTAATTTTCTCAACGCATGACTGATTAGTTTAATATCCGCTGGATGCAATCCAACACTTGGTTCATCTAAGATGTAAACCATGTCAGACAATGAACTATTCATGTACTTTGCAATCTTAATTCTTTGAGTTTCCCCACCAGATAATGTGTCAGTACTTCTGTCCAATGTTAAATAACCTAGACCCAAGTCAATTAATGATTGAATCTTGGTAGTTAATTCTCTCAACAAATCGACTGTTAGTTTTTCATCAATTGAATCTAGAAATTCGATAACGTGGTTTAAGTCCATTTGTAAAACATCGGCAATGTTATAGCCATTAATCTTACAAGTAAGAACTTCTGGTCTTAACTTAGTACCATGACACTTATCACAGGCCGTTCTAGTAACGATTTCTTGAATGGCTTCCTTGTGATGTTCTCCCTCTTTACTTTCAATGATTGAACGTTTAATTCTTGGAATGACACCTTCATACAAAATGGACTTTTTCCATTCCTTAGGCGCATCAGTTAAATGATGTTGTGGTGCGTATAATAAATCATTTAATTCTTTTTCAGAATAGTCTTTAATCTTCTTATCGTTATCGAATAAGCCAGTGTAAGCATAACGTTTCCAACGCCATGTTCCAGGGCCAAAACTAACGAATGTAATAGCCCCTTCATTTAATGACTTATCGTAATCAATCACCTTATCTGGATTGATGTGATCAATGTAACCTAGCCCCTGACACTTATCACACATCCCTTGAGGCAAGTTAAATGAAAATGTATCTGAGTATCCAACCCAAGGTTTACCAATTCTAGAGAATAGTAATCTCAATAATGAATAGATTCCAGTGTAAGTAGCAAGTGTTGAACGTGGATTTTTTCCGACCTTCTTTTGTTGAATGACAATCGCAACAGGTAGATTATCGATTCTTCCTACATGTGGAGCTCCATACTTTGGTAGGTATTGTTGTGTGAAACTAGGAAATGTTTCGTTTAACTCTCTTCTAGAGTTTGCTGCAATAGTATCAAAAACGAGTGATGATTTCCCGGCACCAGATAGTCCCGTGAAAACCGTAATCGCATGTTTCTTGATGCTGATATCCAAGTGCTTTAAGTTGTTTTGAAAAGCATTATGAACCTCGATATAATCTTGATTTGGCATTTCAATCCTCCTGAATTCACTTTGTAGTGACAATTATAGTAGTTATAAGAATCAATTTCATTTATCTTGTTTAATAATTAAGAATTTATAAAGATAATCTGTTTTCTTGAGAAAAATAAATTTTTAATACTATAATGAAACCATAGACACGATATCTAATCGAAAGAAGATGAAATTATGGCAGAACAAAAAAGAGATAAAATGATTGGTTTAGTAATGTTCATTTGTAACAAGTACAGTCGTAAGGATTTTCGTTTCGCAAAGTCTTTAATCTCTCACAGCTATGATGAAACTGTTGAAAGATTACAAAATGCATACCAAGAATCCTGTGATGCTTTCAAAAAGCGTATCTTAGAACCAATTAAGATTCCAGCTGATACTGTCGCTATTGATTACAGTGCTGCATTTGAAAAAATGACTGCTACTAGAATCACTACCCATCAATTAAAGAAATATTCAAAACATGCCTTAATTGCTAAGGAAATGTTAGAAAGAATCAACGAACCACTAGATTAATAAATAACTAAAAAAGCCATCCTTAATTAGGATGGCTTTTTTCTATTTCATTAATTGATATAACTTACCGTAGTTAACGGTTCCCAAACCTGTAGCTTGGTTGTACTTCTTTCCAGGTTGACCAGTGTAGTACAAGTTACTATTGTCTTTATCAGAATCTAAAGTGTTAAATGGTGAGTTGCCGTTGTTAGCAAGTGCATATAACTGTGGATTCCATAGTCCAAAACGATGCTTTGCTCTAGTAGCGAACAAAGCATTTACCGCAGCAACTTGAGGGGCTACGATACTTGTTCCACCATCGGTAAACCATTGGTTGTTGTATAACACAGTGTATCCAGTTTGAGGATCACCATTTGCAACAATGTCCGGTAAGTTTCTACCAGATGCAGTTGACGATGTTTGGATTGGCTTTGCGTATTGCTTGGCGTAACCACTATCCATGTTCCAGTATTGAACAGCGTTGTAACTATTTACACCGCTAACATTGCTTTGGTATGCAGGTGTTTGGTTGAACTTACTGAAACCACCACCGGTTCCAGCAAAGTAAGTGCTCAAGAAACTATTTTGATCACTATTATATAGTTTCAAATGGTTAAAGTATGGATATAAGAAATCATTTGACCATGCACGTTCCTTATCAATCTTAACCTTGTGACCATTAACAGTATAACTGATTGGAACACTGGTTGCTCCAACCGCTGTAATGAATGGAGAAGAAGCAGGAGATTCAACTGTTAATCCAGTTACCCCACCTTCAATACCATCATAGGCACCGTTGTCACCGGTTGAATTAAAAATACTAATTCCTTGTGCAGCACCTTGTAGTAACAAACTATTCATAATTGAATTGTAGTTTTTAGAAATAAATCCTTCATTCATCATTTGTTGTAGTTCAGCTTCACTGATTCCCCAACTTAATGATAAACTGTCGGACTTGTTGGAACTGATTGCTTTAGCGAAGCTTTCTACCATTCCAGAGATGGTTGGTTGAGAAACATAAACGTTGATATTGGACTTAGGAGCAATCGCACCAGCTTGTTGAATGTCCATTGTGGTTTCATCACTTTGTGACTTGATTGAGGCATAGGCATCCTTATAAACGTGAACTCGTTTAATGCTTGAAGGAACCCCTACCTTCTTCCAAAAGCTTGTTATGTCAGAATTCTTGAAGCCACCAAATGAGATAATCCCAATACCGTGTTTAGCACCAAGTTTGGCTTGTTTTAGTGAGGTTACACCATAACGACTGATGAAGTCCTTTGGGCTACGCTTCATTGAACTGCTCTTAGTTTTCTTAGCAGCATTGCTATTGACGTGATCATAGTTGCTTAATCCCATGAATCCATTAACATGCTTTTGAAGCTTCCCTCTTATTTTTGGTTCGTGGTTTGGACGGTAGACAAACTTACCGTTGACCTTCACTCTCACTTGCTTATACTTAAGCGCTTTTTGAATGTTAGACTTGCTACCATAACCTCTTAAAACTAGGTTACCTGCGTACTTGGTAGTCTTAATATGATACTTTTTGAAATACTTTTGAATTGCAGCAACAGTTCTATTAGTTTGTCCATAACGGTTGGCAAACTGTTTGGTAGATAAGAACTTCTTATGCTTGGTTAAAACATAATTTTCTAGTTTACTATTACTCCTAGTTTTTAGAATAATCGCGAAGTTGGAAGTCGCTGAACTAGATTTTGCTTTTGACTTCTTCTGAATTTTGACCTTATGTACTGTTTTCTTAGCTTGAGCATCAACGTTGTAGTTAAATGCTGTTCCCAATAAAACAGAGGCACTTAGTGTCGCAATAATTGTTTTTCTATAATTCACTCGTATCACCCCTTATGTAGTTTCATAATATTCCTAAAAATATCTTAAGTATACATATTTAAGCAATTCTTTATAATTTTTTATGTTAGTATTGAATATAGTTACATAGTGAAAGGAGGTTTGCAATTTGTTTAAAGAATTCAAAGCATTCATCTCTAAAGGTAATGTCTTAGACTTAGCCGTTGGTGTAATTATTGGTTCAGCATTCACAACCATCGTTAAGTCATTTACTTCCAACTTGATTAATCCTTTAATTGGAATTTTCATGGGTCAAATGAACTTATCATCAATCGTCTTCTCAGTGGGTTCAGCTCACTTCAGAGTCGGTAGTTTCATTAACGATGTTATTAACTTCTTGATTGTTGCCTTCGTTGTATTCTTGATTGTAAGAACTTACAACAAAGTTTCAAAACGCGATACTACTCCTAAGGATACCAAGACTGACATCCTATTAGGTGAAATCCGTGATTTACTTTCAGAACAAAAAAATAACAAATAACAACAAACTCAGGTATTTTTATACCTGGGTTTTTCTTTTTGATATTAAGTTCGGTTTTAAAATATGATAAAATATTATTACTATTTCAAAAAATGAGGAGTTAATATGGTGATAATTACAGCAGGGATGATTGGTGTTGGTAAGACAACTTTGACCGGTAAAATAGCAAAACATTTAGGCACTAAGGCCTTCTATGAACCAGTTGGTGAAAATCCTGTTTTGCCTTTGTACTATAACAATCCTGAACAATATGGATTCTTATTACAAATTTACTTTTTAAACAAACGTTTTTCAATGATTAAAAAAGCGCTATCAGATGATAATAACATCTTAGATAGATCAATCTACGAAGATGCCCTTTTCACAAAGCAAAATAATGCTGAAGGTAACATTTCAGACATGGAATTGAAAATTTACCTAGAATTATTGGACAAAATGATGGGCGAATTAGATCAACTTCCTAAAAAAGCTCCAGACCTAATGGTATACGCTGAAACCGATTTTGAAACCATTCTACACAGAATTAAAATGCGCGGCCGTGACTACGAACAATTCGATAACGATCCTAAGTTAAAAGAATATTACTATCACATGTGGTCAGCATACAAACAATGGTATGAAGAATATGATAAGAGTCCTAAAATGAAGATTGACCTTCAAAAATACGACCTATCAGAAGATGCTAACGTCGACATTGTTTTAGACATGATTGATGAAGAACTTAAAAAAATCAGATAATAAAAAAATCCCAAATCATATTGATTTGGGATTTTTTGTATTTAGTTATCCTCTAATGTAGCTAATTCAAAGATTGATTGACCATAAATTGCCATTGCTAACATCAAGTCATCTACAACTTGGTATTCGTTAGCTTGGTGCATTGTGTTTACAGTCCAAGGGAATTCAGCACCGAATGCTACCCCTCTCTTCATCATACGACCGTAAGTACCACCACCAACTACTTGTGGTTGAGCTTCAGTCTTACCAGTACGTTCACGGTAAACATTGATTAGTTTGTTTACGATTGGGTCTTTTGGATCAACATAGTGAGGAACCATGTCGTCTGTATTCTTAACAGTACCATCCATTACCTTAGCAGCTTGGCTTAGGTGTTCACCAATGGTTTCAACACTAATACCCTTAGGATATCTAAAGTTAGTGTTAACGAAACCACCATCAGTTGGGTTGAACTTTAAGATACCAACGTTCATTGTTAAGTCACCCATGATTTCATCAGTGTAGTTAGCACCGATTCTGTTTGCTCGAGAATCACCATGTAGGAATTCTGCGACAAACTTAATGAAGTTTTTAGCATCACCAGAGAAATCATAGCCACGTAAGAAGTTAGCTAGGAATGTTCCACCATTAACACCGTTTCTTGGTTCCATTCCGTGTGCTGACTTACCAATTAAATGTAACTTGATTCCATCTTCAGTGATTTCAGAACCACCGTCTAGTTTACGATCTTGCATAAATGTTGAGAATTCTTCTGCCATTTGATCCTTAAATACAGTCTTAACATCAGCAAAAGCGTCCCTTGGAACCATGTTTTCTCTTAAACCGGCATCGAAGTTAGCTAAGTAGTAATCAGCTGAATCTTCTTGGTCAGTACCGAAAGTAGTTTCAAATGTTGTATTACCCTTTTCACCATTAATGACTGGGAATTGAGCATCTGGAGAGAATCCAAAATCAGGTTCTGGTTCTAACTTGAAGTAATGCTTCATTCCAGTCCAGTTACTTTCTTCATCAGTACCAATAATGAATCGAATCTTGCAGTTAGGTTCAATCCCTTGGTCCTTCATCATCTTTAGACCATAGTATGCAGCCAAACCAGGTCCCTTATCGTCGGAGGCACCACGACCAAATACTTTACCGTCTTTGATCATCATTTCAAATGGATTGCTGTCCCATCCTTCACCGGCTGGCATAACATCAGCATGGGCTAAAATAGCAAATGTCTTATTGCCACTACCGTATTCTATGTAACCAACTAGGTTATCTAAGTTTTTGACAGTGAAACCGTCGCGTTTACCAATTTCTAAGTACTTTACTAATGCTTTAGCTGGACCAGGTCCTAAAGGAAATTCATCAGTAGCCTCGTTATCATTTCTTTCACTATCAATAGAAATTAAGTCAGCTAAATCCTTTAGGTAATCTTCTTTGTAGTCTTGAGCTAATTTATCCCAATTAATCATTTTGAAATCCTCCTTTACCTTTCCATATATTTTAGCATAATCTTATAAAAACACATCAATGAAGTACCAAATTTTTAGTGATATACTGAATATAAAGCGTTAGGAGGAATTAATATGACAGAAATTTCAACTGACATCGTTAATAACACCATTATTAAACGTCCAAATAATAGCCATAAAGGTACCTTTGGACGAGTTGGTATTATTGGTGGAACAAATAACTTTGGCGGTGCTATTATCATGGCTTCTAAATCCTGTGTATATTCTGGTGCAGGATTAACAACTACTTTTACTGATCAAGTCAATCTTTCTAGTCTTCACACTCACATTCCTGAAGCAATGTTTGTAGACTTTAACGATTTAGATAGTATCAAATCAATGATTAATGGATTCGATGTTGTATTAATCGGACCAGGACTAGGAACTGATGAAAACAGTCTGACAATCTTAAAAACTGTTTTCAATAACATTCAACCAACACAAAAATTAATCATTGATGGTTCAGCCATTACACTTATTGCCAACCATAATCTTAGCCTTCCAGATGCAAAACTTATTTTCACGCCACACCAAATGGAATGGCAAAGATTATCCGGTATTAAAATCGATAACCAAACCGATGAAAATAATCAAAAAGCGGTCAAACAATTAAACGCTACGGTTGTTGTTAAATCACACCATACCAAGGTATATCATAATGATAATATCTGGACTAATCCTGGTGGTACCCCTGCTCAGGCAACAGGTGGTATGGGTGATACCTTAGCCGGTATGGTTGCCGGGTTCGTGGCACAATTCTCAGATACAACTAATGCAGTTTTATCTGCAGTATATGCTCACAGCGCAATCGCAGATAAATTAGCTGAGAACCAATATGTCGTTCTTCCCACCCAAATCATTGAACACATCCCTGAATTCATGAAAGCAAACGAAAAAAAGACAGAATCATAATCGATTCCGTCTTTTTTTATTTGCGATTTATAAAGTTAAAAATTATTACCAATGATAATGGAATAATTAATACTAATACTGAATAAGCATTTAAATAATGATCGACAATTCCCATGATGAAAGTTCCTAAAATGAAACTTGTTATTACCATGATGGTATCAACCAATAGTGATTTGGCCTTTTTATCATGATCAACCAATGCCAAATATGCATTATTAGCAATTTTGCTAATGTTTCCGGTCATCATTAATGGATTAAAAGGATTGCCCTTTAGCAGTTTGAACTCTTGCAACTGGGCAGCTGATACTAACGATAAAAGTCCAACGATTAAAACCGATGAAGTATCTTTGACTAGTAGACCAACAATCATAATAACCACAATTTCATAAAACATAATTATCACTTTTCGTGTATTGATGGAGTCCAGTTTTCTTTGCATTACTTTGATAATCACAATTCCTAGTGCGAAGAAAATAATTGAGAAAATGTACTTCAAAGATTGAGCAAAATCATGATTGGCCAAACTAATCCCAAATAAAATTGAGTTTCCTGTTTGTAATCCAGCAAATACCCCACCCTGTTCAATAAAGGTATAGGCGTCAATTCCACCACTGGTTATTGCCAAAAGGATTGCGATTAATGGATGCGTAAATATATCTTTATTTTTCACCTTCATTACCCATGCTTTCAGTCTTATTTATTATTTAATGTTCAATTTGTTACGGATTGATGTTGCCTTACCACCAATAACTGTATCGGCGATTCTACTCTTAAGTGCAAGGTAAACGTATACCACTCCACCTAATAGAGTTGAAATTGAAACAACGATGAAACTACCAACACGAGTGAATGGATTCATCAATAAACCAACAATCATGTTACCAGCATATACTGATGCTAAAGCAACAAGATATGTTACAAGTGAGAATAATACAATCCAGTTAATTTGGTTTAGCATCTTATCACTTCTAATCTTGAATTGACGATCCAATGAATTAATAATCAATCCATTTACAACCATAAATCCAATTGCAGAAGAAATTAGAGGACCAAATTCTTTGAAGAAGAATACCATTGGGAATTGTGATACTACCTTAGCAATGATTCCGTAAATAAAGTATCTTACGGCAACCTTATTTTGAGAAATTCCTTGCATCATTGCAGTCACTACAGTGAACAATCCAAAGAAGATTGAAATAATGGATGAGAACGCTAATACGTTAGCTGATAGTGCACCATTACCAGTTCCGTAGAATAAACGGTTCAAAGGACCAGCAACAGCGGTCATCCCTAACGCTGCTGGAATCATTACGAATGAGAATAATACAAAACCACTTGAAATTTGGTGGCTGATTTCCTTTTTATCACCCTTTGTATATGCTTCGGATAATAAAGGAACAACTGTGATTGCCATTGCAGAAGCAAGTGAGATGGTAATCATAATTAGCTTGTTAGCGTTACCAGCAAAAATTGCATATAACTGGTTAAGCACTTGATCAGATGCGTTTGTCGCAACATGCATAATCTTAAAGAATGTAAATTGATCAATTAGTTGGAAGATTGAAATTCCAGCACCTAAAATAACAAATGGTACGGCTTGTTGGATAATTTCAACGTATAACTTATTGGCATTTACATGAATTTCATTATTACTATTCTTAACCAATGAACGGTAGTAACGACGGCGTTTTAAATAATACCAACCTAAAACTAACAATCCTGCAACTGAACCAATGAAGGCAGCAAAGGTTGATTGAGAAACGGCAGTTACCCAATTACCGTGTAACATCTTAATGATGAAGAACACAGCTACCAACATGTAAATAACACGGAATAGTTGTTCAGCGAATTGTGAGATAGCTGAAGGTGCCATATCTTGGAAACCTTGGAAGTAACCACGGGTTAAACTCATGGTTGGAATGATTAATACGGCCCATGATAATGATCTCATAACCGGAATCAAATCAGGATTACCGTTATCAAATGCAGGAGCTCCGATATATAAGATTAATGCACAAACAATACCTGTGATTAATGATAATAACAATCCTCGCTTGTATAACCTGACACTGACACCATACTCATTTAAGGCATTATAATGAGCAACCTGTTTGGCAATTGCGGATGGGATTCCGGCAATTGAAATAATTAAAATCAAACTATAAACGTTATATCCTTGAACGTATAAAGCATTTGCCTGTAGATACAAAGTTCCAAGCATCATACTCCAAGGAATTATGTATACTGCTCCTAATATTCTTGATAAGATGCTTCCCGCAGTCATCCATGCGGATCCCTCAATCATCTTATCCTGAGCTAAATTATCTTTCATATTTTTATCTTGTTCATGCATATCGCATTCCCACTTTCAAATTTCTCTAACTTGTTCATTTTAATCAATATTTTACTCGTAATCAACATCATACCACTATTAGACACAAAAAAAGAGTGATAATCGTTAAATTATCACTCTTTTTCTTTAGTTAGCAACGATATTTACAATCTTACCAGGAACAACAATTACCTTTCTAACTGTCTTTCCTTCAATATCCGCCTTAATTTTATCATCACTCATAGCTGCTTCTTGAGTGTCATCCTTAGATGCATCAGCGGCAACCTTAATATGAGCTCTAACCTTACCGTTAACTTGAACTACGATTTGTACTTCATCATCAACTAGTTTGCTTTCATCATATTCTGGCCATTTAGCATAAGTAATGCTGTCGTCATGACCAAACTTGCTCCATAGTTCTTCAGCCATGTGTGGAATGATTGGTGAAACTAACTTCACGAAGCCTTCCATGTAGTCTAGGAATAAACTATCTTGCTTGTAGCATTCGTTTACAAATACCATCATGCTCGAAATTGCAACATTGAAACGAAGGTTTTCGTAATCATCAGTTACCTTCTTAACAGTTTGGTTGTAAATCTTATCTAATTTATGGTCATTTACAGTAGTGATACGATCACGAAGTCTGTCTTCGTCATCAATCATTAATCTCCAAACACGGTTAACCCATCTGTTTGCACCATTAATACCTTCAGTACTCCATGGTTTTGATTCAGTTAATGGGCCCATGAACATTTCGTATAATCTCAATGTATCTGCACCGTATTCTTCAACGATATCGTCAGGGTTAACAACGTTACCCTTTGATTTAGACATCTTTTCGTGGTTAGTGCCTAAAATCATTCCTTGGTTAACTAACTTGTGGAATGGTTCCTTGGTAGGAACAACACCTAAATCGTAAAGAACTTTGTGCCAGAAACGGGCATATAGTAAGTGAAGAACGGCATGTTCTGCACCACCAATGTATAGGTCAACTGGTAACCATTTCTTTAATAATTCAGGGTCAGCAATCATCTTATCATTGTGTGGATCAATGTATCTTAAGTAATACCATGAACTACCAGCCCATTGTGGCATGGTGTTAGTTTCACGTTTACCCTTACGACCATTTTCATCAACAACATTTACCCATTCATCAATGTTAGCTAATGGAGATTCACCAGTACCTGATGGTTCAATATTATCAGTTTCTGGTAATACCAATGGAAGTTCATCTTCTGGTACTAAACCAGTTTCACCGTCTTCCCAATGAATAACTGGGATTGGTTCACCCCAGTATCTTTGACGTGAGAAGATCCAGTCTCTTAAACGGTAGTTAGTCTTTGCATGACCTGATTTATTATCTTCCAACCATTTTATGATAGCGTCAATGGCATCTTTTTTGTTCATACCATCTAAGAAGTCTGAGTTAATGTGAACACCGTCACCAGTGTAAGCTTCTTTTTCAATGTCGCCACCTTCGATAACTGGTTTGATAGGAAGGTCAAATTTCTTGGCAAATTCATAATCACGGTCATCATGTGCTGGAACAGCCATAATTGCACCAGTTCCGTATGATGAAAGAACGTAGTCACCAATCCAAATTGGAATTTGTTCACCATTAACTGGGTTAATTCCGTAAGCTCCGGTAAATACACCAGACTTGTCTTTGTTTAAATCAGTACGTTCTAAATCAGACTTAGTAGCAACTTCCTTACGGTAAGCTTCAATTGCTTCTTTCTTGTCGTCAGTAGCAATCTTGTCTACTAAATCATGATCAGGTGCTAACACAATGTATCCAGCACCGAATAATGTATCTGGTCTAGTTGTGAAAACTTCAATCTTTTCATCATGATCTTTAACACCAAAAAATACGCTAGCACCCTTTGAACGACCGATCCAGTTTCTTTGCATTTCTTTAATGCTTTCTGGCCAGTCTAAGTCGTCTAAGTCATCGATTAAACGATCAGCGTAAGCGGTAATCTTTAATACCCATTGTTTCATTGGGACACGGTATACTGGGTATCCACCACGTTCAGTCTTACCATCGATAACTTCTTCGTTAGCAACAACGGTTCCACCCATAAAGTCTGGAGCCCAGTTAACTTCGATTTCGTCTTCGTAAGCTAAACCTTTTTTGTATAATTGTTCGAAAATCCATTGAGTCCACTTGTAGTACTTAGGATCAGTAGTATCAACTTCTCTGTCCCAGTCGTATGAGAAACCTAATGACTTAATTTGTTCTCTAAAGTGTTCGATGTTCTTTTGAGTAAATGAACCAGGATGGTTACCTGTCTTCAATGCGTATTGTTCTGCAGGTAAACCGAATGCATCAAATCCAATTGGATGTAATACGTTCTTTCCTTGCATTCTCTTAAATCTAGCCATGATATCAGTCGCAGTGTATCCTTCAGGATGTCCTACGTGAAGTCCTTGACCAGAAGGATATGGGAACATATCTAGAGCATAGTAATTTTCTTTGTTTTCATCATTTGTTGTTTTAAAAGTTTCATTGGTTTCCCAATATTTTTGCCATTTCTTTTCAACATCTTTGTGATTATAAGCCATAAAAAATTCCTCCTTTAATCAGTTATCGAATAAAAAAGTCCTATAAGCTATAAAGCCTATAGGACGAAAATTCCGCGGTACCACCTAAGTTTATCTATAAAGTACAGATACATCTCAAGTCCTTAACGCGGAAAACGTCTTAACCTACTGAGATTCAGTCAAGATCTCTACGACTAGTTCAATTAGCATTGGTCTAAATTCACAGCAGCCATTTAGTTTCTGAAAAGCAACGCCAATTTACTACCTCGTATCAACAATTTCTATTCGGTAATTTAATTATTTTAAATATACCAGTCTACAGAATTAAAATCAAGGACAATTATCAAATGTGTTAGAATTATTGATAGTTATTAATCAAGGAGTAATTAAATAATGAAAATTCAACCATCAGTTAGATACAGTCATACCCTTTTATCTCAATTGGTGCAAAACGGCGACACTGTCGTTGATGCAACCGTTGGAAAAGGAAATGATACTGAGTTTCTGTCACAGTTAGTCGGTGAAAATGGTAAAGTTTATGGTTTCGATGTGCAAACTGAAGCAATTAACTACACCAAACAAAGATTAGATGACAAAAATTTAAGTAGTAACGTCACACTTTTTAATACCGGTCATGAAAATATTGAAAAACTAGTCGATGGATCAATTAATGCCGCCATCTTTAACCTTGGATATCTACCGGGAAGCAATAAGGATATCATCACAAAACCGGACACTACCCTGACAGCAATTAAGGCATGTCTGGACAAACTAGAAGTAAATGGCATTGTCGTCTTAGTTCTATACTATGGACACGATGGTGGTCCACAAGAAAAGGATGCCGTAATTCAATATGCTCAAAGTTTAGACCAAAAAACATTTTCAGTCATGCAATATCAATTCATTAATCAGGTTCATTGCCCACCTATCCTATTGGCAATACAAAAAAATTCCAACTAATTAAAGTTGGAATTTTTTTCTTTACTTTTTAGCTAAAATACGATCATATAAGTTTACAATTACCGCAAAGATAACGATAAACAAACATACCCAAAATACTTTGTGTAATGAATCGTAAATCACGTTTCTTAATGGTTCCATTAACTTAGCTGGAACTAAATGAGCAGTTTTAACGTTAACAATTTTATTAATCATATCCATTTTGGCACCATCAGTATGAAGAATTCCAATGGTTAATTGTCTATTCATCACGATACCTAAAACAGCCACAATCAATGTTTGACCAAAGATTCTACATAATGTATTGAATGATGTTGCAACACCAACGTCTGATTTTTCAACACTATTTTGTGAAATCACTGTTCCATTGGTAATGGTGATTCCAAAACCAATTCCACAAATTGCAGCGATTGCGAAGAACCAAGCAAATGAAACGGTAAATGGAAGTAATACCACCCAAATGGCAGCAACTAAAATAAAGAACAAACCAAACATTGTTGCGTAGAATGCCTTCATTCTCGATAATAACCATCCTGATACAAATGCACCAAAGATCCAAAGGATTGAAGTTGGTGTGATAGCTAGTCCAGAAAGTGTTGCTGGATAACCGAAAATCCCTTGTGTCCAAACTGGAAGATAAACTTCTAGTCCCATCAAGAAACCACTGATTAGAAAGGCAATGATGTTTTGAATAACAAATGTTCTGTTTTTCAATAACTTCATTGGAATGATTGGATTTTCAGCACAATGTTCTTTTCTTACGAATAAGATTAACAATAATATTGAGAAGAAAATACAATATGAGATTGGTTGCCAGTTATTTTCTAAATCACTAATCAATTGGATGATGTACATCAATGATAGTAATAACAGTGATAGATAAACCATTCCTAGATAATCAATTGATTGTTTAACCACGATGTGTTTTTCATGAAAACTCATGATAAAAATAATTAAAGCAATGATTCCTAGTGGTAAGTTTAAAAAGAAAACCCAGTGCCAACTAAGGCTATCAACTAAAAATCCACCGATTAAAGGCGCCATAATGGATGCAATTCCCCAAATAGCACCATTTAATCCTAAGATTTTCCCCCTATTCTCATCTGAATAAATGTCAGCAACAATCGTGTAGGATAATGGCATAATTACACCAGCACCGACCCCTTGAATAGCTCGCCAAATTATCAATGTTGTCATTGAATTAGACATTCCAGAGAAAATTGATCCGATTAAGAAGATAACAATCCCAAAGATAAATATCTTCTTTCTACCAAATTGATCTGATAATTTTCCATAGATTGGTGTCGATATCGCATTGGTAAGTAGGTAAACTGAGAACACCCAGTTCATAATTGAAACACCATGTAAATCCCCTACAATTGTGGGCATCGCAGTTGATACAATCGTTCCCTCAACAGCACTCATAAATGTAGCGATAAACAATGATATGGTAACTAATAAAACATTGTTCTTTTGCGTATTAATACTCATTGTTCCTCCATCAAAATAAAAACGATTTATAAGTAATTTTCTACAAATAAATCGTCTTTATCTTTTTAAGATATATTATTTAAAGAAATTTTGTAGTTCTTCAACCTTGTCAGTGTGTTCCCAAGGTAAATCAACATCAGTTCTACCAAAGTGGCCGTAAGCGGCTGTTTTCTTGTAAATAGGACGCTTTAGGTCCAACATCTTAATAATACCAGCTGGTCTCAAGTCAAAAATTTCTCTAATTGCTTTAATTAGGTCATTTTCTGAAACAGTAGCAGTACCAAAAGTATTTACAGAAATTGAAACAGGTTTTGCAACACCAATAGCATAAGCAACTTGTACTTCAATACGAGTAGCTAACTTAGCAGCAACGATGTTCTTAGCAATGTATCTAGCAGCATAACTTGCTGATCTATCAACTTTAGTAGCATCCTTACCAGAGAATGCACCACCACCGTGGTGAGCAGCTCCACCGTAAGTATCAACAATAATCTTTCTACCAGTTAAACCAGCGTCACCTTGAGGTCCACCAATTACGAAACGTCCAGTAGGATTAATGAAGAATTTAGTGTTGTCATTTAGTAATTCAGCTGGAATAACAGCCTTGATTACTTGTTCGATAACATCTTTTCTAATTTGTTCTAAAGTAACATCTGAATCATGTTGAGTACTTAAAACAACAGTTTCAACAGCAACTGGCTTGTTGTTGTCATCGTATTCAACAGTTACTTCGGCCTTTGCATCAGGTCTTAAATATGGAATTGTACCATCTTTTCTTAAGTCAGCAATTTTTCTCATTAATTTGTGACTTAGAGAAATTGGAAGTGGCATTAGTTCAGGTGTTTCATCAACAGCGTAACCAAACATTAAACCTTGGTCACCTGCCCCAATCTTATCTAGAGCATCTTCACTACTGTCACGAGTTTCTAGAGAATCATCAACACCTTGAGCAATATCAGGTGATTGTTCATCAATGGCAACTAATACTGCACAAGTATTACCATCGAAACCATATTGGTCATTGTCGTAACCAATTTCTTTGATAGTTTCTCTAACAATTTTTTGAATGTTAACGTATGCTTTGGTAGTAATTTCACCAAAAACTAATACTAAACCAGTAGTTACTGAACATTCACAAGCAACTCTGGAATCAGGATCTTGTTTTAACATTTCATCTAGAATAGCATCACTGATTTGATCAGCAATTTTATCTGGATGTCCTTCTGAAACAGATTCTGATGTAAATAAATGTCTTTCTTGCATTTTAATGATTCCCCCTATTAATTTGGTTACAAGGCATCTTCACTATCAAGGTGAATCCTATCGGGAATACGCTTATAACTCTTAAAATAATATCATAACTTTAATATTTTTTAAAGTAATCACAAATACAAAAAAGACTACCCTCTCGGATAGTCTTTTTTTAATTAGTACCGGAGGTGGGGTTCGAACCCACACGATCTTGCGATCACTGGATTTTGAGTCCAGCGCGTCTGCCAATTCCGCCACTCCGGCATAATATTAAAATGAAGCCAAAGGCGGTAATCGGATTTGAACCGATGATAAAGGTTTTGCAGACCTCTGCCTTACCACTTGGCTATACCGCCATTTTAGTTCGAATTCAACTGGGCTAGCTGGATTCGAACCAGCGCATAATGGAGTCAAAGTCCAGTGCCTTACCACTTGGCTATAGCCCAATTAAAAAGGGCGGTAGGTGGGAATCGAACCCACGCGTGTCGGAACCACAATCCGATGTGTTAACCACTTCACCACTACCGCCATAGCAACATTAACAGGGATAGCAGGAGTTGAACCCGCACCAACGGTTTTGGAGACCGTTGTACTACCATTATACTATATCCCTATGGTGGAGGGGAGTGGATTCGAACCACCGAACCCGAAGGAGCGGATTTACAGTCCGCCGCGTTTAGCCAGACTTCGCTACCCCTCCATAAATGGCGCGGGACAGAATCGAACTGCCGACACACGGAGCTTCAATCCGTTGCTCTACCAACTGAGCTACCGAGCCATACCATTTATGTTTTGCTATAGATAAATATTCAATTATGTTGTCAATGACAACAACGGTTCGTACGAGACTCGAACTCGTGACCTCCTGCGTGACAGGCAGGCGTCCTAAACCAACTAGACCAACGAACCAGTCCAATATATTTGGAATGGAGGATACAGGGCTCGAACCTGTGACCTCCTGCTTGTAAGGCAGATGCTCTCCCAACTGAGCTAATCCTCCAAATATAAATGACCCGTACGGGATTCGAACCCATGTTACTGCCGTGAAAGGGCAGTGTCTTAAACCACTTGACCAACGGGTCATAACTATAAGGTATACGGAGAGTAAGGGATTCGAACCCTTGAAACAGGCATTCACCCGTTTACATCATTTCCAATGATGCTCCTTCGGCCAACTCGGACAACTCTCCAAGACCAGTTATAACTCCGAATGTCAGACTCGAACTGACGACAACCTGATTAACAGTCAGGTGCTCTACCAACTGAGCTAATTCGGAATAACGCGCGGCAACGTCCTACCCTTGCAGAGGGCGATCCCTCAACTACTATCGGCGTTTAGAAGCTTAACTTCTGTGTTCGGCATGGGAACAGGTGTATCCTTCTAGCTATCGCCACCACACTATTTATCTGAAAGAACTTC
>NZ_JAHQYH010000020.1 GCF_019061205.1 Apilactobacillus waqarii
TAACCTTTTAGGAGCTAGTCGTCTAAGGTGGGACAGATGATTAGGGTGAAGTCGTAACAAGGTAGCCGTAGGAGAACCTGCGGCTGGATCACCTCCTTTCTAAGGAAATTTCGGAAACTTACATTAGGTTCATCAATCTTATTCAGTTTTGAGGGATTTACCTCTCATATGATTCTTTGCTTCTTTGGGCCTATAGCTCAGTTGGTTTAGAGCGCACGCCTGATAAGCGTGAGGTCGGAGGTTCGAGTCCCCCTAGGCCCATCGACCTCACAGGGGTCACAATCATATTTATATTTATGGGGAATTAGCTCAGCTGGGAGAGCACCTGCTTTGCAAGCAGGAGGTCAGCGGTTCGATCCCGCTATTCTCCATTGACACGTAAGTGTCATACTTGGTTCTTTGAAAACTAGATATTATTTAATTTCTATATTGAATTTGTATAAAAATACAATTTCAACCGAGAACACCGCGTTATTTTGAGTTTTAAAATATTAGTTTATTCGTAAATACTCAAC
>NZ_JAHQYH010000021.1 GCF_019061205.1 Apilactobacillus waqarii
GATTAGAATAGTCTATGCATGTAGATGAATTTTGTCTAAAATAAAGATGAGAGTAAACGAAAATCCTTGCGTAGATAGCAAGGATGAAATGATTGTTATTTGTTAACAGGTGACATAGTGTTTTGAATGTTGTATTTGCGTTGTAGGTAATAGCGTAAAGCAAGGGAAACACCACCAATAATGAGCAAGGCAAGAGGAGGCAACTGTGGGTTAAGAGAGGTTGGTAAAAAGGCAGTCGCAGAGTACAAGGCAATCCAAATCAACATGGCTAATGATAAGGCTGCGATGATTTTGAACCAACTTGGACGAAGGCTCTTATCTTTTCCGAGATGACGGTAAATAAAGTAATAAGTAGCGTACATGGATGCTCCTCCACCAAAACCAAGTGCCAGTAAGGAAATCAATCCTGTAACTGTAGCGTTTGTGTTGAAGAAGGTCATGATGCCATTTAAAAGGGCAACAATTCCGATGAATAGTAAAG
>NZ_JAHQYH010000022.1 GCF_019061205.1 Apilactobacillus waqarii
GTTATGGAATTATTAACCATACATTTGAAGAATTTAGACCACGAGTTAAAGCTCAAATCGGTGGTAGACGTAATGGTGCGTTGATTTCTATGGACCAAGGTCAAGCAACTTCCTATGCGATTATTAACTTAGAAGATCGTGGTGTTAACTTTATGGAACCAGGTACTGAAGTATATGAAGGTATGATTGTTGGTGAACATAACCGTGAAAACGATTTAACAGTAAATATTACTAAAGCAAAGCATCAAACAAACGTACGTTCAGCTACTAAAGATCAAACGCAAACGATGAATCGTCCTAGAATTTTAACGTTAGAAGAAGCGTTACAATTTATTAATGATGATGAATTGGTGGAAGTAACTCCTGAAAGTATTCGCTTAAGAAAGAAAATACTTAATAAATCTGCTCGTGAAAAAGAAGCTAAAAGAGTTAAACAATTAATGCAAGACGAACAATAATTTAGTTATATAACAAATGG
>NZ_JAHQYH010000023.1 GCF_019061205.1 Apilactobacillus waqarii
TATTATTGGTGAAGGGGGTTCTGGAGGAGCATTAGCTTTAGCTGTTGCCGATAAGGTTTGGATGTTGGAACATACTGTTTATTCTATTTTAAGTCCTGAGGGCTTTGCCTCTATTTTATGGAAAGATGGTACAAGAACAACAGAAGCAGCACAATTAATGAATATGACTGCTGGAGAACTTTACCATATGGAAGTTGTAGACAAAGTAATCCCTGAACATGGTTATTTTTCAAGTGAGATTGTCGATATGATTAAGACAAGTTTAATTTCAGAGTTAGAAGTGCTCTCACAATTATCTCTTGAGGATTTATTGGAACAACGTTACCAACGTTTTAGAAAATATTAATAGAAAAAGGCTGAGTTATTTACTCAGCCTCAGATTGAAGACAAAGTCCTCAGAAGTTATACTTCTGGGGATTTTTCTTGCTTTGAAGGAGTATAATAAAAGAAAAAAGGTATTTGATGAGGTGTTCCTATG
>NZ_JAHQYH010000024.1 GCF_019061205.1 Apilactobacillus waqarii
GTAATATGTAATTGAGTGCTTCTTGCAAGGTGACAGTTTTGTCAAAAGATGTTTCAGAGATTATTTTGATGTAATCTTTTTCATTCCACCACTTTCTCAGAGCTTCCTCGCCAAATTCCTCGACCTTACTTCTGCTTGAATGGCGCTTTAATGTTTCTTCAAAAGGAATATCATAATAATAAGCAAAGACTTGAA
Organism: Apilactobacillus waqarii; assembly: GCF_019061205.1. Lineage (GTDB taxonomy): Bacteria > Bacillota > Bacilli > Lactobacillales > Lactobacillaceae > Apilactobacillus > Apilactobacillus waqarii. The sequence goes on from NZ_JAHQYH010000024.1 coordinate 196, forward strand.
GACGGCTTTGTTGGCTAATAAAGTCCCAAACAGGGGCATACCAATCTGCTTTTAGAATACCTTCTAAGATAATATAGTCGCAATTCGCCATTCCAAAAGTAATCAAATGCTTCAATAATGGAATTGTCGGCGTATCAAAACCATCATGGGCTAGTAACATTTCGCGTCTTAATTTATCTTGAGAAAGAAGTAAGGTGTTTTCACCAAGTTGACTTTGGAGGGCATTCGCCAAGCTAGTTTTCCCACTAGCAGCATTTCCTCTAATAAGAATTAATT
>NZ_JAHQYH010000025.1 GCF_019061205.1 Apilactobacillus waqarii
GTCGGGTGCAGGGCGTCTCGTTCCGGTGGTACGCCCAGGAGCAGGCGCGCTCGCTCGGGGTCGTCGGGTGGGTGCGCAACGAGCCCGACGGCTCGGTCCTGCTGCACGCCGAGGGTGAGGACGACGCCGTGGACGCGCTCGTCGCGTGGTGCCACCACGGGCCGGGGATGGCGCGGGTGGCCGACGTGACCGTGCGCGAGGCGGCGGCCGGAGGCGCGACGTCGTTCGGCATCACGGGGTAGTGGCCGGGATCTCGTCGCCGTCGGCTTCACCTGGGGTCCGTCCCGCCCGACACTGGACGGATGAGCGCCCCCGTCACCGTGTCCGTCACGCGCCACGTCGACCCGTCCCGCTCCAGCGAGATGCTCGCGTGGGTGCAGGCGGGCACGTCACTGGCGGAGAAGTTCGACGGCTTCCTCGGCTCGGGGTGGGTCCGGCCCGGCGAGGACTCCGC
>NZ_JAHQYH010000026.1 GCF_019061205.1 Apilactobacillus waqarii
TTTATTACCTGAAGGAGGAGAAAAATGGGGCTGATTTGGTCGTATTTATCATCAAAGCCTAAGTGGTTGGCTTTGGACATTTTAGGTGGTCTATTATTTGTTCTGGTTAATTTAGGATTGCCCACTATTTTAGCTCGGATGATAGACCAAGGAATCTTGCAGCAGGATACCAAAGCCTTATATGGCTGGACATTGGTCATGTTTGTCATTATTGTGTTAGGTGTTCTTGGTCGAATTATCTTATCCTATGCATCTGGTAAGTTAACGACAACCATGATCAAGGAGCTGCGCAATGACATGTATCGTCAGTTGCAGGATTACTCTCATACAGAATATGAAAAAATTGGGGTTGCTTCTTTGGTTACCCGAATGACAAGTGATGCCTTTGTGCTCATGCAGTTTGCTGAAATGTCTTTACGTTTAGGAGTAGTGACGCCCTTAAT
>NZ_JAHQYH010000027.1 GCF_019061205.1 Apilactobacillus waqarii
TCTTTATTATCCTCCCAGCCATCAATATCAGCCACAATACTGTGATCACCAAAAACATGGTCAGCAACCTTATGGCTATCTTGTAGGTTTAGGGGGCTACCCATAATCACTTGATAACCCTCTTGATTCGTTGGATTGTTAAAATCTCCCATAAGTAGCAAGGGACAGTTTAGTGTGAGCAGCTCTTTTTCTAATTTCTCCCACTCCCCTAAAAACCCCTTGTCAAACCAAGATAGGTGTACATTGACAACAGCGACTTCTTTGCCATCTAACTTGGTTTTGGCAACGAGCGAGCGTCTAGTATGGTAGTCTGTTTCATCATCCATCGCCGACACGAGAATATCTGAAACATGAATAGGTTGTTTTGATAAGATTGCCACGCCTTCATGGTAAATGTCATAGCCAATATGGTTGTAAGCCCAAGACCAATAATAGTGC
>NZ_JAHQYH010000028.1 GCF_019061205.1 Apilactobacillus waqarii
TAGGTAAGGACATTGATTTTATCGTCATTAACCTTATAGTGAACTGTCTCTTTATGAAATTCCTTATAAGACTTAATACAAACTTTTTTACTATCGTCGATATCAGATTTAGTGGTATGTTCGTCCACCTTATAATGATTATCTACAGCTTTCTCAACGACTTTTGTATAATCGACCAAAGATATTGTTAGTTCGATCGTTATAGACCAGTTGTCAAAACGGAAAGCTTTTTCAGTATCACAATCCAAGTTAACCTTACCAGCCAAGGTATATTCATAAAATTTCAACTGATTGCCTTTAACTTTAACAAAATCACCGTCTTTTAACTTACTTTTCTCATAGAATTTTATACCATCAATCATCTTTTTTTGTCCTTATCATAATATCGATAATTTTCTTCTAAGATTCCACCTCCCTCTAGGTAGGTA
>NZ_JAHQYH010000002.1 GCF_019061205.1 Apilactobacillus waqarii
GTGCGGTCATCGGTAAAAAAGAAATTATCGAATCACTTCAAGCACCAGCAAACGTGTACACAACCGCCGGAAACCCTGTTACCACAGCGGCTGCCATGGCCACAATCGACGTCATCGAAGACGAACATCTACTAGAACGTAGTGAGCGTTTAGGCGTTAAATCCAAAGTATTCTTTGATAGAATGAAAGAGAAGTACAGTTTTGTCGGTGACGTTAGAATGTACGGACTTGACGGTGGAATTGATATCATTAATCCTAAGACCGGAAAAGCTGACGTTAAAGTAGCGACAAAACTAATCTATCGTATGTTCGAACTAGGGGTAATCATGATTACCGTTAAGGGAAACGTACTTAGATTCCAACCACCTTTGGTAATTACCGAAGAACAACTAGAAAAGGCCTTTGACGTTATCGACCAAGCGATGGATGATGAAGAAAATGGTCGCATTCAATTCGATAAGACTATCGGTTGGAGTACTGATTAATAAGCTAATTAGGGGTGTAATTAATGGCTCATACTAAGTTAACGCAAGAGTTCTTTGATGCAATGCGCGAAAAATATGACAATGATCCAAAAAACAAGGTATTACAACGTTCCGTTATGAAGAACGGCATTAACAATACCGCCAAAGATAACCGAGTAGTGGCTAAATTAAACCACACATACTCCGTAGAAATCGATACTGGTAAGGTATCAAACCAAAAACGTTCTGGTCGTTGCTGGCTATTCTCATTGTTAAACGTTTTAAAACATGACTTTGCGAAACGCTACGACGTAAAGGACTTTGAACTATCACAAAGCTACCTATTCTTCTGGGATAAGGTAGAACGTGCCAACATCTTTTACGACCGCATTATCGATACTGCTGACAAGCCTTTCGACGATCGTGAACTTCGCTGCTACTTAGCTGCACCGGGTGCAGATGGTGGTGAATGGGGCATGGCAGTTGCGCTAGTTCAAAAGTACGGTGTAATGCCAACTTCTGCCTTTCCCGAAAGCAATGTAACCGAAGATACCTCCGATTTAAAGGAAGTATTGAACCGTAAGTTACGTCGTGACGCAATGGTGTTACGTGACATGATTCATGCCGGAAAAAGTGATGCCGAAATCGCCGAAAAACGTAAGGAAATGCTAAAAGAAGTTTACAAAATTGCTGGTTTCGCATGTGGTGTTCCACGTGAAACATTTACCTTTGAATACCGTGATGACAAGCAAAACTACCATGTAGATGCAGACATTACACCTAAACAATTCTTTGATAAATACTTCGAAATTGATTTAGATGATTACGTCGTTTTAGGTAATTATCCTAACCGTAAGATGGAACAATTATTCCGTAACAAGGCCGGTCAAAACGTCGTTGGCGGTCGCCAAGTTGAATTCTTAAACATGCCAATGGATGTGTTAAAGGATGCTGCGATTGCACAATTAAAGGATGGTGAAACTGTCTGGTTTGCCAACACCGTGACTGAACAATCAGACCGCCAAAACGGTCTATTAGACGACGATTTATACCGTCGTGCTGAATTATTTGATATCGACATGAACATGGATAAGGCCCAACGTTTGGATTACTACGACAACATTCCTAACCACGCGATGACACTTACTGGTGTCGACATTGTCGACGACAAACCAACTAAGTGGAAGGTCGAAAACTCTTGGGGTGAAAAGGTCGGCGAAAAGGGTTACTTCGTAATGGCAGATAACTGGATGGACAATAACGTCTTCGAAGTAATCGTCAACAAGAAGTACCTAACCGATTCACAAAGACAATTATTAGAACAAACCCCAGTCGATTTAGAACCTTGGGCAGCAGTATAAGGAGGACGTAGATAATGACTGAAACAAAAATTACCGAACAAAATCTAAAAGAATTACGTGCGGCCTACGAAAAAAATCCTACCAATGCAATTTTGGAAAGAACCGTAACACAAAATGGAATTGGCAATGTTTCATACGATGAAACAGCCACTGAAAAACTAAATCCCGTCTTTTCTGTTGAAGTGAAGACGGGTAAGGTGTCAAACCAAAAACAATCAGGTCGTTGCTGGATGTTTGCGTTATTAAACACCTTAAAGCACCAATTTGGCGCTAAATACAACGTTAAAGATTTCGAATTATCCCAAAACTATCTATTTTTCTGGGATAAGATTGAACGTGCTAACATCTTTTACGACCGCATCGTAAACACTGCGGACAAGCCACTAGATGACCGTACCGTTCAATACTTCCTAGAAGTTGGACCAGGTGCAGATGGTGGTCAATGGGCAATGGCCGTAGCATTAGTCCAAAAATACGGGGTTGTGCCAACCACTGCGTTTAGTGAAACCAACGTTTCTGAAAGTACCGGTGATTTGAAATCAATTTTGAATTACAAACTAAGAAACGATGCGTTCAAATTACGTAACATGGTAAACGACGGTGTGTCTGAAGAAGACGTCCATGACGCTAGAGAACAAATGCTAGCTGAAGTTTACAAGATTGCTGCGTACTCACTTGGCGTGCCGCCAAAGACCTTTGACTTTGAATACAGGGATGATAACGACAACTATCATATTGATCGTGACTTGACCCCTAAGGCATTCTATGAAAAGTACCTATCAGATGCTGATTTAGACGATTACGTCGTCCTAAGTAACTCTCCTGACAAGGAATACGACAAGATGTATCGCTTATCAGCGCAAGAAAACGTGGTTGATGGAAGAAAGATTGAATTCTTGAATCTACCAATGGAAGACCTAAAAAATGCTGCAATTGCGCAATTAAAAGATGGTCAAGCTGTTTGGTTTGCTAACGACATTGCTCGTCAATCTGACCGTAAAAAAGGCTTTCTAGCTGAAAACCTATACCATTACGATGAACTTTTTGATGTTGACTTATCAATGAGTAAAAAAGAACGTCTACAATACCATGAAGCTAACGTTTCACATGCCACTGCATTAACCGGTGTCGATTTAGTTGATGATAAACCAACTAAATGGAAAGTGGAAAATTCATGGGGATCAAAGAATGGTGTCAACGGATATTTCATCATGGATGATGGTTGGATGAACGAATATGTATACGAAATTGTAATAAATAAAAAATATTTATCTAATGATAAAACCGCGCTATTAAGCCAATCTCCGGTCGAATTAGACCCTTGGGATTCATTAGAATAAAATTAAAGCATTGCAATTTTTCTGAGAAGGTATTAACATAAGTGACAATCAAATAAGACGTTGAACAGGAATTTTAATTATTGAGTGTTTCACAGGGAGCTCACGGTTATGAGAGTGAGTAACACGGTAGTTAAATCGTACCTGAGAGTCATTTTTCGAAATGAGTAGAAAAAATCGTAGGCGGCGTTAACGCTGAAGTTATTATAACTTCTCGAGCTAGTATTCGTGAGAATACTAGGAATTGAGGTGGCACCGCGATTTTATTCGTCCTCTTGGATATCTTATCCAAGAGGATTTTTTTATACCCAAAAATAAATATCAATTTTAAAAACAGTGATTAGGAATTTTAGTTAATTCAGCCATTTACAGAGAACTTAGCAAAGCCGGGTGAGAGCTAAGGATGACATTAATTAAATCGTACCTATGAGTTTGAATTCGAAATGAGTAGAATTCACCGTTAACGCGTTATCGTTAAAGTTTGTATGAACTTTATGAGCTGATGTTCGTGAGAATGTCAGAAACTGAGGTGGAACCACGATTAGTCGTCCTCTAGGATTTATTCCTAGGGGACTTTTTTTATATAAATATTTGCATGATGATCAAGAATTTAATCAAACCAATCATTTACAGAGAAATTAACGTTGATGAGAGTTAATAATGACATTTGATTAATCGTACTTGTGAGTGAGCTTCGAAACGAGTAGAAGCACACGTTGGCGGCGTTAACGCGGAAGTCATTGACTTTATGAGCTAGCATTCGCGAGGGTGTTAGAAAGTGAGGTGGTACCGCGAATACATCGTCCTCTATAGAAATTAAAATTTCATTGTTTATATACAAAAAAGGAGGATGTTTCACATGAAACAATCAAAGAAAATCGTTTTAGCATATTCCGGAGGATTAGATACATCAGTTTCAATCGCATGGTTAATCGAACAAGGTTTTGACGTAATTGCCTGCTGCATTAACGTAGGTGAAGATTACGGGGAACATAAAGATTTAAACCAAATTAAAGAAAAAGCATTAAAGGTTGGTGCCATCAAGTCATACGTTGTTGATGCACTAGACGAATTCGCTGAAGACTTCCTACTAACTGCATTAGACGCTAACGCAATGTATGAAGGGCAATACCCATTGAGCTCAGCGCTATCTCGTCCTTTAATGAGTCAAAAGCTAGTTGAAATTGCTCACCAAGAAGGTGCCGAATACATCTGTCATGGTTGTACCGGTAAAGGAAACGACCAAGTTCGTTTCGACGTAGCTATCCATTCTCTAGATCCAAAATTGACAGTGGTTACTCCAGTTCGTCAATGGCACTGGAACAGAGAAGAAGAAATCGAATTTGCTAAGAAACACAACATCGATATTCCAATTGATTTAGATTCTCCATATTCAATCGACGCCAACATCTGGGGACGTGCTAATGAATGTGGTGTCCTAGAAAATCCATGGAACCAAGCTCCAGAAGACGCCTTCGATATTACTAAACCAATCGAAGAAACTCCAGACCAACCAGAATTTATGGACATCACCTTTAAACAAGGTAAGCCAGTCGCAGTTAACGGCGTTGAAATGAACTTCGTTGACGTTATCAAAAAGGTTAATATCGTTGCCGGCGAACACGGCGTCGGTCGTATCGATCACATCGAAAACCGTCTAGTAGGAATCAAATCCAGAGAAGTATACGAAGCACCAGGTGCTACCGTATTACTAAAGGCCCACAAGGCAATGGAAGACCTAACTATGGAAAGAGATTTAGCTCACTTCAAGCCAATGATTGAACAACAAATCGCTAACCTTACCTACAACGGTTTATAGTTCTCACCATTGATGAAGTCACTAAAGGCATTTATCCAATCATCACAAGACACTGTGAGTGGAACAGTTAAAGTGAAGTTGTTCAAGGGTAACGTTTACGTAGTCGCTTCTAAGTCAGAAGAATCACTATACGACGAAGACCTAGCTACTTACACTGCAGCCGATTCATTCGATCAAAATGCTTCAGTTGGTTTCATCAAACTATGGGGACTACCTACTCAAGTTGCATCACAAGTAAAACAAAAGAATTTACAAAAGAATTTTATGAAAGATGTTATGAAGACTCAAACAAAGGAAAAGGTTCTAGTTGAAAACAAGTTAGAAGGTGAATCTGATGAGTGAGAAACTATGGGGCGGTCGTTTTAATGGCGATGCCAATGACTTATTCTTGAGGCTCGGCGCCTCAATCAATGTTGATATCAAGATGGCAAACGAAGACATCGAGGGATCAATTGCTCATGCCACAATGTTAAGCCACGTTGGTATCATCACAGAGGCCGAAAAAGACCAAATCGTGAATGGTTTAAAAGCAATTAAGGAAGAATTTAATGAAGGAAACCTTCATTTTAGCTACCAAAACGAAGACATTCATATGAATGTCGAAACAGTGCTAACCGAAAAAATCGGTGCTGTCGCTGGAAAACTCCACACCGCACGTTCAAGAAACGATCAAGTGGCACTAGACTTTCATTTATACCTAAAGAAACGTCTACCACAAATCATGGCACTAATTAGGAGTTTTCAAAGTGAATTGGTTAACCTAGCCGATGAAAATTTAGAAACCATTATGCCAGGATATACCCATTTACAACACGCTCAACCAATCTCATTTGCCCATTACCTAATGGCCTACTACGAAATGTTAGACCGTGATTACGACAGGTTCGAATTCAACCAAAAGCATACCAATATGTCACCAATTGGTGCTGCCGCTCTTGCGGGAACAACGTTTCCAATCGATCCTCATTTCACCGCCGACGAGTTAGGTTTAGATGCACCTTACAACAACTCCATCGATGCTGTATCAGATAGGGACTTCGCCATTGAATTTCTAAGTAATGCTTCCATTCTAATGATGCACTTATCAAGACTCTGCGAAGAAATTTGCTTATGGTCTAGCTACGAATTCAAGTACGTCGAACTATCAGACGCATTCAGTACTGGAAGCTCAATCATGCCACAAAAAAAGAACCCTGACATGTGTGAACTAATTAGAGGTAAAACCGGAGTGGTATACGGTCACCTAAATGCATTACTAGCAACGATGAAATCATTGCCACTGGCATACAACAAGGATTTACAAGAAGACAAGGCTGGCGTGTTTGATACAGTCGAAAATATCGAACCCATCCTACAATTAATGACCGAAATGATTGCGACAATGCAGGTCAATAAAGACCTGATTCTACAAGCGGTCGAAAAGGACTTTTCAAACGCAACTGAATTAGCTGATTACCTATCAGCCAAAGGATTACCATTTAGGCAAGCTCACCGTATCGCCGGTGAATTAGTTGCCAAATGCATAACCGAAAATTGTTACTTACAGGATCTATCATTAGAACAACTACATAACTATTCAGACTTGTTTGAAGAAGACATCTACGAAGATTTGAAACCACATGTCGCAATTCAAAGAAGAAAGAGTTATGGGTCAACTGGTTTTAATGAAGTCAATAAACAGATTGAAAAAGCGAAAGAAAAACTAAAGGGAGAAATGAATCATGAAGAATAAAATGAAACATTCCGTGTTAATTACCATGTTGCTAATGATTGCAACACTATTCGTAACAGCATTCACTGTTCCAAGTGTTCAAGCATCAGCTTCTGATAACTCACTACAACAAATTAAGCAAAAAGGTTACATCGTAATGGGAACTGCACCAGATTATCCTCCATACGAATTTATTGGAAAAGATAACGGTGGTTCAAAGGTTTACGGTGCCGATATCGAATTAGGTAAGGCCATCGCCAAGGACTTAGGAGTAAAACTAAAGGTTAAATCAATGGGATTTGACTCACTACTAGTTGCGCTTCAAACTAAAAAAGTTGATATGGTTATTGCAGGGATGAACGAAACCCCTGAAAGAGCCAAGAGTGTCGACTTCAGTAAGACTTATTACTCATCTGGATTGAGTTTGGTATTAAACAGTGCCGACGACAAGAAAATCAAGTCATACAAGGACTTACAAGGTAAGACTATCGGTGCTCAAATCGGATCAGTACAATACGACGCTGTGAAGAAGGGTATCAAGAACATTAACCTAAAGGGAATGGAAAACATCAACGATTTAATTCTTGCTTTGAAGTCGGGAAAAATTCAAGCCATTCCACTAGATACTGCTGTAGCTCAAGCTTACGCAGCCCACAACCCAGGTCTAAAGATTATTGACGCTAAGATGCCTGGTCAAGAAAGCTCAAACAAGATTGCATTCTTCAAGGGTGCTACTAGCCTAGAAAACGCTGCTAACAAGACAATTGATAAGGTTAACAAGGATAACCTATACACCAAGAAATTCGTTCCAGCAGCCGCAAAACACATTACTAACAACAAGTCACAATCACAATTTGAAACAATGTGGCAATACAAGAACTTCTTTATCTCAGGTATTGAATACACAATGATCATCTCAGTAGTATCAGTATTCTTCGGTATCATCTTAGGAATTATATTTGCGCTAATGAGATTAAGTCATAACTGGCTATTACATTCAATCGCCGTTTGCTACATCGAATTCATTCGTGGAACACCTCAATTAGTACAAATTATGTTCATCTACTTTGGTCTAGGTACCATCGTTAACGTTCCAGCCTTAACTTCAGGAATCATCGCTATTTCCATTAACTCTGGGGCCTACGTCGCCGAAATCATTAGAGGGGGAATTAATTCTATCTCTGATGGTCAAAGCGAAGCCGCATTATCACTTGGTCTATCCAAGAAACAATCAATGCAATACATCGTGTTACCACAAGCCTTCAAGAATATCTGGCCTGCACTTGGTAACGAACTAGTAACATTGATCAAGGATAGTTCACTAGCATCCGTAATTGGGGTTGGAGAACTAATGTATCAAATGAGAGCTGTTCAAGCTGATACCTACCTAGGTGTCGCACCAATCGCTGTCATTATGGTCATTTACTTCGTAATCACATTTACAATTTCTAGAATCATGAAACACTTAGAAGGGAAGATTAGCCATGGAACCAATGATTAAAATTGAAAATTTAACCAAAAAATTTAAAAATAATACCATCTTTTCTGACATCAATGCTGAAGTCCACAAGGGTGAAGTAATCTCACTTTTAGGTCCTTCTGGTGCCGGTAAGAGTACTTTCCTTCGTTGCATTAACATGCTAGGTGAACCAACTTCTGGAAAGATTCTATTGGATGGTAAAGACCTAGTAAGCAGTTCTGAAAAGGAACTAATTCAATTAAGAACCCACATCGGAATGGTGTTCCAAAGCTTTAACTTGTTTGAAAACAAGACAGTCATCGATAACATCACACTAGCACCCATCAAGGTTAAGGGTATTAGTAAGGAAGACGCTGAAGATAAGGCTCACGAATTACTTAAGACCGTTGGCCTAGATGACAAGGCAAACGTTTACCCAGATAGCCTATCAGGTGGACAAGCCCAACGTATCGCAATCGTACGTGCGCTAGCCATGGATCCTGAAGTAATCCTATTCGATGAACCAACTTCAGCATTGGACCCTGAAAAGGTCGGTGAAGTACTAAGCGTTATGCAAGACTTAGCTAAGAAGGACATGACCATGATTATCGTTACTCATGAAATGGAATTCGCTAAGAATGTTTCAGACGAAATTTGGTTTATGGATGAAGGAAAGATTCAAGAAAAACAAGCTCCACAAGACTTCTTCGCAAATCCTAAAACCCCTAACGCCCAACGTTTTTTAAGTAAAATGATTTAATCTGTTTATAAATACGTAAAAAGGCCAACATAAATGTTGGTCTTTTTGATTATTCTCATTTTATTTTGTACAATAAAGCTAAACATGACACTTTTTGAATTAATCCGAGGAGGAAATCAATTGTCTAAACGTTTTAAACTAGTAGAAGAATCATTTACAGGAGTATCCATTTACATCGATCAAAGAACCGGTGTTGAATACGGTGGATACGGAAGTACATTAACTCCACTACGCAACCCTGACGGAACTTTGTTTGTTGATGAATCTGAAATTGATCAAGATTACGAACACAAAGAAAAATAAACGGGGGAATATGAAACCATGTTTTTATGGATACACTTAATTTTTGCGGTACTACTAATCGCTTTGGTGATTACCGCGCTATGCAAAAAGAATAACTTTAAGCCTTACATGATGGCCACTAGAGTGTCTTATCTAGTCTTCATCGTGACGGGAATTGTACTATTTAGCAAAGCCTTTGAACGCGATGCCATGTTCACGATTTTGAAGGTTTTATCAGCCATCTTCTTAATTGGCTTGATTGAAATGGCCTATGCCCAAAAGACTAAAAAGTCGTTAACTGTTGGATTGGTGATGAGCCTAATCCTAGTTTTCGCACTAGTGATTGTGATTGGATTAATCGTTGCTGGCGGTCGTCCTTTCATTCATTTTATTTAAATATTATTATCGCAGATTCTGCGTATCTAAAAAGAGAGTGAACAAATATGTTCGCTCTCTTTTTTGCTGATTTAGAGCAAGCTTTTGCTAAAGCGAAAAAATTAACCGCGGTAGAATCTGCGAAATAAGATATAATAAAGCCAAAGCAAAAAAGGAGGCTTGCACTATGAAAATTGCAATCTTAGGTCACGGTACCGTCGGAAGTGGAGTCTTAAAGATTATTCAAGACAGCGCTTTGCATCCATTTGAAAAAGATTTATCAGTTAAATATGTATTTGTTCGTCCAGAAAAAGTTGATCAAAACGAATTATTTGTGGATGATTACGCAACGATTTTAAATGATGAAGAAGTCGATGTAGTCGTGGAAGTACTAGGTGGACTAGAACCAGCTAAGACAATGATCATCGATGCATTAAAACATGGCAAGAACGTTGTGACAGCTAACAAAGCGGTCGTGGCGAGAAACTTGAAGGAATTTGATGAAATCGCTGAAGAAAATGGTGTAAAGTTCTACTTTGAATCAGCCGTTGGTGGTGGAATTCCTTGGATTATTAATTTGGAAAGAGCACTTCGCATCGACCAAATCGATTCAATTCACGGAATCCTAAACGGAACTAGTAACTACATTTTGGATACTATGACTAAGACTGGTCAAAGTTTCGATAAAGTCCTAAAAGATGCTCAAGACTTAGGATACGCAGAAGCCGATCCGAGTGCAGATATCGATGGATACGACATTGAAAATAAATTATGTATTAGTGTGGACATTGCCTACAACACCTTTGTGAAACCAGGTGACCACCTATTAAAATTTGGGATTAGAAATATTACCGATGAAGATATTAAGTACTTCAAAAAACACAATTTAATCGTGAAATTACTAGGTCGTAGTTTTATGAAAAACAACAGTTTTAACTTTGTGGTTGAACCAACTTTATATACTCCCGGACAAATTGAATCCGGAATCCATGATAACTACAATTTCGTTGGGTTACGTGGAACTACCATCGGTAAACTAACCTTTAATGGCCAAGGTGCGGGTGAATTCCCAACTGCCCACGCGTTAGTGCAAGATATCTTAGATTTAAAGGCCAACAATGTGCACTTAAAACGTGATTTTAACGAAGAATTTTCTTTGGATAATACTACCAAGCAAAAGAATTATGTCGTTAGAACTAGTGCAGATCTAGAATCAAAACTACCAGAATATGACATTCAAAAAGACGGTAATTACTACCATATTGCCGCAATTGATACTCAAAAGATTCATGATGTTGTTAACGAATTATCCAGTAAAGATAAGGGCATTTTCTTTGCCTGTATCAGTGGTGGAGCATACAATCCATGGATTGAAAAATAAAAAGAGCGCCTATATTAGGCGCTCTTATTTGTTTTCTTATTCAAAATCTTGTAATGCAAGTTCTGCATATGTTAGACGGGCGAAAGTATCATCAGTTGATACACCAGCGTTTTCGAACATGTTTGCGAATAAAACATATTTTGGTTGATCGCTGTATTCACCAGTAATTTCAATCAAACGTTGTAGTTGATTGGTACGGTTTGCTAAATCATCGATGTGGTTTAGTTCCAAATCGTTCTTAGCTGCATCGTAAATAATCTTGTAAGCTTCGGTATTAGTTAATAAATCTAATGCCTTAACTTGTTTCATAAAGTTATCAAATTGTGCATCTGATAATTGTTCTTTAACGTAATGTAAATCAACGATTTCATCGCTAAAGTCTTTTGCCCATTCGTTAATAATAGGTCTTAGTTGTATGTCTGACATTGTTAAAAAATCCTCTCCTAATTCAGATAATGCGTTTAGATTATTCTAGTACAAACATCTAAAAACGTGTGTAGTTTTTTCATTTATAATGTCATTAAATGGGGGTTACCGAAAAAATTCATGTAACACCTATGATAGTATCTCACATAAGGGATACTAATTGCAAAAATATAGAAATATTTACGAAAAATTAGACATTTAGTTTGACAATCATTATAAAAAGATTAGAATACGATTAAAGATAAATACAAAAGCGAAGAATAGAAAGAGTAATTTCGGACCACGTTTTTAGAGAGATCCCGTTTGGTGAAAGGGATTAACAATGTTTGAAACGAAAATCATCTATGAGCTGCCAGGCAAATAAAGTAGTCTCGGCTGGGAATTCCCATTACAGAATCTGCAAATCAACGGGTTTGTTTGAGATATATCGTTTATCTTTATGAAATTAATTTTGAATCGGTATAACAAAAAGGTGGTACCGCGCGCAAGCGCCCTTTATTTCGTGTATGCGAAATTGGGGCGCTTTTTTATTTGCTCAATTTAAGGAGGTGATGGAAATGAAATCAGACATTAGTGGCATTTTAAATGCGAATCGTAACTAGTTTAAATTTTTACAATAACGCCAATATTAGGCGGTAAACCTACATAGTTTTAAGAAAACTGCAGTTGCTATCTATGATTTATCCCTTGAGGTGTTAACTTTAGGAGGATTTAATCATGAGTAAAACTCTATATACAAACTTCAATTTATTTAATGGTTTTGAAGATAAGACATACCCAAACACATCAATGTTAGTTGATGAAGACACCGGAAAGTTTTTAGCATTCGGTGAAGACGCGACAAAACAAGACAGTGACAAACAAGTTGATCTAAAAGGTCAATTTGTAATGCCAGGATTGGTAAATTGTCACACCCACATCACTTTAGATTCTGATACAGCCGACGGAAATCCTGATGCTGATCAAACTACCGCAACAGTGCGCGCGGTAGACAGTCTAAGAGCGCTACTTAAATCAGGGGTTACATATGTAAGAGAATGCGGTAGCCTTTATGGTTTAGATGCAACATTAGCTAAACTACAAAGAGAAAATAAATTGACTAAGGTGCCTGAAATGATGGCATCTGGTCGCGCTTTGACTATGACTGGTGGACACGGGGATGCACCTCATAGTGGAGTGACCGTCGATTCTCCAGACGAAATGAGAAAAGCAGTTAGAAATAATTTTAAAAATGGTGCTCAATGTACCAAGGTCATGGCTACCGGTGGTGTGATGTCACCAGGAGACTACATGGATGAAGCCCAATTAACCTTAGAAGAACTAAAGGTTGCTGTATACGAAAGCCATAACAAGCATGCTGTAGTTGCAGCTCATGCCGAAGGAAATCCTGGAATCATGAACGCCATCAAGGCGGGAGTTGATTCAGTGGAACATGGTTTTTATGTTAATGATGAAGAAATCGCATTGATGAAAGAACACAATACCTACTTAACACCTACACTAGTTTCTGCTTGGTGCATTGCCGAATACGGTAAGGACACACTACCAAAATGGGAACTAAACAAACTTTTGAAAGCCCTAAACGACATCTACAAAAATGTTCGCCATGCTAAGGAAAGTGGTGTAAAGGTTACCTTAGGGACAGACGCTGGTACACCTTACAACGATTTTTCTAAGACACCGGTTGAATTCCAATTGATGGTAGAAAAAGAAGGTTTCACTAATTTTGAAGCATTATCTACTTCAAGACATTCAGCTGAACTAATGCACTTGGATGATTACGGAACATTGGAAGCTGGTAAATATGCCGATTTCTTAGTGTTAGAAGACGATCCATTGGCAGACGTTAAAGCCGTTCAACAAGTTGATAAATCAGTATATAAACTTGGTCAAAAGGTGTACTAGGGGGAATTAAATATGAAAAAATCAAAATTATTACTACTACCATTTTTAGCAACCGTCACATTATCACTTGCAGCATGTGGTAATTCATCAACCCAATCAAAGGGTGCGAAAACTCAATCACTAAACTGGATGCAAAACGCAAATCTAATTACTTTGGATCCATCTAAATGTATTGATACTATTAGTTCTACGACACTAAACAATGTTGATAGGGGCCTTTTTTTTAGCCCATCATCCAGCAAATATGAATATGGCGTGGCTAAGAGCATGAAGGTATCAAAGGATGGAAAAACATATACATTCGATTTGAGAAAATCAAAGTGGAGCAATGGCGACCCTGTTACTGCTTCCGACTTCGTCTATGGTTTCCAAAGAACTGTCGATCCAAAAACTGCTTCTCAAGATGCATATCTAATGGATCACTTACTTAACTACAAAGAAGTTAGCACCGGCAAACTAAGTCCCGACAAACTAGGGGTGAGTGCACCAAACAAATACACTTTCGTGGTTAAACTATCATCACCACAATCATACTTTAAGAGCCTTCTAACCGACTCTGCCTTCTTACCACAAGATAAAAAGGTTGCCGTTAAGTACGGTAAGAAATATGGTACTTCAAGCAGCACACAAGTATACAACGGACCATTTACCGTTACTGGCTGGACCGGAACCAATGATTCTTGGACATTAGCTAAGAATAAAAATTATTACGATGCCTCAACTGTTCGTTTGAACAAGGTAAACATGAAGGTTGTTAAGGACCAACAAACCGGATTAAATGAATATCAAACTGGTTCATTGGACGAACTTTCACTTTCTGGAAAACAACAAGTAAAGAACTTTAAGGGTTCTAAAGAATTACATACGTACAAAACGATGTATTCAAACTATTTAGAACTAAATGAACAAAAAGATCCTGAATTTAAGAATTTAAAACTAAGAGAAGCGCTATCATTAGCTATCGATAGAAAAGACTATGTAACCGATGTATTAGGGGATGGCTCAAACCCAACCAAAGGCTTTGTTGCTGATGGTCTAGCTAACTACAAGGGCAAGGATTTTGCTGCGGCAACTTATGTAAAAGGAACTGCTGATTACAACTTAGACAAAGCTAAGAAGCTATGGAAGGAAGGACTAAAAGAAGTCGGTAAGAAGTCTTTGAACCTAACCTTAACTTATGACGATACTGATGTTGCTAAGGCAACAACTGAATACTTACAAGCTGAATTCCAAAAATTACCAGGATTGAAAGTAAGTAATGTTAACCTTCCTCGTCAACAAAGAATCTCACGATTATTTAGCGGTAACTTTGACTTAGTAGTAACCGGATGGGACCCAGGCTATGCTGATCCAATCTCAGCTTTGAACATCAGAACATCAAATAGTTCAATCAACTTTAGTAAGTGGCAAAATTCTGAATTTGATAACTACATCAACAAGTCAAACACTGTAGATGCTAATAACCCAGCTAAGAGATGGGATGATTTAGTTAAAGCAGGTAAGCTAGTAAATAAAGAATTAGGTGCGGTACCTTTCTATCAAACATCTAACCCAGTTGCATTAAAGACCAACGTTAAGGGTGTTACCTTTAACCCAGTTGGTAGTTGGGACTTCTCACATGGTTATGTAGAATAACCAAACAAAAAAAGGCCTAGAAATCTAGGTCTTTTTTTATTGCATTAAAACTTCAATGTGATTGCAGCGTAGTCCAAGTTCATTGGCATTTGGCTCTTTGGAAGTAGTAGAACGTTTCCTGCGAAACCAATGGTAGTGATTGCTAAATCATTTAAAGTCTTGTTGTAACTTTCTTCGCTAATGTATAGAGTATCAATCTTACCGGATAGTGCGTTTGAAATAATATCGCGTAAATCGGTTGCGACTAAACGGTGATCACTAGCTTTTTCGTATTTAATTTTGTTGTCGTTTGCTAACTTATCGAAGAATTGTTGGTTCAATTCATCAATCATTTCAGAAATTTTATCGGGACCAAGATCGTCCATATCAACCTTGCTTACGATGTCCTTCGCAAATGTCTTTTGGTCAGCTAATTCGTTGAATAACTTACGGTTTTCTTCACTGGCAACCACCACAGTTTGTAAGTAGTCATCGTCATCAAATAAATCGCTTAGGTATTCTTTAACCAACATGAAGTACTTATTCTTGTCGTTGTTTACAAGGACCGGAATTGGCTTGTTCACAAGGTTTAAGATGCTAAAGTGACCATTATCAACTCTTAGTAGCTTAAAGTCGGTATCGCGTAGGATTAAAACGCGGTAGTGAAGTTGACTTTCGATTTCCTTGATTAGTTGCGCCACATTCATGGTGTCATCGATTGAGATTTGGGTCTTAACTGGTTGAGTTAAGTCAAATGAATGGATAGCTTTAAAACTAACGTATAGTGCGACACCAGAACCATTTCCGATGTGTTTTGCGCGATCAAAGTTGAATCTTCTTAATTTTCTTTCGTATCTTGGCCAGATATTTTCGTCGTGTTTTTGAATGAATTCTTCTTTAACAGTTTCGATTAAATTTAAATAATCATTTTTGTTACTAATTTCGTTAAATGAAACAATTAGTGAGATGAATGGCCCTACTTCGTAATCCAAAGTTAGGGTATTTCTAAGCTCGATTGTCGACGTCATAGTCTAACCTCCTTAGATTTATATGTTTATAGTATATCATGATGAGCTAAAAGCGAAATATATTGTGCTATAATTATGCTATATTAAGCTTAAAGGAGGGATAATTATGCTTTTAAACATCCTGTATTACATTATTATAATTAATGAAATTTTGGCATTGATTACAGTCTTTAGAGAAGAACGTGATATTGCTGCAACATGGGCATGGTTATTAGTGCTTTCATTCCTACCTGTGCTGGGATTTTTGATTTATGCATTCGTCGGAAGAAAACTACCTAAAAAACGTTTATTCCGTTTCCAATACAAAGACAATAAATTGATGTATGACATCCTAAAAGAACAGAGCAAGATACATAACAATCCGGAAAAAATCAGAGCTGATGAGGTCTCATACTCATACAGAACACTTGTTAAGCTGTTCAAAACCTCAGACGTTACTGACTTATCTAGAAGAAACCACGTTAAGGTCTTCACCGAAGGTAATCATTTATTTGATTGCATTATTTCTGATATTAAAAACGCCAAAAGTTCAATTAACATCGAATTTTATACCTTCTACGATGACAGAATTGGTCATCGCGTCTTAAAAGAACTAATTAAAAAGGCCAAAGAAGGCGTCAAAATCCACGTTATCTACGATAGTTGGGGTTCAATGGGAAACAAGCATCATTTCTTCGACCCATTGCGTGAAGCCGGTGGATTCGTAGAACCATTCCTACACACCCACTCAGCCGTGATGGACTTCCGTTTGAACTTTAGAGATCACAGAAAGATTGTAGTTATCGATGGTAAGTACGGATACATCGGTGGTTTTAACATTGGTGACCAATACCTAGGTCGTAAGAAGAAGTTTGGTAACTGGCGTGATACTCACTTGAGAATCTCAGGTTCTGCCGTTCATCATCTACAAGCCCAATTCATCTTGGACTGGAATGTTACCGACATGGAACACAAGATTGATGTTGAAGAAACCAAGGGCTTCTACTTCCCCAAGGTATACCAAGAAGGTTCTACCAATATCCAAGTGGTATCCAGTGGTCCTAACTCTGATTTACAACAAATCAAATTGGGTTACATCAAGATGATTCAAAATGCCAAGAACTACTGCTGGATTCAATCACCATATTTGATTCCAGACGATAGTGCTTTGGATGCTATCAGAACAGCTGCCATGTCAGGTGTTGATATTAGAATCATGGTGCCATGCATGCCCGATCACCCATTTGTATATCGTGCAACGCAATACTATGCAAAACAATTATCAAAATATGGTGTCAAAATTTACTTCTACGAAGATGGATTTATTCACGCCAAGACCGTCTTAGTCGATGGTAAAATCGCGTCTGTTGGTTCCGCCAACATGGACTTTAGAAGTTTCAAACTAAACTTCGAAATTAACGCGTTTATCTACGATGAAGGATTGGCTGAACAATTACATTCAATCTACGTTAACGACATTAGAAGCAGTAAATTAATGACCTATGCGGACTTTGACAAACAATCACGTTGGTTGAAATTCAAACAAGTATTCAGTCGTTTATTCTCACCAATTCTATAAACTAAAAAAATCCCACATTTTGTGGGATTTTTTGTTTACATCCAGTGCCATGGATCGTCACGCCACTTACGTAGGACGACTAATTCATCGTCTGAAATACTGTTTTCTGCTTTGGCTTGTTCGATAATTGTTGAGTAGTTGGTTAGTGTATCAAATTCGATACCAGCTTCCTTGAAGTTCTTAGTGCTGTCGGGAAGTTCGTATGAGAAGATGGCCATGACACCAATCACGTTGTAGCCTTCGTTCTTAAGTGCTTGCGCAGCGTTTAACACGCTCTTTCCGGTAGAAAGTAGATCATCAATTAAAACGATTGGAGCGTTTTCATCGATGCTTCCTTCCATTTGTTTACCACGACCGTGATCCTTTGGTTTTGAACGCACGTAAATCATTGGGAGGTCCATCTTGTCGGCAACAATCGCAGCATGGGGGATACCGGCGGTTGCGACACCACCGATTACTTTGACTTCTGGAAACTTGTTGCGGATTAATTTGGCTAAACCGTCTGCGATGTGGGTACGGACTTCTGGGAAACTAATGGTGATTCTGTTGTCGGTGTAGATTGGCGCCTTGATACCAGATGCCCAAGTGAATGGTTCGTTTGGTGATAGGGTTACTGCATTAATTTTTAAAAGGTCTGAAGCGATTAATTGGTTAGTATTCATTATTTGATTCCTCCATTAACTGCGTTGTAGATGTCTTTATATGTTTGAACCGGATCCTCTGATTGGGTGATGCTTCTACCCACGACGATTCCGCTGGTGTTTAATTCGAAAGCCTTTGTTGGTGTCACGACTCTCTTTTGGTCGTCGACACTGTTGCTGGGAAGGCGAATGCCGGGATTGATGCACTTAAATTCGTCAGAAACGGCTTGATGAATCATGTTGTTTTCTAGTGCAGAGGAGATGACGCCGTCGGCACCGCTTTGACTGGCCATTTTAGCCAAGTGGGATACTGATTTTTCCATTGAAACGGGGACTAGTTCTTCATCGTGGAGTTGTTCTTCAGATGTTGATGTTAGTTGCGTCACTGCAAGTAGTTGTGGTGAATCGACGCCTGCTTGGTCAGCACCTTCTTCTAGTCCACGTCTGGCCGCCTTAATCATTTCGCTTCCACCAAGTGAATGAACGGTAGCGAATTGAACATCTAATTGGCCGATTTGCTTGGCTGCTTGTTGTACAGTGTGTGGAATATCGTGTAGTTTTAAATCCAAAAAGACATCGATATTTTGATTGCGCAGCGCTCTAATGATACTTGCTCCTTCTCGATAGAATAGTTCCATTCCAACCTTTACCGCTAAAGGTTTGACATCCTTAAACGGCTCCAAAAATTTTAAAGCATTGGGTGCATCGACAAAATCTAGTGCAATGAATACTGGTTTCATACGTTTCCCTCCAACAAAAAAGTCGTATAGCCTCAGAGACTATACGACAAATTAGGGTCCACTTATTCCGTTCGTCGATTTACTAGCCTCTCTGGACTAATTTAAAATCATATGTTGAGTACAATATACGCTTTTCTCAGAATAAAGCAACCAAAAAATGAAACTTGCATTAGAAAAAATTAAAGCGTATAGTTTTATAAAATATCTAAAACAGATATTTCAAAAAAATAAGGAACGACAGTGAGCGTTCATTTTGGAGGAATTGAATAATGGAAAACACGCAAGACCACACTTCAACGACTAAGGCTCAAAAATGGGTTTTAGCATCGACATCGATTGGACAAATGCTAGAAAGTATGGATATCTCATTCATCTCATTTGCAATGTCTTCAATCATTATCGGTTTACACATTAGTACTGCAGCTGCTGGAATGCTTTCAACAGTTACTACTTTTGGATCGTTGTTGGGTGGTATTTTATTTGGTCTTTTAGCTGACCGTTTCGGTCGAGTACGTATTTTGACCTACACCATCTTCATTTTCGCCATCTCAACTGCCGGAATTATGTTCGCCCAGAATTTTATTACTTTTGCTATTTTACGTTTTTGTGTCGGCCTAGGTGCCGGGGGTGAATATGGTTCAGGTGTTGCCATGGTGGCTGAATCATTCAAGAAAAAGCAATTAGGAAAGTCAGTATCAATCACCACAATCGGTGGTCAAGTTGGATCAATGATGGCAGCCGTATTAGCCGCAATCATGATTCCAGCATTTGGTTGGCGTTCACTTTTCCTAATCGGAATTATTCCAATATTCTTTGCCTTCGTAATTAGAAAGAACCTAACCGAAAGCCAAGATTTCATCGATACAATGGAAACAGGCAAGCGTCCTAAGGTTTCTGTAAAGAAATTATTCGCAACACCAAGATTGGCATACCAAACTATGGCGCTAATCGTAATGGTAATTGTGCAAATCGCCGGATACTACGGTCTAATTAACTGGTTACCTTCAATCATGCAAAAGAAACTTGGTTTAAGTGTTGCCGGTTCATCACTATGGACAATCGTTACCATCATCGGTATGAGTGCCGGGATGTTAACATTCGGTACCATCCTAGATAAGATTGGACCTAGAAAGGCCTTTGGATTATTCCTACTAGTCGCTTCTGTAGCGGTATACGGAATTACATTCTCATTCAATGGTTTCACATTGCTACTAGCATCAACAGTACTAGGTTTCTTCTCAAACGGTATGTACGGAGGATACGGTGCCATCATCAGTCGTCTATACCCAACCGAAGTTCGTTCAACTGCAAACAACTTCATCATGGGATTTGGACGTGCAATCGGTGGATTCTCACCAGCCATTATCGGTTTATTGATGGAAAGCCATTCATTACTAGTAATCATGGCAATGCTATCAGTACTATACCTAATCAGTTTCATCACTATGATGACTATTCCTGCATTGAAGGGACTAGCTACTGAAGAATAAGCATTTATTCTGACGAATTAGGTTTTACATGTAATAATAATATATAAACTAAAAACCTCCCGTGCCGGGAGGTTTTATTGTACATAATTAAGGGGGCATTTTAATGTTATACGGACTTGGTATTTTAGCCGGATTGGTCTTACCCATTCAGACTTCGGTCAATACAAACTTGAAGAATCGAGCTGGTGGATCACCATTTCTAGCTTCAATGCTATCGTTTACGATTGGAACCATCGCGTTACTTTTCGCCACTTTATTGAGTGGTCAGTCGTTATTTTTTTCTAGTCACTTGTTTACAAGCCAACCAGCATGGATTTGGTTGGGCGGATTGTTTGGTGTGATTGGGTTAACCACTAACGTTTTAATCTTCCCTTATCTAGGGGCGGTGCAAACGGTGATTATGCCAATTACCGGTCAAATCATCATGGGGATGATTATCGATAACTTCTCCTTGTTTGACGCTGACCACCATGCTTTTACCATCATCAGATTAATCGGAGTCATTCTACTAGTTGTTGGTATCTTGATGGTTGTCCTAGACAAGAAGGCAAGCGATGGTTCCGATAAGGCCAAACAATTACCTTGGCAGATTTTAGGAATCGTCGCAGGGATGTTTCAAGCTTCCCAAGCACCAGTTAACGGTCACCTAGGAGTAGTGCTTCACTCGCCAATTCATGCGGCCTTTATCTCATTTTTAGTCGGTACCATCATCTTATTTGTGATTACCGGACTAGTTGATCGTTCTTACGTTCACGCCAAAGATGCGATTGGAAAGGGCAATCCTTGGTGGATTTGGCTCGGTGGTGTCTTGGGTGCCATCTTTGTTTTATCAAACGCATTCCTAAGCCCACAAATCGGAGCAGGAACAACTGTCGTTTTAGTCCTATTGGGTAACTTATTCGGAAGTGTAATGGTCGATAAATATGGCCTATTGAATTCACCGAAAAAACCGGTTGGCATTATGAAATATATTGGTTTAGTCGTGATGTTAATCGCCGTTGCTATTATAAAATTGTATTAAAAAAAGAGACCTCGATGGGTCTCTTTTTTTATATTAATATAATAATTAAATCAATTATAGTTTTAGCAAGAAATATACCAACGAAAAATGCAACTTCAAATATTAATAAGTTTTTTTGATATTGCCAATCCGTTAGCGGATAAAATTTCTTGTTGGATTCGTAGAAAATGATTAATGACAATATAATCGCAATTACTCCAAATATGATTTCAAACAGATTTGCTCCTTCGGGATCCAATAATATATATTGAGTTAAATCACCCAGTACTAATAAACTGACCCCAGTTTCGAATCCAGTTAAAGCCATATTGACTAATTGAGACAAATGTTGCTTCTTCATTAAAAAATACTCCTATAAATTATTATTTTAGGTTATTGATAATTAGCGTCAGTATAACCTTACCCAGAGATCCACCAATTAGTATTGATACATCGTATACTGCAAAATGTAGCAAGTAACGAAAATTTGATCCTAAAGGATATACCATAATTATTCTCAGGAACATGTATATGATTAGAAGGCCAATCGAAACCATTAATATAATGGAAAGGCCAAAATATATATATGAAGATTTAATAAAATCAATTTGCCATGAATATAGAATTGTTAGTGCTAATTCCGCTGTAAACCCTAGGACAATTCCAATACTGGCTAATTTGATTAGTCTATTTTTTGTCTTATTATCCACTATATTTCCCCCATAATTAGAATAGTTAAGTAATATTCTAATTATAGTGTAGGAAAAACATCTTACTATGGAATCCGTTTAAACTTATATAAAATTTTAATATCATAGAAATAAATTAATAAAGTAGAACATTTTTAATCATTAATTGATAAACAATTGTAGGATGAACTTACCAAACATTCCACCCAAAATAACCATGACATCATAAAAGACAAATGATGTGAAGTAGCCTTTAATAGGCCACTTTTCGTCACTTTTTACGATACCAAGATAAGAAAAAAGAAAAACGACACCACAAATAGCAATTCCGCAGATGGAAAAGAAAACATCTATTGTTGATGAGCTAATTATTCTTGATGTCCAGTTATCAAAAATGGTTAAAAATACTTCTGCTAAAAATCCTAATGAGAGACCGACCAAAATGAGAAAGGAAAGTCGTAACTTAGTAGATTTTTTCATGATAGTATTTTTCCTCCATTGATGTTACTTAATATGTATTTTATAGCCTAAATGTATTATAACTAAAAAATATAAAAAAGTTATAAATGTTGTCTTATTAACGTTTTGAGCACAAAAAAGGCGTCTAAATTTAGACGCAATGTATAATTTTTCATCTAATTGAAGTACTTATCGAGTGATTTTGCGACATCTTTTGCGACGTGTTCTTGGTAAGTAGAACTTTGAATATATGGAAGATCGTGTGAGCTATCCATGAATCCCATTTCACACAAGATTGCCGGACGTTTGTTTTCACGTAAAACGTAGTAGTCACCAAATGAGACCCCACGATTTGAAACGGGGAGGTTGTCTAAACCGTCTGCGACTTGGTCAGCCACCTTGACCGCATTCTTGTGGTAGTTGTAGATCCCGTAACCGTTGGCTCTACCGTATCCGTTATCGGAATTGAAATGGAAACTAACGAAGAGGTCGGCGTGGTAATCACTGGCCATATCTGTTCGTTTTTTCAATGTCACGTAAGTATCAACGGTACGAGTCATCACGACATTGACATGGCGTCTTCTTAACTCGGCGGCCACTTTTTTAGCTGTTTGTAAGGTATACGTTTTTTCCATGTATTTTTGGTTGGCTGAAAGGGTCCCTGAATCGCCACCTCCGTGACCAGGATCAATAATGATTGTTTTTTGGGCTAACTTATCGCCGGTTTTGACGTCGTAATCATCGACGCCGACTAACCATGAAGGCACCCAACCCTTTTGACCGTTATATTTGGTGTACCACCAATTATTTTTGGACTTGATGATACTCAAATGACGACCATGTGGAATTGTTTCGACAACTTTTGATTCGTCATTGGGTTGTTCGCGTAGATATAAAGTAGTGGCATCAACCTTAGGTAATGATAAAAATCTGGCTAATTCGATTATTAAAATTACTAAGAGGATAAAAGTTACGACACCGCGGTAAATCAGCTTGTTGTTTTGTGTTTCCCTGAATCTAGTTATAAAACGATTAACCAAATTATCACCCCGATTGTATTATGTATGTTAAAATCAATTATATAACAAAAATTAATATATATCAGATGTTTGATTGTTTTCATAATCAGACTACAATGATATATAAATAATTGAGACAGTGAGGATTAATGATGAATACAGAATCCAATTTAATCTTATCAGTACGCGATTTAGACGTAGCTGTTAAGAACCGTAAATTAATTAACGATTTGTCTTTTGATATCTTCGCCAAGACCTTAACCTGCGTTACCGGTGAAAATGGTGTTGGGAAGACAACATTAATAAAGACTATTTTAAAACAATTTAATAAAAATGAACACGTTCAATCCAAAATCAAACGATCAGACATGCAATACATTCCTCAATTAAGAAATATTGATGATGACTATCCATTGACCGTCTTTGATTTTATCGGATTAGGTTTACAACATTCAATATTGCCATGGTTGAGCAAAAAAGAAAAACAAAGTGTCCAAAAAGTTATCGAAATGACCAAGTTACAAGATTTGGCCAACACACCTTTGGGTAGCTGTTCCGGTGGGGAACAACAACGTGTCTATCTAGCTCAAGCATTGGTATCTCAACCTAAGTTACTAATCTTGGATGAAAGTACCGCCAGTTTGGATAAAGAAGCCAAATTCATGCTATTAGACGTGGTTAAAAGCGTCATCGCTGAAACCGGAGCTTCCGTACTATTCATCACCCACGATCCGGTTTTAGTACAACAATATGGTGACTATGATTTAAATATTGCCAATCAATCCGGCACCATTAAACCAGTGAAGGAGGCCCAATAATGTTAGAAATGTTAAGTTATCCATTTATGCAATACGCCTTCGTCGCTAGTTTCTTCATCTCCATTCTATGTGGATTGATGGGGGTGTTCGTGGTTGCTAGAAAGACTGCTTTCTTCACCCACACACTTTCCGAAATTAGTTTCTCAGGTGCATCATTTGGTGTCTTCTTGGGAACCAATCCAATTTTAGGAATGCTATTATTCACCGTTTTAAGTTCATTGATGATTGGTACCGTTGGTTCAAGGGTGAGCCGTCGTGAATCATCAATCAGTGTCTTTTCGGTATTCTTTATCGGATTAGGAATTTTATTCCTATCGTTGGCCGATACTCAATCCAGTTATGCTACGAACATCTTATTTGGTAGTATCGTCGGAATTAGTTACAGCAATGTACAAACATTGGTAGGCTTAAGTATCGCCATCATTGTAATTACTACTTTGATTTACAGAAAACTAAAATACAACTCATTTGATAACGTTGGTGCTAGTTTTAACTCCCGTGCCAACACCTTAGTATCAGTGATTTTCTTGATTCTATTGGCATGTACTGTCAGCGTGACAGCTCAAATTGTCGGATCACTTCTAATCTTTGCTCTATTGACCATTCCAGCCTCATCAGCACGCTACTTCGTGCACAGTATCTGGTCAATGACCATTTTGACATTTGTCTTTTCTTTAATTGGGACTTGGTTTGGTCTATACTTAAGCTTTGTAACGAACCTACCAGTGAGTTTCTTTATCGCAACAATCGAAACAATCATTTATATTATTGCGGTAATCTATGATAAAGTAACAAGAATTTAATACAAACTTTATTAACGTAACACTGATGTTTTGTTATACTGTTCTCAAATAGTTTTTTAAGGAGATGTCCTACATTATGAAAGCATGGAAGAAAATTTTACCTGCAGTTGCAGTTTTAGGATTAGTTTTAACTGCTTGTGGACAAAAGAAAAGCGACAATAGTGATGCATCAAGTTCAACTTCAACTACTCAAACTAGCAAGATGAGCTCATCATCATCATCAAGCAATGACAAAATTGCAAACAAATTAGGAAATGAAAAGCTACCACAAAGCAATGGTTTGGATTCAAACCAAAGCGTAAATGCTAAGTTGGACGGAAACAAGACCAACTTTACAATTAGCTACTTAAACAATGGTTCAACATACGCTACCTACACTAAGCACACTTATGAAAGTGATTCATCTGCAATGCAACAAGTGGGCTACCAAGCTGCTGCAAACGTTGCTGGTCTACCATCAGTTAACTTAGGTTACAACGTTGTTGGTCACTCAGATAAGGGTGCCGGACAAGAATACATTCAAGCAAACTTTGGTAACTGGTCACTATTAACACACGGTAGTAACTTCGGTAAGTATAAGGGTGCCGCAACTACTAAGGGTAAGACCGTAGTAAGCTACATCCAAAACCACAACCTACCAGTTCCAGAAAGCAAGGGTAGCATTACCGCTGAAATTGACGGTTCAGCAACTATTACTTGGCAAATGGGTAATGACGTTTACTCAATTAAAGCTAACTCTCTAAACACAGCATTAGAAATGGTAACTTCACTTAAGTAAATGCATTAAAAAAAACCAGGTTATTTTGACCTGGTTTTATTGTGACAAAAAATATTCGAAATGAAGGTATTGGAAAATGTATGATTCTAAAAAAATAAAACATTTATTATTTTCCGCGGCGTTAGGATCAACAATGGCCTTATCTTTGAATGGTATCAAGTCTCACGCTGATACAACTCAATCATTTAAACCATACACACCAGTGGCCTATGATATTTCTGAATTTCAGGGGCAATTAAATGATCAACAAGTAATGAATTTAAAGAATGAAGTTAAATTCGTTGTTTTAAGAATTCAAGATGGTCAATATCATGATCAACAGGTAAATAATAATATCAGTTTGATGGACAAGTATGGGATTCCATACGGTGTATACAGCTATAGCCGTTACACTAATTCCGCTCAAGCTCAAGAAGAAGCACAACGTCTACATTCACTAGCACCAAACGCTAGATTCTATGTAAACGACTTTGAAACTGGTTTTACCAACACATCCGATCAAAATGCGGTCAGTTGGGCAAACGCGATGAAACAACTAACCAAACAACCGGTTATCTTGTACAGTTCACAATCAATCTTGGATCAATTCCAACAAAGTACTTTGAACGCATACAGTGCGGTTTGGTTGGCTAATTACACCAACTACACCCCAAATCCAAAGTACAACTATGATTTGTGGCAATACACTGACAAGTACCAAAGTAAGGCACTAGGTGAAGCTTTAGATGCCGACACTATTCCGGTTGGTGGTCGTAAGTTAGCATTCTGGACCACCGAAAAGACTGCTAACGGTCACAAGCGTACTGTTGCTAAGACAGGAACCGCTAGACACATTAAAAAGCATGCTACAGCCAATGTTTTACATAAGGCCGCTAAGACACAAGTGATTACTAAGACTACCTCTGCAAAGGCTAAAAAGGTCCAATACACACCACTTGTTAATAAAGTAAGTCATCACACCAAGAAGCATGTAAAACGTGCATATCGCATGAAAAAACAAGCTACAAAGAAGATTGCAACTGCTAACAATACTTACCAATATGCAAGTGCTACTACTAAAAAGGTGAGCCACAAGAAGGCTTACAAGAAGCACGCTAAAAAGCATAGTAAGTACACCTACAAGCTAAACCATGCTACAAAGAAACGTATTGCAAAAAAACATGCTAAGAAGTACAAGAAGCATACTAAGAAGAAATATACTTACAAGTTAGCTAAGAAGAAGACTCGTAAGCATGCTAAGTACAAATACGCAAAGAAGCTTACTTACAAGGTTAAGAAGAACCTAAAGCATAAAAAGCTACATCATTCTTATAAAACTAAGAAGCATAACAAGGCTAAAAGACACTACAAATACAGTGTGAAGAAGATTCATCATAAGCACACCAAGAAAATGGTTTACCGTGCAGCTTAAAATAAAAACGTCTGATTATTTCGATCAGGCGTTTTTTTGTTGTATTAATTTTCTTCTTCGTATACAATAATGACCAACGGTCAATTTAGAAGAGGAGCCAATCATGAATATTAAAACTGCTGATGAAAAGCAACAAAAACAAGCATTGATTGCAGAAACTGCACTCAAGATGTTTGAAGAAAATGATTTTTATGATATCTCCATCAACGCGATTGCGCAAAGAAGCCACGTCGCAAAGGGAACGGTCTTTAACTACTTCAAGACCAAGGAAAATATATTCATGCACCTACTTTTGGTGGGATATCAGGAATTCTTTTTACAAACACTAAACCAATTACAACAAGCCAAGTTAACAACCACAGATGAACTAAAATCGTTTTTACTAACTAACACCAAGGACTTAATTGAAAACCACCTAACATTAATTAAGTTAAACGCATTGCGTGGACCTGTTTTAGAGGGGAAAGCATCTAGAGAAGAGACGATTGAAGGTCGCAAGAAGTTATATGAAGTCCATGAACAACTAGCGCAATTCATTCATGATTCATTTCCATCAATCGACGTCAAAACTGCCAATAAAATCTTCATTATCCAAAGCAGCATTGCCAGTGGATTGATTAATTTATCGAATTTGGATTCGTTCAATCAAGAACCGATTCCGGGAAATATGGATGACTTCAAGGTTAGTATCCTAAACGACTCAATGGAAACTTTCGACTTTTATCTAACAGGGTTACTTGGCAAATAAAGGAGTAACTATGATGAAACAAGCAAATATTCGCAACTTCTCGATTGTTGCCCACATCGACCATGGAAAATCGACGTTGTCAGATCAAATCATGAAGATGACTGACACCTTTAGTTTCCGTGGCAATGAAGAACAGGTCTTAGACGACATGAAGGTCGAACAAGACCACGGGGTAACCGTTCGATCAAGAACCGTCCGTAATATTTATCGTGCCAATGACGGTCAAGAATACGAATTAAACTTAATTGATACACCGGGTCACGTCGACTTTAACTACGAGGTCGAAAAGAGTGTGTCAGCCAGTGACGGGGTCATCTTGTTGGTGGATGCAACCAAAGGAGTCCAAGCCCAAACGGTTGCCAACTACCGGATTGCTAAAAACAACAACCTAGTGATTATTCCAGTCATCAATAAGGTCGACAACCAAAGCGCCCAAGTCGATATGTGTGAACAACAACTTTACGAATTAGACGAATCATTTTTAGAACACGACATTATCCATATCTCAGCCAAAACCGGTTTGAATGTCAATCAAGTCCTAGAGGCAATCGTCAATCGCATTCCAAGCCCCAAGGGTGATGAAACTAAACCATTAAAGGTGATGATCTTTGATTCTCACTACGATTCATATCAAGGAGTCGTCGCATATGTGAAGGTTATTGATGGTGTGATTAAGGCCAACGATAAACTAATGTCGATGAACCAAAAGGTGAAGTTTGAAACCCCAGAAGTGGGAATTTTCAGCCCACAATTACTACCATTAAAGGAATTAAAGTCGGGTGACATTGGTTATGTCATTACCGGAATCAAGGACCCAGCAGATGTGCGAGTCGGGGACACCATCACCGGTCAAGCTCGTCAAACCAAGCAAGCGGTGGCTGGATATCAACCCGCTCACAGTGTTGTCTTTGCCGGAATTTATCCCAAGGATGCCGACTTTGATGATTTAAAGGTAGCGATGGAAAAGTTGAAACTAAACGATTCTTCGATTGAATTCGTTGAACACGTCTCAAATTCACTGGGCCCGGGTTATCGATGTGGCTTTTTGGGGATGTTTCATCTCCAAATCGTCCGTGAGCGCCTAATTAATGAGTTTGGGATGTCCGTGATTATCACGTCACCAAACGTTAACTATCGCTATACCACTAAGAATGACACGACACTAAAGACGATTAATAATCCGTCTGATTTACCGGACTTTTCGGTCTTAAAGACAATTGAAGAACCATTCAATAAGGTTGTCATTGAAACACCAAGTGAGACGGTTAACGACGTGATGACTCTATTAAGTAAGAGTCGTGGATTCCTATTGGACATGAATAACACTGATCAATTGGTGAAGATGACCTACAGTGTTCCGTTAGCCGAAATCGCGTTTAACTTCTTCAATCAGTTGAAGTCAATTACCCATGGTTTTGCGACTTATGATAGTCAATTCATGGAGTATGTCGAATCAGATATCGTTAAAATCACGATTGATGTTAACTATGCGCCAGTGGATGAACTAACATTTATCGTTCATCGCTTGAATGCCGAAAAATTGGCTCAATAAATCGTTCATAAATTAAAATATGTAATTCCCCGCAAACTATATCCAATGCCTGTACAGGGATATATTGAGGGAAGAGTGGTGTCCAGAGTTGATGTACCACCATTGAGAAAGAATGCGGCAGTTAGTGGCGACAAGAAGAGTGTTTCAAAGAAACAAGCGCTATTGCGTCGTCAAAGTTTGAACAAGTCAAAGAGTGCTAGCGAAGCCATTCAACTACCACAATCGGTATTCGATGCCATCTTAAATATTGAATAAAAAAAGCACCCAAGCATAAGCTTGGGTGCTTTTTATGATCGAAAGATATTATTTTACAATTTGGCAAAATTCGATCTTTTCGTGATTAGGACCTTGAATGTTGAAGAAACGGATTCCGTTGTCCCAGAAAGTTGGGATTGATTGGATTTCGTCATCTAAAACATCGAAGCCTTGTTCTTTAGCGGCTGCGAATGCTTTATCAACATCAGTACAGTTCATTGAAATATGGTTGATAGCACCATTTTCCATTGCAACTGGATCGCCTTCCCATGTTTCAACGGTTAGGTTACCGTATCTCATGAAGGCACAACGGTTTTCACCATTGTGGAATAAACCAGCTTGGTCAAAACCAAGTGATTTGTAGAATTCGATTGTTTTATCTAAGTCTTTTGATGGGATACCTACGTGTTGTAGACCATCAAAGTAATCGTTTAAAGCCATAATTTAAGCCTCCAAAAATTAGTCAGAAACTTTAACAACACATTTACCAGTTAGGTTTGAAGTACCGTTTAGGACACTTTCAACGTCTTCTAGTGAGATGATGTTGTCAATAATCTTTTCAACATTAACTTTACCACTTTGTAGTAGGGCAATAGCATCTTCGAATGAGTTAGGGTTGATGAATGCACCTTGGATAGTTAATTGTTTCTTGAATACTTCGTAAGTGTTCATGCTGAATTTTTGATCTGGAGCACCAACACCGAACATCAATACTTGAGCACCCTTAACAGTTGCTTCGATTGCTTGTTCTTGAGTAGCTGGTTGACCAACGGCTTCAATAACAACGTCATATTCGGCTGGAATTTCTTCCTTAGTAGTGTTGATAACACGGTCGATGTTTAGCTTTTCTTTTTCAGCAGCTAATTTGTCATCATGACGACCAGTTAAGTCAACTTCTTTAACACCGTATGAACGTAGTAATTGTGCAAAGATTAGACCCATGTAACCATCACCAATAACTAGAGCTTTTTGGTAAGGTTTGATGTTTAATAAGTCCATACCGTGAACGGCACATGAGATTGGTTCACAAGTAGCAGCTGACTTCAAGTCAACGTTGTCTGGTAACTTGTAAACAACTTGAGTTGGGGCAGTGAAGTATTCTTCTAGACCACCATTTCTAGTAACACCAACGGCTGATAGGTTGTCACATAGTTCTGGACGAGCTGTACGACAGTAGTCACATTTACCACAGTAGATGTTAGGGTCAACAGTTACACGGTCACCAACTTTAAGATCAGTAACGTCTGAACCTACAGCTGAGATAACACCTGAATTTTCGTGGCCTAATACGATTGGAGGAACAGCGTCAGCTGAACCTGGTAGACCATTGTATAGTGCGTAGTCAGTACCACAGATACCAGCGTATTTTGCGTTGATAACAACTTCGTTTGCCTTTGGTTCTGGCATTTCAGTGTTTTGGATTTCTAATTGTTTCTTGCCTGTTAAAACTAATGCTTTCATAATTCAAGATCCTTTCCAAATTGAATTTTAAGTATTATTTTTTTACGCAGTTGTGAATTAATTAAGACTTTCACAAACTTACAAGTATTATAATAACTCATTTTTAAAAAAATGAAAGTGTTTTGATGAAATTTAATTCTTAAGTTTATTTAAAAGGTACGAAAAAACGGCGTATAACGTTGATATAATAACGTTTTACACCGTGTAACTTTTTTTATAAAAATATTCGATCAATTCAATTTTAGATTGTGTAAAACTGAACTTATTTAACTTCGTGCTTAATCAAAGCATCTGCCAAAGCGAAGTTTCCGTAGGTTGCAGAGCCGTTTCCATCAAGGGTTGGAGTTGAAATGTATTCTTCTAGGTTCTTAATGTCAATATAGCCATTTAATAGCTTAGAAAATTCAAATCTAACCTTTTTGAGAAATTTTTCACTAACTACGCCACCACCAAAAATAATTTTGGCTGGTCTGAAGGTTAGTGTGGTTTGCAACGCAGCTTGTGCTACGTAGTAGGCCATGATGTCCCAAACGTGGTTAGTTTGCGCAACTTCTTGCCCCTTCATACCTAGACGAGCTTCGAATGTAGGTCCGCAGACTAATCCTTCAAGACAGTCCTTGTGGTATGGACAGATTCCATCGAAATCTAGATCGTCTTCGTGACGTTTTAATTTCACGTGACCCATTTCAGGATGGCCCATGTCTCCTACAAATTGTCCGTTAATGATGATTCCAGCACCGACACCGGTACCGATAGTGTAATAAACCAAAGAATCTAATCTGTGGCCACTATTTTTAAGGTTAACGTATTCTCCGAACACTGATCCGTTAACGTCAGTTGTCCAATACATTGGAATATCGAATTCCTCTTTAAATACTCCCAAAAAGTTTTCATTTGACCAACCAGGCTTGGGAGTTTCGGTAATATAACCGTACTTGGTGGAATCTTTTCTAATTTCAATTGGGCCGAATGATGAAATACTTAGTGCGGCTAAATCTTCAAATTGTTTGAAGAAGTCGATAGCCTTACTAAAAGTTTCAGCAGGGGTAGTGGTAGGAATTACCAAACTATCTAACACTTGGTAGTCAGTGTTACCCACAGCACAAACGAATTTTGTGCCTCCAGCCTCTATGCTTCCCAGTAACATAAAGTTATTGCTCCTTATTTATATCTTCTTATTCTTATCTATAAATCGGTTTTAAAATACTTTTAAAAATTTTTTATCTAAGATTTTAAGTTTTGTTTTTAATGTTTTTTAATTTTAGTTATCACTCTCTAATTATGATAAGTTTTCACAGACTAAATGTCAAAGTAAAAATGCTAATTGGTATAGTAAATAACGGACGTATGATAATATTTATTATTATGAATGTTTATAAATAGAAAGGGTAATTTTAGATGAGAAGAGTACTATACATATTCCTTCTAGCCTTTATTGGCGGTCTTTTGCGCGGTTACTTCACGCTTTTAGCTGGTGATGATCACTTTATCGCAACCATCATAATTAACTTAATTGGTGCGTTTGTCTTAGCGTTTATTACTGGTGCACTTCCATATTTAATTGAGATATCTAATGATTTAATGACTGGACTAAGCGTTGGCTTAGTTGGTGGGTTTACCACTTTTTCAACATTTTCATTCGACAGTATCAATTTATTTTTAAACCACAAAATTGGTATAGGTCTTTTATACGTATTAGTGAGTCTAATCGGAGGTTTAATATTAGCTCAGATTGGAACTAAATTAGGCCAAAGCTTTGAAAATAAGGAGGATCAACTATGATTGAGAGTGTTTTAATTGTTGGTTTGGGTGCCGCAGTTGGTTCTCTAATCCGTTATGGTGTCACCAATGGACTAAAGAAGATGTTCTCGAAAAACGCCTTTCCGGTAGCGACTTTCTTCATCAATATCACCGGATCGTTTCTGTTAGGATTGGTAAATGGCCAACTACCTAAGAATACTTTTATTCTAGCTTTTTCCATTGCAGTTCTTGGTGGATACACCACTTTTTCTACCTATATGAATGAAACGGTACAATTAGGTACCAAGAAAAAGGTCATGGCATATGCATACTACCTATTAAGTGCATTAATAGGGATTCTAGCAGCATTACTTGGCTATATGATTTAAATTTAATTTAAAAAAGAGACCACTTTGGTGGTCTCTTTTTTTATGTATTCATCTTTGAAACAAAAATGGATTTAGAAATTTTATCATCACAATATAAATTTAAAATAATAATTAGATTAATTATATAATAATGATATTATCGTTAGATAAAATTAATATTTCTAGATTAATTGCTAGGGGGCAATATTATGAAGATCAACAAATCAATTTTAACTGGAATGACTGCTTTGTCATTATTTGCTACAAGTGCAGCTGCTGCAACAAGCGCTGTTACTCCAGTCGTATCAAACGCGGCTGCTAAGAAATCTGAAGCTAAGAAATCTTATACCTATTACTTGATATTTAAAGTTGTAAGTAAAGGCCATGATACACATTATTTCAAGGAAATTGTAAAAACTGAAAAGATTACAAAGGAAAAAATGCAAAAGAAAGGTGATCGAGAAACAGTTTTTATTGGACCTCTTTCTTCAGGTAAAATGCTCTATTCTATTAAAAATGGAGATTTAGTATTTAAACTAAAAGGAAATCGTATTGTGCGTGTACAAAAAGGTACAACTGTTTACACAAGTAAGAAACATAAAGCAACTAAGGATTCTGATTTTACTCTTAAAGGAAGAATATTCCGAATCTCCAAGGCAGAATTCAACAAATTAAACAGGGAACAAACTAGATAATATGGGAATTTTCAGAGATATTTACAATAAGACATTTTCTAAAAATGGAGTTGATAATATGAGCAACTTAGACGTAATTAAAGAAATTCGAGCAAATCACTTAGATCAATATTCATCATGGGCACTTTACGATATCGACGATGCAAGACTTAAAGAATACTTAGATCAAGACAAGAAGATTCCAAATGAAAATTTAGCATTCCCAGCAAAATATCAAAACGATGAAGCATTAGCTAACAAAATTAATACAGACGCCATGTTTTACGGTTTAAACGTTGCTGCTAGAAACATCAAGACTGATTCTGGTGATTGGGAAAACTTCCATGATACTAGAGATAAATCAAAGGACTTGGGAATCTTATTTGACCTTTACAACACCAAGTTTAGAGGGGCATACATGTCTGATGTCTTCAAGGACTTACCAGAAACTGAATCAAAGAACGTTAAAGTAAGCCAATTGGTTAAAGACATGCAAGCAGATGGTGATAATGACGCTAAGAAGAGTTTGAGATTATTACAAAAAGAAATTGATATTATCAAACCAAAGATCATCGTCTTATACGGTGCACCTTCACAAGACGCCTTTGACAAGATGATTAAGGAAAACTTACTTAACTTACCTGAAGGTGTAAAGATTGTTGGTCGTCACCACTACTCAATGGGTGAAAAATACGATGAAAAAGCCACAAAACTAGTTAAAGAATCAAAAGAAATTTACGGTGAATAAAACTGCACAAAAAAAGAGACCTCCACAGAGGTCTCTTTTTATTTGTCTTATTATTCGTTTAATAGCCAGAAGAAGATGATGAAGATTACACCTAGCACATACATTAGTGGGTGAACTTCTTTTCCTCGTTTAGCAGCCAACATTGAGATTGGGTATACGATGAAACCTAAAGCAATACCATCTGAGATACTGTAAGTAAGTGGCATACCTAATACAATCAAGAATGATGGAGCAGCTAATTCGAACTTGTCCCAGTGAATATCACGTAGGGCGTTAGCCATTAGAATACCGATAACGATTAATGCAGGAGCAGTAACTTGATCGGTAATTACACCAAGTAGTGGTGAGAAGAATGTTCCTAGTAAGAAGAAGATACCAGTAACGATTACTGTGAAACCAGAACGACCACCAACGGCGATACCTGCTGATGATTCAACGAAGGCGCCCATTGGGGATGAACCTAGTAGAGAACCACCAACCATTGAAAGTGAGTCAGCACTTAGTGCACGACCAATACGTGGAATCTTGTTGTCTTTGATGAAACCAGCTTGTTTAGCTAAACCAACTAAAGTACCAGTAGTATCGAAGAAGGTAACTAATAGGAAGGTAAATACAACAATCCATAGTTGTAATGTGTTGATATCAGTAACGTGTGAAATTGCAGTTAAGAAGATTGGTTTGATACTTGGAACGCTTGAAACTACGTGAGTTGGTAAACCGATTAATCCGGTAACCATACCTAAGATAGTAGTAGCAACCATACTAATGAAAATAGCTGCAGGAACACGAGCACTCATTAATACAACGGTTAGGATTAAACCAAAGATGGTTAACCAAGTACTACCAACGTGAAGTGATCCAAGAGTTACTAGAGTTGATTTATCAGCAACAACTAGGCCACCTTGATTTAAACCAAGAAAGGCAATGAATAGACCAATACCACCGGCAATGGCACTCTTTAAATCAGCAGGAATTGCGTCGATGATTGTTTCTCTTAGCTTGAACGCTGTTAAAATCATGAAAATAATAGCTGCGATAAATGTACCAGCTAGCGCTGTTTGCCAAGGAACTTTCATACCCACACAGACTGAGTAGGCGAAGAAAGCATTAGTACCCAAACTGGTAGATAAAGCGATTGGGTAGTTAGCGATGATTCCCATTAAGAAACATCCAAGAGCAGTTGCAAGAGCAGTTGCAGTGAACATGGCACCCTTATCGATACCTGAAGCACTCATAACGTTTGGGTTTACGAATAGAATGTAAACCATTGAAACAAAGGTAGTTAAACCAGCGATGAATTCGGTACGATAGTTAGTACCTAGTTCATCAAAATGAAAGAAATTAGCAATTCCCTTTAACATGAAACATTCTCCTTTAATGTTCGTATTTATTAATATTATACGTATATATTACCATAATTAGAACATAAGTCCACTAAAAAGCGAACTATTTTAGACAAATTTAAACAAAAATTGACGTTTTATGATAAAAAAACTCCAATGTTGGAGCAAAATCCGAACATTGGAGTCGAAATCAATTAGATGTTTCTAAAGTCATTATCAATTTGTGCATATTCTTCGTCACTTAGTGAAACGTTCAATGCCTTTGCATTGCTTTGTACTTGTTCTGGACGCTTTGCACCTGGGATAACAACAGTAACGTCTGGGTTCTTGATGTACCATGCTAATACTAATTGAGCAGTGGTAATACCATGTTTATCAGCAAGTGGCTTTAGGTTGTTAACCTTTTCAACGATCTTTTCGAAACGTTCACCGGTGAAGTCAGGGTTTCCGTGTCTGATATCATTTTCAGGGAAGTCGACCACTTCTGAGTACTTACCAGTTAATAGACCAGATGCTAATGGGAAGAATGGTACGAATGAAATGTTGTTTTCACGTAAGTAATCGAACAATTCAGTTTCAGCATCACGGTGCAATAGACTGTATTGATCTTCAACAACATCAACTAAGCCGTCTTTGTTAGCTTCCTTGATTTGATCTAGTGAGAAGTTTGAAACACCGATTGCCTTAATCTTACCTTCTTGCTTCATTTCGTTTAATGCAGCAACCGCTTCATCTTTTGGAGTTTGGTCGTCTGGAAAGTGAATGTAGAAGATATCGATGTAGTCAGTTTGTAGACGCTTCAATGCATCATCTACTGATTTCTTTAAGAATTGTGGATTATTGTTAATTGTAACATCGCCGTCTGATGTGTCTTGAGCTGCCTTTGTAGCAATAACGAACTTGCTTCTGTCGTAGCCCTTAATGGCTTGACCGATTAGTTCTTCTGAATGACCCATACCGTATGCAAATGCAGTATCTAATAGGGTGATTCCAGAATCTAGACCGGTCTTTACGATTTGAATACCAGTTTCATCTTTTAAGTTTGGAAATAAGTTGTTACCACCAACCGCATTGGTTCCTAAACCAAGTGGGGTTGATTCTACGTTTGATTTACCAATTTTTACCATGTAAAAAGGCCTCCTCAAATTTTTTATACGTACAAATTAATTATGAACCCTAATCGCCGATTTTTAAACCATTTGGCGTTAACTTAACCATTAATTTTTGATAAAATAAATTTAATGAATGAAGGAGGGTTAACCATGAAGAAGGTTTTGATCATTGGTAATTTTCATCAATTAGGCCAGAAAGTTTATGATAAGTTATCAAATCAATATGAAGTAAACTTACTGGATGGCATTGATTTTGAGGATGTTAGTGCTTACGCCGACAACTTGGAAGGCGTAAACGTTATCTATACATTCTTGGGACCACATGATGTTGATTTACAAATCAGTGCAGTCATTCAAGCATTGGACCGCGTTAACCCACCACTTGAACAGTTTATTATGCTATCAACAGCAGGTATTGATAATGAATTAACCGAAGAAGTGACTTATCCAGATGTGGATAATATTAGGGAATACTTGAATCAACAAAGATACGCCGTTAAGCTGGTTGACGAATACGAAATTCCATACACCATCTTAAGACCAGTTAAAATTATTGATGATCTATCAGGTGAATTGGACATAATTGATGAAGGAATATCGATGCAATACGGCCACGTTTCTGCTGATAATGTTGCAAATACTGCTGCTAAAGTAGTAGAATATGGTCAATTTATTAATCAATCCATTGGACTGATTGAAAGATAAGCGAGGTGCTTAAAATGGCATTACAATTAACCAAAGAACAATTGAAAGAAATTAAACAACAACTAACTGATACTCAAAAGGAATCACACTTGGTAATCTTTAAGAGTGTTTCACCAAAGTCTGGCGGTGAAATCCATATGATCACTAACTATGGAACTTTTGAAACTCTTCAACAACAACGTCCTGAATTAAAAATGGAAATTGTTAGAGATATCGTTCCAGTTACCGATAGTTTGGCATACTGGGCAGTTGCACAAGATACTGCCAGTCATTTACAACCAAATGATCCAAAGGCTGCTGATGTTGCGCTACAAGTGGAACAATACACTAACGATGTGTTAGCGGATAACAAGTTGCCACAAAACAAATAAAAATGTTTCACATGAAACGAAGCCACACCAATAAATGGTGTGGCTTTTTTGTATGATTCTACAAGTCGTATGTATAAGGTTACAAATTTGCGTGGATTTGCTTATTAAATATTCGATAAATGCTAGTATTATCAACAATTATATGGGATAAAGTTAAATTATGAAAAATGGGAAAGCCATATTGGAGGCATTTATATGCATGAGAAAAACAAGAAAAACGCCGATGGAACGGTGCGTTCACTAAGTAATCGTCATGTTCAAATGATAGCGATTGGTGGAACCATCGGAACAGGACTATTTTTAGGGTCAGGTAGTACCATTTCAAAGACCGGTCCTTCCGTACTATTGGTATATCTAGTGATTGGTTGTCTATTCTTCTTGATGATGAGAGGAATTGGAGAAATGTTTTATTCTGATCCAAACCAACATACATTCGTTGCATTTATTACTAAATATCTAGGTCACACCGCCGGATACTTCACTGGATGGAGTTACTGGATTGGTTTGCTATTTGCCAGCATGGCCGAATTATCAGCAATTGCTACATATGTGAACTTTTGGTTCCCACACATTCCGGCATGGTTAATCGAAGTCGTCTTTTTAGCCGTCTTAGCGACATTGAATATCATTGCCGTTAAGGTATTCGGTGAAGCCGAATTCTGGTTTGCCATGATTAAGGTGATTGCCATTGTTGCGTTGATTGTGACCGGGATTTTCATGGCGTTCTTCCACGCCTCAACCCCAGTTGGTCATGCTTCATTTGGTAACATTTTTGACCACTTTACAATGTTCCCACACGGATTCTTTAACTTCTTCGCCGCATTCCCAATGGTATTCTTTGCCTTCCAAGGAATTGAATTCGTCAGCATCACGCTTGGTGAATCCAAAGATCCAAAGACTGTCGTTAAGAAGGCCGTTAATGAGACTCTATGGAGGATTTTGATTTTTTACATTGGAGCACTATCAGTAATTATGGTGGTAATTCCATGGACCAAACTATCTCCAACTAATAGTCCATTCGTGCAAGTCTTTTCAATTGCAGGGTTACCTGCAGCCGCTGCTGTTATTAACTTCGTGGTATTAACATCAGCTGCTTCTTCATTGAACAGTATCATCTTCTCAGCTGGTCGTCATTTGTACCAACTAGCTAAGGATACTCACACCGATGGATTCATTCATAAAAACCTAACTCACGTTTCTAAAAACGGAATTCCAATCGCAAGTATTGGTTTGACCGCTGCTTTAATTTTGATTAACCCAATCCTAACGGTTACTCATAGCGTTTCATTCATGTTCACCTTAGTTGCCGGTGCAACTAGTGACATGTGTATTATCGTTTACCTATTTACCATGTTTGCACATCGTAAATACAGAAAGTCAGCCGACTTCTTGGACCATGGATTCAAGATGCCGGCTTACCAATTTACCAGTCCACTAACCATTGCATTTTTCGTCTTCATTTTCGTTAGTTTGTTCTTCATTCCAGGGGACGAAGTCGGCGCAATTAGTGCAGTAATTTGGACAGTTGCATTCTATGCAGGTATCGGTATAAAGCGTCTTATTTCCCGTTCTAAAGCATAATTGAGTGCTTTTGTAGGATGATACAATCACCTTGTTAGGTATTCCAAAAATCTCCCAAGTCTATTGTCATCGCAAAAAATGATGATAGTATTTTCATCAATCCAAGTGAAATTGATAAACGAATAAATCAATTAACTTAAAAGGGGGAATCTTTATGCAAGAAAAGATAACGAAAAATGTGGATGGTACACTTCGCTCACTAAGCAACCGTCATGTTCAGATGATTGCAATTGGTGGAACCATCGGGACCGGGTTATTCTTAGGTTCCGGAAGTACCATTTCAAAGACTGGACCGTCAGTAATGATAGTCTACCTAGTATTAGGATGTTTCTTCTTTCTAATGATGAGAGCCATCGGTGAAATGTTTTACGCCGATCCATCTCAACACACTTTCGTATCATTTATCTCTAAATACCTCGGACCAACTGCTGGATACTTCACCGGTTGGAGCTACTGGTTAGGACTTTTGTTTGCCAGCATGGCTGAACTAACCGCCATTGCTACATACTTTGCCTTCTGGTTCCCACACATTCCATCGTGGATTGTCGAAGTTGCCTTCTTGGTGGTATTGGCAGGAATTAACTTAATTGCCGCAAAACTGTTTGGTGAAGCAGAGTTTTGGTTTGCAATGATCAAAATTGTGGCAATCGTGGCTTTAATCTTTACTGGTATTATCATGGTATTAGCGCACACACCAACACCTTTGGGACATGCATCAATTAGCAATATTACTAATCATTTTACTTTATTCCCACATGGTTCATTTAACTTCATCTCAGCTTTTCCAATGGTATTCTTCGCATTCCAAGGGATTGAATTCGTAAGTATTACCCTAGGTGAATCAAAGAACCCGCACAAAGTTGTTAAGAAGGCTGTTAACGAAACTCTATGGAGAATCATGATCTTCTACATTGGTGCACTTGCTGTTATCATGGCAGTTATTCCATGGACATCAATCACTCCAGATAAGAGTCCATTCGTTCAAGTATTTACACTTGCTGGACTACCTGCAGCCGCTGCTATTATTAATTTCGTTGTATTAACATCAGCTGCATCTTCTCTAAACAGTATTATCTTCTCTGCCGGACGTCACTTCTACCAACTAGCTACTGAAGGACGTAAGGAAGGGTTCATGAACAGACACTTCGGTAAGGTTTCTAAAAACGGAATCCCAAGTGCCGCAATTCTAATCTCGGCTGCTCTAATCTTCATTACTCCAATCATGAGTGTAAGTAACAGTATTAGTTCTGTATTTACAATCGTGGCTGGATCATCAAGTGACATGTACATCATTGTTTACCTACTAACAATGGTTGCTCACAGAAAGTACCGCGCATCAAACGACTTCCTAAGCGATGGGTTCAAGATGCCTGGATACGCAATTACTAGTCCTTTAACAATCCTATTCTTCTTCGTCATCTTCGCGAGTCTATTCTTTATCCCAGGTGACGTCGTTGGAGCAATTGGTGCAATTATTTGGTCAATCGTCTTCTGCGGATTGGTTTACTTAAAGGAAAGAAACTCAAAAGCATACGCCTAAATAAAAAAGGAGTTAGCTAAATTTAGCTAGCTCTTTTTTGACGTTTAATTTATAATCATTGATATCAAATAATAAACATAATCAATGGGGGAGTGCTTATTATGAGAGAAATTTATAAATACAGATATTGGTTTTTATTTACCGCTATTGTAATTATTGGCTTTTTAGCAGGTATTGCAGTCGGATTAAATGCCGTTAATGGATAAAATAAAAAAGAGTTAACCATTTTGGTTAGCTCTTTTTTTAGTGACTATTTAAATATTCTTCGTATAGTTTATTTTCCTTACTTACCAAGTCAAAAGCAGTTATAGTATCTAATTTTATTAAATTATTTTTTTCTTGTATTTCACTTTCAAAAGTTTGTTGATACCTTTCTTCATCTAAAACGATGTGATTCTTGTCATATGCGATTATGTTTCCTTTATGGAAGTTTTCATC
This sequence comes from Apilactobacillus waqarii, assembly GCF_019061205.1. Taxonomy (GTDB): domain Bacteria; phylum Bacillota; class Bacilli; order Lactobacillales; family Lactobacillaceae; genus Apilactobacillus; species Apilactobacillus waqarii. The sequence continues at coordinate 41,965 of NZ_JAHQYH010000002.1, forward strand.
AACACTTGTACAAAGTGATATAACTTTTCTTTTACTCAAGAAAGTATGAATAATATCATCCAGTTTTTTATTACGCATACTGCTCATTTCTTTTTTCAACTTAAAAGGATCGTATATATCATTCTTTTTATTGCTGTTGACGTAATGAGTAAAAACATTTGTATAATTGGTATTTGAAGATATTTTAGAAATATCGTTTTTTAGTAATAATGTATATGAATCTAAGAGTCCGGAATCATCTATTGTTTCAACCAATAGATAATTATCTTTTTCTGACACAATAATCCCCAGAATAAAATCTTCAAACTCAAAGTTATCTCTTGATTTTGAGTATATCTCTAAAACATCATTATTATCGATATACTTGTTTATATTGCTATCAATCAAATAAATTAGCTCCTTTATTTAGTGGTGAATTAAGTATAGTTTGGTAGCCATTCTGAGTTGTTCACTATCTGAAACATCGTTTAGGCTCATGTTAAGTAGTTTTTCTAACTTCTTTAATCTATAAACGGCGGTATTTCTATGAATAAATAAATCGTTGGCCGCCATTGAAATCGATTGATTATCGGCATAGTAGTAGGAAAGTAATTCGATTAGTTCATCTTTTTCGTCATCCTTTAAGTTTAAAACAGGTCCTAAGATGGCGTCGACAAACATGTCGGCTTCTTTCTTTGGTACTAGGCTCAAAATATCTTCAACTTGTTGCGGGATGAACTTATTTGGCTTCAATATGTTTTCGCGTTTAGCGACATCCAAGGCTTCATCGGCTTCACGAAGTAACTTCTTGAATTGAATCAGTGGTTTGGCATCGTCGGTGTATCCGATTTGCGTCTTTGATCCAACAAAGTTTTCGTGGATAAACTTACTTAGTTCGTTTAATAATGTCAATAAACTCTTTTTAGTTTCGACCAAAATGAATGGCTTGAAATGCCATGATATCAATATAATTGGAATTTGTAGTTTTTCAAAATACCAGTAGATATAGTCGTTAACACGGTGCATATCTTCTTGGTGGTGTCCGGTGTCGACGGAATTGATTTCATCGATTTCAAACGCCTTATACATTGAATTGGAGTCTAGTCCGTTTAGTTTTAAAGTATCTTCGAAAGCATTTTCCGGTAGATTTTGTGCCAAAATGGTGTCGAACAATTCGTTGCGACGTTGTCTAACTTGGTTCAAATTAATGCTGACCTGCATGCTTTCTAGACTTAGGAGGTTGACCATGTTTTCAATCAATAATTGGGAACTTAGGTCTTCTGGCATCTTCATTGAAAAAACCACAAATCTGCGGGTCAACTTGTCCATTGTCTTTAGCGGATAGATGCTGTACTTGTCTAAAAGGTTGACCGGTTCGGTTAGTTCGATAAGTTTTAAATCATGAATTACGGATTCAAAGAGGGATGCATCCATCTTTGCGTTTTCACTGTATGAACGAAGACGACCGAAAACATCCATAATATATGCGTCACAATTTATTAGTTTGGCAATATGGGTAAGAATTTCGTCATCGTCTTTGCTGGCTAATATGTATTTTGATATGTCTAAAGTATCGTTCATGATTTTCTTTAACTGTTTAGCTTCATTATTTGATGGCATGGACATTCCCCCTAATTTATGTTTTTATTGTGCCTAATATTACCACAATGAATTGGATTTTAAAAAAAAGGCACTCCATATTGATGTCATTTACATTGATGTGTGAAAGTGATACGGTTAAGTCTAACATTAATTTTGGATTAGAGAGGGGTTATATAAGATGAAAAAAGCAGTTCTCGTAATTGTGGCAGCGATTGTTGTCTTGGTAGTGGCAGTTCTTGCCTTTAACATTTATAAACAATCTGATTTCAGTGTGGAAAATGAATACTACGGCATCGTTCAAAACGATAAAAGTTTGAAGAAATATTGTAAGGAACCAGAGGTTATTAAGTTCATTCAAAAACATCGTAAAGAACATCCGGAATTTACTGATAACCAGGGGTCGGGAAACATTTTATACTACGTTGTTACATATAGAGACAAATCTTTATCAATCGGTGTTGACGGAAAAGTCGATAGTAGTGGAACTAAAATCACCAAAATTTTTAATGATAATGATTTAAGCAAATAAACAAAAAACACTCCTAAACAGGAGTGTCTTTTTGATCTATCTAATAAAGTTAACGATTGATTGAATAATGTGGGGAAGCTTCAAAAAGATGTTTGAAGGTTCGATATGTAATAGGGTTAAGTGAAAAGCAATTGAGTTAGAAATCATTTCGGCGATTCCATGAAGTAAAGCGAAAATAAATTGCACGACAAACACTCCTATAAATTTTATTAATCTAATTCTAATTCTATTGTGAAAAAATAACAAGTTAAGAAAATATAAAAAAACTCCAACCGAAGTTGGAGTTTTTGTTTGGATTAATAAGTTGAATTGTCGTATTTCGAAAATTGTAGGAGTAAGGGCAGAAATTAACCTTGGTCGTTGTGTAAACGAGGATCAGCTGGCTTAACTTCTGGAATACCACCCATAGCTTCTGGGTTTTCTTGGAAAGTGAACTTTTGACCGTCTTTAGCAACTTGGCCATCGAATGCACGTGAGCCGTCACCATCAGAGAAGTTCATTAGAACGTGAGCGTATTCGCTGTGTTCAATATCGTGCATGTTACCAGGAACGATAACACCATATTTTTCTTCTAGTTCTTCTTGAGCCTTCATGAATTGTAGTTGGTGTTGAGTTTCACGAGCTAATAGGAACTTCAACATGTCACGAACACCTTCGTCATCGGTCATGTCGTATAGACGACTAACTTGTAGACGAGCTTGTGATTCACGAACAACGTTGAAACGCATGTCAGCAACTAGGTTACCTGATGAAGTAACGTAACCAGCGTTCCATGCAGCACCGTTAGGGTTGTTTAGACCAGCATTTAGACCATGAACTAATGCATGTTCTGGGTCCATACCTGAAAGTAGGGCAGCCTTAGCTGGGTCATTCTTCATTTCTTCAGTAGTCATAGTAGTTGGTGCACCTTCTAATAGGTAACCAATCATAGTTGAAATCATTTCAACGTGACCAATTTCTTCAGTACCAGTGTCTAATAGTAAGTCTTTGTACTTTTCGTCACCAGTTGATGACCAACCTTGTGATAGGTATGACATCATACCAGTAGTTTCACCCCATTGACCACCTAGGGCTTCTTGTAGACGACGAGCCATAATTGGATCTGGACGATCTGGCTTAGCGTTGTATTGTAATTTACGAGTATGTCTGAACATAAACTGTACCTCTTTCTTTGATGCTCAAGGCGGTAGACGATTTTTAAAACCCAAGTTAGAGCTTTATCCCAATAAATAAAAATCGATCCTATATTACATCATAATTATTTTTTATTTGCCAAAATATCCATACGTTTTGTATTAATATTTTGTGTACGATTTAATATACCACAACCAAATAATTGAACCAAAGATTATGACTCGAAAAGTTCAAATTTTTTTCGGTTAAAAAATTATCGTTTGCATAAACGCCGACTTAATCATCTTTTTGGAGAATAATTAAATGTTTGAAAAGTCTGACACAGGTTTTCACGTATTATATAATTAAACTATTAATTCATGAAAAAGGGGTAATGAAATGTCTTTACAATTTATTTTGGGAACCGCCAGCTATGATCATGAAGAAGTCATCGTTGATTCTCTAAAAGAATCAATCAACAATCACCCTGATGATGAATTCTTCTATCTAGTGCCTAACCACATTAAGTTTGAATCCGAAGTGCAAGCCTTAAAGGATTTAAACACCGACAACGAACCAATTTATGCCGAAAGTAAGTTCCAGACTTTCTCCATTACCCGACTTGTCTGGTATTACATGAAGAATAACCAAGAATACCAAAAGACAAGACTAAGCGACTCTGGTATTAGCATGCTGATCTACCAAATCTTAATCGATCACCAGGATGAATTGACCGTCTTTAGGGGTGAAACTGGCCAACCTGGCTTTATTCAAAAATTGGCTCAACAAATCAGCGAAATGCAAGCCGGCCAAATTTCTGCCGACAACCTTGAAAAAATTGTCGACAATAACGATAAACTAAACGCTGGACTACGTGATAAAATGCATGATTTCATCATCATTTATCGCGCTTTTGAGGAACAAACTCAAGGAATCTATCTATATAAATCAGACGTTTTAAACCTTTTCTGTCGTTTTATCGAAAATGACGAACTAGACCTATCCCACAGTCATTTTTACTTCAATGGCTTTAACCAGTTTACCGCCCAAGAAGCTAAGCTAGTTGAACTACTAATCAAGCGTTCCGCTGGTGTGACTATTGGTTTGAACTTGGATCGTAAGTACCCCGATGAACTACCACAAGGTCCAAACTTATTCTTCCAATCAGCCAAGTGGTACAATCGTTTTTACAACGTTGCCCGTGCCAATAATGTTCCCGTATTGGTCGATAAAATGGCTAAGAATCTTCGCGTGTCAGATGATTTACACAAACTAGATACATACTGGGCACAATCCACTGGACTAGGTGATATCGACAAGAGTGCACTAAGTAATCCTGACAGCATTCAGGTCTACCGTGCCGACAGTCCGTTTGCTGAAGTAGAAAATATCGCGGTCAAGATTCGCCAAATGGTCGCTCATGGTGGCTACAAATACTCCGACTTCTTAATCTTGACTCGTCACTTGGACAAGTATCAAAACGTAATCAAACCGGTATTTAAACTACTCGACATTCCTGCATTTAACGACGTTACCAAATCAATGGAAGACCATCCATTGGTGGAATTAATCGATGCACTTTTTAGTCTGGAAAATGGTTCTCGTAAGTACCAATACCAAGACGTCATGCGTTTACTAAAGACCGAATTAATGGTCCCAGGTGATGGTAATGGTAATTTCATTGAAGGCGATGATTACCGTCAATACGTGGCCTTAACCGAAAACTTGGTACTAAAGAATGGGTATGAAGGCTCTCGCTGGACTCAAAAGGAAGACTGGCAATACGCATGGCTATCCGATAGTGATTTTGGTGTTCAAGCAGATAGAATGCGTAACATTTCCGGTAAAATTAATGTGATCAGACACTTTATTGGTGATAACTTCCCACCATTCTTCAAGAAGATGCGAAACGCCAAGACCGGCAAAGAGGCTGCTGCCACATTATTCCAATTCCTAGTGGACATGGGAGTGGTTAGACGACTAAAAGAATGGCGTAACGACTCCATCTTAAAAGACAACCTATTGGATGCGGCGCAACCCGAACAGGTATGGCAGACATTCTGTAACCTATTGGACGACTATGTTTCAATCCTAGGAAATCGTGAATTTGTTCCTGACGACTTTTTGAGTCTTCTTCAAAGTGGATTCTCAGGTGCCAACTACTCACAAATTCCATCAACATTGGACCAAGTTACTATTTCTGAAAGTGGAATCGTTCAAATGAACAACCGTAAAGTGGTCTTTATGATGGGTGCCACCGACGAAGTAATGCCAGATAAAATTACCAACGAAGCACTATTTAGTGACGCGGACCGTGGTGATTTGCGTGACTTCTTTGACGACGACCAATACTTGCGTGAAACATCTGAAAACCAAATGGCCAATGATCCATTCCTAAACTATCTAGCATTCCTATCAGGTAGTGAAAAGCTAATCTTTTCCTATAGTTTAGGCGATAGTGACGAATCATCAGTCGCCATTTCCCCATACGTTTCCAGAATTGCTGAACACTTCGGCATTGATATCCAACACATTTCCAGTCATCCAACCGCTGATGCCAAGGATATCTACGAATATGTCGGAACTTATCGTTCAACGCTTCGTCACCTGGTTCAAGCTAGCCAAGACGCCAAACTGAACAATTCTAATTTGGCCCCTGCCTGGCAATATGTATACAACAAACTAGATCAAAACCTAAACTACCGTGATTTAACCAACAAACTATTGGGTGGTTTGGACTACAACAACACACCAACGCAATTGTTGCCAGAAATCGTTACTGGTTTATATGGCGATAAAATCAATACTTCCATCTCTAAGTTGGAACAATTTTACAGCAACCCATACGAATACTTCTTGCGCTATGGTTTGAAGCTAAAAGAACGTGATGTCTTTGACTTATCTCCAGCAAGTACCGGTCAGTTCTATCACGAATCAATGGACCACTTGATGCGCATCGTAAATTCAGAACACATCGACTTGGAAAACTTGGACAAACAAGCAATCAATGAATTGGTTGATACTGTTGTTGCCAAGATGTTAGAAGATCCAAATGACTTCCAATACACCATCTTGAGCAGTTCTAGTCGAATGAATTACATCAAGAACCAATTGATTAAGACCGTTAAACACACAATCGAAACCATTCAAAAACAAAGTAAGTACACACCAATGCGTGCGAAAAAGACCGAAATCTCATTCGGTCAAGTTGGTCATAAGGATGATTTGAAACCACTTAGTTTTGAATTGCCTAAGAGCAACGAACTAACCACCGCGAAGTTGGTTAACGTCCGTGGTCGAATCGATAGAATTGATTCAATGAACGTCGACGGCAAGAACTACCTAGGAATTGTCGATTACAAGTCCAGTGAACGTAAGTTGGACTTCTCCCGTGTATACGACGGCACTTCCATGCAAATGATGACCTACATCGATGTGTTAGCGCACAACCTAGGCATCATCGATGAAGAAGAAAAGGCCGCCTTGGCCGGTGCCGTATACATGCACATCTACAATCCTAAGTACACCAAGGATGATTTGAAGAAATCATTTGAAGAAGCGGTATTAAGCAAACAAAAATACCAAGGAATTCTAGTTAACGACGGAGAACTATTGGATAAGATTGATAAGACCATCGCCGATGACAAGTACGGTTCATCCAATGTTTACCCATTGAGAAAGAAAAAGGACGGTAGTTTTTACAAGTCCAGTCCAATCGTGCAACCAGAAGACTTAGACCTATTGCTATCTCACAACGAGGACCTAATTAAGAAGGCCGGATTGGAAATCTTTACTGGAAACGTCGACTTGAAACCAGCGCGCTTTGGTCAAAACCAAGACGCAATGCAATTTACACCTTATCGTTCAATCATGCAGTTCGATCCGCTATTGAATGAAAACAACTATAGAGACGTGCCTAACTACTCGTTAGAAGACGTCTTGAAAATGTTAAGGGGGGACAATCAATAATGGAATACACAAAGCCACAAAAAGAAGCTGTTACCGGACATTTTGATGAAAATGTCCTCGTTTCCGCCTCAGCCGGTTCTGGTAAGACCCGTGTCTTAGTTGATCGTGTGATTAACAAGTTATTAAACGACCGCGTCAACATTGATGAAATGCTAATCGTTACCTTTACTAAGGCCGCTGCTAAGGAAATGCGTGACCGTATTCAAAAGGCGTTACAACAAGAATTGAAAAAGGCCACCGACTCAGACGTTAAGGCATTTTTAGTGCGTCAATTACGTCGTTTGCCGGTCGCTGATATTTCAACAATGGACTCATTCTGTCAAAAAATCGTCCAAAGCTACTACTACATTATTGATTTGGACCCTAACTTTAGATTGTTGGCGGACCAAACTGAAAGCCAAATGCTAAAAGAACAGGTTTGGGATTCAGTTAGAGAAGACTTATACGCCAACGATAGTGATGGGCTATTTGCGCAATTGACTGAAAACTTCTCCAATGACCGTTCCGACGATGGTTTAACCGATTTAGTATTTAGAATTTACGATTACGCCAACGTAAATCGTGACCCGGTCGATTGGTTGAAGAATACCACCAAGATTTACGACATCGATGGGGATGACCTGGTTCATTCCGACTTTTACCAAAACAATCTATTACCCTTCATTCAAAACGATTTGACCCAACAACGTCTATCTTTTGAATCAGCTAAACGCATTGCCGATGAAAACTTGATGGAAAAAGAAGCGGCTGCCGTTCAAGTCGATATTGATAATATCAATGGCCTATATGACATGTTGCCTGATTCCGATTGGAATGACATTAAGCAAGCCTTTGAAGACATTAAGTTCAAGGCTTTCCCACGTGTTACCAAGGACTATGACGACATTGCTAAGGGACTTCACGACCGTATCAAAGACATTCGAGACAACGCCAAGAAGGCGGTTCAAAAACTACCCGATAAGTACTTTGCGTTAAACGAAGAAGAAAACCTTTCAGTAATGAAGGCTTCCAAGCAATTAATCGAAAAATTGATACAAGTTGTCCTAGCATTCACCGATAGCTATCAAAAGGCTAAATTGAAGCGCCATTGTCTAGAATTCATTGATGTGGAACATTATGCCTACGATATTCTATCTGGCTCAGACGGCGAATCTAAGGCGGTCAGAGTGAACCTCCAAAATCAATATAATGAAATCATGGTCGATGAATACCAAGATAATAATCGTCTCCAAGACGCGATTTTATCAACATTATCGAACCCAGAACACAGTAACATGTTCATGGTGGGAGACGTTAAGCAATCCATCTACCGTTTCCGTCTAGCCGATCCATCAATGTTTATCGAACGCATGGATAGCGAAGATGGACACACCATTGTCTTACCAGATAACTTCCGTTCTGCAGAAAACATCGATGATTTCATCAACTTAGTTTTCACTCAAACAATGGATAAACGAGTCGGAGAAATTGACTACACCGGGGATGCCAAACTAAAGGCCGGTGCGAAATACTATCCAGACGAATTACAATCCAACGTTGATGTGATGATTTACGAAAGTAAGGATGACGAAGAAGAACCAATTGATGACCAATTCCAAGTCCAAGACAGTGCGCATGGCCAAGTTGAAATGGTCGCTCAAAAGATTAACGAAATGATTGAAAAGCAGCTACCAGTGTTTGACCGTGACAAGCAAGTGATGCGTCCAATCCAATACTCTGATATCTCAATTATTTCTTCGACTAGAAATAACAACTTAATCATTTCCGATATCTTTGGTTCATACAACATTCCGGTCCTAATCAACGGGGCACAAAGTTACTTCAAGACCACCGAAATTCAAATCATGATGTCGATGTTATCAATCATTGATAATCCATACCAAGACATTCCATTGGTTGCGGTATTGCGTTCTCCAATGGTTGGACTAAATGAAAACCAATTGGCATACTTGAGAATTAATCAAAAGACCGGGGATTACTTCAATGCCGTAATTAACTTCTATGATAATTACGAAAACATGGATCACTCCGAATTTGGTGACCAAGTATTTTCACGTGTGAAGACATTTGTCGAACAATTAAAACACTTTAGAGATGTTGCCCAACAACATCCGATTGTTGATTTAATCTGGGACATCTATGAAACTACTGGATTCTTGGATTATGTCGGTGGGATGCCTGCCGGAAGACAACGCCAAGCCAACCTACATGCCTTATACGAACGTGCATATGACTACGAACAAACTAGTTTTAAGGGATTGTTCCAATTCGTTCGATTTGTGCGTCTCATGCAAGAAAGAAACGAAGACTTGGATGAAGCCAATGCTGATGACAACCAAGATGCAGTATCAGTAATGACCATTCACGGAAGTAAGGGACTGGAATTCCCAGTCGTCTTCCTAATGGATGCCTCACATGGTTTCAACAGGCAAGACAGCAACAAGGCCTACATCCTAAATGACCACCTAGGATTAGGAATTACCTACACCGACCCAGAAACTCGAATCAAACAAGATTCATTGCAACGCCAAGTGGTTGGTGCAATCGAAAACCAAGGATTGTTGGCCGAAGAAATGCGTAAACTATACGTTGCGCTAACCCGTGCTGAACAACAACTATTCATCGTTGGTGCCAGCAAGAATGAAAACGACAGAACCAAGGTCATCGATGCCTGGAACAAGGCCGCCAGTGGTGACACCTTACTAGTCGATGCCGCTTTAAGAAGTGGTGCCAAGAGTTACCTAGACTGGATTGGCCCCGCATTGGTCCGTCATCCTAACTTTAGAAATAAGTTCGGTGACGACGTTACCTACAAAGGTTTAGATGATGATCAAACCAACTTTGACGTCGAATTCGTGAATGCCAACGACCTAGCTCAACACAGTCCATCAGGAGACAGTGCGGTTAGTGCTAAGTGGTTAAATCACATTGTTGAAAGTGCCAAGAAGATGGTACCAAAGGACATCAATGTTGATGATGTCGACCAAGTATTGGACTTCACTTATCAAAATCAAGTTGCGACTCATACTACTGCTTATCAATCAGTTTCCGAAATTAAACGACTATTTGAAGATCCAGATAGCATTCAATTGGGCAACTATGATGAACATTGGCAAGAAAATAATAAGCAAAAGAATATGTATGTCAGCTCTAACTTTACGGTGCCTAAGTTCATGCAATCAGTCGTAAAACCAAGTGCTGCTGAAGTCGGTACTGCCACCCACTTGTTGCTACAAGAGGTTTCATTGGACCACAAGCCAGAAGTTGGTGACGTGGTAGGGATGCTACAACGTTTAGTTGCCGATAAGGTCGTTACCCCAGAAATTGCTGACTTAATTCAAACACAAGAAGTTATCAATGTGTTTGACAGTGAATTGGGACTACAAATGTTGGCTCATCCAGAACGAATTCATCGTGAAGCACCATTCTCGATGTTAATGGATGCCAACCTAGTATTCCCTGGATTTAATGCTGATTCACCTGAAAAAATCCTAATTCACGGGATTATTGATGGTTACATCGAACTAGACGATGAGGTCATCTTGTTTGATTACAAGACTGACTACGTTCCAAACGATAGCGATAGAAGTATCGAAAAGGCCGTTAAGAAGTACAAAGGTCAAATTAACCTATATGCCAAGGCGTTGGAAAACATCTTGCATAAACCGGTTACCGATAAATTTATCTACCTACTATCAATCAATAAACCAGTCAAAATTAAGTAAAAAAATAACCCTGAACATATTCGTTCAGGGTTATTTTTATTTGCTTATTTATTGTTTAAAGCTGATTTAATCCGTTTGAAGAAGCTACCTTCTTCACTGTTTAGCATGAATAGCTTGTAAACATTTGAGAACTTGTAAGTCACAAAGGCGATGAAGGCAATCGCAATCAATAGTGAAATGATGCCTTCAAAGAAGCTTGCATCATGATTAATTAATCTGATTGGCATCAAGAATGATGAGAATAGTGGGATGTATGATCCAACTTGTGAAAAGATTGAATCGGAAGCACCATCATTAACAAAATTAAATGAAAGTACAAAGATAAATAAAATCAAGAATACAAGTGGTTGTGCTGATTTGGATGCCCCCTCAACATTGGCTGAAAGAGAACCACAAATCGCTGCAAGCACGATTGCGATTACGAAACCAACTAAGATGAATAGTAGGTTAATGCTGAAGATGTTACCGATAAACGTACTGATTAATACGTGTTGGGATGAGAATAGTGAGTTGAAGAATGGATACATATTCAAGATGAAGTATGCAATCACGCCAACGCCACTGTAAATTACCATTTGTGTTGCCATCAAGGCAATCACGGCACCCACTTTACCACTAAAGTATGTGCTAGGTGAGACACTACTGAAGATAACTTCTGAAATCTTGGTGCCTTTTTCCTTGGCGATAGTAGTGGACATGATGGAAGCGTAAATTAGGGTAAAGAAGTAGGAAATAAAGATTAATACATAGATTGATGCGGTATTAGCATTGGATGTTTGATCCGATTTTTGCTTCTTTTCCTTATCGGTGACTGATGACTTGAATGCTGGTTTTACAGATAATTGTTTGTATTGTTCGCTAGTCACATTGCTAGTCTTAACATTAATGGCAGCTTGCTTTTGGTTCACAATTGCTAATAAGTCAGTCTTAACGTCGCTATCTAAGGAGCTACTTCCAACAAAGTTAATTTTGTATTGGTTGTTTTCCTTGGAAACCTTGATGTAACCATCAATGTTGTCCTTCTTAAGTTCCTTTTTAGCGGTACTTTCGGACTTGATGCTGGTATCAATGGAATCTTTATCCTTGGATACTAGTTCGCTTTTGACGCTTGAATCCCCGACAACGGCGACTTGGTAGTTGTCAAAGTTGCTGGTTGAACTGGCAACTAATCCACCGATTCCAGCACTAATTAAGACTGAAATAATTGGAGTGACTAGTAAAGCGATGAAACTCTTTGATTTTAAGTGAAGTAGGTAGTTTCTCATGAAAACAATATTGAATTTATGCATGCTTTGCCACCGCCTTTTCTCTAAAGATTTCATCTAATGTAGGTGGTTGTTGGCTGAATTCTTCGATGTATTCGCCACGACTGACGGCGTTGAATAGTGCCTTACCGTATTCTTCATCGGTAAGGATAATCTTGTAACGGTTATGGCCACGTGCAACAACTTCACTGACACCATCAAGTGCAGCTAGTTCGTTTACGGACATGTCAGTTGTCACAAAGACGTGCTTTTTACCGAATTGGGTTCGGATTTCATCAACGCTACCGTTTAAAACGACGTTTCCGTTTCTAAGCATTACGACGTGATCACAAAGTTCTTCAACGTTGTTCATGTCGTGACTTGAGAAGATGATGGCTGCACCATTTTCCTTAGTTCTGATGATTTCTTTCTTTAAAAGATCTGCGTTAACGGGGTCCAAACCACTAAATGGTTCATCTAAGATTACCAACTTTGGTTCATGAATTAAGGTACAGATTAATTGGACCTTTTGTTGATTACCTTTAGATAGTGATTTAATTTTGTCCTTAGCTTCACCTTTGACTTCGAAGCGTTTTAACCATGAGTCGATGCGTTCCTTGACCCATTTTTTATCGCGGCCCTTTAGTTCCGCAAAATATGTAATTTGACTTTCAATTGTTAGGTCTTCGAATAGACTACGTTCTTCTGGAAGGTATCCCACTTCGTTGAAGTCCTTAACAGTGATTTCGTGATTGTTTAATGTAATTTTTCCATCGAATTCGATAAAACGAAGAATGCTGTGAAAGGTTGTTGATTTACCAGCACCATTTTGTCCGATTAGACCTAGAATTTGTCCGTCTTTAGCTTCAAATGAAAGGTTGTTTAAAGCTTGGACTTTGGAAAATGATTTCGAAATGTTTTCAATCTTTAAGATAAGCTCATCTCCTCTGTTTTGATAAGCCTAATAATATCATAACGATATTCAAATTAAAATTTAATTTTTATCGATAAAAACTAGACATCGAGTATGTTTATCATTACTGAAATTTGCGGAAATCAAAAGGCTTAAATATAGCGCTTTTAACTTGTGATTAGGTGAACAAAGCTGACCTATTTTTTAATCAAAAATGGATATTTTCTTCAAAAAAACATAGTGAAAATTAATTATTTTCTGGTGATCAATGGGTTGAAACCCTTTATTGACACTGATACAATCAAATTGAAAACGTTAGTAGTATCTAAATTAAAGGAGGGCGTTTTTGATGGTTCAAGTTGATGAAATGATTAACAATTTAGTAAGTAATGCACATACTGCATTAGCTGAATTAGAAGGTTTAGATCAATCACAGGTAGACTCAATTGTAGATGCAATGGTCCAAGCTGGTTTAGATAACAGTGCGGAACTGGCAAAATTAGCTCATGAAGAAACTGGTCGTGGAAATACTCACGACAAGACAATGAAGAACATTTTTGCCAGTGGTCAAATTGGTAACTTCATTAAGAATCATAAGACTGTTGGAATTATCGATGAAGACGATGAAGCAAAGACAGTTACAATTGCAGAACCATTAGGGGTGTTAGCTGGTGTTACTCCAGTTACCAACCCAACTTCAACTACTTTATTTAAGGCAATCATTGCGATGAAGACTAGAAACCCAATCGTATTTAGTTTCCATCCACAAGCTTTGAAGTCCTCAATAAAAGCAGCTGAAATTGTATTAGATGCAGCCGTTAAAGCAGGGGCACCAATGAATTCAATTCAATGGATTAGCGAACCAAGCATTGACGCAACCAATGCTTTGATTCACCACCCTGGTGTTGCAACGATTTTAGCGACTGGTGGACCTGCCATGGTCAAAGCCGCTTACTCAAGTGGTAAACCCGCATTAGGTGTGGGTCCTGGTAACGCACCATTATATGTTGAAAAGTCCGCAGATTTAGATGCAGCAGTTAAAGACATCGTATTATCAAAGACCTTTGATAATGGTATGATTTGTGCTACCGAAAACAGTCTGGTAATCGATTCATCCATCTATGATGACATGAAGAAACGTTTAAGTGATGCTGGTGTATACTTCATCGCTGAATCAGATCAAGACAAGCTAGCACAAACTATGTTTAACCCTGAAACTGGTGGAGTTAACGGACCAATCGCCGGTCGTTCAGCTAAGCAAATCGCTGACATGGCCGGAATTGAAGTTCCGGAAGACACCAAAGTATTGGCCGCTGAACTAACTGAAGTTGGTCTTGACCACTTACTTTCAGGTGAAAAGCTTTCACCAGTTGTATCAGTATACAAGGTAGCTGATTCAAATCATGCATACGAAACTCTAGAAGCAATCCTAAACTATGGTGGATTAGGTCACACTGCTGGAATTAGATCAACTAATTCTGATGTGATTACTCAATTCGGTATTAAGATGAAGGCCTGCCGTATCCTAGTCAATACTCCTTGCTGTCTAGGTGGGGTTGGTAGCATCGTGAACGGATTGGAACCTTCATTAACTCTAGGAACTGGTTCATGGGGCTTTAACTCCATTTCACATAACGTTACAGACTTTGATTTACTCAACCTTAAGAAAATTGCTTACCCACGTAAGAATAGTAACTTTGAAGAACTTATTAAAAAGTATATGTAATTAAAAAAGACTAGGCATTTGCCTAGTCTTTTTATTATGCGTGAATTAATAGTTTGATTAAGATTAGTGCCACGATGGTTTGAATTAGACCAACTGAAACACTGTAAATCGCAAAACGCTTTCCGGCCTTTAGGAACGCCTTTAAGTTTAGACGTAAACCGATAGCGGCTAGCGCGATGATTTCACACCATGAGCTCAATAGGTGAGCGGTGTTGCCGATGAAAGCTGGAAGGTGGAAGAAACTGTTTAGGATACAGAAGATTAAGAACCATAGAACGTACCATGGTAAGAAATCAATCTTACCTTTCTTTACTTCTTCCTCAACTTCTTTTTCGGCGTTAGCTAATGCTTCGTTTTTAGCATGGATGCGTGCAAACACAGTAACCACAACTACTAGCATGATGATTCGCATAATCTTGAATAAAGTAGCGAATTGGACTGTTGTTTGGTTAACCATTGTTGCACTGGCGATAACTTGTCCAACTGATTGGACGGTACCACCAATCAAGGCACCACGTAGCATGTCAACGTGACCGAACACCATGGTACCAATGACAGGAAGAGCTAGCATCATCACGGTTCCCATTAAGTTCACCAATGTGATACTCATACCGGCATCTTCGTCGGAAGCGTTAATGACTGGTTTGATGGAAGCAATTGCTGATGATCCACAAACCGCGTTTCCACCAGCCATGCAAAGGTAGATTCCTTCACCGAAGTGAAGCCACTTACCAATCATGATGGCAGCGATAATGGTGATGGCCATTTGGATGATGATGAATAGTAATCCTGACCAGTGTAATTGAAGAATAGTTTGGAAAGTGATGGTAAGACCAAGTAGCATTACTGAGTATTCTAGTAATCGTTTTTCAGCAAACTTGGTACCAGCGCTTAGAACTGGTTGTTTTAAAACGGTGTTACCCAACACAATCCCGATTAGGATTGCGATGGTGGCTCCACCGATGTTTGGAATAATAGCTGTAAGAAATTGACTAATAATTGCAATAATAGCTGCAGCTAGAAATCCAATGGTACGTTTTTTAATCGTATCAATCATATGAATTTCTCCTTTATTTATAATATTTAAATTATATCACGTGTGACAACCCTTTTAAACCGTTGAATTGTTAAGCTTTAGTTAATATGATTTTGATAATGTCGATATATCACGTATAATTATAAGTAATAGGAGTGATAATTTATATATGTGGAATATAATTGCGATTCTTTTATTTATTTTTGCAATTTATGAAGTGGTCAAGAGTATTAAAGACCGTGGTGTCGTTAGAGACATCTTGAACAATTATGACAACGTCGTTAAAATACGTGCCATGATTGAAGAACATAATGATGATAGCGAGATTGTTAACGCTATTAAGGATGAATTTAATGTTAGATTTTATCCTGCAACTAGAATTTTTATGAGTGTCAAAAAAATGAAGTAAAACAAAAAGCCTAACGTTTAACACGTTAGACTTTTTTATTTGTTATTTGCGTTTTACAACGGCGTTTAAGATTAGACTAGCAATCACGATTAATACTAGTAATAAAATCAACGCATGAAGTGATCCAACCGCAGTTCCGTTGGCTTCGTTACTACTACTCAATTGACTGATAGTAATGATAGCTGAAGTTACCGATGTTCCGATTGCTCCAGCAATTTGTTGAGTTGTGTTAAATACGGCATTACCGTCTGTTCGTTGATTGTTATTTAGGTTACTTAATCCACTTGTCATAATATTTCCGAATGATAGACCAATACATAGCATGAATATGATATAAAATCCTAAAATCATAGCATTACTTAGATGTGTTCCAAAGATGGTGAATAGAATCATTCCAATCATTCCAAATGACATACCAAAAGCGATTGGCTTATAAGCACCAAATTTATCATATAAACTACCTGATACAGGGGCAAATAAAGCACCAACGATAGCCCCTGGTAGTACTAACAAACCAGCGATAAAAGCTGAAGAGTGATTTACCAATTGAACATAATTGGGCAAAATGAATGATAAACCTAATGTAATAAATTGAATAATGAAAAAACTAATTACATGTCCAGAGAACTTGTGATTTTGTAGTACAGATAAGTCCAAGATAGCATTTTTACTATTAACGCAGTGCTTGTATAGGGTGATTAAAGCAATTATACCCACAATAATTGGTAACAGTACAAGTGCATTTAAAATGTTTCCAGAACTCATATTTGAGAACCCAAAGACTAGACCAATAAAAGTAATTACAATTAAAATTAGTCCAACAAAATCCAAACGAGTCTTTTTAATTTCACGCTTCTGTTCGATGTTTAATACACCTAATAATAATGAAATCACGAGAACTGGCAATAGAATGGCGAAAATATAGCGCCAACCAATTGTAGATACGATAAACCCACCAAAAGTAGGACCAACAGCTGGTGCAACGGCTGTGATTAAATTACCTACACCCATCATTACACCAAGTTTTTCAGCGGGTACTTGATCTAAGATGATGTTAAACATCAATGGTAGTGCAATCCCAGTTCCAAATCCTTGGATAACACGACCTAGTAGCAATACAGTGAATGATGGGGCTAATAAGTCGCACACAACCCCTAGAATAAATAGTAAATTGGCAACGATAAATAATTGCTTGGTTTTAAAATTACGGTTCAATATTGCAGAAAGTGGTACAACGATTGAAACGATTAGTAAATAGATTGTAGTCATCCATTGAACAGTACTGGTACCGACGTTAAAGTCGTGCATCAAAGTCGGAAATGTGATGTTCATTGAAGTTTCAATGACAACACCACTAAAGGACATGATTCCAGCTGCGATGACTGATAGTAATGTCTTTAATGAAATTTTGCTATCCATTATTAATCCCCCATGTGTTTAATGATTTTATCTAAGCTACTCTCTAGGGCAGCGTATTCTTCATCAGACAAGAAACTATGGATTTGTTGTTGCGTTTCAACCATGAACTTTTGAATGTCGTCTTCGTATTGAACAGCTAAATCGGTTAGGATAACCTGCTTTTGACGAGCATCCTTGTTCGATTCAACACGGCGTACTAATCCCTTATCTTCCATTCTCTTCAATAGCGTTGAAGCGGTGGAACGACGGATGTTAAATTCGTGTTCGATGTCTTTTTGAAATATTTCTTGATCGTAAAACAGGGTCAAGAAGTCGATTACGGACATCTGCATACTTGTTAAATCGTATTGAATTGCGAACTTATCAAATTGTTTGGTAAGTTGGGTTGATGCAATTTTTAGTTGTCTTCCAATATTTTCTGTCATGAATATCACTTCCTAGATTTTGTTAGCATGCTAACAATTATAAAAGGGACAAAATAAAAATGCAAGCAAAAAATGCACAAAAAAAGAACCCCGCATAAGCGAGGCTCTTTAATACTAGACCTCCAAAATCTTTGATAGGAATGATTTTAGACGATCGTTCTTAGGGTGGTTGAAGATTTCATCTGGAGTACCTTCTTCTTGGATAATACCGTCATCAACGAATACCACACGGTCAGCAACTTCTTTGGCAAAGCCCATTTCGTGGGTAACAACAACCATTGTCATACCTTTTTCTTTAGCTAACTTCTTCATAACGTTTAAAACGTCACCGACCATTTCAGGGTCAAGAGCAGAAGTAGGTTCATCGAATAGCATGATGTCTGGGTTCATTGCTAAAGCACGGGCGATAGCAACACGTTGTTTTTGACCACCAGATAGTGAATTTACTGAAGCATCGAATTTATTTTCTAGCCCAACAACTTCTAGTAACTTCTTAGCTTGTTTTACAGCATCTTCTTTTGATAGCTTACCTAATTCAACAGGTGCTAACATGATGTTTTTACCAACTGATAGGTTGTTAAATAGGTTAAAGTGTTGGAACACCATACCGATTTGTTCACGAACCTTATCGATATCAACACCTTTTTTGGCGATGTCAGTACCGTGAACAACAACTGAACCTGAAGTTGGTTCTTCTAACTTGTTTAAAGTTCTTAATAGAGTTGACTTACCAGAACCAGAAGGGCCGATAATAACAACTACTTCGTTATCTTTAACTTCTAGATCTACACCACGTAAGACATGGTTGTCTGCGTATTGTTTGTGTAAATCAGTTACTTTAATTTTGCTCATATCTTAGCTCTCCTTTTTACCCAGTTTGATAGCCAAGTTAATAGGGTAATTACAATTAGGTAGATAATTGCAACCATTGCCCAAACTTTGAATCCTTCAAGGTTTCTAGCGATGATAATCTTACCGGTTTGAGTAAGTTCTAGAATACCGATAATTGATAGGATTGAAGTATCCTTCAAGGTAATGATGAATTGGTTAATGAATGATGGAACCATTAACTTAACACCTTGAGGTAGGATAACCTTTCTCATCGACTTACCGAATGGTAAACCGAGTGATCTAGCGGCTTCCATTTGACCTTTATCAACTGATTCAATACCACCCTTAACAAAGGCAGCAATGTATGCACCTTCATCTAACATTAACGTGATAACCCCAGCTACGAAAGCAGGGATTCTAGTACCAGTTAATGTAGGGATACCAGTGTAGATGAATAATGCTAAAACTAGTAGAGGCATACCTCTAAATAAGTAGATAACAGTTGATGACAACCAACGGAAGAACTTGATTGGTAGAACCCCAAATAGTCCAAAGATTACACCAAAAATGGTAGCGAAGAAGATTGAAACAATTGTTAACCATAGGGTTTGTAAGAAACCTTGCCATAGGAAAGTCTTGTTTTGCTTCAAGATACCAAAGAATGAGTGAGTGTCAGCATTGTTTTTCTTAGCATTTAAGTATCTATCAATAATCTTTTTGTATTCACCATTTTTCTTTAGGTGAGCTAGACCAACGTTGAACTTCTTTAGTAGTTCTTGGTTAGTACCTTTTTTAACACCAAATGCAACTGGAGTACCAGCGGCTGGTTTAGTAACGATTTTTAGTTTAGTACCTTGGTTGATGCCGTATCTTAATACTGGTTCGTCATCGAAACATGCAACAGAGTTACCTGTTAAAACATCTTCGTAGACGTTACTTGAATCATCGAAAGTACTAATCTTAAATCCATATTTCTTTTGAATTGATTGTGCATATTGAGCACCAGTAGTACCAGTCTTAACTGCAACTGTCTTACCACGTAGGTCCTCTAAACCTTTAATGTTGTCACTGTTTTGAGATACTGCCATAACAACACCTGAATTGTAGTAAGGATCAGAGAAGTCAAATGATCCCTTACGTTCAGGGGTTACGGACATACCAGCAACCATACCATTTAGTTGCCCTGCTTGAACGGATTGAATCAATCCACTAAAGCTGGATGCTTTCCAGTTAATTTTGAAGTGTTGATCTTTTGCAATCGCGTTGAATAAATCAATATCAATACCAACATATTTATTGTTGTCGTTTGCAAATTCAAATGGTGGGAATGTAACATCCATACCAATTTGGTAGGTCTTTTCTGCAGCATGTGTTTTTGTAGGTGCTGAGAATAAACCGAATGCAACGACGAATCCAACGGCTAATGTCATTAACCATCGGATTACAGATGAATGTCGCTTCATTAGTAAAACCCCTTTTCAAAGTAGTATTTCTTTTCCACGTTATATTTCATAACATTGTATGTACTTATCATATCAGAACCGTCAAGCATTGTATATCTGAAAAATCGATTTTTTTAAAAAAATTAAGTTTTAATGTTATAAAATATAACATATGAATAGATGTATAAGTTAAATATCAAAACTTTACCAAAAATTAATCTTTGTCAAAATCCTTATTTATCAAGGGTTAGCGGCTCTCATGTTAGAAAATGGTCAAAAAAGGTCAAAAACAGTATTGAATTATGTATTTTAGGTGGTATTATATTCAGTAGATAAGGAAACAAAGGAAAAACTAAAAGCCTTATCTAATACATGCCGTGTTTGGCTAATGTATTTGAAAATAAAAAATTATATGAAATGTGAGGGATGTACTATGGCAAGAAGTCCATTTGATCCATTTAACGATGATTTTGACAGAATTTTTAATCAATTTTTAGGCGACGAAGGAAGTCCAAATACTCAACGTCGATACATGATTAATGGTCAAGAAGTTACCCCAGAACAACTAGAACAATTAAGAAAAAGTGGTCAATTGCAAGGTGGCCAACCTAATACCCAACAAAAAGCTGCATCTAATAAAGGAGGAATTCTTGAAAAGTTAGGTCGAAACTTAACTCAAGAAGCTAGAGATAATAAGCTAGACCCAGTAATTGGAAGAGACAAGGAAATCCAAGAAACTGCTGAAGTATTATCTAGAAGAATCAAGAATAACCCCGTATTAGTTGGTGACGCCGGTGTCGGTAAGACTGCTGTTGTTGAAGGTTTAGCTCAAGCAATTGTTAAGGGTGATGTACCTGCATCAATTAAGAATAAGGAAGTTATCAGTATTGATATTTCCGGTCTAGAAGCTGGAACACAATACCGTGGTAGTTTCGAAGAAAATATTCAAAACTTAATTAAGGAAGTCCAAGAAAAGGGAAACGTTATCTTATTCTTCGACGAAATTCACCAAATTTTAGGTGCTGGTAATGCCGGTGACGAAAGTGGATCCAAGGGATTAGCAGATATTATCAAACCTGCGTTATCTCGTGGTGAAATTACTGTTATTGGTGCTACTACCCAAGATGAATACAGAAATACAATTCTAAAGGATGCTGCTTTGTCACGTCGTTTCAACGAAGTGCAAATTAAGGCTCCAAATGAAGAAACTACTTTAGAAATCTTGAAGGGCATTCGTCCACTATATGAAGAACACCACAATGTGATTTTACCTGACGAAGTGTTGAAAGCTGCTGTAGATTACTCAGTTCAATACATTCCACAAAGAAGTCTACCTGACAAGGCCATTGACTTAGTAGATATGACTGCTGCACATTTGGCTGCGCAACACCCAGTCGTAGATCAAAAGCAAATCGAAGACGAAATTGAAGCTGAAAAGAAAGCGCAAGAAGATGCGGCATCTAAGGAAGATTATGAATCAGCATTAAATCACAAGAATAAGATTGAAGAACTACAAAAGCAAATCGACAACAAGAGTGACGAAAAGAAAGTTACTGCAACCGTCAACGATGTTGCTGAGTCAGTTGAAAGATTGACTGGTGTTCCGGTTGCTAAGATGAGCAGCACTGACATCGAAAGATTAAAGACAATGGGCGACCGTCTAAAGGGCAAGGTAATTGGTCAAGACGAAGCTGTTGCCGCAGTTGCTCGTGCTATTCGTAGAAACCGCGCTGGTTTTGACGAAGGTAACCGTCCAATCGGTTCATTCTTATTTGTAGGTCCTACTGGTGTGGGTAAGACTGAACTTGCTAAGCAATTAGCTAAAGACATGTTTGGTAACAAGAACAACATTATTCGTCTAGATATGTCAGAATACTCCGACCCAACTGCTGTTTCCAAGTTGATTGGTGCTTCAGCTGGATACGTTGGATACAACGACAACAACAATACTTTGACTGAAAAGGTTCGTAGAAACCCATATTCAATCGTATTATTAGATGAAATTGAAAAGGCTAACCCACAAGTGCTAACACTTCTATTACAAGTGTTAGACGATGGTCGTTTAACAGACGGACAAGGAAATGTGGTTAACTTCAAGAACACCGTTGTAATTGCTACTTCAAACGCCGGATTTGGTAACGAAGCACTTACTGGTGATGACGATAAGGATAAGAAGTTAATGGATCGTTTAGCTCCATACTTCCGTCCAGAATTCTTAAACAGATTCAATGCAATCGTTGAATTCTCCCACTTAACAAAGGATGACTTGAAAGAAATTGTCGACTTAATGTTAGCAGACGTAAATGCTACATTAGCTAAGAAAGACATGGATGTTGTCGTATCAGATGACGTTAAGAATCACCTAATCGAACAAGGATACGACGAAGCCATGGGGGCTCGTCCACTACGTCGTGTAGTTGAACAAGAAATCAGAGACAAGATTACTGACTTCTACTTAGACCATGAAGACATTAAGCACTTAAAGGCTGAAATGGAAGATGGTACTGTCGTAATTAGTGAAAACAAGTAATCTGAATAATAAAAAGAGACCATTCGCTAGGAACGGTCTCTTTTTTTATTTGAACACCCATAGTTTGCTTAATACAAAGTTAACTGGAACGGTCACAATTAATGTTAGTAACGGGACAATTTGTTCGTTAATAGATGTATAGACAGATAATAGGTAGGTTAATAGAACTGTTAAACACCATGTGAACACGTAGGTAGAATAATATTTAATTGCGGTTCTAGTAACGTTTCCGCTGGTCTTGAATACCCACTTTTTATTGATGGTTAAACCGATCAAAGTGGTGGTTCCATATCCGATTGCCATGGCAATGGTAGGAGATGTAATCCGCCATAAACATGTATAAATTAAATAGGTTAGTACTGTGTTAATGAATCCAACGATACCAAATTTGAAAAATTGCTTAATTATATTAATCATTTATCTTCTCCATGTGAAATCATGTGAACTTATATAGTAGTATATAATTAAATTAACAATTCATCAAAAAGGAGATTCGCATGCCCTTACAATATTCTTTTGAGATTACACCCAACATCGATCGAGTTAATCTGGATGGTTTATTAAACCTAAATCCGGAATTTATCTCGATTACCGATAGAAATCACGACATGGATAACCTGCTTCAAAGCATTCAAATTGCCGACTACATCCATGCTAATTCATCGATTGATGTCGTCATTCATCTGACCGGAATTGATAAGGATGAAAAACGAGTCCAAGAGATGATTGATTTGATGCAACAACACGATATCCACAGTGTACTGGCGTTGCGTGGGGATAAGTTATCGCAAAATGATACGGCGGTGACATTTCCACATGCAGATATACTAATTGAATTTATCAATCAAAAGTATCCACATGTGAATATCACAGGCACGTGCTACTTAAATAGTAGTGACGAAGAAATGAAATGGTTGAGACAAAAGATTGAAAAGGGATGCACGAATCTGATTTCACAGTTTAGCTTTGACGCAAATGATTACTTCGACTATTTAAACCAAATCCAAATCGATACGCCAATCTGGTTTGGAATCATGCCGGTAATCGGAAAATCACAGACACAAAAGATGCTGGAATTAACTCATTCGACTGCTCCAGATGAACTGAATGCTTTGATGAATCAGCATGACGATGAGTTCGGTGAGGATGGTGTGCAATACACCGCGGGGATGATTAATAAAATCAGACAAGTCGGTGCTAATCACATTCATTTATATTCATTAAATAATGCGGAAAATACGAAAAGAATCATTAATAAAATTTAGCACACAAAAAAAGACGCCCTTCGGCGTCTTTTTTATACACACATCATCTAAAAGAGAGATTAATACTTAGGTTCCCACTTAGTGTCTTCGATAGCTTTGTCAACATCCTTGATGTCTTCACGTGTAAGA
Organism: Apilactobacillus waqarii; assembly: GCF_019061205.1. Lineage (GTDB taxonomy): Bacteria > Bacillota > Bacilli > Lactobacillales > Lactobacillaceae > Apilactobacillus > Apilactobacillus waqarii. The sequence goes on from NZ_JAHQYH010000002.1 coordinate 66,251, forward strand.
CCACGTTTTACAGCGCTATCGGCAACGGCCTTAGCTACAGTAGTTGAGAATTGATCTAACTTAGAAACTGGAGGTAAGACAGCAGCACCTGGTTTGTCAGTGTCGACAATACCACCAAGTGAGTGGGCAGCTGCGGAAATCATTTCATCATCTAGAACAGTTGCTGTAGCAGCAATTGCACCTAGACCTAGACCTGGGTATACAAGGGCGTTGTTAGCTTGACCGATTTGGTAAGTAGTGCCGTTGTATTCAATATCGTTAACTGGGATACCAGTACCGATAAGAGCTTTACCGTCAGTCCATTTTAGTAGGTCTTCAGCCTTAGCTTCTGCCAACTTAGTTGGGTTTGAGATAGGGAAGATGATTGGACGTTCAGTATGAGCAGCCATATCCTTAATGATTTCTTCAGTGAAAGTGTTTGGTTGAGTTGAAGTACCAACTAAGATAGTTGGGTGAACTTCTTTAACAACTGCTTCTAGAGTAGTTAGTGAATCTGCATTTTCAAATTCGCTACGGCTTCTAGCAAATGGTTTTTGTTGAGGAGTCAAAGTATCGTCGTCATCGAACAATAGACCTTGCTTATCAACTAGGTAGAAGTGCTTCTTAGCTTCTTCTGGGTCCATACCTTGTTGTACGAATTCATCGTATACACGAGAAACGATACCAGTACCGGCTGAACCTGCACCAAATGATACGTAAGTTTGGTCCTTCATTTCTTCACCAGAAATGTTTAAGGCACCTAAGATACCTGCTAGAACGATGATACCAGTACCTTGGATATCATCATTGAATACAGTGTACTTGTCTTTGTATCTGTCTAGAATTTCAGCAGCGTTGCTACGACCGAAGTCTTCGAAATGTAGGTACATTTCTGGGAACATTTCTTCAGCGTCTTCTACGAAAGTATCAACGAACTTGTGGTATTTTTCACCGTAAACACGTTCGTGTCTGTTACCTAAGTACATTGGGTCCTTAAGTAATTCTTCGTTGTTAGTACCAGCATCTAGCACAACAGGTAGAACTTGGCTAGGATCGATACCAGCAGCTGCAGTGTAAACCATTAGTTTACCAACAGCGATATCAACACCGTTAGTAGCCCAGTCACCAATACCTAAGATACCTTCAGCATCTGTAACTACGATTAGACGAATGTCTCTGCCTTCAGCAGCATTCTTTAATGAAGTCTTGATTGAATCTAGATCATCATCGATTGATAAGAATGTAGCGTTTTGTGGTTGAACAAATAGTTCACTGTAGTTTTCAATAGTTTCAGCGATTGTTGGATCGTATACGATTGGCATAAATTCAACAACGTGTTGTGAGAATAACTTGTAGAATAGAACACGGTTTTCGTTAAATAGAGTCATTAAGAAAACACGTTTTTCTAAATCTGATGGCTTGCTTTGGAATTGAGCGTAAGCTTGATCCACTTGTTCTTGTAAAGTTTGAACGTATGGTGGAAGCATTCCTTCTAAACCAAGTTTTTTTCTTTCTTCTTTAGTAAATGCAGTACCCTTATTCTTGAAAGGATTGTTTAAAATATCATATCCAAAAGACATAGTACTTACCTCTTTTCATAATTTATACATAGATAATAATACATGGGTATTTTTATAGTCAAAACTTAGTGTTATAATAAATATAATTTATATCTAAAAATAAAACCTTTTTATATCAACGCTGGGAGGCGTTTTTTATGAACACCAGAGACCTAGAATATTTTATAAGCTTAACAGAATTAAAAGTTTTTTCGAAAGTTGCTGAAGAATTTAAAGTAAGTCAACCTACTATTACTTTTGCACTGCAACGATTGGAAAAAGAGATGGACGCTAAGTTGATTATTAGACATCGTACCCATGGCGAACTCATTGTAACCGATAGTGGGAAACAATTGTTGAACCACGCTCGCGCAATCATTCGTCATTTTGACGTTGCTAAGCGAAATATCGCCAACTTGAAGGCCAAAAAAGTTTCAATTGGGCTACCACCAATTATTGAAACTAGATACTTTCCTACAATTGCTCAGCATTTAAAGGAAAGAAAATTATTAAACAGTATTATTACATATGAATATGGATCTGAAACGACCAAGTCTGCCCTGAAAAATGGTGAATTGGATTTAGCGTTGTTAGGTTCTAACAACCCGTTGGAAGATCCAGACATTGAAACAGAAGAAATTGAAAGAATTCCATTCTGTGCGTATGTTTCAAAAGACCATCCACTAGCTAATGAAGGAAAGATTCACTTTGCTGACCTAGCCAAGGAAGACTTTGTACTATTCAAACAAGGTTTTACCCAAAACGAATCCTTTAACCAATTAGCTAAGCGCAATTCATTCCATCCAAATGTGATTTTCAGATCAAATGAAACCAACAACATCATGAGTCTGATTTCCAACAACGTTGGTGTTGGATTCTTTAACTCATTGGTTCAAGTACCCGATGGGGTAGTTAAATTGGACTTCTTAGATGAAGATATGCCAATGTTTGTTACCAACTTGGTCTACTTAAAGTCCCATTATTTCAATGATTTCCAAAAGGAAGTTTTGGATGTCATCAGAGAATCACTTAAGAGATAAATAAAAAAGCCTAAGTTCAAACTTGGGCTTTTTTTGTACATTTTTTCCAATAAATCTTTAAGAATTCTTAAGCTTATAAATACTGAAATAATAGTACTTTTCGTCTAAAATTAAAGTAATATTAGAGAAGGTGGAAGATGCCATGATGAATAAGGAAAACAAACAAAAAAAGATTTTGCATAAAATAAAAAAGAACTGGGTCGTTATTGGAATGGCTTCAGTTTCATTATTAGGTGCAGGATATGTCACGGTACAAGGTACTAACATTGTATCTTCATCTGTGGTTGCCCATGCCGACACGTTAAACAACCAGGGCCCTGTAACTATTAATATTGATAAAAACAACTTTTTGGATAACTTCCAATTATTAAAGGATGCTTCATATAACCAAAATAATGGTGTTATTACACTAACAACTGATAATGAATCCCAAAGTGGTGGGGTTTCCTTAAAAAACAAAATTTCAATGAATAGAAGTTTTGACCTTAAGGGTTCAATTTATCTTGGAGATAAGCTAGATTCACAAGGTGGGGCAGATGGTTTAGCAATTTTCTTACATCCAAATTCTGTTGACACTCAAATTACTTCCGGTGCATCTGTTGGAATGTGGAATATTCCAAACGCGTTTGGGTTTAAATTAGATACATTCTATAACCATGGCGATGATCCATTGCCAGATGGAGATAATGTAAAGCTTGATGGACAAGGAAATGCACCATTTGGGGCATTTACCAACACCGATGCAACTGGTAATTCAGAACAACTAAAGAATGAATCAACAGTCCAATTTATCAAAGATAAATCTAGCATTTTAAATAAAGATGCTACATTGCTACCATTTGATTTCTCTTACGATGCATCAACTAAGCAATTTACCGTTACATTTGATAACCAAACATGGACAAAAAAATATGATGGTGATAGTGAAAACATGGTATTGGTAATTAGTGCCGCTACTGGAACTAGCCATAACTTACAACAAGTTCAATTAGATAGCTTTTCTTACTCAGCTGATCCGATTTACTTGTCCCAACAAAAGGCGATGGATGATCTTAAAAACACTGCAAATAATACCACTACTAAAATTAATGGTGATGATAAATTAACCAGTGATCAAAAGAATGACCAAAACAAGAATGTTGCTGACGAATTACAAAAAGCATTAGATAGTGTTCAACAACAAACTACATCTGACAAAGTAATTGATGCTGAAAATACTGGAAAAGAAAATATTGAAAAGCAATATGTTCCTGGATCTCAATTAAACCCAGGTAGTTCCAGCGCAAGCACTCAAAGCTCAGCGCAAAGCAGTAGTGCAGAAAGTTCAGCGCAAAGCAGTAGTGCGGAAAGTTCAGCGCAAAGTAACAGTGCAGGAAGCTCAGCGCAAAGCAGTAGTGCAGAAAGCTCAGCGCAAAGCAGTAGTGCAGAAAGCTCAGCGCAAAGCAGTAGTGCGGAAAGTTCAGCGCAAAGCAGTAGTGCGGAAAGTTCAGCGCAAAGTAGCAGTGCAAAAAGCTCAGCGCAAAGCAGTAGTGCGGAAAGTTCAGCGCAAAGCAGTAGTGCGGAAAGTTCAGCGCAAAGCAGTAGTGCAGAAAGCTCAGCCCAAAGCAGTAGTGCGGAAAGTTCAGCGCAAAGCAGTAGTGCGGAAAGTTCAGCTCAAAGTAGAAGTGCTTCTGAAAATACATTCGTTACTAACCACGAATTTAAACATGAGGAAAACAAATCCAGCAAACAATCTGTAGCTCACAATGATGCAAAACGGTTACCACAAACTGGTGATCAAACACATGAGAATGCGATTGTCGCTATTGGTACAAGTTTAATTGCTGTGGCATTAGGATTGGCATTCTTCGCATCAAGAAGACGTAAGTAAGCCTTTTTACTCAATTGAATTTTTATCCAATTACAGTAATTAGCAGGATGTTTGGAAATGCGTACATTTTGAACAAATAATCTACCAACATTTGTCACAAGATTTGGTCATAGATGGCATTGATGACAATAGTTAGCAAGTTAGATAATGCTTTTTAGAAAAACAATTTGTATAAAAAAGAAAACGCCTACTTCATTTGGAAGCAGGCGTTTTTATATATGTGTAATAAAATGTTTAAAAAAACGTCCAGGTACCTTAAATACTCCAATAAAATTTTAAACTTATCATAGCAAGCTTAAGCTTATAAAGGCTGTTTTCACAATCTTTTTAGCCTAAAATACTTAATGAATTTTAGAGAAAAAGGAGTGAATATTATGAACAAAGAAGTCAAAGCAAAAAAGATCTTACATAAGGTCAAAAAGAACTGGGTCGTAATCGGTATGACCTCAGTTGCTTTATTAGGTACCGGATTTGTGGTATCTCAAACTTCAAACGTACTACCAACTGGAATCGTTGCGCATGCGGATGAATCTACTCAAGCAAGTGCTGCACCATCGTCGGCAAGCGGAGCCAGTTCAGCTGCGGATAACAATAGTTCATCAGCTTCACAAAGCAATGAATCAACTCAATCAAGCAGTGCAAGTCAATCTACCAGCACTGACTCAGCTAAATCAGGTGACTACACAGCACCCCAAAGTGCAGTAAGTGCCGCAATTAGTAACTTGGGTTCACAAACTACCAATATTAAGAAGAACTCATCAATTAACTATGCGATTGCATTGAACAACAATGACAACCTAGGACGAGTAATTCCTAAGGGAACTCAAATCAAGATTAATGTGAATACCCCAGAACAAACTAGTTTGAAGGGTGTATTCTCATACTCAGTATATTCAAAGTATTCAAGTCAAAATAACTTTGACGACAGCATTTCAGGCAACACCATCACACTAACTACTAAGAAGGATTTCTATCCTGGAACAGTTAACATGAACCTTTCACTAGTTGTTGATGGTCCTAAGTACAACTGGGATGGTGATAATGAAGAACATGAAACTAACCCAGATCCAGTGAATGTAAATATCACTTCAACCCTTCAACTACCAGGTCAAAGTGATCAAAACGTTACTGTTGAAGGTGGCCAATTATCAATCCTTCCAAATACTAAGAAGGAAGATGACGACGTTATTTACAACAGTGCTGAAACTCCAGGATACGTGCAACCATATCTTTCAAAGGATTATCCAGACGATGTAGCTGACTATCCAAAGAGCAACACCAAAAGTAACTATGTTACTACTGACAGTAAAAACGTGGCTCACTATGCACCAGCTTACACTAACGCAGAAGGTAAACCATACTTCGTAGCAACTGGTGAATTCAACAAGGGTAACATTACAGGTTACTCTGGTGCTAGAATTTCATTTACCGATGGAAATAGTTTTGATCTAAAGAACCTGAAACTATACGCATCAAAAGATGGTAAGACTTTCGAAGATGTATCTGATAAACCAGGAGTATCATTTGGTGTCGACGGTAATGGTGCCGTATACGCAGACTTCTCTAAGTCAGAATACAACAAGGACTTTGTTGATTTCGTAGCCTACAGACCATACACTGATTTATCATCAAAATATTTCGTTAGAGGATATGGTAGTTACTACAAGGAAGGTACTTCCGAAGAACTAAGTTTGCCAATTGGTGACTTGAACTACCAAATCGTTCCCGTAACTGGTGACTACGGTAGTTCATGGGTAGTTGCTCCAAATCAAACAGTCTACACTCAACCAGATGGAACATATGTATATAAAGCTGACAACCTAAAAGATGGCGTTAATGTATACAAAACTGTTGATGGTGAACCAGCCGGATACGAAAAACTAGACAACGCTACTGTTGATATTAACAACGACGCTAACATTGTCGAAGGTGGCACTATCAAGGTTGCTCAACAATCATCACAACAACTTCATTTAACTTACACATCTGCTGATTCACACAGTGCTCAAGCAACACTTACTGTTATTAACCCATACGTTTCAGTACCTGACCAAAATGTTACTAGAACTGCAACAGTTAACTATGTAGATGTAACCAATAACAGAGTATTAAAAACTGACAGTAGTTCAGTTGAATTTACTTCAACTGGTGTGAAGGATACCAGAGATAACTCAATCATCTGGGACCCATGGGAGGTTATGAGTGGGGATGCTTCATATAAGTTCACAGTTCCTACTATTGATGGATACGTTGCAGAAGATAAAAGCGATATCACTGGTACTCTAAAACCACTTGGTGATGACTTCGTTAAGACTGTCTACATGGATCCAGTAGAAACCGTTTCTAAGACTAGAGTATTAGTTGCTGACGTTATTGCTAATGATAAATCTAAATGGGTTTCCCTTCCAAATAATAGTGGTCATTATGCCAAAATTGAAGGATACGATCAATATATCAATGTTCCGTTTACCAAGACAGGTATTAAGAATCTAAAGACAGGTGAAATTACATGGGGTAGTTATGGGCCAGCTACTAAGACGGTTACTGCTCATGCGATTGAGATTCCTAACTACACATTATCTAGCAAATCAACCAAAACTTATAATGTAACTGCTCCTACTTCAGACGACGGTGAAGTGACTATCCAAATTCCATTCGGATATGATCCTGATCCAATGTCTGATGTAACTCGAAGTGTTAAGAGTAATCTTCAAATCAATTACATTGATGAAGATACTAATAAGGCAGTTCATGCTCCATACTCACAAGACTTTGAATTCACTCAAACTGGTAAGAAGAACGACAAGACTGGTGTGGTAACTTGGAATGATGGGTTTACTCCAATCTCACAAGATTACTCAGTAGAAAGCCCAGTCGTTGAAGGATACGAACTAGTTAACCCAGCGCAAGCCATTGTTAAAGACAATATCGCAGCTGATGCTGACGGAATCATTGAAACTGTACTATATAAGAAGGTTGCTACTCCAAGCTCAAGTTCCAATGAAAGTAGTGCGGCAAGTTCTGCCGAAAGCTCAGCAGCCAGCAGTGCAGTAAGCTCTGCCGAAAGCTCAGCAGCCAGCAGTGCAGTAAGCTCTGCCGAAAGCTCAGCTCAAAGTAGCAGTGCTCAAAGTTCATCTGAAAGCAGTAGTGCACAAAGCAGCTCAGCTTCAAGCCATGTAGTTGTACCAAGTTCATCATCAAGTCATGGTAACAACAATGGTAATCCATCTACTGATAAGCATGAAATTTCAACACCAAATACTGAAAACCACAAGAACAATGGTGTAACACCTTCAGTAGAAAATAATACTTCTGCTAACAATGATGCAAAACGTTTACCACAAACTGGTGATCAAACACATGAAAATGTTCTTGTCGCTATTGGTACAGCACTAATCGCAATGGCATTAGGACTAGTATTCTTCGAATCAAGAAGAAGACGCAAGTAATAACAAAAAGACTCCGCTAAGCGGGGCCTTTTTTATTGCCTTAATACATTTAAAACAATAAAAAAAGCACTCAAGAATGAGTGCTTTTTTCGTATCTATATAAGGACTAGTTGTTCTTAGTAGTGATGTCTGAACCGAAGTACTTCATTGAAAGTTTCTTCATAGTACCATCCTTACGTAGTTCAGCTAGTGCTTGGTTAATCTTCTTAGTTAGAGCTTTTGAGTTCTTGTTTAACATGATTGAAGTTTCAGCTGGAGCTTGTAGCTTAGTTGGAACATCAATTTCTTTTAGACCCTTAGTTGAGTTGTGCTTTGCAAAGTACTTCCATGCAGGAACTGAGTTAACAGTACCATCGGCACGACCTTGTTGGATCAATTGGTAACCAGTTGAGTTGTCAGGAGTTGATGAAACCATTGCACCGAACTTCTTAGCAACAACAGAATTATCAGTACCAGCACCGTCAACAATGTTCATACCCTTAATGTCTTTGATGCTCATCATCTTGCTGTCACTCTTAGTAATCAATGTGTAGTATGAGTAAGCATATGGGTCAGAGAATGAGTATAGTTTTTCTCTTTGAGGAGTAACAGTCATGTTGTTCATAACAGCATCGTATCTGTTGCTACCTAGACCGGCAATTAGGCTGTCCCATTTTGTTTGGACAAAGTTAGCTTTTAAATCTAATTTCTTAGCAACAGCTTTAGCTAGGTCAACTTCGAAACCTTGTAGCTTACCATCTTTTCTGTATGAGTAAGGTGCGTATGTACCTTCTAGACCGATAGTTAACTTACCACTGTTAGTTACTTCTGATTTGTAGTTCTTTGAGCTTGAGCTGTTACCACATGAAGCTAAGATAGCACCAGTACCGAATACGGCTAAAGTAACTGCTAGAGACTTGAATAATTTGTTAAATTTCATGATATTGAATCTCCTTAAATGTTTTGTAGAGTCATTGCTGCAAGAAAATCTTTGATTCTTTGATCATCTGATTCAAAGAAGTCTTTTGTATCACCATCGAAACCAACTTTACCATCTTCAATGAAGACAATCTTGTCGGCAACGCGTTGAGCAAAAGTAAGATTATGAGTAACAATAACTAATGATTGTTTTTCTTTGGCTAAATCTAGTAACACTTTTAGAACTTCTAGTTCAATTTCAGGATCCAAGGCGCTGGTTGGTTCATCCAATAGGATGTATTCGGGATGCATTGCTAATGATCTAGCAATTGCAACACGTTGGGCTTGTCCACCTGATAGTTGACTTGGGTATGAGTCAGCTTTGTCTAGCATTCCAACCTTATCCAAGAGCTTTTCAGCAACGTCCTTGGCTTCTTCTTTACTCTTGTTTAGAACTTGAACTTGTCCTTCCATAACGTTCTTTAGAACGGTTAGGTGAGGGAATAAGTTAAAGCTTTGGAATACCATACTAGTTTTTCTACGAATATTTAGAATAGTTTTTGAACTTAATTTCTTTGAGAAATCAATCTTTTCATCATTGAATTCGTATTCACCAGATTCTGGTGTTTCCAAAAGATTTAAAGATCTAAGTAGAGTTGATTTACCGGAACCAGAAGGTCCGACAATCACTGAAGTCTTGTTTTTAGGAAATTGAAGGGAGATATTATCTAATGCATGTTGTTTGCCAAATGTTTTAGATACGTTTTTTAAATTAATCATTAACGTACTCCTTTCTAGTTGCTTACAGAATAACGAGAAACTCGTTTTTCTAGGTAACTTTGTAAGATTGTAAGAACACTACAGATGACTGCATAGATTGCAGCTACCAGAATGTACATAATTAATGGTTGATAGTTTTCAGCCGCAATTTGTTGACTGACTTCAAACATTTCAACGATAGTAATTGAAGCAGCTAGTGAAGTATCTTTAACCAAACCAATGAACTCATTGGATAAAGGTGGTAGTGACACACGACTAGCTTGTGGCAAGATAATTCTCCATAGTACCTTGCGTTTGGTCATACCTAGTGAGTAGGCAGCTTCCCATTGACCATCTGGAATTGATAGGATGGCACCACGAATGGTTTCTGAAGCGTAAGCACCAGTGTTCAATGAGAAAGTGATAATACCAGCAACAACTGGTGTTAATCTGATTCCATCTGGTAAAATTCCAGCGATTCTTAGGTATGGAAGACCAAAGAATACAATGAATAATTGAACCAATAGTGGTGTACTTCTGAATAGCCATACGTAGAAGTAAAAGAATGCTTTTACGATATTGAATAGGCCACCACGATGTGAGATTTTAACTAAAGCAGTAATAACGGCGATAGTTAAACCGATGATAAATGATACGATTGCAATTGGAATCGTGTAAGCAATACATGCCGAGACCAATTGAGGAGTCGCATCACGAATGATATCCCATGCGCTCATATCTCTTCTCCTTTATTTTTTAACTATAATTATGGAAATACGTAATTTAATCCAACCACCATTTTACACTATTTACATTTAGTTACAAATAATTAGTACACAAATTAATCTAAAATAGGTATGTTTTATAAAAAAATTAAAAAACATACCTATATAATAACTATTTTTGTGGAATTGGGGTGATTAGTTTGTTGTTTGGAAGGATAATTCCAGCATCTTTAATTGCTTCAAGATATAATTGTAGGAACTTGAATTGGACGTTGAATTTTTCAGTATCTGAACATGGAATCCATTCCTTTACGGCGATGGTTCCGTCACCTAGATCAACAGTTCCTAGCAATTGAGGTTCGTCGATGATTCCTTTGGTGTTTGGAATGTTCTTAGCGTTGACGTCCTTAACAATATCGATAATTTGTTGAATTGGACTGTCAGGGTTAACACGAATGTTAATTTCAGCCTTTAGACGATCCTTGGACATGTTACAGATGTTAGTGATGTATCTGTTAGGGACAAAGTTAAGTGAGTCGTCGACACCACGAATTTGAGTTGAACGAAGACCAATTTCAGATACTGTACCTGTGATGGTGTCTAATACGACGAAGTCGCCGACATCAATTTGGTGTTCAAATAGGATGAAGAAACCAGTGATGATGTCGTTTGCTAGTCCTTGGGCACCTAAACCTAAAGCCACGGTTACAAGACCAGCGCCGGCTAGAAGTGAACCAACTGGAATGCCGATGATGCTTAGGATTGAGTATAACCAGAAGAAGATTAAGATGTAGTTGTATGTGTTGGCAGAAATTGATTTCAAAGTACCTTCACGTTTGGGACCAATCTTCTTTTGTTTTTGTAGGTATCGACCAAACAAACGATTGATGATTATTTGACCGATAGCCTTAATAATAAGGAAGAAAATAGAAATTAAAAGAATATTAATAACGGCAAAAGTTAGATTATGAAGCATGTCGCTCCATTTAAAACTATCTACATATTGCTTTAGAATACTTGGATTTTTTGCAACTAAACTAAACATAATAATGACTTCCTTTCGTATTTATATATGATAGTAAAAAACGCCCCGAAACGGGCGTTGAAACTCTATTTTGAAATATCAGCGATTACCTTGTTGTTTGGTAACTTAATACCAGATGCGGTAATGGCTTCAAGGTATAGTTGTAAGAATTTAAATTGAACATCAAATCTTGCTTCATCCGTAGTTGGGATGAATTCCTTAACGGCAATGGTTCCATCACCCATATCAACAGTACCTAGGATATCTGGATCACCAATGATTCCTTCAGTGCTTGGAATGTTTTTAGCATTAATGTCTTTCATAATATTAATAACTTCAGTGATAGGGGTATCTGGGTTAACGCGGATGTCGATATCTGCTTTCATGCGTTCCTTAGACATGTTACAGATGTTAGTAATATATCTGTTAGGGATGAAGTTTAAAGCATCGTTGTTACTTCTAATCTTAGTGGTTCTAAGACCGATTTCAGATACTGTACCTGTAACATCACCAATGGTAACGTAGTCACCAATGCTAATTTGTTTTTCAAATAGAATGAAGAAACCATTGATGATATCACTGGCTAATCCTTGGGCACCTAGACCAATGGCAACTGAGAATAGACCAGCACCAGCAAGTAGTGTTCCGATTGGTACACCGATAAAAGTTAGCACAGAGTAGATCCAGAAGAATACTAGGATATACATGTATGAGTTAACTGATAATGAGTGTAAAGTCTTCAATCTGTTTTCAGGGATACCACGTTCTCTCTTAGCGTAGTTCTTAAATAGATGGTTAATGATTCTTTTACCAATTCCCTTTAAGATTAAGAAAAAGATTGAAATCAATACGATATCGATTACAATATTTGTTAAATTATGTAGGATCTCGTCCCAATTAAAACTTTTAAAATATCTGGCTATGAAACTAGGGTTGGTTGCAACCTTTAGCATATAGTTCACTCCTTAAACAATTATCACATATAATATCGTAACATCAGAATTATTAAGATGACAGTTAAACCGTCTAACTTAAGAAAATGTTAATCTATTGCGACTTACATCGGTGTTAGAATAAAGTTAATGAACGATTTATCCATATCATATGTGGTGATGCTGACCGCTAAGGCTAAGATTAAAAATACTAGGTTGTTTTTGATTGTTCTGTGCAAATAGACCTTGCAACTGATAACAAATACGAGTGTGATAACAGCCAATACAGCTATCAAGAAGACGATGAGTCCGCTCATTAGACCAAATTTGTACATATTATGCATCTCTTTTCTATTTAACAAGTTAATCATAACACCAACCATACATATTTAAGTGAACAATAACTTGATGGAGGAATTAAAAGTGAAATATGAACACAAGCGCCAACTTACCAGAGATAAAATTGAGGGCGCTTTAATCAAAGTTGCAAAAAACAAGGGAATTGCTGATGTAACGGTGAGTGATATTATCAAGACCGCAAACATTAACAGAAGTACATTTTATCGTCACTATATTGATAAACCAGATTTGATTGATAGCATCGAAGATCGTGTCATTACTGATATCAAAGAGGCCAACGTTGAGTTAAAAAGCACCGAATTAGAACATATTAATACCGCTGCCGGTAAGTTTGTTTATAAATTTTTGACTGTCATTGAAGAAAATCAACCAATTCTAGAACTATTACTAAGCGAAAAGGGCGACATTCGTTTTACATTGAAGCTAATTGCCTTCTTTAATCAAATGGTGGATTCTACTACCGAAGTATTTACCGACACCATGGACGAAAAGAAACGAAAGCTCTTTGCCGCGTACAACTCTTCTACCGCCATGGGCGTTGTTACCTTTTGGGTTCATCATTTTGATCAATACGATAAGGACTATGTCTATGATTTCTTAATGCATCGAGGATACTAAAAAAACACGCTATGAATTTCATAGCGTGTTTTTTGTTAGGGGGAAGGATAATTACTAGCTATTCAGCGCTTAAACTTTCGATTGGATCTAGTTTAGCACCCTTATTTGAAGGAAGGATTGAAGCTAGTAGGTTGATGATAACGGCAACTACAATACCGAAGATGGCGTTACCAACAGAGATTTGGATGATTGAGTAGTCAATCAATCCGTGAACAGCTGAGTTAATTCCTAATTGAATTAGGTATGAAATAACGACAGCTGATACTGATGAGAAGATTCCTAGGAATAGTGCTTGGCTAACGAATAGCATTCTGATGTTACCCTTGGTAGCACCTAGGGCACGTAGAATACCAATTTCCTTAGTTCTTTCAGCAACACTAATGTATAGGACAACGATAATCATGATTGCTGATACTAATAGTGAAATACCAGCAATGGCAGCTAATACGTATACAGCAAGGTTAATGTAAGTGTTTAGAGTTGATACAATCGCACCTGCACCTTGGATGCTGTATGCTTTTTTACCATTAACTTCGATGGCCTTGATTCTGTTTTGAACAGGGTCAACGTTGTTTACGCCACCCTTAATGTTTACGTTTAAGAAGTTTGGTTCAATCTTGATACCGTTCTCAGCTAGAGCTTCTCTAACAGTAGCGTAGTTAATGATAGTAAGTGGGCTTTGTGAGTCGATAATACCAGAAATCTTAAGTTTCTTGGTTACTGGATATGGAGTACCGTTCTTCATGGCAGTGAATGAAACTTGAATTTCTTTTCCTACCATTGAGTTAGGGTTCTTCTTGTTTAATGCTTTAGCAGCGGCAGTGTTAATTAGGATTTCGCCATCCTTAGGAGTTGTACCGTGCTTGATGTTGTCTTTGTTGATAGTAGCTAAACTAGTAGTCATGTATGAAGATTGAGCAGTCTTATTGCCATCCTTCATTTGAATACCAGTTGATGCGTAAGCTTTTTCAACGGATTTAACACCCTTAACGTCTTCTAAACGGCTAACGTCAGCGTCCTTAAATGATGAATGATCATTGGTGTTTTTATGGGAAACTTGGACACTATTTGGATTTACTTGAGAGTAAATTTCGTGGTTAATGTATCCTCTAACACCGTTTCCTAGTCCTAGCATGAATACAACTGAGAAGATACCAATCAATCCACCAAAGATAATTAGTAAATTACGTTTGGAGTTGTACTTGATGTTATCCCAAGTCATCTTAACGATTGATTTTAATGATAGTGATTTTGATTCTAGTGATGGTTCGTCGCTTTCTGTGTACTTGTCACGAAGAGTTCTGTCTTCGTCGATACGACCATCAGTCATGTGAACGATACGAGTACCGTAATCAGCAACCTTTTGGGAGTGGGTAACAGTTAGGACTAGTTTTCCTTCCTTAGCAATGTTATCCAAGATTTGTAGAATTTCAGTTGTGTTTTCTGGATCTAATGCACCGGTTGGCTCATCGGCAATTAGCATTTCAGGGTCACCTGCTAAAGCACGGGCGATGGAAACACGTTGCTTTTGACCACCAGATAGTTGGTTAGGGTACTTGTTGATATGATCGCTTAGACCAACCTTAGCAAGTAATTCCTTAGCACGAGCAACTTGTTCCTTCTTTGAAAGGTTAGTCATTTCAAGTGGAACCAATACGTTATCTAAAATAGTTAAGTGACTAATTAGATTGAAGCTTTGGAAGATAAAACCGATAGTCTTACGACGGTATTCGTCTAGTTGTTTGTCAGTATCATGTTTTAATGAACTGCCGTTTAGTAAAACGTCACCTTCGTACTTACTATCCAATCCACCAATGATGTTCATTAATGTAGATTTACCACCACCGGATTCACCAAGGATTGATACCATTTCGCCTTTTTCGAATGATAAATCAATTCCTTTTAAGACTTTGAATTCGTCTTTGCCTAGGTAGTATGATTTTTGAATGTTTTTTAATTCTAAGAATGACATTATTTTCACTCCTTGTTGTTATTTAATTTGTAATGACTATTATAGGCGGAAATATATGCAAAACAATCATCAAAATGAAAGAAAGTGTTGCATTTTGAGAGGAAAATGAAAAATTGTCACATTTTGTAATATTACTATATCATTCCTGCAACATTAGGCGTCTATAATGCAAATCAAAGATTCATTTAGAGAAATAGGAGTGAGTATATTGATTAAGTTTAGTTTTAAATCAATATTGATGACAATGGTCGCTTCTCTTGCTTTAACAACGGGGGTTGGAGCAATTGGAAGCTTTAATACACAAGCAAGCGCAAGTAGTAAAACCGTATATGACTTGTCTGAATGGCAAGGTCGTTTAACCAATAAGAAAGCAAAGAACTTAAGTAAAGAAGTTCCATTCGCAATTCTTAGAGTTCAATACGGATCAAGCTACAGTGATAAAACATTCAAACACAACAAAGCACTATTAGATAAGTACAAAGTACCATACGGTGTGTACTCATTTAGTAGATATAACTCATCATCAGCTGCTGCTAGAGAAGCTCGTGACTTATACCACAGAGCACCAAATGCCAAGTTCTATGTAAACGATTTTGAAGCCGCTTCAATCAGTCGTCGTCATTCAAATGCTGCGACTGCAAAATGGGTAGACACTTTACGTCCACTAGTTGGTTCTAGAAAGATTCTATTCTACTCATACTTAAGTTTCATGAAGACCTACGCATCTCAAGCATTAAGTAAGTACGATGGATACTGGTTAGCTTCTTACACTAAGAACGAACCATCAATTGCCCACGTATTATGGCAATACACGGATCGTCACTACTCATCTGCATTAAATAAGAAGGTAGATGCAAGTAAGTTACGTGAACAAAAGTCTTGGTTCTTAGGTACAGTTGCTAAGAAGGTAGCTAATAAGGGTCAAAAGGTGGAAAATAAGCAAGGTAACACTGAAGTGAAGCCAGCTGCCACATCAAATGAAAAGACCGCTAAAGTTGTTAACCTAGCTGCTAAGAAGGCAAAGGCCAAGAAAGCGACTGTTAAGAAGACAACAGCTAAAAAGCACGTTAAAAAAGCTAAGAAACATGTAAAAAAAGTGACTCATCACAAAAAGAAACATGTAAAAAAGTCAGTTAAGAAACACCACAAGAAAAAGCATGTTAAAAAGGCTCACCACAAGAAGAAACATCATAAGAAACATTTAGCATAAAGAAAAAGGCGATAGTCAAATGACTATCGCCTTTTTTGATCTAAAAACAAATAAAAAAACCTAGTCAAAGGGCTAAGTCTTCTTATTATGTGGAATTATAGATAATTATGAATAAAAATATGGAAAAGCAATTTGCTTTATTAGTTAACATTGGGATAAAGCTAACTTGGGATTTCTCCCAACTGCTCCGGCTGGACTCGAACCAGCAACCATCGCATTAACAGTGCGCTATTCTACCATTGAACCACGGAGCAAAAATGAGGTGAAAAATTATCTTTTTAATGAGTAGGATTCCACTCAACTGCTCTAACTGGACTCGAACCAGTAACCTTCGCATTAACAGTGCGCCGTTCTACCATTGAACCATAGAGCAATAATATGTAGTTAGATAAAAGATCTAAGTCTTTTGGATGAGTAGGGATACTACTCGACTGCTCTAACTGGACTCGAACCAGTAACCTTCGCATTAACAGTGCGCCGTTCTACCATTGAACCATAGAGCAAGAATGAAATATGTGCTTGGAATTCAATCCAACTACTCAAAAGAGCATAAATATGTCTGCATGTGATGTTTAAATGAGAGAAAAATGTGAAAGATTTTTCTATTAAACATATCCAATAACAACGATAATTTTTAACCTAAACATCTTACAAACCCAATAAAGACGGTAATCTTACGTTTTGCTTATGTAGTTATCATATCTCTGTCGTTGTTTATAATAATACACCATTATTAAAAGAATGCAACTGTTTTTTCATTAAAAATTAATAAAAAGAAAAGGCCGCCAATAAAATACTGATATAACAACGTTTCATTGGCGACTTTTTTCAATTATTCTAACATTTGATCTAATTCTTTGACGAAAATAGGGGTCCAACCGTAACGGTATCCCGCACAGGTTGGATGGGTGTCGTCTAGCATGAAGCAAGGGTTTTCTTCGTTCATTTTCTTTAATGCCTTGTTATTCCAAATGTCGATGATGGCAAAATGCCATTTTCTTTGTAATTCGAATAGCTTCTCACGTAGGAATTCATACTCAGGTTCTGGCTTTCTTAGACAGGTATAAAAGACCAATGGACAATCCCAAGTATCTTGAACGGTAGCGGCTATGTATTCAATCGCACCGATGGTAGTTTGGGTATCGAAATCCTCAGCGTCGTATGACTTACTGATTCTGCCCATTTCGACACCGTTTCGTTGATCATTAGTTGATAGTTGGCATGCAAACAAATCGTAATGAGAATCAAAGTTAAGATTCTTCTTCATTCTACTAATGTAGGATTTTTCATTAATATCTGCCAATGTAGTTCCACTAACGGCTTCCTTGATGGCGTGAACTCCGTGTTCGACTCTTAAAAAGTCGACAAATGAAATACCCTTAGCAGCAAGACCTGCTGTTACTGAAGAACCAAGGAAGACGATTTTCTTACCGTTTAGGTTGTCATCTACAAAGAAATCTCTAGATGGTTGATATATTTCGCTGTTAGCTCTTCTAATATCAATGCTTTTTTTTGATAACTTTACAAGCGCAGCGCCGGCTGCAGTGAATAGTGCAGTTTTAATCAACCCGTATTTCATTGTAATTAACCCCTCATAGTATTTTTATTATTGCCTTTAATTTTACTAGCATTTAAGGGCCACTACAATTAATAGTGGGAAACTTAATTAATATTTAAACATTTGTACAGATACTTTGTGATAAAAATATCATTTATTTAATGAAATGATCGCTTTTTTGCCCATTAATATTAGAGAAAACATTAAAAGACGGGCGTTTTATAGCGGTTTTAATTGCAAATGTGACTAATTCTTAATTTTTACCAAAATTATTTCATCTTTTTTTCACTTTTTTACTAATATTGCTTGCTATATAATCGCACAAAAGGTAAAATAACTCTTGTAAATTAAATGTGATATTTATCACAAAGTAAAGTTATATAAATATTAATTAAAAATTATTAGGAGGCCACACACTAATGAAAGTTATCGTAGTTGGTTCTTCACACGGTGGATATGAAGCCGTTCGTGGAATGCTTTTAGAAAACCCTGACGCAGAAATTCAATGGTATGAAAGAGGAAACTTCATCTCATTTCTATCATGTGGTATGGAATTATACCTTGAAGGTACTGTTAAGGATGTAAACACAGTTGCTTACGAAACTGTAGACAACGCAGAAAAAGATGGTGTACACGTATTTGTACAACAAGAAATCGCAAGTATTGATGAAAAGAACAAGTCAGTTCATGTTAAGAACTTAGCTGATGGTTCAGAACGTGATGAAAGCTACGATAAGCTAATCTTAGCTATTGGTGCTACTCCTCGTCGTTTAGACGTTCCTGGTAAGGATTTAGAAAACCTATACGCAATGCGTGGCCGTGACTGGGCAATCAAACTAAAACAAAAGATGGTAGATCCTGACCTAAAACATGTTTTTGTTATCGGTTCAGGTTACATTGGAATCGAAGCTGCTGAAGCTTTTGCTAAAGCAGGTAAGGAAGTTACTATCGTAGACCATAACCCTCGTCTATTAGGTAACTACCTAGATTCAGAATTCACTGAAAAACTAACTCAAGAATTCAAGGAAAACGGCGTTAACTTTGTTGGTAGCGTAAACGTTTCTGAATTTGTTGGAAAAGACGGTAAGGTTTCAAGCGTTAAGACTGATCAAGGTACTTTTGATGCTGAATTAGTTGTAGAAACTGCCGGTGTTATTCCAAATACTTCATTAGTAGATGGTCTATTAGACTTAGACGAACGTGGCCGTATCAAGATTGACGAACATCAAGAAACTAGTGTTAAAGATATTTACGCTGTTGGTGACGCAACTAAGGTTCCATACGCACCAACTGGTGAATTATCATCAATTGCATTAGCATCAAACGCTCGTCGTCAAGGACGTACTGCTGCTGCTAATGCTGCTGGAAGAGAATTAAAGATGACTGCTGTTTCAGGTTCATCAGCACTTTCAGTATTCAATTACCACTTCGCTTCAACTGGTGTTAAGCAAGATACTCAAGAAAAATGTGGTGTTAAGGGTGCTGAATCAGTACTAATTGAAGACTGGGCAGTTCCTCCATTCGTATCAGAAGAAGCTGGAAATGCTAAGGTTTACTTCAAGATTACTTTTGACCCAACTGATGGTCGTATCTTAGGTGGCCAAATCATGTCAACTAGAGATGTCACTGCAAACATCAACACTATCTCATTTGCAATTCAACAACATGCAACTGTATACGACTTAGCTTATGCTGACTTCTTCTTCCAACCAGGATTTGATCGTCCTTGGAACATCATGAACGAAGCTGCACAAGCTGCCGTACGAAAGATCAACAAGTAAGAATAAAAAGGACACTGAAATTTTTCAGTGTTCTTTTTATGCTAATTAGTTGACACCGTGTCACTATAAAAGTAAGATATTCAAAAATGACACAATGTCACCATAAAAAAGGAGTAGTTACAAATGCCTACACAAACTTTTTTAAATTTAAATGAAGACAAACAAAACCAAATTTTTACTGCATTGATTAACGAATTCTCAAATCATCGTTTAATGGATGCACAAGTAGCGAGAATTATTAAAGATTGTTCAATCGCGCGCGGTTCTTTCTACAAGTACTTCGATGATATTAATGATAGTTATCAATACGCTTTAAAGAGGGTTTTAAGAGAAATTCATTTTGATGTATTTGCACAGTTGAAGGCAGAACCAACTGATTCACTTCATGCTTTTTATGTGGCTACTGAGTCTTTTATCAATGAATTGGAAGATTCTGATTATGAACAGTTTTATCGTCAATACGTTTTATTTAATCAATACGAATTAAAGCATGTCGAATATGATTACAACAATCTACCTGATGACAAACTAATTTTGATGGTCAACGGTCAAAAGATTACGGATATAAAAACAATCGTTTTGACTTACAAATGGGCGAGTCGAGCAGCTCATCAAACTATTCGAACCGTATTGAGCGGTGGCGACGATAAACAAGCGCTATCAGATTTTTCTGATTTGTTAAAACTAATTAATAAGGGTTTAGTTAACTAGGAGGGACAATCGTGTTTTTATCACTTCGCGAAATTAAGAAGAGCAAGTTTAGATATAGTCTAATTTGTTTGGTAATCGTGATGATTGCATACTTGATTTTCATTTTAACCGCATTAGCTAACGGTCTAAGCGAAGCTAATCGTCAAGCAATCGATTCATGGAATGCTGAAAAAATTGTTTTAAATTCTGATGCCAATGGTTCATTGGATCAATCTACCATTACTGCACAACAAGCCAAGAAGGCCAGTGCGGACAAGCGCGCCGACATCACTCAAATGAGTGCCAATGTGCAAACTGTTTCTGAAGGTAACAAGGTGGGATCACAAGTAATTGGTTTGAATAAGAACCAATTCATCTATCGCGACTTAAAAATTGTCAGTGGCCACAAATTGACAAAGGATAATGAAGTTGTAGTCGACCAAAGCCTATTGGAAACTGACGGATATCACCTCGGGGAAAAGGTGAAGTTTAGCAGAAACGGTCACGTCTTTAAGATTGTCGGAACCGTTAAGAACAACCAATTAAACGTGGCACCGGTAATCTACGCTACTAATGATGCTGTGCAAACCGAAAAATTTGGAACTGATGTGAACCATACCATTAGTGCCATGATTTATAGAAGCGACGTCAAAAAGGCGGTCGCCGGAACTCAAATCATGAATATCGAAGACTTCATTCAAGACATTCCTGGATACAGTGCTCAAAACAGCACCTTTGAATTCATGATTGCGTTTCTACTATTAATTACTCTAGTGGTAATCTCAATCTTCTTGTACGTCTTAACCATGCAAAAGATTCCATATTTTGCTGTGCTAAAGGTGCAAGGGGTATCAAACGGATATTTAGCCATGAACGTGGTTTCAAACGCGTTAATCCTAGCGATTGTCGGAGTGGCAATCAGTGGATTATTAACTTTCTTAACTGCCATTTCAATGCCAGCAGCAGTACCAATGACCTTCGATATTACATTGATGGGTGCGGTTGCTGTGATGGTAATTGTGATGTCGATTATTGGTGGATTAATTCCAATGCGCACCGTTGCAAAGATTGATCCAGCCAAAGCAATGGGAGGTTCATAATGGGAAAAATTGAATTAACTAACGTCAACAAAGTCTTTGGCGACAAGATGGCCGCCACTACTGCTCTTGAAGATATCAATTTCACCGCCGATTCAGGCGAAGTGATTGCCATTACCGGACCTTCTGGTTCAGGGAAGAGTACCTTCATGAAGATTTTGGGAGGCATTCTTTCAGCCACATCCGGGGATATTAGTATTGACGGTAGCGACTACGGTAATATGAGTAAAAAAGAACAAAGTAAGTTTAGACTGGAACACATCGGTTTCATTCTTCAAGCCTACAATCTATTGCCTTACCTAAAGGTATCTGATCAATTCAGACTTGCCGATAAGGTTAAGAAGAGTGCAAACATTGATACGGAAACATTCTCAAAGTGGGCTCAAGCGCTCAAAATCGATGACCTAATGAATAACTATCCTGATGAATTATCTGGTGGACAACAACAACGTGTCGCAATTTTGCGTGCGCTATACACCAATCCAGATATCATCTTGGCGGATGAACCAACCGCAGCTTTGGATGGGAACATTGCGGTTAAGTCGATGCAAATGCTACAAGAATTGGCACACCGTGAAAACAAGACAGTTATCATCATTACCCATGATGCTAGATTATTGAAGTATGTTGATAAGAACTATCGCATCGTTGATGGTAAAGGTCAATTTATTGATGTAAATAATGCAGAATTAGTATAGAAAAAAGCAGCTAAGAAATATTTCTTAGCTGCTTTTTTGATTACTTTTGGTGTTTCTTTTCAACGTGGTTAGTGATGTCACTGTAGAAACGTTGTTCTAGTTTGGAAGAACCAGAACTCTTGAATGCTTGCCAACTACCGACTAAATCGATACTAAACAAGCTAATCTTGTCTTCGATTAAGAATTCTTTTTCAAGGGTTTGCTTTAAGTCTTTCACAATTTCCTTGGTACGATCTAGAACTTCGAATTCCTTTTCGTTGATGAATGATGACTCGAATTCCTTTTGGTACTTGTTCAAGAAGTTACTCATCACTTCTTGTAATTCCTCGTCATATTTGGGAATGAATTTGCGCTTACCATCTTCAAATTTGTGGTAACCGTCATCCACTAGAAATGATAATTTAAACCATTCAGTGTATCCATCTCTGGAATCCTTGTAACTTAAGTCAGGATCGTTAAATTCGTTAAACATTTCATTTACTAGTGCAATTGCCATAATGGTTCAAACTCCTTCATCCAAATATAATTTCTAACTACATTATATACTAATATTTTCTGTTTTTTACTTCAAATTATTTAGTTTTTTGGATTGATTGAATTTCTTTGTATTGGTTTTGCATCCATGAAATGTAGTTAGGTTCATTACTTGGCTTAGTTTCAGTCACGTAGACGATTGGTAGATTGTTTTCCTTAGCTAGTTTTACTAAATTGTTAACGGTCTTGCTGTTAACTTGCTTGTTAACAACGAAGAATGAAAGCTTGTGGTTCTTGATATCTTCTTGAAGTGAACGAATTGATTTTGGACTTGGATCGTTGTCCTTTTCAGTTGCTTCTTCAAATGAAGTGTCTGATACCTTGTAGCCCATGTTGGCTAGTGAGTAATCAAAAACGGGTTCTGAAACTGCGACGGGTTTGCTCATCTTGTTCTTCTTAATGTCTTCAAGCTGAGTGTTTAAAACCTTAAGTTTTGCGATGTATGCCTTAGCGTTAGCTTCAAATTGCTTCTTATGTTTTGGCTGTAGTTTAGCGAACTTGTCAGCTAGGGTGTTGGCTAGTTTTTCCATTGTGGCAACGTTGTACCAGATGTGTGGATTGTCATCAGTCTTTTTACCCATTAGACTACCAACGTTGATTGAATCAACATCGTTGTTACTACTGGTAAGTTTTTGTGCCCATGAATCATAACCTAGACCGTTGTAAATTACTAGGTTAGCCTTATAAACGTTCTTGGCGTCTGAACTAGAAGGGTTGAAATCATGAGGATCGATGTTTGGGTTGTTGATGATGGATGTTACTTTACCATATTTACCCAATACGTTCTTAGCGACTTCACCGTAGAAGTTGACTGAAGAAGTAACGTTGATGCTTTTCTTGGGGTCGTTTGCCTTGGTGGAAGAACAACCAGCAAGGACTACTAAGAACATGCTGATAAAAGCAATTAGACCGACTACTTTAAATTTTTTCATTGTTTGCCTCCAAATAAAAAATATACCGAATTCTGTTATATAACAAATATAGTTATATATCTAAATTCGGTATATGTCAAGAATGATGTTTCTTAATCATTAATATGGGTTTTCAAAGTTCCTAATAGTTGAGAAACGTGGTTATCACTTAATTGATAGATTCTTTCCTGGCCATCCTTTTCGCTGTAGACTAGGTTAGCGTCCGCTAATATCTTCAAATGGCGAGAAATATTTGGTTGGGAAGTTTCAAAGTAATTCATTAAGTTGGACACATTACTTTGATTGTTGGCTTCTAAATAATACAAAATCTTAATTCGAAGTGAATTATCCAAAGCTTTGGTAATCATATGTAGTTTTTTGTCGTTTATGATCATAATTTCCTCCGCGAGTTGTGATATTTAAATTATAACGTTAAATGGCATAAAAACAAAACGACATCACGCAATTATTGCTTTTTTAGTCGATTAATTTTGGCTCCGATTTTTTCCTTCCGATCATCGGATACGCGATACATGACCTGAGCATATCCTACGATGATAATAAGTAGTGATAAAAGAATGAAGACTGGAATTGATAGGTGCCATCTAAAGGCGTCGAATAGTGTTTTAATCGAAACAATCGAGTCTAGCATGCAGGCAAATGAGATGTAGGCCCATGCAGTCGATTGGTTGGAAACGTTGTAAAACGTTCTGAATTTTTTGATATCTGTATCGGATTTAGCGTTTAACAAAATCTTTTTCAAACGATTGCGTTCCAGCATGATTTTTAGTGGCGGAATCATCCATAGTCCGGCTCTCATTGGATGGTATTTTTTTGCAGAGTGTTCTGCTTTATGTAATTCGTTGATTTGGCCGGACATGTCTAAAACGCCTTGAAATAGGCAAAAGACAAACATTATGTAACTGGCTGAGAAACTGATAATTGCGTAGATCATGGCACACCTCTTATCTTTAGATAAGTTTATTGTAACATTTAAATAAACTTTGGTTGCAAAATAAAAAAATAGCATTATTATTGATTAGGGAAAAGAAAAATGAGGGGGGCTTTCAAATGAAAACTGTAATTTATGGTCATCGTGGTGTACCAGATTTATACCCAGAAAATTCGCTACAAGGATTTCGTTATGCACTGCATAATCATATTGAAGGGTTAGAATTTGATGTTCATTTAACCAAGGACAACGTCCCCGTCGTGATTCATGATGAACGAATTGATCGCACAACTGATGGTAGAGGATACGTAAAGGATTATACATATGAAGAATTATCACGTTTTTCATTGTCTAATTACGAACCAATTCCAAAGCTACAGGAGGTCTTAGAATTAGTCGAAGGCAGAGACGTTTACGTTAATTTAGAATTCAAGACCAATAAGATTCACTACAAAAACATTGAAGAAATCGTTATTAAAATGGTGGATGAATACGAATTACTTCACCCAATCATTTACTCGTCTTTTAACTTGTCATCAATTAAGATTGCCCAAACCATTACCCATGATGCTAAATTTGCATTCTTGACCGGTAATCGTATCGACAATCCAAAGGAATTCATGGCTACTAATAACCTAGATGCATTACACCTTCGTTTTTACCAACCAGATATTGAAGACGTTGAACGCATCTGGACCGTTAACGGCAATCTTCGATTACGTTTTATTATGAAACGTAACGTCGCAGGTGTGTTCACCAATAATTTTGAACGAGCGATTAAGATTAGAAACGAAGTCGAAAGAAAAAATGGTAACAAAAAAGACAAATAAGTGTTAGAATACTTTTATTCTACTCATGGAGGCTATATTATGGCACTTACAACTGCTGAAATGTATTTTTTAATTACTAGTAAGTCCAAAGATAGCCGCGTAATGCTAAAAAATGTTCGTCTACGTGCTTATTTAGTAGACAGCTGTTTGTTAGACTTAGCGGCTGCAGGTGTAATTAAATTAGGTGAAGATAACCGAATCGAGATAATCGACAATTTACCACACAAGTTATACTTCTTGAACTCTTTTATGGATTTAATCATCCGTAACAAGAACGAAGACGTGGATACAATCATGGCAAAACTTTTGCAAAACATTGATGTAATGAAACACACTTACATGGCGTTAGGCGAACAGTTCTATGAAGGTGGCCACGTCTTGGAAAAAAAGAAGGGCTTAGTGCACAAGGTGAGAACCTTTGTACCAAAGAACCAAACTAACCAAGAAATTATCGATGCCATCTATGATCAAATGATGGGTTCAGCTCCAATGACAGTTAACGTTTATTGCTTAGCTAAGATGCTAACCGTTAGCCGTCAATTAAAGCTATGTTTTAAGAGTCGTGAACGTCGCGTGATTTGCACAAGACTAAAGAGACTATCTGAACATCCTGAATACAATCATATTCAAGAATTAATCGATACTTTCGGGGAACATATGAGAAACGTTGCTGCTTTGGTAGCCAAAGAGCAACCAGCCTCATACATGACCAAGACAAAGACAAGCACAATCTAAAAAAAGACTCAGCGATAGCTGAGTCTTTTTTATTATCCTTTGAAGTCTAAAATGAATTCTTTATCATTAGTTTGCTTAATTTTGATGTTCCAAAGCGGTGTAAATACGATACCATCATCGTATTCAATGGTTAGTTGAGCATCATCGTAAGCCTTGCCACCATCGTTTTCGGCCAAATATCTTACAAATAAGATGGCGTCTCTTTTTTGATCAAAGAAGGGTAGCATATGGTCTTGGTAGAAAATGGTGTAATCATGAAAAGTTATTTGAGGCATTGCAGTCTCCTATTTTAAAAGTCAGATTTTAGTTCATAGTGGGTAGCATCGATTTCTTCGATTGAAACGTATTCGCCACCATTTGGATGAAACGTTAATTGGTCGTTATCGACATCAACGACTAGTAATAAGTCGCTTCCGGCGTTGAATGCCAGTCTTTCGTTATTTTCGTCGAAATAACCGTCGATTTTATCGTCGTCGTATCTCAAATGATACTGTCTGATTTGAACTTCTCTCATTTAAATCTCCTTGCCCTATACGGGTTGGTATTCGTTGGCGATGATTCTATATGTCTTATCATCGACTTTTTTAATGGTAACGCCTGATTGTGGTAGCAATACTAGGCGTTCATTTTTGAATCTAATCTTGATTCTGACTTCACCATCTAAATTAAAAAAGGTTAACCCTTCGTCGTTGTTGGTGTAAGTAGAATGGGCAGGATTAAACATGAAAGTGTAATCCATAAATTGCAATTTATCCATTGTAATTTCCTTTCTATGTATTAGACAGAATGTTAACATTTTGTGTCTAATTACTCAACAGCGACTAGGTTAACCTTGTTTGTGCCATCAATTGCACTGATATCTGCGATTAATTCATCGATTGTGCCATCCATTTGACTCAAGTCCAGTGAAATCACGACACTGGCTGAATCATTGATGGGGATGTTTTGGTTGATTGTTAAGATGTTGGCATCACGGTTTGAAATGGAATTTAAAACCTTGGATAAGATACCACTTTTATGACTTAATAAAAATGAAATAACGGCTTTTCGTTGCCATGATGATTGTTGGGCTTCGTAAACGTAGTCCTTGTACTTGTAGTAGCTAGCACGACTGATGCCGACTTTTTTCACGGCTTCACTGACGTTTTTAACTTCCCCGTTATCAATCATTTTTCTTGCTTCAATGACCT
Source organism: Apilactobacillus waqarii (assembly GCF_019061205.1). Classification (GTDB taxonomy): domain Bacteria; phylum Bacillota; class Bacilli; order Lactobacillales; family Lactobacillaceae; genus Apilactobacillus; species Apilactobacillus waqarii. The sequence continues at coordinate 93,621 of NZ_JAHQYH010000002.1, forward strand.
TCCCGAATGCTTCTGGTAGAAGCGAGTCATCGACAATATAATACTTACTGATTGTTCTCACCACCGTTAGTTCATAATTTCAACATTTTTGATGCTGAATTTTTCGAATCGTTTTTGCAACGCTTCTATTATTTTATCACGTCTATCAGCTGAATTACTAATGATTATTAGTGTCGATCCACTTCCACTGATATATACGACGGAATCGTTTGTTTCAACGATTTTTTTGACCTCGTCAAAGCCGTTGATTAGTTTTTTACGGTAGGGTTCATGCAAACGGTCATCGATGGCGTCGTCTAGTTGTTTGATGTCACCAGTTGATAGGGCGTTTAACATCGCTAAACAATGTGATAGTTGATGGGCTACCGTTGTTGTTTTGACTTCCTTTGGAACAATCTTTCTGGCTTCGTTGGTTGAGACCTTGAAGTCGGGGATGACGGCAGTGAAGTAGTAAGAATCATCTACGGGGTACTTGATGACGTCGTAGTGACCATTACTATCTTCAAAGGCCATACATAATCCACCGTAGATGGCGGGAGCGACGTTGTCGGGATGACCTTCCATGGCGGTGGCGATTTGGAGGATGACATCCTTATCGACGTCTTCTTTGAAGTATTCAAACGCACCGATGATTCCAGCGACGATACAAGCGGACGAACTACCTAAGCCGCGGGATTCCGGAATTTCACTTTGAATATCGATTGAGATGGTAGGAACTTCTCGTTTTAAATGTTTACATCCTTGGATGAAACCTTGATAGACCAGATTGTCTTTATTTTGGAATGCTTCATCACAACCAGTAATGCTAAATTTGTTAGCTTCGTCAATTTTGACCGCTGTAAACAGGTTGACGGCCATACCGAGACAGTCGTACCCCATCGCGATGTTGGCACTAGTTGCGGGAACTATTACTTTTATCATTTTTAAACACATCCTTTATTGTGTCGACTACCAAGTCTTCCATTTCGTTAGGGTTGATTTTGGCAGGGACAACAGCTTCATCATGCCAGATTTGTCTTAGTTGTTTGGGCATTTCAATACCAGTCTTTTCAACTAATAAATCACTAGTTTCAATTGGGCTTTGACGATGTTCGCCGATGATGGCATCGGCAACCGCATCGACAAACTTGTATGGACTAGCTGTACTGAGCATTACGACAGGAGTATCTGGATACTTAGATTGTGTTTCACGTGTAACACGGTATCCGGAAGCGGTATGTGGATCCATTAGGTAATGATATTTTTCAAAGACTTCCTTGATGGATGCCTTGATTTCATCGTCATCGCTGTAGCCACAGATGAAGTCTTCTTTGATTGATTCTAGAATTTCAGGAAGGACTTCGTATTTACCATCGTGTTCCAAATCATCCATTAATGATTTGACGTAGTCGACTTTTTCGCCGCTCTTGTAGTACAAAAGACGTTCGAAGTTACTAGAGATTTGGATGTCCATACTTGGTGCGATTGTCTTAAAGAATGGACGGTTTCTGTCATAGACACCATTTTCGAAGAAGTCGGCAAGAACTTTGTTGGAGTTACATGCAATCACTAGCTTCTTTACTGGTAGGCCTAATAGTTTGGCGTAGTAACCGGCTAAAACGTCACCGAAGTTTCCGGTAGGGACAGTGAAGATAATTTCGTCTCCGACGTTAATTTTGCCGTTCTTTACCATTTGCTTGTAAGCGTCAAAGTAGTAAACGATTTGTGGCACCAAACGGCCAATGTTAATCGAGTTGGCACTTGATAGTGAGTTGTCGTCACCTAGTTTTTCTTTTAGCGCTTGGTTGTTAAAGATTTTTTTGACGTTAGTTTGCGCGTCATCAAAATTACCATTGATAGCAGCTACTTTGGTGTTGTAACCCTTAGTAGTTAGCATTTGTTGTTGTTGGACCATGCTGACTCCGTTTTGAGGGTAGAAGACCATTGCGCCCATCTTGTCGACATCTTTGAAACCAGCAAGGGCAGCAGTACCAGTGTCACCACTGGTAGCGGCTAAGACCATCACGTGCTTGTTTTCAGGGAGACATTGTTGCATTAATTTTGGTAATAATTGAAGACCGACGTCTTTGAACGCACAGGTAGGACCATGGAATAATTCTAGAACTGAGAAATTATCGACATCTTTGATAGGAGTGACTTCGTAATCATCGAAACCATCATCATATGCTTCATGGATGCTGTTAGCGATTTGGAAATCTGAAAAATCAGGTAGCAATGTTTTAACAACATCGAAAGCAATTTCTTGGTAACTTTGGTCGATAACTTTATCGATATTAATATTATGATCGGCTAAATCTGGTAGAACGAATAAGCCGCCGTCGTCTGAAAATCCTTTGATAATCGCATCAAAAGAACTAATTTCGACATCTTTGTCTCTTGTACTAGTATATTTTTCCATAATTTATATCCTCCTGTGTGGTTGAAAAAGATTTGATTACATGATAATCTGTTTATTAATAAAAAACAAGTGTTTATTATATACATACAAAAGAAAAGATGTGATCGGATTGAATATCGCAATTTTAGGACTTGGAATAGTCGGTGGTGGGGTCAAAGACATCATCGATAAAAGCCCGCGCCTAAAGGAAAAGTTAAATGTAGCATCCATCTGGGTGAGAAAAGAAAAGGTGGACGCAACACAAAACAAGACGAATGATTATCAATCAATTTTGGATAATGATGACATTAAGGTCATTGTCGAAACCTTGGGTGGCATTCATCCAGCCTACGAGATGATTATGGATGCTTTTAAGGCGGGCAAAAATGTGGTCACTGCCAATAAGGCGGTCGTGGCAAAATATATGGAAGAATTTATCTATGAGGCCAAACAAAACAACGTGTCATTTCGATTTGAACCCAGCGTTGCCGGCGGAATTCCATGGATTCAAAATCTAAAACGGGTCCTTAGAATTGATGATGTTCAATCAATCGGTGGAATTCTAAATGGGACCAGTAACTTCATTATCGATGCAATTGTGAACCAACACGTCAGTTTTGACGAAGCACTGAAGCAGGCACAAGATTTAGGTTACGCTGAAGCTGATCCGACAGCTGATATCGACGGTTATGATGTTGAAAATAAGTTATGCATTTCGACTGATTTAGCGTTTAATACACTTGTTAAACCGGGGGATGCAATCAAAAAAGTCGGTATAAGAAACCTATTAAAGGAAGATGTTGATTTCTTCTTGGGTCGTAATATGAATATCAAATTGATTGGGCAGGCTAGATTGTACAATCAAGACAAACTAGCGATTTCCATCGAACCAACATTACTACCGGTTGATAACACTATTGCGACCGTTAACGGTAACTTAAACTACGTCCAACTAACTGGGGATACCATCGGACCACTTGGTTTTCTAGGTCAAGGGGCCGGAAGAAAGCCAACTGCCAACGCTTTGTTACAAGATGTCGTTGATATTTTAGAAAGTAATCCGTACTACGACATTGACGGTAGTCATCATTTAGTAATCGATAACAATAACTTTTCGGCGGAATACATCCTAAGAACTGAACTTGATCTTAGTGAATTACAAGATGTTAGTAACCTAGAAGGTAAGTATTGGCGCCTAGCTAACCAAACAATCGAATCCGCCCACATGTTATACCAAGAAATCCTTCAAAGAGATAATAAAGCAATCATGTTTAGACAATAAAAAAACAGCTTAGCGATTAGCTAGGCTGCTTTTTTATTTTAGTACCAGTGGTGTCTTTGCCAGAATTTCTTGGCGTTAACCCATGAACCGTAACGACTAGCAACATATCTGTTGGCAGTTAATTCTTGGTTCTTCTTTGATTTGTCACCGTGTAGGTAGCTGATATCTAATTGGAACTTACCGTAACAAACACCGTTTCTTGCGTAGTATCTGTTAGTTGATTCGTGGAATGAAATCCAACGTCTAGCGGCAATGTTCTTTTTGCTTAGGTGCTTTTCAGCAACATGTTGCCAGTTAACTGAAGCATCAGCGTGAACGTCGTTTTTAGCGAAGTTGATTGCAAATAAAATTAATAGTGATGTAAATGCGATTACTGTGAATTTGATAAAAGATTTTGTAACGTTATTCAAGAAACATAACTCCTTTATATAAACCTTAAAAATTTTTTCTTTCGATTTCTTATGATGTTTTATACTATATCGGAGTTATATATCAGTAACGTTATTACATGGTTACAGTTATATTATTAATTGTTACAAACTGAAATAAAAGTACGAAAAACGCCGCCATGACAGCAATCATAGCGGCGCATTTTTTATCAATTATTCAGTGATTTCATCCATATTTAGGCCTAAAGCGTCAGCAACTCGCTTACCATAGTCATGATCTGCACGATAGAACAACTTAGTTTGACGTACTTTTGTGTCATGGCTCTTAACGCTACCTAAGTGCTTCTTGATAGCTTGAATTAAGCGGTCTTTTTCATCGTCTGAGTAGACGTGGTATAAGGCACCCGCTTGTGAGTAAGGGTCTTCGTCATAGGTCTTGTAGCTGTTGGCTTCGCCTTTAACTGCAAATGGCTTAATCTTTGCATGAGGATCTTCGCGTGGAGCATCTTCATATTGGTTTGGTTCGTAGTTAACGTCACCATTTTGACCTTGTGACATGTAACCATCACGAGCGTAGTTGTGAACTTCAGTCTTTGAACTATTAACAGGAAGGTGTTCGTAGTTGGCACCTAAACGGTATCTAGCGGCGTCTTTGTATGCGAATAAACGACCTTGTAATAGTTTATCCATTGATGGTTCGATTCCTGGAACTAGGTTTGCAGGAGAGAATGATGCTTCTTCAACATCATTGAAGTAGTTTTCAGGATTTTCGTTTAATACGAATTCACCGATTTCTTGTAGTGGGTAGTCCTTGTGAGAAACGGTCTTGGTAACATCAAAGATGTCGTACTTGTAGTTTAATCCTTCTTCGTAAGGAATTAATTGAACGCATACTTTCCACTTTGGATAGTCACCATTCTTAATGCGATCGTATAAATCTTGAATTAAGTAGTCAGTGTTTTCAGAAGCAACCTTGGCTGCTTGGTCTTCGGTCATGTTCTTAACACCTTGTTCTGAGATGAAGTGGTACTTAACCCAGTATACTTCTCCTTTGGCGTTAACCCACTTGAATGTGTGTGAACCGTAACCGTTCATGTTAGCGTAGCTAGCTGGGTTACCACGGTCACCCATTAGATAGGTAACTTGGTGAAGTGATTCAGGTGAGTGTGACCAGAAGTCCCATTGCATATCTTCTGAACGAAGATGAGTAGCAGGATCACGTTTTTGTGAGTGAATGAAGTCTGGGAACTTCAAAGGATCGTTAACAAAGAAGATAGGTGTGTTGTTACCAACGATGTCGTAGTTTCCTTCATTTGTGTAGAACTTCATTGCGAAACCACGCACATCTCTGATGGTATCAGGGTAACCTAATTCACCAGCAACTTCTGAGAAACGAATAGTAAGTGGTGTTTGCTTACCCTTACCATTGAATAAGTCGGCTTTGGTGTAGTCGCTCATATCGCGGGTAAGAGTGAAGACACCCTTAGCACCGGCACCCTTAGCGTGAACAACTCTTTCTGGGATACGTTCACGGTTAAAGTGAGCTAATTTTTCAATTAATTGGTAGTCTTGTAATAAAACAGGGCCACGGTTTCCAGCAGTTAGTGAATGATTATTATCTGCCCATGGTTGACCTTCATCAGTAGTTAATTTGGTCATGAATAATCCCCCTTTTATGTTTATACACCAATATTGTAATGCTAAATAAAAACTTATGATAATATATGCTCAAGATTTTAATAATTTTTTAAAAATTTTATCGTTCATGATGGGTCAAAAAGGGTTATAATAAGATTGATTATTAGTTTATAATCATTATAAATAACGAAAGAAGGTACTACCATGCCATTCGATCCTACAGACGCACAAGATGTATATAAAGATGCGGGAAAAAATGTATTATTTACAACTCTAACTATTAATAGAAGTAACGCTGACGATGACCGTGAGAAAATCGCAGAACTAGTATCTAGAGAACAAGCGATTTTACGCTCAATGAATATCAGATATCCAGAAGAACATTTAAAGGTTGCTTTTGGTTTTTCAAACTCGATTTGGGACTACTTATTCGCTGATGCTAAGAAACCACAAGAATTAGAAGATTTTAAACCGGTGAAGGGACCTAAATACACTTCACCAGCAACCCCAGCCGATTTATTTATCCACATTCGCGCTGATTCAGAAGCCGTTGTATATGAAGTAGCCAGTCAAATCAGAAACTACTACCGCGACTTTGCTACCGTTGAAGATGAAACTAAGGGATTCAGATACTTTGAAGGACGTGCCATTATTGGTTTCGTTGATGGTACTGAAAACCCTGAAATTCAAAAGGCTTCAGGATACGCCATCATTGGGGATGAAGATCCCGACTTTGAAAATGGTTCATACGCATTCGCACAAAAATACATCCATAATATGGATGCTTGGAATGCACTAAAGACCGAAGACCAAGAAAAGGCAATCGGTAGAAAGAAATACTCCGACTTGGAACTGGAAGATGACGAAAAACTAGAAAACTCACACAACGTCGCATCTCAAGATAACGACGACGGTGTGGAACACAAGATTGTCAGAATGAATGTCCCATTCTCAGATCCTAGTTCAGGCAAGACTGGAACATACTTCATTGGATATGCTAGACATTGGACGGTTACTAAGCGCATGTTAGAAAACATGTTTGGACAATCTGACCGCTTGTTAGATTTCTCTGATCCAGTGACCGGTAACATGTTCTTTATCCCTTCTATGACAACGTTAGACCAAATTGTGGAAGGCGAACTACCAACTAAATAACTACCAGCTATTTATGAGAGCGTTGATTAAATTCAACGCTTTTTTTATATAAAATTTTACGAACGATTACTTAATTTTGTATAATAATCTTTGTGAAATTTTAATCCAAAACTTTTCACAAAGAAAAAAACATACATTCGGTGTATAACTAGAAAAAATAAAATTTTTTAGATCTATATATATGCCCGAAAAATCAACAATTATCGCTATTTTTTAGTTTTCCACCTCATGTGGATAACTCTGTGGATAACATTGTGGAAAAGAAAGTTACACGGAAAATGTATTATTGTGAAACGCCTGTGTGACAGTATTTCTTGAGTGTTACACGGGTCAAAATGACATATACACAGATGTGGATAACTCGTGAAAATCCTTGACAATCTGTGGACAATATTAGTAGTAGTTAACAACATTTCCACATACTAAATATAGTGGTTCAAAAACTCAAAAAGGAGATTTCACAAATGAATATTAAACTAGTTGTGGTTGGAAAATTAAAAGAAAAATATTTTAAGGCCGGAATTGATGAGTATAGCAAGCGTTTATCACGTTTTTGTAAGTTTCGGATTATCGAAGTCCCAGATGAGAAAGCTCCTGAATCCCTTAGTGAATCAGAGATGCAAGACGTTATGGATAAGGAAGGAACTAGAATCCTAGACAAGATTGCTGACAAGGAATATGTATATGCACTAGCCATTCTTGGAAAAGAACGTGCATCCGAAGAATTCGCTAAAGAAATCGATAAGTTGGCCACATATGGTCATTCAGATATCACTTTTGTGATTGGTGGATCCCTTGGTCTAGCACCAAAGGTATTAAAACGTGCCGATACCCAAATTTCCTTTGGTCGTTTTACCTTGCCACATCAATTGATGCGTTTGGTACTAACCGAACAAATTTATCGTGCCTTCATGATTAACGAAGGTAGTCCATATCATAAATAAGATACGCAAAAAGACGCCAGAAATTGGTGCCTTTTTTATTTGAAATAATTGCTTGTTTTTTAATTCTATGTAATATATAGTTTACATATGGAATATATATATTACTTTTATAACGAAAAAAAGGAAGTGAACTTTAGTGAAAAAACTATTACTTAAAGTCATTAAATACGAATTTGGATTGCCATCTAAAATGGATGAATATCAACAAGCAGAACTTTATAAATCAGGATTTTATGCATTTGCGTATTATTTTATTTTTAGCTTTATAGAAGTTCTTGCAATGTCTATCGTCATTATTTCATCGTTTCCCGATGATCTAAAAATTAATATATTCTCAATTTTAATAATGGTTAATCTTTTTTTGATCCTGCTTGTAGGATTTTATCTAACTCACAGGATTAAAATGAGTAGAATTGATTTAGTTGATGCAAATGATAAATTATCATATCAAGATTTAATAAGAAGAGCGAGACGCCAAGGAATAATTTCCGGAATACTTTTTTTGTTGTTTACAAGATTATATGAGGTTATCGGAATTGCATTGAGCGATGATGTATCCTTTATTTCGGCTTTTTTAAATCCAAGACTTAATATTATTTCTATAGTTTTCTCAATTGTTGTTGGTATGGCGACATATTTTAGACAAAAAAAGAAAATTCAAAAATAACAGAAAGATTGAGGGAGTTATTTTGGAAAATCGTGTTAGAGAAATACGCACAAAGGAAAATGTGCAGCAAAAGGATTTGGCTAAATCTGTTGGTATCTCCCGCCAAACGTTAAGTTTGATTGAAAAGGGCGAATACAATCCGAGCTTGAAGCTATGTTTCAACATTGCCAAAGCACTAAAAACAGATTTAAATACTTTATTTTGGAATGAAGGAGTGGAATAGCCGATGAAAGAATCATTGTTTATAAAACTAGTTAAATATTTTTATGGAATTAGCAAACCGTTTGACGAGTTTGCCAGGGATGTTATTAACGACGCTGGAAATAAAATCGCCATTGGGTTAATGGTATATCTTCTTATGTCAGCATATGCATTGATGGTATTGATAAGTTGGTTCAGTCCTATGAATGTAGTAAATGGTTTAATCATTGCTGACACCTTTGTGTATTTCATTGCAAGTGCATATATGGGTAGAATCGTTAAAAAAAATAAATTGGATCGCTATGAATTTGATAATGAAGAAGAACGAAAGATTTATGGTAAAAGATTTATTATCAGTAGAATATTCACGACGGTAGTGACTTTGTCACTTGCTATGTATCCAATTTCGGTTTGGTTTAGATATTTGGGAATGTCCGAAAGTATTTGGCCAACGTTTATAGGTTGTTTTATTGGTATTTTGGTGGCAATCTATACTCAGTATTGTCGTCAATTTAAAAAATGAGGTGAATGAATATGAATGAATCTTTGTTCATAAGACTAGTTAAATATTTTTATGGAATTAATAAGCCATTTGATGAATTTACCAAGAAGGTAATATATGAAGCAGCAAACAAGGTGGCATTTGGCCTGATTATTTTTCTGTTTGTTTCGATTTTTTTATCACTGGGAATAGTCAATTTATATGCTACTCCCAATATCGACAATATCGCGATTGGTATGATCTTTGCAGATGGAATAGCTGTTTTAATTGCATTGACATATATTGAAATCGTAGTTAAACGATTTGGACTAGGTGAATATGATTATAGTAACGAAAGTGAACGAAAAAAAGCTGTCAGAAGCTACATCGTTAGAAATATAATTACATTAATACTTATAGTGATTTTAATTATTTATGTAGATTTATGTTTACACGGAGACAGCAGTGTTATTGTTTTTGTTGTATATGCAATATTGTTTGTTATTTCAAGATATTTAGATTACCGTCGTAAATTTAAATAATAAAAAAAGCTTAGAGCAATCGCTCTAAGCTTTTTTAGTCTTATCCACAATGTAATTAAATAGGTTAATCAATTGACCAACGAATAGCACTGCTAAAACAGTTCCAATCCCAATTGAAGTAATGTGATGTAAGAATACTAATCCTAAAATGATTGTGATGACGATCATTGATGCATCGAAACAAAACTTCATTTGGCCAAAAGGTTTATGTAGTTTTTCACTGATGACGTTAACGAAGCCATCTGCCGGAATTAACACGAAAGCGGCCTTTACCATCATAAAGATACCTAGTGCGGTACATAAAATGGCTAATAAGGTGACCGGAATTCTTTCCGCGTATCCGTTTAGTGGGATGCGTTTCAAACCAACAGTTAAACCGTAGAAGTCAACCAGCCAGCCAAACACAAATGCTAGGACCAATTGTAGAACGATTTTTAATTCAAATCTTCTAACGATAATCAGTTGGATTAATACCAAGATGATGAAGAAAATGGTCGTGGCATGACCCAGTGTGGTGTGAATAATAAATGACAATGTTTGTGGAACAGAGACTAATGAACTTACCCCGAGTTTTCCGCAAGCAAATAGTGTTGTACCAAGGGCTAAGACATTCAGTCCAATTATGTACAAGATGATTCTAAACAACATCTTTGCTTTCAATATAAACATCTCCTAAAATAAAACAATATTAAGTAATATTTCATTTATCCGCGGATTAAGCAAGAAAAAAGCTCTTTTGTGGTAAAATTAACATCATAATATGAAACTAGGAGTGCTTATAATGAAAAAAGGACAGCTGAGTTTCTTACGAAAAAAATTACTACTGTCGATTGCGACATGCGCGGTTGTAGTAGCGACTTTATTTGGAATTGGATTGATTCTATCTATCTCTAATTCCAAGGCGGAAACTTCAGGGATTGTAAAACCACCGTATAATCCTAGCAACGATTATTCAGTTAACAATGCGTTTTACAAGATTGATAAACAAAACATCTCCACTGTAGATGGATATTTAACGTTTAACACCTGGTATCGACCAAAGATGATTCTAAGAAATGGTCAAAAGTGGGAAAAATCCACAGAACATGATCGTCGACCAATCTTGATGGCATGGTGGCCAAGCAAACGTTTAGAAACCCAATACATCAATTTTATGAACGAATATTTTGATTACGGTGATGATACATACGATATCACTAGTTCACAAAGTGATTTAAATGCTGCGACTCAGGTTATTCAAAAAGAAATCGAAATGCGCATTACCCAAACTAAGAGTACTAAATGGTTAAAAGCAATTATTCAAGAATTTATTCAAGATCAATCTCAATACAGTTTGGTAAAACGTGACGAAAAGAGCAATAAACTAGTCGACGGACAACATAAACACTTTAAGATTGACGATGTTAAACGACTTAATAAAATATTCTAAACAAAAAGACCTCGAAATTATTTCGAGGTCTTTTTTATTATTAACTATTTATTTTTACGACGTAGAGCAAATGCTGCTAATCCTAGTGCTGTAGCAATGGCTACGACACCAAGAGAAACTAGTACGTTTTGTTCAGTCTTGTCACCAGTTTGAGGTAACTTATTTTTGTTTTCAGTAGCAGGGTGTGAAGCGTTGTTCTTGTGACCAGGAACAGCTGGATCTACATGCTTGATAGTAACTTCCTTGTTTGGCTTACCAGAGTTGTTACCAGTTGATGGTGTAGTAGCTGGTGTAGTAGGGGTAGCACTGTTTTCTGAAGTAGGTTTACCAGCATTGTTACCGTTGTTGCTTACCGCAGAAGATTGAGCGCTTGAACTTTCAACGCTAGAACTTTGAGTTGGGTTACTTGCGTTGTTGCTGTGTTCGTTAGTTACTGATGATTGAGCACTTGAGCTGTTAGCTTCTGAACTTGAAGCAGAAGATTGAGCACTTGAGCTGCTAGATTCTGAGCTTGAAGCAGAAGATTGAGCACTTGAGCTATTAGCTTCTGAACTTTGAGCAGAAGATTGAGTACTTGAGCTGTTAGCTTCTGAACTTGAAGCAGAAGATTGAGCACTTGAGCTGTTAGCTTCTGAGCTTGAAGCAGAAGATTGAGCGCTTGAATCAGCTGGTTTTGAAGCGTTACTGTCAGCACTTGAACTAGGAGCGACAGTCTTGTAAACAACGTTTTCAGTGATGTCACTTGAGTCGTTGTTTACGTTTCCGCTTACAGTTGATTGGGCATTGTTTGCTAATTCGTAGCCTTTAACTTCAGGACTTGAGAATGAGTAACTGTTATCGCCTAAAGCTTTCCAGTCGTTGTTCCAAATTTGTTGACCTGTTGCGTCGACTTTCTTACCAGTTTCAACAAAGTTAACTGTCTGAGTTTGAGGTGCGCTGATTTTCTTACCGTCTTGATCAACGTAGTTAACTGTTACCTTAACAGTCTTGCTTTGACTGTTAGCAGTTGCCCAGTTAACGTTAAGTGTGTATCTACCACCGAAGTAACCAGGTTGGCTAATTCCAAAGTTTGAACCAAAGTCAAATGATACAGTTGATGTGTTAGCGCCAGTGTAGTTTAACTTAACGCCCTTAATACCGTTTGATTGGGTGTTTTGACCTTCTTCAGTTGGTTTTACAAGTTTGAATGGAAGACCGTCGTTTCCAATGATGGTTGCGCTGGAATCTGAAATATTTGATGCTTCAAGGTTAGTACCGGCGTTGTCGTCAGCTGCTAGGTATGTCCAGTTAACACCATCTGTTAGGGTAACGTCTTTAATGGTTACAGGAACTAGAATACTTTGACCGTTTTCTGGTTTCACAACTACTTGAGTGTCATTAACTGTTTGGTCGGTAGCAAGTGAATCAGAGTTGAATTTAAAACCGCTCATCCAAGAAATGTCGTTAATGTTGTTGTTGTTAACAATGAATGTTTGTAGGTTCTTGTAGTTACCAGCCTTACCAGCTAAAGCGTTAACGTTTTGAATCTTGTTACCAGCTGCTGAAATAACTTTTAGGTTGTGCCAGTTAGTGGTTGCAAAAGCATTGATGTCTGAAATGTTGTTGTTGTCAGCATTCAATGTTTGTAGGTTTGGCCAGTTTGCTGAAGCAATTACTGAAATGTCAGAGATTTGGTTGCTTTCAACGATTAGATTTTGTAGGCTTGGCCAGTTAACTTTAGCGATTGGTGAGATGTCGGTAATCTTGTTAAAACCGGCGTTTAGATCAGTTAGACTGTTCCATTGTTGAGTAACTACCGGTGTAAAATCAGAGATTTGGTTATGGTTTACATCGATTGATTGGACGTTTGGAATTTGAATGTTCTTTAAGAAGTCCAAGTTACTGATGTTGTTGTGTGATAAGTCTAGGTAGGTCAATGAATCATCTGACCATTTACCTAATGTAGAGAATTGTTCACTAGTGATGTTGTCGCCACTTAATGAAACGCTTGATAGCTTGTTCCATTGAACAAATGGGCTTAGGTCTTTGATGCCGCTGACGTCAACATTATCAATAGAAAATGAAGTAATATTTGGTAGGATGCTAGTGTTGAAGTTATCTAATGATGAAACTTTTTCTGATCCATTACCGTTGTAATTAATGGAAGTTAGTTTTGCTAAATCATCGTTTGTAATTTGGCTAGCATCGGAGTAGTTGGTGTGTTCTTGACTGTTAACAGAACTTAATAAAATCTTTCTGATTGTGTTGTCTTTGATTGTTGCAATGTTAGTGGTAGAAGTATCAACATTGCTACTGTCAGCGTGAGCTACAATTGAGTAGTTGTTAGATTGGTTAATTAGAGCATTGGCTTGAACTGTACCAAATACTAAAGTAGAAAAAAGTAAAGCTGTTTTTAAAGATGTTTTTTTCATAAATGTCCGCTTCCCTCTGATTTATTATTTTATGATTAAAATAATAAACTATTTATCTAAAACTCTCTATACTTATAAAGTTAAGTTTTTTTCAATTTTGTAAAGAAAAGCTAAAGAAGATTATATAAGTATTAACATGTGCATGTGATAATTATTACTACTACAATATATTTGTGGCATTTTGTATTTAGATAGCGTACAATTAAAAAATAATGAGAAAATGATGATAAAAGGAGTGTTATTAATGGCTGAATTAGTCAGATTATTTAATCGATTTCAACCAGATCACTACGATATCTATTTAGATGTTAGCCGTAGTGAAAAGAAATTTAGTGGAAAGACCACGATTTACGGTAATGCAAGTGAAGCAGAAATCGGCATTCACGAAAAAGACTTTGATGTTACCAGTGTTTCAGTAGACGGAACTCCCGTTGACTTTAACGTTGATAATGACGACGAAGTAATTAACGTATCTTTAGGTAAGACCGGTGAAGTGGCCGTAACTATTGAATACTCCGCCAAGTTGACTGATACGATGATGGGGATTTACCCTTCATACTACCAAGTTAATGGTGAACAAAAACAATTAGTAGGAACTCAATTTGAAACCAACTTTGCTAGACAAGCTTTCCCATGTATTGATGAACCAGAGGCAAAGGCTAAGTTTAAGCTAGCACTTAAGTTTGACGAACAACCTGGTGAATCTGCTTTAGCAAATATGCCAGAAGTAAAAGTTGAAAACGGTGTTCATTATTTCGATGAAACTGTCAAAATGTCTACTTATCTAGTTGCATTTGCCTTTGGTGACATGCAAAGTAAGATGACTGAAACTAAGAGTGGTGTTAAAGTCGGTGTCTTCGGTACTAAAGCACACGATGCCAAAGAATTAGACTTTGCCTTAGATATTGCTAAGCGCTCAATCGAATTCTTCGAAGACTTTTATCAAACTCCATACCCACTTCCACATTCATGGCAATTAGCGCTACCTGACTTCTCAGCAGGTGCGATGGAAAACTGGGGACTAGTAACTTATCGTGAAGCATACCTATTATTAGATCCTGACAACACTTCATTTGAAGTAAAACAACGTGTTGCTACAGTTATTGCCCACGAATTAGCTCACCAATGGTTCGGTGATTTAGTAACCATGAGATGGTGGGATGACCTATGGTTGAACGAAAGTTTTGCCAACATGATGGAATACGTTGCAATCGATGCAATCGAACCTTCATGGAACATTTGGGAAGTATTCCAAACTACTGATGTTCCTGCAGCATTAAAACGTGATGCCGTTGACGGTGTTCAATCAGTTCACGTTGAAGTTCATCACCCAGCCGAAATCGATGCTTTATTTGATGGAGCCATCGTTTACGCCAAGGGTGCCAGAATGTTAGTAATGGTTCGTGCCTTAATCGGTGACGACGCACTACGTGAAGGTCTAAAGAACTACTTTGCTGCTCACAAGTACGGTAACGCCGCCGGTGCTGACCTATGGGATGCGCTTGGTAAGGCCGCTGGAATGGATCTAGGCAAGATTATGAAATCGTGGCTAGAACAACCAGGTTACCCAGTTGTGAACGCATACGTTGAAGACAACCGTTTGAAGTTAGCTCAAAAGCAATTCTTCACCGGTGAAGGTAAGGATGAAGGCCGTCGCTGGCAAATTCCTTTAAACGCAAATTATGACCAAGCTCCTGACATCTTTAGTGAAGAAACTGTCGATTTAGGTGACTATCAAGAATTACGTAAACTAAATGGCAAACCATTTAGAGTAAATGTTGGTAACAACTCACACTTTATCGTTAAATACGATGACACATTACAAGAAGATATCTTAAACGATGCAGATAACCTATCTCCAATCGATAAGATGCAACTATTACAAGACCTTCGTTTATTAGCCGAAGCAAAACAAGTATCATACGCTGACGTTGTTCCGGTATTAAAACAATCTGCTGATAGTGAATCTAATGTGATTAACGACTCCGTTTACACACTAGCCAACAACTTGAAGAAGTTCGTGGAACCAGGAACTGAAGACGAAGATAATTTGAAGAACCTATTCAGACAACTAAGTGACAAACAACTAGAACGTTTAGGTCTAGTAAGTGTCGATGGCGAAAGTAACAACGATAAGTTGACTCGTCCATACATCTTAGGTGCTGCACTATACGATGATAACAAGGACTTCGCCGAAGCTGCTCACGCAATCTTCCAAGATCATCAAACAAACTTGTTATCATTACCTGCTGACACCCGTGTATACATCTTAGCTAATGAAATGAAGAACTACTCAAACGCTGAAGAATTCGATTCATTGGTTGAAGAATACAAACAATCAACTGACCCAAGTTATAAGCAAGATATCTGCGCTGCGGTAACTCTTACAAAGGATGCTAAGCTACTAGGTAAGTTAGTTGCTAACTTTGAAGACAGTAGCGTTGTAAAACCTCAAGACTTACGTGCTTGGTTCTCAGGTGTATTGAGAAACCCAGCTGGTCAACAATTCGCATGGGACTGGATCAGAAACGAATGGCAATGGCTAGAAGATACTGTTGGTGGTGACATGGAATTCGCTACATTTATTACAGTTATCGCAAACATCTTCCATACCAGAACTCGTCTAGACGAATTCAAAGCATTCTTTGAACCAAAACTAGACACTCCAGGTTTAACCCGTGAAATCAAGATGGATACTAGAGCAATCACAAGTACCGTTGAATTGGTTGAATCAGAAAAAGACGCTGTTAGATCAGCAATCAAATAACAATAAAGAAAAGAGACCTAATCATTAGGTCTCTTTTTTAATATTCATAATATAAATGTAATAATTTGTAAACTAAAATCTCGCCGAAACGTTGTAATATATAGCTATTGATTTCGTTAAGGGGGATAAATTTTAATGAGCAAAATCAAAAACATGATGGTAGCTTTTTTAGCTATCTTTATGCTTGGATCATCATTTGTTACTGTGAGTGCAAGTGCCGATGCCAACAGTAATTACACTAAAACCATGAA
Organism: Apilactobacillus waqarii; assembly: GCF_019061205.1. Lineage (GTDB taxonomy): Bacteria > Bacillota > Bacilli > Lactobacillales > Lactobacillaceae > Apilactobacillus > Apilactobacillus waqarii. The sequence goes on from NZ_JAHQYH010000002.1 coordinate 110,155, forward strand.
TAAGTACAACAAGACAAGTAGTGCTACTTATGTCATGAACATGGATACTAATCAGGTTTATTACCAAAAGAATGCCACATCCAAACGTGCCGTTGCTTCGACCGCTAAGATTATGACATTATACTTAGCGATTCAAAAGGCACAAACTACCAAAAATGGATGGAACCAAAAGGTTAAAATCTCACCTAGTTTGGCAAGAATGAGTAGACACCATTCTCTAGGTAGCTACGTATTAAAGGCTAACAAGAAGTACACCGTTAGAAACTTATACAAGGCGTCATTGATTGCCTCATCTAACAGTGCAACCATCGCGCTTGGTCAATGGGTATCTGGAACTAATAACAAGTTTATCAAGAAGATGAACAGCCAAGTGAAGGCATGGGGCATTGCTTCTCAAGCACGCTTCGTTTCTTCATCTGGTTTGGAAAATTCCGATTTATATCCATACTACATTCGTTATGGTTCACACTATGACTATAACCGCGTATCTGCTAAAGCGTTAGCTGTGATTGCTTCACACCTATTGAAGTTATATCCAGCAATCGTCAACGATGCCAAGATGTATCGTTACCACCAAAGTGGTCAAACCCTAAAGAATGCTAATGAACTATTAGCGGGTGGGTTAAGATACGATGCAGCATTACACGTGGATGGTCTAAAGACCGGATACACACCATTGGCAGGTAACTGTCTGGTAAGTACTAGTCAATTGCCAAACAAGAACCGTGTGATTATCGTTTCATTGCACGACAGATTTAATGCCTACGATCAATCTCGCATGTACAAAATGATTTACAAGACATTTCCAGAATTTAAATAGTTAAAAATGGCCAACTTTTGCTAAGTTGGTCTTTTTTTGTGCCAACATTCTAATTTTTCACGAACTATAATATATTATTTTAAAATATTGTTCGTTTTTTAGTTGACGAATGTTAAACCGATTGTTATGATGAATTTAACCATTTAGAGGGGAGACTTTAAAAAATGGATGTAGCAGTTGTAATGGGTTCTATCTCTGACTTCCCTAAAATACAGGGAACTATTGATACTTTAGATAGTTTGGAAATTAGTTATAACACTAAAATCATCTCAGCTCATCGGATGCCAAACGAATTACAAGCTTTTGGCCGTTCAGCAAAATACGAACAATACAAGGTGATTATTGCTGCGGCTGGTGGAGCAGCACATTTGCCAGGGATGTTAGCGGCAAATACAACCTTACCGGTCATCGGAATTCCGGTTAAGACCAGCACCTTAAACGGGGTCGATTCACTACTATCAATCGTTCAAATGCCTTCAGGAGTACCAGTTGCGACCGTCGCAATTGGTGATGCTGGTGCTAAGAACGCTGCATTGTTAGCAGCTCAGATTCTAGCAATCAGCGATGATAAAATCGCACAAAGCCTAGATGACTTCCGAGAAAGACAAACAAAGGAGGCAATTGATAGTAATGAACAATTACACTAAGCCAATTTTGCCACCAGCTACCATCGGAATTTTGGGTGGTGGTCAACTAGGCCAGATGATGGCGCTAGTTGCCAAGGAAATGGGCTACAAGGTTGGGGTCTTAGATCCAACACCTGACGCTCCAGCAGCTCAAGTTGCTGACTTTCAAATTATCGCCGACTACGATGACGAATCAGCTATGAAGAAGCTAGCTGAAAAGTCAGATGTTTTAACCTATGAGTTTGAAAACGTCGATCAAAAAGCAATTAAAAAGGTTTCGGATACTACATATATCCCGCAGCCAATTAGTGAACTAGAAATCACTAGCAACCGAAACAAGGAAAAAGGCTTTTTACAAAGCATTGGAGCACCTGTTACTGACTACTCGCCAGTAAATAACGCCGATGATTTATTGAAGGCGTACCAAAAAATCTCTACTCCTGCGATTTTAAAAACCGCTGAGGGTGGATATGATGGTCATGGTCAATTCGATATTAATAATGAAGATGACCTAAAGGAAGCCATTAAACACTTGGACGGCATTGAGTGGATCTACGAAAGAAAGCAGCCTTTTGTACAGGAAGTTTCCATAATGGTAGACCGAGATGTTTCCGGCAAGGTGATTGTCTTCCCACTTAGCGAAAATATTCATAAGGACCACATCTTACACACTAGCATCGTGCCAGCCAGAATCGACGAAAGTGTTCATAAGAACGCCGAACAGATTGCTGAAAACATCGCCTCAGAAATGAAACTAGTCGGTGTTTTAGGAATCGAATTCTTCTTGATGGAAGATGGCAGACTATTGGTTAACGAGCTAGCACCAAGACCACATAATTCGGGCCACTACACCATTGAGGCCTGCAACGTTTCTCAATTTAAAGCACATATTTTAAGTATTTGTAATCTATCCTTACCAGATATCAAGTTAATTGATAACGCCGTTATGGTGAACCTATTGGGTGACAATTTAACACTCGGTCGAAACGAGTTGTTTAACCATCCAAACTGGAATTTCCATGATTATGGTAAGGCTAAAATTAAGCATCAAAGAAAAATGGGTCACATCACCGTGACCGGTTCATCAATCGATCAATTATTGCAAGACGTTAAATTATTTAGATGAGGAGAATTAAAATGACTACATTAGTTGCATCAGGTAAGACTAAAGAACTTTACACCACCGATGACTCAAGTGTATTGCGTGTGCACTACACAGACCACACCACTGCGGGGGATGGTTTGCGTAATGAATTAATCGAAAACAAGGGTGCGGTTAACAACGAAATTTCAAGTATGATTTTCACATACCTAAACGAAAATGGTGTTGCTACGCACTTTATTGAACGTGTTAACGAAACAGATCAATTAAATAAAAAAGTTGAAATGATTCCGCTGGAAGTTGTAATTAGAAACTTTGCGGCCGGACATTTCCAAAAAAGATTCGGCACTGATTATCTTCAAACATTGAAAGAACCAGTTGTCGAATTTTTTTATAAAGACAATGATTTACACGATCCTATCGTTACTAAGTCTGATGCAATTGGTTTGGATTTAATCCAAGCAGACAAGTTAACTCAATTAGAAGAAGACGGTCTAAAGGTGAACCAAATCCTAAAGAAATTATTCGACAAGATGAACGTTACATTAGTTGATTTCAAACTTGAATTTGGGATTAACGAAGACGGTGAAATCATCCTAGCTGATGAAATCTCACCTGATTCATGTCGTTTATTAGATAAAGACACTAATGAATCACTAGACAAGGATGTCTTTAGAAAAGAAGCCGGCGACATGATGCCAGGTTACCTAGAAATTCTAAATCGTTTACGAGCAGCCATTTAGGGAGGAAGAAAACATGTATTTAGCACAAATTTATGTCCATCACAAAGCATCAATTTTAGATCCTCAAGGTGAAGCAGTATTGAACGCCTTACAACGTTTGGGTTACGACAAGGTCGATTCAGTCAAACAAGGTAAGTACTTTGAAGTCAACATCAAAGCCAACAGCGAAGATGAAGCATCAAAGGTAGTTAACGACATTGCCAAAGATTTATTAGTGAACCACAACATGGAATCATGCGAATTTGAACTAAAGGAAGTGGCGAAATGAAATTTGCAGTAATTAGTTTTCCCGGCTCCAACTGTGACATGGATATGTATTATGCAGTGCGCGACTCACTAAATGAAGACGTTGACCTAGTTACTTCAGATGCTACCAACCTAGATGGATACGATGGTGTCTTAATCCCCGGAGGTTTCTCATACGGTGATTACTTAAGGAGTGGCGCAGTTGCTCGTTTTGCACCGGTTATGGAATCAGTTAAAGAAATGGCCGCTGAAGGCAAACCAGTATTGGGTGTCTGCAATGGTTTCCAAATCCTAACAGAAGCTAACCTATTACCGGGCTCACTTCAACACAACACCAGCATGGAATTCATCTCTGATTGGTCAAAACTACGCGTGCAAAATAACGACACAATGTTTACCGACCAATACGAAGAATCAGAAGTCATCGATATTCCAATCGCTCACGGTGAAGGTAACTACTACTGTGACGACGAAACCTTAGCCCAATTAAAGGCTAACAATCAAATCGTCTTCACTTATGAAGATAATCCCAACGGTAGTTCCGACAATATCGCAGGTGTCGTGAACGAACAAGGCAATGTTTTAGGGATGATGCCTCATCCAGAACGTGCCGTTGAAAGTATTTTAGGTGGAACCGACGGCTTGAAGCTGTTCAAGTCATTATTAAATCACGTTAGGAGCTAACAAGATGGAAAAGCCAAAGACAATTACACCCCAAGACATTAAAGATCAAAAGATTTATCAAGACTGGGGTTTGACTGATTTTGAATATAAATTAATCTCAAATGACATTTTGCACCGCTTACCTAACTACACCGAAACTGGTTTGTACTCAGGAATGTGGAGCGAACACTGTTCATACAAGAACTCAAAGCCAGTGCTTAGAAAGTTCTGGTCGGATGGTTCTCGTGTCCTACAAGGACCTGGTGAAGGTGCCGGGGTTCTAGACATCGGTGATGGCCAAGCGGTCGTATTCAAAGCCGAAAGTCACAACCACCCAAGTTACGTTGAACCTTACGAAGGTGCTGCTACCGGTGTCGGTGGAATCATCAGAGACATCTTCTCAATGGGTGCCAAACCTGTTGCTTCGCTCGATAGTCTTCGTTTCGGTGAACTAACTAATGACAAGAATCGTTTCCTATTGGATAAGGTTGTAGCCGGAATCGCCGGTTACGGTAACTGTATCGGGGTGCCGACAGTCGGTGGTGAAATTAGTTTTGACCCATGCTACGACGGAAACCCATTGGTAAATGTTATGTGTGTCGGTTTGATGGATCAAGCAGACATCGAAGCTGGACGTGCCTCAGGTGCGGGCAACTCAATCATCTACGTTGGAGCCAAGACCGGACGTGACGGAATTAACGGTGCGACTTTTGCATCAAGTCAATTCAGTACCGATGAAGAATCAGACCGTTCAGCCGTTCAAGTTGGTGATCCATTCATGGAAAAACTACTTGTTGACGCTTGTCTAGAAGTTACTCACAACCACAAGGATATCCTAGTCGGAATTCAGGACATGGGTGCCGCTGGATTAGTATCCTCATCAGCTGAAATGGCAGACAAGGCTAACAGTGGAGTCGATTTAGATTTAGATTTAGTTCCACAAAGAGAAATCGGTATGACTCCATATGAAATCATGCTTTCAGAATCTCAAGAAAGAATGTTGCTATGTGTTAAGTCAGGCCATGAAGACAAAGTTTTAGAAGTGTTTGAAAAACATCATCTAGACGCTGTCGTAATTGGTCACGTTAACGACGACAAACAATACCGTTTATACCAACACGGTGAACTGGTTTGTGACATTCCAACTTCAAGCTTGGTTAACGACGTTCCTGAATACCAACACGATGTTGTAAAACCAGACCGTTTGAAGAAAGTCGACGAAGCCAAAACACCAGTTATTAATGATGTAAACGACATGGTGAAGACAATTATCGGTCAACCTACCATTGCTTCTAAAGAGTCCGTTTACCGCCAATACGACTGCCGTGTTCAAGCCAACACCGTTGTTCAACCCGGTAGTGACTCAGGAGTAATTCGTGTGCGTGGCACTAACAAGTCACTTGCCATGACTACTGATGCCAATGGTCGATACATTTACTTAGATCCAAAACTAGGTGGTCAAATTTCCGTATCAGAAGCAGCTAGAAACATCGTCGCAAGCGGTGCAGTACCAATCGGAATTACCGACTGTTTGAACTTCGGTAACCCTGACGATTCAGAAAGTTACTTCGAAATGGATCAATCAGTTGAAGGAATTTCAAAGGCCTGTGAAAAATTTGATACACCAGTCATTGCCGGAAACGTTTCACTATACAACGAAACTGACAACGAAGCGATTTACCCAACTCCAATGATTGGAATGGTTGGTCTAATCGAAGATAACCAATACATTACTCAATCAGATATCAAGGCAGAGGGCGAATTGGTTTACGTTATCGGAGACACTAACGATGACTTTGCCGGTTCAGAAATTCAAAAACACCTAGAAGGTCAAATCTCAGGAAAAATCCACTTTGACTTAGAAGAAGAATTTAGCAACCAACACTTAATCCTAGATTTAATTCACAACCACCTAATCGAATCTGCTCACGATGTTAGTGAAGGTGGCATTATCGTTTCAATCCTTGAGTCATTATTCGAACACAACCTTGGTTTAAAGGGTGAAATCGATATTACTAAAGCACAATTATTCTCAGAAACTCAATCAAGATACGTCGTATCAGTTAGCCAAGAAGACCAAGCTGCCTTTGAAAAGCTAGCTGGTAAGAAAGCCCACTTGATTGGTGCAACTGACGACAGCCAACAAATCAACTTACAACTACAAGATGGTCAATACGTTGATGACGTGACTGCTCTAAAAACCATCTGGAAGGAAAGTTTATCATGCCAAATGAAGTCAAAAGCTTAAACGATGAATGTGGTGTCTTTGGTGTCTGGGGCGTTGAAGGTCCAGCTGCTAAGGTCGCTTACAGTGGTCTCCACGCTTTACAACATCGTGGTCAAGAAGGTGCTGGAATTCTTGCCATTGATGCTAACAAACGACTAAACCGATATCGCGGACAAGGTTTACTTGGAGCTATTTTTGATGACCCGCATGCCTTTGATCGACTACATGGGAATGCTGCACTAGGGCACATTCGTTACGCAACAGCTGGAAGCCATACCATCAACAATGTGCAACCATTTATGTTTGAAAACACCGAAACTCATTTCGCGCTATCGCACAACGGAAACCTAACTAATGCCGACACTCTAAAAGAAATGCTTAGAAAAACTGGAACCATCTTCCAATCCGATTCCGATAGTGAAATCTTCGGTGACTTAATTGAAATCAGTAACCAAGACACCTTCCTAGGTCGTATCAAAGAAGCTGCCAACCAAATGCACGGTGGCTTTGCCTACGTCCTACTTAGTCCTGACGCAATGTATGCAGTATGTGACCCCAACGGATTACGCCCATTAGTTGTCGGAAGAAGAAAAGACGGTGCCGTGGTTATCTGTAGTGAAACTTGTGCATTGGATCAGGTCCAAGCCGAATATGTAAGGGATGTTCAACCGGGAGAATTGGTCATTGTCGATGATTCTGGTATCAAGATTGACCACTTCACCGAAGATACCGAATTAACCATTTGTTCAATGGAATATGTCTACTTCGCTCGTCCCGATTCAGTTATCCATGGAGTATCAGTTCATGAAGCTAGAAAACGCATGGGGGCTTTAGTCGCTCGTGAAAACCCAACTAAGGCTGATGTCGTGATTGGTGTTCCTAACTCATCACTATCAGCAGCAATGGGATATGCGATTGAAAGTGGCATTCCATACGAAATGGGATTGATTAAGAACCAATACGTTGCCAGAACATTTATCGAACCAACGCAAGAACGACGTGAACGTGGGGTTTCAATGAAACTATCCGTGGTGAAATCAGTCATCAAGGACAAGGACGTCATCTTAGTTGATGACTCAATCGTTCGCGGAACCACCAGTCGTTTTATCGTCAAAATGCTAAAGGATGCTGGTGCTAAATCAGTCCACGTCAGAATTGCTTCACCTGATTTAAAGTACCCATGTTTCTACGGAATTGATATTCAAAAACCAAGTGAACTAATTGGTGCTAACCACAGTGTTGAAGAAATCAAGGACATCATCGAAGCGGACTCATTGAAGTACCTAAGTGTTGAAGGTTTAATTGAAGCAATCGATTTAGATTGTGACAATCAATACCACGGTCTATGTACAGCTTACTTCGATGGTAAGTACCCAACGCCTTTGTATGACTACCAAGCAACATATGATGCAGAAGCAAAGAGATTACACCTATACGAGGAGGATGAAGTGAATGGCTAACCAATATAAAGAAGCTGGTGTCGATGTTGAAAGCGGCGAAAAAGCGGTAAATTCAATCAAAGATATGGTCGCTTCTACTTATGACCAAAGCGTTGTCGACGGTCTGGGTGGATTCGGCGCAATGTATTCACTTCAATCTCATTTTGCGAAATACGACGATCCGGTTCTAATTTCTGGGACCGATGGTGTCGGAACTAAATTGATGTTGGCCATTCAGGCTAAACGTCATACCACAATCGGAATCGACTTGGTTGCAATGTGTGCCAATGACATCCTAGCGCAAGGTGCTAAACCACTATTCTTTTTAGACTACATCGGAATTGGTAAGTTACTTCCAGAAGAAGTAAAGGAAATCGTTTCAGGTGTTGTGATGGGATGTAAGCAAGCTGGTCTTTCATTAATTGGTGGTGAAATGGCCGAAATGCCCGGCATCTACAAGCAAGACGACTACGACTTAAGTGGTTTTGCGGTTGGAATTGCCGACAAGAAACGTTTACTGGGGGCGCAAAACGTTAAGGAGGGTGACAAACTAATTGGTTTGAAATCATCCGGAATTCATTCCAATGGTTACTCACTAGTTCGAAAGATTATCAAGGATGCGGAAATTGATTTAAACGCCACATACCAAGGATTATCACAACCATTAATTGACGAACTACTAACCCCAACACGTTTGTACTACCACTACGTTAAGGGCATCGTCGAATCCGGTGCGATTCATGCGATTGCCAACATCACCGGTGGTGGAATTGCCGATAACCTATCAAGAGTAATTCCAAACGACTTAACCGCTAAGATTGACCGTTCATCATGGACGGTGCCGAACATCTTCAAGTGCCTACAAGACTGGGGTAACTTGGATCAAAGCGACATGGATCTTGTGTTTAACCAAGGAATCGGCATGGTGTTAGTCGCTCCAGAAGAATACGTTCAAGCAGTGACAAATTACCTTTCCGATAATGGCCTAGAATATTTTGAGATTGGTGAGGTGGTAAAACGTGAGCAACAAGCAGTTGAAATCAGATAAACTCCCCGTTGCAATTTTTGCATCGGGAAACGGAACTAACTTTGACGCGATTGCTGAAGCGGACCTACCCATCGATATTAAATTGTTGGTATGTGATCACCATGATGCGTTTGTGGTGCAAAGAGCCGAAAGAAAGAACGTTGAAGTCTTGATTGCGGAACTGCATAAGGGTGAAAAAAGAGCGATTCGTGAGGGTCGCATTCTAGAAGAACTCAAGAAAAAAGGTGTCCAAGTTATTATCTTGGCCGGCTACATGAGAATCGTTGGGGAAACGTTACTAAACGCCTATCCCAACAAGATTATCAACATTCATCCAGCGCTTTTGCCGAGTTTTCCCGGCAAACAGGGCATCTTAGATGCCTACAACGCTGGAGTTGATAAGACAGGAGTCACAATTCACTTTGTGGATTCGGGGATCGACTCCGGTCAGATTATTGCTCAAGAGGAAGTTTTTAGAAAAGAAGGTGATTCGTTAGCGGATTTGGAAAATCGAATTCATGATGTTGAACATCAGTTGTACCCACGCACGATTTTACAATTAATTGAAAAGGGAGTTATTTAAATTGAAGAAGTTAGCATTGTTAAGTGTCTCAGATAAGAATGGAATTGTTGAATTTGCCAAGCAACTAGAACAACGTGATTACGATATTGTCTCAACCGGTGGAACATTGAAGACTTTATTAGACAACGGTGTCGACGCGATTGCCGTTGAAGAAATTACTAATTTCTCTGAAATGTTAGACGGTCGTGTGAAGACATTACATCCACGCATTCATGCTGGGATTCTTGCTCGTCGCGACAATGAAGAACACATGCAACAACTAAAGGAACAAAACATTGGTCTAATCGATCTAGTTTGTGTCAACCTATACCCATTTAAAGAAACCATTGAAAAGCCGGACGTTACATATGCCGATGCAATTGAAAATATTGATATCGGTGGTCCTTCAATGCTAAGAGCCGCTGCTAAAAACAGCCAAGACGTAATCGTAATTACCGATGTAGCAGACTACGACGACTACATCTCTAGATACGACGCTAACGAAATTGACGCTGAATACAGAAGCGGTTTGGCAGCGAAGGTCTTTAGACATACTGCAGCTTACGACGCATTAATCGCCAACTACCTAACCAAAGAAGAATTCCCAGAAAAGCTAACTTTCACATATGAAAAGGTAGAAGCAATGCGTTACGGTGAAAATAGTCACCAAAAGGCTGCATACTACAAGGAACCAATTCCTGAAACATACTCATTAGCTAATGCCAAACAATTACATGGTAAGAAGCTATCATACAACAACGTAAGGGATGCCGACGCTGCACTTCGTATCGTCGCAGAATTTCCAGATCAAGCTACTGTTGTGGCATTAAAACACATGAATCCATGTGGTATCGGTACTGCAGACGACTTATTAACTGCATGGAACCTAGCTTACGAATCAGATTCAACTTCAATCTTTGGTGGAATCATCGCCCTAAACCGTGAAGTTGACTTAGCAACTGCCGAAAAGATGCACGCTATCTTCTTGGAAATCGTAATCGCTCCATCATTCACCGATGAAGCTTACGACGTATTAGCTAAGAAGAAAAACATCCGCCTACTAACTGTTGACTTCGACAAGATTAACCCAGACAAGGAAGATCTAGTTTCTGTCCTAGGTGGGATGTTAGTTCAAGAACGTGACCTACTTCATGAAGAACCAACTGAATACAAGGTCGTTTCAAAGAAACAACCAACTGAAAAACAAATGAAGGCTTTAGCATTCGCCCAAAACGTCGTTAAACACGTTAAAAGTAATGCGATTGTTGTTACCTCTGACCATCAAACTTTAGGGGTTGGTTCGGGTCAACCAAACCGTATCGACTCAACTAAGATTGCTATCAAGAAGGCTGAAACTAAGTCAGATTACGCAAACGCGGTATTAGGTTCAGACGCATACTTCCCAATGGATGACTGTGTGGAATTCGCCGCTAAACACGGTATCACAGCAATCGTTGAACCAGGTGGAAGTATCCGTGATCAAGATTCAATTGATAAAGCTGACGAATTAGGCATTGCCCTTGTATTTAGTGGCAACCGTCATTTCAAACACTAGAGTGAGGTTACGAAGAAGATGGAAAAATGGTTATTGATTGGTTCAGGCGGTCGCGAATATGCGATGGCACAAAGTTTAGCTAAAAATTTCAATCGAGAAGTTTTTGTAGCACCAGGCAATCCAATGATGAATATGATCGACAGGGTTCAAACCGTTGATATCGAAGAGTTGGATTTCGATGGTCTAATCGAATTTGCCTTGGATAATCAGATTGATTGGACAGTGGTTGGTCCCGAAAAACCACTTAGTGACGGTATTGTTGACCGTTTTACTGATGCTGGTTTGAAGGTCTTTGGTCCCAACAAGGAAGCTGCTCAATTAGAAAGTTCCAAGGAGTTTGCCAAAGAAGTGATGCAATCAGCCAGTGTTCCAACTGCCGCATATGCGACTTTTAGTAATTACGACGACGCGCTTTCATACATGGAAGAACACGATTTTCCAATCGTTGTGAAACTAAACGGTTTGGCCGCTGGAAAGGGTGTTTTCATTATCAAAGACCTGGCAGAGGCTAAGGAAACTTTGGCTAAAATCTTTGATAATGATGCCGACCAAGAAATTCTGATTGAAGAATATCTGGACGGTCAAGAATTCTCGATGATTGTGATGGTAAACGGATTGGATGTCATAACCATGCCATTAGCTCAAGATCATAAACGTATCTACGACGGTGATAAGGGTCCAAATACCGGTGGGATGGGCGCTTACAGTCCACTTCCTCAATTTGGAGACGACGTCTTAAACGAGGGGTTAGTGAAGGTGATTAGACCCGTGTTGGCTGAAATGCACAAACGAGGCATTTTATTCCAAGGTTTTCTATACGCTGGATTAATCCTGACTAAAGACGGTGTTAAAGTCATCGAATTCAATGTTCGAATGGGTGACCCTGAAACTCAAGTCATCTTGCCACAGTTACAAGGCGATTTGGGAAATGTGATTGTTCAACTAATGAACCACCAAGAACAAACCGTTGATTGGCAAACTGACCGATACTTCCTCGGCAATGTTCTAGCTGCTAAGGGTTATCCTGGTAACCATAAAAACGGTCTTACACTTCCTCAATTCATCAATGAGAAACTTTCATTGGCATACGCGGGCGTCGAAGAACAAGACGAAAAATTAGTCAGCTCTGGTGGACGCATAATGATGGTGATTTCCTCAGACAAGGACTTAAAGGCTGCTCAAGCAAACGTTAATCAAGCAATTAAGGATAACGTTGACTCAAACGACTACGCTTATCGAACCGACATCGGTGACAAGGCGTTTAGATAAAACAATAAGCTATGGTTGATGCCATAGCTTTTTTGCTGCAAGTTTTTATCTTTGTATATTGGACTAATAAAGTATAGACTTTTGTTTATACATATTTTAGGGAGTTGAAACAATGGAAAATTACGCACAACAATATGCTGATATTAAAAAATCGATGCGCAAAGACGAGGCGGCTTTTAACAAAATTGACCGTCGTTTAACCCAAAAAATTAACAACGAAGATTTTAAAGTAATCGATGCAGACCAGGCACTACAAGAAAACTATACATTTGGGAAACGCCTAGCCGATAAGGTTGCCAAAGTCGGTGGATCATGGGGATTCGTAATATCTTTCGTCGTCTTTTTAGTAGGTTGGATGATTATTAACGTCATGCAACTATTTGGTTGGCATTTTGATCCATACCCATTCATTCTTTTGAACTTAGCACTTTCTTGTATTTCCGCCATTCAAGCACCCATCATCATGATGAGCCAAAACCGTGCCGGGGAAAAGGATGACCTAGACCGTCGAAACGACTACCACGTTAACCTCCGTTCCGAAGAAGAATTGAAGCTATTGCATGCTAAGGTTGATTTACAAACTAAGTACAATAAGCACCAAAGCCAGTTGAATCAATTACAAATGGAAATGTTGATCCGTATCGAAGCTTCACAACGTGAGAAGAACATCGAAGATAATTTACAAAACGAAAAGGATGATTAATTAGTTAATCATCCTTTTTTTGTTTTCCGAACGTTATTAAGAGGAAGTAGTGTTTTTATCGTAAATATTGATTAAAAATATAAAAATGTTGCCATTTTTGTGATGAAGTAGCATAATATACGTATATTATAAAAATAAATCGAATTAATGTTCGTGATTATGCGAAAAGAGGAACTTATAGATGGATGTCATTAATGAATCAAAGCACTTCAGTTTTGATCAAAAAAAGACGCTTGCCTCCACGACGGTTGGTTTTGCACTAGAAAATATGGATAGCATGTTCTTATCATTCGCTCTATCATCAATGATTTTGAGTTTACATATCAGTCCCGCAGCGGCAGGACTTACTTCGACAATCACCAATTTAGGAAAACTATTTGGTGGATTATTATTCGGAATTTTGGCCGATCGATTCGGTCGTGTCAAAATCTTCTCACATACGATTTTCTTGTTCGCGATTGCGACAGGATTACTATTCTTTGCTCACAATATTTATGAAATCTATCTACTAAGATTTCTAGCCGGAGTTGGTTCCGGTGGTGAATTTGGGGCAGGGGTGTCACTTATTTCTGAACACTTCCAAGGCTTTAAGGTCGGAAAAATCATTTCCTTCTCAGCCGCCGGTGGTCAAATGGGTGGAATCATGGCAGCGATTATCGCTTCCATTGTTCTTCCAATGTTTGGCTGGAACACATTATTCTTATTCGGATTAATTCCGGTTGCCTTGGCTTACTTCATTCGTCGTCATCTAAAGGAAAGTCCGGTTTATGAAGCGGAAGTAAAGAAGAACAACAAGCTTCCACATGTTTCCTTTTCTGAACTATTTAAGACACCACAATTGGCATGGCAAACTATCGTCATCACCATCATGGTGATTGTTGAAAACGCCGGTTATTACGGTCTAATGATCTGGTTACCAACCATCATGCAAAAGCAACTGCATGTATCAATTTCAAAGTCATCACTATGGATGATTGTCACAATCGTCGGTATTAGTTTGGGAATGATTAGCTTTGGTTACATCATGGACAAGATTGGTCCTAGGGTGGCATTCGCATTCTTCATGCTATCAGCTGCCGTTGCCATTTATGGAATTGCGATTGCGCACAGTGCAATGATGTTACTAGTATTTAGCGCATTCGCCGGCTTCTTCGCTGCTGGTTTCTATGGTGGATTTGGTGCCATCATCAGTCGCCTATATCCTACCAACATTAGAACCACTGCCAACAACATGATCATGGCAATTGGTAAGTCAGTTGGTGGTTTTTCACCGGTATTAATGGGATTATTAATGGCTAAATTCTCATTGATTCAAATCATGGTCTTTATGTCACTAATGTATCTAGTTGCTGTTATCGCCATGTTGACACTAAAGAAGCTTAGAAACTTTAACCATGGTTACATGTAAAATAAATAAAAAGTGAATTTGATATAAGTAAAAATTGACCTTGTGTCTATTTTTAGTTATTATTAAGTTAAGAAATAATTATAAAATGATTAGACATGATTATTTTCATTCATATTTAGGGGGATTTTCATAATGGATAACGGTTCAAACAACCAACAACCAGATTTTCAACAACAAAATGGTCAACCAAACGGTGGTAACCAATCAATCTACATCAACCAAGCTAAGGCTAATGGTATCGGTACTGCCGGTTTCGTATTATCATTAATTGCTTTGTTGGTTACTTCATGGATTCCATTTGTTGACTTCGTTGTATGGCTACTAGGTGCCATCTTCTCAATTATTGGTTTATTCAAGCAACCTAAGGGACTTGCAATTGCAGGTACTATCATTTCATTTATTGGTATTATCTTCATCTTGTTCGTACTATCATTTATCGGTGCAGCATTAGCTTAATACTAGTAAGATAAAGGTGCTTGATTTGATCGATGATTAAAACAAGTACATAAATAAAAAAGCACTATCCATTAGGATAGTGCTTTTTTATTGCCGTCAACGACATCTTTGACGATATCGGCGAGGGTGATTTTGCTCATTTCGACTTCGGCTTGTTGTTGCACTTCATCGTATGCCTTATGCAAAGCAGATTGAATGTTGGCCCCAACAGGACATTGTTGATTAGTTTCTTCATCAACGTGGAATAAGTCGGGTTCATCGATTGCTTTGTAGACATCGAGAAGGGTGATTTCAAAAGTTGGTTTGCTTAATGATACGGCAGCACGGCCGGGTTCGCTCCTGATTAATCCAGCATTTTTGAGTGAAGACATTAGACGACGCACAAGACTAGGATTGGAATTAATGCTACCAGCAATTGCACGACTTGATAAATCATCTTCGACGATCTCAGTTGCTCCAATGTAGGTCAAAATATGAACAGCATCACTTAAACGGTGTGAATACTTCATTATTTGATAACCTTCTTGATTGCGTCTTCGATTGGAGTAAGTGAATGGCTAATTACAGCAGTTAAGTCATTTGTTTCTTCATCCAATTGGCCATCGGCGATTAATTCTTGAATGTCTGAAACAATTCCAACAGTGGCATCATCTAGTCCAGATTCTCTTAGACCATTCTTATAGTCTTCAGCTGATGCTGAGATAACAGGGAAGTCCTTGCCGGTTGCCTTCTTTAATGCTTCTGCTAAGTCAGCATAAGTACGACGTTGACCGGCAAATTCGTAGATTTCTTTTGGTGACTTGCTTAATAGGACACGAACTGCACCTTCAGCGTATTCTGCTTCTAGTGCCCAACCAACATGACCGTCACCAGCACCGTAAACAAATGGTTGGCCTTCACTGGCAGGCTTTAGCACAGTCACTTCGTTTTCTAGATACCAGTTGTTACGAACGAATGCATGCGCGATGCCGCTTTCCTTGATGGCTGCTTCTGTTTGAGTGTGATCATGTGATAGGAAGTTATCGGCAGTTTCTGCGTGGGGGAAACTAGTGTAAACGATGAATTCAACACCAGCTTTCTTAGCGGCATCAATCACATTTTGGTGTTGAGTCATACGAGGTAGGACAGGGCTTGGTTGTGATGAGACAAACAATAGCTTGTCGATTCCTTCAAGTGATTCTGCCATTTGATCAGGGTTACCGTAATCGAAAGGACGAACATCGAGACCAGCTGGAAGTTGTTTTTCAGCCTTTTCAACGTTTCTTGCTAATGCGACGATATCTGTTCTGTGGACGTTTTTCATTAAAACTTTAATTGCTTCTTTACCAAAATTACCGGTAACAGCACTAATTGCGTATTTCATAATTTCATCAACCCTTCTAGTTGTTACTTTATAATTAACATGTTACATATAAGATAACAGGTGGTTAAAAATAATGCAACAAAAAAGCTCCCATTTTTTGGAAGCTTTCAAAATTTTATTCTTTTGGTTTGCTGAAGTCAGTAAAGTCACCATCTATATCATTTACAGATTGAGCACTTGATGAATCACTAGTTTGTTGTGGTTCAACGTTGGCTGATGATGATTGATTGTTGACTGATTCGCTGTTGATAGGTTGACCATTCTTAGGATCAAAGTTGTTTTGTTGTTGACCTTGAGTTGGTTGTTGGGGGTGTTGTGTTTGATTGCTGTAATTTACAAATGAAGCACCATTGAATGAAGCGTAGTTAATCCCACTTAACTCTTCAACTGATTTACCAGTAATTTGGTTAATTCCCCTGTAAGCGGCTTGTAGACGGCTTTCCTTTAACCATGATTGGATTGAGAATGCATCAACAATCCACCAAATCCAAACAGCACTTAGGAATCCAAAACCGATTATCAGGATGAGTGTGACCCATCCTATAATTTCTAGAGTTAGCATTAAAGCAGCATATGGCTTCTTAAATAGGAAACGGTGGGCACCTAATTGTCCTAAAAATACCCATAGTAACCATGCGGCAACAGGACTAACGGAATTATTTTCAACATAATCATTAACCATTAGTTGTTCTTGGGTAGATAATTTCTTACGTGCAGCGAAAACTTGTTGTTCTAAAATATCGACATTGTTCATATAAAAATCCCCCTAAATATCTTATGCAACTTTGATTATACCATCATTAGATATGGCAAAGCATTCTTAATAATTTCTTAGATTGATTTTTTGTGAATGATTAATTAATATGTACATAGAATAAAAAAAGGGGAAATATAATTATGATTAAAGCATACAAACAATTTTGGAAAAACTATTTTAACTTCACTGGAGTAAGTACCAGATCAGAATTCTGGTGGGTATTCTTAATTAACACCATTATCTACGCAATCTTTGCACTAGCATTCGGTGGTGTTGCAGTTGTTACTTCATTCGCAACCGGCCATGCTGACAAGTCATTCGGTATTGCAGCTCTAATTGGTGTCGCAGTATGTATCTTATACTTACTAGCATCAATAATTCCTACTATTTCACTATACTTCCGTCGTTACCGTGATGCAGGTGTAACACCATGGTTCCTACTAATTACTTACGGTGTTCCTGCTGTATTAAAGGGTTCAAACATTTACGATAAATATGTACTAGTTCAAACCCTAGTTCTAATTATTTCAATCATTGGTTTCATTATTCTTGTAATGCCAAGCAAAGATAGAAAATAATTAAAAAAAAGGGCGGTGAACCGCTCTTTTTTTGTGTCATAGTATAAGAAATGTTGATACAAATTTATTATACTGTAACTCTATCTGTAAAAAAATTTGGATGTGATGAAATGCTTAACTTTCTTAAAGGTTTCTCAATGTATTGGACTAGATACTTTGATTTTAAAGGTCGTAGTACCAGATCAGAGTTTTGGTGGAGTTTTTTAGGATTAACAATTATAACAGGAATTATTGCAGGAATTGAACAAGTTGATATTAAGTTAGGTCTGTTTATTTATCTTATTTTTTCTATTTTTACCATTATTCCAAACATTTCTCAATATGTGAGGCGTTTCAGAGATATCGGGATAAGTCCATATTGGGTGATTATTACATTTATCATACCCTCTTTACTGGTTTATACCATTAAACATCTACCTTGGTATTTACAAGTGATTGATATCGTATTAATCCTTTCGGATATTGTTTTATCAATTCTACCAAGTAAAGAAGAATAAAAAAGAGCTAGAAAAATCTAGCTCTTTTTTTATTTAGTTTAGTTCGTTTGGAATTAATTTAGTCTTTAGTTCGATGTTGTCTTTGTAATCGACTGGAATTTCGATGATTACTGGGCCATTGATGTCCTTGGCGCGGTTTAAAGCACTGTTTAAATCATCAACGCTGTTGGCACGGATACCGGTAGCTCCAAAACTTTCAGCGTATTTAACATAGTCAACGTAACCGAATTTAACTCCGGCATCGTGACCATATTTCGCAACTTCTTGGAACTTAACCATGTCGTAGTAACCATCGACCCAAATCAATTGAATGATGTTTAGGTTTAGACGAACGGCGGTTTCTAGTTCTTGTCCCGAGAATAGGAATCCACCATCTCCAGAAATTGAGATGACTGGTTCGTTTGGATGAGTTAAGGCAGCACCGATGGCCCATGGAAGTGATACCCCAAGTGTTTGCATACCGTTACTGAATAGTAAATGACGTGGCTTGTAAGTCTTGAAGTATCGTCCCATCCAGATGTAGTGACTGCCGATATCGACAGTTACGATGGTATTTTCACTGACGAATTTTTGAAGCGATTGAATCACTGAAATAGGGTGCAAACCGTTTTCGGTGGTTTCGTGAACTTCTTCGATGGTTTCGGTGAAGTGGTCACGTAACTTATGGAGATGATCGGTAACTTCCTTGGAAAGTTCCATTGAATCATCGATGTATTCGGTTAATGCGTCGATACTTTCTGCAATGTCGGCATTAACAATGATACTTGGTTGGTATTCAGCAGTGATTTCTGGGGAAACTGTATCGATGTTAATTACTTGGGTGTGAGCTTGGTTCCAGTTTCTGGCTTCGTATTCGACTGGATCGTAACCAATGGCAATCACTAAGTCACTATTCTTCAAGATGGTGTCACCAATTTGGTTATCAAACAAACTCACACGACCGTAGTAATTATCAACAAGTTCTTTTGAAATGACACCAGCACCTTGGTAGGTTTCAACGACTGGAATGGAGAACTTATGTAGCAATTTGTGGAGAGCAGCACTGACTTCAGGAGTGGATGCGCGCATACCTGCTAAAATAACTGGTTGTTTGGAGTTTTCGATTAAATGAGCAATTTCTTTCATGCGTGTCTTATCAACACTACCGTTGGTAATCTTAGGTAGTTTATCGATTACTGGGCGGGATACTTCGTCGCCTAAGACATCTTGAGGAACCGAGATGAAGGCAGCACCTTTCTTAGGTGATTGGGCGGTGATGTATGCGTTTGAAAAGGTTTCTGAGATGTTGTTGGCATCTTGGACTTCAACGCTAGTCTTGGTAGCACTTTTTAGTAAGTCGGCAGAGTTAATACTTTGGTGGGTAAGACGTAATAAATCATCTCGTTTTACTTGGCCACCAATGGCAATAATCGGGTCACCTTCAGAGGTAGCGGTGATTAATCCGGTTGCTAGGTTGGAAACGCCGGGTCCAGAGGTAACGGCAACGACGCCGGGTTCTCCGGTTAAACGACCGATTGAAGCGGCGATGAATGCGGCATTTTGTTCATGACGAGTAACGATTAGTTTAGGTGTTCTTTCGTCATCGAAATCTTGTAGGTCTTCGAATAGTTGATCGACTTTGGCGCCGGGAATACCGAAGACGTATTTAATGTTTTGATTGATCATGCTTTGAATCAAAGCTTTTGATCCGGTAGTGGGTTTATCCATAATATCACCTCAAATATGATAAATAATTCTGACAGATTGAATGAATTCTGATACTCTAGAATAGTAAATAACATTATAGGTCAATTTAATTGACCTTTCTATAATAATAGCACTATTCTATATAAGGTCAACTTAATTGACCTAAAGGAGAATAAAATGATCGATAAAAAGAAATTAATGGTCTTTTACTTTGCGTATCAAGAAATCAATCGAATCGTCGATTTATCAAAGTATAACCTAACTTCAAATCAACAAAAAATGTTATTCTCAATTGATACAATTGATGAGATTACAATCAAACAATTACTACAAATCTTAGATATTTCAAAACAGGCGTTAAACGTGGCGTGCCGAGATTTGCGAGAACGTAATCTGGTTTATACTGGACCAGCCAAATCTGATAAGAGAAAAAAAGTCGTGTATTTAACAGATGATGGACGAAAATTAATCGAAAAGATTGAAGCTGAACAGTTGAACTTTATCAACGCCATTTGTAATAGTACTAACTACAACTGGGAAGATACGATGAAGAAGTTAACCAATAGCTATCTAGAAGACATTCAAAAATAAAAAACGTTGCTTAGTAGCAACGTTTTTATTTTGTCTCTATAACGACATAGTAGTTATTTGATTGGTTGGTTTGACCGTTTAAGATGGTGGTATTCTTGGCAGAAACACCAATCTTGGTGATATTACCATCGGTTAATAACTTGGTGTAGTTTTCATCTGAACTATTTGAGACATCGGAATACAAAATCCAACTTAGTGAGGTTCCGCGGTAGTTATTTTCATCACTGAATTGCCAGTAGGAAACACTATCGGAATTAGATGGAATTGGACTGTTTTGGATTGAAGTAATTTTGTTGTTGGCATCTTTTTCCAGATCAAAGTCTAATTGAAGAGGAGCCAGGCCATTATAGTTTCTAGCTGTATTAATAACACCAATTGTATTAACAGCCATTTGATGGTTAAATGATGCGGTCTTATTCAACTGAATGGCACCATGCCAAGCGTATCCGATTAGTTGATGATTTTGGTAAAGGGCTTGGTAGATTGCTTGGATTTTTTTGCCTTTTTTGTATTTTTGAACGTGGTAACTGGTACCAACGGTTACTGGTTGATCTTGTAATTTGGATAATCGTTTGGCATGCTTAGTAAACGTTAAATCAGTGTATAAATATTCATAGTGTTTTGAATTGATGACCCCGACACCATGATTGTTCTCGTCTGATACACTGTAAATATATGGTTTAGTATTTTTAGCCTTAGCGAAAGCTTCATAACCGTTTGTCGATACCGCCAGGGTAGAGAAAAAGGTTAATAAAATTAAGAATTTTTTCATTGATACACCTTCTTTGTTGATAATAGTATAGCAGTAATAATATAGAATAAATGTTAAACTATGGTTACAAAAAAGAGGTAAGAATATGAAACAAGATAAACTATTGGTAGCCGCAATGGTATTCGTGGGAATTATCCTGTTAGCGTGTGTTGTGGCTTATGTAGCATAAATAAAAAAGCATCGAAAAAAACGATGCTTTTTTATTATATTTTATTAACTATAGAAATTACGACAAACAATAGGATGACTAATAGGTTAGCAAGCTTGTGTCTCATTAAAATGGCAATGAATTCTCTGATAATGGCATTTGGTAGAAAAAATCCGCTGGTCTTTGATCCGATTCCATTAATTTTCATGCCGGCATTCTTAGCGTAAGCTGTGGCACGGTAGATGTGATAGTTGTTGGAAACGAAGATACCGTTATTTGAATCTAGTTTGTATCTGTCGACAATCTTCTTGGAAAACGCGAAGTTTTGAATCGTGTTGACTGACTTATCTTCCGCGACAACGTCATCTGGATTGATGCCTTTTTGAAGCACATAGTCTCTCATGGCCACACCCTCTGGAATCTTTTCGTCGCCACCTTGACCACCGGAACAGATGATTAGGGGATGCTTGTCAGAAACACTGATTTGGTTTTGATAGAAATCAATCGCACGGTCGATTCGAGATGCCAGTAGTGGTGAGACCTCGTTTCCGTTTAGCAAACCAGCTCCCAAGACAATGATGAAGTCCTTGTCTGGTTTGGGACGATAGAAGTTACAAATCCAAACGGAAAGGGAAAAAATCAAGAAAATACTAATGATGTAAAATGAACTCATTTCAGTAAAGTGTTCAATCATTAAGTTGTACGGCTTGGGAATTAGTTTTCTTAAGAATAGAAAACTTAATAGTGGATAAATCAACAAGAATACACCAATTATTAATGTTAGTAGGTTGGCTAATGAATGGTTTTCTCTTCTCCAAACAATAATTCCATTCCAAATCAATAGAACTGCATGAAGAGCATATATTAGCGTTAATACAATCATAATTAGCAAAGTAAGTATTAAAAATACGGAGTGTAGTATTTTGCTGTTGCTTATGAGAGAGAAAAACATGACGTTTCCAGTTAGAGCGAATAGTGTCATTAAAAATAAGAATCCGTTCCAAAAAGAAGCCTTATTTTTATAAAACGACCAACATAGTAGTCCAATGCAAATTATTAATGTTAGTGGTATAAAATACATATATATCATCCTCATCTATTAGGATAAAAAAGCTCACAAATTATTTGTGAGCTTTTTGTTTATCTCCATTCTACACTATACAAGTGCTCCTGGAACATATTTCTTATTAACTAATTTGTTGTGTGGCACCATCACAAAGTGAATACCACCAAACTTATCGAAAGAAACGGCAAAGTAGTTTGGTTGATACTTTTTATGGATGTCTAAATTCATTAGAGCAGTTGCATGACCCCAATATGAAGGACCATCTTCAAATAATTGAAGAGCAATTGAATTGTATACGGCATGCTTTAAAGCAGCCATAGTTACTACACGTTTCTTAAGCTTAGTGCTAGTTAAAGCAAATGATGGGTTATCACTGTAATTTTCTTCTGCAACGTCAGAAATGTTATATTTCTTAGATGCGACGGATCTTGTTCTTAAGTCATGGCCAGTTTTTTTACCGGTGTTGTTCCAGTTGTCCTTGCTATAAACATCGGCGAATGTTTGAGCAACAGCAATGGTATTCTTAGAAGATTTGTACTGAATTCCCTTAGCTTGCTTGATTGCAGGATTTAGAATACTTAGGGCGAATTGAGTAAGTTCTTTTCTTTGACTGTAAGTCATTTTATTTAGGTTAACATTTCTACTTAAATCTTTCTTACTTGGTGTAAATGAGTTAATTGCTAGCCCCTTTAGACCAATTTTACCCATTGCCACTTGCAACTTGTAGTTACCGATTGATTTTTCGCTAGCTGCTTTTTTTAGTGTAGCGTTAGTATAACCCTTTGGTAATTTGATTACGTTTTTAGGATTCTTTTTAGCGTTATAGTTAATTTTAGTTACAAAATTAGCATCAGAACCAGGATCGGTAACTTGATTGCCAGAAACCTTCATTGCTTGAGTTGGAATGAAGTTATTCAAGTCAGCGGTAGTTAGCTTACTGATTGATTTAGTAGTTGCGATTTTGGCATCATCAGTAGTTTGTTGTTTAAATTTTTTAATTAATGTAGATTCTTTTTTAGTAGAGCTTGCGTGAGTAGTTACAGCTGGTGCTGATGAAGCAATCACAGAACCGATTAACGCAGCAGCAGCGATCATTTTAATTGTCTTTTTCATATTTTTTCACCTATTTAATTCCTAATAAATATACAGCTAATCCAACCAGGATTACCCCAATTACAACAATAAATAAACCAAATTTAATTAGTTTACCACCGATTCCATCCCAAGCAGGTTGATTTGACATCGCGCGAAGCTTGAAGAAGAACCATCCAATTCCCATACAAATGGCGCCAAATAGAAAAACACCATACGCAAAAAGCATAAAAAAGCTTTGAGTTTGTTGCATTACCTTCACCCCTTATTGAAAGTTTTGTTTAGAATATATTATCATAGTTTACATTTAGCTCAAATATATAGATACAATCTTAAAAATTACTTAATAATTACAGAAAATATCCTTAAGTGTTATAATTTTTAATTATGTATTCAAGATTTCAATAATAAGGAGATGAGTTCACCCTTGGGTGATCGAGCGATAAATTGGAAACAAAACCTAAATGTCTTGTGGTTTGGGACATTTGTAGCTGGAATCGGATTTAGTAGTATTAGTCCTTTCATTGCATTATTTATAGGTCAACTGGGCGATTACAACGCCACTCAAACATCCATTTACAGTGGGATGGCATTTGCAGCACCATTTCTTGTTAAGATGATTGTTTCACCATTGTGGGGAATCCTAGCTGATAAGTATGGTCGAAAGCCAATGTTACTTAGAGCATCCTTGGGAATGGCCGTCGTAATTGGTGCAATGAGTCTTGTAACTAGTGCATGGCAATTAATTATCCTACGTCTTTTACAAGGTGTCTTTTCAGGATTCATCAGTAACGCCAATGCCTTAGTGGCTGCCGAAACACCAAAGAGTCATGTGGGGCAGGCTTCTGGAAAACTATCGACAGGAAACGTATCTGGAACATTAATCGGACCAATGATTGGTGGATTAATCGCCGATACATTTGGCTACCGTTATACATTTTTGATTACCGGTCTAGCAATGTTGGTTGCATTTATCCTAAGTATCTTTTTTGTTCATGAAAACTTTAAACCAGTGCCACACGAAAAAGGGGAAAAGCAACCCCATTTCTTATCTGGAATTCCAACTAAGCAAATCTTATTTGGAATGTTCTTAACCACCTTATTTATTCAAGCAACTAATAACTCAATCTCACCAATCTTGAGTTTGTACGTTAAACAATTGGATCCGACATCGACCAACATTGCGTTGACCGCCGGAATTATACAAGCCATCAACGGGGTGGCGATGATATCAGTCGCTCCATTCTTTGGCCGTTTGGGTGATAAGATTGGTTCACATCAAATATTGAAATTTGGGCTAGTATTTTCAATGGGTGTCTTCTTCCTAACAACATTCGTGCAAAACGTCTGGCAACTAGGGACCTTGCGTTTTCTAATCGGGATTTCCGATGCGGCATTGTTGCCGACGGTTCAGGCAATCCTAGCTAAGTACAGTCCACATGACCGAATCAGTCAGGTCTTTAGTTGGAACCAAAGCTTCCAAGCAGCTGGAAACGTCACTGGACCAATGATTGGTTCAGCAGTTGTTTTAATCGGCGGATATCGTGGTGTGTTCATTGCTACCACTATTCTAGCAGGGATTAACTTGTTCCTAGTTCGTAAGAATATTAAGTCAATTGAAACTGACAAGAACTAAATATTTGTTAATTGATGAAACATCATTATAATTAATAAGATAGTATTTGGAGGTGGATTGCGATGACTAGAGAAGAAATTGACAACAATTTACTAACATTAAAAAGAACGCGTTCACACATCATAAACGCACTAGATGGTACCAATAGGGACAGTAATGTTATTCGAGATATCGACCATTTGGTGGAATACTTAAATGAAACAGATGAACGTGAAATAACACAAGAATATGTTGATCGTAAGTTTAGAATCATCAAAGGTGAAATTAACTGTTCACTTGATTGTTTCAATAACGCGATGAAAGCATTGATTAAGTAGACATCCGAGAGGGTGTCTTTTTTCTTTTATTTTAATAATTATCCGAGTATAATAGCTTACATTAAGTAAGCGAAAGGAAGATGAATATGTCAAAATTACTTGCACCGGCAAATGTTGGTGGACTATCTCTTAAGAATCGAGTAGTGATGTCACCAATGTGTACATATGAAGTGATTCGTGAAAATGGAATTGCTACACCATTTCACTTTGCTCACTATGGGATGCGTGCAATTAGTGGTGTTGGTTTAATCATTACCGAATCAACTGCCGTGGATCCAAGAGGGCGTATTAGTAACAACGACCTAGGGTTATGGAATGACGAACAAGTTAGTGAATTCAGTCGTTTGGTTGACTCTCTTCACTACCTAGGTTCAAAGGTAGGGGTTCAATTGAACCATGCTGGTAGAAAGGCTGCCGATGAAGATGTTCCGGTTGCACCAAGCGCAATCGCATTTAGCGACGACAGCAATACACCTGTTGAACTAAGTAAGGAAGATATCGCAAATATAGTTAACGAATTCGGTCAAGCTGCTAAACGAGCTAGCGATGCTGGAGTTGACATGGTCGAAATTCATGGTGCCCACGGTTACTTGCTGAACCAATTCTTATCAGCCGTTTCCAACAAGCGTGATGACGAATACGGTGGTAGTCTAGAAAATCGTTTCCGCATTGTTTCTGAAGTCATTGATGCTGTGAAGGCTAACTTTGCTGGTCCTGTCTGGATTCGTTTATCACTAACCGATTACGATGACAGTGGACTACAAAACACTATGGCTGACTGGCAACAAATCGGTAAGTGGTTAGAAGAAGCCGGCATAAAACTAATCGACGTTTCAACCGGTGGATTACTTCCAAAAGGACCTAACTTCCCAGTTCATGACGGATATCAAACTCCATTTGCCACTGAACTTAAAAAAGCGGTAAATATTGATGTCTCAACTGTTGGTTTGCTAGACAACCCTGGTTTAGCCGAATACATTCTACAAAACGACCAAGCCGATTTGATTATGGAAGGACGCGCATTGCTAAGAAACACTAACTGGTTGGCAGATGCTGCAAAAGAACTACATGATCATGATTTTAAGGTCTTTGATGCGTCATACGAACGTGGCCAAAAGTAAAAATAAAAAGATATCCAGATGGATATCTTTTTTTATTGGTAAAATTTTGTCATCTAATTTTAATTTGTTATATAATTATTCTATTACAGCGAATAAAATGAGGTGATTATATGTATTGGACAGACGAAAGAATTATGACATACCGTGCGAAGATTAAGGGGGCATGGTACGTTCAAAAATTCCAACAATACTATCAATTCGACCTTCGTAAACCAGAAGATAAGATGAGAATGTATCGTCAATTGGAACCCAAAACAATTAAGTCCTATTTTGATGATTTAATCGACACCTACGAAAAGCAATTCCTGGAACAACTAGATAACATGAGCACCGATGATCTATTGGAAACACTAGATTCATTAAGGGATGAAGGATATATTGATATCATGTAAAAAAGAACCGATATAATATCGGTTCTTTTTTTATTAGTTATTAGTATTTAGACTAACAGATTGCTTTTCGCTAAGCTTTTTGTCCTTAAAGGTAAGGTTGTAGGCGTGTGAATTGTCATATTGGTAGGTCATAAATGACATTCCATCAGCTTCTTGTTGTGAAAGAGGTGAGCCTAGAGTTGCTTGAGCGTCAGAGAATGAAGTGTTTTTAGCAAGTTTTTCAATCTTTGCCTTCTTGACGATTTTAGCAGCGGTGTTTTGTTGATAACCCTTGCTTAAAACCTTGTCCTTGTAAACAATTACAAATATGTATTGTAGTTGTGCATTGCCACCCATTTGCCAAGTGTATTGCTTTGCTTGAGCATTGTTGGTAAGGGTAGTGTCGGTAGTCTTGGAAGGGTTTCCTAGTAGGCTAACGACCTTCTTATAACTTGAACCACCGTGTAATTGTTGATCGGTGTACTTGATTTGTTGGTACTTTTCTAATGAGATGCCTGAAGTGTTTAGGGCATCTGACAGGGAAGGCTTTGGACCGGAAATGGTTTGGTTGGTATCTTCAGCCTTCTTCTTACCACAAGCACTTAATACTAGTAGGCACGTAAAAAGCGCAAGGAAAATCTTAAAAGTTTTATTCATACTATATCTCCTCAATATGTTCTATTAGTATTTTAATCAAATTAGGGGCTAAATATCAATAATTTAAATTATTTATTCATAATTTAATCATGATTTTTTTACAAACCAAAAACTTGTAATAAATGCTTTTCCCTAATACCATGGATGGTGAAGAAAGAAAAAAGGAGGTTGTATCTATGAGTAAGATTGCTGCAATTGTTACCAGCGGATACGAAGATTCTGAATTAACTTCACCTATGAAGGCATTAAAGGATGCAGGTCATGAAGTTGAAATCATCGAAGACATGGCCGGAAACACAATTACCGGTGAACATGGCGATACACAAAAGGTTGATCTGGGTATCGACGACGCCAACTTCGATGATTATGACGCATTGCTATTACCCGGCGGAGGCTCTCCAGATGCATTGAGAGCAGATGATCGTTTCAATGATTTTGTAAAACGTTTCCTATTGGCTAATAAGCCTGTGTTTGCAATTTGTCACGGTCCTCAATTCTTTATTCAAACCGGTTTGGCAAGTGAATTGAAGTTGACTGCATACACAACAATCAGATATGACCTATTCTATGCCGGTGCTGAAGTTCATGACGAACCAGTCGTAGTAGATGAAAAACACAAACTAGTCACAAGCAGAACTCCTGACGATTTAGATGCATTCAATGCTGAAATCGTTAAGTTCGTAAAATAATATGTAAAAAAAGAAGCCTTTTGGGCTTCTTTTTTATCTTCTGATGACAATTCCACAAATTTCAGTCATTGAAGTGTTGATTAGGCGGTAGAATACTTTCTTGAATTCTTCAACTGACAATGGAATTGGTTGTGAAATCCATGACATAATCGCGTCTAAAATGACTCTGAAGAAGAAAGTTAACACATAGTACTTAGGGATGCCATATTTTTTTTCATCGTAGTTCTCGAAGTAAGGAACTAGGAATTTGGAATAATGACTGCTTAAAAATGAGAATAGTTGAGGTTCGTAGAATTCGTATAGAACCTTGATGTATTCACGATCATCGTAGACGATTGGGAATACCTTTTCGCTTAGAATATAGAAAAAGTTATCATAGTTTTTATCAACGTTAACAAATTGTTCATCTAAAGAATGACTGATGCTAGTTTCGATGAAGTTAACGATGTCGATTTTATTCTTGAAGTGATTGTAAAAAGTACCACGAGAAATATTTGCGTTTTCGATGATGTCGTTTGTACTAATTGTGTTAATGTCTTGGTGAGCCGATAAATTTAGAAAAGACATTACGATTCTTTTCTTGGATTTGCTTTTAATAAACATTCTGATTAAATCCCCCTTATAAATTTTTACTATTCAGGGCTGAGTAATGTGAACTACATTAAATCTTTGCCATGCTTATAATTATAATCTTATCTAGCGAGATAAATACTTAAGTTTTTACAAATTTAATTAAGTTTATGCAAAAAAGTTTAAAATATATTTTAGTTAAGATTGATATAAAAAGTTTTTATAAAAGGGGCGTTTTTTATAAGCTAAGCTTAACTTAAAATTGTTGAATTATAAGTAACCATTAAATGCTTATAAAAAGTGGTTAAATAATCTTTATTAGTTATTGAAAAACGGCAGTGTGGGTCATATAATTATTTTTGCTGGGTTGTTAGCAAAATGTTGGCTTGATTATTTAAAATCTTAAGAAAATAACAATAATCAAAAAGTTATACACGCTGTCTAATAACTCGTTTCAACAAGATTATCGATATACTGTTATGGTTTAACATACTATCAACAAATTACTACATATGAATTTGGAAAAGAAATTATGGCGAGAGTTATAAGGTCGATTCGAATTTTACAACTCTTTTTTATGCCGCCAGATTGGTTTGTAGAAGCGTTGCCGTTTAAAAACGGATGGAAGAACTTGAGCAAGATAAAGATGATGGAGTAAATACTGTGTAGTTTATATAAAGGAGAAGAAAATTTTGGATCATTACACGCTATTAACTAGATGCATCGCTGAATTTATTGGAACAGCCATCATGGTCGCATTGGGTAACGGATCAGTTGCCAATGTCGAATTGAAGGGAACTAAAGGTTTCCATGGTGGATGGGTATTAATTGGCTTTGGTTACGGAATCGGGGTTATGATTCCAGCAATGATGTTTGCGACAATTTCCGGAGCCCAAATTAATCCAGCAATGACACTTGCTTTGGCTTTTACAAACCAATTCCCATGGCATGAAGTATTACCATATATTGTTGCTCAATTGTTAGGGGCAACGGTTGGTCAAATTGCGGTGGTACTTACTTACAAGCCATACTATGACAATACTACTAACTGTGAATGTGTTTTAGGAACTTTTGCAACCATTGACTCCGCTCACAGTTACCTAAATGGGTTCATTAACGAATTAATCGGAACCTTCCTGTTGGTATTAGGTGCCTTGGCAATGACTGCCGACAAACTAGATCCACGTGCTGACTTTATCGCGCTAGGTTTTCTAGTAATGTGTTTGGTTGTTTCATTCGGTGGCCCAACCGGACCAGCATTGAATCCAGCTAGAGATATTATGCCCAGAATTGTTCACGCCTTTTGTCCATTTAAGAACAAGGGTGGGTCACACTGGAAATATAGTTGGGTACCAATCATAGCTCCAATCATTGGAGCCACCCTAGCTGCAATCTTATACAAGGCCGTATTTTAAGCATTAAAAAATAAAAGAGAGGAAAATGTTAAGATTTTCTTCTCTTTTTTATTTTTGGTTAAGTTTTGAATGTATCAAATGGACCGGGTGTCCAATTGAAAAATTAAAAGCCTATTTTATAGCGGATTTTGCAAAGATTAATTTGATAAAAGTCTAGCAATTGCCGTTTTGACAGTGTTTTGTCAAAATTATATTATTGTCTTCGAAGAGTTGGTTAACGGATTAATCGTTAATTTTAACTGTTAAGATTGTTAGCTTTCTCTTTGTTTAATCTTTTTGGTTAAACTCTTGATGTTTATTTATTAGAATATGATTACTTGATTTAGATACCCCTAAATTTGTCTATCAAGTGATTTATGCACCTTCAGAATTGCTTAAAAATCGTGGAATTGTAGCATAACATAACACCAATAATAATAAATTTTGGAGGCGCATCGACTCACTAGGAACCACAACAAATTACTATCATGAAATCGTGTAACCTTAGTCTAACTTTCTTTGAGAACTTTATTCATACACTTTCTTATAAAACTATCTCTAGTTCTGTTACTTATCAAGTCGCGCTGGTAAGTAGTAGATCAAAAATCCGTTAATTTATGAATTTCCCCGAGTTTATAAATTAATTCTCTCGTCCAAAAGTAGATAAATAAAGTTAAAACATTTATTACGTTTGCATGTGTTCATATAAATATTATTATGCACTTTCATGGTATGCTCACTCCAGAAAAACGATTATGAATTCTTCCCTGAATATAATTAGTAAACAAAGAGCAAACCAGTTCTTACGTGAATCGATATTCCATAAATAAGCTGATCGTAAATTAAAATTATTCAAGGCACTGGGTGATTTTAATTTTTCCATCAATAACCGATACTGTCGTAGGTATCGGTTATTTTTTTATCCATTTTTAAGTGGTTGTGATAAACTTGAATAAATTAATTAGGAGATGAAAAGTAATGAATAATGCTAATTCCTTGTACCAATACGGTACATTAGCAATGTTAGTTCCCGGATTATTCGAAGGAACTCTACCACTAAAAGAACTATTAAAGCATGGTGACACTGGTATCGGTACTGGTGACGGTTTAGATGGTGAATTAGTTATCTTAAACGGTGTTGCTTATCAAATTAATGGTGACGGCAAGGTCAACGAATTAGACGACGACTTTATGGTGCCATTCGGTGACGTTCATTTTGCTAGCTTTGAACACTTAGCTAACGTGCATGCATTAGTTAAGATGGAAGACTTAGAAGAAAAAGTATCTTCTAAGCTAGACTGGAACAACGTTTTCTACGCTGTTAAGGCCCACGGAACTTTCAAGTCTGTTAAGACTAGATCAGTTCATAAGCAAGATAAACCTTACCCAACACTCGTTGAATGTGCTCACAAACAAAACGAATTCGAAGCTGAAGATGTTGAAGGAACTGTGATTGGATACTTCTCACCACAAATCTTCAATGGTGCAGCCGTTGGTGGATTCCATCTTCATTTCTTGGCTGACGACAAATCAGTAGGGGGCCATTTACTAGATTTTGAAATGGTTTCTGGTGACATTAAGGTTCAAAAACTTGATGAATTAGTGCAAAAACTACCATCATCAAATGATGACTTTATGAAACACGATTTCTCAAATGATGACATTGCCGGTGCCATCGGAGAAGCTGAATAAAAATAAAGAGGACTGACATATTGTCAGTCCTCTTTTTATTACTTAGCAGTAGTGGTATTGGTGTTGGTGTTGGTAGTACCAGTTGATTGGTTTGTGTTAGTAGTGTTTGAAGTGGTGGTGTTAGTTGAAGTAGTTTGCTTTGGTGTATATATTTCGCGGAATAACCATCCTTCTAATGAAGAAGCATAAACGTAAACCTTGTAGTTACCTTGTTTTTGGTTGTATTCGAACCATTGATCACCATTTGATGGGGTGTAAGTCTTTGGAAGAATTACACGACTGTCACCAGGGTTGTATAGAGATTGTAGTCCAGTGTTTCCATTAGCTAGTTTCAATACTAATGTGTTTGAAGTGATGGCGTAAGGTTGGTTGTTGTTGATGGCAACCTTGTAGCTCTTACCATCGATTACCAACATATCGTTTGAATCGTCGATTTTCATTGCCTTAACGGGGTCACCGAACTTAAGAACAGTCTTACCAGTGCCGATTGGGGCGTTTAATGCGTAGTATGCATCTTTTGCTTCCTTAGTGCTTAAATCATTGGTAGGAACAGTCTTCTTGCTGGTAGTGTAAACGGGAACACGTTTAATCCAGTTTGACTTAGTGGTCTTAGTAATCCAGATACCGTTCTTGATTTCAGGAACGCTTCCACCGATTAACATCCATTGACCGTTGT
The DNA here is from genome assembly GCF_019061205.1 of Apilactobacillus waqarii. Classification (GTDB taxonomy): domain Bacteria; phylum Bacillota; class Bacilli; order Lactobacillales; family Lactobacillaceae; genus Apilactobacillus; species Apilactobacillus waqarii. The sequence goes on from NZ_JAHQYH010000002.1 coordinate 142,674, forward strand.
TTAATTTTCTAACTAAAATAACTTGGTTTTTAGCAATGGTACTCTTTTTGATAATCTTCTTGGATTGGATGGTGTTGTTCTTAACAGCGTATCCGTAAACGGTGGTCTTCTTGGTAACAGCGTATAAAGGAACGTTCTTGTTAGTGTTAGTAGTTACCTTGGTAGTCTTCTTAGCTGCAGTCTTTTTAACAACTTGTTTCATCCAAGTGGTTTTAGCTTGGCTAGTTGTTAGAACAGTATTTTTAGGAGTCTTAACACCGGTAATCTTCCAAGTGTTTCCCTTCAAGTGAGCGACAGAGATTTTGGCTCCCTTTTTGATGTTAACCTTCTTTAGAACTTTCTTAGAGATATTTTTCTTAACTACCTTGTGTTCAGTTGCCACAATTTTCTTAGTGGTGGTAACGACACGTGCTTGGTTCCAGTAGCTGGAAGATTTACTTGGTAGTGAGCTGGCATTGACAGCAACGGCTGGTGTGGAGATTAAGACAGCACCGGTTAGAGCGGTCATGATGCTTTTTTGAAACTTCATGTATGAATCCTTCTTTCATAATAAATATTATGACTATCTTAACTTATAATTAGATATTTTTCTACATTTTCATAGGAATGTAATCTTTTTTAATCATTTCGGGTTACATTTGTAGACAATGAGATATCAATTTGATATATTCTTAATCAAGCAAGATTAATTAATGCAAAACATATTTTTATAAGGGGTGCCAAATAATGAAGAAAAGAAACATTATGACTTCACTTTCAGTTGCTGCTTTATCACTATCATTACTATCAGGTGTAGCTGCAAGTGCTGATTCAATGAGCAACATGCACGACATGTCATCAATGAAGATGGAAAAGAAGACTACCAAGAAATCATCAATGAAGATGACTAAGAAGTCAGCAAAGAAGAATACTGCCAAGAAATCAACTATGAAGATGACTAAAAAATCTTCAAAGAAGATGAACATGAAACACTCAATGATGGGTGGCATGATGATGGATGGTTTAGAAATGAACATGAATTCTAAACTACCAAAGGGCTTGAAGAAAGCTACTCATGCTAAATTCCACGTTGGCCAAAAGGTAACATTAAAGGCTAAGCACATGGAAGGTATGTACAACGCTAAGGCAACTGTTGCCGGTGTATACAAGACCAATCTATACGAAATTGACTTCATGCCAACAAACGGTGGCAAGATGGTTAAAAACCACAAGTGGGTAGTAGCTAGCGAACTAAAAGCAAAGGGTGCCCTAAAAGCTGGTAAAAAGGTTACTGTTTTAGCTGATCATATGTACGATATGAAGGGTGCTAAGGGTAAGATTGTTAAGGTTCACAAAGGACCTGCTTACGTGGTAACTTTCAAGGATACTAAGACTAAGATGGTTATCAAGAACCACAAGTGGTTAACTCAACAAGAACTAAAAGCAATTAAATAATAATCAAAAAAAGACCTGATAAACGTCAGGTCTTGTTTTAAACAATAGATTTAATTTAAAAAATCAATTTATTTTTTAAGTAATTTGGATTATATTTGTTATTATATATTCAGAGTGTTTTTTAGAAAGGATACATAATAATGAAAAAAATTACCGGTTGGGTAAAACATTGGTACAGATATAAGACTGATGAACCATACATCATTGCTGCTGCAATCATTGGTGCACTATGTCTTTTAGGATCAATTTCTTTAGACCACAAAAAAAGATTTTACATGTACGTTTTAATCCTAATTTTAATTGCTATTTGGGCACTATTTAGAAGTGTTACTTTTAAGAAGAACTTTGTTCGTCAATTCGTTGATGAAAACAAGTTTGAAGGCAAGAATAAGGGATTAGATTTAGGTACAGGAACTGGCTACGCTTTAATCAAGCTAGCTCGTGATACTAAACTAAACAAAGTTTATGGTGTTGAAGACAAGTATCAATACACCATCAAAAGACTTGAAAAAAATGCATACCTAGAAAATGTTAAAGACCGTATTGAAATTACTACTGCAGATATTGAAAATTTACCGTTTGATGATAATGAATTTGATGCTATCACTGCAATTTCCGCAAATGGTAATCAATTGAGCACACCTAAGAGGGCAGTGTATAAGGATATTGCTTTTGAAATCGCTCGTGTAATTGCTGATAAGGGAATAATCTTTATGGTAAATACTCCACGTATGACAAAGAAGTATGCTGTTGAATTTGAAAACAAAGGATTAAAAGTTGAATACATGCACAGAAGATTCGAACGTTTCTTCTTCCTACGTGCAATCAAAGTCTCCAACAAATAAAAAGCCGACCTGATTAGGTCGACTTTTTATTTTGTCTAGAAGTGGTGAACACGGTTGAAGAAATCAACGAAAAGTTGGTTTTCTTCATCGTATTGGTCCCACATGTTTTCTGGATGCCATTGCACACATTGAATTGACTTGTCGTCATTTTCTAGTCCTTCAATCATACCATCGTCGGCACGGGCTACGACATGTAGTCCTTCGGCTACATCCTTAGCTGCTTCGTGGTGGAATGAGTTAACGAACGCACGTGTACCAAATGTCTTGGCTAGTAATGAATCTTCATCAATACTGATGTGGTGTACTGGTGAGTATCCGATTGCTTTTTGTTCGTGTTGTAATTGTGGTAATCCGTTTTGTGGGGTGAATTGAGCACCAATGTCTTGGTATAAAGTTCCGCCCATTGCAACGTTTACGATTTGTAATCCACGACAAATTGCTAGGATTGGTTTGTGCATTCTAATTGCTTGTTTAACTAACGCTAATTCGAATTCATCTCTGGTTTCAAATGTACGACCAATTTGGGCAATTGGTTCTTCGCCATAATATTTAGGTAATACATCTGGACCACCAGTAAAGATTACTCCATCGACAGTTTCTAATAGTTCTGCAGCCATGCTTGGCTTTCCAACTGGAAAGATAACTGGAGTAATATTATTTTCTAGTAAACAGTTCATCAATGTTCTTTGGGCAAAATGACCTTCTCTTTGACGAAATGGTTCGTCTTGGCTAAAAATGATGTCTGACGTAACTCCAATACGCATATGAATCAGTCCCCTTTAAAATTATATACAATATAGCTATTCTATCATTTTACATAATAATTACCACTGATAATCATTAGCGTACGATATTTTCAATTGCATTGGCTTTTTAGATGTGCTATTTTTGATAACATATTGTGGAAGATTATAATTGAATAATCTTAAAATAGGGGGATGAAGTTTTATGAAGTTCAAGTCAATTGCGAAACTAGGTGTAGTGGCGTTTGCCGCAACAATAGTGCTTGCCGCTTGTGGTAAATCATCAGATAAAACATCTAGAACAGATTCATTGAATTGGATGAGTAATACAACATTGACCACCCTAGATCCTTCTAAGGCAGTCGATGTTACTAGTGATCAAGTGCTATACAATGCAATGCGTGGTTTGGTAACTCCCGACAAGGGAAACAAAATCGACCTAGCAATTGCTAAGAGCTACAAGATTACTAATGGTGGAAAGACTTACACTTTCACCTTAAGAAACACAAAGTGGAGCAATGGTAAGAAGGTTACTGCAGGTGATTTCGAATACGGAATCAAACGTAGCGCCGACCCTAAGACCGCTTCACAAATGGCATATTACATGGCCAATATTATGAATTACGATAAGGTTAAGACAGGTTCAATGTCATCTGACAAGTTGGGTGTTAAGGCAATGGGCAACAAAAAGTTGCAAATTACTTTGACCAAGCCACAAGCAGACTTCCTAAATGTTTTAGCATTACCTGTCTTTTACCCACAACAAAAGTCATTTGTTGAAAAGTACGGCACTGCCTACGGAACAACATCAGACAAGATGGTATATAATGGACCATTTGCTGTTACTAACTGGAAGGGTAGTAATGACGCTTGGACATTATCCAAGAACAACGATTACTATGACAGCCAAAATGTGAAGTTAAAGAATATCAACTACTCAGTGATTAAGGATCCACAAACTGCATTGGATGAATACCAATCAGGTAAGCTGGATCAAACACTATTGGCTGGTAAACAACAAGTTAACACTTACAAGAACAACAAGGACTTTGTGAACCACAAGCAATTTATGGTTCAATACCTTTCAATCAACCAAAGCAAGGTTCCTGCATTAAAGAACAAGAACCTAAGAAAGGCATTATCATTAGCAATTAATCGTGAAGAACTAACTCAAAACGTCCTAGGTGACGGTTCATTTGCTGCTAGAGGATTGGTTCCAGATACTTTAGCTTACATGAACGGTAAGGACTTCAACGACTACGCTACTGTTAAGGATGCCACTACCGGTGACATGACAAAGGCTAAGCAACTATGGGCCAAGGGATTAAAGGAAATTGGCAAGAAGTCAGTGTCAATTTCAATCATGAACAACAACGACCAAACAAGTCGTGCTGTCACAGAATTCTTACAAACTGAATTAGACAGACTTCCAGGACTAAAGGTAACCGCACAAATCTTACCTAACAACGTTGCTTCTGGTCGTTCACTAAAATCAGACTATGAACTATCTGTTTCTGGTTGGGACCCATCAATTAGTGACCCAATTTCACCGCTACAAACTAAGGTATCAACTAGTCCAATTAACACTTCTAAGTGGGGTAACTCAATGTATGACATGTACGTTGACCGTTCCAACAATGAAGATGCTAACAACAAAACTAAGCGTTTCTTTGACCTAGTTAACGCTCAAAAGGTAATCCTAAATGATCAAGGAATTATTCCATTGATTCAAAAGGCACAACCTGAACTAATGAAGACAAACATTCATGGCGTTAAGTATCTAGGAAATGGTCCAGTTTGGGACTTCTCTCACGCTTACATTAAATAAATCATAAAAACCACCAAATTTTTTGGTGGCTTTTTATTTGGCCAAAAAGACTGCTGTCATGGGCTTTTTTATACTTTAATGAATAAAGTTCGGCTTTTACGGATGAAAAGGCGAGTAATTAGAGTTGCTAAAAATTTCATTCGGATGTATTATGCTTATAAATTGTAAGGAGGGGGTTCATTATGAAGATGTCTAACGAAGAACAAATGTGTTGTTGTCAGTATCGAAGCATGAACTCTATTCTTATTTTCTAATCAAGAAAACGTTTTTTAATTAGATTATAACAGGGTGTCATGGTTCGGCTTTTTAGCGTAGAATCATGACGCCCTTTTTCTTTTTTTAGATGGCCATCTATGTAAAGAAGTACTTATTGAACAAAGGAGTATGGATATGAAGAAGTCACGGATATTATCAATTGTTTTAACCACAGCGTTATTAGGTTTGGTATTAACTGCTTGTGGTAAGAGTCAATCAAGCAACAAGAAACATTTAAATTGGACAACCAATGCATCAATTTCATCACTTGATCCATCAAAAGCTGTTGACACTAACACTCAACAAGCTGTTTATAATGCTTTTTCTGGTTTAGTATCGCCAGATGGTAGTAATAAGGTGCGTTTAGCAACCGCTAAGAGCTACCACGTTTCAAAAGATGGTAAGACATACACATTTGAATTGAAACACACTAAGTGGAGTAACGGCCAAGAATTAACTGCTAAGGATTTCGAATACGGAATCAAACGTAGTGCTGATCCAAAGACTGCCTCACAAGAAGCTTATTACATGGCAAATATTGAAAATTATACAGCCATCTCTAAGTCACAACTATCACCAGATAAGTTGGGTGTAAAAGCAACTGGCAAGTACAAACTACAAATTAAGTTAACTAAGCCACAACCATACTTCTTAAACCTATTAGTATTACCAATCTTCTACCCACAATCAGAAAGTGTTGTTAAGAAATACGGCAAGAGCTACGGTACTACAAGTAGCAAAATGCTATACAATGGTGCATTTAAGATTACTAACTGGACTGGTACTAATGATTCATGGACTTTAACCAAGAACAAGGAATACTACAATGCTGACAAGACAAAACTAGACAGCGTTAAGTACACAGTTATCAAGGACCCACAAACTGCTCTAAACGAATATCAAAGCGGTAAACTAGACCAAACTACTTTAGTTGGTAAACAACAATACAGTAGTTACAAGAACTCAAAGGACTTTCATTTGAGAAAGATTTACAGTGTAAGATACTTAACACTAAGTAACAAGAACGAACCAGCCTTTAGAAACGTTAACATCAGAAAAGCGCTATCATTAATCATCGATAGAAAAGAATTACTAAACGATGTTTTAGGTAACGGTTCCACTCAAGCACGTGGAATTGTGCCAGATACTTTGGCATCACGTAACGCTAAGGACTTTAACGACTACGCTAGTGTTCCCGATGCAGTTAACGGTAACGTTGAACAAGCTAAGAAGCTATGGAATAAGGGGCTAAGTGAAATCGGTAAGAAGAACTTAACCATCTCCATCAACAGTAACAACGGTGAAGATGCTAAGCCAATCGTCGAATTCATTCAAAACCAATTCTCCAAGTTACCTGGTCTAAAGGTTAACCTAACATTACTTCCAAACACAGTTGCGACTGCTCGTTTCCTAAGTGGTCAATACCAAGTTGCTGTGACAGGTTGGAGCCCATCAATCAGTGATCCAATCTCACCTCTAAACATTAGATATTCAACTAATGCAATGAACACAGCTAAGTGGAGCAATGCTGAATACGACAAGTTGATTGATAAATCAAATGACGACGATGCATTGAACCCAGCAAAACGCTGGAACGATTTAGTCGACGCCCAAAAGGTATTATTAAATGACCAAGGTCTAATTCCTCTATTCCAACCAGCACAAGCTGAACTAATTAAGAGCGATATTCACAATGTGCGTTTCTACGGAAATGGCCCAATCTGGGACTTCTCTGAAACTTACGTTAAATAATTAATAAAAAGGTCATCTTATATCGGATGACCTTTTTATTTTTTAAATTCTAGTTTTTTATAATAATGGTATAATTAGGAGATATTAAAGAACGATTAGGGGAATTTAATTATAATGAATCAAAAAAGTAGACTGCATGACTTCTGGCGCAATCATGGAATTGTCATCCTAATTTTTATGGTCATGTCATTATTAAGTGTCTCAATCATGTGGCACTACAAGTTTATTGTCATGGGATCCGACATGCATTTCCACTGGGAACGCATTTGGGACTTGCGTGAATCATTAGTTAACAAGAGTCCGTTTCCACTTGTTGCATTAAACCAATATAACCAAACCGGTTCTGCCGTGATGGCGTTATACCCACAGCTAGGGATGCTACCAATTGCGGTCCTTTCTCTGGTCATCAAGTCATTTATTCCGTTGGTTTATACCGTCTTGATGCTAAGAAACTTCTTCGCGTTGTTGGTGGCTTACTTTGCGAGTTACAGTTACAACCACAACAAAAAGATTAGTTTTGTTTTCGCTTCCGGATACACATTGGCTGCTACCATTTTGTTCCACGCCGTCATCAGTTATGATATCGGTCGCTCATCATCAATGATTTACCTACCACTAATTCTGTTTGGTTTCTTAAACCTATTAGAAAAAAGTGACTGGATTGAATTGAGTCTTGGAATGAGTGCCATCATTATGTGTCACGTGGTAAATACCGCGATTGCGATTTTCTTCTTAATCGTCATGGCATTGATTAACATCGTTAAACTACTACACAAGGATAAGTTAATTGCGCTTGTGAAGGCGGTTGTATTAACCGTGTTACTGACAGCACTATACTGGATTCCGTTTATCATTATCGTCGGAAATAATTCGATTAGCTTCCCACCATCGTATTGGAAAGTGACTGGTACCAGTACTTACATCTGGTATCTATCGATTATTCAAAACAGTGTTGGACCATTCTTCAATGTGATTAATCTATTGGGATTGGTGTTTGGAATTATCTGCTTCAGACGTTTAGGCAAATACTCAAAGCAATTATTATTCGTGGGAATTGGTTTTCTAGTCCTATGCAGTAACTTATTCCCATGGGATTTAATCGCTAAGACTGGGATTAACGATTCACTTCAATTCACTTGGCGTCTAAACATCATTCCACAACTAATCTTCTGCTACATCTTCGCCGAAATTGTCGTGAAGATGTTTAAAAAAGAGACGTTCTCTTGGGCTGCAATCGTTGTCGCAACAATTGCAATTGTCCTACTTCAACTCCAAGCACAAACTTCAGTGGTGAACCAAACCAAGAACAGCTTTGAATTGAACCATAAGTTCGTCGAAGATGGTAAGACCTATCGATTGAATAACAATCAGGATTTCCACAACATGATCTTCAGTAATGTCGGGGTGGTCGATTACTACCCAAGTGCTGCAGTGAAGTACTATGACAACACCAATAATCACATTGCAACCTATAACGGGAATCAACGACTAAAGGTGAAGTTATTAGGCGATGGAAAATACTCATTTAAAGCCCCGGTTGCAATTAAGAAGATGACCTTGCCATTTTTACACTACAAGGGTATTGCATATGAAGTACTTGTCGATGGTAAGACTGTTAAGACAACCGCCGACAAGCACGCATTACTAACAATTTCCCATCTTTCAGCTGGTATTCATCACGTCCAAATCATCGTTCATCGAACAAAGAAAGAACTACTTTCATACTTGTTTGCGATTATCGGAATTGTTTTATTAATTGCCGCAGTTGCTAAGAAATATTTATTAAGAAGAGTTTAAAAAAGCAGCCGCTAATGGCTGCTTTTATTTTGTTTTAACTTAGTATGATAGAATGAACCTATAATTAATTTAACGGATGTGATTAAATGTTAAACCAAAAGATTAAGGATAATTGGAAATGGATCTTGATTCCAATCATCTTGATTGCAGAATTGATGATTGATGATTATGTAATGCCACATGTTTATAAATTTGTGTTTCATTTACTTTCCTTTAACCTAGTCGAACATTTCTATACTTATCTAAACATCTACAAGATTGTTTCAATTCTGGTGATTTGTTTATTGAACTACTGGATTATCAAACAAAAGATATTCTTCAAACCCAGTGAGACCAAGGTAGGGTGGTTAGTATTTTTAGTAATCTGTTTTACTATCGTGCTTACATGCTTCACACACAAGAACTTCTGGATTGCTTTAGACGTCGGAACAATTGCTGCCTTGCCAGAAGAATTAATGTTTAGGGGAATCATTTTAGCGTTTGTATTAAAACTAATGACGAGAAAATCGACTAATCAATGGAGAGTCATTACCAGCTTGGTTATCTCTGCGTTGATTTTTGGTGGTTTCCACTACATTAACCTTACCAGCCAATCATTTGGCTTTACCTCACTTCAAGTAGTCAATGCAGCCGCATTAGGGATGCTATTAGGTGCTGTGTATATTAAGAGCGGGACCATCATTGTCCCAATAGCACTTCATTTTATCTATGACTTCTTGGTTACTTTGATTAAGGGAATGTCAGCAACCAACTATACAAGTGTCCAAAGTAATCAGTGGATTGGACTATCTATCTATGTCTTGGTTTATTCAATTGTGGCTGTTGAAATTATTAATCACAAGCCATATGATAACAAGATTTTACGAAAGATTAATAATGCCTAGTACAGTTTATTATTGTAGCAATTTTTTATGTTTAATCGGGTTCATCAAATACATTAAATCATTAAACGTAAACAAAAAATTAAGAACATTAAGAATGATTAAAAAAAGCCGCTTTTAACGGCTTTTTTTATTTAGTAGTAAATTATTATGGTACAATTTGAAAGATTTATTATTCTATTAAATAAATGGATGTGGTTAAATGTTAAATCAAAAAATTGAAGAAAAATGGAAATGGATCTTAATTCCAATGTTTATTGTTTTTGAAGTGGTTATTGATAATTTTGTGATGCAACATATTTATAGATTATTTTTTAATCCTACTGATCATTTTTTACTTTACATTAACTTGTACAAAATTGTATCAATTATTGTAATATGCTTTCTTAACTATTTGCTTATCAAACAAAAAATATTTTTTAAACCGAGTGATAAAAAAATAGGTTTGGTATCACTTTTAGTAGTTTGTTTGATTGTTGTAGCTTTTTGTATAACTAGTAAAAATTTCTGGATAGCTTTGAACATTGGATCACTTGCTGCGTTATCTGAAGAATTGATGTTTAGAGGGGTTATTTTAGCATTTACCTTAAAATTAATGATAAACAAATCAAGTAGTCAATGGAGAACGATACTTGCTTTAATCATTTCTTCATTGTTATTTGGTGCTGTCCACTATTCTAACTTGTCGTTGCAATCATTTAGTGCTACAACATTTCAAGTGATTCACGCGGCAGCATTTGGAATGATTTTAGGCGCTGTATATATTAAGAGTGGAACCATTATTGCCCCAATGGCACTTCATTTCGTTTTTGATTTCTTTTTTGCTATTATTGGTGGCTTGCCCAAAGCAGATTATACACCTCTTCCAAATAGCGAATGGATTGAACTGATTATATATGTCTTAGTATACGGAATCATTGCCTTATCAATCGTTATTCACAAGCCATCTAATAACAAACTTTTACCAAAACTTAAGAAAATATAGCACAGTTAAATGGTAAAATATCTTTTGATTATTATATAAGTGTATAAAAATCAAGAGTATAAAAATATTTTTTCATTGATAATATCTAGAAAGAAGGATGAATGGTGCGTAACAGTGACACTTGGAGAACGGACCACCTCTTAAAACGTGGTTTCATTGGTTTTTGCCTAATCTGCATGGTTGCTAGCTCGATTCAGTTTATTCCCGTTCAATATATTAAATCTAACCAGTTAAACACTAATAATGTTGCTTTAACAATTGAATTCTTTGGTGCTTATATTATTATGTTAAACTTTGCAGTTTATGCGTATAGAAGGTATGGCAACGGGAATCTGTTTAAGATGTTAAGTCTAAAGGACTATCAACTAACAGCGTTTGCAACTGTGATGGCATTTTTAATTGCCCAAGCTTATATTTTCATGTTCGATATTTTCTTTCAAGATCGATTTAAAATCGAAGCAACCCAATTCCCTAAAAATTTGTATGACAATACATGGTCGTTATTTTTGTTAATTATTGGATTCGTTTTATTGTCACCGGTTCTTGAAGAATTGGTATTTCGAGCTTACATCCTAGACGTGGCGTTCTCCGATAATTGGAGATGGTTAGGCGAGATTGTTTCAGCTTTATTCTATGGTCTGTTCCATATGAGATACCATAATTTATTCTCGTTTATCTTTTTTGCCCAATACGGTTTTTGGATGGCATGGTTATATAACCAGACTAGAAACGCTAGGTCATCAATTCTCATGCACATAGTTGTAAATGCGATGACAATATCGATTATTGGATATTATTATTATCATTAAAAAAGCAATGCTTCTTTGAGGCATTGCTTTTTGTGTACATTCTTTTATTTATTGGGGTGAGTCATGTTTGAAACGTTAACCCACTTATCAAAATCTTTTTCATCAATATTAAAGTGTTGAGCGGATTCCTTTAGTGTCGTGTTATTTTGTTCAGCCCATTGGGCGATTTTGGCACTCTTTTCGTAACCGATGTGAGGGCTTAATGCAGTCACTAACATTAGTGAGTTGTTCAATAGTTCGTTGATACGATCGACGTTTACGGTTAGGCCATCGACTAGTTTTTCGGTGAATGACTTGATTGATTCGTTCAACAACTCGGTGCTTTCCAAGAAGCTGTCGATGATGATTGGTTTGTAGACGTTCATCTCGAAGTTTCCTTGGCTGTTAGCAAATGTGATGGTGGCGTCATTTCCAAAGACCTTTGCGGAGACCATCGTCAATGCTTCGATTTGAGTCGGGTTGACCTTACCTGGCATGATTGATGATCCAGGTTCGTTGCTTGGAATGTCTAGTTCGTTGTATCCAGCACGAGGTCCGGAAGATAGAAAACGGATGTCGTTTCCAATCTTGATTAAATCAGACGCCAAGGTCTTAAAAATACCATGAACTGAGGTGATTTCGGAATGGTCGGCTAGACCGTGGAACTTATTTTCCGCCACCTTATAGTTGGTGTTTTCGTTATGATTGATTGTGTCGACTACGTCTTGGTCAAAACCATTCTTGGTGTTAAGTCCAGTTCCGACGGCGGTTCCACCAATTGGTAGTTCAAGTAGCGATTCTTTGATGGCGTTTAGAGTGACAACGTCATGTTCTAGAGTTGATTTCCAACCACTGATTTCTTGGCCGACTGTAATGGGGGTAGCATCTTGTAGGTGGGTACGACCAATCTTGATGATTGATGCAAACTCAGTTTGCTTCTTATCAAACGATGTGATTAAATCTTCGACGGTCTTAATGACACTATTGGTGGCTTGATATGCTGCCATCATCATGGCAGTAGGGAAAGTGTCATTTGAGCTCTGTGACTGATTAACGTGATCATTTGGATGAACATGGGCATTTGGATGTAGTTGGTTGGCCAGATTTGCGACTACTTCGTTGACGTTCATGTTAGTCTGGGTTCCACTTCCGGTTTGGTAAACATGAAGTGGGAAGGCATCCTGATAGTCACCATTGATTAATTTATCGATTGCTTCGTTGATGGCGATATACTTTTCATCATCTAGTGTCTGATTATTGTGATTAACAAAAGCGACGGCTTTTTTAATCTTCAAAAGTGCATAGATGACTTCCATTGGCATGGTGCGACCAATGTTAAAATTATGTAGACTACGTTGCGTTTGGGGGCCAAATAAAGCGTCTTTAGGGACTTTGACCTCACCTAATGAATCGTGTTCAATGCGAAATTCCATCATATCAAGTCCTTTTATTAGAATATACGATAATTATAGCCATTTTCCTTAGCTCTTACTACCGAAAACATTACCCAAATGATACAATAGAATATACATATTATGTAGGAGTAGCAATATATCATGCATATTGACTTAAGATTTTTTATCGCAGAACTACTTGTCTTATGGGTGCCACTATCCATTGTAGTTTTGGCATCAGAATTGCTGAAATTCAACTGGTTGCTAACTGGATTGTTGTTGCTATTGGTATACTTCTTGGTAGTCTTGCTTAACAGGACCAACAAGGTGATTTACTTTCTTTTTCACGTGCAAAAGCAATCAAGTAACCAATTGTTAGAATCAATCGTCTTCTTTTTGGTGCTGTTAATATCAGTGGTTCTGTCAGTAAAACTGTTTGACGATTCTGCGGTCGGAATTATTGTGTTTATGTTGATCAGCATTCTAGCTGGTTCTGTCGTTATCGACGCAAAAATAACCACAGATAGTTTCAAAAATAAAAATAAAAAAATTTAATATTTAATTATTACCGTAATTTCGGTAATTTGACCCTTATCTCGACTTTTGGGACCCTTGCAAAAAATATTGAGCATGGTAGTATATATAGTGTTGTTTTTAAGAACGAACACTATATATTGTATGCATACATATTTTAGGTTCCAAATATAGAGATAGGGGTTTTTCATTGTGTCAGCTTATTTTAAATTTTTGGCCCACCAACTAAAGGGTTGGCCACAACAAAATTACTACTTATTCTTCTTTAGTTTAGGTGCTCAAGTTATGACATTGGTAAATGCACCAATTACATGGCTTTCAATTTTAACTTTCATCGGTACTACTTTAGGGGTACTATGTGTTCTTGCAATTAACGCTGCTAAGTCAGTTAACGGGGTGTTGGGAATTCTATCAGCAATCTGTTTCATCATTGTTGGTTTCTCAGCAAAGAACTACTTAAGTATCGGTGAACAATTAGCATACGTTATTACATTAGATATTCCAGTTCTATTAAGTACTGACTGGAACGTTAACATGGTTTCTAAGATCAGAAAGTTCACTGCTAAGAGTTGGGCAATTTCAATTATCTTCACTCTAGCCGTTTACTTAATTTCTGGTTTCGCAATCAAAGCACTTACTAACGAACCACGTCCATTCTACGATGCCTTTAGTTTTGCTGTTTGTTTAACTGCCGGAATCATCTGTTTCCTACGTTACAACAACCAATACTTCTGGTGGTTAGCTTCAGGTCTAGCCCAAGTTGTTTTATGGTTCATCACTTTCAGAGAAGGATCAGCAACTCTTGCTATGTTTGTTAACTCAGCAATTTACGTTGCCAACGATATCTTAGCCTTCACTGTTTCACCATGGTTCAATGAACGCGAAAAGAAACGTTTAATGAAGGAAGAACAAGCTTACGCTGAAAAAGTGGAAGCTGACGCTTAATAATCACATAAAAAAAGCTACCAATAATTGGTAGCTTTTTTATTATGCTTTGATATCTGTATCGATGATAATTCGAACACGTGAATCGTTGATATTGAAGTCATCATGGATTTCTAGTAATTGGTTGAATGTTTCATCCTTAACACCGCTAATGGACTTGTTTTCGATGTTATCCAATGTAATATCATCGTTAAAGTAGTCCTTGGCTAGTGCAAGGGAGAACTTAATCATATTGTCTGAATCAAAGAAGATTTTGTTCTTGTAGACGTCAAAAATACGGGTGTCGTATTCCAAACTGTCGTCATTGCTTAGTTGCCTGTCCTTTAATTCCAATGGACTCTTACCGGCTAATAATAGGTATGAGTGGCAGTTTGTTTCATTATTAATCAGTTTGTAGAATGTGAACGTCAATTGAGGTTCGATGTTTAGACCACAAACGTCATAGATTTCTGCTCCCATATCGATTAAAGTGTAGCCTTCACCTAGCATCAATGAAAGTTGATTGTGTTCTTCAAATAATGGTAGGTGAGCGGGTAGGAATTCTTCGAAACTGGTTTGTTCAAAACCATGGTTAGAGTTGAATTCACGAATGCCGTTTAGCTTTTCGGTAGTGTCATCGGTTGGAAACATTTGTACATTGGCATCGTACTTATTTTCAATCTTATCGAAACTCATCTTCTTAAATGTTCCAATGGGACTATCGATTAGAGCATGGGACATTGATTGGCCAATTAAGTAGTCGGTAGCAAATATTGGATCCTTGCTATCTATTAAATCATTCATTTCTTCAATGGCCTTTTTAGCTGGCCCATAGAAACGGTCACCTTCAGTACTATTGTTTAAAGCTCGTTCCATTAATTCATTTGCTTCAGCAATGTTACCATTATTCATTAGAATTTTACCTAAGTAGTAATTAGCGGCAACGTATTTACGATCGTATAAGATGGCTTGTTGAAATAGATGTACTCCGGTAGGATCTAGTGTTGCTCCGGATTCTGTAAAAATAATTCCTAGTTTAGTTAAGATTTCAGAACGACTTGGGATTTTCCCTTCGATTTCTTCAGTAGTCATAACTCCTGCTGGATATTGTGAAATAGCAGAGCTTAGTAAAGAAATGGCGTCGTCTCGTTTATTATCATCGATACTTTGTGTAGCTAATTCGATGAATTTATTCAACTGTTGGGCTTTGTCTTTTCCCAATTCAATAGCGTCCATTTTAAAACTCCTGACTTAAATTTATATATACATTATAATCATTTTTGCAAAAATAAAAAACTTTACTATTAATATGGATTTATGTAATATTGAAGCTAATCAAATGGGGAAGTGAGGAGATAGATTGAAAAATATAAAATGGCTGGCTGCGATTGTCTTGCCATTGGTTGCTATAATGTGGTTTGTGCCAATTACAACACACGCAGAAAGCACCAATCCAACACCTACCAAAGAGTATGTTGTTGATGATTATGCCAATATATTGACTGATAAGACAAAACAATTGGTAATTAATAAAGAAAAAGAATATCAAAAAACTAAAACACAACCTCAGATTGTCATGATGACCGTGAAAAGTACCGGGAATCAAGATATCGACGGTTACTCCGATAGCTTGCTAGACAATGCTAGATGGAAGTTTGGTAAAAAGGGCTTGGACAATGGGGTATTAATCCTATTTGCCCAAAACGGTGGTAAGAACAATGTCCGTATCTCCACCGGATACGGTGTTGAAGACATCCTACCAGATGCTACCACCAATCAAATCCTACAGGCTAATAAGTCGTTATTGAAATCAAGCAACAACGACGAGATTAACCAAGGATTGGAAAATACTTTTAACCAAGTCGCATCGATTTTAGATAAACGCTATGCCAATAAGTCTATAAGCTATGCCAAAGCAGAGGCTGAAAAAAATCATAATAATTCATTGGCCGGAATTTTATTGATAATCGTTATTATCGTTATCGTTGGGACAGCTATTTGGATTGTAAAGAGCAATGGCGATGATGACGATAACCACCGCAACGGCGGTGGTGGCGGTGGTCGCTATGATTCAGGAGATGCCTTCTTATTAGGGGCATTGCTTGGTGGCTTAGGCGGCTCCGGTAGAGGCGGTTCATTTGGTGGGGGCTCATCAGGTGGATTTAGCTCGTCTGGAGGCGGCGGAAACTTTGGGGGCGGAGGTTCCTCAATTTAAATTAAGGAGATAAATTATGATTGAAAATAAACCATTTTACAAAAAGGGCTGGTTCATATCACTAGCAGTTGTTATCGTTTTACTATTCGCTTTAATTGGTGGATTTATCAAGTCTGCTAACAGCATGGCTACCAGCGAACAAGGCGTTGAAGAACAATTAGGACAAGTTCAAACAGTCCTACAACGCCGTGCTGATTTAATCCCTAACTTGGTTAACGCCGTTAAGGGTCAACAAAAACAAGAAAAATCAGTATATAGCGACATCACAAAGGCGCGTACTCAATACTACAATGCCAAGAACCAATACAATAATGCTAGTTCAACTTCTGACAAGGTAAATGCCCTAAATACTCAAGAACGTTCATTGAACATCTTGGTTGGATCAATTAAGGAAGCATACCCAAATCTTGCATCTAACTCAAACATGCAAACATTGATGGTTCAACTAGAAGGTAGTGAAAACCGCATCAGTGTTGAAAGAAACAGATACAACCAAGCTGCTAGAGCATACAACGACAAGATTGTTAAGTTCCCAGGTTCAATCGTTGCTGGTATGACTGGTCACAAGAAGGTTAACTACTTCACAGCTGATTCAAACGCTCAAAACGCACCATCAGTTAACTTCTAATTATATATACGCAAAAATAAAAAACGTTGAGATAAATTTCTCAACGTTTTTTTATTACTTCACGATATCGATAGCTTGATTAACTTTCTTAGCGTGAATTTGTGATAGTGATAGTTTGTTGTGTTTTTGACTGATAACGGACTTCTTAGTGTAGTTATCTTGAGTAACTACCAACAAGTCTTCGTTGTTGCCGTTATCGACTAATTGAAAGGCGTCCGGACTAGTTACAATAATTGTTTGATGTGGGCGAATTGGTTCGTTTTCCCAACTTTGTTCATAGCGATTCAATTTAGCTTGTTCATTCGCATTTTTGTTGGTGTAAGCAGATGAGTAGGCAAGTGGTTGATCTAGTTTCTTGTCCTTACCATCGATTTTAGCCGAAGCAAGTAGTTTTGTGTTGTTTACGATTTGGCCAGCGGTCAACATCTTGTCTGAATTGTTAGTGGCTTTGAAACTGTATAGAGCCATGTCGAAACGTTTCTTACCATTGTTATCATAGCTAGTACCGCGGTAGGTCTTATAGAAAGTAATGCTACCCTTTTTAGTAACCAATTTGGTTTGGTTGTTTTCGTTTACTAGTTTGACGTACTTAGTGGGTTTAGTTGATTGATCCGCTTTTTGATTAGTCTTGGAATTTGAACATGCGCTAAGTGTTACAACTGCTAATAAAGCAAATCCAATAATTGATAATTTTTTCATATTGCGCCTCCACGTAATTTATACAACTTTATTTTAGCACTTTTCACCACAAATAAAACGGCTACCCCCTGCGGATAGCCGTTAAGTTTTTATTAAATTTAAGCTTTTTTATGACCGGAAGTCTTGTAAATGATTAATCCGATGATGGCACCAACGATAGCTGGAATTACCCAGTCCATACCAATTGAGGCAAACGGTAAAATTTTTTGTTCCGCATTAATTAAATTGCGGATGAAAGAGATGTTTGAGATAACTGGTGGGAAGGCTGCCAACATATCGAAGAATGCTGGGATTAGAGTGAAGATAATGGTGAATAGGTAAACATTTCTATCTTTTTTAAATAGTGGTGAGCATAGTGCTAGGATGATTAATACAATCGCAAATGGGTATAGGAACATCAATACTGGAGTTGACCAAGTAATTATAAGTGATAATCCTTCGTTTGCGATGATAAATGATACGAAACAGTTAAATGCTAACCATTGGTGGTATGAGAAACGAGGGAAGTGTTCGTGGAAATCTTGAGCGAATGCGGCAACTAAACCAACGGCTGTGGTAACACAGGTTAGAGTCATTAGTGTTGCTAGTAAGGCGTGTCCGGTGATTCCCAAGTAGTGACCCATGAATTGATTAAAAGTAGTTCCACCGTCATCAGTGCTAATCTTAAATAGGTTCAATGAAGTGGCACCAATCCAGATTAGAATGATGTAGATGATTCCAACTAATGCTTCTGAGATTAGACCAGCTCTGGCTGTTACCTTGGCATTGGATTTAGGGGATGTCTTACCCAGTTGGTTAACAGCGGAAACAACGGTAACCCCAAAGGCTAAACCAGCCAATGCATCCATGGTGTTGTAACCTTGTAAGAAACCATTGAAGAATGATTGATTTTGGTAAGCTTGAGTAACTGGTTGTGCTGAAGCAGCACCCATTGGATGTAAAAATGCCAATAGGAATGCTAGGAATAATAGTGCTAAGAATAATGGATTTAAAATCTTACCTAGGTTATCGATGATGCTTGAAGTTCGATATGATAGGTAGAATGTAGCAATGAAGAATAGTGCGGTAAAGATAAACATTGCTAGTTTGATGTAGTGATTGGGGATGAATGGTTGAATCCCAACGGTAAAGTTAACGCTAGCAGTTCTAGGTGTGGCAAACAATGGTCCCAATGTTGAATGAACTAATACTAAGAAAATAATTGCAAATACTGGTCCCAGTGGTTTGGCAATGTCGTATACTCCCTTTGCACGAGAGATACTTATGGATAGAACTGAAAGTAGTGGTAATAATACCCCGGATGCTAGAAAACCTAGCATGGCAGGTACCCAGTTGGCACCTGATAATTGACCCAAGTGAATTGGGAAGATTAGGTTACCCGCACCGAAGAATAGTGCGAATAACATTGAACCGATGATTAGATATTGTTTGATCGACAATGGTTTTGTATTAATGTCTTTGATTTCGTTTTGCATAATAAGTGCTCCTTTAATAATTGTGTTCTTGATTTGTTATATGTGCTAACTACTCACAACGTTTTTCATAACCATCATCTCCTTTTTTAAAGCAATAAAAAAGCACCCTTAGTTCGTATTGAACCAAGGGTGCTTTGTGCACGGTACCACCTTTAATTGCTAGACAAATAGTCTAGCCACTTCACGTACTAACATACGCTAACACTGTAATGGGTGTACCCAATATACGTTACTCTCCAACAGATTTCGGTATATAGCTCCAAAGATACTTTCGCAATTTAGTAGTTATCCCGTTTCCAGAAAGTAGGGACTCTCTTGAACTAGCTGAATTGTTACTCTGCTTTTTCATCGCTTTTTTAAACTGATTTATTGAATATAAAAAATATATCAGCAAAATTTATTAAAGTCAAATTTTATTTTAGAGAATCTAATTCATCGGTAGAAATGAATTTCTTGTCTACTAATTCGGGATGACTTTGTTTATAGACATATTCCTTAATTGGTTGTTTGGTAGGAACTGATGTGTAAATCTTGAAATCAGTGAACTTGTCGGCGTTACTTGTGACCATCACGTTGTAACTTTCATCGCCGTTGACCTTAAGTGTTGCAGGCCAGTATGTGTTAATTTCGTATAATGATCTGATGTACACGGCGTTAGTTGTACGATATCTTTCCATTACCAATGGACCGGGGCCAGATACTGGGTCGGTAGGGTGATCACCTCTAAAGATGTAGTCACCGACTTGAATCTTGGCTTGATTACCGTAGTACCAATTACCGTAGAAATCGTGGGTGATTGGTTTGTAAATTGGACTAGCGGGAATTGGAATAGTGTATTGCTTTGGTTGCTCTTTTGACTTAGCAGTTTCTTTTTTGCTGCTTGAACTAGATGACATAGAAGATGAACTACTGTTAGTTGATACAGTAGAAGTTGTTGCTTTTGAACTGCTTGATTCAGCAGTTTTATGGGTTTGATCGTTATGCTTAACGGATGCAAACGCCACTGTTCCTAGGATTAAAACAGCAACAATTGATATAATAGAAATGATTACTTTTTTACTTTTCAAAATAGCACTTCCCTTCTTACTTAAGTATGTTATCACTCTTGGCCAATAAAAAAAGAGTTGAACATTTCGCTCAACTCTGATTGTTTGTTTAAACGTTATTCTGTAACGGTTTGTAAATATTTTTTATTTGTGTACCAGTGACACATTAGGCCAAGTAGTAAACCAACGACCGCAAATGGAACCCAATCCATTCCGATTGATGCCAATGGAAGATAACTTTGTTGGAAGTTGCCGACCATCTTAGCGAATGCGCTTTGTGATACGACTGGTGGAAATGATGCTAACATGTCCATTAATGCAGGCACAGTAGTTAATAATACGACCCAGAAGTAGACGACTGAATCACGTTTGAATAGTGGGGAGAATACTGATAGTAGGATTAATACTATTGCGAATGGGTATAGGAACATTAGCATTGGAGTTGACCATTGGATGATGGTATCTAGCCCGAAGTTAGCAGTTAGAAATGATGCGACACACATTAGTCCTAACCATTGAACGTAGCTTAATGCTGGGAAATGTTTGTGGAAATCTTGCGCGAATGCGGCAACTAATCCCATAGCAGTAGTTAGACATGTAAGGGTTAGTAATGTTGCTAGTAGGGCGTGGCCAGTTGCACCTAGGTAGTAGGTCATTAGTTGGTTGAAGGCAACACCGCCATCTGCTGATGCCTTGAATTGACCAAGGGTAGTTGCACCCAACCAGATTAGGACAACGTAGATTAATCCAACCAATGCTTCGGCTAGAAAACCAGCTTTGGCAGTGACCTTGGCGTTGCTAAGTGGGTTAGTCTTACCAAGTTGGTTAACGGCGGTTACGACAGTAACACCAAAGGCAAGTCCGGCTAGGGCATCCATGGTGTTGTAACCTTCCAAGAAACCATTGAAAAATGATCCACTTTGATAAGTGGCAGTGACTGGTTGGCTGCCCGCTGAACTCATTGGATGTAGGAATGCCAAGAAGAATACGACGAATAGTAATACTAAAAAGATGGGATTCAATAATTTACCGACACTAGCCATGATTGATGATTCCTTGTATGAAAGAAGGAATGCGGCTAGAAAGAATAGAAATGAGAATACTAGCAAACCATAGTGCATAAAGTGACTTGGTAGTAATGGTTGAACACCGACTGCAAAAGGAACAGTAGCGGTACGAGGGGTACCAAATAGTGGTCCGATGGTGGCGTGGATTAATACCATGAATGCTAGTGCAAAGGTAGGTCCTAATGGTTTACCAACATCATAGACACCTTTTGAACGAGTCACACTGATGGCTAGAACTGATAGTAAGGGTAATACCACTCCTGTGCACAAGAAACCAAGCATGGCGGTAAACCAATGAGCACCCGCTAGTTGGCCTAAGTGAAGTGGGAAAATTAAGTTACCAGCACCAAAGAATAGTGCGAATAAAAGTGAACTGACGACTAAGTATTGTTTTACTGATAATGGCTTTTTGTTTAAGTCTTCCATAATAAATCTCCTTTAAAAATTGTATGTGTTTGAATTGAATCGCTATGTGTAAAATATCAATCGGACTATCCACGCCATCATCTCCTTTTTTATGTATTAATTAACTGATTGTGGGGCACAAAAAAACGCCCTTAATCTAACTTTACAATTAGACTAAGGGCGTCATTCGACACGGTACCACCTTACATTCATAGCTTAAAAAAGCTACCTTGACGTACTAACATACGCTGACGCTGTAAGGGGCGCTCCCCATGCACTTTACTTTTTGTTCAGTACATCGCTCGAAAGGGATTTTCATAACCTGATCAACGCTTCCTTTCACCAGTCGAAGCTCGCTTTGGTTGATGGCAGTTATTACTCAACTTTCTCATCGCAATCGTTTATTTGTCATTATATTAAAACTGGATTAGAAAAAAGTCAAATAAAATTGGTAAAGAAGTTTAACCAATTTTATACTTTTCTTAAGAAACCACTTGAAACGACAGTGATATAATATTAATATACTATAAACCAAATAATAGCTGTCAATTTTTCAGTATGCATAGAGGAGATATATACAATGAAGATTGATAATTATGTTCCAAAGAATCAACGAAGAGAAGTTTCTGACAAACGAATTCGTAATCTAAAAATTATGAGTAAAGTGGCTATCTTTACTTCATCACTAATGTACATTGCTTACATTCCAGAAATTATGCAAAACTTTTCTGGTAACCCAGTTAGCCCAATTCAACCATTTGTTGCCACTATTAACGCTACCTTGTGGACACTATATGGTTGGTTTAAGACCTACAAAGATTGGCCTTTAATTATTTCAAATGTTCCGGGAGTTATTTTTGGTTTAATAACACTTGTTACAGTGTTTATTCATTAAAAAAGGCTTATGACGACAGATCGAAAAAACGGTCTGTTTTTTTGTTTGCAAAAAAGAACGTTTGTTCGTATAATATATTTTACTGAAAGGAGGAACCCAAAATGGATTATTCAAATGAACCCAAAGGGGTCTTTATGGTCATTGATAATAAGTCGTTTTATGCCAGTGTTGAGTGTGTTCAATTAGGCTTGAATCCACTAACTGCCAGTCTCGTAGTGATGTCTGATCAAGATAATACGAACGGTGGACTAATTTTGGCATCATCTCCGACGGCTAAGAAAAGATTTCACATTACAAACGTGACTAGAAAGCGTGATTTGCCCTGGGATGATTCATTAATTGTGGTTCCTCCAAGGATGAATTTGTACATTCAAAAGAATTTAGCAATCAATAAAATCTTTCACGAGTTCGCTGATGAAGAACACTGCTTTCCATACTCAATCGACGAGACCATCCTGGATTTGACCCACACATGGCAATTGTTCGGTGACAGTCCCGCTCAAGTAGCCAGAAAAATCCAAAAGACGGTCAGACAACGACTTGGTCTATATACGACCGTGGGAATTGGTGATAATCCCGTGCAAGCTAAGCTAGCGTTGGACTTGTTCGCTAAACACAATAAGGACCTAGTCGGCCAATTAAGTTATGACACTTTTGCCAAGAATGTTTGGCCAATTGAACCCATCGATAAGATTTGGAGTATTGGTAAGCATACCGCTGAAAACCTAGCCAAACTGGGCATTCATAACCTGGGTGAATTGGCTAGAACCGACCCATATCAATTAAAGGCGCACCTCGGTGTCATGGGATACCAATTGTTTGCGATTGCGTGGGGAATTGATCGTGCTCAATTAGATCAAAAGGTACCAATCAAGGATAAGGGATTATCCAATTCACAGGTGCTACCAAGGGACTACAAGGACCAACACGAACTAGAAGTCGTTATTACCGAAATCGCCGAACAGGTGGCATCTCGTTTGCGCCACAGAAAGAAACAAACTAGCTGTGTTCATCTTTACCTTGGTTTCTCATACGCGGAAAGCGAAGGTAGCGACAGAACAAGTATTTCACACGAACAAAAAATTACCACAACTTCGGACAACCGTGAATTAGTTGGAGCGGTCATGGATTTATTTCATAAGTATTGGCATGGTGAAAGAGTTAGAAATGTCGGAGTCTCATACACCAGACTAAGCAGCAGTAATGCGCAACAGTTAGACATTTTTGCCGACCCAGAAGTGCAAATTAAAAAATCAAAAGTCGATAAAGTAGCAGATGAAATCAGGGACAAGTTTGGTGCCACGGCCATCTTTAAAGGTCACAGCCTCGAAAAGGGTGGCACAATGTTGAAACGTTCCGGATTAGTAGGTGGTCACAATGGAGGAAATGCATATGACTAATCAACAAACAGCAAAGTTAATACTAGATAGAGCAAAACCATTATTTAAGCGTGAATATAACGTTCAATACAGAATTAAGGTCGTTTATGATCACTACGACCGTCAATTTAATTTCTACATGATTAGATACAAACCGGGTCACATCACCAGAGTGACACCACTTCATCACGTTAAAAGTACATGGATTGCTGACTTGGAAGAAATCCTAAACCTAATCGAAAAGGACCTAAAGTTAACCATTGTTTTCGCTGGGTTTGAAGGAATTAAATGGGACAGTCGTAATTCTTACATTCAACGCCCCAAAAGAAAGGTTGGATAAAGTTGTTAAATCATCACATTGACGACAAGACAGTTCAAAACTTCTTTGACTATTATTATCACGACAGAGGGATGCTAAAGTGGCAAGGCTTCATGCTTTCTGATCACGTCAGTGCCCTTAGAAAAGAGAACAAGGAAACCTTTGATGATAGCTTTATGTATATGGATTTTCAAAGTGTGAATGAGGAACTAGAACACAAGGGCGAAAACCACGTCAAAACAGAGGTTACCTATGTTAATGATGATGGAAATAAGAGTGTAATAAACGGGATTGTAATTAACTTGCAGCCCAACCAGGTCACAATTATGACCGAAGACGGCGAAATGGTATTATCCATTCAACAGATTTTGATTGTGCAATAATTCTGTAGCAAAAAAGACACACCTTCTAAGCTCTGATATAATTAGTAGTAATAAATAAAGAGGTGTGATCGTCTGATGAATAAGAAGGCCAAACTTACATTGGGTCTATTTTTAATATCAATTGCATATATGTTATTTTTCATGCACCCAACAATTTGGCGTGACGAAAGTTTCACGATGGCATTGGTAGGACATAATTACGGGGATATAATCAGACTGGATTCGATGGATGTGCATCCACCGTTTTACTATATAGCATTAAGATTCTTCTTGAGTATCACCGCTTTTTGGACGAATTCGTTATTCACTAAGGTCATTATTGCGCGATTATTTTCATACATATTAGCTATCTTAACGTTTTTAACACTGTCCAAGACTGTGAAGAACTTGGGTGTTCCGGGCGCCAATGCCATTCAATGGGCGGGCTTTTTCTTAGCACCAAGTATTATGAGATACTCTACGCAGATTAGAATGTACGCTCTAGCTGCACTGTTCTTAGCGTTGGTATTGAACCAATTGCAGCACTATGATAATTCGCAAAAGATTGGTCATATTTTCTTAGCAGTTATCTTTGCTTCGTTTGCATCGTATACTCATTACTTTGCAGCCGTTGCAGCGGGATGGATGCTGTTCTTATACTTCGTTAAATTCCAATTTAATAGATACGATGGGAACGCCATCCTACGTGGGATTATCGTATTTTTGGTAATGTTTGTTCCATGGGGAGTTGTCGCATTTGCACAAGCCCAACAGGTGTCATCTTCCTACTGGATTCCACCGGTCAACGTTGATAACATTATCAATAATTTTGTAAACTTGTTTGCGGATGTCTTTACCGATAACGGTGGCCAATACTATGCGATTGCCTTTATGGTATTACTAATCTATCCAACGATTTGGGCATATCTAAACATGTCGAAGAAGTTTAAATCCACCCTCACCATTGTACTTTTGGTCTTCGTATTAACCACTTTGACTGGGATTGCAATTTCCGTAGCGGTAAGACCAATTTACATTGCTAGATACGCTTATCCAGCATATGCTGTGGTTATCTTTTTCATGATGACGATTGTGTCACAAATGATGAAAAAGCCACTGAGTCGTTTGTCCAATTACTTTATGACATCTATATTGGCGGTGGGACTAACCATCATTATCGGAATGAACGTTGGTTTTCTAGGCAGTAATCAATTTAATAATTACATCATGCCAAGTTACAATTTAGCTGATTCAGTTGAACAATATAAGGAAAATCCAAATAATGTAATCCATCTAAATCCAAACCAAAGTCCAAATTCAATTGTTGAAAAAACGGTCTACATTAAATCAATTAATAAACGTGTTTATATAAAAAATTTCAATGTTGCAAGAATTCTTGGGAAAGATAATCAAAAGCTATTCTACGGGTTATTTGATAACGTTGATCAAAGTTCAAGTAAATAGATAAAGGGGTTGTTATGAAAAATAACAACCCTTTTTTATTGGAAAATTTTTTTGTACAATTGAATACCCTGACTGTTGAGAGAGATAAATAAATTGAAAGGATACTTATTGATGAAAGAAATAATAGATTCAGAAATTAACGACACTTCGAGCAACCGTCTGAAAGGGTTCTGGTTGGAGTTGAAAAAGTGGTTAATCGTGATTGGCCCGGGGCTGATTGTTATGCTTGCCGATACCGATGCAGGGTGCTTAATTACGGCAGCACAGTCTGGTGCTAGTTATGGTTATTCTATGATTTTACCTCAGTTGTTGTTAATTCCAATTCTATTTATGGTTCAAGAAATGACGGTTCGCTTAGGAATCGTCACAAAGAAAGGTCACGGTGAATTAATCCGCGAATACTTTGGTAAATTCTGGGCATATGTATCAGCAATTACCTTGATGATTTCAACGATTGGAGCGCTTTTGACCGAGTTTATCGGAATTGCCGGAGTCGGAGAATTGTTTGGAATTTCCAAATGGATTACCGTACCAATAAGTACGTTTGTCCTAATCCTAATTGCCTTCTTAGGTAGTTACCGTCGTGTTGAAAAGATTGGGATTATCTTTGGTTTGTTTGAATTAACATTTATCATCGGGATTTTCATGGTTCATCCAAACATGGATTCTATCATGACCGGGATTCAATCGATTCCAATCCATGACGA
This sequence comes from Apilactobacillus waqarii, assembly GCF_019061205.1. GTDB lineage: Bacteria > Bacillota > Bacilli > Lactobacillales > Lactobacillaceae > Apilactobacillus > Apilactobacillus waqarii. The sequence continues at coordinate 169,495 of NZ_JAHQYH010000002.1, forward strand.
TGGATATGTATATTTGGTAGCCGCAAACGTTGGTGCGGTTATTATGCCGTGGATGATTTTTTACCAACAAAGTGCGGTAGTTGATAAGGGCTTGAAACGTCATATGATTAAAAAGGAACAGACAGATACAATGGTGGGAACATTCATTACCCAAGGGATTATGATTGGTTTCATTGTTTTGTTTGCTGCGACCGTGTTTCATAGTAAACTTAATGCCACCGAAGAAACTGTTGGTGATTTGGTAACATCAATCGGTAGATATATCGGGATGGCTCCAGCCAAAGCGATTATGGGATCAAGTATCCTAGGTGGAGCACTTGTTGCTGCCATCGTTATTGTTTTAGCCGGGACATGGGGCATGACTGAAGTGTTGGATTGGAAACACAGTTTAAACGAACGCATTAATCGTTCCAATCTAGGTTTTTATTCAATGTATTCATTGGTGTTAATAGTTAGTGCCTTATTGGTATTGTTCAATGAGGACTTAGTTTCAATCGCAATCACCGTCGAAGTAATCAATGCCTTGATGGTACCGATTGTGCTTGGATTCTTATTAATGCTTGAAACCAAAGCGTTACCAGATCGATATAAGATGAAGGGGATTTACAAAAAAATCGTAATTATTCTTTCATTAATTGTTATGGTTTTTGGTATCTACATGATTTTTCCAGTCTTGAATTTGTAATTATAGGAATATAGAATTAGGAGTTAAGTGGATTATGCAAAATTTATTGATGTATAATTGTTCACGGAAATTATGAATATTAATTATGAAAGAAAAGAGTGAGTGTTTTGAATAACGACGAAAACATGAGTCGAAGAAACAACAAAAACACATCCAAGAAACACATGAAGACTTGGAAAAAAGTTGTTTTATGGATTATTGCGTTATTGATTGTGTTAGTGGGAGTAGGTGCATTTGCCGCTTACCATAACGTGAAAAAGACTGCTGATGCAGTATATCAACCTTCTGGAGCGAAAACTGTTAGGGATGCCGATTCCCTTTTGAAGTCTGAAAAACCAGTATCATTACTATTTATGGGTACCGATACTGATTTCGATGGTAGAAGTGACAAGGGTCGTACAGATAGTATGATGATTGTGACCTTAAATCCAAAGACCAATACAACCACAATGGTAAGTATCCCACGTGATATGAAGGTTAATTTACCTGATTTTCCACAATACTCACCATCAAAAATCAATGCTGCCTACACTTACGGTGGTTCCAAAGAAGCAATTAATGCCATCGAAAGTCACTTCAGCATTCCAGTCGACTACTACGTTACTTTGAGTCTAGGTGGACTTAAGAAGGCCATCGATCAAGTTGGCGGAGTCGATGTTGTTTCTCCACTAACATTTAGTTATGAAGGCCAACACTACACTAAGGGCAAGTTAGAACATATGGATGGAAACAAAGCAATGTGGTTCTCCAACATGAGATACCAAGATCCACAAGGTGATTACGGTCGTCAATACAGACAAAGATTAGTATTGGAAGCCCTAATGAAGAAGGCCATTTCATACAAAACTGTGATTAATTCTGACTTTTTGAACTCAATTTCTCATAACTTGAAAACTAATTTGACCATGAGCGACATGCTTCAATTAGCATTACATTACAGAGGAACTAATAAAAACATTAAGAGTGATTATGCACACGGAACTGGTGAAATGCTTGACGGTGTATCATTCCAAGATGTTTCTGGTACTGAACAAAACCGAATTTCTAGCCTAATCAACGAAAGTTTGAAAGATTAAGTAAAAAAATAAAAAAGATACGACATTTTTGTCGTATCTTTTTTTATACATCTGTTCAAAAAGGGAAAATTTAAATTGAGTTATAAAATGTTTAAATCTTAATTAGACTACAGTTATATTTGTCTAGTTCCCTTTTCTAGCGTTTTTAAGATGATATAATGAACAATTGTTTATAGTTTAATTAATACAGCTATTTAAAATAACTAATAGAAGGGTGCTTTACAGTGGAGAAACAAGAAACTAATTCTTTAGAAGAATTAAACAAAATCTTTCGCATTTTGTCTAAACATATCAAATTGATAATTTCTACGGTTGTAATTACAGTATTAGTTTTTGCAATCGGAGTATTTTTTGTCGTAAAACCAAAATACCAAGCGACATCAGAAATTATTGTTAGTCAAAGATTGGATCGTGATGCTCAAGCAGCAGAACAACAACAAATTCAATCTACCGACTTGCAACTGGTTAATACATATAAAAGTATTTTAGGTAGTCAAACAGTTGGTAATTCAGTAAAGCATAAAGTTGGTAACAAGATTTATAAGGATAGTGAATTAAACGTTTCAACCGATACAAATTCACAAGTTATTAATATCAATGTTACTTCTCATGATGCAAAGCAAGCGGCTAGAATCGCTAATATTACTGCTACTACCTTTAAATCCAAAATCAAGAACATTATGAACGTAAATAACGTTTCAATTATTTCAAAGGCAAGAGAAATTAAAAAACCAATCTTCCCTAAGAAGGGGATTAGTTTACTAGCTGGTGCACTGGTTGGTATTATCTTAGGAATGTTCTTAGCACTATTAAGTGAATTTAACGATAAAACGATATCTACCACTGACTTTATCGAGGAGGACTTAGGCCTAATTAACCTAGGAACAATTAGTGATATTGATATGCAAACCATCAGTAAACAAATTAAGAAATAAAGGAAGAGTGTAATGGGATTATTTAATAAGAGTCCAAAGAAAAAACTAAATGACGACAGTTCCAAATTTGGGGTTAATTTAGTCGCTGAATTGTACCCAACATCATCAGTATCTGAACAATTCAGAACCGTAATGACTAACATTTCATTCGCAAACATCAATGGTGATCTAAAGAGCGTTATGGTGACCTCAAGTGATCCTTCAGAAGGTAAGTCTACTTTCAGTGCCAACTTAGCCGTTACTTATGCTAAGCAAGGTCGAAACGTGGTGTTAGTAGATGCTGATATGAGAAGACCAACTGTTCACAAGAGTTTTAACGTCAGCAATCAAAAGGGGTTATCAACAATCCTATCTGGTAACTCAACAATTGAAGACACTATCAAATACACTTCGATAGATAACCTAAACGTAATTACCAGTGGTCCAATTCCACCAAATGCATCTGCATTATTAGGAAACCGTAAGATTATTGACATTATCAATAAGTTCAACAAGCCCAATGACTTGGTAATCGTTGACGTCCCACCAGTTAACACAATGACTGATGCATCAATCGTATCTACTACAGTTGACGGCACCATTTTCGTATTACCACAAGGTGTGGCAGAAAAGAAGCGTGCCAAGATGGCCGTAGAACAATTAAAGAAGGTTAACGCCAACATCCTAGGTGGTGTGATGAACATGTCTAAGGACAACATCACCAACGATTACTATTACTATTATTCAAAGTAGGAGTTATTAAATGATTGATTTACATTGTCACATGTTGCCATCTGTAGATGATGGGGCAAAGACTATTAGTATGGCTCTGGATATGGCACGAGAAGCCGAAGCAGAGGGAATCAATAAAATCCTACTAACTCCCCATCACATGGATGGCGAATATATAAATCATAGAAATGACATCGAAATAGCGGTTGAAAACCTACAAAAGACCTTTAACGATAATAATATCGGTATTGAATTACGCCCGGGGCAAGAAGTTCACATCAACGGGGATATTTTAAAAGACATTGATGAAGACGATGTGTTGTATGCGGACGGCACTCACAAGAAGTATATGATGCTTGAATTTCCACACAGTGGGGTTCCTGAATATGCCGAAGACATGATTTTTGAATTGAAGGTAAAAGGAATTATTCCAATTATTGTTCATCCAGAACGTAATCACGGCATTCAACAAGATCCTGACATCCTATTTGATTTAGTCAGTCAGGGATGCCTAACCCAAATCACGGCCACCAGTTATGTTGGTGGATTTGGTTCAACCATTCAACGCTTTACAGATAAAATCGTTGATGCAGGCCTTGGTTTCATGTTTTCATCTGATGCCCATAACATGGAGGGCCGTCGTTTTAGGATGAAGGAAGCCTTTGACCGCTTGGCAGAGAAGAAGGGCAAAGACGTTGCCTTGCAATATGAACAAAACGCCGAAAAGGTATGGAACAGCGAAACAATTGAAATTGGAAATATAGATAGAGTTAAGAAAGAAAGCACAGCTTCTAAATTCTTTAAGAAGCTTTTGGGGAAATAGAGAAGGTAGGTTAAATAGAAATGGAAAAGCATTCAAATATTTATAGTAATTTTTACCTTACTGTTAAAAGATTATTTGATATTGCTGCTAGTTTATTTGCGTTACTAATTACGTTACCACTAACTTTGGTGGTATCACTTTGTATTTATTTAGATGATAGAGGTCCCATTTTTTACACCCAAGAAAGAATTGGTAAGGATGGCAAACCCTTTAGAATCTACAAATTCAGATCAATGTGTCAGAATGCTGATGCTAAGAAAAAAGAATTAACCGAACAAAATGAAGTTAATGGGGCCATGTTTAAGATGAGCAATGACCCTCGAGTAACTAGGGTAGGGTGCTTCATTAGACGGCATAGTATCGATGAATTACCACAATTAATCAACGTGTTATTGGGTAATATGACAGTCGTTGGTCCCAGACCACCTTTGCCAGAAGAAGTCGATCAATACAGTCAACACGATAAGGAACGTTTAAAGGTTAAACCTGGTTGCACCGGTCTATGGCAAGTCAGTGGAAGAAATTCCTTAGACTTCGATGAAATGGTAGAACTAGATATTGATTACATTGAACATGCGAGTCTTTTGTTAGATGTGAAGATTTGTTTTAAGACGGTTTGGATTATGATTTATCCAAACGAAGCGTATTAGTAACAGGGAGATTTTATGCCAAGAGAGAAAGAAAAACTGAAAATTATGTATGTTGTAGAGTCACTCGGAGGAGGAGTGATCTCATACCTACTACTTTTATGCAATGAACTAGCTAAAAATGGTAATGATATTACCTTGCTTTATGGGGTTAGAAAACAAACTCCTGATAACTTGAGAGAACTATTTGATAACAGAGTTAACTTAATCGAAGTAAATAATTTCCAACGTGCTGTTAGTCCTAGTGCCGATTACAGGGCATACTGTGAAGTTAAGCAGCAAATAATGGATATCAGACCAGATATCGTGCACTTGAATTCATCAAAAGCAGGGGCCATTGGTAGAATGATCAAACTATTTAATTCCCGTAGCTTGAAGAATACCCAATTCTTCTATACACCACATGGTTACTCATTTTTGATGGGAAACGAATCACCTGTAAAAAGAAATATATACTACGCTATTGAAGCGATACTAAGCAAGCTCAATACCACAACCATTGCGTGTGGGATTGGTGAATACAAGTATGCCAAAAAAATCGATAAGGATTCTAAGTATGTAAATAATTGCGTTGATTTGGATTACATTGATTCATTTGTGAATAGTGATTCGAACACTTTGACAAACGTTTTCTACACTGTCGGTAGAATTAACGAACAAAAGAATCCAAAATTGTTTAATCAAATCGCTTTAAGACACCCTGAATGGCAATTTGTTTGGATTGGTGATGGACCAATGAGAGATGAACTATCAGCATCCAATATCAAGGTGACAGGATGGCTTACCAACCAAGAAGTGATGAAAAACATTCAAGAATATGACAACTTTATTTTGACATCTAAGTGGGAAGGCCTTCCAATCGTGTTATTGGAAGCGATGGCCTTACGAAAGAAATGTTTCGTCACAAATGTTAGCGGTAATTCAGAAGTGATTAATGACACTAATGGATTTAAATTTAACACCGTTGATGAATTTGATAAACAATACGCAAGCATCAAAAAGGATGAAAACTTGTGTAAGGGTGTAATGGCACGTAAAGACGTTGAATGTCTATATTCAAAGGACTCATTTGTGCAAGGATACAGCAGAATTTATGAGGGATAGTTTTAAGGAGAACGAAATGATTTCAGTAATTATGTCTACCTATAATCGTGGTAAGAAGATTAGTCGATCAGTTGAATCAATCTTGCAACAAACAGTCAGAGATATCGAATTTATCATTTGCGATGATTGTTCAACCGATGACACTTACTCCACATTACAAAAGATTGCCAAGTCAGATAATCGTGTGAAGTTAATCAAAAACGAACATAACATGGGACTACAAAAGTCTCTAAACAGATGCCTTAGTCAATGTAATGGTGATTATATCGCTAGAATGGATGATGATGATTTTTCATTGCCAGATCGATTTGAAACACAATTGAAGTTTTTACAAGACAACCCGGAATATAGTTTTGTTGGTTCAAATGCCGATGAAGTGTTTGATGATCATAGCCTAGTCACTGATTTACCAAGTCATCCAGACAAATTCGACTTGATTAAGAGAAATCCCTATGTACATCCATCTATTATGATGCGAGCATCAGTAATCAAGGCAGTCGGTGGTTATTCTGAAGCTATCAATCACCTAAGAGTGGAAGATTATGAACTATGGATGCGTCTATACAAGAATGGCTATAAGGGTGCCAACATCAAGAGACCGCTAGTGGAATATAGTAAGTCATTTACTAACACTAAATTTTTAGACCGCAAGAATACCATTAGATTAGTACATCAATATATTTTTGCTTTTAACCTACCAATTTTCTATGAATACATTAATGTACTAACTGCTGCCAAGTTATTGGTGCCAGCTAAATTAAAGAGATTAATAAGACTTATATAGTAAGAGGGATTTGATTAAGAAATGAGACAAGCAATTCTCGTTATGAACAATGGTGGATTTGATACTTTACAACAAACAATCAATCTACTGGATGATAAAGATATTGATTTTTATATTTACGCTGAAGATGACGGTAGTTTAACTGCCAAGAACTCAAAGCTAAACTTTGTGGGATGCAATAAGAAGGTACATGCCCAAACCTTTGCTGAACTAGTAGAAGAAAAACTACTAATTAACCAAGCATTGAAGGGTGATTATGAATACTTCCATTTAATTTCATCCAACGATTTTCCATTGATGACCAAGCAATACTTCAAAGATTACTTTGCAAGTAAACCGGTTAAATTAGGATTTGTAGAATTCTCTGATTCTCAAGATCAACATTCATTGGCTTTCTACTACCCATTTAACAACTTTAACTACCAAAGAGTATGGACTGCTTTCCCATTCGTTAAAGTGTGCATGTTATTAAACCACCTTTTAGGTGTTGAAAGAATTTCTAGTGATGATGTTGTAAAGGGATGTCCTTACTTTTCACTACCAAGAGAATATGTAACCGAATTAGACGAACAAAAGATTGATAATTATCGTCACACCATTAATCCAAAGAACTTCTTTGCCCAAACCGTATTGAAGAATTTAAAGACTAATAATCCTGAATACACAATGAACTCTAACCGTTTTAACTTGATGAAAGCTTATGGTGATTCAGCTAGATATGCCAACTATGTCAAAACTAAAAAGATTAATTGGTTCGATGAAAATGCTTATCAATTCTCTGACGATGACAAAGACGAACTAGGCAAAGTTGTTAATTCTGACTATGCCTTTGCACACAATGTAACCGACGGTGACGACTTAGCGTCATTATTGAAAGATTAAGATTGGGAGGAAACTATGAAACACGCAGTTATGATTATGGGATACGGAGACGGCAAGATTGTTCAAAATACCATCGATGTATTAGATGATCCAGAAATTGATTTTTTTATTCATTGGGATAAGAAATTTGATATTCCAGAATTTAAGAGTGTGCACTCTCAAATCTACTTCACTAAAAATCGTCGTAAGGTTTATTGGGGTACCGATACCCAAACAATGGTTGAACGCATGATGTTAGAAGAAGTCTATAACACTCATCGTTATGGTTATGTCCACCTAATCTCATCAAACGACATGCCATTAATGACCCCTGATTATTTCAAGTCATACTTTGAAAAGAAACCATATGCAATTGGTTTTCTAGATTATATCGACAGACAAATTTATAACCGTGCCAAGTACTACTATCCAATTAGATACATGAAGCTAAAGACCGGTGTTAGATTCTACATGATCATTAAGAATCTGGAATACCTAAACACAATTTTGGGTGTTAATAGATTGAAGCACAAGATACTGGAAAAGGGATGTAACTGGTTCTCAATGGACATTAAATACGTCAAAAGAGTGCTTGATTTTAAGGACTTCAAGATGTTTAAGAACACATTTACTGGTGATGAATTTTTTATTCAAACCATCTTGCGTGATTTGAAGCCAAAGGGACTTACTAAAAAGTATGATTACTATTCCGATGATTACAGAATGACCAAATCAAGTGCGATGGCAAGTCGTTATATCGATTGGCTTAATGGTCATGGTAAACCATATGTCTTTACTACCGATGACGTGGATCGTCTAAAGACAGTCGTTAATACCGATTATGCATTTGGTAGAAAGATTGATGATGAAGCAGTAATCACAGATACCTTTAAAGACTACTTATCTAATAAAGGAGAATAAACGTGGATACGATAGACATAATAAAACAACGATTATATCTTTTTTCGTATATAGTTTTAATGGCTACATCAATGCTATATATGTACAGTGAATTTAATAGTGTTGATCAACTTCCAAAACCTGGATATGTAAAAATGATTTGGTGGGCTGGAATTACCGTATTTCTTGTATCACAAGCCACGCTTTTATTGTTAAACATCAACGATCGACTTAAGATGAGTTGCTTAATCATTTTAGCTGGTTTGTTTTTGCTTGATTTAATAGGATTTAAATCGATTAATTTTCCAATTATTTGCTTGTCGTTTTTAATCATGAACAGCGAATCGGTTAGCTTTAAGAAATTTATTAAGGTCGATTTTGCTACCAGACTTGTCTGTATTGCTTCAGTTTTAATAATGTTTTTCTGTGGTATTTTTCCTAGCCAATATGATGTATACGTTCCAAGAGGGGACACCATCCGAAGTTCATTAGGATTTAACCATCCTAATTCATTTGGTGGGTACTGTTTATACATTCTGATTTCATTTTTACTTTTCTTATATAGTACGGGACGTCTACAAAACTTAAAGAAAATCAGCAATCTATTCTGGTTATTACTAATGTTTATCACAGGATTCTTTATTGAATTCGTATATGCAGATTCAAGAAGTTCACAAGTGGCATTTATCTTAATGGTACTACTAATTATTCCACTCGTATTTAACAAAAATATCAAATCATTTAAGCCGTTACTGGGAATTTTTCTCCTATTAATTATGACTTTAACATCGGTCATGGTCGTTTTCTACTATGATCAATTCAGTACCTTTTTTGTGAAGTTAAACGATTTAACTTCCAACCGCTTATTCCTTCAAAATGAGGCTTTCAAGGTATTTGGTTTTAATCTATTCAACGTTAGTGATTTCGCACAAGGTAATCCAATTTGGGTAGATAACCAATACGTTTATAACCTGATTTCGACTGGAATTATCGGTTCTCTAATTTATACATATATATACGCAAAGTCATTTGTTAACGCACATAAGGCTAATTGCTATATTTTGTATATTGTTTTAATTGCGCTAATCTTCAAGGGTAGCTTTGAATCAACATTAATTGATTACTATGCATTGCTACCAATTATCTGTTCATTTTTCATGGTAAATAAAATTAGCATGAAACAATAATCGGGTATTATTTTTTCTTTGGGTATATGTTATTATAGACAATTGCTTTAAACAGAGGAGGAATAATTTTGGACGATAATAAACATTGGCGTAAGAATCTTTGGATATTGCTATTTGGTACTTTTCTAACAGGAATTGCCTTTAGTGAAGTTATTCCATTTCAACCGCTATATATTTCTGAATTAGGCGATTTTAGTAAGAGTCAACTTTCACTACTTAGTGGAATTGTGTATGCTTCTTCTTTTATTGTCGTAATTTTTACATCGGCCATGTGGGGACGATTTGCGGATCGTCATGGACGAAAGAGAATGGTGCTACAAACATCATTCGGTTCAGCTGTAACGTTATTCTTAATGGCTTTTTGTACCAATGTTTGGGAACTTCTAATCCTAAAGTGTTTACAAGGATTCTTTGACGGAGTTATCCCTAACTCAATCGCATTGGTTGCAACCAGTACGCCCAGAAATAAGACTGGATATGCATTAAGTTGGCTATCAACTGGATACACAAGTGGATTCTTAGTTGGACCTATTTTTGGTGGGTTATTAGTACGACTATTGAGTATTCGTGTTTCATTCATGGTAACGGGATTACTACTATTTTCGTTCTTTTTACTAACTTACTTCTTCGTAGAAGAACACTTCAAGCCAGATCCAGCTAAGCTAAAAGAAAAGAAGGAATCGTTTGTTAAAATCATCAAGCGTTTCCCAAACACACACTTTGTTGTGTGGATTTTAATTATCTCAATTGCGCTTCAAATTATGAACAACTCTATCAATCCATTGATTACCTTATACGTTAAGGAGTTAATGAATAACTCTGGAAATGTATCAGTTGTATCAGGGATTGTGGCAGCCATGCCTGGTATTGGGATGGTACTTGTTTCTCCTTGGTTCGGAAGACTAGGGGACAGATACGGTACCAACAAAATCCTAACACTTGGTTTTATCTTGGCAATCCTATTTATTTTCCCTCAAGGATTTGCACCAACCGTACTATTCTTTGGTGTCTTCAGATTCTTAACCGGGGTTTCAAATGCGGCAATTTTTCCATCTGTTCAAACATTGCTGGCAAAGGGAACACCATCAGAATCTACAGGGATGGCATTTAGTCTAAACCAAGGTGCACAAGCTGTTGGTATTTGTATTGGTTCATTAATGGGAAGTATTATTTCATCTATCTGGGATTATAATGTGGTCTTCTACGTTAGTGCCTTAGTGGTATTAGTCACATTCATTCTAGTTAAGATAAAAGTGCCGGAATTGAGAGATTCGAAAGCAGAATAAGTATTTTTCATTAAGAATGTAGGTGTAAAAGGATAAATGAATAAGGGATTTGTTAAAAATATAATCAATCTAATGGTCAGTAACTTAATATCGCTGATGATTAGTGTCTTATCATCATTTATTACGCCTGTGATCTTGGGCCATGATGGATATGGTTACTATAAAATATTCTCACTATATACGACTTATGTACCATTGCTTCACATTGGATTTATCGATGGAATTTTAATTCGAAATGCTGGTAAAAAACTAGAGAATATCTCGTTTAAGAAGTTTAGAACCTATACGTTATTCTTGTTAATATTTGAGCTATTCTTAAGCATTGTAATGAGTATCTTTGCATGCTTAATCAATATCCCGCAAATTAATCGAGAAATCATTATTGCGATTGCTATATATTCATTCTTATTGAACGCACTAACATACTTTCAGTTTTTCTCTAAGTGTATTATGCGTTTTAGTGAATTGGCATCAATAGCAAGACTTCAATCATTTATAAATCTATTCTTTTTACTATTAGCTTTGTACCTATATAAATTTACAGCTTTCAATGTAAACGTTACTTACTACATGTTTTACATGAACTTTGCTGTGTTTATATTGCTTTGCTACTACCTCGTCAGATATAAAAAAATTATATTAGGTGAACGAAAAACGATTGCTAGCCAATTCCAAAATATCCGGGTATTTTTCAGAGTTGGTTTCGCAATTATGATCTCGTATCAAATTACAATGGTGATGGTTAACGCTGATAATCAATTTATCTCAATGTTCTTTAAGGTTAGCGAGTATGGTAAGTATGCATTTGCTTACTCGTTAGCTGCATTGTTATTAACGGTATTTAATGCCGTTTCTTCGGTAATGTTACCGTACATGAAAAAGGCCGGCAAATCAGCGGTTGTATCTAATCATGATTCAAACATGGCAGTCATGAATGCAATTGTCTTTTTCGTCATTGCTTCATACTATCCAATCGCTTGGATAGTTAACAACTTTATTGCTAGTTATAGTGAATCTGTACAATATTTAAGTATCGTCTTTCCGGGAGTCGGGATTACTTGTATTGTGCAGTCTTATATATTCAATGACTACATCATGGCAAAGAAAATTAAGGACTTCTGCTATATCTCATTAGCAAACTTGGTATTTGATTTTGCCGTTTACTACGTTGGATTTAGATTGAGCCATAGTACGCTTAAGATAGCGCTATTATCAATTCCATTGTTAATGATATGGTATCTAACACTTGAATGGTTTATGAACGCTGACTCTGGAGTAAAGTTTATTAAGAACTTTTATTACTTGATGATTATGGCATTTGCATTCATTGTCATTAGCCACATCAGTAATATCTGGATCAGTCTGATTGCATACGTCATTACGTATGTTGCTGTTACATTAGCGTTTTATTTTAAAACATTTAAAACTATTATCTTAAATTTATAAAGTAGCATTAAAAACTAATCTTAAAATAATCGTCGTTTTTTAGGGAATTAATCAACGGATGCTATATTAAATGATGAATAGGTAAGAGAAGATAGATTACTTTATTCCAGGGACTTTGTCCCACGTTTATTAATCCATAATTAAAAAAAGAGGCCTCTTCAGAGGTCTCTTTTTATTTATACAGTTGTATAAATAGTTGGTGTGAAATTTAAAAAAATTTAAAATGACAATACCTAATTAGACATTGATTACAAAACATTAATACTATATAATGATTTTGTTATGAAAAAGTAATTTTTAGGGGGATTTGTTGTCCCTTTTTGGAGAAATTCATAAATTACATTCAAAAATTGGTGTATTGTTAGTTTCAATACATATATAGGATGAGTAATGCCGTGGGGGAATTATTCATCCAAATCTTTTTGATTATTGGATTATCAATAAGATTTTTTACAGAAATAAGTATTTGTATAAATATTTACTTCTGTTTATTGTTCGTTTAATTTGTTTAATTTGTTTAATTTTTTAAGGGAATAGATAGGAGTTTAGTAATGGAAAATAGAAAACTACATTATAAAATGTATAAATCTGGAAAAACATGGGTAGTTGCAGGTATTTGTACTGTTTCTTTTGGACTAGCTGTATTAAATAATCATGTTCAAGCAAGTGCAAATGAAACTGACGAAAATGTACAAATTGTACAATCTGCTGAATCTAATAGTGTAACAGTTTCGGGTGCATCTGGAACTGCTACTCAAGCTAGCTCTGCTTCAGCACAACAATCTAATGTAGCTTCACAATCTAGTTCAAGCGTGAGCTCATCAGCATCAGTTCAACAAAGTAGTAGTGCAAGCACATCTTCATCAGCACAACAATCAGTTGGCTCAAATGCAGTAACTGTTGCTCAACAATCAAACAGCTCTAATGCTGCTTCAACAATTGTAAGCGATCCTAACGATCCTAACTATGATTTTAATTATGCACCAACATTTAATTCTAAATTTAACCAAAATTATCACTACAATAATCCACAAGGTTTCTCTAATGATATCCAAAGTATCGTTCCACAATACGATGAAAATGGAAAAGTTAAATATTGGGAAGTATATTATTTAGGTACCCAATACCCAAATAACTTTAAATATTCCAGTCATTGGTACGGAGTGAAAACAACAGATTTTGTTACATTTACACCACTTGTGAATGAAGCAAATCCAACATCAAAAGACAATGTTGCAATTCCTGACGCTGTATACAAAGATAAGAATGGAAATGCTGTTGAAGTTGCAGATAATAATAAGAATGGTATTCCATGGGATTATGTTGCTACTGGTAGTGTTGTTTTAAACAATGCGATTAATAACAAACCACTTGTAACAAAAGATCAATGGGGAAATGCTATTGATGCAAATGCTAAGTTATCTTATTTCTCAACATTCTCAAACACTGGTGGATCAAAAGGTATTTATTTAGCATACAGTAATAATGGATCACAATTCCATCCATACAGTGATGCACCAGCAGTTACTTCTGATATTGTTGGAAAACAACCAAGTACAGACTTTAGAGATCCATTCGTTACTAATAATGGTAAACAACTAATCATGTATGTTGCTGGTGGACTTAACCACAAGATGTTCACATTAACTAGTACCGATGGTGTTAACTGGAGTCATAATCCAAATGATGATGTTCAATTAGACGGATTGGTTGAAACTCCAAGTATTCAAACTATTAAAGGACAAACAATCATGTTCTTTAGTGCTCAAGCAGGAATTGTTGGAGACCAAAAAATTGGATACACTAAATATATTACTGGTAACTTAGACAAGAATGGTATTTTTAAACCCACTGGTAAAGTTCAAGTTCTTGATAATGGAACTGATCTATACGCTGGAAACTACGTAAAAATTGACAATGATACAGTCGCATATGTAGGTTGGATTAGTGATTGGGTTTATTCACCAACTATATGGACACAATCAGCATTCCCTGGTAATCAACATGCTGGTGGTTTCTCTTTACCAAGAGTTCTTCAATATGAAAACCAAAAGGTTCTTACTACACCAATTGAACCAGGACAAACTAAGCTTGATTCTAAGACTAAAGTTAAGTCAACTAAGAACGTTGTTAAGGTTCCATCTTCAAAGAAGGTTGAAATTCAATACGACGCTGGATCAAATAAAAAGATTTATCTAGTTCGTAACGCTCATAACAGCATTACTATCACTTTTGCTAACAACAAAATGACTGTAACTAGAAAAGAAGACAAAAACGTATTCAAGGGTATGAACGTTACTACATCCACTAGTTTAGAAAACACTAAGATTAAACGTGTTGTACTTTATGTTGATAATTCATCTGTTGAAATTTATCTACCACAACTAAAGAAGATGTTCACTGTTCAAGATATTCCAAATGAACACGCTAACCAAGCTTACTCACTAAAGACTGATAAATCTGGAAAGGTTAATGTATATTCATTCACTGGATCTGTTGATAGTAACTATGTGAATGGACTATATTCAAGTGCGCAAGATAAATTAAACAAGATGAAGAGTCGTTTTGGATCAGAAGCTTCTCACTTATCATCTGTTTACTATGCAAACAAGAATCTAAAGACAGCAATGAGCTACATTAACAAAGCTAAGAATGTTAGTGGTGATGCTACAGCTAATATTTACTTAGCAATGGCTAACTACTATCTATCAAACGCAAACTACTGGAATGATGTATCAAGTGATTTAAAGGTTGATGCTAACTCTGTAGCCGATAGATATGTAACTCGTTTAGGACAAGCTAAAGCATCATACAATAAAGCTACAAAAGCTTTAAATGCAGCTAGGAGTAAGATGAATAAGAAGCACTCACGTGCGAATGTTAATGCATACAACAAGGCGCTAACAGCTTATCGTGCATCTCAAAAGACTTATGATGCATTTGTTAATGATGTGTATAGTCAAACTTCAGGTGCATTAAAGGACACTAAACGTCAAGCTGCAGCAGCTAAACGTAAGGTAAGTTCAGATAATGCTCAATTAAGCAAGCTTAAGAAAGCTATGAAGAAACATCATAGTAAGAAACAAGCTAAGAAGTTAGCTGCACAATACAAGAAGTTAACTAAGCAAGCTAAGTCAAACAAGAATGCATACTCAAAACTTATTAACAAGGAAAAGGCAATTGTTAGATTTTCAAAAGAAATCTCAACAATTAACCGTGATAACAAGGCTTTAAAGACTGCTAAGTCAAAGGCTTCAAAAGCCAAATCAGCTGTAAAGAAGCACAATACTCGTAAAAACAAGGCAGCATACGCTAAGTTAGCTAAGCAAGTTAAGAGTTTAACTAAAGCTATTAAGAATGCTGAAAGTTACATTAGCAAAAACAGTGCTACTTTTAGATAATGATTATCATTATCAATAAAAAAAGAGACCTTCACAGAGGTCTCTTTTCTTTTATTTAACGTCTACATCAGAAGATAACACGTAAGTATTATCATTAATCTTGTAGAAGTTTGTTTGTTCATCCTGGACTAACTTGGTAGATGTTAGCTTAGTTCCTTTTTTGTATGTGTCCTTCTTCAACGAATCAAGACGAGGGAAACTGTATTGACTGGTTTGATCTTTTTTGACAACTAGTTCGTATTTACCATCATGTTTTTGCTTTGTTACAGCAACCGTTTGGTTAACTGCCTTCAATGTGGAATCAACGTTACTATTCTTGGTAGCAATACTAATAGCAGCGATGATGGCGATGAATAACAAGATAATGACAATTACAATTTTTGAAAATGTACTTTTCATTTTTTTCATTCCTTCTCATGTTTACTTTGCTACTTCATAGTATACAACTTTTATTGATAGGGCAACGAAAAAGTGGTCACTTTTACTTTATATTAAAATATAATGAGAATTAATCATTGACTTCTCATTTGTAAGCATGTATTATTCAAGGTAATCAATCTGTACGAAAGAAGGTTATCCATTTGAAGAACGTAATTTTAATTTCATGTTGTTGTCAAACTGTCGTTAGCACAAATGTGGTAACCTTTTTAATCGTGTAACTCGAGATAGTTTGACAGAAATTAATAAAAATTGAGTTATACGAATAAGAGACCACTGTTTGAGGCTAACGTTATTGTTGGCATCAGGCAGTGGTCTTTTTCTTTTGATTGAGCACATACAAACAAATAGGAGTGAAAAATATGAAAAAGTTATTATTAGCAACAGCAATGACGGCGTTAGCAGGGGTAACGCTGGCAGCATGTGGTAATAATTCAGGCAGCAATGATGCCAAGACACAAACATTGAATTTAGCAGCCACATCACAATTAAGTACTTTAGACATTTCAACATCTACTGGATACGGATCAACAGGAAATGCGTTTAGTAGTTTTTACAAGCTTGGTGATGATGGGAAACCAACACTAGATTTAGCGCAAAGTGCTAATACTAGTAAGGATGGTAAGACATGGACATTTAAGTTAAGGGATGCCAAGTGGAGTAACGGTAAGGACATTACTGCCAATGACTTTGTATATTCATGGCGTCGTACTGTAAAACCAGCAACTAAGGCGGAATACTCATACTTATTCAACGATGTTGAAAATGGTGAAGCCATTACTAATGGTAAGATGAGCCCTGATAAGTTAGGGATTAAGGCGCTTAACAAGAATACAGTTCAAATTAAGTTAACTAAACCAATCGCATACTTCAAGACTTTAATGGCATATCCATTATTTGGACCACAAGATCAAGCCATTGTTAAGAAGTACGGTGACAAGTATGGAACTAATGCTAAGTACATGGTTTACTCGGGACCATTCTCAATTGAGGGATGGAACGGAACTAATGATACTTGGTCATATGTAAAGAACAATAATTATTGGGATGCCAAGGACATCAAATTAAAGAAGATTAACTACACTGTTGTAGCTAACTCAACCACCAGTTTGAACCTTTACAACCAAGGTAAGATTGACGTGACTGCATTATCATCAGAACAATTAAAGAACTACAAGAATAATTCGGAATTGCATGATTACTCATACTCAATGACTACATTCTTGCGTTACAACTTTAACGACCCTGATGAACAAAACAGAAAGATTATTAACAACAAAAACATTCGTAAGGCAATCTCTTTAGCAATCGATAGAGACCAATTAAACGAAAGTATTCTAGGTTTTAACACTAAGAAGATTACTGGATTCGTTCCTTACGGATTAGCTAGTGATCCAAAGACAGGAAAGGACTTTGCTGACCAACAAGGCGATAAAGACTCACTAGCTTACAACAAGAAGTTAGCTAAGCAATACTACGAAAAGGGATTAAAGGAATTAGGTATCAAGAACGTGTCATTATCATTAATGGCTTCAACTGATGATGCCAACACTCCAGTTGCGACTCAATACTTAAAGGCACAACTGGAATCAGTTCTTCCTGGTTTCACTTTAAACCTAAGAACCATTCCTGGTAAGTTAGCAAACGATAATTTAACCAAAGGTAATTTTGAAATTTCACTATCATCATGGGGTGGAGACTTCAAAGACCCAATCACTTTCCTACAAATTCCTGAACAAAACACACCTTATAACTTCGGTAAGTACAACGATACAAAGTTCAATGCACTATTGAAGAAGGCCGGCACTACAGATGCAAATGATGCAAGCAAACGTTGGCAAGACCTAATTTATGCAAGTAAGGAACTAAACGATGACCAAGGAATTTCTCCACTATATCAAGTAAGAACTTACTACCTACAAAAGAGCTACGTTAAAGATGTTATTCACAACACTGCTGGTCCACAATGGAACTATACGAAAACTTTCATTAAAAAATAATTAAAAAAGTGTTGACTTTTCTAATTGAGCTCTTATAATAAGGGTCAATTAGATAAATAAATAGCGATTATAAGAACAACTAATCAGAATCGTTTCAAGAGAGTGCTGGGTTGATGTGACAGTATAACGAATTTGATCAAAAGTTATCATTCTTTAGTTAGCCCACTGAAACAACAGTAAGTGGCGCCGGTAGCAACCGTTAAGTTGACAGCGTATCGATTTTTATCCGTACGTAGAGGATAGTCTTTTTAGACTATTAAATTAAAGGTGGTAACACGCGGAAGCGTCCTTAGACCCATATTAAGTATGGGTTTGAGGACGCTTTTTTATTTATCAATTTGGATTAGGAAAGGAAGTGGTGACAATGCAATTACCGATTAGTGAATTAGATGATGGACAGATTAATATTTTATTTTGGATTGCAGCGTCACCAGTTAAGGTACGCTGCTAGAAAAGGAGCGTATTATTATGACAACTACAACATTAGAATTAACCGCAACCGAAGAAAAATTAGCAAACGCATTATTTGAAGCATACAAGACCAAGAAGCCATTAAAAATGGATGAATGGGAAGACATGGTGTCTGACGAAGAGGCATCATACAGAGTTCAAAGAAGATTAATGGAACTAAAAGGTGAGGATCTGGGAGGATACAAGGTCAGTTTGACTAGCAAGCAAACACAAGACATGTTTAATTCAAACGAACCATTATACGGAGCTCAAGTTAAATCACACTTCGTCCAATCACCGGTATCATTATCACTGAAAAGTGAACTAATGGATCCTCTGGCGGAAGTAGAGTTGGTCTTTAAGGCCAAAGAGCCATTATTACCAACCGATAGCCTAGAGGACCTTGCCAATAAGACCACTGTAGCCTCAGGAGTTGAGGTCCCAGACTCAAGATTTTCTGACTGGTTCCCATCACTGTCTAAGTACATGGTCATGTCAGACGCCGCGGTCGGCGGATACGTAGTCTATGGAGAGGAATTCGATACCAACAGTTTCTCACTGGAAAACTTAGAGAACGTGACAACTACACTTACCCATGATGGAAAAGAGGTGGCAACTGGAACTTCTTCAGAAGTTTTAAGTAATCCACTGAATTCACTTCAATGGTTGGTCAAAAAACTAGATGAGCAAGATCTAAGACTAGAGGCAGGCCAAAGGGTATCTTCAGGAACCTTCCTGTTACCTCCACACCTAACCAAAGGAAAGTGGCGAGCAACCTTTAATCAAGGCTTTAGCGATGTAAACTTAGACGTTAAATAAAAAGCAAAAAAGAGAATTCCCAAAAGGGAATTCTCTTTTTGTTTTTTGTAATATTTGTAATGTTACTCTTGATTTTGTTTAAGAAAAAGTAAAGGATGTAAACGTTGATATGACAGTACTTTTTAACAAAAATATCATTTGAGCCTTAAATAAATATTAAAATTTCCTTAACTTTTTTATGTGTTTTTGTTACAATAATGTTGCAAAAATAATAATTTTATCATTGAATTAGGTGGTATTTATGGACAATAATCAAGAGAAAAAATTACATTATAAGATGTACAAAAGCGGTAAGCAATGGATTATAGCGGGTATTTTATCAGCGACAATGTCAGTTGTATTTGCTGAAAACGTTAATAACACAGATGTTACTGCTAAAGCTGATCAAAATAACGTTACATACACAGGTAGTTACGCATCCAGCAATTCCGATAACGGGAAAAGTGCGTACTCAGCATCATCATACATAAGTGGAACTGATTCACTACCAGATTCCGCAAAATCTTCTTTTGCATCCAGTGCAAGCTCATCCAATAGCGTAAGCTCTTCTGCTTCTTCATTATCAAGTTCATCACAAACAGATACATCATCATCTAGCTCCAAAAACTCTGAACAATCAGTGAGTTCAAGTTCTTCATCTCAAAATGAAAGTTCACAAGCTAGCAATTCAAGTGAATCATCAAGCGTAAGTAATAGTTCATCACAAGCTAGTAATTCATCACAATCTTCAAATGCAGGTGACAGTTCAGCACAATCATCATTTGCATCTGTTTCTTTGAGTGTGCAATTGGCTTCAAATTCTTCCGATAGTTTGAAAGCACATACAAAGGA
This sequence comes from Apilactobacillus waqarii, assembly GCF_019061205.1. Classification (GTDB taxonomy): domain Bacteria; phylum Bacillota; class Bacilli; order Lactobacillales; family Lactobacillaceae; genus Apilactobacillus; species Apilactobacillus waqarii. The sequence goes on from NZ_JAHQYH010000002.1 coordinate 189,879, forward strand.
AATTGATGGAAAAACATACTTCTACGATTCAAACAATAATCAAGTGAAATCAGCATTAATTGAAGACAATGACACATATTATTATTTTGGCGCTAATGGTTACTTAACTACATTCAATTCTAAATTCTCAGATGGATCAATCAATTCATCAGATAAGTTATCTATTTACACTCCGGACGGAAAATCAATCACAAACATTGATGGATTTTTAACTGCCAACTCTTGGTACCGTCCAAAGAAAATTCAAGTTAGCGACACACAATGGAGAGATTCTACTAGCTCAGATTTTCGACCATTATTAAGTGTATGGTGGCCTAACAAGACTGTTGAAATTAATTACTTGAATTACATGAGTAAAAACGGTTTAGTTAGTGGTCAATTCGACAGTAATAGTTCTGCTAATGACATCAATAACGCATCTGCCACTGTTAGATTAAACATTGAAAATAAGATTAAAGCTGATAACGGTAGCTTAGAAGAAATAAAATCTTTATTTACTACTTTTGTTAACTCTCAAGATGAATGGAATATTAATAGTGAAGACTATAATTCCGGTGATAGTTTACAAGGTGGGGCTCTTCTTTACGGAAACAACAGTCAAACGAAAGATGCCAATTCAAATTACAGATTACTTAATAGAAACCCAACGCAACAAGATGGAAAAGTAGATTATACACACACAACGGATCCAGGTTTTGAATTCTTATTGGCAAATGATGTTGATAATTCCAATCCTGTTGTACAAGCTGAAACATTAAACTGGTTACATTACTTAATGAATTTCGGTTCAATAGTTAACAATGATAGTTCAGCTAACTTTGACGGTGTACGTGTGGATGCCGTTGATAATATGGATGCTGACGTTTTAAATATTATCAGTCAATACTTTAGAGATGCATACAAGATTAATGCAAATGACGTTAACTCAGACAATCATCTTTCTATTCTAGAAGACTGGAGTGGAAATGATCCATACTATCAAAAAGATCATGGTACAAATCAAATGACCATTGATAGTGGTTACTTGAACTCATTGCGTTCAATTTTAATGTATAACCCTGCAGTAAGATCTGATATGTCCACAATTATTAATGCCGGTGTTGTAAATAGACAAGATGATAATACAACTAACCAAGCAATTCCTAACTATGAAATTGTTAGAGCCCATGATGCCGGTGTTCAAGACATCATTTCACAAATTATCATTGATAATATTGATCCTCACGCATCAGCTTCTAACCCTACATGGGAACAAATGAGAGAAGCGTTCAAGATATATGATGCTGATGAAAATAGTGCTGTTAAGAAATATACACAATACAACATTCCAGCATCATATGCTTTGACTTTAACCAACAAAGACACAACTCCAAGAGTTTACTATGGTGACATGTATACAGATGGTGGCCAATTTATGGCCGAAAAGACACCATATTATGATTCAATTGCTGAAATGCTTAAATCAAGAGTTAAATACGTTGCCGGTGGTCAACACATGGAAGCAGTTAAGGTTAACAATGGCGAAGATACTATTCTTACTTCCGTTAGATATGGTAAGGATGCATTAAACGCGGATGATTTAGGTGACAGTTTAACCAGAACATCAGGAATTGCTGTTGTTGAAAGCAACAATCCTACTTTGACCCTTTCTGCTAAAGATAAGGTTGTTATTCACATGGGTGCCGCTCACAAGAATCAAGAATACCGTCAACTATTAACAGCCTCAAATTCAGGTATTGATACTTTTGATAGTGACAGCTCTACTGGATATGCAGTTGTCCGTACTGATGACAATGGTGACTTAACATTGGATGGAAGTACCATTAAGGGTTACTCAACTCCACAAGTATCCGGATATCTATCAATGTGGGTTCCTTTAGGAGCTGCAGATAACCAAGACATTAGAACTGCACCAAGTTCAACTCCAACAACTGATGGCCAATCAATTCATTCTAATGAGGCATCAGACTCAAATGTTATCTTAGAAGCATTTTCTAACTTCCAAGATTTTTCCCAAACACCTGACCAATATGAAAATGTTGTTATTCAAAAGAATGCAGAAGATTTTAAGAATCTAGGATTTACCTATCTAGAATTGCCACCACAATATCGTTCAACAACTGATGGTTCATTTATTGATTCAGTGGTACAAAATGGTTATTCATTTAACGATAGATATGATCTAGGATTTGGCACACCAACTAAATACGGTACTGCTGAACAATTAATGGACGCCATTAAGGCATTACATGCACAAGGTATTAAAGTGTTAGCAGATATTGTTCCTGATCAAATATATTCATTACCTAACCAACAAATTGTTAATGCAACTAGAACAAATGCTTATGGGAATGCGGATGCTAATTCAAATCTTATTAATAGTTTGTATGATGCATTCAGTAAGGGTTCCGGAACTGACTATCAATATAAGTATGGTGGGGAATTCCTAGAACAACTACAAAAACTATATCCTGATTTATTTACTACAAAACAAATTTCAACAGGTCAGCCAATTGATGCTTCTAAGAAACTGAAAGTTTGGACCGCTGAATACTTAAACGGTTCTAACATTCAAGGCCGTGGAGCTGGATATGTATTAAGTAGTACACCAAATTCAAACTACTTTACTGTTACAGATGACGGAAATACCAATATCAAGACTTCTAATTTACCAAATGAATTATTAGGTAATAATGTCGAATACGGTTTGAAAGTTATTGATGGTAAGAGTAAATATGTATCAACTAGTGGTTACATTGCTAAAAATACCTTTATCCAAGATGATAATGGTAATTGGTACTATGTAGATAATGACGGTGACTTTGCTACTTCTCCACAAGTAATCAATGGGAATAAGTATTTCTTCCTATCAAACGGTGTTAACTTAAGAGATTTTGTTTCGGTTAATAGTGATGGAACAATGAACTACTACCAAAATAATGGTTACATGGCTCAAACCTCAGCATATTACTTCAGTAAGAACATAAATCAAATGCTACACGTAAATGATAAGGGAACATTGGATACTGGAATTGTTAATATTCATGGAAATACTCAATATTTTGATGAAAATGGATATCAAATTAAAGGTGACATCGTTAACTTTAATGGTACAAGTATGTATTTTGACGATGGATCTGGAAACTTAGTTACCGATAGATTCATTTCATTCAACAATGGTTGGTATTATGCAGATTCAAATGGTGCCTTGGTAAAAGGATTACAACGTGTAAGACATGAGAACCTTTACTTTGACGACACTGGTATGCAAGTCAAGGGAGCAATAGTAACATTGAACGGTCACAAAATGTACTTTGATGAAAATAATGGGGAACTATCTCAAGGCAAGTTTGTATTATTCGATGGAAATGTATACTATGCTGACGACAATGGCTACCTTGTTACTGGCTACCAAAACATTAATGGTAAAAACTTATACTTCAATTCCGATGGAGTACAAGTGAAAGATCAATTTATTAATGTTTCCGGTGAAAATGTTTACTTCAACGGAAAAGATGGTTCAGAGGTTATGAATGACTTTATTATTCATGATGGTAAAGAATACTATGCTGATAACCAAGGACATCTTGTAACTGGATATCAGTTAATTAATGGTCAACACATGTACTTTAATGAAGATGGATCACAAATCAAGGATGTTATCGTTAATCTTAATGGAAACCTAATGTACTTTGATAAAGATACAGGAGCTCAAGTTAGCAACCGTTATGTTTTATATAATGGAAACGTATTTTATGCGAATAACGACGGTACTTTAGTAACTGGATATCAACATATTGGTGACAATTACCTATACTTCAATTCTGATGGAACTCAAGTGAAGGGACAATTTGTCAAAATTAACAATGAAGACAAGTACTTCAATGAATCAGACGGATACCAAGTTACAAATAACTTTGTATTTAACGATGGTAATATTTATTATCTAGATGCAGAAGGACTTAAAGTAACTGGATACCAACAAATCGATGGACAAGAAATGTACTTTGATAATGACGGTATTCAAGAAAAAGGTAAGTTTGTAAACATCAACGGTAAGAACCTTTATCTAGACGGACAATCAGGTGCGGTTGTATCTGATAGATTCATTATTAATGATGGAAATGTTTACTACGCCGGGGATGATGGACAACTTGTTAAAGGTGTGCAACGTATCCAAAATCACCAATTACTATTTGATCAAAATGGAGTTCAAGAAAAAGGTAAATATGTATTTAATGATGATGGAACCATTTCATACTATGATGCTAAAGATGGTTATTTAGTTACATCTGACATGACTGTTGATGGAAGAACAATTCACTTTAATGAAAATGGCCAAATGAACATGCCACAATACTTCATAACAATAAATGGAAAGACTTATCATTTGGATGGCAATAACAAGACAACTAAGGGCCTTATTGTTATTAACGATAATAAATATTTCTTTGATGAAAATGGGGTTATGAAACAAAGCCAAGACGTTGTAGTAGGCGGCATTACTTACCATGCTGACAATGATGGTGTATTGACAACTATTAGCAACGAAACCAATGGATCATCAACTGGTAATGGAACACAAAAAAGTTCATCTGCTAATAGCAACGCAGCAAGTGACAACGAACAAGCAAGTCCAAGTGCACAAAGTAGCTCAGTGAGTCATGAAACACAAGCAAGCTCAAGTGCACAAAGTAGCTCTGCAAGCCACGAAGAACAAGCAAGCTCAAGTGCACAAAGTAGCTCTGCAAGCCACGAAGAACAAGCAAGTTCAAGTACCCAAAGCAGTACTTCAAGTCATGAACAACAAAGTAGTTCAAGCGCCCAAAGCAGTTCATTAAGCCACGACGAACAAGCAAGCTCAAGTGCTCAAAGTAGCTCAGCAAGTCATGAAGAACAAGCAAGCTCAAGTGCTCAAAATAGCTCAGCAAGTCATGAAGAACAAGCAAGCTCAAACGCACAAAGCAGTGCTTCAAGTCATGAACAACAAAGTAGTTCAAGTGCGCAAAGCAGCTCAGCAAGTCATGAAGAACAAGCAAGTTCAAGTGCTCAAAGTAGTTCAGCAAGTCATGAAGAACAAAACAGTTCAAATGTAAAAAGTAGTGCTTCAAGTCATGGTGAACAAGGTAAGACAAGCGCTCATGAGAACGGAAATGGTGTTAGCCAAAACAAACCATCTCAATCTCATGCTAATGATGATTCTGATAAAGTATTGAGTAATAGGGAATTAACAACTAATAATCGAGTTTCCAACGATCATAGCGTTAATAATCAAACTACTCAACGCGTAAGCAATGTAAATACTCTATCAAGAACTCAAACTCGTGAAAATCAAAAGATTCAAAGCAAGATGTTAACCACTAAGAGTTTGAAACAGGTTAATAAACAAGCTTCTTCACAAGAAAAACTAGTGAAGAAAGAGTTGAAGCAATTAGATAAACTAAAAGCTGAACTTAAGAAACATAGTTCAAAGAAACTTAAAAAAGAATACAATGCTTTGTTACAAAAATATAAGGCTAATAAGAAGTACTACTTAGCTCTTGTTGCTGAACAAAACACTGTTGAAAAATATCTAAAGAGTGCCAAGAATCTTAAAAAAGATCAAAAGGCATTGAATAGCTTGAACAAAAAGCTAGCTAAGGATAAGAAAGAATTAAAACACCATAGCAGCAAAAAGTTTAAGAAAGCTTACGAAAAGGATATGAAGGACGAAAAGAAACTTACCAAAGCCATCAAGAAATATAAGGGTGACGAAGCTAAGTTGAAGAAGTCCATTGTTAATAACTTTAAGAAAGCTTCATCAATGAAAAGTAAGAAAAGATAATCATTTTTTATCTGTTTAGATATTAAAAAAGAGAATGCCAAAAAAGCATTCTCTTTTATTTTGTTAAAATTACGTTTCATAATCGTTACATTTATTATTCATTCCTTATTATGATAAGCTTTCCAGCCCGTTTAAATATTAAAAAACTGTTTCATCGTTCTTATGTTAAGTAAGTTAACATTTTTGCTGGTATAATTGCTCATTAATTAAGAAAAATGAAGAGAATTCGGGGAGGGCTTTATCATGAATTCTATGAATAATGATAAGAAAATACATTACAAAATGTATAAATCTGGTAAACACTGGATTACTGCCGGTATTTTAACCGGTGCAATTGCATTAACTTTAATTAACATCGATAACCACAGCTTAACAGCAAGGGCTGACGAGCAAACTACTGTTACAACAACATCTACCAATAATTCAAATACAAATGACAATAAAAGCAATGTTCAAGAAGAAGGAGCCACTCAACAATCTACTTCATCATCAACAGCTTCTTCAAGTGCGTCTGCTTCTCAAAGTGCTAGCTCATCATCCGCTAGTTCATCTGCCGAATCAAGTGTTGCTGCTGCCAAGAGTGTGTCAGCTTCTTCAACATCAAGTTCAAGTGCTACAAACTCAGCAGCAGCTACTACCGCAACCGCAGCTACTACCGCAACCGCTTCTGAAAAGACTGATAGTGCTGTTAATCCACAACTTTCAGCCAATGTATCTGATGCATTTAAAGCACATACAAAATACATTGATGGCAAGACTTACTACTACAACGACAATGTGATGCTAAAATCACAAGTTATTGAAGATAACGGAACTAAATACTACTTTGGTGACAACGGGGCTTTAACTAACTACACCAACAACTTCGCTGCTGGAACAATCGCTGCATCTGATAAGACAGCTATCTATTCAGCTGATGATAAAAATATCACTAACGTTAATGGCTTCATCACCGCCGATTCTTGGTACCGTCCAAAACAAATTCAAGTTAACGACGGTCAATGGAGAGATTCTACTGAAAATGATTTCAGACCACTACTAAGTGTATGGTGGCCATCTCAAAAAGTGCAAATTGATTACTTGAATTACATGAGCAAACAAGGACTAGTTTCAGGTACTTTCAGTTCAAGCAATACTTCTGATCAATTAAATACTGCATCAGCTACTGTAAGATTGAATATTGAAAAGAATATTCAAGCAAGTAATGGTAGCGTTGATAAGATTAAGACCATTTTTACTAACTTCGTAAATTCTCAATCACAATGGAACATGACTAGTGAAAACTACGATTTAAATGACGGATTCCAAGGTGGATCATTAATTTATGGAAATAATGACCTTACTCCAAACGCCAATTCAGAATACCGTGTTATTAACAGAAATCCATCTCAACAAAATGGTGTCTTAAACTACAACAAGACTAGTTACATTGGTTATGAATTCTTATTGGCAAATGACGTTGATAACTCAAATCCAACTGTTCAAGCTGAAACTCTTAACTGGTTATACTACATGATGAATTTTGGTACTATCACTCAAGACGATAAGAATGCTAACTTTGATGGAATTCGTGTCGATGCCGTTGATAATATGGACGCCGATATCTTAGACATCATTGCCGGATACTTTAAAGACGCCTACGGTATCAACAAGAATGATAAAAACGCTAATGATCATTTAGCAATCCTAGAAGATTGGAGTGCCAACGACGCCCAATATCTAAAGGATAAAGGTTCTAACCAAATGACCATCGATGGTGGTTACAAGGATGCACTAGCTAATGTATTAACTAACGATCCTAAAAAGCGTTCGGACATTGCTAAGCTAATTACTGCAGGTGTGGTTAACAGAAGAAAAGACAGTACTTACAATACTGCTATTCCTAACTACTCAATCGTAAGAGCCCATGATGCGGGTGTTCAAACAGTGATTGCTCAAATTATTCAAGACAAGATCAATCCAACTGCAAATGGGTTAAACCCAACATGGGATGAAATTAATAAGGCATTCAAGATTTACAATGCCGATGAAAAGAGTACTAACAAGAAATATACTCAATACAACATTCCTGCAGCTTATGCTTTAATGTTGACTAACAAGGATACAACACCACGTGTATACTACGGTGATTTGTACACTGATAATGGTCAATTTATGGCAACAAAGACTCCTTACTACAACTCAATTAGTGCAATGCTAAAGGGTAGAGTGAAGTATGTTGCCGGTGGACAAGCTATGAAGACTGTTGCTGTTAACAATGGTAAGGATAAAGTTTTGGTTTCAGTTCGTTTTGGTAAGGGTGCTAATGCCGTTACATCAAAGGGAACTAAGCAAACTAGAAAATCAGGAATTGCAGTTATTGAAAGTAACAATCCTAAACTTAAGTTAGGTAAGAAGGATAAGGTTGTTATTTACATGGGTGCTGCCCACAAGAACCAAGCATATCGTCCATTATTGAAGACTACTAAGAACGGTATCGCAACATATGCAACTGATAAGAGTGCCAAGAAGAGTGTTGTTTACACAGATTCAAAAGGTCGCTTAATTCTTACTGGTTCAGCAATCAAGGGATACGCTAACCCACAAGTATCAGGATACCTATCAATGTGGGTACCAGTTGGCGCATCTGCAAAACAAGATGTTAGAACTGCTGCAAGTACAAAGGCAACTAAGGATGGTAAGTCATACCACTCAAACGCTGCTTTAGACTCAAACGTTATCTTTGAAGCTTTCTCTAACTTCCAAAGCATGCCAACTAAGCAATCACAATACTCAAACGTTGTAATTGCTAAGAATGCAAAACTATTTGCTAATTTAGGATTCACAAACATTGAGTTGCCACCACAATATCGTTCAACAAACGATGGAACATTCTTGGACTCTACAGTTCAAAATGGATACTCATTTAATGATAGATATGACCTAGGATTTAACACACCAACTAAGTACGGTACTGCAGAACAACTAACTACTGCGATTAAGGCATTGCATGCTCAAAACCTAAAGGTATTGATGGACTTTGTTCCAGATCAACTTTACATGTTGCCAAAACAACAAGTTGTTTCCGCAACTCGTGTAAATCAATTGGGTGTTCTTAATGCTAAGACTAACCTAATCAACATGCTATATGATGCTTACAGTCAAGGTTCAGGTACTGATTACCAAGCTAAGTACGGTGGAGAATTCTTGAGTGATTTACAAAAGATGTACCCAGACTTGTTCACAACAAAACAAGTATCAACTGGTAAGACAATCGATCCCTCAACTAAGATTAAGGTATGGGATGCTAAGTACTTAAATGGTTCTAACATCCAAGGGCGTGGTGCTGAATATGTTCTAAGTAATTCATATGGTGCCGGATACTTTACTGTCCCTACATCAGATAACCCTGGAATTCAAGCAACTGTATTGCCTAAGGAACTATTAGGACAAACTGTTAACTATGGTTTGACTACTATTGATGGTCAACAAAGATACATCACTCCTAGTGGATATATTGCAACCAACTCATTCTTAAAGGATGAAAGTGGTAACTGGTACTACGTTGATGCTCAAGGTAACTTTGTAACTACACCAACAATCATTAATGGTGCTAACTACTACTTCCTACCAAATGGTGTGAATGTAAGGGATGCACTAGTTAAAAATGATGATGGTACATTGAGTTACTACCAATCAAATGGTATTTTGGCTCAATCTACCGGTTACTACCTAAGTAACGGTTTTGGCCAATTTATCTACATTGATAAGAATGGTTATGCTCACAAAGGAGTTCTTAAGTTCGGTAACACTACTCAATACTTTGATACTAACGGATACCAAGTTAAGAATAAGATTGTTACTGTAAATGGCAAGAAGCAATACTTTGCAGCAGGATCAGGTAACCTTGTTAAGAATAGCTTCTTCAGTTACAAGAACAATTACTACTATGCTGATAAGAACGGAAACGTTGTTACTGGGGCAAAGACTATTAATAAGAAGAAATATTACTTCAATAGCAATGGTACTCAAGTTAAGGGAACCTATGTAGTAAACAAGAAGACTGGAGCTCTAACTTATTACAACAAGAACAACGGTCAACTAGTTACCAAGTCATTTAAGAGCAAAAATAATAAGATTACCGTAAACAAAGACGGTAGAGTGATCGCTCCTAACAAGTTAGTAGTTACTGGTAGTGGTAAATATGTACTTAATGCTAAGAATCAAGTTAGATATGGAATCATTAAAGTATCTGGTAAGTACTACTTCTTCGGTTCAGATGGTAATATGAAGAAGTCTGGTAATGTGAAGACTAAATCAATTACTTACACCCTAAGAAAGAACGGTACAGTTAACTTTAATACTGCCAGAATTACTTCTGATGACGATCTAAAGAACGTGCAAGCTCAAATTCAAAATTATAAGAAAGATTTAAAACTAGCTGAAAAGAAATTGAAAGGCATTAAGAAACACACCAATGCTTACACAACAATTTCTAAGCAAGTTACAAGTCTGAAGGCTGAAATCAAAAAGTACAATAATTACGTAAACAATTATTTGTCATAATAAAAAAATACCGATAAGTTATATATACTTATCGGTATTTTTATTAATATTATTAAATCGTGCAAAAGACTCTTAAAAAAACATTTTAATTTTGTTATAATTTTATTAAAAAATAGTTAGTTTAAAATCCATGGGGGAAATTATGAATTTCGGTAATCAAGAAACAAAGGTTCATTTCAAAAGTTACAAAGCCGGTAAGCAATGGGTAGTAGCTGGAATTGCTACATCCGCAGTGTTAGGTATGTTTGCTCTTGCTGGTGCTTCAAATGGAGTGAAAGTAAACGCTGATGTGAACGATAATGCAGTTACTGTTTTACAAAATAACAACACATCGATTGCTTCCAAAGACGAAAACAAGAATGATGCCAATGCAGATCAAGTAAAAAATAACGAGAATAATGAAACTTCTACTAATAACACATCAAGTAATAAAGTAGCTACAAAGAAAGTTGCTAAGAAGACAACAAAGAAAACAACCAAAAAAGTTGTTAAGAAAACAACTAAGAAGTCAGCTAAAAAAGCTTCTAAGAAAGTTGTCAAAGGAAAGTCTGGTTACAAATACACTAAATCAGGTGTTAGATATTTAACTGACAAGGGTACATACGCTAAAGGATTAGTAACCATTAAGGGTGTTAAAAAATTCTTTAACGAAAAGGGATACCTAGTTAAAAACAAGTCCTTCACATATAAGAAGTCTACATATCTAGCTAAAAAAGATGGTGAACTTGCCACAGGACTTCAAACATTAAACAATCAAAAGGTTTACTTCTCAAACAGTGGTAAGTTAATCAAAGGGTTAATTGAAAACATTAACGGTAAGCAAATGTTTTTTGATCCTTCAACTGGATACTTAATTACTGATAAATACATTACAGTAAACAAGGTAAACTACCATGCTGATTTGAACGGTTACTTATCAAAAGATGATTCACATACTGATGAAGCATTAATGACTAACGCAGCATTCAGCCAAAACTTCCATTACAACGTTCCGCGTGGATACTCAAATGATATTCAATCAATTATTCCACATGATGGAACTGATGGTAAGGTAGACTACTACGACGTATATTACCTATACAATCCATATCCAAACCAAAAGAAGTTCTCAAACGAATGGTACCATGCCACTACAAAAGACTTTAAGACATTTACATCATATGATCAAAGCAACCCAACTTCATTAAAGAACGTTGCTATTCCTTTTGGTGGATACACTGGTTCAGCTAATCAAGTAGTATCAGGAAATAAAACTTTCTGGAAATATGTAGCAACAGGTGCCATTGTTTCAAATGATGGAAGAATCAAAAAAGATCAATGGGGTAACAAGATTGACGCTAACGCTAAATTAGCTTACTTCACCGATATTGAAGATAAACAATATATTGACTTGGTATACAGTAACAATGGAGAACAATTTAAACCAGTTACTGACAAGCCAGTGCTAAGCGCTGCAATGTTTAAGATTGGTGGAGGAGATTTCCGAGACATTCAAGTTCTACCACAAAGTGATGGTTCATTACTTGCTTACGTTGCCGGTGGATGGTCTAAGAAAATTTTTGTCTTCAGAAGTACCAATGGTATCAAATGGACTTATAACTCTAAAGAAGATATTAATTTAGGTACTATTAAGTCAGTTCCTTTTGAAGTTGAAACTCCATTGATTCGTACAATCAACGGTCAAACATTCATGTTCTTCAGTTGGCATAGTGATACCATCCGTGCAAGTGCTTACGTAAAGGGAAGCCTTGATAAGAACGGTGTATTTAAGCTAGCTCCCGATGCACAATTCGTTAACACCGATGGTGCTGACTTCAAGAGTGATGTTTACGCTGGAAACAGTACTAATCTTGATAGTAACAACCTAATTAACATTAACTGGAGTGGTAACTGGTTCTACTCACCACTAGCCACAGCTATTACCGATTACGATGGTCTTACTAAGCACAGTGGTACAATTACGTTACCTCGTTTGATTCAAAACGTTAATGGAACACTTAAGTACATTCCAATCGAACCTGACAACAAGCTAGTAAGTAGCTACAGAATTAATTCTTCAGCTCAATCAGTTCTTGTAAACACTAACAACAAGTTAGACTTCACTTTCGATAGTGGTCAAGCTAACAAGACTATTACATTTAAACGTAATCAATCAACAATCACTATTACATTGAACAAGAATGGTATTGAAGTTAAACGTCAAAACTCACTATATGACTTGCTTTCAAAGGATGCAGTTACTGCACTAAGCACTACTCACATCACAAAACTAGAAGTATACGTAGATAACACTACTATCGAACTATACCTACCAGAAGCTAACAAGTCATACAACATTGTTAACTTTAGTTCAATTCAAAACGAACCATACTTCATGTCATCAACTGCTGCAGCAACTGTTGACAACTACCAATTCGGTCAATCAGATGGTTCAAAAACTAACGATGGTTTAACCACAAACATTACTAAGCTACAAGGTTACCTACAAGATGACTCTGTATTAATTAACGCTTTAAAGGCACAACCAGATGCTGATCAAAGCAAGATTACTGATGCATTGAACAAGATTAGCCAAGCTCAAAATAGTTTAACTACTGCACAACAAAACATTAAGAATTCTGTCGGTATGGGTACCGATGTACGTGCAAGTCTATACACTGATATTGCAAACGATGCTTACAAGACTGCTAAGGATCTTGAAAACAGCGTTAGTTCAATTGCTATGAACATTTCAAACTCTGTTAATAACAATGGAATTGAAAACCAAAACGGTAGTTACGTAATTAACGGTCACAACACTTGGTTCATTAATGGTAAACGTACTGCTGGTCAAATGATTACAGATGACCAAGGTAACACTCACTACTATGATGCTCAAACTGGTTACGAAGCTATTAATACTTTCTATGTAGACAATGGTGCATACTACTACTTCGACAACAACGGAAACATGGTTAAGAACCAATTTGTTGAAGTTAACCCAGGTACTGGATACCAATACTACTTTGGAAACGATGGTAAGGCGCTATTAGGTAAGAAAGTTGTAAACGGCGCTCAATATGACTTTGGTGATAATGGTATCGTAGTTAAGAACTCAATTGTTAAGAACTCTGATGGTACAGTATCTTACTATGGAACTGACGGAAAGATGGCAACTTCAGATGTAACTGTTGGTAGCCAAACATTCAAGATTTCTTCAGATGGTACTATCCAAGGAAACAACACATTTGTTCAATCACCATCAAACAATAGCGTTTTCTACTACTTAAAGAAGAACAAGGTAACCACTGGAATTATCAATAATGCCGGTAATGTATACAAGTTTGACAGTAATGGTGAAGCAACAGGAAATACATTCATCAAGGATTACAAAGGAAAGAAGATTTACTACATTTCCTTTGATAACCATCCAGCTCAACAGGGAATAGGTATTAACAACCAAAGATTTAACTTTAATAAATATGGACAATTGGTTGCACCTAACCAAGTTATCACTTTACCTTATGGATCAAAGTTTTTCTTAGATAAGAATAACAATATTCAGGGGGGAATCCATGAATATGACGGTTACTTCTATGCATTCACTAAGGATGGAAAACTACGTAAGTCAGGAACTGCCGAATACAAGGGTAAGAAGTACAAGATTACTAAGGGTGGAACTCTTAAGGGACTTAAGGGTCGTAAGATTCCTAGACAATCAGATCTTAATAATCTTAAAACCAAAGTTACTAAATTAAAAAAATCGTTGGATAAAGAAAAATCCAAGCTTTCAAAATTAAAGAATAAGCATAGTGCTCATTACAAAAAGCTTCTTAAGAAGTACAACAGTGATAAGAAGTCTTACGACAGACTTAACAATAGAAAGAATGGTTTAGCTGGTTACTTCAAGAATGTTGGATTAGTAAACAAGGCAAAAGCTGAATTAACTAATGTTAATGCTCAAGAAGCAAAGGTTAAGAAGAACCTAAAGAAACATAACGCTAAGAAGAACCGCGCTGCTTTGAAGAAGTTAAAGGCAAAGGCTTCAAAGATTAATAAGACTATGTCTAAGTACTACAAAGAAATGAACGCGTTTAAGAACAGCTACAAATAACCTAAAAAAGAATGCCACTTTGGTATTCTTTTTTTGTGTGTTATGATGTTTTCATCAATTAAAGCGAGGAAATAATATGAAATTAAGAAAGATGTGGGCAATCACTTTTTGGGTATTGCTGGTCGATTTTATTGCGTTGAATCTTGTGGGGATGACCTCCATGAACTTCAACATTTATACCACTGCTCATAAGTTGCTCGGCCAAATGGATCCGGGAATCCTAAGAGCGGTATTCGCAGTTGCACTATTGATATATGCTAAACGTGAATGGAAGATTGACGTCATGCATCAAAAGGGTGGCTACATGCACATGTTCAAGGATGGATGGCTAATGATTGTCCTAACCATTATGAACATCACAGTGGCCAGTGACACAATTGTCTGGAAGAGTCTTTTGTACCACATGAATGCGTTCAACATTGGCCTAGCATTTGGTGTCGGACTAATTGAAGCGTTATTCGTAGGGATGTTTGAAGAAATCTCCATTCGCGGTGTCATGATGGGGGCGATGTTGAAGGGCTTCAAGAAATACCCAGTTATGAAGAGCATTTTCTTTTCTAGCATCGTCTTCGGTTCTCTTCATATGTTGAATTACTTCGTAGCACCATTTTGGGATACTACCAACCAAGTGATCTACGCAGCCGGATTAGGTTTTGTATTAGCAACCGTCTACTATGTAAGTAAGAATATCTGGGTTTCCATCATATTGCACACATTGATGGACTATTCGGCATTTGTATTTTCAATGCATTCAACACTTTTGAATTCAGCAACTACCAATACAGTTGATATTATGTCGATTACCATTTTTGTAATTGGATTGGTATCTTCATACCTATCATTACTTATCTACAATCGTAAGCAAGGCAAGAAGGATCTACTATTTTAAACGCTTAAGCAACGGAATGATTCCGTTGCTTTTTTTATACTTTTGTGAAACTCAGTGAGATGTTACACAAAGTTAAAAAGCGCTATAACTACTGTTAATATATCAAATGTTAAATTTATCTTAAGGACAAATAAAATTATTGTGTTTTTATTCACAATACATATAATTAGAGTTGTAGAGAAAATATAAATGAAAAAATACAGAATAGAGAAGGTATTACAATATGAAAGTTATTGTTATTGGTTGTACACATGCAGGTACATTCGCTGTTAAACAAATTTTAAAAGAACACCCAGATGCAGAAGTTACTGTATACGAAAGAAATGACAACATTTCATTCCTATCATGTGGTATCGCTTTATACCTAGATGGTAAAGTTAAGGATCCTCAAGGTTTATTCTACTCAAATCCTAAGGAATTATCCGATTTAGGTGCAAACGTTAAAATGCTACACAGTGTAAAGTCTGTAGATACTGACGCTAAGACAATCGAAGTTGAAAACTTAGATTCACATGACGTATTTACTGATAAGTACGACAAGCTAGTTATGACAACAGGTTCACGTCCTGTTCTTCCTCCAATCGAAGGTCGCGATAACAAGAACGTCTTCTTCTGCAAGAACTGGCACGATGCTCAAATCCTATTTGAAAAGGCTAAGGACCACAAGCGTATCGCCGTTGTTGGTGCTGGTTACATCGGTGCTGAATTAGCAGAAGCATTCTCAAACCACGGTCACGAAACTACTTTAATCAACAGTGACAGTCACGTACTATCAAAGTACTTCGATAAGAAGTTCACTGACAAGATTGAAGAACTATACGCTGACCACAACGTAAAACTAGAACTAGGTGTTCGTGTTCAAAAGTTCTCAGGTGATGATGAATTAACATTATCAACTGGTGATCACGACATTAAGGCTGACATGGCTATCCTATGTGTTGGTTTCCAACCAAACACTGAACTATTAACTGGCAAGGTTGATATGATGGATAACGGTGCCATCATCACTAACGAATACATGCAATCATCAAACCCAGATATCTTTGCTGCCGGTGACAGTGCTGCTGTGCACTTCAACCCAAGTGAAACTAATGAATACATTCCACTAGCAACTAATGCTGTTCGCCAAGGTATTCTAGTTGGTCAAAACATCGAAAAGCCAACAACTAAGTACATGGGTACCCAATCATCATCAGGTTTACAACTATATGATTACTCATTGGTTTCTACTGGAATGACAGTTGGTATGGCTGAAAGAAAGAATATGAAAGCAAGCTCAGTAGTTGTTGAAGATAACTACCGTCCAGAATTCATGCCAACAACTGAAAAGGTATTAATGGAACTAGTATACGACCCAAGCACTCGTCGTATCTTAGGTGGATCATTAATGAGTCGTTATGACATTTCTCAATCAGCTAACACATTATCTGTTCTTATCCAAAACAAGAACACAATCGATGACTTAGCTATGGTTGATATGTTATTCCAACCAAACTTTGACCGTCCATTCCACTACCTAAACATTTTGGGTCAAGCTGCTCAAGCGCAAGAAGAAAAGTAAAATTCTTAACTAAATTTGAAAAATTCCCTAAAAATTTCATTTTAGGGAATTTTTTTATAGCTATTTTAATTTTATTGGATTATTATTACAAGATGAGGTGAGAAAATGAAAAAAATTATAAATAGACTAACCGCTAAGAACATTTTGATGTTAGTGATTAGTTTTGTTTGTATGTTCTTTTTAACAACAGCTTCGCCGTTCTACGCATTTAACAAATCAGTAGACGCGAATACAATGTATACTGTTGGAAAAGGATTACTACACGGATTACTTCCCTACAAGGATTTATTCGATAATAGGGGACCATTAATTTACTTAATTCATTCCGCGAATGCGATCTTTTCATACAACTCTTTTACATTTATCTATGTAATTGAATCATTGTTGTTGTTCCTAGATATCGCGTACATTAACAGAATTCTATCAATGAAATTAAGTGCAAGAACAGCAATGTTCTGCAGTTTCTTATTTATCCCATTGGCATTTACCAGCCGTATCTTCTACTATGGTGATTTACCAGAGGAATACGCAATGACCTTTGTATTAATCTTGCTATACTCATGTATTAAATACAACTGGTTTGATATGCCACGTCGTTACTACATAGTTAATGGATGCTTTGTTGCAATTCTATTTTGGATTAAATATTCATTAGTTATTCCATGGGTAATTTTCTTTATTTATGTTGGTTTAGCATGTCTATTCACTAAACGCTTTAAAAAGTTATTTGTGATCATCTTAGACGCGTTAATCGGATTTTTATCCATTACATTACCAATCATCATTCTATATTGGGCCACAGGAGCCTTAAAATTCCTATTTAACGACTACTTCTACCTAAACTTGACACATTACCATGTGCAAAACGCATCGTTCGCATACACGCTATTTAAGATGGAATACCCAACATTTGGTTTTTCACATCACTTAGTGATTATCCGAACTGTTTACTACCTAATGATTGCACTATTCATTTGTGCGGTTGTTAGATACATGCGTGAAGCTAAGATGCACGATAGTAACAAGATTCTACTTGTTCTAATCGTCTTTATCGACATTCTAGCAACTTATGAAGTTGGTGGCGCTAGTTTTTCATACTACCTATTCGCGTGTGAACCATTCATCATCTTCTACTTGTTCGAATTAGGATTACTTGTCGATAAGTATCTATATAACAAGAAGTATTTAATCTGGGGATTGTCAGTAATTGCTTTATTGGGAATCTTTGTAACAAACAGGAATTACCGTACAAGCTTACATTACTTAAAACCTAGTGAATCATATCAATATGAATATTCGAAGATTATTAACAAGTCTAAGGATAAGTCATTATTGAACTACCGTTTCCTAGATGTTGGTCTATACACATACACAGGAACCCATGCTGATAATCGTTTCTTTATCAGAAATAACATCCAATACAAGCCAATGTATGATGCACAACGTGATTACTTACATTCACTAAAATACAAGTTCGTAGTTACTAAGTACCGTAAGGGCTGGAAACTATGGAAGGTTGATACTAGATTCCTAAAGGAACACTACATCAGACTTCGTCATATGAGATTTAACTATCAAGATCATAGCGAAGGTTGGATTGACCTATACGTAAGAAAATAGCATAAAAAAAGAGGACTCATTCGAGTCCTCTTTTTATTTGGTTTTAATTATTCATTATCATTTGATTTAACTTCGGCTTGTTGGTTTCTAGTGTTATGGTGCATACCATATACAAAGTAGATAACCATACCGATGATGAACCATACAAGCGCATAAATCTTAGCGTCGTTGTCTAGACCCCAGAATACTGCAAGTGATGCAATGAAACCTAAAGCAGGCATAACAGGGAAGAATGGTTCTTTGAAGCCAGGCATGTTGATGTCTTTTCCTTCACGTTTTCTAAGTGGGTAAATACCAATTGAAACGAACATGAAGGCGATTAATGTACCGGCTGAAATTAGTTGTGATAGGAAAGTAAATGTTAAGAAGGCACCGATAACAACTGAGATAACAGTCATAGTAATGATTGCATTTAGTGGAAGGTGACTCTTCTTGTTAATCTTACCCAGGAACTTAGGTAGCATTCCATCTCTACCGAATGAGTATAGTAGACGTGAACCTGCCATCATCATACCGATTAGGGCAGTGAACATACCTACAACGGCGATGATTTGAACTACTGAAGCAACAATTGGGTGACCAGCTTGACGTAGGGCCCAACCAACTGGTTCAGCATTACCAGCGTAGTTAGTGTACTTGAACATACCAACTAGAACTAGTGATACGGCAACGAATAGTGTAACGGCAATTACTAGAGAACCAATGATACCTCTAGGCATTGTCTTTTGAGGGTTCTTTGCTTCTGCTGAGTTAGCAGCAATTGAATCAAAACCAATGTATGATAGGAAAATTACTGAAACACCAGCGTAGATTCCGCTGAAGCCACCGAAGTTAGTCCCATCGGCATTAACATGGTGAGCAGGAATAAATGGAACGTAATTGGCGAAGTGAATGGCAGTAGCACCGACAACGATAAATACTAATACGGCAGCTACCTTTAAAATTACTAATACATTTTCAACACGAGAAGTTTGCTTGTCACCACGTGTAATTAAGAACATTACGATCAAAATTACAACAACGGTACAAATATCAACTAATCCGCCTTTTGCACTGACAGGGTTAGCTAAGTATGTAGGAAAATTAATTCCAAGTGGTGCAATTAGACCTCGGAAGTTAGCCGATAATCCAGCTGCAACGAAGGAAACAGCGATGAAGTATTCTGCTAGAAGTGCCCATCCGGCAACCCAGCCCCAGAATTCTCCAAAAACGACGTTAATCCATGAATATGCAGATCCGGCAAACGGCATGGCTGAAGCCATTTCTGCGTAAGATAAAGCAACCAACCCAGCAACAATCGCTGCAAGTAAGAAAGAAATAGTTACCGCAGGACCTGCATTGTTTGCAGCCACGATACCAGGAAGGGTGAAGATAGCAGTAGAAACAATTGTTCCAACTCCTAAAGCTAAGAAATCCTTTGTAGTCAATGATCTGACCAAGTTAGAATCCTTTTGCTCATAGACACTAGGGTCTTCTTTTCGATTCATTCGTTTGAATAGATTCGCCATAAAAATTACCTCTTTTCGTATGTATAAACAAGATGGCATCTCGTTTATTAAAAAATGATTAGAAATTGATTATATTTTAATCGTTTTTGTTAATTTGTCAAATACTGTTTGTAAATAATAAACAAACGTAACTACTATTCTAACATGAAAATAGCCACCCTTGAATAGTAAAAGGGTGGCTACATTAGTTTTAATATGAATTACTTGGCTTTCTTATTAAATCTAACAAAGTATAGGATTGTCATTAATGCTAAGAAGACGATCCCTACAATCAATGGAATTCTTGTATCATCATTGAAGAACATAAATACTAAAGTAACGAATAGTACTAGTAATGTTAGATAGTTTGAGAAAGGTGCTAGTGGCATCTTGAATGGATGACCAACTAGTTTTTCAGGATGTTGCTTTCTAAACTTAAGTTCTGACATGATAATTACAAACCATGGAACCATACCTGGAAGAACAGATGAACTGTATACGTATACGAATACTTGGTTTGCTCCTTTGTAGAATAGAGGAAGAATTACGTTTAAAATAACTCCCAATAAAATACCAGTAGCAATTGAGATAACAGAGATGTATGGAACACCGTGCTTGTTAATCTTGTTGTATCTGTCAGGTAATTGGCCTTGTTGTGCTAATAGGTATGACATACGGCTTGAACTGTAAATTGCTGAGTTAGAACCTGATAGAGCGGCTGTTAAAACAACAAAGTTAATGATTGAAGCTGCAGCTGTAATACCTACTTGTGAGAATGTTTCTACGAAAGGTGAACCAATGTTTGCAATCTTATCCCATGGGTAGATTGATAGCATTACGAAGATTGATCCGATGTAGAAGATTAAGATACGACCAATAGTGTCTTGGATAGCTTTAACTAAAGTCTTCTTAGGGTTTTCAGCTTCACCAGCAGTAACACCAATTAATTCGATTCCTTGGTAAGAAGCGAATACGATTGATAGTGCAAAGAAGAATCCTTTGAAACCACCAGTAAAGAATCCGTGTGACCATAGGTTAGAAATACCAGTAGGGCCGACACCATTGAAACCTAACACAATGATTACTAAACCAACAATAATCATTGCAATGATTGTGACAACCTTAATTAAAGCAAACCAGTATTCCAATTCACCAAAGGCACTAACTGAGATTAAGTTGGCAATACATAAGAATACTACCGCGATAATACCAGGTACCCAAGATGGAATTGATGGCCACCAGAATTGCATATAAGTACCAATAGCAATCATTTCTGAAATACCAACAACAACCCATTGGAAAATGTTAGACCAAGCGGTTAAGTAACCAAAAACGGGGTGCATGTATTCAGAAGCGAAATGTGAGAATGAACCACTAATTGGGTTATCGTATAACATTTCACCCAAAGCTCTCATAATTAGATATAAGAACACACCAGCAATTGCATATGCTAGCAATACAGAAGGACCAGTCCATTCAATTGTGGACTTGGCACCCATAAATAGACCAACCCCGATTGTTCCCCCAAGGGCGATCATTTGCATCTGTCTAGAACTTAATTTACGTTCTAGTTTCTTTTCTTGCTTTTCTTCTGCCAATATATTTCACCATCCTGTAAGAAATTATGTAATAAAAAACCTAGTACTACATTATCTATTGTACTAGGGTTTTTATAAAAATGCATAACCAATACAATATATTTAAATAATCCTTAAATAATCGTTAAAATTGCTGGTATATTGCACTGGTTTTACTTCACGACGATCTTGCTGACAATCGTTAAAAATTCCCCAGTAAGATTTTTTACTTACATAATTCTAATGTTTATTATTTAAGAAATGTTATTACATATTAAAATTAATGTCAAGGAATTTAACAATTGATGAATTTTATTCAACAAACGTCGCACTACCTATTTGTTGTTTTGATTGAATTTTACGAAGTATAGAATTGTCATGATTAATAGGAAGAAGATTCCAATAATCAAAGGAATTCTAGTAGAAGGGTTAATGAACATGAACACCAAGGTAATTGCTAAGAAGATTAGCGTAATGTAATTACTGATAGGTGATAGTGGCATCTTGAATGGATGGTTCACTAATTCTTCTGGGTGTTGCTTTCTGAAACGGATTTGAGATACCAAGATAACAACCCATGGCACCATACCTGGTAGTACAGATGAACTGTAGACGTACACGAAGATTTGGTTCGCTGATGGGAAGAAGATTGGTAGTAAGACGTTTAGGAATAGTCCAATTAGGATACCAGCTGAGATACTGATTACTGAAACGTATGGGACACCGTGGCGGTTTAACTTCTTGAATACCTTTGGAAGTTGACCTTCTTCAGATAATAAGAATTCCATACGACTAGCACTGTAAATTCCAGAGTTAGATCCTGATAATGCAGCAGTTACCACAACGAAGTTAATGATTGAAGCAGCTGCAGTGATACCTACTTGTGAGAATGTTTCTACGAAAGGTGAACCGATTTGGCTAATCTTGTCCCAAGGGTAAATACTTAGGATAACGAAAATGGCACCGATATAGAAGATTAGGATACGACCAATGGTATCTTGGATAGCCTTCACTAATGTTTGCTTAGGATTTTCAGCTTCACCGGCAGTCACACCAATTAATTCGATTCCTTGATATGATGCAATTACGATTGCTAGGGCAAAGAAGAAACCTTTAAAGCCGTTTGCGAAGAAACCATGGCTCCAAATGTTTGAAATACCAGTAGGGTGAATACCATTAAAACCAAAGACGATGATGACTAAACCAATGATAATCATCGCAATGATGGTGACGACTTTTACTAAGGCGAACCAGTATTCTAATTCACCAAAGGCACTTACTGATACTAAGTTGGCGATACATAGGAAGACAATAGCGACAATTCCTGGCAACCAGGTTGGTAAATGAGGCCACCAGAATTGCATGTATGTACCAATCGCGATTACTTCTGAAATTCCAACAACGATGTATTGGAAGACATTACTCCACGCGGTTAAATAACCAAAAACGGGGTGTAGGTATTCTGAGGCGAATTGTGAGAATGATCCAGTAACTGGATGAACATACAACATTTCACCTAGCGCACGCATGATTAGGTATAGGAATAATCCTGCAATTGCGTAGTCTAGTAACACGGAAGGACCAGTCCAACCGATTGTGGACTTAGCACCCATGAATAGGCCGACCCCGATAGTTCCACCTAGCGCAATCATCTTCATGTGACGGGCGCTAAGCTTTCTTTCTAACTTATCATTATTTTCTGACAATACTTCCACCTTCTTGAATTTATTTGAGGTGGGGGAAATAAAAAAAACGCCTCTGACACTTATGTGTCAGGGACGTTAGTATTAACGTGGTTCCACCCATCTTTAGCACTACGGTTAAGCCCATAATGCCCTCATATTAGTCATTAAAAATAATATCGATTTAATAGAAGAGAAAAGTGGTAACTATTTGGATGCAATAGATTACTTACAGAAAAATGTAATCCTCTCTGGAAAGCATCATCAAATAGACATGTCTTTTCTTAACAACTAATATTGTATACTCATAAAAGACAGGTGTCAATTAAATAGTGACAAAGTTATTTGTCGTTTTCGTTAGTTTTTTCCAAACGGTGTTGTAAATCAACGATGGTATCCATTGCATCGGCGAATTCATCATCGCTGTAGTTTAGACGGTTTAAGCAACCTTGAACTGATTCCAAAATTGGTTCTTTATTGTCCTTACCTAATTGTGTTAAGTGAATTAGGACGCGACGTTCATCAGCTTTATCACGGTTTCTGGTGATCCAGCCAGCTTTTTCAAGACGCTTTAATAGCGGAGTCAAAGTACCGTTAGAAAGACCTAGCTTTTGGCTTAGGTAGTTAACAGTTACTCCATCGTTTTCCCATAGTGATAATAGTGTAATGTATTGAACGTATGTTAAGTTGAATTTTTCTAAAGGTTCTTGATAGAACTTGTTGAATAGTTGATGTGCACGAGAAATTTGGAAACAAATTTGATCGTTTAGAGTTACTTCTTTTGGCATAATGCAAAACTCCTTTCTTTAGTTCGGTGGATTTTGTCTAGCAAATGATTATATTGTATACAATATTATAGAATATCACTAAATTGAAATTGGTCAACAAAATAGGCACTGTGACTTTACTCACGGTGCCTATTTGAGTGCAATATATAAAGGATATTATGCAGTTTGTAATTTTTGCTTTTTATTTTTCTTAGCTTGGCGCTTTGCGATTAGTTCATCATCTGTCTTGAACTTTCTGATGAAGACAAAGATGATAAATCCAATTACGAAGAAGATTCCGGCATAAACAATTGAACCGGCAATGATTTGGTTCAATGTTAAACGGGTCATCATGTGCTTCATACCATCTTGAATTTGTTTTTCAACGAAGAAAAAGTTGAATGGGTTCCAAATTAGTTGACGGTTGTTATAGATGAAGATCATGAAGATTCCGGCAATAATTTCTGTGATGTAGTTTAATGCAACACCGAAAGCAATGGCACCGTACCAAGTCTTACAAAAACCAATAACCATGATTACGAATGATTCAAAAATGAACACGTAAGCAATGTTACCTAATGTAGCCCATTGTAATTCTTGAGCTAGCTTACCAGCAAAGGCACTTTCAGGGAATACTAGGTATTTCATGAAAATGATAGTTAGAACAGAAAGAGCAAGTAGAATGAAGTATCCAATCATGCAAGTGAAAATCTTTGAGAAGAAGATTGTAATCTTGCTGTGTCTTTCCATATTTTGTCTAACTTGTTTATTACTGTCGACACCAGCAAATCTGGTTGCAGTAATGATAGTAGCAAGTAATTCGATTACAGGAGTAATTCCACCAAATGTGTTCATTAGCTTGTAACCATCTAGAGTTCTAGTGTCTTTACCAATAACAGCCATTAGGATAGTAACGATAACTAAGAAAACTGCCATTGCAAGAAAAATAAAACGGTTTTTCTTGTTCATTTCTTGTTTTAATAAATCAACCAATACGTTGGCCTCCAAATCTTTATTCGAAATTAATCAATAACAAGAGTTTATCACTTTTATGCCGTTCATTCCAATAAAAAAAGCGACTAAACAATAATTAAGTCGCTTTTTTCTACTATATTATTATTAGACATTACGACGGTTGTAAACAACGTAAGTAATTAATAGGAAGACAATTCCCCAAATAATTGATCCAACTCTCATTTCAGTCAATGATAGCTTAGTCATTTCTGACATCATTGGGCTGATTGTTTGTGAGTAAACATTTAGGAATGTTAGTGGAATGTATTTAACCCATGAGTGATAGTAAATAAAGATGCTTAAGAATGGGTTAATGATGTTAACTACGAAGTAGAAAACAATTCCGATGGCGATTGCTACGGCGTTACTCTTGAATAGGCAACTAATTAGTAATACAAGAGATAACATCAAGAATAGGTAGAAACTCATACCACTAATTCTGTTACCAAATACATCAAAAGGAATTGAGCGCATCTTATTGAATAATGCATTTGCGATTAAAGTTGAAACAAATGAAACAACTAGTAGGTATACGTACATAACAACGATTGTTACTAGTTTTGATAGGAAAATCTTTCCACGTGAGAATTGACGAGCAAACAAGTACTTAACAGTATTGTTTGAGAAGTCAGTAGTAAGAATTGAACTAGCAAAAACGATCATAGCAACCAAGACAACGATGATGGCTGATGAGAAGATTGGGCCGTTTGCGTTGATTTGGCTTAATTCTTTAGATGAGTGATATACAAATCCAGCAAATAGTGCCATTACTAGTGTAACGATACCCCATCCAATGTAAAACTTACCGTGTAATTGTTTATATAGTTCTTGTCTGATTAAAGTTAACATTATTTAGCCTCCTTGTTGTTATCACTTGATAGAAGCTTCAATAGTGATTCTTCTAGGTCAGTTTGGTTTCTTGAAACATTTTCAATTTCAATTCCTGCTTGGTTCAATGCTGATAGACCAGCGTTCATTGCAGTTGAATCGTTGTTGTCTTCGATTTCAACAGTCTTGTCGTAAATAGTGGCAGTGAAACCGGCTGCGTCAAGAGCACTCTTAGCTGCTTCAGTGTCTTGAACTTCGAACTTAATGGTCTTAGGACCTTCTGATAGGAATGACTTAGCGTCTGACTTCTTGATTACCTTACCGTGGTTAATCACTACATAGTAATCAGCGATACGTGATAGTTCATCAAGTAAGTGACTTGATATAAGGATACTAATGCCACGTTTTGATAGTTTTACAAGTAGGTCACGTAAATCATGAGTTGATTGTGGATCTAGACCGTTCATAGGTTCATCTAGGATTAGTAGCTTAGGGTGGTTAAGCAATGAAATGGCAATTCCTAAACGCTGCTTCATACCTAATGAGTACTTCTTAGCCTTACGATCGGCAAATTCAGTGATTTGAGTTTCTTCCATAATTTCTTGCATTTCTTCTTCGGTGGTAGAACCGTCATTGAAAAGCTTTAGGTTTTGACGACCAGTTAGATTCAAGTATGGAGCAGGTGATTCAATCATTGAACCAACGTTTTCTAGACTGCTACGCTTGTTTTTAGTTAATTCTTTTCCATCAATTTTAATGCTACCTGAGTTGTAGTCGGTTAGACCCACAATACTCTTCATAATAGTAGACTTACCAGCACCGTTTGGTCCGATTAGGCCAAGAATAGTACCTGGTTCGATATCAAATGAAACATCGAATAGAGCTTGTTTTCTTCCGAAGAACTTGTTTAAGCTTTGAACTTCAAGAGTTTTCATAGTGCATCTCCTTATAATAATAGTTAATTACTTATGTAACTAACTGTATACATTTTTCTTTTAAAAGTCAATTCTTTTTCTTGAAACTTAAGAAAGTCTTAAGAGCTTTCAAATCAGACTTAAGAATAGTTTTGTTTCACGACTGAAATAAAATGTAACATTCCTGTAACATAACTCTAACAAGATAGTAAAACTGGTTCGTTATGTTATTCAAGTAATTTTAAGGAGGGAAAACATTATATGCATTCGAATAATAAGATGATTACCTTTGCAGTATTGGTATCATTATTGATTGCGACATTGTTTTTAATACCACAAACCGCAAAAGCTGATTCAGTGGCTACACCAACCACATCAGCTCAAACAAAGACCGTTCAAGGAACCGCTAAGAAAAAAGCTGCTAAACATGTTAAAAAGGTACGTAAGCACAAGAAAGTATCTAAGAAAGCTAAGAAAGTAGCAAGAACTCACAAAAAGGCAGCTAAGAAACACACTGTAAAACGTGTTAAGAAGCATGCAGTAAAGAAAATTGTTAGTTCAAGACGTATCAAGAAACACTCAACTTACAAAGTAAGAAAACATTTATCAAGAGCAAACGCTGCTGCTAAAGCATGGATTGCTTACCATGAATCAGGTGGTTCGTACACCGCATCAAACGGTTCATGTTACGGTAAATACCAATTATCAATCAGTTACTACGGTGGTAACTTTTCTCATAAGAACCAAGAACGTACTGCTAACAAATATGTTAAGAGCCGTTACGGATCATGGGTAAAGGCCAAAGCATTCTGGTTATCACATAACTGGTACTAATAAAAAGAACCCCAAAGAGGGTTCTTTTTTTATACTCTTTAACATCTAGTGTTGAAAACTAGATTACATAGTTATATAATTAAATAAACATTAATTGAGGTACTTTATTTATGAACAACGACTTAAAACAAAAGACTACCGACTCAGTTAAGCAAAAGTTTAACTGGATTAAGGATAAAACATACTACCTATTAAACGAAATCTTTAGTGCAATCACCCACGGAATTGGAGAATTACTTGCAATCATCGGTGCAATCGCATTGATTATTCATGGTGTTCACGTAGGTGGTGCAATGAGAATTACCAGTTTTGTGATTTATTCAATCACGTTAGTAGTTTTCTACATTGCTTCTACCATGTTTCATAGCCTATATTTCACGCGTGTTGAAAAGTTATTCCAAATCTTTGATCACTCAGCAATCTACCTACTAATTGCTGGAAGTTACACACCTTACTGTCTAATCGCAATTGGTGGTTGGCTAGGTTGGGTCATCCTAACTGTAATCTGGATTATGACCGTGCTAGGAATCATCTACAAGGTATTGTGGATGGGTAAATTAAAGACACTTTCTACTATTATCTACGTTGTAATGGGGTGGATGTGTCTACTAGGCATCGTCAAACTATATGATTACTTAGGAATTCACGGTTTCTTATTACTACTATTTGGTGGAATTGCATTTACTGTAGGTGCATTAATCTACAGTTTTCCAAGAATTCCATTTGGCCACGTCATTTGGCACGTCTTTGTAATGATTGGGACCATTTTGATGTACTTCTCAATTTATTTCTATGTATAAAAAATAACGCTAGGTTAGATATTCTAACTTAGCGTTTTTATTTTGCACTGAATAAGTTTAACAAAACGACACCGATGATGATAAAGACGATACCAATCATACTCATGACGTTAATTTGTTCCTTGTACACCAAAGATGCGATTGCGGTAGTGGCAAGAATTCCTAGTGCGCTCCAATTAGCGTAGGCAATGTTTAGCGGAATCTTAACCATCGCAATTGATAAAAAGTAAAAACATAGTGCGAATGAAATTAGCGATCCGATTGTTGGAAGTATCTTAGTAAAACCCATCGACATCTTTAATAGGTTTGTACCGATGAGTTCTCCAATAATAGCGAGCGCTAAAAATAAGTAATAAAACATATTAATTTACCTCATCGAAAAATAATATTATGCTGATACTTAAATCATATCACTTAACTTTTTATTTGTTCATTAAAAAAATTATGCAAAAAGGTTTACTAACTAAAAGTAAGTGATATAATATAAGTTAATCAATCAGATATGACAAAAGGAGAGATTTAACATGAAAACAGAACTACTAGGTTTACAAAAGAACCGTCGTACTATTTACGCTTTAGGTCGTAACGTTGAACAAAGCCAAGATGAATTAGCAAACTTCATCAAAGCTTCAATCAAGGAAGCTCCATCAGCTTTCAACAGTCAATCAACTCGTGCCGTTATCTTATTCAATGACAACCAAGACAAAGTATGGGACATTACTTTAGACAACTTAAAGCCACACTTAAAGGATGACGATGCTTTAAAGGCAACTACTGACAAGATCAACGGTTTCAAGAATGGTTACGCTACTATCCTATTCTTCACTGACATGGATGTTGTTCATGGACTAGAAAAGAACTTCCCATCATACGCTGACAACTTCTACGATTGGTCAGAACAAGCTCAAGGTAACGCACAATACGCTGTATGGACTGGATTAGCTGAAAACGGTCTAGGTGCTAACCTACAACATTACAACCCACTGATCGACGAAGACGTTGCTAAGGAATTCGATATTCCATCTAGCTGGAGACTACGTGGTGAAATGGTATTCGGCTCAATCGAAGCACCAGCACAATCAAAGGATTACATGAACGTCGAAGATCGTTTCAAGGTATTCAAGTAAGAACAATCCCAATAAATAAAAAGATAGGTCAAACGACCTATCTTTTTTTTATTGTTGTTTTGTTCCTTTTGTACCACGTTGGTTAGTGGGCTTCTTGTCATCTTTATTAGATTTATCACCTAAATGACGTTTCTTAGAAAGTTCCTTAAGTTGTTGTAATGCTTTTGCATTCTTAATACTTTCAGGTGTTAGCTTGTGGTTGTGGGAGAAGTTTTCAACCCGTTCGCCCAATTCATAGTACCAAGGTCGTTTTTTATGAGTAGGATATGGGATGATTACTAAATGATCATCGACATATTGACCTAGGTAGATTTGAGCAATTTCTTTGTGTGAATCCTTCGCTAACTGTTCAATCCAGTCCATGTCGTGGCCCATCTTTTCTAGGACTTCGGCATTAACTGTCCCATCAGTAATGATAGGGTAGCTTAATGATTCATCACCAAAGGTGGTAACAGTAAGTTGTCCATTTTGTTCTAAGACAGCAGACTTAACGTCTTGGAAGTTACTAATCCCCTTAGTTCTTAGCTTGAATGATAAATCAGCTGCTGACATACCGTTTTTTAGGGCTGTATCAACATTAACAATTCCATTAGTAATGATGTTTTGAGGTTCACCATTGAAGATCCGATGGAATATCGAGAACTGACGACTAAGGATACGACTAGTAAAGATAACCAATGACCAGATTAACAATACGATGAAGAATTGTAGTGTGGTGATTTGTTGGTTGTAAATCATACCCCCGATGATACCCCCAAGAACGTAGTTTTGAATTTGATCAACCGCGTTAGAAGGTGCCAAGTTACCTTTACCAGAAATGTTAATTTGAATTACCAATACGACGAATCCGATTAAGAACTTAAATAGGATTACCAAGTATTCCTTGTTCAAGTCACCAATTTGAAGTGATGGTTTGTCGTGATAAGTAATATTGGTAGGAATCAATTGAATAGGTTGAAGTTGATAACTGTTAAAACTTGTATTAAAAGTAGCTTGGTAGAACTTATCGCCAACCTTTACAGTCATACCATTAGTTAATTGAGGGGAGCTAACGTAAATCTTTGATGTAGAAATATGTTTGCTTCTGCTAATGGCCTTAACCATTTCAGTAGTTTGGGAATTTTGCGACGAAGAGTTGCGTTGTTGCAGAATATTACTGAAGCCGATACTAATTGATAGTATGGCAATCAAAATCATGGTAATAAATATGTCACGGTATTTTAAATTTGTTCTATCGCGCATGTATTTAAAACCGTTAAAAATAATCATTAATCCAACAATTACCGCTAATGCTAATAGTAAATATGTAACGATAGTATTTGGATGGATTAAGTAGTCATATGAATATAAATCCATGAAATCACCTTATTCTTAAAAGTTGTTAAGTATAGTTCTCATTATAGAACGATTTATATTATAAAACCATTGGATGTAACATTTAGGTAATATTTTTTTATATTTTTGAAATACTTTTGTTCCTGTTATGTAGCATTTTGTAGCTATACTTTAGTCATAAGTTAAGAAAGTATAAAATTTTTAAAAGCGGGGAATAAAGTGCTATGAACAAAACAAAAACGAAAAAGACAATCATGTTAATAATGTTGACTGTTTTGGCGATGGCTACATTGTTTGCAACCGATGTTACCAACGCAAGCGCTAACAAAGTTCATCATAAAAAAACTCATAAGGTTTACAAAAAGAAAAAAGCTAAAAAGCGTCATGTGGTAAAGAAACATATCCATAAGAAAAAGGCCAAAAAAGTTGCCTACAAGAAACCAGCTGCTAAGAAAAAAGCACGTAAGGTTGTTAAGAAGGTTACACATAAGAAGGCTCGTAAGTCAGGATTCTCGAGTGTATATAAAGCAGCTTCAAGCAAATTAGGACACCCATATGTATATGGAGCTGTTGGTCCATATAGTTTTGACTGTTCTGGATTTACCCAATATGCATATCGTCGTGGAGCCCGCAAATACTTGGCAAGAACAGCCCAAATGCAATACAACACCAATAGACATGTAAGCAGAAAGCATGTTAAGAAAGGTGATCTAGTATTCTTTGGTAGTAGCCGCAGTAACATTTACCACGTAGGTATTTACATTGGTCATGACAGAATGATTGATGCACAAAACCGTGGAGTTGTAACAGAAAAAATTCATGTTCCTTGGTGGCATGAAGTTGGATACGCTCGAGTATCTTAATACTTTAAAAGACACGACATTGCGTCGTGTCTTTTTTTGTCTAGAACCAAAACTAAGTTATGGTAAGATATTAATAATACTAGAAATAGGAAGGATACAAATGGAAAAACTATACTGGGATCAAGTCGAATACAAAAAGCAAAAACTCTATTTTACCTGTACCAGAGAGGGGATTAACTTCATTAATAACCCCAATACAGGAATTTCCAATATTTATAACTTTTACCCTAAATTAGATGCAGAATTCGTATTTAATCGTAAGGTGACTGAAGAATTTAAAATTCAACTTCGCGAATACATTGATGGCACCCGCAAACACTTTGCGGTACCGGTCGATTTATCAACTAGCGAATTAAATGAACAAATCTATCAAAAGATTAGTGATATTGATTATGGAGACACCGTGGATATCAAAGAGTTCTGTGATACATATGACTTCAAGGAGGTCGACGTAAGGGATGCAGTTATTACTAATCCATTAATTCTGATTATTCCAACTCACCGCCTTCTAAATGTCGACTATTCAGAAGGCTACCGTAAGTTAGCCGACTTCAACAACTTGTTACTAGATTTAGAGAGAGAATAAAATAGCAACATCGAGGAGAGAATATAAATGAAGAAACTACCTGAGAGCGTCAAAACAGTATGGCTATATTCAGCCGTTATTACCATTATCGTTGAAATCATCATCTTCACCATTGCCACAATTGTCGTGAAGTATCTAGACTGGAAGTATGTTGAATACATCTTGCCGGTCTTAGGTACCATTTTGGTGGTATTGGCACTAGTGGACATGGTTTCAATCCCATACCGTTATGCTTTTCATCAATATGCTATCCATGAAGACCGTGTTGAAATTAAAAAAGGTTTTATCTTTAGAGAACAAGCTACTGTTCCGATTGCCCGTGTGCAAAACGTCGATATCGAACAAGGTCCAATTTTAAGACATAAGAATCTATATAAGATTAGCATTTATACTTCCGCTGACAGTCATGAAATTGCTGCCGTAACTAAGGAAGAATCAGAAAACATTAAGACCCAAGTGATGAGATTAGCAATGGAGGCCAGAAATGCAAGATAAACACCTGAGCCCATTAAACCTAGTGAATCGTCTTGAAGACATATTGATAGCAATTTTTTTAGCTTCTTTTATTGGCAATCCATTACACATTGATAGCTTTAAATTAGGGATTATATTCGTGATTATTACGATAGTATGGGACATCATTTCATATCTTTGTTTTACCTATTCGATTGAAGATAAGCAAATCGTAATTAAAAAGGGTGTTATCTTTAAAAAGATCATCCACGTTCCGTTTGCTAGAATTCAATCGATTGAACACAGTCAGTTCTTTTTGTTTAGACCGTTTGACGTTGAAAAACTACAAATTAACAATGCCAGCAAGAGTGGTTCTCACGATCAAATTATTTTGAGTGCGGTTAAGACATATGTTGGTGCGATTTTAGAAGAAAAGCACAAACAATATCAAACTCAAGATGTGGATGTTAACGATGATGTAGAACAACCTGATGTTGAAAAAATTGAGGATAATAACCAAGAAGAAATTAACCATGGTTATGCTCAATACAAGATTTCTACTAGGGACATTGCGCTATATACCTTTACTAGCTTTAGGGTCTTTATTACGATGTTTTTGATTGCCCACATTACCCATGGAGCAGTCTTGGACTTCGCTATTAGCATCTATCAAAAGGGATTTGGCTCCAACCTGGTTAGCTTGATTGCCTTTTCAATCATGGCGATTATAATCGCGTTATTACTATCGTTTATCTACACGATGTTTCAATTCTATGATTTCACCCTGGTAAAAGAGGGTAAGTATCTGGAATACGAAAAAGGACTATTTACCAGAAACAAGGTTCGATTATCCATCGATAGGATTCAAAGTGTTTTGGTAGAACAAAATGTGATGGGAAAGCTGCTAAAGATTATGACCGTCAAGATTATCATGGCTTCAGATGGTAGCGACGAGGAATCATCACAAGCAGTGGTCTTGCCAATCTTAAACTCACACAAGTATGCTGAAATGATGAATGATTTCTTTGAATGGATACCATTAAAAACGGTCGAAAAATTCAATGTCCGTAAAAGATCAATCTGGTTGTTCTTCAGGAATTTTGATTGGATATTGTTAATCATACCAATCGTGATTTACTTTATTGGGTGGACAACATTATCCTATTCTTTAGTTGTAATCGGTGTTTTTACTTTCTTTTACACTCTGGGTAATGCATACTTTAAATACCGGGTTAGTTCAATTGGATTAACAGGTGATGCTAAAGATGATTATTTGATTGTATCCAACGGCTTTTTATTCAAACAAAGAACTTACTATGTTGGATGGCACGAAATTCAAAGTATACGTTTTGAATCTAGCGTATTCATGAAGAGAAATAACCTGGCCCACATCGTTATCCGGATTAGAAAAGGCGATTCTGCGCAAATCGCTGGAGTTCAATATATTGATTATGACGGTGCTCAAAAGATTTATGATTGGTATCGCCAATAAAAATAGCGTAAAATTTAATTAAATCGTGTACAAACTATTGACACAAGATTTTATCCGAGTATTATAGATACTTGTAATATAAATGAAGGGGGTTCATTTTTATGAAACTAACTATTACAGATGCAGCAAAAGAAAAGATTCAAAACAAAGTTCAAGGCGACGCAAAGTTCTTCTTGAGCCTAGATGATGGTGTTGGAAACTACTCTGACGCAGGTTCATGTGCGATTGATACATCTTTTGACTTGATTGCAGTTGACCCTGATTTAGAAGACAAAGACTTTAACGCAAGTATGGATTCAGACTTAGGACCTATCTACTACAAAGACTACAGTGGATCGTTCCTAGAACAAAACTTGAAATTCGACGTTATGTACAATGCTTTAATCCTATCTGGTGACTCAGGTATGATTGATGGTAACGTTCCAGTTATTGACAAGAGAAAATAAAAACAATTAATTAAAGACAAAACGCTTAATAAAAAACAATTATGGTAAAAGACGACTATCTTAGATGGTCGTCTTTTTTGAGCAAATCGTTTTATGAGCACTGTCATTCTTGATAGAATTACTATTAATAAGTAAGTATGGAAAGGATGGATGTTATGAGCAACATTTTAGTAATCGGGGCCCATGGCCACGTAGGTATTCATATGGTAGAAAAGTTAGGTAAAACAGGTGACAACGTTTTTGCCGGAGTAAGAAGTGACAAGCAATTCGCCGAATACAATGATATGGAAAATGTTTCACCAGTTATCTTTGATTTAAAGGGCACAATTGAAGACATGGCTAAGGTCTACACTGACAACGCCATTGATAAGATTGTCTTCTCAGCTGGGTCAGGTGGTGCTACTGGAGATGATCAAACATTGATTATCGATTTAGACGGTGCCGTAAAGTCAATGCTAGCTGCTAAGCAAGCTGGCATCACTCGCTACGTCATGGTTAGTGCAATGGGCGCTGACGATAGAAGCTTCTGGGCTGATTCTGGTTTGCATGGCTACTACATCGCCAAACACTACGCAGATGTTGAATTAAGAAATAGTGGCCTAGAATACACCATTGTTAGACCATCAGCTTTAACCAACGATGAAGAAACAGGCAAGGTCGATGTAATCGAACAACGTGCAGCTGGCATGAACATTCCTAGAAGAGATGTTGCTAACTTCGTTGTGGCTGTATTACACGACGATAAGGCCATTAACCACATTTATGAAATCACAAGTGGAAGTAGCGACATTAAAGCCGTTCTATAATAATTAACTTGTCTAAGTAGTTTTCATATGATATGGTTATCTGAGTTATTAATAGAATCAATAAATAAAAACGCCCTTGATTCAATTGAGAAACAAGGGCCCTTTTTTATCTTAATTGATTGGATGGAGGTATGAAATGATAACTGTAACTAATATGGGATTACATTTTTCAGGTAAAAAACTATATGAAGATGTAAACCTAAAATTCACACCTGGTAACTGTTATGGTGTTATCGGGGCCAATGGTGCTGGTAAATCAACTTTTCTAAAAATGCTAGAAGGAAAGATTGAACCCACTAGTGGTAGTATCTCAATCGGTAAGAATGAACGAATTTCTAGTTTAAACCAAGATCACTATGGATTTGAAGATTGCGAAGTTCTAGATACTGTAATTCAAGGACACGAAAAGCTATACAAAATCATGAAGGAAAAAGACGCCTTATACGCTAAGGAAGACTTTTCTGATGAAGATGGTGTTAAGGCTGCTGAATTAGAAGGTGAATTCGCCGAAATGGACGGATGGAACGCCGAAGCCGATGCATCACAATTGCTACAAAGCGTGGGAATTGATGAATCACTACACTACGAAAAGATGAGTGAACTTTCTGAAGGACAAAAGGTGAAGGTCTTATTAGCTCAAGCTTTATTCGGTAACCCCGATATCCTACTTCTTGACGAACCTACCAATGGTTTGGATAACCATACTATTGAATGGCTACAAGACTTCTTAGCTGATTACGAGAACATCGCCATCGTTGTATCCCATGATAGATACTTCTTAAACCAAGTATGTACCATGATGTGTGACGTTGACTTCAAGAAGATTTCACTATATGTTGGTAACTACGACTTCTGGTTGAAATCAAGTCAATTAGCCGCTAAGATGCGCCAAGATGCTAACGCTAAGAAGGAAGACCAAATCAAAGAATTGAAAGAATTTATCGCTCGATTCTCTGCCAACGCTTCTAAGTCAAAACAAGCTACATCAAGAAAGAAACAATTAGACAAGATTACCCTAGATGATATCCAACCATCGTCACGTAAATACCCATTCATCAAGTTCGAAAAAGAACGTGATTTAGGAAATGACCTAGTTTCTGTTAAGGGTGTTTCAAAGACAATTGATGGTAAGAAGATCTTAGACAACATTACATTTACACTACGTCCTGGTGAAAAGACTGCCATTATCAGTAGAAGCGACGTTGCTACTACTGTTTTAATGCAAATTTTAGCCGGTAAGATGGAACCTGACGAAGGTGAAGTAGTATGGGGTCAAACTACTCGTACTAGTTATATGCCAAAGAACATCAACTCTGATTTTGAAGACGATTCATTAACTATCATTGATTGGTTAAGACAATTCGCTTCAAAAGAAGAAAGTGATGATCCATTTCTACGTAGTTTCTTAGGTAGAATGCTATTCTCTGGTGATAATATCCAAAAACAAATCAAGGTATTATCAGGGGGAGAAAAGGTTCGTTGTATGTTATCCAAGATGATGCTACAAAAGGGTAACGTATTGATGCTAGATGATCCTACTAACCACTTAGACATGGAATCAATTACTGCACTAAACGATGCTTTAATTCCATTTGATGGATCACTAATCTTTACTTCTCACGATAGAGAGTTTGTTCAAACTATCGCTGATCACATTATTGAAGTGTCTGATAAAGGGATGGTTCAAAGAGCCGATACCCACTATGATGATTTCGTAAATCATCCAGACGTTCAAAAACAAGTCGAAGAATTATACTAATATAGTAAAAAAGACGTGATTATTTTAATAATCACGTCTTTTTTTAATAAAATATCAAAAATGTTACCAAAATGTTAAAACTTATTTACAGAACAGTTTATTCTAAGCATTTAAAATTTGTTTGTATTATATTATTAATATAAATAATAATTCATGGATGGAGTGGAGACATAATGAAGAAAATATTATCTGCACTTGGTGTGGTAATGTTTTTAGGTGTAGTTATCGTCGCATTGGGCGTAGCTCATTCTGATACATCAAACGCAGAAAGTCAGAACTATACTATTAGTTCAGCGCGAAACTATAATGCAAGAATCGTTAACAAAAATAACGTAGATACTTACGTTTCTCCTTACAAAGAAGGAGTTAAGGTGATGAAGAAAATCAATCTTCAAAACCAACTTGTTCAACTAACTCAAGTAGCTAAATTAAAGAAAGCTGTTTACTACAAGATTAGTTACCAAGGAATCAACCAAGGATGGATTAGCTCAAGAGACTTGAGCAAGACTAGTGTCTACGAAATTCCTTTCGTATATACAAGCCAACACTTCCCATTCGATGCACCCAACGGTTGTGAAGGTACTGCCTTAAAGATGGCTCTTTCAACTAGAAGCATTGGTTTAAACAAGGGAATTAAGTACTTCTTAGATAGAATGCCAAGATCTACCAATCAAAACTACGGTTTCGTAGGGAACCCATTCGCTAAGAACAACACCAGCCAAAACTGGACAATCTTCCCAAGAGCTTTAGCTAAGTACGGTCGTACTTACAGAAAGACTGTTTATAATTTCAGTGGTGCATCAAAGAACCAAATCATCAATGAAATTAAACATGGTAACCCAGTGATTGCATACACTGGATACCGTATGAAGAAACCTACAGGACACACTCTAGTTGTTGTTGGATACAAGAACGGATTCTTCAAGATGGCAGATCCATCATCATGGAGATACCAATTCAAGACGGGTAAGAGTAATCCAGTATTCTGGGTTTCAACTTCTCAATTCATGAGTCTATACAACTACGAAGGTAAGATGGCTGTTGTAGTTCGTTAATCAAAAAAAGAAGCACTCGATAAGAGCGCTTCTTTTTTTATACATATTTTTCGGTTAGTTTGATGAATTCATCAACGTCTTTTTCGATTAGTTTAACTCCTGCTTCCCAGAAGTCTGGTTTGGTTAAATCAACACCTAGGTGTTTGCTTGCTAACTCTTCGGTAGTCATGTTAGCAGTATCTCTTAGTAATGAGATGTATTGATCTTCGAAGTCGTCGGTAGTTTGCGCCTTGGCGTAAATTCCTAGACTGAATAGGTAACCAAATGTGTATGGAAAGTTGTAGAAAGGAATGTCGTCGATGTAGAAATGCATCTTACTTGCCCAGAAGTGAGGTGAGTAGGTAGATAGTGATTCACCATAGGCATCCTTTTGAGCTTGTACCATTAAGTCGTTAATTTCGTTAGCAGTTAGAACACCGTCTTGTCTTCTTTCGTAGAAACGAGTTTCAAATAGGAAACGAGCGCGGATGTTTAAAAACATTGCGACAGGGTTATCCATCTTGGCATTTATTAGGCTAATCTTTTCTTCGTCAGTCTTTGCTTCCTTGACGTTGGCGTCTGAAACAATTAATTCACCGAATGTTGATGCGGTTTCGGCAACGTTCATTGCATAGTCCTGGCGGAAGTATGGTAGATCGTTCATCACACTACTGTGGAAGGCATGACCTAGTTCATGGGCGATGGTTGATGCATCGTTTGGTGAACCCGTGAAGGTTAGAAAAATTCGAGCTTCGCCAGTTTCTGGTAGGTCTTGCATGTATCCACCAGGTTCTTTGCCCGGACGGTTTTCTGCTTCAATCCATCTATTTTCAAACGCCTTTTGGGCTAATTTAGCCATCTTAGGTGAGAAACTGTTGAATTGTTTAATGATGAATTCTGCAGCTTCATCGTAAGTAAATGTCTTTGATTTTTCGTTACCGATGTTGATTGGGGCAGCGACATCTTCCCATCCAATCTTATCTTTACCGATTAATTGTGCTTTGCGGTTTAAGAACTTAATCAAGACGTCCTTGTTGTCGTCAACGACCTTCCACATGGTATCAAGAGTTTCTTTTGACATGCGGTTAAGTTCTAATGGGTACTTCAAGAAATCGTCAGTACCATGGAACTTGTAGTCTAGCAGGCGACTACCTGATAGGTGATTTAAGGTATCGGCGAATAGGTTTTGTTTGTTTTCAAAGGCAGCTTCCCATTTTGGCATCAAATCTTGACGATACTTGGCATCGGCATTACCCAAGATTTCGTTATCGGCTTGACCTGCTGATAGTGTCTTAGGGTTGCCGTCTTCGTCTCTAAAGTCGACGTTAACACCAGCGATTAATGTGCTGTAATGGTTGGACCATGAGCTTAAACCT
Organism: Apilactobacillus waqarii; assembly: GCF_019061205.1. Classification (GTDB taxonomy): domain Bacteria; phylum Bacillota; class Bacilli; order Lactobacillales; family Lactobacillaceae; genus Apilactobacillus; species Apilactobacillus waqarii. Next base: position 229,591 of record NZ_JAHQYH010000002.1, read on the forward strand.
TCTAGATTCATTTCTGAAATGATGGTTTCTTGGGTATCATCCAATAGTTCTTTTCCGAAGTGTCTGTTTTCCTTCAAAGAAAAGGCAATGGTGTCTAGACCAGGTTGTTTGATTAGTTCATTAAAACGATCATCTGATAAATCGGCTAGCTTCTTTTGAAGTAGTTGATCGATTTGGGCAGCCTTAACGTCTAGCGATTGAACTTTATCAATCATTGGTGGAACTTCTTCATTGTTTACATCGTCGGAATGTTTACCGTTTATGTACATTGAGGCTTGAATGATTCCGGCTTGAATTTTTTGTAAGAAGTCGGTTAGTTCTGAAAATCTAGAGAATTGCGCGTCATCATTATCGAATTCGTAGTCGTTAATGGCTTGACGAAATGTTTCGATGGATTCCCTGATAACAGCTAATTTATCGGTTAATTCTTTACCATGTAATCCCCCGGCAAAGATTGAATCTAAATCCCAGTTAAGCGAGTATTTCATATTTCCCCTCCAAAAAACTTAATTGAAACAATTATATCAGTTTATGCAAAAAAGCCACCCAGAAATGTTTAGCTGGGTGACATTTTTTATAACTTTTTGTAGTCGTCTAAGAGACGTTTGCGTAGTTCTTGGTTATGAACAAAGATGTATAAACCTTTAACACCACGTTTTAGTAAAACATTGGCGGAGTTTAATACTAGTTGTTCCTTAATCCTTTCGAACTCGACTGGATCATCCATGTCCTTGCGTTTCTTGAGTGATTCAACATCGGTGAACTTACTCATTTCAACGTGGACGTCATCACCATCTAGATAGATAGGCGGTCCTAGGATGACTCCAACGTAGTTCAAATCAAATCCTTGGCAGGTAAACATGGAACCGACTTCGTTTACGGTTTCTGGAATTTCTGCCCATGGGGTTTGCGTGTAGTTATATTGATCCCATGGCATCTTGAAGTCTGGTTCAGTTACATAGTGTTTACCACCATCTAGTGTTGATGGATATCCAGAAGTTGAAACGATTCGAGAAAGGCCGACTTCTTGGTTTCTAGCAAAGATGGCCTTCCGCATTTCTTCGGCATTATCAAAGATACGAAAATCGTAATCTTTCTTTGCGTCAGCGGGAAGCGGGGTTAGTTTACCATCCGTAAAGGTGTTAATCCATTTTACCAATGAATCACTAGCGGTCATTCTGAATTGATGAGTTAGGTGATATTCACCATTGGTGTATGGGTCAATGATGTGGTGCAATCTATCTAAGTTCCAGAATGATTTAGTTCTAAGAACTTGGCGGTGGTCAAATACCAGAATGGTGATTTGAGAACGCTTGATGATTTCAGATAGTTGATTATCGTAATAGAAATTATTGTAGTGATCACCACGGGATAATAATAGGTGGGCCTCATCGATAATTGTGATATCAACATCTTGATGGTTCTTGTCATTTTGGTTAATAAAGGAAGTAGGTCGATTAAAGTTTTTCTTTAAGACATTATCCTGACTTCCGGCCATCTTCTTGTAGACCTTTAAGATTTCGGGATGGTTAACCAAAAAATAGTTACTAGTTTGATATAACGGACTGCTTTTTTCATGCGCCATTTGTTGGATGTCGTAGAATAACTTACTTAAAATGACGGACTTACCAGTTCCGGCATCACCGTAGATGGTGAAGACAGCGTGGGTATCATCATTTAAGTGATCGATTGCAAACTGTTTAATTTGTTCTACTAGGCGAGATTGTTCGTCAGTAAGTTGCTTGGTTGGTGCAAGCTTATTGTCAGCAGCGTTACTGTTGCCCATTGGATGATGCTCCTTTATAGATTTTGTTTGATGTTTTCAAATACTCGATCGGATACCATCCAATCATTGTGAGTATATAGGTGAATACCGTTAACGTTGTGTTCATACAAATCGTTGATTTGGTTAACGGCATAGTTGATTCCATTCTCAAGTAGATTATCTTCTTCTTCGGAGAATTCGGGCATCTTGACATCATTATGTGTTAAGTAATGCCTTTTAAATGGATCAGTAATTGGCATGATACCAATACGGATTGGCACATTGATGCCGAATTCACGAGACTTGTCTAGAAACTTATAGATTCGTTTGTTATCGAAACACATTAATGATATTAGGCTATCGACTCCTGAATTAACCTTTTGTTTTAAATACTCGATGTCTTCTGTAAGTGAGTCAGCGAGCACGTGAATATCAGGATAACAACCGGCAACGACGTTGATTTTTGAATCCGTATCTAGTTGATTCACGTATTTAATCAAATCGCTAGCGTAGTTAAAGTCATCTTCGATATGCATATTATGATGGATGTTTCCACGAACTAATAAGAAGTTACGGATGTTTAAGTCCATTAATTCATTAAAAGCTTTTTTGATTTGTTCTTTTGTATGCGTTAGTCCAGTTAAGTGGATGACAACAGGGATGTTTAAATCCGTTTGAATGTATCTGGCACATTGGACCATTTCTTCATATGAATAGCGACTAAGATTACTAATGGAAACAAAATCAGGTTGCCACTTATGCAAATAATGCTTCATTTGTCGCAAGTCACCTGGATTGGCCTCAATTTCAACAGAGAATGATTGCTTTCTCATGGAAATTTCCTTTCAACTTGAAGTTATATTAACATTCTATCACGAAACATAAAAAAAGCGTTATTAACATTATGTTAATAACGCTTTGATATTATACTAGTTGTTCAATTAATTGATCAACGGCATCTTCATATGTTTTTAGCTTGTTGTTAACAGCTTCAGCAGAATCATCGACACTACCTAGGTAGAACTTAATCTTTGGTTCTGTTCCTGAAGGACGGATAGCAAACCATGTGCCATCATCTAGCCAGTATTTTAAAACGTTTGCTTCTGGTAGTTCGATTGTTTCAGTAGAACCATTAGCATTGGTCTTGGTAGATGTTTGGAAGTCTTCAAGTGATTCGACTTTTTGATTGTTGAATTCGTTTAATGGGTTTGAACGTAGTTCGTTCATGATGTTAGCCATCTTTTCCTTTCCTTCAATGCCGCTGAAGGTCTTTGAGATAGTCTTTTCTTCATGATAACCGTATTTCTTGTAGATTGATTGTAGACCATCGTATAAGGTTTGGCCCTTTTGCTTGTAGTAAGCAGCAACTTCTGCAAGTAATACAGTTGATTGGATAGCATCCTTATCACGAACGAAAGGCTTGATTAGGTAACCGAAGCTTTCTTCGAAACCAAATAGGAAAGTGTGATCCATGTTTTCTTCGAAGTCCTTAATCTTTTCAGCGATGTACTTGAATCCAGTAAGAACATTTTGCATTTCAACACCGTAGTTGTTAGCAATCTTAGTTGCTAGTTCAGTAGATACGATGGATTTAACAACTGTTCCATCAGCTGGTAGTTCGTTAGCATTCTTCTTAGCGGTTAGGATGTAGTCCAATAGTACTGATGCGATTTGGTTACCAGTCATTAGTTCGTATGAACCATCTGGTTGTCTTACGGCAGCACCCAAACGGTCAGCATCGGGGTCGGTTGCGATTAAAACGTCGGCATTTTCTTCGTTACCTAACTTGATAGCGTAGTTAAATGCTTCTGGGAATTCTGGATTAGGGAAGTCCACAGTTGGAAATTCTGGATCAGCAATTGCTTGTTCCTTAACTAATGAGTAGTTTTTAAAACCAACATTATCTAGAGCACGACGACAGATAATCTTACCTGTACCATGAAGAGGTGTGTAAACGAATTTTAGTTCCTTACCAACTTCTTTAATTAGGTCGTGGTTAACGTTAACTGTCTTGACGTTTGCTAGGTAGGCATCATCGACGTCTTCACCAACAACTGATAGTAGGTCTTTTCCTCTTAAGTCTTTTACGTCAGCAACGTCGATTGCAAATACATCTTCGGCTTTTCTGACGTAGTCGGTAATCATGTCAGAAGCCTTTGGTGGCATTTGACCACCGTCTTGGCCGTAGATTTTGTATCCATTGTATTGCATTGGATTATGACTGGCAGTAATCATAACACCCGCGAAAGTATGTAGGTGTCTAATTGCAAATGATAATTCAGGAGTAGGGCGGATATCGTCAAACACGTATGATTTAATGTTGTGTTGTCCTAATACTCGAGCTGCTTCATATGCGAATTCTTTTGAGTGGTATCTTGAATCAAAACTAATGGCAACACCACGTTTTTTTGATTCTTCATCTAAAGTATCCATGTAAGATGCTAGACCTTCGGTAGCTTGTCTAACGGTGTAGATATTCATGCGGTTGATACCAGCACCAATTAAGCCACGCATACCGGCAGTACCAAATGACATGTTAGTACCAAAAGCATCGTTAATTTCTTCATTATTATTAGCGATTTTTGCTAGGTCATGTTTTACGGATTCATTTAGGTTGGGTTGATCAACCCATTTTTGATATAAGTCTTGTGCATTCATAGTAAAGTCTCCAATAAACTTATTTAAATTACATTCTAAGTATAGTTAAATCAGCATAGCGCGTCAATTTTATTACGCTTCTGCTAAGTGTATATTGTTGAACTTAAATAAATCTTTATGTTAAGTTACATCTAATATATACGTAAAAGAGGTAGATAATAATGGATAAAAACGAAGAAATTATTAAAACTGCTCATCGTCGTTACGCGACAAAGAAGTTTGACGCTGACAAGAAGATTTCTGACAAAGACTGGGATACAATCATGGAAATTGGTAGACTTTCACCTAGTGCCTTTGGTTTTTCACCATGGAAGTTCCTTTTAATTGAAAATGATGATGTAAAAAAAGACATCTATGAAGATGCATGGGGTGCTCAAAACAGTCTAAACGGTGCTAGCCACTTCTTAATCATCTTGGCTAAGAAGGGCATCACTGCAACAAGTAAGTATGTTCAACACATTACTGAAGATGTTAGTGGTCACCATTTTGCACCTGACTCACCATTCTCAAAGAAGTTTGATGATTTCCAAAAGACACAATTTGATTTAACTGATGACAGAAAGAAATTCGACTGGGCATGCAAACAAACTTACATTGCATTAGCTAACATGATGACTGCTGCTGCAGAATTAGATATCGATAGTTGTGCAATTGAAGGATTTGACCGTTCAAAGATTGAAGATATCTTAACTCAAAAGGGTATTCTAGATCCTAAAGAATGGGGTGTTTCAGTAATGGCTGGTTTTGGTTACCGTGACCAAGACATTACTCCAAAGAAACGCCAACCAATGGATGAAGTATACAAAGTAATCAAATAATCAAAAACAAAAAGCCACCTATTATAGGTGGCTTTTTAATTTTATAAGAAACGCCAATATTTAATGAGTTACATAATATATAATGCGTAACTTTTAAAAATATGGATAAAAAGTATAGATGAACCGTTGATATATCAATGTTTGTCAATTAACAATACGTCGATATGAGTTTTTATCAGTTGAAAAAAAGGGGAAATTAATTAAAAATAAATGAGTGGTATTTTATAGATACTATCGAGAAAGTAAACTAAATTCAGTTTAGAGGAGATATCATGAGCAGTTTTTCAATTTTAGCTACTGCTAAAGCTGTTCCTGAAAAGATAGTTACCAATGACGATTTAGCTAAAATCATGGATACTTCTGATGAATGGATCAGTAAAAGAACCGGGATTAAGCAACGTAGAATCGCCACTAAGGAAACTAACACTTCTTTAAGTGCTGAGGTTGCTTCGCAATTACTTAAGAACGGAAACGTTGATGCGAATGATATTGATTTTATCATTGTAGCTACGATGTCTGGAGACTACCATATGCCATCAACTGCTTCTGCAGTTCAAGGTATTGTTGGTGCTAAGAATGCTGTTGCATTTGATATCAGTGCTGCGTGCTCTGGATTTGTTTTCGCTACTCATATTATGCACTCATTATTTGAACTGAAGCCTAACGCTTTAGGGATGGTAATTGGTTCAGAAAAAATGAGTAACTTGATTAACTGGGAAGACAGAACCACCGCTGTATTATTCGGTGATGGTGCTGGTGGAATGCTAGTTTCAAACCAAGGCGATGGAGAAGTACTATCCAGTAACTTGAAGAATTATGGAGATAGAAGAGAAGCTCTTCTTGCTGGTCATATATTGGGAAATGAAACATTTGGACCACGAGATGATGACGACACAGATCGTTATTTGCATATGGATGGTAGAGAAGTATTTAACTTCGCAACCAAGAATGTTCCATTATCAATTAAAGAAGCAGCAGAAAAAGCTGGGATTGAGTTAAGTGACATAAATCACTTTGTGTTACATCAAGCTAACGCTCGAATTATTAAATCAGTAGCCCGTAAATTAGGCGTTAGTAAGGACAAATTCCCTATCAATATTAATCTTTATGGGAACACCTCTGCAGCTAGTGAACCTATTTTGTTGTCAGAAATGATGGAAAATGGTTTAATAGCTAAGGGAGATATTATCGCCCTTTCCGGTTTCGGTGGTGGCCTAACCACAGGAACTATTATTTTAAGGTATTAATTTATTATTTTAATTTTATATATGGAGTGAATTATATTATGGCAGACAAGAACGCAATTTTTGACAAGGTAAAAGAAATCGTTGTAGATCAATCAGACGTTAAGGCTGAAGACATCAAGATGGACACTAACTTCAAAGAAGAACTAGACCTAGACAGTTTAGACTTATTTGAAATCATCGATGCTCTAGAAGACGAATACGACATCGAAATTGACAGTGACAACGACATCGCAACTGTACAACAATTAGTTGACTACGTTGCTGGTAAAGTTGAAGAATAATAATTAGTTTTAATTAACTAGGAGTGTTTAAGTTTGAATATTTGTTATCTATTTAGTGGCCAAGGTAGTCAATTTAAGGAAATGGGACAGGATTTGTACAAGTCAAACCCTGTGTACAAACGTACAATTGACGAGGCCTCAGAAACATTGAATTTAAACTTAGCTGATCCGGAAATTTTTGATAATCCTAATAATACTCAAATCGCTATTTTGACGATGAGTGTAGCTATTCATCGTATTTTAGAAGACAAAATAGAGAAACCTGTTGCAATGATGGGATTGAGTTTAGGCGAGTATAGTGCTTTAGTTGCTGCTAAAGCACTATCTTTTAAATCAGGGCTAAAGCTAGTACACGATCGCTCACATTACATGGATGAAGCAGGTAAGCAAAATCCAGGTTCTATGGCTGCTGTATTGGGTCTTAGCCCTGATTTTGTGAAGAGCGTTTGTGATGAAATTGATGACGTATACCCAGCTAACTACAATAACAAGTCACAAGTTGTTATTGGTGGTACTAAAGAAGGGGTTCAAAACGCCATGGAAGTATTGAAGGAAAAGGGCGCAAAACGTGTAGTTCCACTACAAGTTGCCGTAGCTTCACATACTCCATTGATGCAACCTGCATCAGATCAATTAGCTAAACGTCTTGAAAGTGTTGAATTTGATGAACCTCAAGTAGATGTAATCAGTAATACTACTGTAAAACCATTTACTAAGGACACCATCAAGGAAACATTAGTTAACCAACTAATCAATCCAACACACTTCATGCAAGATGTTGCTTCACTAGAAGACAAAAACATTGACGCTTTTATCGAAATCGGTCCAGGAAATACGCTAAGTAAGCTTGCTAAAAAGACATTAAAGGCTGATACATACAATGTAGAAAGTGTTGAAACTCTAGATGCCTTATTAGATAAGTTAGGAGAATAATTATGGAAAATAACGAAAAACAAGTAATTCTAATCACTGGTGCTACAAAGGGATTAGGTTTAGCTGACGCAGTTCGTCTAGCTAAGGATGAAAACAATATCGTAATCGCTAACTCACACCGTCAATTGAATGAAGAAGAATTGAAGGCTTTCCAAGCTAACTTCGATTCAGAAATTGATGTATTGGTTGGAGACGTTGCTTCAGAAGATGACGCTAAAGCAATGATTGACAGTGTTATTGAAAAATACGGCAAACTAGACGTATTGGTTAACAATGCCGGTATTACCCAAGACACTCTATTAACTAGAATGAAGGGTGATTCATTCAAACAAGTATTAGACACTAACTTGTTTGGTGTATTTAACATGACTAAGTTTGCTATGAAGAAGATGCAAAGAGCTCGTAAGGGTTGCATTATCAACCTTTCAAGTATCGCAGGTCTACACGGTAACTTAGGTCAAGCTAACTATTCATCTACTAAGGCCGGTATCGTAGGTTTAACTAAGACTACAGCCCAAGAAGGTGCTCTACGTGGAATCCGTTGTAATGCGGTTGCTCCAGGTATGATTAAGACTGCTATGACAGCTAAACTAGGCGACAGTTACATCGCTGATTGGGAAGAAAAGATCCCAGCAAAACGTTTTGGTACTCCAGACGAAGTTGCTCAAGTTGTTGAATTCTTAATCAAGAACGAATACATGAATGGACAAGTAATCACCGTTGACGGTGGATTAACTATGTAATCAAAGTTAAGTAAGAACATTCTTAATTAACAGGAGATATAAAAACATGGAACAAAAAGACATTGAAAAGTTAATGGACAAGTTTGATAAGTCCAGCATGAAAGAATTTAAGATTACTGCCGATGATGGGACTGACTTATACTTTAGTAAGTTAGAACACGCTGCAGTTCAAAATGTTGCTCAACCAGCTCCAGCTGCTGGCGCAACTGCAAGTGAACAACCAGCTGCTAAACCTGCAGCTTCAGGTGCAAAGATTAAGGCTCCACTTGTTGGAATCGTATACTTTGCCCCAAGTCCTGAAAAACCAGTCTACAAAAAAGTAGGCGATCACGTTAAGAAGGGCGACACTGTTTGTGTAATCGAAGCCATGAAGGTTATCAACGAAGTTAAGAGTCCCGTTTCTGGAACTATTACTAAGAAGGTTGCTGAAAATGGTGACATGGTTGAATACGATCAACCAATTTTTGAAATTGAGGAGGACTAATTTTGGACTATAACGTACAAGATTTCATTCCTCAAAGATTCCCATTCCAAATGTTAGACAAGATTATTGAAGTAAGACCTGGTGAAGGTGCAAAGGCTGAAAAGCTTTTAACTGTTAACGAATGGTTCTTCTCAAAACAACATCTTGAATTTGGAATGCCAAGACCAATCGCGATGGAAATGCTAGCTCAAACTGGAGTATGTGCATTACTATCAATGCCTGAATACAAAGGACATAATGTTTTCTTTGGTGGTATCAAGGAAGCTACTTACAAAGACAGCTTTAGACCAGGCGACAAGTTGGAACTAGCTGTTGAAATGACAAAGCTAAAGAGAAACATTGGTGAAGGTCATGGAACAGTTACTAGAGATGGCGAAGTTATTTGTGAAGGTACTTTAATCTTTGCAATTGAATAAGTTCATAAAGGATGAGTGAAATGTTTAAAAAGGTATTAATTGCTAACCGTGGTGAAATCGCGGTGCAAATCATAAGAGCACTTCATGAGATGGACATTAAAGCTGTTGCCGTTTATTCAACTGCCGACAAGGATAGCATGTTCGTTAAATTAGCCGACGAATCAGTATGTATTGGTGGTCCACAACCAAACGAATCATACTTGAACATGGCTGCAGTGATTGATGCTGCAATTTTAACTGGATCAGAAGCTATTCACCCCGGTTACGGATTTTTATCTGAAAACGCTGAATTTGCTGAACTTTGCGAAAAATGTTCAATTAAGTTCATTGGACCAAGTTCAAAAGTAATTGATTTAATGGGAAATAAATCTCATGCCAAGGCAGCGATGAAGAACAGTGGAGTACCAACCATTCCTGGTTCAGATGGCTCCATTGATAGTCTAGACGATGCTTTAAAACTAGCGGATGAAATTGGTTATCCAGTTATGCTTAAAGCAGCTGCCGGTGGTGGTGGTAAAGGTATCCGTGAATGTGACGATGAAGAAGCATTAAAGGAAATCTTTAACACTACTAAGCGTGAAGCAAGAATTTCATACAATGACGATTCATTGTACATGGAAAAGGATCTAAGTGATGCTAAGCATATCGAAATGCAAGTTATCGCTGATCAAAAGGGAAATGTTGTTTACTTCCCTGAACGTGACTGTTCTCTACAAAGAGGTCATCAAAAGATTATTGAAGAAACTCCATGCATGGAAGTTTCTCAATCTCAACGTGATTATCTAGGTAAGCTAGTTGCCAAAGCAACCAAGGAAATTGGTTACGAAAACACTGGTACTTTCGAATTCCTATTGGACGAAAAAACCAACAATTTCTACTTCATGGAAATGAACACTAGATTACAAGTTGAACATACAGTTTCTGAAGAAGTTGCTGGAGTTCAATTAATCAAGGCTCAAATCCAAGTTGCTGCTGGTGAAGCTTTACCATTCACACAAGATGACATCAAGGTAGATAGTTACGCAATCGAATGCCGTATTAACGCCGAAGACCCTGCACATGGTTTCTTACCAGCACCAGGTACTCTTCGTAAGGTTAACTTCCCATTCGGAACTAAGGGTGTTCGTATTGATTCAGGTGTTGAACAAGGTGACACCATTTCTCCTTTCTATGATTCAATGATTGCTAAGATCATTGTACATATGCCTGACAAGCCTCAGGCTGTCGTAAAAATGAGAAGAGTAATTAATGAATTTAAGGTTGATGGAGTAAAGACTAACCGTCAATTCCTAAACGATTTGTTACAAGACAAACATTTCAATGATTCAGATTTCAATAATCTATACATTGAAAAATCATTCTTGAAAGAGTGGTTGAAAAACGTTGAAGAATAATAAATCAGAAGAAACCAAAGATTTACAAACTCTAATGGACAAAGTTCCAGATCAGTTGTTTATCAAATGTCCAGTTTGTGAAGAAAACTTTTACAACAAGAAGTTAGGGGAATACAAGCTATGTCCTAACTGTGGTTATGGTTTTAGACTTGGCGCACAAGAAAGAATCAATATGACTGTGGATGAGTTCACACCAATCGATTCTGAAATTAGTGCACCAAAGCGTTTTCTAGGCGACGAAAAGTATGCTGGAAAGCTTGAAAAGTCAAAGAAGGCCACTGACCTAAACGAAAGTGTTCAAACCGGTTTTGCCAAGATTGGTGATACTGAATTTGCCCTAGGTGTGATGGATTCTCGTTTCATCATGGGTAGTTTAGGTACTGCCACTGGTGAAAAGCTTGCTAGATTATTCGAACAAGCAACCGAAAAGAACTTACCAGTAGTTGTCTTCTCATGTTCTGGTGGTGCCAGAATGCAAGAAGGAATCCACTCATTAATGCAAATGGCCAAGGTATCACAAGCGGTATCTGATCACGCCGAAAAAGGATTACTATACATTTCTGTATTAACTGATCCTACTACCGGTGGTGTTACTGCTAGTTATGCCATGGAAGGAGATATTAACATCTCTGAACCACACACATTAATTGGATTTGCTGGTCGTCGAGTTATCGAAAAGACAATTCAACAACGTCCACCAAAGGATTTCCAACGTGCAGAAACTCTACTTAAGAATGGTTTCTTAGATGCCATTGTTAAAAGAGATGAAATGAAATCAGTATTAGCCAAGTTATTGGCTTGGAATTAGGGGGATATTAGTATTATGGGAAAAGCATATGATCGTGTTTTAGCGGCTAGAAGTGCTGATAAGATTAGTATCCAAGACCTAGTTGCTGGAATTACTGATGACTTTATGGAACTACACGGTGATCGTGCTTACAGCGATGATCCTGCAGTATATGCTGGTATCGGAACTATTGCTGGTCAACCAGTTACCATTACAAGTATTCAAAAGGGTAACGACACTGACGAAAATATCGAGAGACATTTTGGTTCAGCTGAACCTTCTGGATACAGAAAAGCTTTACGTTTGATGAAACAAGCGGAAAAGTTTAACCGTCCAATCATTAACTTGATTAATACACCTGGTGCATATCCTGGTATGGACGCTGAATACAAGGGTCAAGGTTACATGATTGCTCAATCAATCATGCAAGGACTTAAGTTAAAAGTGCCATACATCAGTGTCATCATTGGTGAAGGGGGAAGCGGTGGAGCCTTAGCTCTTGCTGTCGGTGACACCGTTTGGGCCTTAGAAGATAGTATCTACTCAGTACTATCACCTGAAGGCTATGCCACAATCTTGTGGAAAGATTCAAGTAAGGCAGCAGAAGCTGCTGAACAAATGCAACTTACACCAAAGGAACTATTAGACAATGAAATCATTGATAAGATTATTCCCGAAGTCAAAGATGCAAAATCAATGCAAAACTTCAAAGAAGCTTTAATTGAAAAAATTAATGAACTTAACAAATTACCTAAAGAAGAATTATTGGCCCAACGTCACGAACGTTACCGTAAATTCAACTAATGTAATTTAATTGATTTGTATATTTTAGGAGGCCAAATCATAATGTCAAACTTATTAGATGGAAAAACAATTGTTGTTATGGGTGTTGCTAACAAGCGTAGTATTGCCTGGGGTTGTGCTAAGTCACTAATGGATAACGGTGCTAAAGTTATCATTACTTACCAAAACGAAAGATTAAAGCGTCAATTAGACAAGCTTGTTCCAGAAGGAACTGAAATGATTGAATGTGACGTTGCTGAAGATGCAAACGTTGAAAAGACTTTCCAAGACATTCAAGCTAAATTTGGTAACATCGATGGTGTTATTCATGCCATTGCTTACGCCGACAAAGAAACTCTTGAAGGCGGCGTTATTGATGTTAAGAAAGATGGTTACAACTTAGCTCAAGACGTTTCAGCTTACTCACTAATCTCAGTATCACGTTACGCAAGTCGTGTTATGAACCCACAAGGTAGTATTGCTACTCTAACTTACATGGGTTCAACTCGTGCTATCCCTTCATACAACATGATGGGTGTTGCTAAGGCAGCTCTAGAAGCTAACGTTAGATACCTAGCTTCAGACTTAGGTCCTAAGAAGATCCGTGTTAACGCTATCTCAGCTGGTGCCATCAAGACTCTAGCTGTTACTGGTATCAAGAACCACGGTGACCTATTGAAGGAATCAGAAGCAAGAACTGTTGACGGTGAAGCTGTTGACATCCACCAAGTTGGTGACGTTGCTACATTCCTAATGAGTAACCTATCATCAGGTGTTACTGGTGACTTGATTTACGCTGATAAGGGTGTTCACTTACTTGCTTAATAATACAGAAATTTTTATCGATTCTATTCAAAATCCAAAGTATCAAGAAATCTTCAAGAAGGCTGATGTTGATTTTACGAAGTATAATAAACGTCAAGCGATTGTTGGTAACTTGATGCTGGCAGATTACATGGGAATTAGTATTGATGAATTATTGCATGGTGACATTTTCTACTACGGTGATCATGGCAAACCATTTCTAAAATCAAAGCAATTTCAATATAATATTTCAAATTCATATGATTTAGTAATCTTAGCGGTTTCTGATGAAGAGGTTGGAGTAGACATTGAGAAGTTGCGTCCATTTACTTACAAACGAATTACTCGTGCGTTCACTGATAACGAACTAGATTACTTAAGTAATCTAAACGAATCAGTAGAAGGGGATGAAACCCTTAAGTTATGGACAATCAAGGAAGCAGCATTAAAATTAGTCGGTACTGGTTTATCCGGTAAGGTTAAGAGTGTCGACATTGATGTTGATACCAAAAAATCTGCTAAACGATTAGATCGTAAAATTAAATTAACCGATATTGAGGTAGCTGATGGTTACGTTGGAACCCTTGCTACATATGACGATTAATATCTGCTGTTAAATGATTTTCCGGGGTAATGGGATGTTCAAACATTAAACGAATCAAATCATGAAAATTAGATAATCTCTAATGAAAAAACGGCAAAATAGATATACATTCAACCATGTGTCACATAAGGTAATATACGTAGAATGCC
>NZ_JAHQYH010000029.1 GCF_019061205.1 Apilactobacillus waqarii
GTCTCATTACTTACTTGGTAAAAAAGCGAGTCGATTAGTGGTTCGTTCATCTGATCCAAATGTCTTTGCGGGCGTTGACTCAGACCGCTTGTCTGGTTCTACTCGTGCGACTTCAATTGCTCTTGAAAAACAACGTGCAGCTACTCAAGCTAATAAAGTGAGTTGGAATTTAGTAGCAGCAGCAAGTCCAGAATGGGCAGCCAGGGTTTTCCCAGATTTGGCCAGTGAGGAAGAACAAGTTGATGCTCTTTGGGATGCTATCTTCAAAATGAATCGCATTTATGAGGAAGATCCTATTAAAGCCTGGGATGACCATCAAGCACGCCTTGTTTCCAAAGCTAACCTCCTCAATGACTATCAATTTGATGCCCTCCATTACATGGCACCTGGGACTGATTTAACCCTCGG
>NZ_JAHQYH010000030.1 GCF_019061205.1 Apilactobacillus waqarii
GTATAAAAACCATGTGCATTCTTACCGTGAATTGCCTATCCGTATTGCCGAACTAGGGATGATGCATCGTTATGAAAAATCAGGTGCCCTATCTGGCTTGCAACGGGTACGTGAGATGACCTTGAATGATGGCCATATCTTCGTGACACCAGAACAAATTCGTGATGAATTTAAACGTACCCTTCAATTGATTATTGACGTTTACGAAGATTTCAACTTGACCGATTACCGTTTCCGTTTGTCCTACCGTGACCCAGAAGATACTCATAAATATTATGACAATGACGAAATGTGGGAAAATGCGCAAGCCATGCTAAAAGGTGCCATGGATGACATGGGTGTAGACTACTTTGAAGCAGAAGGTGAAGCAGCCTTTTATGGGCCTAAGCTTGATAT
>NZ_JAHQYH010000031.1 GCF_019061205.1 Apilactobacillus waqarii
TTTCTAGGCCAAATGTGGGCTATTTTTAAAGGTAACTGGAAGCAATTCTTACGTGGAACTGGAATGACTCTTCTGATTTCCATGGTCGGAACCATTACAGGTCTCTTTATTGGATTATTAATCGGTATTTTCCGTACAGCTCCTAAAGCTAAGCATAAAGTAGCTGTCTTGGGACAAAAACTCTTTGGTTGGTTACTCACTATTTATATCGAAATCTTCCGTGGCACACCGATGATTGTTCAATCTATGGTTATCTACTACGGAACAGCACAAGCCTTTGGTATTTCGATCGACCGTACCCTAGCAGCTATTTTTATCGTATCTATCAATACGGGGGCCTATATGAGTGAAATTGTTCGCGGTGGTATTTTCGCTGTCGATAAA
>NZ_JAHQYH010000032.1 GCF_019061205.1 Apilactobacillus waqarii
GGTGGGACAGATGATTAGGGTGAAGTCGTAACAAGGTAGCCGTAGGAGAACCTGCGGCTGGATCACCTCCTTTCTAAGGAAATTTCGGAAACTTACATTAGGTTCATCAATCTTATTCAGTTTTGAGAGGTTTACCTCTCTACTTGGTTCTTTGAAAACTAGATATTATTTAATTTCTATATTGAATTTGTATAAAAATACAATTTCAACCGAGAACACCGCGTTATTTTGAGTTTTAAAATATTAGTTTATTCGTAAATACTCAAC
>NZ_JAHQYH010000033.1 GCF_019061205.1 Apilactobacillus waqarii
TAGGGGGACTCGAACCTCCGACCTCACGCTTATCAGGCGTGCGCTCTAAACCAACTGAGCTATAGGCCCAAAGAAGCAAAGAATCATATGAGAGGTAAATCCCTCAAAACTGAATAAGATTGATGAATCTAATGTAAGTTTCCGAAATTTCCTTAGAAAGGAGGTGATCCAGCCGCAGGTTCTCCTACGGCTACCTTGTTACGACTTCACCCTAATCATCTGTCCCACCTTAGACGACTAGCTCCTAAAAGGTTA
>NZ_JAHQYH010000034.1 GCF_019061205.1 Apilactobacillus waqarii
TGTTCGTCTTCGATGACGTCGATTGTGGCCATGGCAGCCGCTGTGGTAACAGGGTTTCCGGCGGTTGTGTACACGTTTGCTGGTGCTTGAAGTGATTCGATAATTTCTTTTTTACCGATGACCGCACTTAGTGGCAAACCGGAAGCGAGTGACTTCCCAACGGTCATAAGGTCTGGATAAATACCGTCGAATTGTTGAATTGACCACCATTTACCAGTACGTCCCATCCCTTGATTGACTTCATCAATCGCAAAT
>NZ_JAHQYH010000035.1 GCF_019061205.1 Apilactobacillus waqarii
CACCTATTATGGATTTATTTTCTGGTGAAATAATATCCTATAACATTAGCAGCCATCCAAATATGAACTGTGTTATGAAGCCGCTGAAAGAAGTTATTCAATTAGTTAAGGGTTTACCATACAGAACTACCATTCATAGTGATCAGGGAGCTCAGTATCAAAGTCACATCTGGCAAAAAGAGCTTAAGAAGAATAAAATATTTCAAAGCATGTCCCGTAAGGGAAATTGTATTGATAACTCACCTATGGAATCAT
>NZ_JAHQYH010000036.1 GCF_019061205.1 Apilactobacillus waqarii
TGTTCGTCTTCGATGACGTCGATTGTGGCCATGGCAGCCGCTGTGGTAACAGGGTTTCCGGCGGTTGTGTACACGTTTGCTGGTGCTTGAAGTGATTCGATAATTTCTTTTTTACCGATGACCGCACCTAGTGGCAAACCGGAAGCGAGTGACTTCCCAACGGTCATAAGGTCTGGATAAATACCGTCGAATTGTTGAATTGACCACCATTTACCAGTACGTCCCATCCCTTGATTGACTTCATCAATCGCAAAT
>NZ_JAHQYH010000037.1 GCF_019061205.1 Apilactobacillus waqarii
GATAAACGCACATTTCTAGTAATGATTGTGTCGTAAACCTTGTCACCAAAGTACTTACGAACCTCATCGTTAACTTGTTGACCTAACTTAGTACGTGAGTCATACATGGTAAGTAGAACCCCTTCAACGTCTAGGTCTGGGTTAAAGTGCTTCTTAACTAATTGAACAGTGTTTAATAGTTGGCTTAGACCTTCTAGTGCGTAGTATTCGGTTTGCACTGGAATTAAGATTGAATCACTGGCAGTAAATGCGTTC
>NZ_JAHQYH010000038.1 GCF_019061205.1 Apilactobacillus waqarii
TAAATATTACAATTTAACAATCTTATCTGATTTACCTGTATTGATAAGGTCTCTGTTAGCATCCAATGATAGAGTAACCATGTTTCTAACCGCTGTTTCAGTGTAGAAAGCAATGTGTGGAGTAATTAAAACATTGTCTCTGCTCATTAGGTTCTTTAGACGATCATCTGAGATATCATCGAAACTATCAAAGTTAACATTGAAGACACCTACTTCTGATTCATAGGTATCCAAAGCAGCACCTGCTAGTTTACC
>NZ_JAHQYH010000003.1 GCF_019061205.1 Apilactobacillus waqarii
TGTTGATACCAAAAAATCTGCTAAACGATTAGATCGTAAAATTAAATTAACCGATATTGAGGTAGCTGATGGTTACGTTGGAACCCTTGCTACATATGACGATTAATATCTGCTGTTAAATGATTTTCCGGGGTAATGGGATGTTCAAACATTAAACGAATCAAATCATGAAAATTAGATAATCTCTAATGAAAAAACGGCAAAATAGATATACATTCAACCATGTGTCACATAAGGTAATATACGTAGAATGCCGCTATAACAACGTTTTATTTATTTTAAGTAATAAAAAGAGTCTTGTGCGTTGTAACTTAGTATGGTAATTGTTAAACTTATTTATGTTGATTAGTTCATCTAGATATCAAAACTAGATGAAGAGGTAATCAATAATCCTATTGGATTAGGATCATAAATTAGATTAATAAAAGACGTTTAATTGTTAAAATTTTGAATTATATATGAGGAGTGCTTATTGTGAGTGTTTTAAATACAACAGAAATTATGGATTTAATTCCAAACAGATACCCAATTCTATACATCGATAAGGTTGATGAATTAATCCCTGGTGAAAAGGTAGTTGCTACCAAGAACGTTACTATCAACGAAAACTATTTCCAAGGTCACTTCCCTGGAAACCCAGTTATGCCTGGTGTTTTAATCATCGAAACTATGGCTCAAACTGCTTCAATCCTTATTTTGAAGAGTGAACAATACAAGGATAAGACTGCTTACCTTGGTGAAATTAAGGGTGCTAAGTTCAGAAAGATGGTTAAACCTGGAGACGTTGTACGTTTCGAAGTTACTATGGGTAAACAAAAGAAGAACATGGGACAAGTTGACTGTACTGCTTACGTTGGCGACAAGAAGGCTTGTTCAGCTCAACTAACATTTATTGTTCCAGACGTAAAACGTAAATAAGGAGGATAACTCTTATGGAAAAGCGTGTTGTAATTACAGGTATTGGTGCCGTTAGTCCATTGGGTAACGACGCTAACACATTCTTAGACAATATTTTTGCTTCAAAGACAGGTATTGCTCCAATTTCAAAGTTTGATGCTTCAGAAACTGGTGTTACTCTAGCTGCTGAAGTTAAAGATTTTGATCCACTAAAACGTATCGACAAGAAGATTTCAAAACGTATGGATGACTTCTCACGTTACGCTTTATACTCAGCTTACGAAGCTATGGAACAAGCTGGCCTAAAAGAAGGCGAATTTGATCCAGATGAATTAGGTGTTATCTATGGTTCAGGTATTGGTGGTTTAACAACTATCCAAGAACAAGCTATTAAGATGTCAAAGAAGGGTCCAGGTCGTGTATCTCCATTCTTCGTTCCTAACTCAATCATTAACATGGCTGCTGGTAACATTTCAATTAACTTAAATGCTAGAAACACTTCTCAAGCTATCGTTACTGCTTGTTCATCAGGTACTAACGCTATCGGTGATGCATTTGACTACATTCGTTTTGGTAAAGCCAAAATGATGATTACTGGTGGTTCAGAAGCCTCAGTTAACGAATTAGGTATTGCAGGTTTCGCTGCTCTATCAGCTCTTTCAACTTCAGAAACAGTTGAAGGTGGTTCAATTCCATTCGATAAGGATAGAAATGGATTCGTTATGGGTGAAGGTGCCGGTACTTTAGTTCTTGAAGAACTAGAACATGCCAAGGCTCGTGGTGCTAACATCTTAGCCGAAGTTGTTGGTTACGGTACTAACTCAGATGCTTACCACTTAACTGCTCCAAGACCTGATGGTTCAGGTGCTGTTGATGCTATGAAGTTAGCTCTTAAGGATGCTAACGTTGATCCTAAGGACGTTGACTACGTTAACGCTCACGGAACAAGTACTCATGCTAACGATTCAGCTGAATCACAAGCTATCAAGAAAGTATTTGCTGACAACGACCACATCAAGGTAAGTAGTACAAAGGGTATGACTGGTCATGCTCTAGGTGCTGCCGGTTCACTAGAAGCCGTTATCATGGTTGGTGCATTACAACGTCAACAAATGCCAGTTAACTACGGTGTTAAGAACATCGATCCAGAAGTTGAAGTAGAACTAGTAAACGAAGACAACAAAAAGTCACCAGTTAACTACGAAATTTCAAACTCATTTGGTTTTGGTGGTCACAACGCAGTTCTTGTATTCAAGAAGTACGAAAACGACTAATAAAACAATTAAAAGACGCGGTATAATACCGCGTCTTTTTTTCTGGAATTTATTGAATTTTTAAGGTTCCTGTTTGATAATGATAATATAAGTAATTTAAAAGGAGCATTCTTATATGGCAATTTTAGTACCAGGTGGAGCCGGCTACATCGGTTCTCACACCGTAGATCGTTTAATTGAAAAGGGTTACGATGTTGTCGTTGCAGATAACCTAGCAACTGGACACTTAGCTAGTGTCAACAAAAACGCAAAGTTTTACGAAGGAGACATCAGAGATGCTGACTTCCTAGACAAAATCTTTAACAATGAAAAGATTGATGGAATTATCCACTTTGCTGCTAACTCAATCGTTCCAGAATCAATGGAAAATCCATTGAAGTACTTTGATAACAATACTGGTGGGATGATTACTCTGCTAGAAGCAATGCAAAGACACAACGTTAACAACATTATCTTCTCTTCTACCGCCGCTACTTATGGAGAACCTGAAAGCATTCCCGTTAAGGAAACTGATTCTCAAGTACCTACCAATCCTTATGGTGAAAGTAAGCTAATGATGGAAAAGATGATGAAGTGGGCTGACGTTGCCTATGGCATCAAGTACACTGCACTACGTTACTTCAACGTTGGTGGTGCCAAGATGGACGGATCAATTGGTGAAGACCATGGTCCAGAAACTCACTTAATCCCAATCATTCTACAAGTTGCTCAAGGAACTCGTGATAAGCTACAAATCTTTGGTACTGACTACCCAACCAAAGATGGTACTAACGTCCGTGACTACGTCCACGTTGTCGATTTAGCAGATGCTCATATTCTAGCCCTAGACAGATTGATGAAGGGTGGAGAATCAGAAGCATTTAACCTAGGTTCATCAACTGGTTTCTCAAACAGAGAAATGCTAGAAACCGCTCGTAAGGTGACAGGCAAGGAAATTCCTGCCGAAGATGCACCAAGAAGAGCTGGTGACCCAAGTACACTAGTTGCTGACTCAACTAAGGCCCGTGAAGTACTAGGTTGGAAGCCTCAACATGACAATGTTGAAGATATTATCGCTAGTGCATGGACTTGGACTCAAAAGCACCCACACGGTTACGAAGATTAATATTTAATTATATTTGATTATAATCACATCTTTTTTCTTGAAAATAAATCATATGAGTTTTACCATGAGATTGAACTTAAGAAATAGGAGGCTGAATTTTCTATGAACAGATTAGAAGGACTTGAAGAAACAACCACTCTAAACAATGGCGTTGAAATGCCACGTCTTGGATTAGGTGTTTGGAAGACAGATAATACAAGTGCTAAAGAATCAGTTAAAGAATCAATCATCAAGGGTTACCATTTAATTGATACTGCAAAGCAATATGGTAACGAAACTGGTGTTGGTGAAGGAATTAAAGAAGGTTTGGCTGCAACCGGACAAAACCGTAAAGATTTATTTATTACAACTAAGTTATTCAACGGTGATCAAGGTTATGAAAGTACAATCAATGCCTTAAATGGTACACTAAAACGTCTAGACTTAACTTACATTGACCTATACTTAATGCACTGGCCAGTTGATGGAAAGTACATTGATACTTGGAAGGCAATGGAAGAACTATACCGCCAAGGTAAGATTAGAGCTATCGGTATTTCAAACTTCGATAACGAAAGATTACAAAACCTACTAGATCACAGTGATATTGTTCCTGCCGTTAACCAAATGGAATTCAATCCAGTTAACCAAGAAAAGGATATTTTAGAATTCAATAACCATGCTGGTATTCAACTAGAAGCATGGTCACCACTTGGTGGTGGGGAAGCCTTATCTAATGAAGAAATCAAGAAGATTGCTGACAAGTACAACAAGTCAGTCGCTCAAGTAATTCTTCGTTGGGACTGGCAAAAAGGTGTTGTAACCATTCCTAAGTCATCACATGAAGAAAGAATTATTCAAAACTCAGATATCTTTGACTTCAAGTTATCAGAAGATGACATGAAGACCATCGAAGGTATCGACAAGCAAAAGCGTAGTTTATGGTACCCTGATTTTGAATGGCACACTACCGGTAAAATGACAGATACTGTAGATAAGTGGGACGATTCTCCTGCTAACTACAAAGACTAGTTATACTAACTATTCAGAAAAAAGCGTTGTCTTTAATGACAACGCTTTTTCTTTTGTCCTATAATAGTATTAAATAACAAGAGAAATGGAGAATTGGATTGGAAAATAAGACACAAGCGCAAAAAAGATTAATCGGTGGAATTCTAGCCGTGACTGGGGCAATTCTTTGGGGGATTCAAGGTCCAGTATCACAATTTTTATTCCAAGATAATAACCTATCACCGGAATGGTTAATGGGAATTAAGATGGGAATTTCAGGGATTGTGATTCTACTATTCACTAACTTCATTAAAAAAGAACCAGTAATGGATCTTTGGAAGAAGCCAAAGAATCTGGGTGTGTTTGCTGTCTATGCCGTATTTGGTTTAGCTGCTGTGCAATATTTGTACCTAGTGACAGTTAACTTAAGTAACGCCGGAACGGCGACAGTTCTACAAAGTTTGGGAACGGTATTGATTGTTATCTTTACCGCCATTTTTTACCATCAATTGCCAAATAAGTACGAAGCATTCGCCGTATTAGTTGCCTTAATCGGAACATGGTTATTGGTAACAAAGGGACACTTGACTCAATTGGCCATCTCAACACCTGCATTAACTGCAGGACTATTGTTAGCGTTAGCGGGAGCAATTCAAACCATGCTACCGGTAAACCTATTGAAACGTTTTTCAACATTAGTCGTAGTCGGGTGGGCAATGCTAGTCGGTGGAATCATCTTTACCATCGTTCATCCTTTCTGGGTGGACGTTCCTAAGTTAACCTTAGGAACCGTATTAGGTGTCGGTTTTATTGTATTCTTTGGAACAATGATGTCATTTATTTGTTTCATCAATAGTTTGAAATTCATTTCACCTACGGTTGCAGGGATGCTTGATACATTTGAACCATTATCAGCTACCATCGGTGCCGTAATTTTCCTTAATACATCATTTAATGGCGCAGAAGTTATTGGAGGAATTTTGGTGCTAAGTACGGTATTTATCCTAGCTTTTGGAAATAAAAACGAATAAAAATAAAAAAAGATAATGAACAACGTGTTGACTTTCTCAGCACGTTGTTTTTATAATGTAATTGAATTATTAGATAAAGTGATTTTTGAGGGGAGACGTAGGTATGGTTAAACAAGATCGTAGAACAATCCAGACCAAGTCCCAGATTACTGATGCCCTAATTGAATTAATTCATACAAAGGGATTCAATAATTTGAGTGTTACTGACTTAACTAGAACAGCTGGAATTGGTCGCGGTACGTTTTACATTCATTATTTAGACAAGTTTGATTTATTGTCCAAAACAGAAACACGTTTATTGAATGAGATTCAAGATATTTTAAACGCGATTGTTCCAGAAGAATTAAAAACATTTTCTGAGAATAGTGAAAGTGCTCCATCAGAATTAGTAATCAAGACACTTGATTACTTTTACCAAAATTCCAAATTATTGTCCGCCTTACTATGCCCGGATGGTGATCCATATCTAATCGGCAAGATTAAGAAGATGTTTAAAGAAGTGATTGTTGAATCATTTCATGCAGCACCTTCTGAAATTGAATTCCATCCAGGAATTCCAAAAGATTATGTGATGGAAATAATTTTGGATAGGTTGATGAGTATTGTTGTTTATTGGATGAGCAAAGAATATCCAGAGTCTCCTAGTCAAATCGCTGAAATCATTAAGACGACGCAAAGAACTGCGCCTCAAGATTTAATTAATATTAAAAAATAAGGGGGAGAATTCAAATGCCAAAGTTTATTAAGAAGTATACTGGTAGCTTGATTGCATGGTTGGTTGTAGTAATCCTAAGTGTAGTCTTTTTACCAAACATGTCTAACTTAGTAGCACAAAAGGGCCAAACTAAGATTCCAGCTACTTCTCAAAGCCAAGTCGCCGAAACCATTCAAAAGCATTGGGGTCACGGTATTAGTAATACCATGGATACAGTTGTTGTTTTCAACAACGGTAATAGTAAAATCACTTCAAGTGACCAAAAGAAAATCGATGCTACAATTCAAAAATTAAAGGACAACAAGTCCAAGTACGGTATCAAGGGTGTAACCGCTCCATTTGATAACGACGCAACTAAGAAGCAATTAGTTTCAAAGGATAACACCACTGAAATTGTGCAATTAAACGTAACTAAGAAACGTTCAATACAAAGTGTTAACAACCAACTTAAGGATGCTGTTAAGACCTCTGGAATTAAGACTTACGTTACTGGTGGGGATATCCTAAACGATGACTTTAGAGTTTCTACACAAGAAGGAATTCAAAAGACTGAGATTATCGCCGCAGTATTTATCTTAATCGTATTGATTATTGTCTTTAGATCACCAATCGTGCCATTAGTATCACTATTGACTGTGGGTGTCTCATTCATCGTTTCATTGAGCATTGTTATGAACCTTGTTCAATACTTCGGTTTCCCACTTTCAAACTTCACTCGTGTATTCATGGTGGTTGTACTATTCGGTATTGGTACTGATTACAACATCTTGTTATACAACCAATTTAAGGAAGAATTGAGTAGGGGTAAGGATCAAATTCAGGCAACTATCGACGCAAGAAAAGTTGCCGGAAAGACAATCCTATACTCAGGTACATCAGTATTGATTGGTTTTGCAACATTAGCACTAGCTAAGTTCTCAATTTACCAATCAGCCGTTGGTGTAGCTGTTGGTGTTGCCGTATTACTACTTGTATTGGTAACATTGAACCCATTCTTCATGTCAGTTCTAGGTAAGAACATCTTCTGGCCTTCAAAGAACTTTGATGGTGAAGGAGAAAACAAGCTATGGAGCTTCTTATCAAACAAGTCAACCAAGTGGGCAATTCCAGCTATCGTTTTGGTACTAGTTGTAACTGTTCCATTCATGGCTACTTACAAGAATAATCTAAACTACGACAACAGTGTGGAACTACAAAACAATGTTCCTGCTAAACAAGGACTATTGACTGTTCAAAAGCACTTCTCAAAGGGTACTGCTGAACCTTCAACTATTTACATTAAGTCCGACCACAAGCTAAATAACGAAAAAGACTTGAATGAAATTGATCGACTAACCAAACAATTGGGTAAACAATCTGGCGTAAAGACTGTGGCATCTGTAACTCAACCAAGTGGTATGCCAATTAACCAACTATACGTAAACGACCAACTAGAAACACTAAATTCCAAGATGAAGACAGCTAAGAAGGGTATTAGCACCATCAAACAAGGTACTAAGAACTCATCATTCAACGCTACTCCATTAGAAGATATCGGTTCTTCAGCAATGACAATTGGCCAATACCTAAAGAATATTCAAGCAATGAGTAGTCAAACTGGTAACACCAATGGTCAAGCTGTATTGACTCAATTACAACAAAAGATGGCTTCAGTGGGTCAACCACTAAGCCAAGCACAACTACAAATTGTAGGTGCATTGTTACAACAAAGCGCAACTAAGCAACAAACACTAATGAGTGGTTTACAATCACAACTACAAGGCATTGCTTCAAATACCCAAGGTATTGGTGACAACGCCAAGGCATTAGCCGCTCAATTGAAAGAAACCCAAGCTAAGCTAAAGAAGGCTGGCGTTGGTCTAGATAAAATCGAAAAGGGAATGGGTAGTGCAAACTCTTACCTAAGTTCTCTATCAAACTCACAAGCTTCTGATTCATTCAATATTCCAGAAAGCGTTCTAAAGAGTGACACATTCAAGCGTTCAGTTAACACTTATCTATCAGAAGATAAGAAGACCGCTAAGATTACTGTTGTTCTAGACAAAGACCCTAACTCTGAAAGTGCAATGAACCAAGTTGATAACCTACAAACTAAGGTATACAACAATATCTCAGGTACCTCACTAGATCACAGTGTGGTTGCAATTGGTGGTCAAACTGCAACTACTTCTGATACTCACCACATCGCAAGTTCTGACTTCTTGAGAACTGCAGTTATCATGGTTATCGGAATTATGATTGCATTAATGGTTATTACCAGATCAATTCTTCAACCATTCTACATCTTAGGTACTTTAATCATTGCTTACATTTCATCACTAAGCATCACTAAGCTAATTAGTTCTGCTGTATTAGGTGAAAAGTTCCTAACTTGGAACACACCATTCTTTACATTCGTAATGCTAATCGCATTGGGTGTTGATTACAGTATCTTTTTGATGATGAAATACCGTGAATTCGGTAGCGTTGATGCTACACCTGAAAAACAAATTCAACATGCTTGTGCCGTTATCGGTACGGTGGTTATCTCAGCAGCTATCATTTTAGGTGGTACTTTTGCGGCACTAATGCCATCAGGAGTATTAACTCTAATTCAAGTTGCTATTGGGGTAATTGTTGGATTAATCATCCTAGTATTTATCATTCCAATGCTAATCTCAGCATTAATCAAATTGACCTATGGTCAGTCTGAAGATAAAGAATAGATGAAAATAACACGAATGAGAGACGATGGATTTTCCATTGTCTCTTTTTTAGTATAAATTATTTCATTTGAAAACATAAAAGGGTTATAATGAAAGCGCAATCATAATTAAAAATAAACATAAGAAGGTATAAATATGAAAAACATTTCATACGATAATTCAAAAAACGTCATTAATAAACCATTAGATTTTTTGTTACGTGCCATTATGTCATTAATAGGGGTTACCTTAATTGCTTTAGGTGCCGCCTTTATGCGCTCAGGACATGTCGGAATTGATCCTTTTACTGCTATGAATGCAGGGATGGCAAATAAGTTAGGAACTTCATTGGGTTCATTTCAACTATTCGCTAACTTAGTATTATTCATTATCGTTTTAATTTTCGATCGTAAACAAATTGGATTAGGTACCATTTTTAACATGGTGCTTGTGGGTTATGAAATTGAATATTTCAGTACTTTTTACTCAATGATTTTCCCAGGTAAGATTAGCATTCCAATGATGGTTTTCGATGCGATTGTTGGAATTTTGGTGTTTACACTAGGTACTTCTATTTACATGGCTACCAAATTAGGGGTATCCCCTTATGATGCATTAGCACCAATTATTTCAAATAAAACACACATTGAATACAGAAAGGTCAGAAGTGCTCAAGACATTATCTTTATGATTGTTGCAATTGTGGTATCTGGACCATTTGGAATTATGACCATCTTCACTGCATTCTTTGCTGGTTCATTGATTAGTTTCTGGAATAATACTGTTAGTCGCGAACTAATGACTCATATTGATCACTTCAGTCAAAGACCAAGTCTACACGATGCAGCTGGCGGATTGGTTAGTTTAGGAAAACGTGGTTACGATATCGTAAGCAGTGCATACCAAGATACCTACATTATGCAAAAGCAAATGTCTGGATACACTAACACCGAGATTGAAGAATTAATTAAGAAAACTAACGATAATATGAGAAAAAATCAACAAGTCCAATTAATTCTTAATAAGCGTTTGGAATCATTAAACGCTGAATTAAAGGAAAGAAAAGATAAAGATAAATAAAAAACTTGCATTCTTCATATATTTTCGGTAAGATTATTACAAATAAATGAACGAATAAAAATTGGAGGTTCAATCATGGCTGCTTGTTGTATTCTGACAATAAAACAAGATAATAATAATTTCTTCTTTAATCTGAACTAGTTGTTTAGTATAGTACGTAGAAGAGATTATTTCGCTATGAAAACTTCGGAAGCACTAGAAAAATGACTGGTAAGCAGTTATTCTTTCTAGTGCTTTTTTACCGCACTAGTTAGGAGAACTAGTGCGGTTTTTATTTATTCATGTAAAAAGGGGGATTTTTATGAATATTCTGTCTAAGGTGAATCGTAAGACATCATTGGCTAAGTTTATCGATAGGGATCAAAATTTACAAAGGACTATCGGCACTAAAGATTTAATCATGATGGGAATCGGTGCGGTTATTGGTGCAGGGATTTTCGTAATACCAGGAACGGTTGCAGCTACCACAGCTGGACCAGGAATCATCCTATCATTCGTAATTGCGACAGTTGTATGTTCACTTTGTGCAATGTGTTATGCTGAATTTTCATCAGCATTACCGGTTGCAGGGAGTGCATACACATTCGGTAACGTTATCTTCGGAGAAATTACTGGATGGATTATCGGATGGGGATTAATTCTTGAATACATGCTTTCAGTAGCAACCGTTGCATCAAGTTGGTCAGCATACTTGCAATCATTACTGGCTAATTTCGGAATCCACATGCCAAAGGCCTTATCAGCTAACTATGATCCGAATCACGGCACATATGTTAACCTGATTGCGATTCTAGTAGTGTTATTGATTTCATGGATTTTAACTAGGGGTGTTAAATCATCCACACGTTTAAACGACATAATGGTTTTAGTAAAAATTGCGATCATTATTGTCTTTGTAGTTGCCGGGGCATTCTTTGTTAAGCCTACTAACTGGAACCCATTTATGCCATTCGGTGTTAGTGGGGTCTTCACAGGGGCTTCGTTAGTATTCTTTGCGTACCTAGGTTTTGATGTTATTGCAGCCTCTGCAGGTGAAGTAAAGAACCCTAAAAAAACGATGCCAATCGGAATTATTGGGACATTAATCATTTGTACAATCTTGTACATATTAGTTTCAATTGTTCTTACAGGAATTGTACCTTATACAAAATTAAACGTTTCTGATCCAGTAACATTTGCACTACAAATGATTCACTTGGACAAACTTGGAATTTTAATTTCATTGGGTGCGCTAGCAGGTATGTTTACAATGATGGTAAACATGGTATTTAGTAGTTCACGTCTAATTTATTCCATCGGTCGTGATGGACTTTTACCCAAAAATTTGAGTAAAATAGACACTAAGAAGAACGTTCCAATTCACAGTGTTATCTTCGTAACAATTGTAATCGCCCTAATGGGTGGTATCTTCTCACTAGATAAGCTAGCCAGCTTAGTTAATATTGGGACATTAATTGCCTTTACATTCATGTCAATTGGGATTTTATTCCTAAGAAGACGTAAAGACATTAAAAATGATGGATTCAAGGTTCCATTATATCCAGTCTTACCAATTGTATCTGCGGTAGCATGTATTTACTTGTTAACACAACTACCACTTGATACATGGATTTTAGCAATCATCTGGTTTGCTGGAGGATTATGTATTTACTTCGGTTATGGAATTAAACATAGCCGTTCAAACAAATCATAATAACAATTTTGCTATTATGAACAAACGGGGAGTTTTAAAAATGGAAAAACAACATACAACGACTGAAAACGTCATGAAAGGTATTTTCTGGTCTGCGATGGCTTCAACCCTATGGGGTTTCTCAGGAGTTATCATGCAATTCGTTGCTAAAAACGAAGCAGTTCCTACTCAATGGTTCATTTCAGTTCGTACATTATTTGCAGGTATTTTATTGTTAGCTATTGGTTCAATTCACGTTGGTAAACATATTTTTGATGTTTGGAAGTCAAAAGAATCAATCATTAGATTATTCATCTATGCAATTTTTGGTTTAGCAGTTAACATGTCAACTTTCTATGTAAGTATTCAAGAAGGTAACGCTGCTACTGCCACAATCCTACAATACTTAGCACCAATCTTTATTGTTCTATATGGTTTAATCTTTATGAAGAAGAAACCTCTAAAGGCTGATGTTATTTCATTCTTACTAGCTTTAGTAGGGGTGTTCTTGATCATCACTAACGGACACATCGGTGAACTATCAGTTCCATTGACTGCCGTTATCTTTGGTTTACTATCAGCTGTTTCAGCTGCTGTATACTACTCAGTTCCAAAGCCATTATCAAAGGAAAACTCACCATTCGTTGTTCTAGGTTGGGGTACTTTGATTGCTGGTATTGGTTTTAACGCATACCACCCATTCTGGACTGATGCTCCTAAAATCACACCAGGTATCGTATTAGGTATCGGTGGAGTTATCTTAGTTGGTACTATCTTCGCATTCTCAGCTGTTCTATACAGTTTGAAGTTTGCTCCATCAGAAGTTTCAAGTATCGTTGATGCCGTAGAACCAGTGGTTACTATCATCTTAAGTATGATTGTATTCCACTTGATTCCAACACCAATCGAAGCACTTGGTGCAATCATCATCATCGTATCTATCTACTTCCTACAAAGATCTCACCAAAAGAGAGACAAGGAAGATTCAGATATTAGATAGCTTGTATAAAAAAGCTATCGAAAAGACCGTTTTTACGTATTATTTCGTGGAAATGGTCTTTTTCTATTTTCAAGCTTTCTTACTTGTGATATCTTTTTAATATAAGTTTCAAGTAAGAAAACTTTACATCTGCTGGAATTATAGCTTTATATGGGGTGAAAATATGGAAAACGAAACAGGCCTTTTAGAGACTAATGTCATGAAAGGTATCTTCTGGGCTTTCTTAGCTTCAGCACTTTGGGGTGTTTCAGGTACAATTTTACAATTCGTATCTCAAACAGAACATTTGGAAGCTAACTGGTTCTTATCAACTAGAACTATGATCTCTGGAATTGTGTTATTGATTATTTCTGCAATTATTTATAAAGGACACATTTTCAATGTCTTTAAGTCATGGAAATCATTCATTTGCATCGTGGCTTACGGAGTCTTTGGTCTAGGCGCCAACCTATACACTTTCTACATGAGTGTACAAACTGGTAACGCCAATGCATCAACTATCTTGCAATACTTAGCACCATTATTTATTCTATTGGGATCAATCATATTCCAACACAGAAAACCATTACCAATTGATATCATGGTTTTCGTAATTGCTTTGGCAGGAGTTGTATTATCTCTAACTAAGGGTGATTTCTCATCACTTTCAATTACTCCTGCATCATTAATCTGGGGAATTTTATCTGGTGTAACGGCAGCGCTATACGTTGTGCTTCCACGTCCAATCGTTGGACAAAGTTCACCAATGGTAATTCTAGGTTGGGGTACTCTAATCGCCGGAATTATCTTTAACTTAAAACAACCAATCTGGGTGCACATGCCACATTTAACTACTGGTATCGTATTCGGAGTTGGTGGAATTATTCTATTCGGAACAATTCTTCCATTCATGCTATTGCTACATGCTTTGAATTTTGCACCATCAGAAGTTGTTAGTCTAGTTGACGCAACACAACCTGTGGTTACTTTTATTTTAAGCATTATCTTCTTCCAAATTTCAATTAGCTTTATTGAAATTGTCGGTGCGGTTCTAGTTATTTTAGCAATATTCATTTTACAAAAGTCACATCGTAAATTAACGATTGATAAACATAGCGAAGCCTAAAAAATAAATAAAAAAAGGTCACTAATTAAAGTGACCTTTTTTGTTTGGCTTTATTTATTTTGGTTAGCAAATGCTGTAGCAGTCTTTGCAAGTTGGGTAGGAACGTCCTTAACTGCCATATTAACTTGAATTAATACGAACTTATCTGTTTCTTCTTTAGCTGTAGCCATTGCATCAAGCAATTCTTTTTCTGTTGATACTTCAATGAAATCATATTCATCTTCTTTAGCACCAAAAGCTTGAGGCATTAAACCATAGTTCAATTTAGGGACATCGTTATAAGGTTCGGTCATACCGTGGATAACTCTTTCAACTGTGTATCCGCTATTTTCAATAACGAACATTATAGGATTCAATTTTTCGCGGAAAGCTAAACCTAGTTCTTGAATTGTTAATTGCAATGAACCTTCACCAGTAGATAGAACAACTCTACGATTCTTGTTAGCAATTTGACTACCTAATGAAGCAGGGAATGCATATCCAATAGATCCCCATAGAGGTTGTCCGAAGAATTTTGCTCCCTTAGGCATTCTTTTATCTGCTAAACCAAAGAATGAGGTTCCTTGTTCAGCAACGATTGTATTGTTTTTTGATGCAAAATTTTGAATTGCATTATCATAAAAACTTTGTGTTAAAGTATTGTTAGATGGGGTTAATTCAATTTCTTTATTATTACCGTTAACTGCATTTAATGAAATTTCCAATTTGGTTGTTGATAAAGCATTTATAATGTTCTTGAAATTATAATCAGAGTCGACATCTTTGCCGTAAATTCTTGCGTTATCATAGTTAAGAACAATAGTGTTTGATTCGTCGAATTGTTGGGTGAATCCACCAGTAACTGAATCAGTTAGTCTGGCTCCAACAAGGATTACTGTATCCGCGTTTTCGACATATTTGTTGATATCTTCATCTGAAATTTGACCGTTGTAAGTTCCTACGAAGTTATCGAAACTTTCATCGATATTTCCTTTACCAAGTCCTAAGTCTAAAACTGGTATATTATTATTAGATGCAAAAGACTTAATATCATCAAATACATTAAAACGATCTACTTCGTGTCCCATGATGATAACAGGACTTTTACTGTTATTAATCGCTGATACTATTTGTTTTTCTGATTTATCTGAAATGATGGTATCTTTAGTAAATAGATTTTGAATATCATTTTGTAGGGATTTATTAACTTCCATTTCAACTAGGTTGGTTGGTAGAATGATGTAAGCAGGATTTTTAGTTTCATAAATATACTTAGCTACTTCGTTAATTTGATTGATAGCATTTTCACTGTCTAATCTTGCTGACTTGATACCAAGTGCACGATGAGCTTTTTCAAATCTATCAAAATTATGGTCTCCAAAAGTATGGTGGACTAAAGAACCGTTATTTTGAACCTTATTTGTAGGAGCTCCGACAATTTCTAATACAGGAACATGTTCGGCAATGCTTCCTGATAATCCGTTGATGGCACTCAATTCACCAACTCCAAATGTTGTGATGAATGTAGCAAATCCTTTTTCACGTGCATAACCATCAGCCATGTATGAGGCATTTAGTTCATTAGCGTTACCTTTCCAACTTAAATCAGGACGGTGTGTGATATGATCTAGTAATTGAAGATTATAGTCTCCAGGTACTCCAAAAATATCATCTGATCCCATATACTTAACAACATCAAGTAAATAATCTGATAATTTATAATTATCTGTCATTTAAAAAACTTCCTTTCTAGATTATGTCAATTTGATTGACATAATTGTTATTAATTATAGGATCAAAAAATAAAATGTCAACTAGATTGACATAAAAAGGGGAAATTTATATCAACAGTCAAGAAAAACTTTCAACCATATTCTTTGCATATCAACAGTTTTCATCGATGATAGATTTGAAAAAATATAATTTAAATAAAACTCAGCACAGAATAATTTACCTAGTTTCAGAATTGAACATAGCAAGTATCGGAAAAATTCAAAAACTCTTAAATATTTCGAGACAGGCATTTAATGTTAATCTTAGGGAACTAGTAGAAAGACAATTAATAAATGAAGTTACTTCTAAGAAGGATAAAAGAATCAAAACACTAGAATTAACCGAAAAAGGAATCGAATTAAATAATAAAGTTAATGCAGAACAGAAGAAAGAAATAGAAGCATTATTTGATAGAGTTAATAATGATTGGGAAAAGGCAATGATTGAATTGTCTAAAGAATATATAAATGAGTTAGATAAATAAAGAATTGCTGATATTACACTAAGAAGCGGCCTAATTTTAAGGTTCGCTTCTTTTTTATGTGTTAATATTGAACTTGTAAATTATATTTTAAGGAAGAATATCGATGAAAAAAGCGATTAAATTTTGGCCATACATGACAATCTTCTTGGTTGCTGTGTTAATAATGTTGCCACAAATCGTGACCGGATCATATATTTTAGGGGTCGACTCCATTTTTCACATGAATCGATTCTACGATGCGGCGATGCAACTAAAAACTGGCCATTTAAGTTACTTTATATCCATTTATGGATACCAACAGTCAGGAAGAATTATTAACGCTTTATATGGGCCATTAGCGGCTTATTTTAATGGTTTAATTCTCTTGATTGCCGGCAATTGGGTTAGGTACCAGATTGTCGCTTCATTGTTAACGTTATGCGTTAGTGGAATGACAATGTATAACCTAGCAATGAGAACTCACATTAAGAAAATATATGCACTCTTTGTCGGAATTGCTTACATGTCATCTTATTTGATCATGGGATGGGTTGTAGGGATGCAATTCACCGGATGGGGTGCTTCCTTATTACCTTGGTTACTAGCTGCTGGTTTTGACATGGTTGATTACAAATCAATCAACATGTTAAAACTAGCGATTCCAATGTCGATTCTGTTGCAGACTCATATGCTGAGCAGCTTGACTGGTGCATTGGCACTGGTTCCAATGTTTACCTATGGTGTAATTCATAGTGGTGAAAAACTAAAAATGTGGCGTAACGCCATCTTGTCAGTTTTACTAACATTGTGTTTGACAGCAAACGTTTGGTACGGAATGATGCAAATTTCATTCACTAACCACGCGTTAGGGGTGGCCCCACAACTTGATATGTATGAAGACTCGGTTGCTTTGTTTGGTAAGAACGTCTTCGTATTACCACCAATTTATTCAATTGGCTTTATCATTGTGGCGATTTACTTTGCGATTAACTTTAAAAAGATTAGCTCATCTCGAAAGATTATCTTTATTACTGGATTATTCTTCATGTGGATTTCCTCTGTGTTATTCCCATGGGGACCACTAGACAAGAAGTTTCCAAGTATTTCATACCTAATTCAAATGCCACGTCGTTTTGTCGTAATTCCATTCATCTTGCTATTAATCTGTGCAGGAATCATGATTAACGACACTTCAAAGAAAGAATGGATTAACTCATTTAAGAACTACGCGTTGTTGATTTTAACCTTCTTCATTATCTACGATGCGGGTGGACCAGTGAGAAAGGGTGTGCACTACTTCTTCTCACCTAAGGTAGTTCAAAACGATTACAACCTTCATTACCAAACGACCGACACTAATGACATCAGAAATAGTTTGTCATCTAAAGACACTGGTGCCGTTCTTAAGATGTTAACGAAGGCAACGCCGGATTACTTGCCGGTGCAATACAAGATGACCGCCTATAACTACTTTGATTATCATCCATATGGTAACTATGGTGATCAAATCATCAATTATAAGGGTGAGGTCGAAAAGACGATCAAACGAAATGGGCACTTATTGTTAACATGGGATAATGACTCTGACGACAATAAGTCGATGCAATTACCAATCTTTAAGTATGACGACACCAAGCTGATTTTAAACGGTAAGCACATTGGTAATGTTAAGCAAACCCAAATCGGTAGTGTGATTGTTAACTCAAAGCCTGGCCATAACAAACTTGAAATTTACTATCACGCAACACCAATCCTACTAGCTTTACTATGGGTTACTGTATTTAGTTGGATGGGATTGATTGCGGGAATTGTGATTTATCTAATTCTAAGATGGAAAAAACATATAAAAAGAAGCGCTTCGTAAAAAAACGCTTCTTTTTTATTTTTCAAAATGTTTTTGAATTTGGGTATTAATGTTTTCATTATGCTTTAGAGATGGGAAAACATATTTGTCAGCGGTTTGAATTAATACACCGTTAAATGCGATTGAGAACAAAGTCCCAATGCTTACAGAGTAAATACGGTGTAAGAAAATCGCACAGATTAAAATGATTGTGATAGGTGGTGCGAAGTCCAATAGTTGTGACTTGATGGCACTACCGTTTAAGTAATCAAAACGTAGAATGTTGGTGGTATCATCGTTGGGATGCATGAAGATGTTGGCACGTTGGTATAGTGAGATGGCTGTGCAGAAGCAACAAACCCCAATCAATGCCATTGGCACTCTGATGTATAGTGATAGGTGATTCCAACCTAATGATTCAAAGTAGTTGGTAAAGATTTGAATGAATGAGCTGAAGAAGATAATGAAGATGACTTCTTCAACAAAACGTAAGACATCAATGTGTTTAATCAAGATTTGGTTGGTTAAAGCATTAATGATTCCAAATGTAAAAATCATAATCCCAACGTCGACACCAAACAATTGATGGATGTTTACACATGCGGCGGTCCAGATACCGGAACCACAGCCGGATACAATTGTAAGAGCGTTTCCGAAGGCGTTTAATAATAGCCCAAAGATTAATGCTATAATTCTTGTTTTTAATGTATTAACAGATCGAATAACGATCATCTCCTAAAGTGAATTAAGTAACTTAATGATATCACATATAGCAGTGTAAATATGGTAAAGTATAAGAAAGGTGATTGATATGAAGGGTAAATATGAGGTAAATCGATATATTGGTGTTGTGGTTGATGAAGACCAATCAGGCCAATATGTAATTAAGAAGGACGACAAGGGTGAATTTAAACTTCACGATTGGCGAACCGGGAAGCATACCAAGGGTAAATTCAAAGGTGTCGGGCAATTGTTCCTAACTGAAAACAACATGTTAGTGGCAGTCGTCGACTATGAACCTGTGAAGTTCAAGGATCGTCATGAATTTACGCCATTGCAAAGATTTACCAGTGAAGTCCTAAGCGATGAACAATTAAATGAAGCTAAAAAAAGACTTGATTAGTATCAAGTCTTTTTTGTGGCGTTGTTATAACCAGTTGAGCTTATTAATAAGTAAGTTGAGCTTTGTTAAGCGTCGAAATTAATAGCAAATGCTTACTTCTTTAGAAGCTTTTCAGCGTTTGCTGCTACTTCATCATTAGACATGTCTAGGTAAGGATGCATCTTAGCTTCAGTAGCCATGGTGTCCTTGCCATCTTCTTCCATGTAGTGATTCCATAAAGCATCACGAACAGGTGTAGTATCTTCTGACCAATCGAATTCCTTGTTCATTGGTGTGTCTAATACTCTTTCTCTATCGTTTACTTTTTGTTCAGCGGTCATTGCCATAATAAATTTCCTCCTTATTTTTAAAGCTCAACTACATTATAATTCTTATATTCTTATTTGTTAAAAATTATGCTTTGGTAATTTATCAAAAGTAAAGAAGGTCGACTTAACTTGCATTTGAACCCGATTTCGTATATATTCATAAATATACTGAAGTGAGGCAAAAGTTTATGAGAGATAAATTTGCAACAAAGAATAAAATTGTTAATGGAATGTTCGAACTACTTAAGACCACGCCATTTGATGAAATTAATGTGAAAGATATCTGTGCACAAGCTGATGTTTCACGAATGACGTATTATCGAAATTTTCATAATAAAAAAGATATCATTATTTACAGATTTGATAGCTCATTTACCACGTTCATCCAACGTTTAGCATCAAGTCAGTCACACAATTTAACGGATATCGCTACCATTTTCTTCGAACTTGTCAAAGAGGATCAAGACATGATGGAAATGATTATGAAAAATGATTTATCAATGATCTTATTAGAACGACTAAAATACTATATTTCCGACTTGATTGATGAAAATGTTTTGGAAACCAGGGAAGAATCTTCCAAGATGTTAGTTTCATTAATTGCAGGAGGATTAACTGAAATCATTATTACTTGGACTGAGGATGGAATGAAGGAACCAATCCAATCATTGGTAATCTTCGTCTCTAAGTACATGCATTTCAAGATTAACTAACTTCCTATCTTAATTGATAGGGAGTTTTTTATTTTCAGACAATAAAAAAACACCCGAGAAAATCTCGGGTGTTTTTGATCTCTTTTTAAACTAAAAGTTAACTAAGAGGTTATCCTTATGCAGGAGTAACGTTAGCAGCTTGTGGTCCACGGTCGCCGTCTTCAACGTCCAATGTAACCTTTTCGCCTTCTTCTAGAGTCTTGAAACCTTCTTTGTTGATAGCTGAAAAGTGAACGAATACGTCACCGTCTTCAGTAGTGATAAAACCGTAACCTTTATCAGCGTTGAACCATTTAACAGTACCTTGTTTCATAATATGAAACCTCCTTGCACATATCGTGCGTTTTAAAATTCTTAATGTATCAAAAGCCTGAATCAAGGGGTCATTTCATAAAACTATAAAACAAGTAACCTTAACAATCGAAACTATGTAACACATTGGTAATAATATACCCGAAATATGGGGGGATGTCAACTAATATCAGAATAATAATTTTATTTATTTTTAATAATAGACATCATGTATAAACTATTGCTATAAAGGCATTTTTAAGCATTAACATATCTTTAATTCTTAAAAAATCACAAAAAATTTTTTAAAAAATAATTTCAAAATATACGAACGATTATAATCTTTTAATCTTAAATATACGTAAATTCGTTATAGTGTAAATTTTGCGCTAAATCATTTAAAATAGTGTTATTAAAGAAACGAGGGAACTAATATGAAAACTTTGGTGTTAGTATCACATCCTGAATATGATAATTCAATGACCGAAGCATTCTTAAAACAATGTCAGTCTGATATTGAAAATGTGGATTGGGTCATTTTAGATAATATCCAAACAGATTTTACTTTTGATAAAGAACAAGAACAACAAAGATTAGCACAATATGATCGCATTTTATTTCAATTTCCAATGTATTGGTACAGCGCACCTGCATTGATGAAGAAATATGAGGACGATGTCTTTACCAAGAACTTCATCGCTTATGAACAAGAGGGAGCATTGAAAGGCAAGGAAATGGGCATCATCACCACACTAGGTGATCCAATCAAGGACTACCAAGTTGGTGGCAGGGAAAGTTTTAGTATCTCTGAATTGTTAAAACCTTACCAGGCAATTGCTCAACGTGGCAAAATGAAATTCTTGAAACCGTTTGTTATTTCACAGTTTGCCTACATGACCGATTCGCAAAAACAAAAACTCTTAATTGATTATCGTAGTTATTTGACCAACGATAACTTTGACAGTTTTTCCAGTTTACAAAAATGGTACATCGACCAACTAACCGATTTAAAGGAATCCTTAGACGAGAACAAGCAAGCTAGAATGGATATCCTAATCGATTATCTTCAATCTAATTACGATCAATTGGACGAATTAAAATGGGAAATTGATTTAATCAAGAAGGAGGATGATGAATAATGGCTAGTCAAAACGAATGGTTGGACCAACAAATCGAAGAACTAAAAAAAGATGAAACTAGTTTTAAATTATTATCCTTCCTAGATGGGATTAAAGATATTAATAAGGAACAACAAAAAAGACTCCAACAAGCCCAAGATGAATTGGACGGTAGAATGTGGAGTCCTGATAAATGGTAATAAAAAAGACCCGCTTATGCGAGTCTTCTTTTTTTATTGTGCCCAGTGATTAATTGGACCAAATTTGTGAGCAACTGAAATTTCGTTCTTAATTGCCTTGTCGACATAGTCGTCAGCAATTCTGATAGCGTCGGCGATGGAAGTACCTTTAGCAATTTCAGATGTGATGGCTGCTGATAGAGAATCACCAGTACCGTTCTTATGTTCTGTATGGTAGTAAGGTCCTTCAATCCAGAAGTCTTCTCCGGATTCTAGTAGGACGTAATCTTTAACGACGTCTGTTTCACCAGCGACGTGTTTACCTTTAATAATAACGTTTTTAGCGCCTAAATCGCGAAGCTTTTTGGCGGCAACCTTGGTGTCTTCGTCTGAGTTAATTTCCATGTCAGCTAACTTTTGTGCTTCATAGAAATTAGGGGTCAAGACTGTGGCTAAAGGAATTAATTCTTCCTTCAAAGTGTCGTAAGCGGCTTGTTCAAGTAACATAGCACCATGCTTAGTCATGATTACAGGATCTACAACTAATGGACCAAAATCGTATTTCTTGTAGTTTTCAACTACTGTACGAATAAGTTCAGCATCGGCTAACATTCCTGTTTTTGATGCTAAAATCTTAAAGTCATCAGCTAAGTCTTTGAATTCTTGGTTGATGAATGAAACTGGCATAGAGACACTGTCATGAATACCAAATGAGTTACCTGCAACACACGCTGTAATTACGGAAGCACCGTAAGTATGATGCATAAAGAAAGTATGTAAATCGGCTTGCATTCCTGCACTTCCATCACTGTCTGAACCTGCAATGGTTAAAACTTGGGGAAAATCATTTGTCATAAAATTGCCACCTCTTATTATTAAATTGAAGTTATTTTAACACAAACTTGTAAATTGTAAACAATATCGATATAATAATG
The DNA here is from genome assembly GCF_019061205.1 of Apilactobacillus waqarii. Lineage (GTDB taxonomy): Bacteria > Bacillota > Bacilli > Lactobacillales > Lactobacillaceae > Apilactobacillus > Apilactobacillus waqarii. Next base: position 22,279 of record NZ_JAHQYH010000003.1, read on the forward strand.
AGTGAATAATTCTAATTTGCGTTAGGTACCGTCTTTATATTATAATGGTACTAATTAATTTATGGTTAACAGGAAGGGGTGTCTCTAGTGAGAATTTGTCATCCAAATGGTGTTCAAGGACGTCGTCCAATCAACAACAACAAGCGTAACAAGAAACAAAAAGAAGTTGCTGACTTACAAAAATTCTTGAAGTCAAAGCCTGCTAAATAATCTTTTGGACTCAGATTTTCTGGGTCTTTTTTTGTACATAAAAGGAGAAAAAGATGGCTAGTAAATTTTATGCAGTAAGAAAAGGAAAAAAGCCCGGTATCTATAGCACTTGGGACGAATGTAAAAACCAAGTCAACGGTTTTCCCGGCGCCGAATATAAGAGCTTTAAGACTCAATCAGAAGCTAAGGCCTACATGGGGTTAAGTCAACCTGCCAAGAAGGCTGCACCTAAGATGGCCAAGAGTGGATCAATCACACTATACAGTGACGGTGGTTCTAGAAACCACGGAAACAAGCTCGGCCAACACGTCAAGGATGACGACAAGGCCGCCTGGGCATATTTAATTTTGCGCAATGGTAAGAAACATTATGCCTCTGATGGTGAATTCGGTGCTACAAACAATAAAATGGAAGTCTTAGGGCTAGTTAACGCCTTGCAGTACATCATAGACCAAGGATGGCAAAACGAGTCTATTGACGCTATATTGGACTCCAAGTACGTCTTAGATTCAATCACTAAGGGATGGCTAAACTCATGGCGTCGTCGTGGCTGGAAAAAAAGTGATGGAACAGTCATCAAAAATAAGAATGAATTTATGCAACTATCCGCACTACTAGGCCGATTTAAGCACTTAAACTTTAAATGGACTAAGGGTCATGCAGATAACTCTGGAAATAATTTTGTTGATAAACTTTTGAACGAAAAAATGGATGATATGAAATTAAATCAACCGAACAAGACAATCGTTCACTCGACATTTGAACAACCAAAACCAGCAGAAAAAAGTGTCGAAGAAGTCGTTAAACTATATGCACACGGTAAGCATATTAACGCTTCTGGTTTAAACCAATACGTTGCCGCAAATGGTCCATCTGTTTGGGCCTATTGCATCGACTTTGATGGTGAACTAACATCCAATAGTGGTGGAATGCAGGGTATTAATAATTCCAAGATGCAATTGGTATCAGTTATCAATGGTTTGAAGAAGTTAGTTGAACTGAATCTAAACTCAAAACAAGTTGAGGTGATCACACCTTCCTTGTACATTTCACAAACCGTAAACGATGGTAAGCTAGCGTACGCTAAAGCCCATGACTGGCAAATCTTTAACGGTGAGGTCATCACCAATGTAGATGAAATCAAACAATTGGCCGCTATTTTAGATGAATTTAAAACCATCAAATTTGTGAATGCTAATTTTGATAATGGTGACAATGCAATCACTACAGTTCAACAATTGTTAGACAATGAAGTTCGAAAGATTGATCCTGATTTAGCCGAAAAACTGGCACCAAAGCAAAAGGCGGAAGAACCAAAGCCACAAACTAAACAACCCGAGAAGGCCAAGGAATACATCGATAAGGATAAATCCGTATCGGACATCGAGAAGAGTCTTCGCGATTTAGGCTTTTTTGATAAATAATTTCATATGATACAATAATAATTGAATAAGTTATGAAAGCTGGCAAAATATGAAAACAGAACGTGAAAAAATGACGGCAGGAGAACCTTATCAACAATACGATGAAGAGTTACAACAAAGACGTAGTGTTGTTAGAAAAGAGTTAAGCGCCATTAATTCACTATCAGATAATAAAGAACAAAACCAACGATTAGCCAAGTTACTTGGAGATAGTGGTAAGAATCTATGGATTGAAACCGGCGTTGAATTTGATTATGGATACAATATTCATGTCGGAGACGACTTTTATGCCAACTACCACTTAACATTGTTGGACACATGCCCAATCACAATTGGAGATCATTGTTACTTCGGTCCAGACGTTGGATTGTACACACCGGTACATCCATTGGATCCGGACCAAAGAAAGGCCGATGTTGAAATGGGAAAACCAATTACCATCGGTGATAATTGCTGGCTAGGAGGACATGTGACTGTATTGCCCGGTGTTACATTGGGTGAAAATGTTGTCGTAGGTGCTGGATCAGTTGTCACCAAATCATTTGGGGACAATGTGGTCATTGTTGGTAATCCAGCTCGTGTTATTAAAACGGTCAAATAGGAATTAAAATATGCTTTTCAAACGCCCGTGCGGCCACATTTTACATAAATTGTTATTTGTGTATAATATAATTGAAATGCAAAAATAATTCGAATTTAATTTGTATAACCTTAGAAAAGCTGTGCAGATGGTCATTCGTTATATACGAATCACTTATTTGTGCAGCTTTTTGTGTTTAATCTCAGAGGAGGATTATTATTTTTAAAAGTAAAAATATCGACAAGCTCGTCTTTATTCCTACTGTCGTATTATTTTTAGGGGTTTCAGTATTTTTGATAATTGGTGGTTCTTCACTACAAGGACTTCTTAACAACGTATTGAACTGGGTAACCAGTAATATGGGTTGGGGGTACATGTGGATTTACATCATCAATTTCTTGTTTTTTGTATATTTGATGTTATCAAAGTATGGCAATATTCGTTTGGGTGAACCAACGGATAAGCCGGTGTACAAGAACTTCCAATGGGGTTCAATGGTCTTTGCGACCGCCATCGATGCCAGTATTCTAATGCTTAGCATGGTGGATCCATTGAGATACGTTCAACATCCAGAAGGATCTGTTAAACCATACTCAGTGACTGCTTACAATTTAGCTCACATGTATGGTCAATATGATTGGGGTCCAATGGCTTGGTTGATGTTTGCGGCACCCACGATTGCTATTGGTTATATGATGTATAACAAGAAACGCAAAATTCAATCTCTAAGCGATGCGATTACCATCTTAGATGGTGAAAAACTTTGGCAAAGCATTGCCAGAAAAATCGTAAACCTACTAGTAGTATTTGGAATCATGGGAGGGGTAGGAGCCTCCGTAGGTTTGGAAATCCCAATCATTTCCAAAGTTCTAAGTTCTTTAACCGGAATTCCTGACAATCTAAATATGAAGCTAGGATTATTTTTGGTATTATTTATTATCTTTGCATTAACTGTCTTTAAGGGACTAAATGGTGGAATTGATAAGTTAAGTAATGCCCACATCTGGACCGCTATTATTTTCCTAGCAATCGTCTTGCTAGTTGGTCCAACCGTATACATTCTAAATTCAGAAACAAACAGTGTCGGATTATTGATTCAAAAATTCATTCCAATGAGTATGAATACCGTGCCAAACGGTCGTCCTGGTATTGCCCAACAAGAAACCATTTTCTATTGGGGTTGGTGGTTATCATACATGCCATTTATGGGACTATTCATTGCTAAGATTTCCAAGGGACGCACAATCAGACAGATCGTCATGGGGATGCTTACCTATGGTGCTTTGGGATGCATGAGTTTTTATGCCGTCTTTGGTGGTTACTCACTATGGCTACAAAAGACCGGAACATTGAATTTAACTCATATCTTAAATACGCAAGGGCAAGCCGCTGTGATTTCAGCCGTTCTTGGAACCTTACCTATGAAGTATGTCATGTTTGCATTTTACTTTATTTCCTGTTTCATCTTCTTGGCAACCACGATTTCATCGTCAGCATTCGTGCTTTCTTCATTTACCAGTCTGCCACTTGGTCCTGGTAAAGAACCTAGTCGTGTTAACAGAATGACCTGGGTAGTTGTATTTATCCTATTCTCATTCAGTTTAGTTGTCGTTGGGGGATTTGAGACAGTTCAAACGTTCTGTACCTTAGCCGGTTTCCCATTGATGTTCGTCTGCATCTTGATCATTATGTCAGTCTTTAAGATGATTAAAAATGATCCTACCGTAATTAGAAATCCCAGATGGACACCACGTCGTGGGAAGAAACCAGTTACTGTTGAACGAAAGAGTGCCATTAAGGGTAAACTAATCCTATGGCCAAAAAACACAATTAATAGACATTAAAGTCTCTAAAAGCCACTAATGGATATAAAAAATCCATGTAGTGGCTTTTTTTGTGATAATATTTATATGTTATAAAAAATGAGGAGTTGAAGAGAAAATGGCTAAAAAAGTAATTATTCCTAAAGAATTTGCTCATTATTTAGGCGAACCACTTAGGGATTATGGCTTTGAAGTAGTGGAATTAGAAGATCAATACGCAGACTCTCTACTTCAACACAAAGATGCTGATGGAATGGTGCTTAATGCGACTCCATTAAGCAATGACACTATCGACCAAATGCCTAACCTAAAGGTTATCGCACGTTTTGGTGTGGGATACGATAATGTCGATTTAAACCACTGTAAGGAACGTGGAATTTACGTTACCAACACACCTGGTGGAAATGAAGTGGCAGTTGCTGAATGTGCCGTTACCGATATTTTAATTTTATCTAAGAATCTATACACAGTTTCTCAAAAAATGCATGAAGGTGATGACTCATACGCATTCCATCACCCATCACACGATATTAAGGGTAAGACAATTGGGATTGTTGGTTATGGAAACATTGGTCAACAAGCTGCCAAGATGCTTTCAGGTTTCGGCGTTAAGACATTAATCTGGAACAGAAGCCCTAAAACTTCTGAATACGGTGAATTTGTTGAATGGGATGAACTATTCAAACGTTCTGATTTCGTTTCACTACATCTACCAGCAGTGAAGGGAACTATCGGTTCTGTTAACAAAGACACATTCAAGATGATGAAAAAATCAGCATTTATCGTTAACTTTGCCAGAGGTGCAGTGATTAACGAACAAGACATGATCGAAGCCTTAAAGTCCGGTGAAATCGCCGGAGCAGGTCTAGATGTGTTCGAGAAAGAACCACTTCCAATGGACAGTGAACTAAGAAAACTACCAAACGTCTTCATGACTCCACATAACTCAGGATTCTCAGTGGAATCATTTACTAAGATTTCTAACATGGCAAGTAGTGAAGTAAACCACGTGCTAAAGGGTGAAAAGCCTGAATACTGCGTTAACGGTTTGAACTAATTCAACCAAAATAAAAACCCCGTAAGAATTATCTTACGAGGTTTTTTTATTTATTATAGTTTGTACTTTTCGTCGATGTCGTCGCCTTGAGAGGTTAGAATCTTTGGACCATCTTTGGTAATAGCAATGGTGTGTTCGTATTGAGCTGAGTTAGTACCATCTGATGATACGTAGTAAGTCCAGTCATCCTTGGCATCGTATCTGTCAGTGATTTCCCAAGTTCCTAGATTAACCATTGGTTCGATGGTAATGGTCATACCTTCCTTTAGACGTAGACCCTTACCAGGTTCACCGTATGCAGGAACGTTTGGTTGTTCATGCATAGTAGGTTGAATTCCGTGACCGATTAGTTCACGAACGTCACCCATGTGGTTTTGGTTTTCGATGAAGTCTTGGCAAGCAAAACCAATATCACCTAAACGGTTACCAACAACTGCTTGGTCAATACCACGGTATAGAGCTTCCTTACATACGTCCATTAGCTTTTGGTCTTCTTCTGAAATGTTTCCAACTGCATAAGTCCAGCAAGAATCGCTTTCAAAACCATCTTTGTTAACTGTCATATCAACCTTAACAATGTCACCATCTTTAAGTTTTAGACCCTTACGTGGAATTCCATGAGCTACTTCGTCGTTAACTGAAACACAAGTAGCAAACTTGTAGCCTTCAAAACCTTTTTCTGACGCCTTTGCACCATGTTCGGTGATATATTTGTCAGCAAATTCTTCGATTTCCCAAGTGTCTAGACCCGGTTTGATCATGTCACGTAAGCCAAGGTGAACACCAGCTAAGACTTCACCGGATTTGGCCATCATTTCGATTTCGCGTGGTGATTTAAGTGTAATCAAAATAAATTCTCCTTTATTCGTTCATATTTAGTCTATACCTATAATCTACTACAAATTACTAGATTTGGCTAATTAATGCACATAATTATGGATGTAAATTTTGTAATTTTCTAGTATGATAGAGAGTAGAAGAAAAGAGAGGGGAATCATCTTGAGTAAAACAGCTAAGACCAATATTATTTTGATTATTGTGACATTGATTGTCGCATTTTTCGCAGTTTTCTTCGCGATTAGAAGTGACAACTTATTAATGTCTCGATCATCTAGAGGTGGTCAAAACACACCAACATTGTACGTCCATGGTTTGGGTGGATCTCGAAGATCTACTAACCACTTGGCAACAATTGCATCACGTGATGGAGGTAACCGTTCATTAGTCATCTTAGTGGATAAGAACGGTAAGATTGATTACAAAGGAAAACTTCAATTAAATACCAGAAAGCCAATTATTCAAGTTATTTTCCAAAAGAAGTTCACACCAGTTGATAAACAAGTTAGCTGGCTACACGAAATCCTATTGAGACTAAGAGATCACTATGGATTTAAGTACTACAACGCTGTTGGTCACTCTACCGGGGCCGTTACTATTTTAGATACAGCTGCTAAGTACGATAAAGATGAAGACATGCCAAAACTACAAAAGTTTGTTTCAATCGCCGGACCATATGACGGGGTCATTAAGTTAAGTAGCATGGGAACAGATAATTACGTTGATTCACAAGGTAAACCAATGATTTACTCAGAATCAAACAAGTGGTTCCCATCATATCAAACACTATTAAATGATTGTAAGAACTTCCCTAAGGATGTATCAGTACTAAACATCTACGGAAACGATAATTCAAAACAAGATTCAGACGGTGTTGTATCAGTTGCTTCAGTGAAGTCCTTGAAGTACTTGATTGGTAAACGTGCTAAGAACTACGAAGAAATCCCAGTTAATGGGGTCAATGGTCAACACAGTCGTTTGCACCACAACATCTTCGTTGATCATATCATCGCTAGATTCTTGTTCGACGAAAATTAAGCAAAGCAAAATAGTTTACTTATTAAACCTAAATCGATAAAATAGAAAAAGTATTAATTTATAATGATTCTAAATTAGGAGATGAAGGTTTTGAAGAATTACGATTTAAATGGTAAGCCATACAATCGTTTTTTGTTCGTCATTGTATTACTTTTGGGTAGTTTTACAATGTCAATGAGCCAATCATCAATTTCAACTGCTTATCCTACCTTAATGAGCTCATTTGGAATTGATGCTTCGACTGTTCAATGGTTAACTACCGGATTTATGCTAATCATGTGTGTCATGATGCCGGTTAGTCCATGGTTACTTAACAACGTTAAGTTTAAGCAATTATTCTTATTGATTTTAGCAATTTTTGATATCGGAACTTTGATTGTGGTAGTTGCACCTAACTTCCCAGTGATGATGTTAGGTCGTGCAATGGAAGCAATCGCTGTTGGTATTTTGTTCCCATCATACCAATCAGTGTTGTTATACATTACACCGGAAGAAAAAAGGGGGACTACCATGGGATTTGCTGGCCTAATCATGGGTTCAGCACTTGCTTGTGGTCCAATTCTTTCAGCAATCGTTCTCCACTTCTCAGCATGGCGTGGATTATTCATCGTCTTTGCCGTTATCATTTCTGTTTTATTTGTGATTTCACTATTTGCAATTAAAAATGTCATGCCACAAAAGGAAAGTCACCTAGACTTCCCATCAGTGATACTATCAGTAGGTTTGATTGGGATCCTATACGTGGTTAACATGATTGGTAAGACCAACATTGATTTGACAGAAGCCATTATTATCTTGGTTGTAAGTATCTTAATGGTTGCGATGTTTGCAATTCGTCAATTCAAGATGGATCAACCATTACTACAATTGAGAGTATTGAAGGACTTTAACTACGACCTATCAGTCGGTTTAACAGGTGCTTCATACATTGCTTTGATTGTTGTTACAATCATTTTCCCACTTTACTACCAAGACGTATTGGGAGTAAGCAAGACCGTTTCTGGTTTAGCACTAGCTCCTGGTGCCATCGTATTAAGTTTATTAAACCCATTAACTGGTAAGTTAGCAGATAAGATTGGTTTTAAATCAACAATGCTAACAGGGATGTTCATGATTCTAGCCGGATGGTTAGTATTGAGCATCACCGGTGCCACATTGGGTCTAGTTCCAATGATGGTAATTGCAGCAATCATCGAAGGTGGAAACGCCTTTGTCATGATGCCAGCTGTTACAATGGGTGCTAACTCATTACCCAATGATTTAATTTCAGATGGGACTGCGGTTATCTCAACATTTAGACAAATTCTTGGATCAACCGGTGTCTTGGTTGCTACCTTGATTTTATCTAACGTGATGAACAACAACATTGCTAAGGGAATGAGTCATGCAATCGCCCAAATGGGTGGTTTCCATGTCGTCTTCATTACATTCTTTGTCATCGAACTATTCGGTTTAGCAATGGCATTAATGCTTAAGAACACTAAGAAATAAAACCAAAATAAAAAGGCCTGACGTATGTCAGGTCTTTTTATTACCAAATATTTACTCGTTTATCTTCAGGTAGGTACATTCCGTCCCCGGGTTGAACGTCAAAGGTCTTGTAGAAGTCTTCTAGGTTCTTCACTTGAACTTGTGCTCTTAGTTCAGTTGGAGCGTGCACATCGATTGATAGTAGTAATTGTTTGTATTGTTCAGTTGATTTTGTACGCCAGATAGTTGCCCAGTTGATGAAGAAGTCACGTAGGTTCACGTCTGATTCGCCCTTGGCAGCTTCTAGGGCACAGCTTAAACCACCGGCATCGGCGATGTTTTCAGAAACGGTCAACTTACCATTAACTTTTTGGCCGGCAAAGTCTAACCCATCGAATTCCTTAATCATGTTTTCGGCTAATGCATCGAAGTGTTTGTGATCATCTTCGGTCCACCAGTTGTTTAGGTTACCGTATTGGTCGAATTGACAACCGTTGTTATCAAACGCATGAGAGATTTCATGGGCGATAACGGCACCAATACCACCGAAGTTTTGACTTGATGATTGTTCTAGACTGTAGAAAGGTGCTTGTAGGATGGCAGCAGGGAAGACAATCACATTTTCTAGAGGTGAATAGTAAGCGTTAACTGTGTTAGCACTCATGTCCCAGATGCTCTTATCAACGGGTTGGTTCCACTTGCTGAACTTATCCTTAGTGATAATCTTGTCGATGTTTTCAACGTTAGTGTATAAATCACCGCCATCTTCCTTACCAACTACCTTGAATTGGTGATATAAAGGATTAATTTCATCAGGATAACCAACGTGAATTGCTAGGGCATTTAGCTTAGTGATTGCCATCTTCTTGGTATCTTCACTCAACCAGTCGTTTTGTGATAGACGCTTTTCGTAAACGTTAATCATTTTAACAACCATGTCGTGGACGTCTTGTTTTGCCTTTTCACCGAAGTATTTGCGACCGTAGTAGTCACCAACAACTTGGTCGAATAAACCAGATGATAGGTAGTAAGCGGCCTTCTTGGGTTTAGTAGCTTCCTTCTTACCTGAAAGGGTACGTGAGAAAGTCCCACCAATTTGACGGAATTCTTCTGATAGTAGTCCAGCTGAACCTTTAACGACCTTCACAATCATCCAATTCTTCATTTTGTAGAATGTATCGTCATTGACGATTTCATTGAATGCCTTGAAGTAGTCTGGTTCAGTTACGATGACTTGATCTGGAACTTGGCCAATTAGACCAGTCACGTAGTTATCCATATCAAACTTGTTGATTTGACTAGATAAGTCGTTGTAGCTCATTGGGTTGTACATCTTAGTGAAGTCGGCATTTTCTTCGGCTGACTTGATGTGTGGTGCAATTGTTCTATCAAAATCTTCAGCGGCATCGACGATGTTTTTAGCTTGTTGTTCGTCGTATCCAACCATGGTTAATAGCTTTTTCACCATGTCACGAAAGACTGGCATTAACTTGGCACTAGCCGGGTTTTGTTTATCATAGTATGTCTTATCTGGTAGGAAGGTTGAAGCACCGCTTGCGTACAATGCGTTGTACTTGGCGTTCTTCATGTCTGCTTCAATGCCGAAACCAAAAGGTAGGGGTAAACCAGACAAGGTCCAATCAGCTAGTTGTTGGTTTAAATCGTCGAATGATTTAACGTCTTCGATTCTTTGAAGGGTAGGTTTAAGTGGTTTGGCACCATCTTGTTCACGCTTATCAAAGTCCATTGCTAAATCGTATAACTTCTTGAATTCTTGCATATCGTCATTTGATGGTTGCATTGATCCATCAAGTAGGGCGTCAAAGTCATTCATTAAAGTTTTGTCGATGTTATCGACTAAGTCCATGAAACCACCGGTTGAAGAGTGATCTGAAGGAATGGTTGCATTCTTAACCCATTCACCGTTAACGGCTTGATAGAAGTCGTCTTTTATTAGTGATTCGTTAATCTTGTCATTACTCATTTTGACACCTCATTTACGTTTATTGTTTTGCTATATCCCTAGTATATAAAAAAGCTATTCTAAAGTTAATAGAATAGCTTTTCTTTATTATTATTTGTTGATTAAATCTTCGATTGAGTTGATGTTCTTCATGTACTTAGGAACAGCCAATCCAACCTTAGCACCATTCAAGTTTGGACCAACATCGTCGATTTTATCCTTGTATTGTTTCAAATATAAACCGGCAGTGTTAGGTAACCAAGCTGATAGTGAAGCATCAGCAGCGTTAGTTGCAATTGATGCCCACATTGGTTGCATTTCTAGTGCTTGGATAGTTGCCTTATAACCCATCTTGTTTAGAACTTCAGCCATCACATTAGTTGATGCGATTTCTGAATCCCAAGCAACGTAAGTTAATTTAACTGCTTTACCGTTACCACGAGGAGCACCCTTAGTCCATTCTTGGTATAACTTAGGGTTCTTCTTGATAAAGTTATCAGCAGCAACCTTAGGATCAACACCAGCATTAGTTTGTAGCATCACGTCTGACATTTGAGATGGAGTCCAGTGGAATTGCTTTAGAATCTTGTAAGCACCAGGATTATCCTTGGCTAGACCCTTTCTAGCAATTGTGTGGATTTGTTCTGAAGAACCGTAAACATTCTTAGGATCCTTTAGGAACTTAAGAGGGAACTTCTTGAACATCCAGTGTGGTTGCCATCCGGTAACTACGATTGGTTGTTTGTACTTAATTGCTTTAGCTAATGTAGAAGTCATTGCAGCAGTTGAACTAGTTTGTAGTTGCCACTTGTTTTGAGCTAAAGGATATTCCTTTAACGCATTTTGTGTAGAAGCCATAATACCAGCCCCGGCATCAATACCAGTAATGGTGTAGTTGATTTGAGGACCTAACTTCTTATGAGGATTGTATGGAGAAGTTAAACTACTACAAGCAGTTAGAACTGTTGCCATAAGAAACATGGTTAATGTTGCTAAAACATATCTAGTTTTCTTTCTCATTTAAATCCTCCTAATTAGTGTTTTTTGTTCTTGTTAAAGGCTTGAGTAACACGGTCTAGGATGATTGCTAGGATTACGATTGCAAAACCAGCAGTGAAACCAGAACCAGCGTTGTTTCTACCTACGGCGAAGTAAACTTCTGAACCAAGACCAACAGCACCAATCATTGAAGCGATAACTACCATTGATAGAGCGAGCATCATACCTTGGTTAACACCAGACATTAATGTGTTCTTAGCAATTGGTAATTCAACCTTGATTAGTTTTTGCCAACCAGTTGAACCGAATGAATCGGCAGCTTCAATTAAATCAGTAGGAACTTGTTCAATTCCTAGGTTAGTCATTCTAACTACTGGAGGTAGTGAGAAGATAACAGAAGCAATAACTCCGGGTACCATTCCGATCCCGAATAAAGCAACGGCAGGAATTAGGTAAACGAATGCAGGCATTGTTTGCATAAAGTCTAGGATTGGTTTAACGATTACCTTAACAGTGTGACTCTTTGCCATCCAGATTCCCAAAGGAATACCGATAACAACGATGATTAAACTAGAAGTAAGAACTAGTGTTAATGTTTGAGTCATATCTCTCCAGTAACCTTGGTTGTAAATTAATACAAGACCAATAAGTTCAAAGACCATTAGTCCCCAGTGCTTACTGTCATGTAATGCCCAGTAAGTAATACCTAGAACTAATATGATGAATAACCAAACGGGTAGTAAATCAAATACCCATTGGAATGAGTTAACGATTGCACCGATGAAATCAGTGATACCGTTGAAGAAACCAACGAATTGAGTTAACCAGTTAACAAAATTGTTAACCCAGTCAGCAAATGGAATTGGTTGCATAGTTAAAGAAAATAAATTAGCCATTATTTTGCACCTCGTTTCCAGAAATTGCGCCTAATACGGAACTTCTAATGATAATTCCTAGTAGTCGATCATTGTCATCCAATACCGCGAATGGTACTGAAGTCTTGGAAATGTCGTTTAATAGTGACTTGATAGGTGTATCAGGTGTAGTTGTTGGAACGTCGGTTCTAAGGATTGATTCTAAGTCACGTTTGTCATCTTCGATTTGCTTGATAACATCCTTAGCATCAATTAATCCCTTGAAGTGGTGTTCTGAATCAACAACGTAAACACTTGAGTTGTGGTTGTCCTTCATTAATCTTAGAGCGGTTCTTGGACCGTCTTTTTCGATGTTGATAACATCTGGTCTAATCATAACGCGGCTAGCAGTAAGAATCTTAGTTCTGTCCACACCTTCAATGAATTTTTCAACATAATCATTCTTAGGGTGTTGTAAGATATCTTCTGGTGAACCGATTTGAACAATTTCACCATCACGCATGATCATAATACGGTCACCAATACGTAGTGATTCGTTTAGGTCATGTGAGATGAAGATGATAGTCTTCTTTAGATGTGATTGTAAATCTAGCAATTCGTCTTGCATTTCTTTTCTGTTAAGTGGATCCAATGCTGAGAATGCTTCATCCATCAATAGAATTTCTGGATCATTAGCTAAACCACGAGCTAATCCGACACGTTGTTGTTGTCCACCAGATAATTCATTAGGGTATCTATCATCATATCCGTGTAAGCCAACTAGTTCTAGGCATTCGTGTGCCTTTTGATGTCTAGTTTCTTTATCGACTCCTTGGATTTCTAAACCGTAAGCGGTGTTTTCGATAATGGTTCTGTTAGGGAATAGAGCAAAGTTTTGGAATACCATACTCATCTTCTTACGTCTAAATTCACGTAATTCTTTCTTATCGAATTTAGTAATGCTTTCCCCGTCTAATAGAATTTCACCATCAGTTGGTTCGTATAAACGGTTCAACATTCTAATTAAAGTAGACTTACCACTACCGGAAAGTCCCATGATAACAAAGATTTCATTTTCGTTAACATCGAAGTTGGCATCGTGAACACCAACTACGCTGTTAGTTTTAGCTAAAATTTCATCTTTGGATTTTCCTTCGTTGATCATTTCTTTGGCACGACCAACATGACGACCGAAAATCTTGGTTAGATGTTTAACTTCAACTTTTTTGGTCATGATCTTCCTCCTTGAAATTGTAGTTTATTTAAAGCATAGGTACTATTATTACAAAGAAAAATGTTATGTGTCAAATAAGTTACATTCGCAAAATGCCGATTTGCCGGCTTTAAACGGCATAAGCTTGCATGATGGAGCCATTTAAGATTTATTTAATTAAAGTGTGTTAAAATGACCTAAATTGGAATTTTTAGGTTCAAAATTTGATAATTAAGAAGGAATTATTTTGGGTAATTTATTGAAAAAATTTCCTATCAAAATGGTGGGGATTTTTGCATTAATTGGGGTAATTTTAATGTTTTTTGTCAGTCACGATGACTTTTTATATACTCAACCAATTATGCAGATTCAAAAGGTCGAAGAACTTAGTAAGACTAAGGAAGTCGATACTTTTCAAAATGTTGATCACAGTTATGTACAAAAACTAAGTGGGGTAATCACCAACGGGAAACATAAGGGTGAACATATCTCGTTGAACAATACATATACAGACTCTAAGGCGATGGATAAGAAATACAAAATCGGCCAAAAAGCCTTTGTGGTCCTACACGGACAGGGCGAAAGCACCATTAAAGATGCCAAACGAGACACACCGGTCGTCTTTTTGATTTATCTAGCAATCGCCTTGATGTTTATCTTCCTTAAAATGGCGGGAATTACTGCTATCGGAAGTATCATCATTAATACCATCTTATTCATGGTGGCACTATACTTTGACGGCTTTAACAACGGATCCAACGTCCTATGGATTTTCTCCATATTAGCGGTGCTATTTTCAGCTATCACCCTTTGGTTGGTAATTGGCTGGAACCGTCAGATGTTTGTGACTTTAGGCTCGACTGTCGCATGTACCTTTTTGTCGATTCTAATCAGTTTGATTGTCTTTCGATTCACGCATGAAAGGGGCATCTTCTACGAATCGATGCAATACGTCACTCAGCCACCACGTCCGTTGTTCCTAGCTGAAACCATTATTGGTTCTCTAGGGGCGGTGATGGATGAATCTACCGATATTATTTCTTCATTATTCGCTTTGAAAATGGAACGTCCTGAAGTCTCAAGAAAACAACTATTCTTGTCAGGTCGAAACATTGGTAAGTCGATCATGGGCCCCCTAATTAACGTCTTATTCTTCATCTTTATGGGCGAAACTTTGTCGATGACACTTCTATTCTTAAAGAACGGAAATAGTTGGGGATACTCATTTTCAATGAACATGTCATTGGGGATGGTACAAAGTCTAATCAGTGGAATTGGAATTGTTCTAGCAGTTCCGGTTGCCAGTGGATTAACCAGTTTTTTTGCAGAAAAGAGGCGTAAATAATGAGTGCAATTATTGCTTTAGGGCTAGTCCTATTAGTACTAATGGTATTGGTAGGAGGTAAACAAGGTTTTCAATCATTTTTAAGTTTGGTGTTTAACTTTGGTTTCTTATTCTTTGCGATTGTCTTGATGGCATTTCACTTCCCACCAATCGTCGTCACTTTGATTGCCGGAGTGATCCTATTGGCATTGACCATCTTCTTGAGTGGAACCAATGATGAGACCAGTCGACTAGCGTTCATCGCTTCAGTATTGGTATTACTGTCACTTGTCTTATTGATTGTGCCAGTCGAACACTGGGCACAGGTCCAAGGATTCGGACTTGAAGATAGTGACGACCTAGAAGGGCTATCTCTACCAATCGGAATTAGTTTTATCGATATTGCCATTTCCACAGCCATCTTAAGTACGCTGGGTGCGATTGCCGAAGCAACCATGGCGATTGCGTCTGGTTTGGATGAAATTAAGGAACAACATCCGGATATCAAACCAAACCGTTTGTTCTTCGATGGGGTCTATGTCGGGAAACAAATTATCGGAACAACATTGAATACCTTATTCTTTGGATTATTCGGTGGCTCATTATCATTATTTGTCTGGTTCCACGGATTGTCCTATTCATTGAGTGACATTTTAAACGATAAGGTCTTTGATGCCGAGTTCATCATTATCTTGTTCTCACTAATCGGTGTTATCATCACGATTCCAATAACATCGTTTGTCATGACCGAGCAATTTAAAAACCAAAAAACAACAAAGTCCTAACATTGTTAGGGCTTTTTTATTGCATTTGTGCCGATAAAACTTAATACTAGACTTAAATTGAAAAGAGGCGTTGTTAATGAATAAAAAAATAGAATCAAATGACTTATTTGAATTGAAATCCATTACACAAGTTACTGCCATTAATGGAAATATTTTCGCTGTGTTAAACCGTGTCGACAAGCAAGAAAATACCTATTTTGCTGATATTATCAGCATTAACAACAAGAACGAAGTAAAGAAATGGACCGACGGTGGTAAGAACGTAAATCCCGTGCAAGTGGGCGATTACCTAGTCTATCTACATAATGGAGACCTAATGAGGATGCCACTATCAGGTGGTAGTGCTGAACAACTTACCAGGGATGCTAAGATATCCAAACTGATTAGTGGAAAAGACGGCCAAACCGTTTTCTACCAATCATCAGATAGCAAGGTACCAGCTAAGTTTGAAACTGCTAAATTCCCAGAAACTAGAAGAGTCCACCGTTTTGACAACCGTCATGATGGTATCGGTTGGGTCGATGATCAAGCTACAGACACCATCTATCGATACAATGTTAAGATGAACCAAAGAAACGAGGTCTACAGTTCTAAGTACGATTTGAGTTTGCAAGATGCTAACGCTAAACAAAATCGTTTATTGTTAATCAAACCAACTAATCCGACATTGGAAACTGAATCAGACGAAACTAGGGCGGTTTACGATGTTGATTTGACCAAGGATACTGAAAAGCAGGTTACATCAAGTATCGCTAAAGGTGAATTTAGCTACGCTAGTTATTCGCCAGACGGACAAAAGATTGCCGTTGTCGGAAACGATGCCAAGTATCCAAATGCAACCGTTAACGAGTTATACATCTATGATGAATCAAGCGACAAGTTAACCGACGTTACCAAGGAATTCGAGGGGGAAGTATTTGGCTCAATTACCGCCGACTTCATTCAAAACGAAGGGAGTCATTTAGTTTGGATGTCAGACACTAACTTTGTCTTTAGTGGTGTGACTCACGGCCACAGCGTTGTCTTTGAATACAACGGACACGACATTACCACGTTGTTTGAAGGTCACTGTCATGTCGTTGATTTAACCGCCATCGATGGTGAGGTGTACTTCAGTCTTTCAACTCCAACCACCCCAAGTCAATTAGTCCAACTAGTTGATCAACAACTAGACGTGAAGTTTGAACCTAACGCCAACTTCTCAGCACAACACGACTACGCTGACGTAACACCATTTGAAACACCGTCCAAAGACGGTAAGACTACTGTTGAGGGATGGGTATTGAAGTACACCGGTAGTTCCAACCATCTTCCAGTAATCCTATACGTCCACGGTGGTCCACAAGCTAACTACGGTGAAAGTTTCTTCCATGAATTCCAAGTCCTAGCTAGTCGCGGTTATGCCGTCGTCTACGTCAACCCACGTGGTTCTACCAGTTACGGTCAAGAATTCGAAACCGGCGTCATTGGTAGATATGGTAAGGAAGACTTTGCAGACGTGCAATCTGGTCTAGACGCTGCCTTAAGTCAATTCGCCGACCTAGATGAGCAAAACACCTTCATTGCCGGTGGATCATACGGTGGATTCATGTCCAGTTGGGCAATCGGTCACACCGACCGTTTCAACGCTGCGATTGTGCAACGTCCGGTATCTGATTGGCACTCATTATATGGAACATCCGACATCGGAGTTCGTTTTATCAGAAAAGAACTTGGCAAGGATCTATACGATGAGGGCGGATTGGAATACTACTGGGATTGCTCACCATTGAAGTACGCCCACAACGTCAAGACACCTACTAGAATTCAACACGGTGAATTCGACATGCGTTGTCCAGTTAACCAAAGTGAAGCATTATTCACAGCGATTAAGCAAACTGGAACAACTGTGGATTACATTCGTTATCCACAATCATTCCACGGATTCTCAAGAAACGGTTTACCAAACCTTCGAATCAAACGTTTATCAGACATCTATGAATGGTTTGATAAATATTTAAGATAGTATTAAGAAAAGCTGTTATGGAAACATTCAGCTTTTTTTATTAAATAAAAAATGACATAATAAAGTCATTACATAAAGAAAGCAGGACTGATAATGGATACTGTTATTTATTTAATTTTATTTTTTGTTGTAATCGCACTATTACTATTCGGTGCCTATGAAACACTACCAAAGATTCACAAGTTGAATAAGACCATCAACCAAAAGACACTTGATTCATTTGGCGGAGATAAGAAGCAAATCGAAGCATTTAAGTCAGGTGAAAAGAAGTTAAACGTCGTTACTGGTCAATACGTGATCTTAGCAATCGTTGCGACTGCGTTTGTTTTAAGCATCATCTTCCCAGAAATGGCCAACAACTACTTAATCATCGTATTATTTGTACTAGAAGCAATTTACATCTTCCTAGGATTAAAACTACCTAGTCTAGAAAAGAAACATGGTGAATTTACCGGGGATCTTTTAAAGAAACGTCTACAAGCCATTCGTCTGACATTTTTCGCATTCATCGGTTTCTTTGTAGCCGTAGATGTGTTAATTCTAATCATTGAATTGCTATTTTCTCAGAATATAAGATTGCTATAAAACACTGAAGGAGCCTTGATTAGGCTCCTTTTTATTTATTAAGAAAACATTAAATTAGAAAATAATGATAAAAATATGTTGCATTATTAGAAAATGGGTGTAGTATATAAAACAACTTAACCGATACGAATAAAACAAGATGATCAGGAGAGTAGTTATCCAATGATTGCGCAGAGAGTTCACGTTTGCTGAAAGTGAATGAATCAGAAGATGATGAATATGGCCTGTAATTTGGCATCGCTGATAATTAAGCGATGATGGGGTGGCAACCATTATTAATTGCACGCGTTTATATAGACGTTATTGAGGGTGGGAGTGCAAGCTTCCACTGAATTAGAATGGTACCACGGAACTCCGTTTCTAGATTTAATCTAGGAGCGGAGTTTTTTTTGTTGGCTAAGTTAAAAATTCCGTTACATACATTTATATTTTTTAGGAGGTTATTCTTATGAAGAAGAATTACAAGAAATTATTATTGGCTTTTACATTTTTATTGGTCTTACCACTAACCCTTTTAGCAAGTTGTGGTAAGGATTCAGGACACACCGTTAAGATTGGTATCATGGGTGGAGACACACGTGTTTGGAAAGCTGTTCAACAACGTGTTAAAAAAGAAGGCGTTGATTTACAACTAGTTCAATTCACTGATTACTCTCAACCAAACAATGCTTTAACTAACAAAGAAGTAGACATTAATGCATTCCAAAACTACGCATTCCAAGACAACTGGAACAAAGCTCACCACACTAAGATTGTAGCTATTGGTAAGACTATCTTCTCACCACTAACTTTATACTCCAAGAAGGTTTCAAGCCTAAAGGATCTAAAAGATGGCGCATCAGTTGCTGTTGCAAACGATGTTACTAACGAAGCTCGTGGACTAAAACTACTTGCTAGTGCGGGTCTAATCAAGCTAAAGAATACTGAATTACCAACTCCAAGTGACATTACTGAAAACAAGAAGCACCTAAAGATTGTTCCTCTAGATGCTGCCCAAACTCCAAGAGCTCTATCTGATGAAGATGCTGCTGTTGTTAACGGTAACTTTGCTCTAGATTCAAACCTAAGTTCAAAGGACATCTTATTCAAGGAACCTACAAACAAGGCTTCAATCCCATACATCAACATCATTTCAGCTAACAAGAGTGATGCTAACAACAAGTACTACAAGAAGGTTGTAAAGGCTTACCAAACTCAAGCTACTAAGGATCTTTTAAAGAAACTATACAAAGGTGAAAACATTCCTGCATGGGACATTAACTTCAACAAGTAAGGGTTAGAAACAAAATAGAGGTAGAGGTGAAACTATGGCACAAATTAGTCTAGAGCACATCGATGTCACCTTTAAGCAAAAACACCAAGTTTCAAAGGCGGTACAAGACGTATCGCTACAAATTGAAAAGGGTGACGCTTACGGTATCGTTGGTTATTCAGGGGCTGGTAAGAGTACTCTAGTACGAGTAATTAACCACCTGCAAAAACCAAGTGCCGGTAGGGTGATTATCGATAACAAAGATATTGATAAATTCAGCCATGCGCAAATTCGTCAATTAAGAAAGAATATTGGGTTTATTTTCCAACACTTTAACTTAATGAACGCCAGAACAATTGAAGACAACATTCTATACCCAATGGTTGGAACTAAGACTTCAAACGAAGAGAGAAAACAACGTGTTCAACGTTTGATCAATCTAGTTGGTCTAAATGGGAAGGAAAAATTCTACCCAGCCCAACTATCTGGTGGTCAAAAACAAAGAGTGGCAATTGCCAGAGCTTTGGCTAATAACCCACAAATCCTAATTAGTGATGAAGCAACCAGTGCGTTGGACCCAAAGACCACGCAAGCAATCTTGCAATTACTAAAGAAGATTAACAAGGAACTAGGCGTTACCATCGTCTTAATTACCCATGAAATGGACGTAGTTAAGTCACTATGTAATAAGGTAGCCGTCATGGATACTGGTAAGGTTGTCGAAAAGGGAAGTATCTTAGAAGTTTTCAGTAATCCTAAGACACAGCTAACCAAAGACTTTATAGACACCACCAACAACGTTAGAGAAGCTGTAAATACACTAAGCGCCCAAGAACGTTTCGTTGAATTATCACGTAACCAACAACTATTCAGATTGCATTACATTGGTGCTTCTACTGAAACACCAATCATCGTTGATTTGTACCAAAAGTTTGGTGCCGTCGCTAACATTGTATATGGAAACATTGAATTTATTTCAAACGTGCCATTAGGTAACTTGATTATCGAAATCGATGCTGAAGAATCAACTATCAAAGAAATCAAAGAATACCTTGCTGCAAAAGATGTTCATTTAACCAACATCAATTTGGATCAAGAAAAAATCAGAAATAGTAAGGAGGGATAGCAGATGAGTTCATTTTTGACACACTACCTACCAAACATGATGACAATGATTCCGGACTTTGAACAAGCCACAATCGAAACATTGTATATGACATTCGTAACAGCACTAATTGGTGGAATAATCGGTTTGTTTATCGGTGTTTTACTAGTCTTAACTGGACCAGAAGGAATCAGTGAAAACATTGCTTTCTACACAGTCCTAGATAAGATTGTGAACTTATTCCGTGCCATTCCCTTCATTATTCTACTAGCTGTGATTGCTCCATTTACCAGAATTATCGTTGGAACTGCAATCGGTACCACCGCTTGTATCGTTCCATTGGTAATCGCCGTAATTCCTTTCTACGCTCGACAAGTGCAAAACGCACTATTAGACGTTGATAGTGGAATCGTTGAATCAGCCCAAGCCATGGGTTCATCAACGTGGGGAATCGTCTTTAGAGTATATCTAAAGGAAGGATTACCTAAAATTATCCGTTCATCCGTGGTAACATTAATTAGTCTAATCAGTTTAACTGCAATGGCTGGTACCGTTGCCGGTGGTGGACTTGGTAACCTAGCCGTCATGGTTGGTTACCAAAGATATGAAAATGACGTTACCTTTGTATCATTAATCCTAATTTTGATTTTGGTATTCGTCATTCAAATTATCGGTGATATCTTGGCCAGATTAACTGATCACGAAAACGCAAAATAAGAGGGTAGATAATAATGGAAAAAGAAGAACAATTACAGGTATTAAAGGATTTAGTTGCCTTTAATACAGTAGATGCCAACGAAAAAGACATCGCAGATTATTTAAGCCAACTATTTAAGAAGCACGGCATCGCAAGTGAAATTGTGGACCAATTTGATAATAGAAGTAATCTAGTTGCTCACATTGGTAGTTCTTCTAAAAAGGTTTTGGCCTTTGCTGGTCATGAGGATACTGTTCACGAAAACAACTTGGCTGATTGGACCCACGATCCATTTATTCCATACGTCGAAGAAGGTAATATTTATGGTCGTGGTGTGACAGACATGAAGTCTGGTCTAGCAGCCCAAGTAATTGCACTAATCGAACTAAAAGAAGAACATGCTGATTTATCCGGTCAACTAAGATTTCTAGCAACCATCTCCGAAGAATTAACTCAGGGTGGGGCCAACTTCCTTTCAAAAAGAGGGGATGTTGATGACGTCGATGCAATCGTGATTGGTGAACCAACCGGTCAAAGACAAAGCAATCAAAACCACCATTATATTGTCTATGCTCACAAGGGAGCACTTATTTACACCGTTAAGAGTGTCGGAAAGGCAGCGCACAGTTCTACTCCAGAATTAGGGATCGATGCGATTGATAACCTTATCAACTATCGCCAAGAAGAAAAGCAATACTTTGCTAAACAAACCGGTGAAGATGATATTTTGGGTAAGACTATCTACACACCTGATATCTTTGAGGGTGGTAAACAGGTTAACTCAATTCCGGACTTTGCCTATCAAAAGGTCATGGTTAGAACCATTCCACAATTAAATAACGATCAAATCATTGCTGACTTGCAAGAATTGGTTGATTCATTTAACCAAAAGAATGGCTATAACCTTCAACTAGAGGTAAACTTCAGCGGTTATCCGGTCAAAAACGATGCCGATTCATCAATTGTCAACGCTGCTCAAGCTGCCAGTGAAGAAATTTTGGGGAATAAGCTTGACTTGAAGACGTTATCAATGGGAACCGATGCTTCTCAATTTAAGGAACGCAATCAAGACGTTGATGTTATCATCCTAGGCCCTGGTAATGACACTGCGCATCAAACGGATGAATACGTTGATTTAGAATCATTTTATTCATTCATACGTCTATATAAACAAATTGCAATTAACTATTTAAAGTAAATAAAAAAGCCTAAGCAAAAATGCTTAGGCTTTTTTGTTTTAGAATTCGTTCATTAATTTCCCCATGGCATAGTGAATGATCATGGTTAGAATTCCGATGATAATGTTTCTGATTACTGCGACTTTGACTTTACCGTCACCAAGTTTGGCACTCATAAAACCAGTAAGACCAACTGAGACGATAACGGCTAGAATGGTAGCTGGCCAGCGGTAAATTCCACTGGTTAGACTCATTGCAATAAGTGGGAATAATCCACCTAGTGCGGCTGAGAATAGGGATGAAAAGGCTGCTGACCATGGATTCATGTAGTGGTTTAATTCGATATTGTACTTGATGCTTACCATTGTTTCCAATGGTTTCTTAGCAATCAATTCATCGGCAATTTCTTTGGCGGTCTCTTCGGTAATTCCACGACTCATGTAGAATTCTTGCACAATCTTCTTTTCACCTGCTAGGTCGTTTTTTAATAAGTAGCGTTCTTTTTCAACCGATGAGCTTTCGGCGTCACGTTGTGAACTAACTGAGGCGTATTCACCGGATGCCATTGAGAAGGCACAGGCCAATAAATCTGATAGACCAGCGATAAAGATTGTGAAAATGTTTGGGGTTGCCACGGCAACTGAGAATAAGACACCTACGACGGTAAGGATTCCATCGTTAGATCCCAATACCCCAGCTCTTAAGGTGTTTAGTCGTTCGTCCATTGTGGCGGTTTGTTTTTTCTTTTCCATTGTTATTCCTCCCTAGGCTAGACTTCCGACTAGCAAACCAATTAGATAGGTTACTAGCATGGTTAACATTCCGGATGCGACGTTTCTTAATGTTGATTTCAAACGGTTGGCGTTACTCAACATTGCTGCAGCATATCCGGTCAGCGATAGGGCGATTAGAACCGCAATGAAAGTTGATATTACCTTGATGTTAGCGGGGAAGAGGGAGATAGCGACTAGCGGTAGGATTGATCCGGTCGGAAATGAAATCATTGACGCAATTGCAGCCGCGTATGGACTGGTGAATTGGTTAACGTTAAAACCGTATTTTTCACGAACTGTGGTCACCAAGGCGTCTTTGTTCATCATTTCAGTAGTGGCTTTAGTGGCAAGTTCGTCTGAGATACCACTACTCATGTACTTTTCTTTAACGATGTTGAATTCTGTTTGATAGTTGTCTCTTAAGGCGACCTTTTGTTTTTCAACGGCGTTCTTTTGAGAATCACTTTCTGAATTGACGGAGACATATTCTCCCATTGCCATTGAAACGGTTCCGGCGATCATGCCGGCAATCCCTGAAATGAAAATTGAGAAGGTATTGCTAGTGGCACCGGCAACCCCAATAACGATACCGGCAACCGATAGGATTCCGTCGTTAGAACCCATCACACCGGCACGGATGATATTAATGCGTTGTGCTAAAGTTTGTTTTTCCATATTGAAGGCCCTTTCTAGTTTAGAATGGTTATTAATTAGTAATTATTATAATTCACTTTTTTCGTAAAGTAAACCCTTCATTTTTAAGGTACTACCGAACAATTATTTTTTCAATAACTAACAAAAAAATTATTGGAAATATTGATATATCAATATTTTATATGATCAATAAAATTAGAAAATGATTAAAAATTATATTGTAATTTTAATGGAGTTATATTATAGTATTTAACAATATGATGCTCATTGAAAATTGGACTAATTGATTAAAAACAATCAATTGGTCCTTTTTTGCATATTTAGGAGGAATTGTAATGCCCAACTTATCATCATCACTTGTTGGTAAACATAACCAACGATTGAATGCATTAGCTCCATCAGGAATTAGAAGTTTTGATAAAAAAATCTCTTCCATCGATGGTTTAATTAAATTGACAATTGGAGAACCAGACTTGGATACTCCAGAACACGTTAAACAAGCAGGAATCGATAGCATTAAGAATAACGATTCCCATTATGCTGATCAAACTGGTAAAAAAGAATTGCGAGATGCTATCTCCAATCATTTATCAAATAAGTACGATTTAAAATACGATGCTGACAGTGAAGTGATTGTGACAGTTGGTGCGACAGAAGCCTTATACTCAACATTCCAAACAATTATTAACAAGGGAGATAAGGTAATCGTTCCAACACCTACTTTTGCTTTATACTTCCCAATCATCGAAATCCTAGGGGGAGAAGTCATTAAGGTCGATGTATCTGAAGACGACTTCATCTTAAAACCAGAAAAATTAAAGGCCGTATTAGACGAATATGGTGACTCAGTGAAGGCCTTACTATTGAACTATCCAAGTAATCCGACCGGAGTTGAATATTCAAAAGAAGACTTAGCCGGACTTGCAGAAGTAATTAAACAACATCCGATGTATGTTTTATCAGATGAAATCTATAGCGATTTAACATATGGAGTAGAGCACTACTCAATTGCCAACATGTTACCTGAACAAACAATTTACCTAAGTGGTTTATCAAAATCACATGCGATGACAGGTTATCGTGTTGGATACATCTGTGGACCAGCCGAATTCATTAAGAAGGTTGGAATGGTTCATGCGTTCGTAGTTACATCAGTTACAAATTCTGCCCAAGTTGCGGCTGCTGAAGCGCTAATCAACGGTGAAAATGATCCGATTGAAATGGCTAAAATTTACCAAGAAAGACGAGATATCCTATACAAAGGTTTGACCGAATTAGGTTTCTCGATGCCAGAACCAAAGGGAGCATTCTACATGTTCGCTAAGATTCCAGCACAATACGGTAAAGACGATGAAAGTTTTGCACTTGAATTAGCTAACAAGGCTAAGATTGGTGTTATCCCAGGTAGTGCATTTGGACCTGGTGGAGAAGGTTACATCAGATTGTCATATGCTTCATCTAAAGAAGTCATTTTAGAAGCGCTAAAACGATTACAAATTTTTATGAAATAAAGGGGTAATTAACATGGACAGAAGAATTCCAAACATCATGGGGACTCAACACCCAGACAACGCTAATGTTCCTTTTTTTAAGGACGATAACGACAAGTTCGTGTCCGCATTCAATGAAATTAACGAAGCGTATCAAAACTATTCCACATTAGATGCAGATGAATATATGTGGGATTGGGAAGGAAAACATGCAGATTCTTCCGTAATTGATCGTTTGTATTCTGAACATTACGATTACTTCAGTAAACATCCACTTGGAAACGACAAGTTCTTAACTTTCCGCTTACCAAACATCTGGGAAGAAACTGGTTATAGCTTAATGCAAGCTATGACTACTATCTTATTAGCTGAGGATTTTGCTCAAGACTTAGGTTTCAAAGACCGTCCATTATTCGAAGCAATCTTGCCAATGGCTAGAACCGCAGAACAATTGGTTAACATGGAAGAAAAATTCTCAAGCTTAGCTCACTTCAAATCAAAAGAATTTGAAAATGGTCACAAAAACAACGACCGCTTAAGAATGATTCCATTATTCGAAAGCTTTGAAGCTCAATTCAATGCTCCAGATATCTTGAAGAAGTACGTTGAAATTTACAAAGACGAATTTGGTGAAGACCTAACATACCTACGTGTGTTCTTAGCCGGATCAGATTCAGCTCTATCAAATGGTTTCTTAAACAGTATCATTGGTAACAAGTTAGCCTTAACTAAGTTAGGTGAATTTGAAAACGAAACAGGTATCGATGTATACCCAATCGCCGGTACCGGTAGTGCCATCTTTAGAGGAGGACTATCTCCACTAATGGTCGACAGATACCTAGAAGAATTCCCAGGTTTAAAGACTGCTACCATCCAATCAGCATTCAGATATGACTTTGACTTAGAAACTGTTGTAAAACCAGCTGTAGCTAAGTTACGTGATGGTCTACAACACAATGCCTTTAGAATCATCAACGACGATGATCAAAAGACATTACTATCAGTTGCTGATAAGGCCGCAAAACAATACCATGAAACTCTAGATCCACTAATCAACGACTTACAATCAGTCTTTGATTCATTCCCTAAGCGTCGTGATAGACACCAACACGTTGGTATCATCGGATATTCTAGAGATGTTGATGGATACAAGATGCCAAGAGCCATCACATTTACTGGTTCACTATACTCAGTTGGGGTTCCACCTGAAGTATTAGGTACTGGTCGTGTGTTAAGCCAATTAACTGACGATGAAATCAGAGCATTGAAGCAATACTA
Source organism: Apilactobacillus waqarii (assembly GCF_019061205.1). Lineage (GTDB taxonomy): Bacteria > Bacillota > Bacilli > Lactobacillales > Lactobacillaceae > Apilactobacillus > Apilactobacillus waqarii. The sequence continues at coordinate 48,873 of NZ_JAHQYH010000003.1, forward strand.
TCCAAACATGAAACATGACTTTGCACATGTCTTGAAGTACTACAGTGCTGATGCATTAGATTCATTAATCGAAAAGAACGCTTCTTGGAAGGGTGTTAAAGAAGACATCCAAGCCATCGAAGACGCATTCGACATCAAGGCTGGCCCAACTAATGAAGAAGAAAAAGAACACGCTAAGTTAGCAAACGATTTAGTTCGTATTGATGACCAAGAAGTTCGTGAAATCTTAATTGAAAAGATGGGACGTCTAAGACATTTCTTAGGTTAATTCCAAACAAAAAAGCTAGTGAGAATTTACTCACTAGCTTTTTTATTATGCGTATTTGTTTTGATTGTGTTTTAATAGCCAGATTAACATGACAGTAACGATTAACATGATTACTGCTGCTACCCAGTAGGTGAAGTGCATTCCATAAACGAATAGGGAATCGTTACCAAAAGGGTAGGTGGTAATCTTTTTGCCGTTCTTAAAGCTCATTGCGCCATATAGGATGGATGTCGAGATTGATAAACCAAGGGTAAAACCAATGTTCCGACTCAACGCCAGGATTGAACCGGCAATACCTTGTTGATCCTTGGCAGCATTTTCCATCACCATTGGATTGTTTTGGAATAAACCGTTGGCAGTGGAGAAGACCACAAATCCTAATAGCATGAACATCAGTGTCCAGTTTGGTTGCATGATAGCAAAGATGACTTCGGCTGCTACGAAAACAAGTGAAGCACGTAGTGACATAATCACAGCACCGTACTTATCACATAGCACACCACCTAAGTAGGCTGTAAAGACGTTTACCACCGGTAGGACACTCATTAGTAGTCCGGTGTGTGATGGTGAGAACTTCAAGGTGTCTTGAATGTAGAAAGGAAGCAAGACGTTATTGAAGTAGATGATGATGTACATGAACATCAAAGCAATGATACTGATTGAAAAACCAGGATTCTTAAATAGGCTCAATGCTAATATTGGATCGTCGACACGACGTTCTACTACGATAAATGCGATTAGTAGAACTAGACTAGCGATAAATGACAAAATAACGCTGGTATTAGCGAAACCAATTTGTTGACCAGTAAATATACCAATAAAGAATAAACCGATTAGGACGGCCAAAATAATGAATCCTGGCCAATCAATATGAATGGCTTGGCCTTCATTGTTTGATTTTTTTTGATAGACGAATTCACCAAAGACGTATGCAAAGATTCCGATTGGAACGTTGAATAGGAAAATCCAGTTCCAATTGGCAATGGAAAGAATGATTCCGGCAACGGCTGGTCCGGCAATGTAACCGAGTTGACCGATGGTGGTGTTGATTCCTAACGCACGGCCGCGAAGGTTAAACGGAACGGATTCGGTGATGATTCCAAGGTTGGTTGCCATGGTCATGGAAGCACCCAGACCTTGTAGACAACGGGCAATCAATAAGACGATTAGGTTTTCTGAAAGTCCACAGATTAGTGAACTGATGGTAAAGATTAAAGTTCCGAGTTGAAATATTTTCGCCTTGCTGATTTGATCCCCTAGTTTACCGAATAAAATAAGCGACATACAGATAAGAATTAAGTAGGCCGAAGATATCCATTCTGCTTGGTTCATTGGAATATGTAAGTCTTTAGATATCTGCGGTAAAGCGGTATTTACGATACTCATGTCAACGGTTCCTAGAAAGGAAACTAATGCCACTGACAAGATAATAAAAAACTGTTTGCGATTCATTTGTGCACTTCCTTTAATTGATAATATTAATTGTATCAGATGAGCGACAAAAGAAAAATTATGGAGTATAGTATCGTAAATGATAAAAAGAAGGTGTCGCCATGGACATAGTCACAAACGATGAATATATCGGAGATAGCCGATTAGCTGAATGGTACTTCAAATCCAGGGATGGGTATGAGTTAGACAGCTTTTCATTAGGCTATTTTTTAAAAGACTTAGGTGATTTTGTAGTTGTGAAGACCATCGATTTAAATGGTGCGTTGGACACAGTGACAGCATTTTTGAAAAGTGACATTTTAGAAATAAGGTATGAAACGGCCTATACCGACATGCTGAATTCCTATATTGAACAGAATATGGAAAGTGATTTATACGATCCTTATCATTTAATGAACCAATGGGATACTTTTAACGCCAACACGATCCATCAGGTCTTATTGAATTGCTTTGAAGCCGAGAAGGTGATTAGTGTTTGTGTGTTAGAGGGCGAATACGTTGAGCATGGCAAGATTGTCCTATTGACCGACAACGTCATGACGCTCAATGAATCCGAGTATCTCGCTGATTTAAACGAGCATGAGAACTGCAACACGACAATTAGAATTAATAAAACCACAGAGATTAACTTCTTAAGTAAGAACAATCATTTATACGAGCAGTATTTATTGAAGAAGCCAGAATCAAATAATAAATAAAAAGAAATCGAGATGATTCGATGATTTATGGAATTCAATTAGATAGCGATAGTCGCTGTATTCACTACCATCAGCAACACGATATCGCGGCCATGGAATGTGGCCAGTGTCACCAATACTTTGCGTGTTATCAATGCCATAATTTAGTGGTTGATCACGACTTTGTACCGATTAGTACCAAAGACACTAAGCCGGTCATGTGTGGCCGTTGTAAGCACAAATTAAGCTTTCAACAATATCAAGACAAGGTATGCCCATATTGTTTCGCGCAATTCAATCCGAAGTGTGAATTACATGAACATTTATACTTTAAAGACTAAAAAAGACTAGCATCTGCTAGTCTTTTTTATTGCTTAATGGTATCGATGAAGGCTAGGTAATCAGCTTCTTCACCGGATTCTACTAAGTTATTTTGAATTGGTTCTGATAATAAATCGACTTCATCTGATTCGATGTAACCAACAAATGTGGCGTTACCCATTAGTTGAATCCAACGATTGTCTGGTTCTGTATGAACCTTAGTTTGCACCTTACCACCGGGGTTGAAGACGTCAATTGGTTCGTTGACGTCAACTAATTCAGGGTAGTTCATCGCAAATGCCATTGAAGTGGCAGACATTCCAGTTCCGCAGGCGTTGGTGAAACCAACACCACGTTCGAACGTTCTAACAAAGATCTTGTTCTTGCCTAAAATCTTGGCGAAGTTAACGTTGACACCATCTGGATAGTAGTCGTTTGGTTGATTTAGATAAGTTCCTAGATTGAATAGGGGTTCTTCTAAATCAGCATCATCTTCAACAAAACTAATTAAGTGTGGATTAGGAACAGCCATTGAAGTGAACTTTAGATGGTCACTAAATTCTGGAATTTCTTCGTTAATAATTTGGTCAAAATCTAAATTGGTATAGGGTAAATCTGCGGGTGAAAATCTAACTGGAGCGATTTGAACGCCGACCCATGAAACACCCTTTGCAATGTCGTCAAAAACATGGACGTTTAAGTCTGCTTGCATGGTTTGGACCTTAAAGTCAGTTTGATCGAACTTTTCGGCTAAGTAACGGCCAACACAACGAAGACCGTTACCACACATTGAAGCAACGCTGCCGTCTGAGTTAAAGACCTTCATTTGACCGATACATTCGTCGTGATCTGAGTGATTGACGACTAACAAACCATCTGAGTACGGTAAAACGTCGCTTTGAGCTAACTTTTTGGCTAGATAACTTAATTGGTAGTCATCCAATGAATCCTTTAGTTCATCGACATCCAATAAGAAGAAATGGTTCTCTGAACCGTGTACATAATGTAGCTTTGTCATAAATTAATCCTCCTTGAAGAATTGGTTGTAGATGCTTACAACAGCCGAATCAGTGTATTCTTGGTCGATTCCAATCATAATCGCAATCTTGGAAGCGCCTTGGTTAATCATGTTAATTGGAATTTTCTTTTCGGCTAATGGTTTGATGATTTGGCTGATTGAACCAACTGACACGGCCATATTTTCACCAACGACCATGATTAGTGCGTAGTTGTGAATCCATTCTAGTTTGTCAGGATGGATGGCTTCTGAAATTTCCTTACATAGGGCATGAATAGTGTCATCAGAGGCTTGGTTTCTATCAAAGATGATAGTCAAGTCATCGATACCTGATGGCATGTGTTCATATGAAATCCCATACTTTTTGAAAATTGAAAGGATGGTCAAAGTACCACCAATTTGCTTGTTCAATAGGTATGAGTGAAGGTACAAAGCTGAGAAACGATCATCGGCAGAAATCCCGGTGATGACGTGTGAATGCTTTACTTCGTCTTCTGGAACAATCAATGTTCCGGCGTCATCTGGTCGGTTAGTGTTTTTAACGTTGATTGTTACGTGACCCTTGATGGCGGGGATGATTGCTTCATCGTTAAAGACTGAGAAACCAGCGTAGGCCAGTTCTCGCATTTCACGATAACTCATCTTAGTGATTGGATATGGGTTATCCACTAGGTGTGGATTAATTGCGTAGATGGAGCTAACGTCTGTGAAGTTTTCGTATACATCAATATGTAGACCAGTAGCGACAATCGAACCAGTGATGTCTGAACCACCACGAGCAAATGTAGCGATGTTTCCTTCCTTGGTGTATCCAAAGAAACCAGGAAAAACTAATTTTTCATCGTCTGAATATTTGAAGTTTTCCAAATTGGTATAGGTCTCATCCAATAGGTTGGATGCGTTTGGATTAATGTCGTCTAAGACGATTCCAGCATCCTTAGGATCTACGAAACGAGCCTTCATTCCACGACTGTTTAATACCGCAGCCATTAACTTGGCGTTCATTCTTTCACCGTTGGCTTTGAATGCAGCCATTAGGTACTCGTCGCTTTTGTAATCTTTCTTTGCTAGGTTGGTGAATGTGTCCTTAATTCCGGCAAATTCATCTTCATCAACGTCATATGCGTTCGCGATTTCAGCGTAACGACTAATGATTTCATCTAGAGTAGCTTGATAATCCTCTTTGTTGATTACTTGGGTTGCGTATTGAATTAATAGATCTGTGATTTTGACATCATCATCAAAGCGTTTACCAGGAGCGGAAACGACAACGACTTTACGTTGTTCATCTTCTGAAATGATGTTTATAACCTTGGCGTATTGTTCGCTATTGGCTAGTGAACTTCCACCAAATTTTACTAATTTGGACATGTAAATCAACTCGCAATCTTAAATTATTGATTTGTATTTTAACATTAAAAAATAATTAGACAAGTTATCATTTTTGAAATTTTAACGCAATTTAAGTCGCTCATATGGAAGTAAAAAAACATAAAAAAAATTTCAAAAAATCGCTTGACGTAATTCAACTATTAGAATATAGTTAAACGTAATCGAAGAGGTCGCAAGCGAGATTAGTAGATGAAGTCAGTCACTGCAATGACTATGAGCTTTATTGAAAGGTGAACTTGCCGAAGTTAATGATTTTTTGCAGAGATCATTTTCTGGGACGTGTGTGAAGAATGCACGGACTGTCACAAGAAAATATGTCTTGTGGAGCGCTTTCGACAATTGAATCCTAAAAATTAGAAATTGATTAATAAAAATTTTAAAGGTTCTTTTGGATAGTGTTCCCACTCATCCAAAAGAACCTTTTTTGTTTTCAATTTGTCGAGTTTAAAACGACCTAAAGATCATTCGATTAGAAAGGCTGTTTATTATGACAAATCAAATTACAGATAATGACATTAATGCAGATGGACATTTGCAGATAGATGGTTGCGATGCAGTTGAACTTGCTCACCAATTTGGAACTCCATTGATGGTTTACAACGTTTCAGCTATCCGCGATCAATTCCATCAGTTTAATAAGATTTTTGAACAAAACGATATTGATTACGAGATTTCATACGCTAGCAAGGCGTTTGCCAATACAGCGATGTATCAATTGGTGAACCAAGAGGGCGGACACATCGATGTTGTTTCCGGAGGTGAAATTGCAGTTGCTTTGCATGCCGGTTTCCCAGCCGAAAAGATGAGTTTCCACGGTAACAACAAGTCTTTAGAAGAATTAAGACTAGCGATTAAAAATCACGTTGGTGTCATCATGGTTGATAACTTCCATGAAATTGAACTAATCAACCAAGTGGTTGAAGAATTGAATGAAACCACCAACGTCATCATGAGAATTACTTCAGGAATTACAGCTCATACTCATGAATTTATCCAAACTGGTCAGGTTGACAGCAAGTTTGGTTTTGATCTTGCATCAGGCCAGGTTGAAGAAGGGTTTGAACTACTACATAAGAACTCAAGAGTTCATGTATTAGGTTTTCATGCTCACATTGGTTCACAAATTTCATCACCAGATGGTTTCAATGCATTAGCCGTTAAGATGATGCAACTAGCTAACAAGTTCAACACAGAATACGACTTCACTACTAAAGTCTTGGACTTGGGTGGCGGATTTGGAATTCAATATGTTTCAACCGACGGCTACCTAGCTCCTGAAAAGTTTGTTGAAAGTATCATCAACACCATCAAGGAACAAGCCAGTCAATACAACCTACAAATTCCAGCTATCTGGATTGAACCAGGTCGAAGCATCGTCGGTTCAGCCGGTTTAACACTTTACACCGTTGGATCACAAAAGAGAGTTGACGGCATCAAGCCATACGTCGCAGTCGACGGTGGAATGGGTGATAACATCAGACCAATGTTATACGACGCTGAATACGAAGTTGTTTCAGCAAGCAACCCACGCGCCCAACCCGTTGAAGAGGTTCGTTTAGTTGGTAAGTACTGTGAATCAGGAGACGTCTTAATCAAGAACGCATCCGTTCCTAGCCTAAACGCCGGAGACGTCGTTGCCGTCTTAGACACAGGGGCTTACGGTTACTCAATGGCTTCCAACTACAACTTGAACCTAAAGCCAGCAATTGTCTTTGTGGAAAAGGGCAAGGCTCAATTAGTCACGAAGCGTCAATCATTTGAAAACTTATACGAACTAGATAATAACTTAGAATTAGGAGATTAATTATTATGGCAGAACTAAACGCACAAGAAATCATTAGATATATTCAAAACGCAGAAAAGAAGACGCCAATTAAGGCATATATTAATGGAAGAATTGCACAAATTGATTTTCCACAATCAGTAAAGGTATTCGGAAATGATCAAAGCGTAACTGTCTTTGGTGACTGGAAAGACATCGAACCAATCTTGAAGTCAGATTTAGTGACTGAATACGAATTGGAAAACGATTCTAGAAACTCAGCCGTACCACTATTAGACATCAAAAACGTTAACGCTCGTATCGAACCGGGTGCTACTATCAGAGACCAAGTTAAGATTGGTGACCGCGCCGTTATCATGATGGGTGCCGTTATCAACATCGGTTGTGAAATCGGTGAAGACACCATGATTGATATGGGAGTTGTCATGGGTGGTCGTGCCATCGTTGGAAAGCACAGTCATATTGGTGCCGGTGCAGTCCTAGCGGGTGTAATCGAACCAGCTTCAGCTACTCCAGTTCGCATTGACGACAACGTATTAATCGGTGCTAACGCCGTTGTAATCGAAGGAGTTCACGTTGGTGAAGGTGCCGTTGTTGCAGCCGGATCAATTGTTTTACACGACGTTGAACCAAACACATTAGTTGCCGGAAACCCAGCACGAAAAATTAAAGATATTGACGATCAAACCAAGGGAAAGACTCAATTAGAAGATGCACTAAGAAAGTTGTGATGATATGACCTTAGATTTAATTGCGGTGAGACGCCATTTGCATCAGATTCCAGAATTAGCGATGCACGAAAGTCAAACCCATCAATACCTATTAGAATTAATCAACGAATTTTCTACAGATAATATGGAAGTTTTTACTCCTGAACAATTACCAACTGCGATTTTGGTAAAGGTGAATGGAAGCAACTCGACTAAAACCATTGGTTACCGTTGTGATATGGATGCCCTACCGGTTAGTGAAAAGACTGGGTTAGAGTTTTCATCAAAGCACGAATCGGTGATGCACGCATGTGGACATGATATTCACATGACGGTTGCAATCGGATTGTTGGAACACTTTGCTCAACGTCAACCAGTCGACGACTTGATTTTCTTCTTTCAACCAGCCGAAGAAAGTGAAAGTGGCGCCAAGGTAGCAGTCGACAGCAACCTATTTGCAGGTGACTGGCATGTTGATGAATTCTACGGATTACACGACACACCAGAACTACCAGCTGGAACCATTGGCTGCTGCTATCCAACCTTGTTTGCCGGGACCAGTGAAGTAGATATTACCTTAATTGGTAAGAGTGGCCACGCTGCTTATCCACACCAAGCAAACGACATGGTGGTTGCTTCAGCAACACTAATTACCCAATTACAAACCATCGTTTCAAGAAATGTTGATCCAGTCCAAGGAGCGGTATTAACCTTTGGACAAATCAACGGTGGAACAATCAGAAATGTGATTGCCGGAAGAGTAGACATCAAAGGAACCATTCGTGGTTTGAACCAAGAAATGATTCAAACAGTTAAGACCAGGATTATTGAAATATGTAAGGGAATTGAAGTTGGTTTCAACTGTCAAGTGAATGTTGATATCAACCAAGGTGGCTACTACCCAGTCAACAATAACCAAAAGTTAACCGACCGTTTTATGAACTTTATGCAAGCAAATCCAGATGTGGATTTCACAGTCACAATGCCTGCAATGACCGGAGAAGACTTCGGTTACATTCTTCATCACTTTGATGGAACCATGTTTTGGCTAGGTGTTGGTAAAACATCAGCACTTCACACCGACACATTCAATCCTGATGAAAGCTGCATTGAAAAGGGAATTAACGCAATTAGTTCATTTTTAGAATTCGAAATGAGAGAAGACGATTAAAATGACACAAAATATTGATATTATGACCGCAATCATCACACCGTTTGATGATAATGGCAACATTGATTACGCTGCATTAGAAAGAGTCACTCAACACTGCCTAGAAAATGGCAGTCGTGGATTTGTGATTGGTGGAACCACAGGAGAAACACCAACGCTTACCACTGAAGAAAAGATTGAACTATATACTCGCTTTGGTGCCATGGTTGGCGACAGCGCATACGTGATTGCCGGAACCGGTAGTAACAACACAGAAGCAACTATCGAATTTAACCGCCAAGTGCAAACCATCGCCGGTATCGACGCCTTGTTAGTAGTCGTACCTTACTACAACAAGCCCGACCAACGTTCAATGATTGCTCACTTTACCTCAGTTGCTGATCAAGCAACGCTACCAATTTACATTTACAACATCCCAGGTAGAACTGGCGTTACCATGGCTAACGACACCGTAGTTGAACTATCACACCATCAAAACATCATCGGTGTAAAGCAATGTACATCAATGGAAGACCTAGAATACTTGGTTGACCATACAGAAGATGGTTTCCACGTATACAGTGGGGAAGATGCTCAAGCACTATTCGCCAAGGCTATCGGTGCAGATGGCATCATCTCAGTTGCTTCTCACATCTATGGCACCCAAATGCGTGAAATGTATGAAGCACTAGAAATCGGTGACTACCGTCATGCCGGTGAACTACAAAGATGGCTAACCCCACGTATGAATGCATTATTCATGTATCCATCACCATCCCCAGTCAAGGCCGTGTTAAACGCACAAGGCTTTGCGGTTGGGGGATGCCGCCTACCAATTTTGCCATTGGATGACGAAGAACGCAGGAACTTAGCGCGTCACTTGGAACTACCAGAAGACGCATTACTACATGACTTAGGTTTGGAGATGAGAAACTAATGAATATTTTTCTAGCAGGAGCAACTGGATCAATGGGCCAAAAAGTGGTCCACTTACTAGCAGATAAACCAGGATTCGACATCACAGGGATTCTAACCAGTAAAACTGACGTGAATCCAGGTGACTACAACCTATCAGATGACGTTAAAGTCTTTAACAGTTTAGAGGCTATCGAAGGTGACTACGACGTTTGGATTGACTTCACTCAACCAAACATCGTCTTTGATAACGTCAAATACGCAATTGAACACCACATCTCACCAATCGTTGGGACCAGTGGATTATCAGAAAACCAAAAACACGAATTAATCGTCCTAGCTGACGGTGAAAACGTCAACGGACTAATCGCCGCTAATTTTGGTTTATCAGCAGTGCTATTAATGCAATTTGCTCAACAAGCTGCTAAATACTTCTCAGACGTAGAAGTAATCGAAATGCACCATGAAGACAAGACTGACTCACCATCAGGAACTGCCATTCACACAGTCGACATGATGAGTGAAACCAAACAAGGACAAAACATCAACCAAGAAGATGAACCAGCTAGAGGGATGTACTACAAGGGGGTTCCCGTTCACGCTGTTCGACTACCCGGTTACGTGGCCCACGAACAAGTATTATTCGGTGGCCCCGGTGAAGCATTAACCATTCGCCAAGATTCATTCGATCGTGAATCATTCATGCAAGGAGTATGGGTAGCATTAGAAAAGCTTCCTGAACTACACGGCTTGGTCGATGGTCTAGAAAATATTTTGTAGGAAGTGATTGTATGCCAAGAACCAATCCACAGCTTTTGAGAACTTATAACCACCGTTTAAACGGAATCGCACCATCTGGAATTCGTCATTTCGACGACACGATTTCAAAAAACGAAGACCTAATCAAGTTAACTTTGGGGGAACCTGACTTAGATACCCCTGAACATATCAAGCAAGCTGCGATTCAAGGAATCAACGACAACGATTCACATTACTCAGCCCAAGCTGGAAAGGTCGAATTAAGACAATCAATTACTAATTACTTATCTACCCGCTGGGATATTGAATACGATGACGAAGAAGTCGTGGTGACAAACGGAGCGACTCAATCAATTTATTCAGCACTACAAGCAATCGTGAACCCTGGGGATGAAGTTATTATTCCTACCCCAATCTTTTCATTGTACGAACCAATCATTGAAATCTTGGGTGGTCACGTCGTCGATGTTGATACCAGTCAAACTGGTTTTAAATTGACACCAGCATTGCTAGAAGATGCCCTAAAACAACATCCAGGCGTCGTTGCATTAGTAATTAACGACCCTAACAATCCAACTGGTGTATCTTACACCGAAGACGAAGTTAAAAAGTTAGGACAAGTTATCGCCAAATCACCAATCTGGGTACTTTCAGATGAAATCTACGGTGAATTAACCTTTGATCATGATCATTACTCATTAGCACGCGAAATTCCAGACCAAGTGCTATACATCAATGGTTTATCAAAATCACATGCGATGACCGGATGGCGTTTTGGATACATATGTGGTCCAAGCGAAATTATGCAACGAATTAAAATGATTAACGCCTACATGGTGACCTGTGTCGCTGACAACGTTCAAGATGCAGCACTAGAAGCAATGACTAACGGTCAAGAAGACGCCTTTCAAGCTAAGGCAATTTATCAAAAACGTCGTGACTTTGTATCTTCTAGGTTAGATCAAATAGGTGTTGAATACGTGATGCCGACTTCAACATTCTATTGTTTCATCAAAATCGATGATAGTTACGGAAAAGATGACTATCAATTTGGTTTAGACCTAGCCAAAAAGGTTGGCCTAGGGGTAATTCCTGGTCGCATGTTTGGTAAGAGTGGGGAAGGTTACATCAGAATTTCCTTCGCCGCTAGTGAAGAAAAACTAACAGCCGGTCTCGATCGACTAAATAAATTTATTCAATTATTAGGAAAATGAATTGACAAATCTGAAAAATAAAGTATATTAATAATAAAGTGTATGCATATAAAAGACAGATGTCTATTCAAAATAGATAAAAAGTGAGGTTTGTAAAGATGAGAGAGTATAACGTAGCAATTTTAGGAGCAACAGGTGCAGTAGGTATGAGAATGGTCAGACAACTAGAGGACTCCACCGTCCCAGTTAAGAACTTGAAGTTACTTGCTTCAAGCCGTTCAGCTGGTACTAAGATTCAATTCAAGGGTGAAGAAATCGAAGTTGAAGAAACAACTCCAGATTCATTTGAAGGAGTCGACATTGTGTTAGCTTCAGCCGGAGGGGCTACTTCCAAGAAGTTCCTACCAGAAGCTGTAAAGCGCGGTGCCGTATGTATCGATAACACCAGTGCATACCGTATGGACCCAGATGTCCCACTAGTTGTGCCAGAAGTAAACGTTGATCAATTAGCTAACCATCGCGGAATTATCGCCAACCCTAACTGCTCAACCATTCAAATGGTGGTTGCCTTACAACCTGTCTTTGAAAAGTTTGGTTTAAACCAAATCGTTGTATCCACTTACCAAGCCGCTTCAGGTGCTGGACAATCAGCATTAAATGAATTTTACGGCCAAGCTCAAGACTACCTAGACGGTAAGGAAATGAGCGCAGATATTTTACCTACTAAGGGTGATAAGAAGCACTATCCTTTAGCATTTAACCTGTTACCACAAATTGACGTCTTTGAAGAAGACGGTTCTACTCATGAAGAATGGAAGATGGTTCATGAAACTAAGAAGATCATGTTAAACGACATGGATGCTTCAGACATCAAGGTTAACGCTACCTGTGTTCGTGTACCGGTTGCCATTTCTCACGGTGAATCCGTATACTTCGAAGTAGAAGACAAGTCAGCTACTAAGGAAGATATTCAACGCGTTATCGATCAATTCGATGGTGCAGTCCTACAAGACGACCCAGATCATCAAGTATATCCACAACCAATTACCGCAGAAGGCAAGCGTTCAACTTTCGTTGGTCGCATTCGTGCAGACCAAGAAAATCCTGGATGCTTTAACATGTGGGTGGTAGCGGATAACTTGTTAAAGGGTGCCGCTTGGAACACTGTTCAAAACGCTGAAGAATTAGTAAAGCGTGATTTAGTGCGTGTCCCAGAAGACTACTACCGTGGTTAAAAAGGATAAATAAAAAGAGTCACATTCGATTGAATGTGACTCTTTTTTGTTGTTATTGATTATCTTTTTTAGCTAATTCTTCTCTGCAATTTTTGCAAAGGCCAAAGACTTCAATATGAATCTTATTGGTTTGAAAACCAGTTTGATCCATCGCTTCCTTGGCTAATTCTTGTTTTAATTGCTTATAGTTAGGGAAGTCGATATCTTCGATTTTACCGCAATTATCACAAATGGCGTGGAAGTGAGGAGAACCAAAGAAATCATATCTAATTCCACCATCTTCAGCAGGTAGTGCAATGATAATATCTAACTTTTCGAATAATTGTAACGTGTTGTAAATGGTTGCAATACTTAGGTTAGAAAATTCTTGCTTCAAAGCTTCGTAGATAGTGTCTACGGAAGGGTGATTATCATGATTAATTAAATACTTTAAGATAATCTGTCTTTGAGGTGTAATTCTTACATTATTGTTGCGTAAGGTTTCTAAGGCCTTTTCGTACATTTCGTTAGACAAACACTCTACCCCCTTTGATTATTACTTTATAACTATTCTATCTTAATAATAAGATTAAAAAGCCCAGAAAGCAAATAAAATCAACTATAAAGCGTCAATTGCAGCCTTAATTTCATCATTTAATGGTGAAATGTTGAATTGAGAATTCTTATCAGGCCAGTATTGGTGTTTGAATTGAACAATTCGTCTAATTAATTCTAATTCTGCATCGGTAGAAATGTTTAAAACATTAACGTAGACGATGGGGGCATCGCTTTGCAGATTGGAGATACCAGCGACACCGACGAAATGTTTGGTCTCCTTATCCATAACACCCCATAGCAAACCCTTTTGACTCATGATGTCGTTCATGATGGCATTGATGAAGTTGGAAGTGCTCATGATGTCTGCTTTTTCATCTTGTTTCTTTTGAAAATCAATTACTGATTGAAGCTTAAATTCTGTTAACCAATCCATGTAAAAATGTTCGGTGATGATTGGTCTTAATCCTTCAAAACTACGCATAATAAGTCTCCTTAAATTTACTAGACTTTATTATAGTAGAGAAAAACTAAATTTGAAAGAAATCAGGTGTTAATCAAATAATTTTGAATTAACTGTTTAGCATTATTGGCAAAATATGCAATAATAGAAAGGAGATATTAAATTTTAAGCGAAAGTGAGATTTAATTATGACTGAAAAATTCTTAATTGGTACTTACACTAGAGATACAAGTGAAGGAATCTATGAAATCGAATTAGATGAAAACAAAAAGCAATTACAAAACCTACAATTGGTTGCCAAAGCTGGTAATCCAACATATGTAGCCGTTTCAAAGGCCAACCGTTTATACGCCATCGACAAGGGTGACAACGGTAAGGGTGGTGCACTAGCACTAGATAACTCAACTCGTCCCGCTAAGGAAATCAACGTTTGCTTAAACGAAGACACTAACCCAGCATACATCACTGTTGATGAAGGTCGTCAATTTGTTTACACTGCCAACTACCACACCGGTGAAGTAATGGTATACAAGATTGAAGAAGACGGATCACTAACTTACTTAAACAAGGTTGTTCATCAAGGTAACGTGGGTCCACGTCCAGAACAACAAAGTGGTGCTCATCCCCACTATGCTGATCTAACTCCAGATGGCCGTTTAGCTGTTGTCGACTTAGGCCAAGACATGGTTTACGTATACGACATCGCAGATGATGGTGCCTTAACCGAAGTTTCTACATTAAAGATGGAAGCTGGATTTGGTCCTCGTCATGTTGTCTTCGACGAACAAAAACACGTTGCATTCATCGTTGGTGAATTAAGCAGTAAGCTAGCTGTTGTGAACTACGATAAAAACGATGGCAGTTTCCACCTAGACCACATCGTTGCCACTATTCCTGATGACTGGACAGAACACAACGGTGCCGCTGCCATCCGTCTATCAAGTGATGGTAAGTTTGTCTACGTTTCAAACCGTGGTAACAACAGTATTGCGGTCTTTGAAGTTAAAGACAACGGTAAGGTTGAACTAATTCAACTAGCAAGCACTGAAGGTGACTTCCCACGTGACTTTAACTTCAGTAGCGATGAAAAGTTCATGGTAGTTGTTAACCAAAACACTAACGACGCTACCTTATACGAACGCGATGCTAACAGCGGTAAGTTAACTGTTGTTCAAAAGGATGTCCATGTTCCCGAAGGTGTCTGTGTCGCACGCGAAAAATAAATAATTAAAAAAGACTTACGGATTTTCCGTAAGTCTTTTTTTAGTGTTGTTGCCAAAAATGATTCAATTTTTGTTTAGTCTGATTGATGTTAAACGCGGTCGATAATTGACCCTGGTGCCAATTTCTTGGGAAGAGTTTTTGGTAACGATTTTGTTTGAATCGTTGATCCATTAGAACGACGTTTCCGACATCCTGGTTGGTTCTAATTAATCGACCGGCGGCCTGAAAAACATTGTTTAATCCCGGTAGTTGGTAAGCAAAGTCAAAACCATGACCGTTTTCGGCATCGAAGAAGTACTTGATTAAATCATTTTCTGGATTTAAACCGGGTAGTCCAACCGAGACAATCCCGACACCAATGAGGTGGCTACCCTTAAGGTCGATTCCTTCACAAAAGATTCCACCCAGTAGGGCAAAGCCGACCAAAGTGTCATTGTCATCTCGTTTAAACGTATCGATGAATGATTGTCGCTCTTCGGGACTCATTTCGCTTTCCTGAACGAGAACGTCGACGGTTGGATTTTCTTTTTCAAACGCTTCAACGACATCGTTTAAATACTTACCAGATGGTAGGAAGATGAGGTAATGACCATTCTTACTACTAATCATGGCGTTGATGGTATCGACAATTGGTTGAATACTGCTCTTTCGCTTGGCGTAGGTGGTTTGAATGTAGTTGGTAATAATCACCTGTTGGTTATTTGGATTAAACGGCGAATCGATTTCATAGACCAGACTGTCTTCTTCATCCCCTAAGACTCGTTGATAGTAGTCCATTGGTGAGAGAGTGGCCGAGAACAAGACGGCACTGCCACCGAGTTTGAGTGACTCACCGATAAACGGACTGGGGTCCATGCAGAACAGTTTGATGATGACGTTTTGGTCGCGGTCATAAAACATTCTGGTTTTAAACGTGTCGTCATATAGTTCGGCAATCCGTTGAAAACTAAGCAGGGTGAAGTAGTAATCGACAATCGTGTCGTTTAACTCTTCATCCTTTTCGTCTTTACCGAGCCAATCGGATATGACATCGCAGAGCTTATTGAGTTGTTTAACAAACGCGCTTGGCGGATTATCCAAGTGAACGTATTCCTCATCACTTTCGGTTAGCGGCTTGACGTTTAGGGTGTATGACCTGCGGAATGATTTCAATGCCTTATGCAGTCTTTCGTTATCCTTTTGGTCCTTGGTGGCCTTGATTAGGTCTGGTAACACCTTGTTGGAGATTGCTGCCGAGTACATGTCACGGGAACGGTTGACGAGGTTGTGGGCTTCGTCGATTAAAAAGATGTTGTCGGAATCTTCGACCGTGAAGAAACGTTGGAGGTGCACTTGTGGATCAAATAGGTAGTTGTAGTCACAGATGATGACGTCACAGAATTGACTCAGGTCGAGTGAGAATTCGAAAGGGTCAATCTTGTATTGTTCGGCGTATTGTTGAATTACGTCGAAGTCGATTTGATCGACATGTTCCAATACATCCTTGATGGCCGGTTTCAAACGGTCATAGTAACCAATCATGTATGGATTATCTTCAGGCTTTAAATCCTTTTCAGCCTCGAAGGTAATCTTTTCCTTGGCGGTTAAAGTGATGGTCTTGGCCTTTAGTCCCTTATTCATCATCAAGTCCATAGCTTCCTTGGCAACGATACGAGTGCTTTGTTTAGCGGTCAGATAGAAGATGCGATTGGCTAATTCTTGGCCCATCGACTTTACGGCGGGAAAGAGCGTCGAAATCGTCTTCCCAGTTCCAGTGGGAGCTTGCGCAAATAAGTGCTTGTGATTGGCGATTGTCTTGTAGACGACCGCGGAGAAGTTACGTTGACCGTGTCTGAATTCTTTAAACGGAAAGACCATTTGATTGGCGGTCTTGTTTCGTTCCTTAATAATGTCGGTTCTAAGTTTTAGCCATTCTTCGTATTCACTGATGAGGTTGTCGAAGAACTTTTTGGCCTCATCTCGATTGATGGTGATTTCATTGTCGGTGATGTTTTCATCGGGCGTTTGAACATAGGTAAGGGTCAACTTGACCTCATCTAGTTCATCAAATTTTTGCATCAATAGATGGGCGTATACCTTCACTTGACCCCAGTAGAGCGTCATGATGCTTTCCGGTAAGTCCTTAAATTCAACGTCGGATGTCTTAATTTCGATGATTTCGGCATCCTTACCGTCGATTAAAACACCGTCGGCACGACCTTCGATGTGAAAGTCGATGTCGTTGATCTTGAGTTTGGTATCCAAATAGTATTCACTCTCAAAGTGCATGTATTTGCTCTTTTGAAGTTTGCGGTGGATTTGGGCACCTTTTCTAGCAGTATTGGAGCTATTCAAACGGGCGTTTAAGTCACCACTTCTCAGTGTGAACTCGACTAGGTCTCTGATTCCGATGCGATTCAAGATGGTTCCTCCTTTCGTTTAGGATTGATATGTAATTTGTAACAGAATTGTAACTTATGAAAAAATTTTTGATGTGCTAGGCTAAATTATAGAGATAAAAGAAAGGGGTATATTTATGCCTAGAGGATTTAAAGAAGAATTAATGTTTACAGGGATGATGGCCGGACTTATGGTTATCGTTATGGAAGCATATAACATCGCGATGGCTAGCGGAATTCACGCCGGTTTTATTGTCGAAGTACTAGTGGGCTACCCACTAGCATTAGTAGTTGCCGCCATCTTAGATTTAGTGTTAGTTGGCCCACTCGTTAAAGCTATCTTTTTCAATTATATATTCAAACCAGAATGGGAACAAACACCAATTAAGATTGCGCTATGCATTTCAACCATGATGGTACTTGGCATGGTGACCTTAATGTCACTATTTGGAATCATCGTTACCTTTGGTTTTGAAAACATCACATGGGCAATGTATGGTCATGCATGGATTTTAAATCTATGCCTAGCATTACCACTACAATTAGTGATTGTTGGCCCAATCTGTCGCTTACTATTAGGTAAGATTCAAGCCGCAATTGATGAAAAATAATCATGAAAAGCTACCGGATATACGGTGGCTTTTTTTATTTCCTTGAATAAATCTAAATTTAGATAAATAATTACTGAAAAATATTCTAAATACCGTTATTATATAGGTAGAATAAGAATTCGAGGAGATATAACATGATTAAAATTGTGACGGATTCAACAGCTCTAATTCCAGAAGAAACTGTTAACAAGTACGACATTAAAGTAATTCCATTGAACGTCAACATTGGTACTCAAGCATATCAAGATGGCATTGATATGGATGGTCAAAAACTAATTCAATACATCAAAGACAATCCAAAGGGTGACTTTCCTACTACCAGTCAACCTTCAATCGGTCAATTCGTTGAAGTATACAACGAACTAACCAAGGACGGCGACACAGTTTTGTCACTACACATGACCGATTTATTAAGTGGAACTGTCCACGCCGCTAGCCAAGCTAGTGAAATCGCTGACGGAGACGTTAAAGTGGTTAACACTCACTACATCGATCAAAGTCTAGGTTTCCTAGTGGTTCAAGCAGCTAAGATGGCTCAATCAGGTGATTATACTCGTGATCAAATCATTGACCACGTGAACCATGACATTGAAAATTCCGAACTATACATCGGTGTAAGTACACTTGAAAACCTAGTAAAGGGTGGTCGTATCAGCAAGGCAACTGGTATCATCTCAAAAATGATGAACTTACACGTTGTCTTCCAACTATTACCAGATGACCTAAAGCTACAACTAAAGGGTCGCGGTAAGAAGACCATCACCAAGTGGTTGGATCAATTCTTTGAAACTAACGCCAACACCAACTACAAGTTCATCGGTATCAGTTACACTGGTAGTGACGAATTTGCGATGGCATTAAAAAAACGTCTGGAAGAACAATTCCCAAACGTTAACGTATTAGTTCAATATACTTCATCAATTGTTGCAGTTCATACCGGTGAAAATGCATTTGCCATCATGACTTGTAAACAAGATGACTAAAGATAACTGAAAAGATAATTCCTAAAATGGCACCAATGATAGGTCCTAAGAAAGGGACCACCGCATATCTCCATTGTGATAATCGTTTGTCGTAAGTTCTAGAAAAGAAGAAACGAGGAACCAAATCACGAGTGGGATTAAATGCGGCCCCAGTGATTGGAGCAACGATACTTATGATAATCATCATTAGTAATGATGAAAATAAGGTCTTGACCCACCATTGAGCATTGATGTCATTTTGCATTTCTGTATTAACGATAATCAAGAAGGTCCCGATGATTTCCCACTTGAAGTTACGCTTCCAATTGTTGACGTCGCGAGGGACGGTTGCATAGAAGTTCAAGTTCAAAGGAAGACTAGCCAACCATTTTGACCAGACGGCCTTGACGGTTAGTGATGCTAGCCAGGCACCGAGAATTTGGGTAAGTACTTCACCAATCATTAGCCACCAGTGAATTTGGTGGTTAACGGCTAGGGTGAGTGATACGACCGGATTGTATTCGGCGGTCCCAAAGAAGAAAGTTGTTAGAAGGGATGGAATCAGGATACTAATACCCCAGTAAAATCCGGTAATAAAACGGTTTTGTCCTTTGGGGAATAAGAAGTAGTTAATGATAACACTGGTTACTAATCCCAAGGATAACATTATGTAGGTTCCGATAAATTCACCTAATAATAGTTTCATTTCCATCCCTCCTTTAGCTGTCTACAAATGATAGATTATCACTTATTGAAATAAAATTAAAACCATATCAGATAAAAAGTGAAATCATTTCTTGGTTTCACTTTTTGTTTGCGTTTAGTTGGTTAATGATATCGATAACGTCTTGTTTGTTCACGAGACGGTGTTCTAAGGTGTTATAAAACATGGGTTGGTGTTGTTCGATGATTTTACGATCGGACTCGTTGCCGGAAAGGTAGGCGACGTCACAGGCATCCTCAATGTTTGCAAGTTTAGGAAAACCGGTCGCACTCATGACACTACCCAAGACAGTATCAGCATCCTCGTAATTTAAATCATCCAAGTATTTATCGTAATTCATCAATTCACCACCTAATCTTAATAAAAGATTATTATACAAATAGGTGGGCCAACTTGCTAGCAAATAGCTTTTACTAGTCGAAAAAATAATAATACTGTAATATGGTATATTAGTTAAAACAGTATGGTATTCCTCGGCGGGAACAATCGATAGGCATATCGACAGGCGGGCTCGCGTTAGATAGGCGCGAAGGAAATATTATACGAAGGAGACTTGTTATGCAAAGTCGAAATAAATGGTTTGCATTGGTCGCTGTCTGCCTAGGATTCTTCATGGGTCTGTTAGACGTGACCGTTGTAAACGTTGCTCTACCAACCATTCAGACTAGCTTTAACAGTAGTTTTAGTCAGTTACAATGGGTCATTAATGCTTACACATTAATGTTTGCGGCCGTGTTATTCCTAATTTCTAAGTTAGGGGACTTAATAGGGAGAAAACGCATTTTTATCATTAGTTTGGTACTATTCTCTGCTTTCTCACTAGCATGTAGTGTCGCACCAAGTATTACTTGGTTAATCATCTTCCGTGGCATTCAAGGAATCGGTGGTGCCGGAATGCTTAGCCTTTCCATGAGTATCATTGCCGACATCTTTGAAGGTCCATCAAGAGGATTAGCTCTTGGAATTTGGGGAAGTGTGGCCGGCCTATCCACCGCACTTGGCCCATTATTCGGGGGAATTCTACTTAGCTTCTTTAGTTGGGAATCCATCTTTTGGATGAATATCCCAATCGGAGTGATTGCGCTATTCATGAGTGCCAGATACATTCCAACTTCCAAGACGTTCAATAGTGGCAAAATCGATTTTATTGGAATGCTATTATCATTTGCCTTTATGTTCTGCATTATTTTAGGCTTAATTCAAAAAGAAACCCACTATGGATACTCTTGGTTCGATATGCACGTATTTGCCTTGTTGGCAGCTGGTGTTATTCTAATCGCCATTTTTGCCGTTTGGGAAAAGCACTTCGTTAGTCCAATGTTAGATCTTAGTTTGCTTAAAAACAGACAGGTAGCTGGAAGTGCCATTTCCAACCTAACATTGGGAATTGCCATCTATGCTGCATTTAGCTACATTATTGTGCTATCTCAAAACTACATGGGTTATTCCGCACTACAAAGTGGGGCGCAACTAATGCTAATTAGTGCATTCTCACTTGTGATTGGACCAATCTCTGGCAAGATTGCTACTAAGATTAATCCGGGACTAATCATCAGTTTCGTATTAATTCTAGCCGGTGTCGGGATGTTTGTCCTACCAGTCTTCTTGGGTAACCAAAACCACTGGTATGGTCTAATTCCTACCTTTGTTACCCTAGGTTTAGCCAATGCATTCGTTAATCCACTATCATCTAACATCGCCGTTAGTTCCGTCGAACCAAAGGAAATTGGAATGACCTCTGGATTATTAAACGTTGGTAAACAATTCGGGACCAGTCTAGGACTAGTCGTATTAGGATTAGCTTTGACCGACACCTACAATGATCACTTAGTTACCTCTAAGATGAGTGATTCATTGATGCATGTGTTCCAAAATGCTGGACCATTTGCGGGTAGTGAAATCGCTGAAAAGATGCACAACTCATCATTGTTATCCATCGTGCACAATGCCTTTTATCGAGGAATTGATAGCGTGGCGTTTACGGATGGTTTCATCTTTATCGTTGCCGGAATTCTTTGCTACATCTTATTATGTATGAGAAGCAAAAAGAGTAAATAAAAAAGTCGCTCGTAAAAGCGGCTTTTTTTAGTGGCGACTTGATTGGTGGCCACCGTTATTTGATAGTTTAATGTTGTTTCGTTTGAACTTTTGTTGAGCTGAGTCTGGTTGGAAATCAAAGTGGTGCATGCGACCATTATAAGGTTTTCCGGCCATCTTGATTTGCACCCAGTCAGCCATGATGCGTTGCATATTTTGCGCTGCTTTAACGCGGCTTTCAATGCCTTCGGTCTTGGCAGCGGGTTCGATATTATCTCTCAATTGATTGATCAACTTTTGGTGGTAGACCAATAGTGATTGGGTCAAAGGAGAGTCCTTGTATGAGTTGAATAGGCGTTCGATAAAACGCATTGCGTCTTTTGAGTTTTTGGGTTCGTAAAATCTTTCGTTATTATCCATAATTGCCTCCAAAAAAATAACCATCATGCATATTATACATGATGGTTATCATTTTACATTGATTAGTCTTCCAATTCAATTTGACCAGTTAAGCTGAATAAGAAACTTAATAGGACAGCTAGGAAACCACCAACAACGATACCGTTGTCTAGGATGATTTGAGCAGCTTGTGGAAGTGATCTGAAGATTTGTGGGTAAACTGTTACACCAATACCAGTACCAACTGATAGGGCAACAATTAATAGGTTCGCATTCTTGTTGAAGTCAACGTTTTGTAGAATACGGATACCTTGAACCCCAACCATACCGAACATTACAACCATGGCGCCACCAAGCACTGAACTTGGAATTACGGTTGCCACGGCACCAGCCTTAGGAAGTAGACCTAAGATTAATAGGAATAATCCGGCGTAGTAGATTGGGCGTTTAGTCTTAATACCTGATAGTTGAACCACACCAACGTTTTCTGAGAAAGTTGAGTATGGGAAGGTGTTGAAGACACCACCAAGCATAGCGGCGATTCCTTCAGCACGGTAACCGTTAGCTAGGTCTTTTTCACTTAGCTTACGACCAGTTAAATCACCAAGTGCCAAGAAGACACCGGTTGATTCCACCATGGTAGTTAGTGATACTAAAATCATGGTTAGAATAGCTGACCAACTGAAGTGTGGTGTACCGAAGTAGAAAGGTTGTGGGAAGTGGAACCAGCTAGCTTGAGCAACTGAAGCAAATGAAATCATGCCAAGTGCATAAGCAATCACAGTTCCGACTACCATCCCAACCAATACAGAGATTGATCTGAAGAAACCTTTTCCAAAGATGTTAATCAAGATAATAACAGCCATGGTAATTAGACCGACGATTAAGTCGTGAGGGTCAGCGAAGTTCTTAGCTGAAGCATTTCCACCACCCAAGTTTTGAACGGCAACTGGTACTAATGAGAATCCAATAATGGTAATTAGTGAACCAGTCACAACTGGTGGGAAGAACTTACGTAGTTTTGCGAAAAGTCCTGAGATTAAGAATACGAATAAACCAGAACAAATAATAGCTCCATAAATATATGCGACACCTAAAGTACCACCGATAGTTTCAAGTGGTGTAATAACTTGTACCGCACATCCCAATACAACGGGAAGACCAATCCCAGTAAGTGGGGTCTTCTTAAGTTGTAGTAGTGTGGCAATCCCACACATAAAAATATCTGCAGAAACCAGGTAAGTCATTTGAGCTGCATTGAAGTGTAAGAAAGCACCGATTAGCAATGGGACAATAACGTCACCTGAATACATTGCTAACAAGTGTTGGAAACCTAAAATGGCAGCCTTGAATTGGGATACCTGTTGCAAATTGCTTTCATGATTATCCAAACAAAATTCCTCCTAATATTTAATTATTACCCTGAAAAATAAAAAAGCCTCAATGCTAGAAAAAGCAAAGAGACCTTCATCTTTTTGCTTATAGTCCGAACTTTACGGTTCCGGGTAGAAACTTACCAACCTTATTATGGTAAATATATAGGCAATAACTGATTTAATTTTGTAAATTCAATATTAGACGAATTTTGCGAAAAAAGCAATCCTTATAATGAATATAATTGTTCACTTTCACAAATATAATGTACAATGGAAAGTACTATTTGATAGAAACGAGGGGGGATAATCTTGAAGCATATTTTAGCAATTCACACCGGTGGAACTATTTCAATGTCTCAAGACGAAAGCGGGGAAGTTGTTCAAAATGAACAAAATCCAATCGCCAATCAACAAGATAATTTATTAGATCAAGGAATCGATATTACTAATGAGGAGATTTTTAACTTACCATCTCCACATATGACCCCTGATAGAATGCTTGAAATCGCTAATCGAATTAAGGAAGCAAGAAAGCAAGGATACAACGGTGTCGTAGTTACTCACGGTACCGATACCCTAGAAGAAACTGCCTACTTCTTGGACTTAACTTTGGCCAACGATTTTCCAGTTGTCGTAACTGGAGCCATGCGTTCATCAAATGAAATTGGTTCAGATGGTCTATACAACCTATTGAATGCTGCAGCAACCGCTGCTAGCCCACAAGCTAAGAACAAGGGTGTCTTGGTGGCAATGAACGATGAAATTCACACCGCCAGATACGTTACTAAGACCCACACTACTAACGTGGCGACTTTTAGAACACCAACATTTGGTCCAATCGGAATTATTTCTAAGCATGAACCAACATTTTACCAAGAACTAATCCAAAGTGAAGTCGTCGACGTTGATTCTCTAGTTGATCACGTTTACTTAATCAAGGCCTTTGCCGGAATGGACGGCACCTTGTTTGACGCTTTAGATAATGATCAAACTAATGGTCTAGTAATCGAGGGACTAGGTGCTGGTAACCTACCTCCTGAAACATTAGATTCAGTAAAACGTTTAGTCGACAGAAATATTCCTGTCATTTTGGTTTCCAGATGTCTAAGTGGGGTTGCCCAAGACATCTACGCATACGAAGGTGGAGGAATCCAACTGGAAGAAATGGGCTTAGAATTCTGTCACGGTCTAAACGGTCAAAAAGCACGTATTAAATTAATCATTGCGTTAAGTGCGCACAAGTCTGGTGAAGAGTTAGCTAGATTTATGAGTAACGCAATATCATAGAGTGAGGGATGTTTATGAACTCTATCATTGCAGATTTAAATGCAGCAATGAGCAAGAAACAACTGGTGAATATCTACCTAAACACTGGTGATATTTTTTATACCGGATATATTGAAACTTATAACGATGACGAGGTCATCATTGCCACATACGAATCAAGCGGTCTAGCCGACGGATACGTCGCAATGAAGACTGCCATCATTGAGAGTGTGGAACGTCAAAGTGAAGACTTAGACAGCATCAAAGAAAAGATGTTAATCGCAAAGGACGAAGGATTAATGGAATCCAAACCAAGCCAATTACACTTTGATACCAACAACAACTTGTTCCCACAAATTTTAATTCAAGCATACTTAAACCAAGAGGTAATCCTAATTCATGACAATGAAGCGGAACGTTTCTACACAGGGATGGTTAAGAAAATCAGCAATGATTCTTTTAAGTTCCTACGCATTAACAAGTTCGACTTCATGCAAAATGAATTGGTCACCATGGGCTTTAACCAAAGCATGATCATTGAATTCCAAGGTCGTGAACTAAGTGTCATGAGCAAGGTAATGGGTAAGGTAAAGGAACAAAACATTGCCAAGACTGCTGAATCAATCAACAACATCATTGATTTATTGAACGATTCATTCCATCATCACAACCTAGTCGAAGTCCGTTGCCGCTATAACGACCACTTCTTCTATGTTGGTGAGGTCATCATGTTAAACGATAGCGGTGCCATCCTGAAGGTGGTCGACATGTCCGGTCAATTCGGTGGCTATGTCTTCATTCGAATGAATGGCATCCAACGAGTAACCGTTGGCAACGACTACCTTGAATTGGTTCAACTAATGAAGGACCAAAACATTGCTGATCATAATGCATCACAACCGGTATTAAACGATTCACGCGAATTCGACAGTACCGAAGATAATTTAAACGCTATCTTGACGCAATCCATGAACAAGCATCAATTGATTCGCTTACAATTGAAGTCCGGCAGTAACTTCTTGGGTTACCCGGAAAAGATTGGGCCAGAATCAATGAAGTTCAGTCTATTGGATGAAACAGTTAACTTCTTCATTTACGGACAAAAAATTCCTTTAAATGACATCGTTGAAGTTGGTTTTGAATACATCTACGCTTATTTAGATGAACAACGTCTAAGAAGAAAAGGCGATATGTAATAAAAAAGGAACCCGATATTTCGGGTTCCTTTTTTGCTTAGCCTAATTTTTGTTTGATAATATCTACTTCATCTTGATTTGGGGATCTGCGCATGCTCTTAATGTCATGCAATTCCTCTACACTAAAATGTAGGTTATAAGCCAATAATGTATCTGGCATATCATTATTCTTTTGATAAGTAACAATTTCTTCAGCAATCTTATTCAATTTACGATTCATAAGAACCCTCCTAACAAAATCCATCCGACAATTACATTATAACTTATTTTAGTATAAGAATAAAAATAAAGTCTAAAAAATTAGGATAATTTGGACAGCGACAACCACAACCAAGAAAATTAGGTAGTCAGTTGGCTTGATTATGATCTTTTTGAAATGGGTTCGGCTGTTTCCTTCAACGAATAAATGTGAATTCATTCCTTGAGCTAGTAGGGTGGACCAGTTCATGGCAGCTAGGATTGACTTGAAGTAAAGGGTTGGAGAAACATAGGATAGATGCACGTTTCTCATTTTAGCGGCTAACTTGATGTCGACAATCTCTTGTTTGATGGTTTCAATCAAGTTAAAGGCGCCCATGACTCCGTAGGCAAACTTGCTGGGCACGTGAAAATTTTGTTCCAGACTACCAGCCAAATCCTCGATGGAGGTCTTACATGTGTAAGTTCCACCCAGTGTGACAAACGCGTATAGACGAGTCACCAATAAGATACCGTATTGATAGTCACCATTCATCTTTTGGGCGAAATAAATTCCGGCCGCGGGAATTAAAGTGACGAATAATAAGTATAGGATTCGCTTAAATGAAGCGAAGAAGATTAGATAGATTAGACTAACAACGAAGATAACTAGGTTTAGTCTAACTGATGTTGTAAATGAAATTTCCAAGGCAATCACTAACATCATCAGTAGTTTTAATACGGGATTCATTAAAAGGCCTCCTGATAAGTTAGTTTGTGATCATCAAATGCTAAATGGTAATCAACTAGGTTCTCTAGGCCATGAGTTTGGTGAGAGATTAGCAGTTGCGTTTGACCGTAAGCCTTTGCGTGATTCAATAAATCAACGACGACGGCAACATATTCAACGTTGATACCATTAAAAGGTTCGTCTAAAAGAAGAAGTGAGTGTCCCATCATGACCATGCTTAGGATTTGTAGTCGTTTCTTTTGGCCATCACTTAAAGAGTAGATGACACGATCGGATAGCTCATCTAGACCAAGTCTTTGAGTGTATTCAGCGATTTGGTCGTCGTCCAACCAGTGGTTGAATGCATTCTTCTTGGATAGTTCTAGTTCGTCTTCGACGGTGATTTTAATGAATTGCTTGGTTGATTCTTGGAAAATCATTCCAACACTTTGTAAGTACTTGTTTAAACGGATTTTGCGAATTGATTTGTGGTTGAAGTTAATTTCACCATCAAAATCATGTTGCTTGATAAATGTTTTGAACAGACTTGATTTACCACATCCGTTGGGACCGGTAATTAAGGTGGTTTTTTGCTTCATCAAGTCTAAATCTAAATGATTAATTAATTGCATGTCATAGTTGGCAATTGATAAATCTACGCAGTTAACGATGGGTTCTCCAACAACTTCGTTTGATAGTGGACGATTTGTGGAATTGTTGAATTGATTGAATAATTCTTTGACTGCCGCATCATCTAAAGGTTTAAACGTTGTTTTGTTTTCATCGAAACCGATTAACTGGTCGATTTGATTTTCGTAGCCCATAAGGTCGTGATCGATGCCGATGACAATCTTGCCTGATTCCTTTAGCTGGCTCAATAGACTAATCAGTTCCAGGCGAGATATGATATCGACATTGGCAAATGGTTCATCCAATAGAATAACAGGAGCGTTAATTGCTACGATTATACTTAGTGCAACTTTTTGTTTTTCACCACCGGAAAGAGTCTTGAATTCGCGCTTTTTTAAATTATTGGTATGAGTGAAAGAAAGGGCATCTTCGATGACTTGATCCATTTTATCAGGTTCAACTTGAAGATTTTCTAGGGTGAAGATGAATTCGTCTTCCACGGTAGCCATACAAAATTGTTGCATTGGATCTTGGAACATCATGGAAATAGTTTGTCGCAATTCCCATTCTGAAAATTCAGCGATGTCTTGGTGATTAAAATTGATAACGCCGTCGATAGTACCGTCGTTATATTGTGGATAAAATCCTGCGATTGTCTTCAAAAGCGTTGATTTACCAGAACCAGAAGGACTGTATATCAATGCCATTTGATTTGATTCGAAAGCCAAGCTAACCCCTTTAAAAGTCGGCTTCGAAGTACCAGTATATTGGTATGTCAAATTGTTAATTGATAAGTTATTCAAAAATTGACACTCCTATTATTTGATAACGTGACTGTTTTCCAACATGTTGGCAATTAGTTTTGATAACACACCACCAAAGATGAAAATTGAAATGAATCTTGCGATGAATAAGATGATAAGCATGTGGATAGAATAAGCATTGTAACCACTCTTGAACCAGTCATAGATAAATGTGATTACAGTAGTAGAGATGGTAGTAGCGAATACACCTAACCAATCGAAGTGCTTGTATTTAGTAGCAGCGAAACCTAATTCAGTTGCGATACCTTGTTCGATACCAGAGATGATTGTTTCGACACCCCATTGTCCACCTAAGAACATTTCAACGATGGCCCCGATTACCTCAGCTAGTAAGGGAGCACCTGGACGTTTGAAGATAAAACCTGCAAGTGGAGCTGCCATTATCCAAAGACCAAGTAGTAGATCGTTAGCAAGAGGTGCAAGACCATAGGGAGTAAGTGCAAGACTTACTGCGTTGTATAGAAAACCTGTGGCGAAGAAGATAATTCCACAGATAATTGAGATTAATGTAAGTAAAATGATGTTTCTAAGTGACCATGTGTTTTTCATAGTTTCCTCCAAAAAAAGGACCCCAAACAGCAAGTGTTTGGAGTCCAATTTATTTCATAATTTGTAAAGCATTAAAAATAAAAGGGTTGTTTTCCTTCGCAGGGATTATCCTGAATCAGGTACTATGGGTATGAATCTCAGCCGAATTCCGGCACCCCAAACATTAATTATCAATTTAAATTAACTATACTATTTATTAATTTTAAATGCAATGCTTATATTTTCATTAACAATTTTAAAAAGCTAGACACCTTGTCGTAACGGCGATTTCGTGGTAACTTTAGATAGTGAAATTATGATAAATGGAAGTAAATATGAATGAAGAAATCAATAAAAAGACTAACAATAATATTCGTCGCGGCGATTGGATTAGGGGCATACGAACAATTCAGTAATCCATTCTCGTTTATTCGACAAGAATACACCAAAATAACAAACTCAAAACAAGGTTATCAACCTGACTACCAACAAGATCCACAAAACTATAAGACCGACTTAATTAAGATGTCACAGGATAAAGTAAAGAACGCGAGTGCTGCTGTGGCATTAGATTCTACCAAGAATAAGGTCGTTTATTCACAAAACGGGGACAAGAAGATTAAGGTCGCATCATTAGCCAAACTAATGACCTTATATCTAGCGATTCAAAAGGCCGAAAAGACCAACGGCTGGAATCAAGTTGTCGACACCAGTAATAAGGGATTAAAGAAACTAGGAAACGACGTGGAACTAGGTGGATTTAAGTTCAGGGACGGACATAAGTATACAGTTCGTGATCTATACAAAGCTGCTTTAGTCCAATCATCCAACAATGCTGCGATCGCATTGGGCCAATGGGTGGCAGGTTCTAATGTGAAGTTCATCAAGATGATGAACCAACAAGCTAAAGCGTGGAATTTAGACGCTACCTTTGTGTCATCATCAGGACTTGAAAACAGCGACCTAGCTAAGTTTGGTTATGCTCAAGTCGGTGGTAAGGACGACGCTAACATGATATCTTCTAAGAGTATCGCAATCATCGCTGATCATGTTCTATCAATTTATCCAAAAGTAATTGATGATGCTAAACAAGTATATGAAAAAGTTGATGGTCAAACTTTATTTAATGAAAATAGTTTACTACCTGGTAGACCTTTTTACGATGAAAGTTTGCATGTCGATGGTTTAAAGACCGGTTATACTGTTGCCGCTGGACTATGTCTAGTTGCGACTGCTCAACAACCTGGCAAAGACAGAGTAATCACCGTCGTTGTTAACGATTATGCCGAATTTTCCGACACTGCCAAGTTGATTAAACTGGTTAACAACCACGATTCAGCTTTGAAATAATAATAGTTAGCATAAGAATTTTGTATTTTTTCTAAAATAGTGTAGAATAGTAAAGTATCTTTGATTACTAGTATAAAGGAGAAGATTTATGGAATCGGCCTGGAATATAGTTGGCCTACTTCTTTGGATAATTTTGGTTATTTATGCAATTTTTATTATTCATAACATCGGGGTAAGAAGAAGTAGGCTAATCATAAATGGGCACTACGACTTTTCATTAACTCACCATTTAAAGACGATTGCACAAATCGTCGTGTTATTTGCTGGGATTGGATTTATGTCTTTTGAGACATTCTATCCAAACGTTAATGGATCAAATGTTGTCACAACACGTGACTTCAAGCCATTAATTTTGGATACCAATGGTAACAGCTCTTACTATGTGAAGGTCAAAAGTGGGAATAATTCATCTTTGAATCAGTCTTACTCATATTTGGTTAATGGACAACGTCTATCAGTATCAAGTTCAGCATCAAGCGTGCTAGTTGGTACTAATAGCGAAATTAATGTTCAAAAGTCAGCGGTTAGATGGAATGACAATGAAGCTAAGACGCTAGACAAGAAATACCAAAGAGCGTGGGTTGCCGACGTAACCGTTACGTATAAAGACAGTTTTTGGAATGGAATCGGATTACATGCAGGACGTCAGTTCAAGAGTTATACTCTAATCCGTATTCCGGATAATTCATTTATTTATAACGAAAAATAAAAAGCCGCTGGATTTAATCCAGGGCTTTTTTCGTTTAGTCTTGTTTTTGTAGTTTTGAATGGTGAACTCCATAAACGAAGTAGAAGATAAATCCAATCACGATCCAGATACCAACGGAAATCTTGGTAATGTCTGGAAGCATGATGATGAAGAAGATGCTGAATACACCAGCTACGATTGGTAGGAATGGATACCATGGCATCTTGAATCCTGTGTTTTTAATATCTTTTCTACGACGAAGTTTGATAACACCAAATGAGATAAATGCGAAGGCAATCAATGTTCCAGCGTTAATCAATGATGCTAGTTGCGTCAATGGAACCAAACCAGCAAAGACAGCTTGAACGATAGTTGCAATGATAATCGCGTTCTTGGGTACTGAATGCTTGGCGTTAACACGGCCGATGAACTTAGGCAAAAGGCCGTCTCTACCAAGTGCGTATACTAGGCGAGAACCACCGATGAACATAGTTACCATGGCGGTAAAAATTCCAAACAAAGCACCGATAGTAATTAGTTTATTGAATGCTGACAAGTGAATAATTTGAAGAGCATAAGCTGCAGGATCATCAACATTTAGTTCTTTGTAATTAACGATTCCAGTAAGTACCATTGAAAATGCAACATATAAAACTACGGCGATAATCACAGTACCGATAATTCCCTTGATCACGTTCTTACCGGGGTCAATGGTTTCAGCGGAGTTAGAAGCTAATGCATCAAAACCAATGAA
This sequence comes from Apilactobacillus waqarii, assembly GCF_019061205.1. Classification (GTDB taxonomy): domain Bacteria; phylum Bacillota; class Bacilli; order Lactobacillales; family Lactobacillaceae; genus Apilactobacillus; species Apilactobacillus waqarii. Next base: position 80,558 of record NZ_JAHQYH010000003.1, read on the forward strand.
AGCAAAGAAGACAGTGGCAGCTGCTGTGAATATACCACCCATACCAAATGGAGTTGAGTGGAATTGAGCAGGGTAGAAAGGAACATAATTACTTGTCTTAACGTAGAAAGCACCGATGATGATGAAAATAATGATAATGGCGACTTTGACAATCACGGCGAAGTTTTCAACGCGTTTTGACATTTCCGAACCCATTAGCAGAATTCCCGCAATCACAATCACAATGAGGACGGCTGAGATGTTAATCACGCCACCTTCCATTGGACTGGCTTGTAGGGCGGTCGGTAAATTAATTCCGATGGCGGCTAAGATATTGTTATTAAAGTAAGCGGCAAAACCGGTAGCTTCTGCCGATACTGCTAAGAAGTATTCAAGGATTAGGGCCCAACCCAAAATCCAACCAACAATTTCACCATAGACAACTGAACCAAATGAGTAAGCTGATCCGGCAATTGGCATGGCCGATGAAAATTCTGCGTAGGCCATACCAACTAATCCAGAAACGATGGCTGCCATTAAAAAGGCAATCGCAACGGCTGGACCAGCATGACTGGCGGCTTCGTGTCCGGGAAGGATGAAAATCCCGGTACCAATCACGGCACCGATACCCAAACCAATCAAGTCTTTAGTGGTCAAAGACTTGGATAATCGTGAATCGGCCTCTAAATAATTGCTAACCGATTCCTTTTTAAAAATTTGCATAGATATCAACACCTTTTCTTGTTTATTTGTACTATTAACTATATAATGAGTACCAACATAAGTAAAATTAATAAATTCAATATTTACATAAGAAAAGATGATATAAGATGAATCGATTTATTGTACTAGAAGCAGTATTACAGAATAAGAGTTTCACTAAAGCCGCAGAACAACTGGGTTATACCCAATCTTCTGTTAGTCAAATGATGTCCAATTTGGAAAAGGAATTCAACATGCACATCCTAAAGCGTTCCAGATCAGGAGTTGAGTTAACACCGGATGGGGAAAAACTTTATCCACATATCAGACAAGCGCTTCGTCAATACCGTGGATTAATTGACACCGCTAACGAAATCAATGGCCTTCAATCAGGAACGGTCAAAATTGGGGCAATTACTAGTGTTAGTTGTTACTGGTTGCCAGACCTCTTCAAAGAGTTTAAGGCTCTTTATCCACAGATTAATTTCGTTTTAAACCAGGGTGACTATGGAACCATCATCGATTGGTTGAAAACCGACCAAATTGATTTTGCCATCATGACCGCTGAATACGGAGAAGGTTTTAATAAGACAATTGTCCACAACACTAACATGAATGCGTTCATTCCAGTTGATCATCCATATGCCAACGCCGATGCAGTGCCAATTGAAGCCCTCGCAGATGATCCATTCATCCTAGTTGAGGGTGGTGGATACAGTGAACCACTTGAAGCATTTAAATGTTCCGGTGTCACACCAAACGTGCGCTACAAGATTCAAGATGACTACACCATCATGGCGATGGTTGAAGCAGGACTAGGGGTCAGCATACTATCCGAATTAGTTTATCGTCGTACCGACTTCAATATCGTCAGTAAGCCGGTTGAACCAAACGTGACTAGACCAGTCGCAATTGTTTATAAGAGTAAAGACGAGCTACCAATCGCCAGTCAACACTTTGCGAAATTTATCATTGATAGAAAAGAAGAACTCAAATAAAAAAAGCCATTCGATTGAATGGCTTTTTTGCTTACATGTAAATGGTTGGGTTTTCAACAAAGATGTCTAATAGCTCTTTGGCGATATCGTCTCCGGCGCGTAAGATTGAATCATTAACACCTGGACGAGGGATAGCTGAGGTAACGAAGTACAACCCTTCGGTATTTAATCCCCATGTGTATAAGTTTGGTTGGCCGACCACTTGGTCAGTCTTAATGTCGATATCCACAGATGAGTTATCCACTGTTTCACCATCAGATAAGGTGATTGGAAGTGGCTTGATTAAGCCGTTATCCATCATGCTTGTGATAACAGGGTTTGCGGAAACCTTGGTAACAGGAGCGTTGGTACGTGCTTCGATTAAAGCATCACCGTGGATAATTTCTTCACCGTAGAATGCTGAACGGGTGATGAACTTGTGGTTGGCACCGATAACTTGCATTTGAGGACCGATAATCTTCACGATACCGGCATCCATCAATGCTAGGATTTCTTGGCTTCGAACTGCTGGAGCACCTTGTGATAGGAACTTCATGTCCGAAGAGAAACGACCTAGGTACTTATGCACCAAATCATCGTTTGTAAATAAGTGATTAGATAACACGTAACGAATGTTGTCACGAAGATCACGTAGCATTTCTAGTGAACCGATGACAGGACCGGTCTTAGAGCCTAGTAAAGCGTCGTCGATCATTTCTTTTAACCAAGTCTTGATGTGTTCTTGATAGTTATCCAGTGTGGATATCTTTACACCAGCGACTGGGTTTAAAATCTTGTCCCAATCAAAGACTTCTTCAGTTGGTAGGTGGTAACTACCGATTAAAGCGTTGTGGTTGTCAGTTTCTTTGAACTTCTTTTGGAAGTCTTCAACATCGATTTCTGGATGTTTTAGACTGAATAAAAAGCTGTAGTAACGATATTCGATGTCTAATCTTAATAACATGTGGAAATCTTCGAATGAGATATGGCCATCCTTTAGATGTTTATCCACATTTTCGTTGGTTAAAAAGACAGCTGGATAGTTTTCGTTGAATGCCTTTTGACTAATTGCTTTAGGATAGTAAGGCACACCACGTCTTGAACCAGCAAAGATAGTAGGTTCATCACCTGATGCATGGTAAGTTAGGGTATCGTCACCGTTGTTGGTGAAGTATCCACCACGGCCCTCGGTTAGACGGGATACGAAGTCATTAAAACTAAGACCCATTCCACGGATAATCACATTTTGATCACTGGTGATTGTTGATAAATCCGCTTCATCAGCTTCACCAGGTAAAATGTAGGTTAGACCGTAGTCCTTAGCGTATTTTTGAAGTGATTCTTGGTCTTTGGTTAACTTGTTTTCTTGTTGACCTAGACTGAATACTAGCTTATCAACAGGATAATCCACATCACCCACAGATACGACGAAAGAATCATCCTTGACCTTTTCGACGTTATCCACATTTTGGTTGAAGTGAACAGCCAAATTGATGTTGTCGTTGTCCTTGATTTGTTCAACTAATTGTTGGAAGAACCATTGGCAGTAGGCACCGCAAATGGCACGAGGAACATAACTTCTGTCGTTAATCTTATCAACAGCTGTTAGTAACTCGTCTTTGTTATCAACATCTAGACTGTTGATAAACTCATTTGAGATATCTGATTGGCACCATTGCGAAATACTTAGTGCATCTTTTTGTCCATCATCGAATAATGAAAGTTCATTGGCAGGGGTATTCATAATTAGACTAATTGGTTGTTTGACTTTCCAGACACGGCCACCTGCAACGGCACGGTCGAAAAGATGAATTGTTAAATTGTCATGATCAGATGATTCAAAGTTTTGAATCAAATTGTTAAGCATTAACAGACCACGAGGGCCTGCACCGATAATTCCGATTTTCATTTCGAACACTCCTTTATAATAAGATAATAACATGATTGAAAAAGTGATTTCATTTTTAACGCATTATTTTCTAAAAATGATTATGGATTATGATAAAATGATAGCTAAGGATGGTGTTAATAATGAGTGAATTAATTCCAGAAAACATGGACGAAGTAAAATTAAAGATGGCTCGTATGTTAATCGACGGACATAAGGTAACCGAAGAAGAAGTAATCTTCCAAGCGGTTGCTGATTTATTCCAAGATTACCTAGAAGAAGCAGAAGAAGGTCACTACGACACTTCTAAGCTAGCTGATGATGGAGTAACTTTCACAGTTACCGGTATCAGTGGTCGTCAAATTGCTGAATTTAAATCAAATGGAGAAAGCTTCGTTGAGGACTTCAAAAAAGACGCATTAGATTTGTGTTTTAGACTAGAAGACGAAGCCCAACGAATTGCTCGACTATAAAAATAAAAAGCGTTGCCAAATCGGCAACGCTTTTTTATTAGTTTTCAACAGGTAAATCGACTTTTACTCGTTCGATAATGTGACCTTCGATGTTATGAAGTAGTTCGTTGTACCAGAAGCCATCCTTGAAGTTTAGCTTTTGGTCTAACGCATAAACGGTCAATGTGTAATCATGCACACCACTTGGTGGCTTAGGTCCCATGTACTTGTGACTGATAGGTTGATCACCTAGGTTATAGATGTGACCAGCTGAACTGTTGTTACCTTGAGTCCAGTGTAGTGGATTTTCTTGACTTGCGTTTTCAGGAACAACCACGTCCTTACCATCTAGTCCAGCGACTAACCAGTGAATCCATTCAAAACCACATACTGGAATTGAATCTAAATCGGTTAGTGCAAAGGCGATTTCCTTGGTGTCGGCAGGAACATCTTCAATTGAGAAGGGAAATGATACGATTGGAAAATCGTTTTGCTTAAACTCCTCAGCTGCATGACGAGTGTACTTGTCTGGTAGACGGTTGTTGTCTAATTGAACGTTTACTTTCATGAATAATCCTCCTATCTAACAAATTTTAAGATGTAATAACCCTGTGAATCGGCTGAAACGGTATAGGTTTGATAACCAGCTTGAACCCACTGACTTTGCGTTGCCTTAGCGTAGTTTTGCGCGTCAGCAACAGAACTAAAGATGTGAGTACCATCAAACATGGTCTTCTTCTTTGATTGGTTTGATGAATTACTCTTAGTTTGGTTATTCTTACTTTGTTCGGATGTGTTTGATTCATCCATACTTGAACTACTTTGATTACTTGATTGAGTCATCTTAGTGGCTTGATTGTCATGGCTGCTAGTGAAGTAGGTAACGGCTTTTACTCCGCCTAAGATTAACGCTGCCACAACGACGATAAAGATAATAATTGGCCAAATGTGATTTGAATTTGACTGATTATTTTCGGAGTTCATAAATGTATCATCGAAAGTATATTTACGAATACGGTTGTCATTGTCACCATTATTCATAATAATAATCCTCCATTCGGAAAAAAGATTTGCACTTATATTATAACAAATATTGAACCTGATAGGAATTAAGCTAAATGTTTGAAGATATCGATAAATAGCTATAGTGTTTTAATTAAGGAGGGATGAAACATGACAATTGGATTTATCGGAACCGGTGTAATGGGTTCCTCAATGATTAATAATTTATTGAAAGCAGGATATGAGGTAAACGTATTTAACCGTACCAAGGCTCACGCGCAAAGCGTCATCGATAACGGTGCTAAGTGGTTAGATACGCCTGAACAAATCGCACAATCTTCAGATGTTGTGATCACAATTGCTGGTTTCCCTGATGACGTAAAAGAAATTTACTTTGGTGATAACGGATTATTCAAGGGCGCCGATTCAGACACCATCTTGATTGATTCGACCACTTCAACACCAAAATTAGACGAAGAAATCTTTGCTGAAGGCCAAAAGAAGGGTATCGAAACATTGGATGCCCCCGTATCCGGTGGTGATGTTGGTGCAAAAAAGGGTGCCTTAACCATCATGGTTGGTGGTAATCAAGAAACCTTTGATAAGGTTAAACCAATTCTAGATACCATGGGCAGCCAAGTAAAACTATTTGGTGGTGCCGGTAAGGGTCAACATACTAAGATGGCAAACCAAATCATGATTGCAGGTACAATGACTGGAATGGTCGAAATGTACGAATACGGTAAGGCTGCCGGATTGGACTTAGGTTCAATGATGGATACCGTCTCAAGTGGTAGTGCAGATAACTGGAGCTTAGATAACTATGGCCCACGTGTATTGAAGGGTGACTTTAAGCCTGGATTTTCAGCTAAGCACTTCTTGAAGGACTTACGAATCGCCTTACAAGGTGCTGAAGAAATGCACATTGATTTACCAGCTACCAAATTAGCTAAACAATTATACGACAAGATGGTTAACGATTATCAATTAGGTGATGACGGAACCCAAGGACTTGTCAAAATTTACGAAAAATAAGCTAAACAAAAAGAAGGCATCAAATGATGCCTTCTTTTTTTATTGAATATCGTTGAAGAATGTAAGTAATTCTTCTTTGGTTAGCTTTTGTTTGTCTTCACCTGAAATGTCGTATGAAATCTTTCCTTGGTGAAGTACCAATAGGCGGTTTCCATACCTCAATGCATCTTCTAGGTGGTGGGTAATCATAAGACAGGTTAGGTTTTGTTCCTTAATGGTTTCATCAGTGATGTCCATTAGGTTTTGGGATGTCTTAGGATCCAAAGCAGCGGTATGTTCATCTAGTAGTAAGATGCCAGGTTTTTTAATGGTTGCCATTAGAAAACTCAAAGCTTGGCGTTGACCACCAGATAGACTACCAGTCGCAGTGTTTAAACGATGATCTAAGTTGTTGTTCATCTTAGCGGTGATGTCTTTGAAACGTTTCATTTCACCCTTTAGTTTACGAGGTATTAGGTGATGGTGACCACCACGTTTTTCAGCAAGCAATAGGTTTTCGGCAACTGTCATACGAGGAGCAGTTCCTAGCTTAGGGTCTTGGAAGACACGGCTTAAAAATGATGTACGTTTAACAACTGACATGTTAGTAATGTCTTTATCCTTGTAGATAACCTTACCAGCAGTAGGGCGAAGGTTACCACCAATGGTGTTGAATAACGTTGATTTACCAGCACCGTTGGAACCTAAGATGGTGATGAAGTCTCCTTCATGAATATCTAGGTCAACATGATCTAAGATGTTTAATTCTTCTGGAGTATCTTCGTTAACGGTCTTTACGACATCTTTTAATTGAAAGATTGTCTTAGTCATTTTTTAGCCCCCTCTTTAAGACATGTTTTAGATGGAAGCGACTTTCGAATGCGGGAAGACCCATGAAAATCGCAAGTAGGATTGATGAGATTAAGTTCAAGTCGTTGGCATTGAAACCAAGTTGTAGCACTAGTAGTAATACTAGACGGTATAAAATACTACCGACGATTACGGCAACAAGACGTTGGTTCATGGTTAAGTCACCGAAGATAACTTCACCAATGATGATTGATGCTAAGGCAACAACGATGATACCGATACCCATGTTAACGTCTGAGTAACCGTTGTTTTGAGCAACTAAAGCACCACCTAAGGCGATTAGTCCGTTAGATACACTCACACCCATGATTTTCATGTTGTCGGTGTTGATACCTAGTGATTCGGCCATGTTTTCGTTATCACCAGTGGCGATGAAGGCTTGACCTAAATCAGTTTGTAGGAAGTAAATAAGGATTAAAGTTACGACGGTGATGACGATGAAACCAACGAATACACCATCGAAGTAAGGTGGTAATGATTGTAGAAACTTACCACTTAGTAACGTAGGAAGCCCTAATAGTGATTGGTTGGGCTTACCCATGATTCGAAGATCGATTGAATATGAAGCAGTCATTACTAAGATTCCGGCAAGTAGTACAGGAATCTTTGCTTTAGTGTATAAAAGACCGGTAACAAGACCAGCGACACATCCAACTAAGAAGGCGAGGATGGTAGCTAAAACAGGATTGACACCATGAGCAATTGCCGTAACGGCTGTTGCAGCACCCATTGGGAAAGTTCCTTCAACGGTCATATCAGGGAAGTCTAGAATTCTAAATGTTAGGTAAAGACCAATTCCGATTACGGACCATAATAGTCCTTGTCCGATTGCTGAAATAATTAAACTCATTTGTAAATCACTCCTTTTCTTTTGGCTTCCTTAATTAGGTAGTCAGGAATCTTGATACCAAGTTTCTTAGCTTGGCCTAAGTTGATTGCTAGGTCACCATGACTTAGCTTTTCGATAGGCATGTCGGCTGGGTTAGCACCCTTTAGAACACGAGCAGCCATCTTACCAGTTTGGACACCCAGCTTGTATTGGTTTAAACCAATGGTAGCTAAAGCACCTTGCTTAACAACAGTTGAAGCAGTAGGAAAGACTGGAACGTTCTTAGTGTTAGCAACGTTTACTAGTGTTTGGATTGCTGAAGCAACGGTGTTGTCATTTGGTACGTAGACAGCATCAACGTTTTGTACCATTTGAGTGGCAACTTGGTTTAAGTCGTTAGTGTTTGAAATTGAGTATCCCTTAACGTTAACGTGTTCTTTCTTGCATAGTTCTACGAATTGATGATATTGAGATGTAGCTGAATCATCACTTGATGTGTAAATTACCCCTAGAGTATGTAGATTAGGCATAATTTCTTTGATTAGCTTTAATTCTTCCTTCATTGGAGGAAAATCTGAAACACCTGTAACTTGGCGTCCGGGGTGTTCGTTCGAATCAACCAAGCCAGCTGACTTAGGGTCAGTAATCGCACCTAGAATAAGCGGTGCGTTTTTAACTGTATTAGCTAGTACTTGCGCTGATGGGGTGGTGATACCGATTGACATGTCGACGTTTTCGGTTGCAAACTTAGAACTCATTGTCTTTAAGTTTCCTTGATCACCTTCTGCGTTTTGAAAATCAATATTGATGTTTTTACCTGGAGTGTAACCAGATTCTTTTAATCCATCGATAATTCCTTTATGGATTGCGTCTAAAGCGGGATGTTCTGTAAGTTGTAAAATCCCAACAGTAGGGGTGTGATCACGACTGATCTTGTGTGGTTGTTTTTCTTGGTAAAAACCAAATCCTAGTAAGACGACCAGGACAAAAATGACTGTATAAAGTCTTTTCATAACTCATTCTCCTTTTGTCATAAAGCTTAAAATGGTAAATAAATGCAATAAAAAAACGGATAACCCAAGACACTACAGGTTACCCGTTCTTATGGCCTGTGGTGTTCGAATCATATCCGCACAGGCTTATTTATTCGTGAGAAAGAAGCCGGTACAGATGCGCTTAATGATTGCATCATAAGTCGCATCTATACTAGTAATGCGACCTATAGGCACCAGCTTTGCCAACGAGAACTTAGACTTGTTGATAAAATATTCTTCATTGGTTCTTTCTCCTCTCAATTTAAGTTAAGTTCATTTTAAGTTTAAGAATTACAATTGTCAAGAAATAAAACATAGAGCAAATAAAAAAGAACACCATTTGGTGTTCTTATGCTTTATTTGTCTTCTTTATTTTCGTCAGTTGGTTCATCTTCATATGCGTCTAGATTGATTTGGTCATTGACCACTTTAGCATTATGAAGATCAGTACTTACCATTGAACTGGAAATTCCCCATCTGTAGAAAGCTAGGGAAACAATAATAATCACAACGAAGTCCAATGGATATGGAATCCAGTTTTGACCACCAAATGGTGCTGAACCTACGTATGACATTACTGAGATGAAGATTAGGTAACCAATCATCCAGAAACTACCGGCAAATTGGTTCTTTGTCTTTTTCCAGTCAGTTTTCCATTCAAAGTAGAAGTAGAATGGAAGACCTAATAGAATAACTACGATAACCTTAACGGTTGTTGGCCACATTGCCCAGTAAGCAGCTAAACTAGCTAATACAAAGGCGAAAGGTGCCATAAATTGTAGCATTCTCATACGAATTGGACGTTTGAAATTAGGTGCCATCTTTCTCAATGATGTTACTGTAACTGGACCAGTTAAGTATGCAATCAATGTTGAAGTAGAAATAACACTAGCAAGTGTACCCCAACTTCTGAATAGAGCAACTAATAGAACAGAGATGATCATATTAACAACCATCGCAATTCTTGGAACACCCCAACGTTCGTTAATTTTACCTAAGAACTTAGGCATGTGTTCATTTTGTACCATGGCAGCAAGAGTACGACTTGTTTGAGCAACAAATGAAACTCCTGTACCAAATGGTGAAATGAATGCGTCAAAGTATAGCAATACGGCAAGCCAGTGTAGGCCTAACATAATTGCTAAGTCGGCGAATGGTGATTCGAAGTTGATACCATGCCAACCTACCTTGGCAAGTACTGATGGTTCTACGGCACTAATGAATGTAAATTGAAGTGCAACGTAGATAACAATACTAATAGCCAATGAAATTGTAATACCTAAAGCGATATTACGTTTAGGGTTCTTAATTTCTTTTCCCATGTTAATAACAACTTGGAAGGCATTGTATGAGAAAATAATTCCTGAAGCTGTTGTTGCTGAGAAAATAGCAGCGCTACCATAAGGCATGAAACCTTGTGATGCGAAGTTTCCACCATGGAATCCTGATAGGAGTAACATGATGATAGTAAGTAGCGGAATTCCTAGTTTGAAAATTGAAATGAAACTAGTGAATTTAGCTAGTAAATTAACAGACCAATAATTTAATAGCGTGAAGACTAATATGAAAAGAAAAACGACAAATAAACCTAGATTAGAAATTTCTCCATTTACGATAAAACCGTGAGTCCAGTGAGCCCATTTCCATGGCCATGAACCCATGTATTGGGTTGCGGCAACGGCTTCGATTGGAATCAAGGTAACTAATGATACCCAGTTAGACCAGGCAGCAATAAAACCTAATAGAGACCCGTGGGTGTATTGAGCGTACTTACTCATACCACCACTTTCGGGGAACATTGAACCTAGTTCGATATAGTTAAAGGCGATAGCACCGATAACAATAGCACCGATTACCCATGAGATGATAGCAGCTGGACCAGCAACACGGGAAGCTTCCCATGAACCGAATAACCAACCTGAACCAATAATGGAACTAAGTCCCAACATTACAATTTGAAATAAACCTACTTTTCTTGATTTCTTATTTTTTTTCATAAAACTCCTTTCATGGTCTTTGAGTATACTAACAAAAATCCATGTCCATGTAAAATGTTTAAAGACCTACCATGACACAGTTTTTGCTGCTTATTGGGCATAATAATAACGTTTGTTAGCACTTAAAATTAATTAAAAAAAGTGTGATATTGATTATAATTCTTAATTAATATTCACAAATCTCAATTACATTTTTTTCTGGATCATTTATGAAAAGTGAATTCATTGGTCCATTGGAACCATGAACCTTTTTGGGTCCATCGATGATGGTAACACCATAGTTGGCTAAATGGGCACTTAAGTCCGTTAATGAGTCCTTCACAATGATGCAGAATTTAGATGAACCCGGCGTAGGATTTTCCGGGACATTATCGTCACTGTCATTTTGAAGGAAGATTAGTTTTTGTTTGCCAAGTTGAAATTCAAGTCTGTCATCTGTGAATTCAACGATTGGAAGATCTAAAACTTCATGGTAAAAACGCATGCATAGCTTTAAATCATTGGCAAAGATTGTAATATGGTCAATATCTTTGACCTTCATTATGATCATTCCTTTTTTAAATTTTTACACAATCAATTATACCATTATCGACGGAGTTGCAACGATTTAATGTTGCTGAAAACGCCGAAAAATTGACGTTTAGTCCTAAAATGTGTTAATTTTGTAATTATATATAAGTACGGAATAGAAAAAAGGAGAAAAAGACTGTGGCTTTATTAGATGTTAAAGATATCAGTATGGGTTTTGCCGACAAAAAACTATACGATGAAGCAAGTTTTACCCTTAATAAGGGTGAACATATGGGAATTGTTGGACAAAACGGGGTAGGAAAATCTACTTTGATTAAGATTATTACCGGAGTGGAATTGCCAATTTCAGGTTCAGTGAAGTGGCAAAACAATGTAAGCGTTGGTTACTTGGACCAATACGCCGATATTCCAGAAGGAATGACATTGATTGATTTCTTACACACTGCTTATCAAGACCTATACGATAAATCAAAGCACATGCAAGAATTGTATGAACAATATGCAGAAAACTTTGATGACAAGTTATTAGAACAAGCGGGAAGAATTCAAGAAGAACTAGAAGCAAAACGCTTCTATGATATTGAGACCGAAATTGAACGAGTAATCACCGGTTTAGGTCTAGATGATGTCAAACGTGATCAACAAATCACCAACATGTCAGGTGGACAACGTTCAAAGATTATCCTAGCTAAATTAATTCTAGAAAATCCAGACGTTATCTTACTTGATGAACCTACTAACTACCTAGACGTTGCCCACATTGCGTGGTTGGAAGACTACATCAATGGTTTTGACGGTGCCGTAATGGTAATTTCCCATGATTACGACTTCTTGGAAAACGTTACTAACTGTATCGTAAATATCGCCTTTGGTAAGATTACCAAGTACCGTGGTGACTTCAAGTCAGCCATGCGTCAAAAGGCTGAACGTGAAATGGTTCAACAAAGAGAATACGATAAGCAACAAGTTGAAATTGAAAAGGCCAAAGCCTTCATTAGAAAGAACAAGGCCGGTTCAAAATCAACAATGGCTAAATCAAGAGAAAAGATGCTATCACATATGGAATTGGTTGATCCACCTTCGACTAACATCCACGCATCATTTAACTTCCCATATGAAGACACTGGTTCACAAAATGCATTGGTTGTCGACGAACTATCAGTTGGTTATGACAAACCATTACTAAAACCAGTTAGCTTCTCAGTTAATACTGATGAAAAGGTTGGTTTCCAAGGATTTAACGGGGTTGGTAAGTCAACTCTAATCAAGTCCATTCTAGGAATCCTAGAACCAAAGGGTGGAAAGGCAACATTCTCACCATCAGCTAAGGTTAGTTACTTTAGCCAAGATTTGGTATGGAGCAACAATAATGAAACTCCAATGCAAATCATTCAAAACAAGTTCCCTAAGTTGGAACAAAAAGAAATCAGAACAAAACTTGCTAAGTGTGGTTTGGATTCAGCAAATGCTTCTAAGCCAATTGGTGAATTATCCGGGGGAGAACAAACAAAGGTTAAGCTAGCGATGTTGGAATTCACTCCATCTAACTTCTTGATCATGGACGAACCTACTAACCACTTGGATGATGAAACCAAAGAATCACTAAAACACGCAATTAACAACTTCCCAGGAAATGCAATCATCGTATCTCACGAAACTAGTTTCTATAATGGACTAGTGGACAAGGTCTTAGATGTTGAAAAACTAAGTCTAAGGGATGCCGACGAAATAGCCAAAGCACAAGGACAAGTAAATAACTAATTGTAATAAGGAGGCGGACAACATCTATAATAGTCGAAAAGTATGGCTGATAATCGCAGATATTATGATGTTGATTTGGGCGCTTATATGTATTGAATGGTTAACCGTCAAAATTATTTTCATCGCCTTAGTATTATTCTTCGGCGGTCGCAATTTATACATTGACGATGGCCAATTGATCGATACGAGATACAGTGTCATAACAGCTTCCTGTTTCGCTTTATTTATTTTAATTAGTTTGTTTTAAACCCAAAAAAGAACCTACCATATCATGGTAGGTTCTTTTTTTACATAAAGTTACTTGGTTCGTCAGCGTAGTCATTCATAAAGTTCTTAGCGTCACTGTATGAGGCAAACTGACTGATGATGGTGATATCTTCTTTGTGTTGACGGTCGTTTCGATAATTTACCTGTTTAACCAAAAAGTATTCTTTAATATCATCTAGGGCCTGTGATTCATTATTTCTTACGTATATTTGGAGGTAAACGTGTTGGTTGGAGAATTCCAATTCACGTTTTGATAGTTTGATGTATCCCTTGGAATTCAATTGATTTTGACGGGGATGTTTTTCTGCAAGGGCGTTATCGCTGTTACAGAAGTAAACTAAGAACCAGTAAATGTTTAAGAAGAACATGAATAGGGCGAAGCAGTTTCTAAATAGGGTTTGCCAAAAATCAGAACCCGCTGCATAAGATCTTGCTTCGACGATGAACTTGAAGTCGATTAGACTTTCCAAGTTAGTAGCAAGCAAACAAACGGTGAAGACGATAATCCACACGTATTTGTATAGCTTGATTAGTTGGCGCCAGAAATTATGATGCAGGTTATCGAGATATCGATGGTGCATCGAAGCTTCTGATACTAGGAATAATCCGCACAATAGAATGAAACAGATTAATGGAATTTTGTAACTTGTAATTAAGTAGAAGATACTTAATAGGAAGTTATTCATTGAGTTGGTTAGAAAAGACGGTACTCGATATCCAAAGATTTCAAGGACAACAAGGATAATTGCGCCTTCTCTGAATAGGTTGATGAATCGTTCAACGCTGTTGCTATTGGTTCGATTCAATACGATATTATAGACGTTTTGCATTTTGATGAACTCCTTTAATTCATTAAAGATAGTTATACCACGAAAACATTAAAAATAATATAAAAAAAAGACCTAGTAGGTCTTTTTTTCGAACCCAGTGGGTTCTTTTTTCAGACCCCGTGGGCTTTTTTTCAGAACCAGTCGGGTTCTTTTTTCAGCCCCCGTAGGGCTTTTTTATTACTTATTAAATGTATCGTTTTCCACTTCACGAATGAAAGTAGCTAAATGATCGTAGTAAACTGGGGCATTATCAATCATGTGATGATGACCGGCATTAGGAGTTGATACAAACTTAGCGTTTGGAATCATCTTAGCCATACGTTTACCAGTTTCAACAGGCATTGATTCATGTTCACCGAAGGTAACTAGGGTAGGGACATGGTTTTCTGATAGGTGATCAGTGTTGTGCCATTCACCTAATTTACCAGTGATAACGAATTCGTTGTCACCTTGGAACTTGTTGTAAATATCAGTGTTGGATACGCCGATTAGGTGTTCCAACTTAGATGGTTGCTTACGGTCGATGTAACCCTTGTTTAGTTGATCAACATCGTTTTGGTAACGTTGATTGTCGTAGTCGTTTTCGGCTTCGCACTTCTTCATGAATGCTAATTCGTCAGGAGCGAATTCCTTTTCACGAATTTCGTCTAAGTGCTTAGTGTAATCATCAATGTCATCGACCATTGATGAGATGATGGCACCCTTTAGGTGGTCACCGTATTTTTGTGCGTATAGTTGAACTAACACACCACCCCAAGATTGACCAATTAAGTAGAAGTCATCTAGACCTAATTTTTGTCTAACTTCTTCAACTTCGTCAACGTAGTAGTCGTAAGTTAAAATCTTGTCAGCAATCTTAGGGTCTGAAAAATCAGGGGTATCGGAATACCATGAACCTAATTGATCGTAGTAGGTAACGGCAACATCTAGACCTTGTTTCTTCAATTGGTCAGCTGAGTCTTCCCAGTATTCGTGGGTTCCACCAGGGCCACCGTGTAGGGCAAGTAATTTAATCTTACCTTCTCCAGAAGTGTGGGTCCATAAATGATAGCCATTATCTAAAGTGATAATTTTTGTTTGTTGTTTCATGACAATCCCTCGTTTCAATCTAAATTATTATTAATATTAGTCCTTGTTGAAGGGTAGTTCAACCGCTGAGTCTGATAAATCGATGGTGTACTTCACATCTTGGTTACCACGAATTGACTTGTCAAAGTCGGTTGCATAGATAACAACAGCTAGTTGGTGACCAGCCTTAACCTTGTAGACATTTGGTTGTAAATCAAAGTTAACTTCGTAGAATTCATCAGCCTTTAGATCACTTACTTGGTAAGCGTTGTTCCTGTTTTGCATGTTGATATGACCTTCAGCAATCTTCTTAAATGGAGTCTTCTTACGACTCATCTTGAATTCGCGAAGGTTGTCTTCACGCCATAGGTAGCCTAATTGAATCCTAGCGTGGTCAACAGATTCTGGTTGAGCGTTTAATCTGAAGTCTTCACCTAAATCGATTAGTTGGGCACTTAGCATACCGAAGTCTTTTGAAGATGATGCGGTCAAGTGGATGTGTGCCTTACCGTTGATAGTGACATCCTTTAGAAGCCTGTCGAAGGTAAAGACGACACGGTTGTCATTGATAGGAGCATCGCTTCCACCAATTACCAAGTCGTTTTCCCACTTGTTGACGTCATTGCAGTATGATTCAAAGTCCTTTTCGTCTAGTGAGTCTGAGAAACTAACCTTGTCGTCAGCGACTTCAGAATCATCTGATGGTTTAGCTAATTCAAAACGTTTTAGGTTTTCATCTTCGTCGAATTCATCAATTGCATACCAGTTTTGGTCGGTCGCATTGTCTTGGACCAAGATGTTAGGGATTAGGTTGTCGGCGTCGTTTTCAACTTCCATTAACTTGTTGGTGAACCATAGGTTGACCATGTCAGTGAAATCAAGTGATTGGAATGCATTAATGTAGATGTGTTGACCTTGGTGTAAAATCATCTTCTTTGAGATGTTTAATGGGTCAACGGCATGCCAGATGTTTGCGACATTAATTGGTTTGACGTTTTCGTCGTTTAAACCGTGAATGAAGAACATGTCAGCCTTAATCTTCTTAGCGTCGTTTAGGTAGTTACGCTTGTCCCAAAAGGCGTTGTAATCACCAGATTCTCGATCTTGTTCGTTAGTGATGTTGGTTAAATGGATTTCCCATTTCTTTTCGTTCTTGATGTCTTCGGCAGCGGATTTCTTACGACTGTAAGTTTCGGCAGCTAATACATCGGCATCTTCACCTTGGAAACCACCGGGTGCCATGACTAGTCCGTTTTCACGGTAGTAGTCATACCAACTAGAGATAGCGGCTTCAACTAGGCAGGCCTTTAATCCAGCAACACCAGTTGTGGCAGCAGCAATTTGTAAGGTACCTAAGTATGAACGACCAGACATTGCGACGTTACCATTTGACCAGTAGGCTTCGATTTGATTGTTGTCAGTACGGTTGGTAAATGCAACACGGTTGCCGGCAAGCCATTCGATAACGGCAGTTGCTGAGATGGTTTCATACTTATCACCAGTGGTTCTAAAACCGTCTGATTCGTAAGTACCGATACCAGCGGAGTAGACAACGGCGTATCCACGAGCTAAGAAGTAATCGTTTAGAGTGTATGATTGTTCACGGCTAAATGTTTGTTCAGCCTTTCTAGTCTTACCTTCAACGTTACGTGCGGCAGGTAGTTCTGGTTCTTTTTCCTTCTTACTGATGTCTGATAGAGATACAGTGTTGGGTTCTTTGTGCTTAAGACCTAGGTTAACGTTGTGGGTTAACTTTTCTCCGTCGGCATCGTTGGTGCCTTGGTTGTAAGGACTAGCGGTAAAGATGACCGGAACGGCTTTCTTGTTGCTTTCCTTTGGACGAACGATTTCAGTCTTTAGTAGGTCTAACTTACCGTCGTTGTCGGTGTCCATTGGGGCTTCAACATAGACAACTTCGCGAATTAGGTCGTTAGTGTCATAGACCGGCATACTCTTACCATTGAAGATAAGTGGCTTGTCGAATTGGTTGTAGTTTTGCGCGAAGTAGCCTTCACCGGCTAGGTAGTCGATTAAAGTTACACCGTATTTAGTGTGGGTATTTAGTAGAAGATACCATGCACAAATCACGTCGTATAGGTTCATTGGATCATGAACGTCGGCGACTGGTAGGTTTAGGGTTTGCATCTTAGTGATTGAGTTATCGATTAAGAAGTCTTCACCGACTGTGAATTGTAGAAGTTGTAACGCAATGTTGTAAAACGCAATCTTGGATAGTGGCGCGTTTTTGTCTAGGTAGGTTAGTGCGTCATCTTCGAAACTAGCCATGATTTGTGAGATTTTTTGTCCTCGAATGGCTAAACTTTGTGAATCTAAAAAGTAAGTCATCAAGAAGTGTTTTAATAGTGCTGATGGGTTGTCAATTTTATCAGTTTCTTCGTCTAAGAAATGAATAGCTCGTAATTCGTTCTTAGCAACTTTTAAATTGTAATCAGCAATTGCATATTGATGATTTTTCATAATTATTCTCCTAACTTATGTATAGGTTTGCTTTCATTATATCAGATTAAGCAAAACATCTATTCAGTTTTACTGATAAATACTTAATGATAATCTAGCAAAATGATATAATGATAGCAAATCAAATGTGGAGGGATGATTATGGTAACAGAGATTGACGGAGGTGCCATCGTGTACCGCGTAGTTGATAACAAACCAGTCTACCTATTAGAAAAAAGTGCTACTAGTGACTTCTGGGGCTTTCCTAAGGGTCACGTTGAAGGCGATGAAACGCTAGAACAAGCAGCTATTAGAGAAATTAAGGAAGAAACTGGCATTGATGCCACCATTGATACCGAATTTAGTATTGATGCAAACTATGACATGAAAAACGGTCACCATAAAGTGGTTACTTTCTATACTTCTCAAGTCGATAGTGATAAAGTGACGCTACAGGCTGAAGAAATCAGCGACTATGTCTGGGCTCCATTTGACGAAGCAATGAAGACCGTTACCTTTGATAATCTAAAAGACATTTTGAAACATACTAACGAATACATCGTAGAAAAGCTGGGATAGCCAATGGATGCAAAGAAATTAATAGTGATTACCGGTCCGGCGGGAAGTGGTAAGACTTCTCTTCGCGACTACGTGATTGACAAGTACCACGCAGCTAAAGTAATTACACATACCACAAGAGCACCACGAGATGGTGAACAAAATGGTATTGATTATTATTTTGAAAATAACGAATCATTTAATCAATTGCATTTATTGGAACACGTTGAATATTCACATGCTAAGTACGGATCCTCAATGGAGGGCATTAACGAAGCATGGGCCAAAAATGATTTAGCAATTATTGTCTTAGATACATTAGGGGCAGCTACATATAAGAAAAAACTAGGTGATCAAGCAATCGTCTGGTTTGTCCAAGTCAACGACCCAGTTATCTTACGCGAACGAATGATTAAACGCGGTGATGATATCGAACGTGTTAATCAACGAATTTGCAGTAACGAATACAAACGCGATATTGAAATCCCAGACAACTTAAAAGATGTAGCTACTATCATTGAGAATAATGATTGGCAAAAAGCGCAAAACCAAGTTGACGAATTAATCAAAACAAACTAAAAAAAGACCTAACATGAAGTTAGGTCTTTTTATTTATATTAATCGAATGATTGCTAATGAGATAATTCCGACAATCACGACCACCAATAAACTCTTGGTGATGATTGCAGCAATAACTGATGGGATTGATGCGATTAGGTTTTCCCAGTTGATGGAAGGTAAGTGGCCCAGGTGTTGGACGAATAGTTGTGAGAACCACAACGTTGCCATGATCACGATGGGGACGAAACTTAAAAACTCTTCAACTGGTTTCGATAGTTTGAATTTCTTTAATAGGATGAACGGCATCACACGTGACAACCAGGTAACTAGCGTACATCCAATCACGGTTAGTAGGACGAAATTAAAAGAAGACATGTTTGATAATCACTCCAATCAGACAAGTAATTAGTGTTACTAGTAGGATTAATAGGTTGCTTGGAATAAAGATTAATCCAATAAATACCATGATGAAGGTGATTAAAATCATCAGTAGTTTTAATTTCAATGGCATACCGTTTTTGGCAATCACTTGTAAGTAAAGTAGCCCTATAAACATTGCGACAAGGGCAAAGTCTAACCCAATTGCGTATGGATCATGAATGAAACTACCGGCTACAGCTCCTACAAATGAGGCACCGGCCCAAGTTAAGTAAGAAACGATGTTGGCGGTATTGAACCAGGTAAACGTTAACTGATTATCAGTATAGTTGACCTTATTCATACCCAACGCAAAACTCTCATCGGTTAAAAAAGATCCAATTAAGATGTTTTTGAGCATCGAATCGTTTTTGAAATATGGTGCAGTGGTAATACTCATTAGGATCATTCTGGAGTTGACCAGAAAAATCGCTAGCACAATCGAGAAAACTGGATTGTGTAAAGCCATCATTGATACCAAAATGAATTGCGCTGATCCAGCATAGACGGTCAATGACAAAATGGCGACTAGCCAGGGGCTAAAGCCAAGGGATTTCCCGATAATCCCAAAGGCGAGACCGATTCCGATGTAGCCAAACATGGTGGGAATACTATCTTTGATTGCTGCTTTTGCGGTTAGCTGATTGTCGATACCTCATCACATCCTTATAAAATAGTTAGTTGTTAATAAGATATTGTTTAAATCGCTCGCTGTCAACAGCGGTTAGTTCAGCTTTGACCTTGGTTCCTTCAGCGACATATTCGGTTGAAAGCACGTTGGCCTTAGTGTTTAGGTAGTTGACGATGTCACCTTTATCAAACGGAATTAAAAATTCTTCGGTGACATAATCCTTGTAACTGTTTTCTCTAATGATTTGAACTAATTCATCGATGGAGTCCTCTTCTAGAGCTGCCATGATTAGGTTGTCACCGGCACGTTGTGGACGGGGTTCGTCTAAGATGTCGGCTTTATTGAAGACGGTAATCATTGGGATGTTTTCGACCCCGATTTCCTTCAACGTTTGTTCAGTGGTCTTCATCATTAGTTCCTTATTTTCATCGGCTTCGTCGACTACTTGGACCAATAAGTCTGCGTTGGCAGCTTCAGCCAAAGTCGAACGGAAGGCCTTTACCAATTGGTGAGGTAACTTACTTACGAAACCAACGGTATCAGATAACAACATGGTCTTGTTGTCGTCGAAAATTAGTTTTCTAACGCTGGTATCCAAGGTGGCAAACAACATGTTTTTAACCATTACTTGCTTTTCTTGGTTTTCACCGTAGCGATTAACCAGTTGGTTCATGATGGTCGACTTACCTGCATTGGTGTATCCCACCAAAGCAACAGTAGGGATGTTTTTACCATCACGTTGCTTTCTTTGGGTTAAGTCTGATTTTTGGATGTCCTTTAGTTCTTGTTTGATGTGAGAAATATCTTTTTCAATCACACGACGGTTTAATTCCAGTTGAGATTCACCGGAACCACGGTTGGTGAATCCACCACCACCGCTACCAGTTTGTTGATCTAGTCGTTGGCTAGCACTGGTGTGCAAACGTGGTAGTTGGTATTGCAACTTGGCCAATTGAACTTGCAGTTTGGCTTCGTGAGTTCTGGCACGGTTGGCAAAGATTTCCAAAATTAGACCAGTACGGTCGATGATTTTTGTTTCTGTTTGCTTTTCTAAGTTTCTGATTTGGCTAGGTGATAGTTCATCGTTAACAATGACCATGTCAGCGTCTTTGTCTAAGACGGTCATCTTTAGTTCCTCAACTTTACCTTTACCGAAGTATGTGGCTTTATCGGGATGATCTAGCTTTTGAACCAGACGAGCCACAACTTCTAGGTTATTAGCTTCAGCTAAGGCAGCTAATTCAGTCATTGAGTACTCGAATTGCTCATTGTCTAGGTTTAAACCGATGATAACGGCAGTTTGTTGTTCTGTATCCAAATGAATACCTCCTTGTTATTTTTATCCATTATACCATTTACGTATCATTAATAAGAATGGTTATAAAAAAAGAAAATCGAATAAAAATTAGAGAGTTTTAATAGAATTATGAGTGTGTCTTTTATAATGATTAGATTATCTAAATCATTCATCCGGCTTGATATCTTAACGTTTTCTTTACTTTTGAGATTAAAAAGATTCAACTAAATTAGAATTAAATTAGAAAAAGTATTGCATTTTATAATGAGAAGGTGGTATCATTTTCTCAATCCTTTTAAACAAAAACTTTTTAGTAAGGAAATTGGGGGTATTTGGAAATGAAAATGAAATCCGTAGTAAAGCTAGGGGTTGTTGGTGCAGCATCAGCATTCCTACTAGCAGCTTGTGGTAATTCTTCAAAAGAATCCACAAGTAAGTATATTAACTGGCAAACCAGTTCTCAATTACCAACATTGGATGCTTCAAAAGCAACCGATACAGTTAGTTTTGGTGCGTTAAACAATAGTAATGAAGGACTATTAGTTAACGCAGCTAACAACAAGGTAAAACCTGGTGTAGCCGAAAGTTACAAGGTATCAAAAGACGGTAAGACATATACATTCAACTTACGTCATTCAAAATGGAGTGATGGTAAGCCCGTAACTGCCAAAGACTTCGTCTACGGTTGGCAACGTACTGTAAACCCTAAGACAGCTTCACAATACTCATACCTATTCTCCAACGTTGCAAACGCTGATGCGATCGGTAAGGGTAAGGCACCTGTTTCATCATTAGGTATCAAAGCCGACGGTGATTACAAAGTTGTAGTTACATTAGACAAACCTCAAGATTACTTCAAGTACTTAGTAACCATGGCACCATTCTTACCACAAAGCGAATCAGCTGTTAAGAAGTTCGGTTCAGCTTACGGTACATCAAGTAAGGACATGGTATACAACGGACCATTCAAGGTTGAAGGATGGACTGGTACAAACAACTCATGGACTTTAGTTAAGAACAAGGACTACTACAATGCAAGCAAGATTAAGGTTGCTGGTGTTAAGTTCAACGTTCAAAACGATGCCAACACTTCATTAAACCAATATGAAACTGGTGAACTTGATGAAACTGCATTATCAGGTGCACAACAAGTTTCTAAGTACAAGAATTCAAGCGAATTCCATTCACAAAAACAAGCATCAACTTTCTACATCGAATTAAACGAAAAGAAAGATCCTATCTTTAAGAACGCAAACATTAGAAAAGCTATCTCATTAGCAATTGACCGTGATGAATACACTAAGAACACTTTAGGTGACGGTTCAATCTCAGCTGTAGGTTACGTATCACCAGACATGTCAAAACGTAACGGTAAAGACTTTACTGAATACGCTGGAACTAAGACTGGTGTAACTTACAACTTAGCAGAAGCTAAGAAACTATGGGCTAAGGGTCTAAAAGAAGTTGGTAAGAAGTCAGTTAACTACTCAATCCTATCTGATGACACTGATAACGGTAAGAAGACTACTGAATTCCTACAAACTGCTCTAGAAAAACTACCTGGCCTAAAGGTATCCGCACAAAACATTCCATTCAAGTCAAGATTAAACCGTTCACAAAATGGTCAATTTGACATGGTTGTTAGTGCATGGGGTGCTGATTTCCCAGACCCAATTTCATTCCTACAACTATTTACTTCTGATGGTTCATACAACAACGGTAAGTGGAGCAACGCTAAATACGACGAATACGTTAAGAACGCTGAAGGCGTAGACGCAAACAACCCTGCAAAACGTTGGGACGATCTAGTAAATGCTGAAAAAGAATTAATGGCTGACCAAGGAATTATTCCTCTATACCACCAAGTAACTTCTGAAGCTATCAAGCCTCGTGTAAGTGGTGTACAATTCTTCCCTACTGGCTCACCTTACGACTTTAGAGATGCTACTATTTCAAAGAAGTAAAACCTAATTAAATTAAGTTTTTCATTGTGAAGAGTTTTAGATAGCTACTATAATGGATGTAGTCGAATCTAAAACTCTTCCGTACATAAAGGGGAATTTTCCCTGAAAGATTGTGAGGATAAAATAATATGGTTAAGTTTTTAGCAAAACGAGTTTTCTACTTGTTATTAACGTTATTCATAGTTGTCACTGTGACATTCTTCTTAATGAAGTTAATGCCAGGGACTCCATTGACTAACGAAGCCAAGCTTTCTCCAGCTGAACGTTACATGGTGTTAAAACAATACGGCTTGGATAAACCAGTTTGGCAACAATACATTAGTTACCTAGTGAACGCCGTTCAAGGTAACTTTGGAACATCATTCCAATTCAGTGATCAACCAGTTTCATACCTAATCTCAAGTCGTATGGGACCATCACTTCTATTGGGTGCTCAAGCAATGGTTGTTGGTGTTATCGCCGGTATCATTGTTGGTGCTGTCGGGGCAATCAAGAAGAGTACTTGGGTTGATACTTCAACTACTATCATCTCAATTCTAGGAATTTCAATTCCTTCATTCGTCTTCTCAGTATTACTACAATATGTAATTGCTTTGAAGTGGGGATTACTACCAATCGCCGGTTGGAGTGGATTTGCATACACAATTCTTCCAACATTAGCATTGGCAGCAATGCCATTAGCCGAATCAGCACGTTTCGTACGTACTGAAATGGTTGATGTTTTAAGTTCAGACTACATTGAACTAGCAAGAGCCAAGGGTCTAAGCAAGTTCGGTATCATCTACCATCATGCTTTAAGAAATAGTTTAATCCCATTGGTAACAATCATCGGGCCATTGGCCGTAAACATCATGACTGGATCACTAGTTGTTGAAAACATTTTCGCAATTCCAGGTATTGGTGAACAATTCGTTAACTCAGTGTTAACAAACGATTACCCAACAATCATGGGACTTACAGTTATGTATTGTTTCCTATTATGTGTCGTATTATTAATTACCGACATCGTATACGGAATAATCGATCCAAGAATCAGAGTAGCGGGGGGAAGAGAATAAAATGGCAGATAAAGCAAAACAACTACCAAAAGACGCCTTTGAACCATTATCAGATGGTGCACATTTAGATAATGAAAAAATCGCGGCTCCTTCTCTTACTTTTGTGAAGGATTCATGGCGTCGTCTAAAGAAAAACAAAGCGGCAATGATTTCACTATACATTTTGATTTTCTTATTTGTTGTATCATTTGGATCAGCATTGATTCCTGCATTCAGCAGTATTTCAACTCATCCAAACTTAAACAACTTACCACCACGTATTCCTGGAATTGACATTCCTGGATTTAACGGAACTTTAGTGCAAGGTGGAGCACGTGTTAACGCCTATACAGGTGCCGCTGCTAACCATTACTTCTGGTTAGGTAGTGACTACTTAGGTCGTGACTTGTTCGCAAGAACATTATTCGGTACTAGAATTTCACTATTAATCGCCGTTGTCGCAACTTTCTTCGATCTAACTATCGGGGTTGCTTACGGAATTATCTCAGGTTGGATTGGTGGAAAGGTTGATACTTTCATGCAACGTGTCATCGAAATCCTACTATCAATTCCTAACCTAGTTGTTATGATTCTTCTACTATTGGTATTAAAACCAGGTATTCCTGCAATCATCATTGCGATTGCATTTACTAGTTGGATCAACATGGCTCGTTTAGTTCGTGCACAAACACTTGAACTAAAGAGTCAAGAATTCGTGCTAGCTGCACGTTCACTGGGTGAAAGTTCATTTAAGATTGCTTTCAAGCACTTATTACCAAACTTAACTTCAGTGATTATCATTAATACAATGTTCACTATTCCAAGTGCAATCTTCTTCGAAGCATTCCTATCATTTATCGGAATTGGGGTTCCAGCCCCAGCTGCTTCATTAGGTACTTTGATTAGTAACGGTCAAAAGTCATTCCAATTCTTACCATATCAAATGTGGGTTCCAGCAGTCGTTCTTTCATTATTAATGATTGCATTCAACATTTTAGGTGATGGTCTAAGAGATGCATTTGACCCTAAATCAAGAGAGTAGGTGACAAGAATGGAAAACAAGGAAAACATCCTAGAAGTTAGAAATTTATCAATTAATTTCAAAACTTACGCGGGTACTGTTCAAGCCATTCGTGACATTAGTTTTGATTTAAAGAAGGGTGAAACCCTAGCAATCGTTGGGGAATCAGGTTCTGGTAAATCAGTAACTACTCGAAGCATTATGGGTTTGAACGCAACCAACGCTGATGTTGTCGACGGAAGCATCGAATTCGATGGCCAAGACATTTTACAATTAGACGAAAAAGAATTAAGTAAATTACGTGGTAGCAAGATTGCTGAAATCTTCCAAGATCCAATGACTTCATTGGACCCAACTATGAAGATTGGTCGCCAAGTTGCTGAACCACTAATGATTCACCAAGGTTTATCCAAAGAAAAAGCAATGGCTAAAGCCTTGGAAATGTTAAAACTAGTAGGTATTACTAATGCCGAAGAACGAATTAATGACTATCCATACCAATTCTCTGGTGGGATGAGACAAAGAATCGTGATTGCGATTGCGTTAGTAAACTACCCAGAAATCTTAATCGC
The DNA here is from genome assembly GCF_019061205.1 of Apilactobacillus waqarii. GTDB lineage: Bacteria > Bacillota > Bacilli > Lactobacillales > Lactobacillaceae > Apilactobacillus > Apilactobacillus waqarii. Next base: position 106,274 of record NZ_JAHQYH010000003.1, read on the forward strand.
TGATGAACCAACCACTGCGTTGGACGTTACCATCCAAGCTAAGATTCTGGAATTAATGAAGGAATTACAAACCAAGATTAACACTTCAATCATCTTCATTACCCATGATTTAGGGGTAGTTGCAGGTATGGCTGATCGTGTTGCAGTTATGTATGCGGGTAAAATCGTTGAATACGGAACTGTTGATGAAATCTTCTACAATCCAAAGCACCCATACACTTGGGGCCTATTAGGATCAATGCCTACTTTGGATACCAACGAAGATGTATTACCATCAATCCCAGGTACTCCTCCAGACCTATTGGAACCACCAGTAGGGGATGCATTTGCTGCTAGAAATAAGTATGCATTAAAGATTGACACAATTGAACAACCACCATTCTTTAAGGTTTCTGACACTCACTACGCAGCAACATGGTTGTTAGATGATAGAGCTCCTAAGGTAACTCCACCAGCTGACATCGTAAAGCGTCAAGAACACTTTAAAAAGACTAAACAAGGATAGGTGGTGACAATATGTTAGATAAAGATGCACCCAAAATTTTAGAAGTAAAGAACTTAAAACAATACTTTAACGTTGGTCGTAAAGACGAAGTTAGAGCTGTTGATGATATTACCTTCAACGTCCATGAAGGGGAAACCTTCGGACTAGTTGGTGAATCTGGCTCCGGAAAGACAACCACAGGTCGTGCAATTAGTCATTTGTATGAACCAACAGGTGGCGAAATCATCTTTGAAGGCAAAGATGTTTCAAAGCTAAAGACTAAAAAAGATGAAAAAGAATTCAGAAGTGATATCCAAACCATCTTCCAAGATCCTTACGCATCATTAAACCCTCGTATGAAGGTTAAAGACATTATTGCCGAAGGTATCGACATTAACCACTTAGCCAAAGACAAGGCTGACCGTGATGCTCAAGTCGAAGAATTATTGGAAACTGTTGGTTTGAACAAAGAACATGCCAACAGATATCCTCATGAATTCTCTGGTGGACAACGTCAAAGAATTGGGATTGCCCGTGCTTTAGCTGTTAAACCAAAGTTCATCATCGCTGATGAACCAATCTCTGCATTGGACGTGTCAATCCAAGCCCAAGTAGTTAACCTACTTAAGGACTTACAAAAGAAACGTAAGCTAACATACTTATTTATTGCCCATGATTTATCAATGGTTAAATACATTAGTGACCGTATTGGTGTTATGCACTATGGTCGTATGTTAGAAATTGCTGATGCCGATGAACTATATGCTCATCCATTACACGATTACACCAGAAGTTTACTTTCAGCTGTTCCGGTACCGGACCCTGAATTTGAAAGACAACGTAAGATCGTCGATTACGATGCAAGTGTTGAAAGTGACGGAAAGCAACGTAAGTTAGTTGAAATTGCTCCTAACCATTATGTTCGTGCTGCCGATGACGAAATTCAAATGTACAAGGATCGCTTAAACAGCTAAAAAAATAACCGTTACTTTATTAAGTAACGGTTATTTTTACGTTAATTAGACGTTTTCACTTAAGTTGTTGTAGTATTCAACGCTGATTTCACTGGCGTCAGCATTTGATACTAATTTTGAAACACTGCCGTTTTCGATTGGTTCGGAAACATCGATGGTGTCATCCTTGAATTGGTCAACAGCCCATCTGATGATGGTACCGTGAGCCGCAATCATGATGTTGTCACCGTCGTTAGCGTTTTGAATGACTTTCTTTAAGCCAGGGATGAAACGATTCAATAAGTCTTGATTGTTTTCAGCATCACCGTATGGATCGTGGGCAGCGATTAAATCGGCTGTACCACCCATACCTAGTTTGCTAATCATCTTGGCGTAATTGTCCATGCCGTCTGGTCCACCAATTTGGTGCCATGCAGCTTCACTATCGTTTCCTTCAAAGTAACCAAAGTTTTCTTCACGGAAAGCTTTATCTGCAATAGGTTCTTCAATATCTGAGGGATTTTGTTGCAATACATATTTTCCAGTATCAAAAGCACGAGGCATATCACTGGAATATGCATGATTGAATGTAATTGAGCTTAATCTTTTTCCGGCATCAATGGCATCGGCAATTCCCTTTTCAGTAAGAGGGGCGTTGGCGATTCCTTGAATACGGTTGTATTTATTTAAATAAGTTTGTCCATGACGAACAAGATAAATGTTAATCATCAGAAAAAACCTCCTGACATATTTGTATGTCTACATTTTATCATATATGGCAAGCGTAGAGAAAAGATTAGGTTAAGCCTCGATTTGCTTTTCTTTCTATCATATATGTGCTAAAATTAATAACCAAATTTTAAGATAGGAGCGTAGCTCAAATGTCTGAATCAATTAAAGAACAAGAACAAAAACACTTAAATGATGTTTTAGCGAAGGTCGAAGTTGCCAAAGCTGAAGCCGTTAAGAAAATTAATCGTGCCGAAAAAGATGAACACGATATCAATAAAAACTTCTATAATGATGTGCGTTTGAAGACCAGTACCTATTCTGGAATGATGGAAACATCAGTCTCCATTCGTCAACAACAACAAATGCTAGAAGAACGTGAAAATAGTTGGAAACATGCAACTAAGGAATACGACAAGCTTGCCAAGATGCAAGAACGTCCTTACTTTGCTCGTCTAGACTTCGAAGAAGAAGGCGAACACAAGGCAGAAACTATTTATATCGGTTTAGGTTCTTTTGCCGATAGCCCAGATCACTACTTGATTTATGACTGGCGTGCTCCAATTTCGAGTATCTACTACGATAGCAAAATTGGTAAATTGACCTACCACACACCAATGGGTGAACAAACCGTAAACGTGACTTTAAAACGTCAATTCCAAATCAAGGATGGAAAGATTGAAACCATCTTTGATACCGACCAAGTGGTTGGGGATCAAATGCTATTGGATAACCTAAATGGTAAGTCCAATACCAAGATGAAGAGTATCGTTACTACCATCCAAAGAGAACAAAACAAGATTATCAGAGATACCAAGTCAGACTTGTTATTCGTACAAGGTGCTGCCGGTTCTGGTAAGACAGCTGCGGTATTGCAACGTGTTGCCTTCTTATTGTATCAATACAGAGGAAAATTAAGTTCAGCACAAGTCGTATTATTCTCACCTAACCAATTGTTCAATGATTACATCAACCAAGTGTTGCCTGAATTGGGTGAACAAAACATGGTGCAAATGACTTACTACCAATACAGTAGTTTGCGTGTGCCTAAGTTCAAGGTTGAAACTCTTTCAGAACGTTTCGAAGAAGATAATTCAGAAGATAAGAAATTAAGAAACATCAACAACCTAAAGAACAGTCTAGAATTCTTCAAGGCTGAAACTGCCTACACTAACCACTTGAACAGTGAAGACATGAAGTTCAAGAACTTGAAGTTCCAAGACGATATCTTTATTTCAAAGGAACAAATCGCAGAAATCTACTACAGTTTCAATGAAAACTACAACCTAAGAAACCGTCTAGACGCTACCAAGGAACGCTTGATTAAGATTTTGAACCGTCGTGTCAAAGTCGAAATGAAGAAGCCTTGGGTAGAACAAGCGGTCCAAGACTTGAGTAGAGAACAAATTCAAGCCGTGCAAAATGCACATCCAGACGAATTCGAAAATGCTGATAAGGAATTCGACTTCTTAGCAAGACACATCGTTATCGGCGCCTTCAAACGTATTAGAAAACAAATCGTCCATGGTCGTTTCCTAGGTGTTAACAACCAACTAGTGCACTTCTTAAGAAACGTGCCAAACCTAATCGACTTATCCAAGTACGACCTAACCAAGGAAGACTGGACCAAGTCAGTTGATGCTTCAATCAACCAAATGAAGAACGGTCACATCTCAATGTCAGATGTTTCAGTATACCTATACCTATTCGACCGTATCTCAGGTAAACGTCCTAAGACCGACATCAAGTACCTATTCATTGATGAAGTCCAAGACTACACCGCATTCCAAATGGCATTTATGAAGTTCACTTTCCCACGTGCTCGTTTCACCCTATTAGGAGACTTGAACCAAGCTATCTTCACTCATGAAAATAGTCATACATTGCTATCAGAACTATCAACCATGTTTGATCCTGAAAAGACTAACGTTGTGCAACTTACTAAGTCATACCGTTCAACTGAACAAATCACTGACTTCACTAAGCACATTCTAGAAGGCGGTAGCCAAATCGAATCATTCGCGCGTGTTGGGGACAAACCAGTCATGCAAGTGGTTGAAAATAGGGATGCTGCTCTTGATAAATTAGTTGCTAGAATTGATAATGATAAGGAAAAACACGATACAACTGCCATTATTGTCAAAACTTTGGCTGATGCGAAGTTATTATCCGAACAATTAGACGACAGAAACGTAAAAAATACGCTTATACAGACCGAGAACCAACGTTTGACTACTGGAACCCTAGTAATACCTGCTTACCTTGCTAAAGGGCTAGAATTTGACTCTGTGGTCATGTTTGACGCAGATGACAAACATTTTGGTGACGAAGCAGACCGTCAATTGGTTTACACAATCTGTACTCGTGCCATGCATGAACTAACAATTATCGCTGAAGGAAAGCCAACTCACTTGTTTGATGTTGTGCCTAGCGATTTATATGATTTACAATAATCGCAATTAGTAACAAATAAAAGCGCCTATCCATAGGGATTAGGCGCTTTTTTGTCGTTTCTAAGATGTTCGGTGGTATTATGGACGTACTACTTTTATTTGAACGGAGGCGTAAAATTGTCAGATCCAATCAATTACTACGCATTTAAGAAAGACGAGTGGAAGGACTTATACAAGTTACGCTCGATTCCCGTTACTACCGACGGGCTAAAACAAATTAAGGCCTTTAACGATGAGATTTCGATTCAAGACGTGCGCGACGTTTACATTCCCATCGTTCATTTGTTGGACCTATGTACCCAAAACTTTAACCAATGGCAAAAGACCAAGACCGCCTTTTTGGATAAGCAAGACAGAAAGGTGCCATTTATCATCGGGATTTCCGGAAGTGTGGCCGTTGGTAAGTCAACTACCGCCAGACTATTGGAAGTATTGCTATCAAGATACTTCGAAGACAAGAAAATCCAATTAATCACTACCGATGGATTCTTGTATAATTCCGCTGAATTAAAACGTCGTGGCATCATGGACAGAAAAGGATTCCCTGAAAGTTATGACATGAAGTCATTGATTAACTTCTTAAACGAAGTGAAGTCAGGAAAGCACAACGTCAAAGCACCAGTCTACTCACACGACGTCTACGACATCATTCCAGACAAGTTCGATATCATCGATCAACCGGACGTCTTGATTATCGAAGGGATTAACACGTTACAACTACCAAGTAACCAACAAATCTACGTTTCCGACTTTACCGACTTCTCAATCTACATCGACGCCGATGATGACTTGATTGAACAATGGTACATCGAACGTTTCGAAGAGCTAATGGATACCGCATTCCAAAATCCATCTAACTACTACTACGAAATGGCTCATACCGATCGTAAGAAGGCCATCGAGACCGCCAAGGATGTTTGGCAACAAATTAATTTACCTAATTTGTTGGAAAATATTAAGCCTACCAAGACTAGGGCAGACCTAATTATTCACAAAACAGACAACCATCGTATCGATAAAATTTTGCTTAGAAAGTACTAGATTTAATTTGACGCCATTCATTTTTCTATGTATGATAAATACAATTTAATGATTGGAGAGTGAATGGTTTGGCTGAAATGGATTTATCATCGTTTGATAAAATCTTGGTGCTTGACTTCGGAAGTCAATACAATCAATTAATCACCCGTCGTATTCGTGATTTTGGTGTATATTCTGAACTAAAGCCCCATGATATGACCATCGACGAAATCAAGGCTTTTAACCCTAAAGGGATTATCTTCTCTGGGGGTCCTAACAGTGTGTATGCAGAAGATGCATTAACTGTTGATCCTAAAATTTTCGAAATGAATATTCCAATTCTAGGTATCTGTTATGGTATGCAACTAATGGCATATAACCTAGGTGGAGGACAAGTTGATGGAGAAGACCATGGACAATATGGTCACGCTGACATCGACATTACCTCTGATAATGCGGAACTATTCAAAGATTTGCCTAAGGAAGAACCAGTTTGGATGAGTCATGGAGACCTTGTTCGTAAGGTTCCAGATGGCTTTGAAAATGTGGCAACTGCGGACGGTTGCCCAATTACTGCAATGCAAGATACCGCTAGAAAGTTCTATGGAATTCAATTCCATGCGGAAGTTAGAAATACCAAGTACGGTACTGACATCCTAAAGAACTTCGTGTTTAACGTTTGTGGCGCAGAAGCTAACTGGTCAATGAATGACTTTATTGACTTACAAATCAAGCAAATCAGAGAAGAAGTTGGCGACAAGAAGGTTATCTTAGGTCTATCCGGTGGGGTAGATTCAAGTGTAACCGGTGTGTTATTGAACAAGGCCATTGGTGATCAACTAACTTGTATCTTTGTTGACCACGGTCTACTTCGTAAGAACGAAGTGAAGGAAGTAATGGATAGTCTAGAAGGCAAGTTTGGTCTAAACATCATCCAAATTGATGCAAGCAAACGTTTCTTAGACAAGTTATCCGGTGTTACTGATCCTGAACAAAAGAGAAAGATTATCGGTAATGAATTTATCGAAGTCTTCAATGAAGAAGCTTTGAAGCTTAAGGATGTTGATTTCTTAGCTCAAGGTACTCTATACACTGACGTTATTGAAAGTGGTACTAACACTGCTGAAACTATCAAGTCTCACCATAACGTTGGTGGTCTACCAGAAGACCTACAATTCAAATTAATCGAACCAGTTCGTTCATTATTCAAGGACGAAACTAGACGCTTGGGTGAAGAAATGGGTATGCCAGACTACTTAGTATGGCGTCAACCATTCCCAGGTCCTGGTCTAGGTATTCGTGTTATTGGTGAAGTTACTGAAGACAAGCTAGAAATTGTTAGAAACAGTGACTACATCTTACGTCGTGAAATTGCCGCTGCTGGATTAGATAAGGATATTTGGCAATACTTCACCATTCTACCTGGTTTTAGAAGTGTTGGTGTGATGGGTGACGGTCGTACTTACGACTACACCATCGCTATCCGTGCTGTTAATTCTATTGATGGAATGACTGCTGATTTCGCTAAGATTCCTTGGGATGTCTTATCAGAAATCTCAACTAAGATCACAAACGAAGTAGAAGGGGTAAACCGTGTAGTATACGATATTACTAGTAAGCCACCTTCGACAATTGAATGGGAATAATCTATATAAATAAGTTGAATTCAATACATTGATTTAACGGCATTTAAATGAATATTAAGGGATTTAGAGCTATTTAAATTAACATGATTCCCCCCTAAATCCCCCCCCAGAAGAGCTTTCAATTATGAAAGTTCTTTTTTTAAAATTTCTTAAACTTTATTAGATAGACAGGTTAAAAAATCAGTTATATAATTATAAAGTAATTAGAACTTTCTTTTGATCATCTTAAAAGATTAAAAGCCTAAAAAGGCATAAGGAGATAGATATTATGATTAAAGTAAAGAACGTATTATTAACAGCATTAGTAGCAACATTTATGGTCGGTGGAATTGCATCAGTTGAAGAAGCATCTGTAAACGCAAATGCTCAAACTGTACATGTACACCATGCAAAGAAACATGCTAAGAAACATGCAAAGAAACATGCAAAGAAACATGCAAAGAAACACGCTAAAAAGCACACTAAGAAACATTCAAAGAAACGTGTTGTAAAGAAACATGTTAAGAAGAGCGCTAAGAAACATATACGTAAAGTAGCTAAGAAACATGTAGCAAAGAAAGTTGCTAAGAACACTGATAACAACCCAGCAAACCCATTGGCACGTAACAACAAACGTGTTGCATTACCACAAGACACCGAATACGTAGGTTACGTATACACTTACGGTCGTGGATATAACTCAGCTAAGAACATTGGTCGAGTAGCACCATACCTAAAGCTAAAAGCTGTACGTGAAGACGGCATGTCCGATGCTAAATGGGCACAAACACAACGCGATGTTTACATGTCAAACGAAGTAAACAAAGAAGCCGCACAACAAGGTACATTCGCCCTATTTGGCGGAGACTTGAGGGAAGAATTGAACACTAATGGTTCAAGAATCGATTTCAATGCATACCAAGCAGCAGTTGAAAAGTATGGTTGGAAGCTAAAAGCCAACGCATGGGGTATCTAATGCCTCATCAACCAAGCACTATGTCACAGGGACATTCATCAGGTTAGACTCCTGATAGTGCTTTACCGTCATACGATGGCGACTACGAACGTAGTCAAACTGGGGATAACCCCCAACACCACAAAATGTCCATGAATAAAGTTAAATAAAGATCAAAAAAAGCCAATCAATTGATGATTGGCTTTTTATTTATCAAAGGTTATCATCTAGGAAATCTGACAATCCCTGTATTGATTCGTGATGTGTTGTATTTTTATATCTTTGTTCTATATTCAATACTTCATTTAAAACTCTGGTAACGGTTATTACATTTTGATTAAATAAACTATTGAAACCATTTATTGTATCTTCTTCATTAACATTATCATCAAATATATTGTCGTCTGTGGTTTTATTAATGTTTTCTAAGTAATTTGAGTAAAAATTCGAAATGTTATTTCTTGCTGTTTCAATTTTTCCTTCGAAATCGTTATTTTCTATAGGATTTTCAATCTGGGTATTGAACGCTCCCCAAATTGATTCATTTCCATTTATGTTTTTTTCAAGTGAATAGAAATAATTTTCGATATTACAGATGAAACTATCTCCAGCATGAAAATCATAATTGGAAAAACGATATATTGCTTCAACTGAACTGACATAATACTCTGGATGATTATCATCAGGATGTAGGTGTTTTATTATAACTTTTGATGAATTATTACTCCCATGAATGTGGTATGTGAGTCGCTTTTTAATATTTTTTGTTTCGCCAATATAGTATATTGGATTAGCATCTGGTACTATTCCATCTTCATCAGGAGTAGGATCAAGTCTTATTTTATATATGTAAAAATCTGTACACATGTTATCATCTTCCTTTTTGTATTAATATGGTCAATAATAATTTTATAACTAAACGTAAAAATTATAATGACAGTCGTTATTTTTAATGAAAAATTAAGGATTGAACGATGTTGGAAGTGATGGGTTTTCTAAAACACAGCGCTTTATCTGGTTTATATACATATGTCTTATTTTCATAAGAAAAAATTAAACTTCTTATCGCTTTCTTATTTTTATCTTTTTAATGGTATTATTTATAAGTGATTAAATTAATACATATGTTTTATATCTGGGGGATATTAATATGAACAAAACATTAATGACTACAATGGCAGCAGGTGCCGTCTTCGGTGCTGGTGTTGTAGCAACACAAGGCACTCAAGCACATGCGGATGCTAAGAGTGATATTCAAGCAGCACAAAACAAGGTTAATGCTGCAAAAGCAAAGGTCGACAAGTTAAGTAAGGGGACAAAGGTCACTGAAGTACAAGGTGGTATTCCAGCTCATTTGAAGCAACAAATTACTGATGCACAAAACAAAGTTAATGGCATACAACACACCTTAGATGCTGCTAATGGCGATATGCAATATTACCAAAACCAAAAAGTTATTTTACAAAAGCAATTGGATGCTGCAACAGCCAAGACAAATTCAATTAGTGATAATGACCCATCTTTCCAACAAGTATGGACCGACTTCTATAGTGTGCAATATGACATGCAAGACAATGATGCACAAATTAAAAACGCAGACGGTTGGATTGGCTCGTACCATATGGAACTACAAGATGCACAAAACGACTTAAAAGCACTTCAACACAAAGCTAAGAACTATGGCGGAAAGACTGTCACAGTTAAGAAAGTTGATCAAGCAGCCTTAGCTGCTGCTAAGAAGGAATACCAAGCCGCTGTTAAGGCATTGAAAGATGCCAAAGCAGGTAAAAGTAAGTGGAAGATTCCAGCAACCAGTGGTCATAACAAGTACACAAAGAAGGCTGCCAAGAAGGAAGCTGCCAAGAAACATGCACCTAAGAAGATCGTTAAAAAAGCTAAACAATTATTCAAGATTGATGTCAAGGCAAGCAAAGTTTACTCATACAAGACCATCGATCTACACAAATCCGGTCGTAAACTGGAAAAGAAAGGAACTAAACTACCGGTTTACAAGATTGTAAAGAAAGGTCATAAAGAGTTCTACCTAATTAAAGGCAACCGAGTAATTACAGCTAATAAGCACGACGTGATGAAAATTAAATAAACCCAAATAAAAAAGCCTAACCATTGCGGTTAAGCTTTTTTATTTTACTTTCTTGTTTGTCCGTCACCGTTAATGACGTATTTATATGAAGTTAGTGCTTCTAGTCCCATTGGGCCTCTGGCGTGGAGTTTTTGAGTAGAGATACCGATTTCGGCACCAAAACCAAATTCGAAACCATCGGTGAAACGAGATGAGGCGTTGACGTAGACGCAGGCGGCATCAACTTGTTGTTGGAATGAAACTCCGGCAGCGTAGTCGTTAGAAACGATTACTTCGGAGTGGTGAGTTCCGTGTTCATTGATGTGATCAATGGCTGCTTGTCTTGAATCAACTACCTTAATGGAGATGATTAATGCATTGTATTCTGTGTCCCAGTCCTCTGTGGTAGCCGGGATGACATCGTCTACGATTGCTCGAGTGGCTTCGTCACCGCGGACTTCAACACCACGTTCACGTAAATCACTGATGATATCTGGTAGGTAGTCATCAGCAACATCCTTATGGATTAATACCTTTTCAGTGGCATTACATACGGAAGGGCGTTGCACCTTACCATTGATGATGATGTTTCTAGCCATTTGTTTATCGGCATCCTTATCAACGTAGATGTGGCAGTTACCAGCACCGGTTTCAATCACTGGTACGGTTGCGTTGCTTAAGACAGTTTGGATTAATCGGGCACTTCCGCGGGGGATTAGGACATCAACATAATCGTTTAGTTCCATGAATGCTTGAGCCAGTTCATGGGATGGATCATCGATGACTTGAATCATGTTTGCGTCTAAGTCATTTTGCTTTAAAACATCACGTAAGATATCGGCTAAGACGACGTTAGAGTTGATTGATTCCTTGCCACCACGAAGGATGACGGCGTTACCGGATTTAAAACAAAGTCCGGCGGCATCGATTGTGACATTTGGTCTGGCTTCATAGATGATACCGACCACACCTAATGGGACACGTTGTTTGACGATTCTAAGACCGTCTTCGTTTTCCCATCCGCCGTCAATCTTAGCGGTAGGGTCAGCTAGTCCGACCAATTTGAGTAGTCCATTGGCCATGTCTGAGATACGTTTTTCGTCTAGTTTTAAACGGTCGATGAACTTGGCTTCGATTTGAGGATTTTGTAAATCCTTTTGGTTGGCAGCAATAATCTCATCGGTCTTATCGACAATCGCCTTGGCGAATTGTTTTAAGATATCGTTCTTAGTAGTGGTAGATAGGCCAGCTGATTGAAAGCTGGCTTTTTTAGCGTTTTTGCCAAATTGAATTAATTCTTGTTTATTCATTTGTACGACCCTCCATAGTTTCGGCACCGAAGTAGGTACCAACGGGGCGACCAGAAATGAAGTCGTTGATGATTGCTGGATCATCACCATTTAGGATTGCCATCTTACGGTGGTTATCCAAGATGATCTGTGCAGCGTTTAATTTGGTTTGCATACCACCGGTTCCGTATTGCGAACCGTGGCCACCGGCAACTTGCATCAAGTCATCGCTAATTTCTGGTACCCATGACAGTAGTTTTGCGTTCGGATTGTCCTTCGGGTTGGCATCGAACAATCCATCGATGTCGGATAGGATGATTAGTAGGTCGGCATCGACAAAGTTAGTCACGATGGCGGCTAGTTGATCGTTTTCACCGAAACTGGTTTGGTGATTGAATTCGTCGACTGAGACGGCATCGTTTTCGTTGATGATGGGGACGACCTTATCTTCTAAAAGGGTGTTAATGGTTTTAAGTACATTTTCACTGCTCTTAGGATAGTCAACCACGTCACGTGTTAATAGTAGTTGTGCCACGGTTTGGTCTGATTCCTTAAAACTATCGGAGTATAAATCCATTAATTCGCTTTGACCGATGGCTGATAGGGCTTGTAGTTGACCGATGTCGGTAGGACGTGTCTTTAATCCGATGGTGTTCATACCGACACCAACGGCTCCGGAAGTTACCAAGATAACCTCGTGGCCACTTTGATTTAATTGACTCAACACGGATGATAATGTGTGAATTGTTTTCATATTAATACTGTTGTCAAAATTGATGATGGAGCTGGTCCCGATTTTGACAACGATTCGTTTATATTTACTTGTCATATTCATGATCTCCTGTTCTTTAAAACTAGTTTACTTTAATTTGAAAAAAGTAACAATATGTAAATTAAAATTGCATTAGATAATGATTAGATGTATTGTAATTGTTAATATTTTAAAGGGGGTTATTTGATGGCTGATAAAAGAAGATGGATAGGGCTCGTATTGGTAATTGTAGGTAGTATATCCTGGGGTGCTTCCGGAACGGTTGCTGACTACATGTTCTTAACGCAACACGTACCTGTTCTTTGGGTCGTTGGTATTAGAATGTTTTTAGCAGGAATCCTACTATTATTGACTTTTAAGGTTACTGTTGGTGGATCCATTTTTACGATTTGGCATGATAAAAGTCAGGCAAGCTTATTAATTTGTTTTGCCATCTTTGGAATGCTGATGTCGCAATTCAGCTACTTATCAGCTGTTAGGTTTGGTAACGCAGCGACTGCAACTGTTTTACAATTTACTACTCCTGTCTTTATTATCATCTATTATTCGATTTCTAGGCGCAAATTACCTGTTAGATTGGATGTTATTTCAATTATTTTAGCCGTAGTTGGTACATATTTACTGGCGACAAAGGGAGATTTTGGATCATTAACCATCTCAAAGTTGGGACTATTCTTCGGTATCTGTGCTGGAATCGCGGGTGCAAACTGTACGCTTATTCCAATCAAACTCTTAAACAAGTACGATCCAAGATTAGTCTGTGGATGGGCAATGTTACTTGGTAGCTTACCCATTCAACCAATCGTCGTAATTGACACACCGCACGTAAACATAAACGAAACATTAATATTTGAATTGATTTTCATTACAATCGTAGGAACCATGATTGCATACTTATTTTATGTCGCTAGTCTAAATTATTTAGAACCTGCGGTAACCGGAACATTAAGTTCGTTTGAACCGCTAACTGCTGCGATTTTATCTGTATCTTTTTTACATCTAAAGCTAACCCTTGTTGAAGTAATAGGTGGGTTATTAATTTTGATGATGGCATTTGTTCAAGCGTTACCACAGAAAAATAAATTAGAATAGAAACTTTATAAAATGATAGAACCCTTATGAATAGTGATATCTTTCACAATGTTAGAGTTAAATGATAAAAATGTTATTAAAAATTTATTATATTTAGCTTTATTATCGGATGAAAAGGTGTTACATTATATGTGAAAACAGTATCAAATTGTATTTATTAAAGGAGATTTTATCAATGAAAGCTGCAGTAGTAAGAGACAACTCAGATGGATATGTAGATGTTAAAGATGTTGAACTTCGCCCAATTGAAAATGGTGAAGCTCTAGTTCAAGTTGAATACTGTGGTTTATGCCACACCGACTTACACGTTGCCAACGGAGACTTTGGTGACCAAGCTGGCCGTATTATCGGTCACGAAGGTGTAGGTAAAGTTATTCAAGTTGCCGATGATGTAGATAATCTAAAAATTGGTGATCGTGTATCAATCGCTTGGTTCTTCAAGGGATGCGGTCACTGTGAATACTGCCTAAGTGGTAGAGAAACATTATGTCGTGAAGTTAAGAATGCTGGTTTCACTGTTGACGGTGCTATGGCTGAACAAGTGATTGTTGATGCTAAGTACGCTGTTAAAGTTCCAGAAGGTTTGGACCCAATCGAAGCTACTTCATTAACTTGTGCCGGTGTTACTATGTACAAGGCACTAAAAGTTGGTCACACTAAGCCAGGTCAATGGGTTGAAATGGTAGGTGCCGGTGGTTTAGGTAACCTAGGTGTTCAATTCGCCAACAACGTATTCGGTGCTAACGTTATCGCCGTTGCTCGTGGTAACAACCTAGAAAAGGCCGAAGAATTAGGTGCTAAGAAGGGTATCGACTACCGTTCAGAAAACCTATCAGAAAAGGTTAAGGAAGCAACTAACGGTGGTGCACACGTTTCAGTTATCACTGCTGTTAACCCAATCGCCTTTGATCAAGCTATCAATGCTTTACGTCCAGACGGTCACTTAGTTGCCGTTGCGCTACCAAAAGGTAACATGGACCTAAACATTGCCCAAACTGTATTGAACGGAATCCACGTTGAAGGTTCACTAGTTGGTACTAGAGAAGACCTACGTGAAACTTTCCAATTCGGTGCTGAAGGTAAGGTTAAGCCAATCGTTCACACTAGAAAGCTATCAGAAATCAACGATGTTATCGATGAAATGAAGAACGGTAAGATTGTTGGTAGAATGGTCATCGATTTTACTAAATAATTTTTAACTAATTAAAGCATTGTCTTTTGGACAATGCTTTTTTTGTACTAAAATAATGACATTAGGAGGTTTGGTTATGGCTAAATATATTTTTCATCCAAATGACATCAATGAACTAAAGAAACAATACGATGTAGCAATCGTTGGTTCCGGTGCCACAGGATTAATTAGTGCAATTCAAGCTGCAGAACTGGGTCTAAAACCAGTAGTATTAGAAAAGATGGGCAAGTTAGGTGGTAACTCTACTAGAGCTTCTTCTGGAATGAATGCTGCTGAAACTTCCGTTCAATTACAACACCACGTGGTAGATAGTTTCCAAGATTTCTATGACGACACGTATATCGGTGGTGGCAAACAAAATAACGTTGATTTACTGAAATACTTTACCGAACACGCTGCGTTAACCGTTGATTGGTTAGCCCAACATGATATCAATCTAGATGACTTAACAATCACTGGTGCGATGAATACCAAGCGTACACATCGCCCAAGTTCACAATCCCCAATCGGAGCTTACTTGGTCACTAGTTTCCTACAAATCATCGAAAAGATGGGCATCGAAGTCTACAACAATGTCGATGTTACAAAAATCGATAATAATGGTGCAGACATCTCAGGTGTCGAAGTTAAGGATGCCGATGGCAATGAACATTCAATCAATGCTGGTGCGGTCATTTTAGCTACCGGTGGTTTTGGTGCCAACAAGCAACTAATCGGTCAATACCGAGATGACTTGACTCACTACCGTACCACTAATCAAGAAGGAGCAACCGGGGATGGCTTGAAACTAGCCACCGATGTTGGGGCTGCCTTGGTCGATATGGACAAGATTCAAGTTCATCCAACAGTTCAACAAGATAACGATCACGCATTCTTAATCGGTGAAGCCATTCGTGGAGAAGGTGCCATCCTGGTAAACACCAATGGTGAACGTTTCGTTAACGAATTGGATACTAGACAAAAGGTGACCGACGCAATCAACCAACAAGACACCAAACATGCTTATTTAATCTTAGATGAAGAAGTCGTTAACCACGCTCAAGCAGTGAAGTTCTACGACTCCATGGGAATGGTTATTCATGGCAATACCATCGAAGAATTAGCTGATAAGATTGGTGCCGACGAAAAGACATTGGCAGATACAATTGCTAAGTGGAATCAAGCCGTTGAAAGTGGCAAGGATGACCTAGGTCGTACCACTGGAATGAGTCGTCAATTAACTCATCCAGATTACATGGCCATTCACATTGCCCCAGCCGTTCACTACACCATGGGTGGAATTAAGATTAACCACTTCACCCAAGTTCTAGACGACAACGATGACGTGATTAACGGTTTGTTTGCTGCGGGAGAAACATCCGGTGGTTTGCACGGTAACAACCGTATCGGTGGTAACTCAATTGCCGAAACCGTCGTCTTTGGTCGCCAAGCTGGCCAACAAGTTTTCAAGTATTTAAACAAATAAGATAGATAAAAATAAATAAAGGAGGTTTACATATGCACAGTGGAGAAATTGCAGAATGGGTTGCAGCGATTGCCGAAGCATCTTCAGTCGTGGTCGCATTATTTCTTCCATACTACAACCAGCACGTTGAAAATAAGCGTAAGTTACGCAACGTTAAGATGTTGATTCATCGTATGGGTAAACGTGCCATGAATGGTGATGAGGATGCGATGGAACATCTTCAAGCCATTTTAACTACTGCTTATCTAAAAAACATGAATTCAAAGACAGAAGACGTCATTAATGATGGCCAACAAATATTAGATATCATGAATATTAGTGAGGGAAAACCAAACGCAGAACAAAAGGGTCAAATCAAAAAGTTACTACGCGAAATTGATGAAATCTAAAAAAAGAAGCCGTATTTACGGCTTCTTTTTTATTTGTTGTAATATTGAACGTTTCTTTCGTTTAGTGGTTGGCAATCACGATTATTTTTACCGAATTGAGCGATGAACCAATCGACTTGCTTTGGACTCACCGTTAGTTTGGAATTATCGATGACTAACCATTCGATGCCTTCAGTTAAAGGTGGGGTGGTTAGTGATCCTTGGTAGTGAAAACCAGTTGAGAGACTGGAAATCCAGTTGGTTAGTTTTAATGACACACTGTGGCGATTACCTTCTTCAAAGTTATTGATAATGTCTTGTAACTCAGAATTGGCATTACCTAAAGTAGGAAATACTGCTACCACGACGGTTTGACCGATTTCATTTTCATGAACGAGATGGATTTCAATCGGATTAACCTTACCGTCGACGACATGCTCAGCAGGAGCGTGGAAGTGCACCTGTTTGAACTTAAAGTCACGATTAAAGATGGTAGCATGGCCCATTCCTGTCAAACGAATGGTAGTGTGGTCATCAATTTCTGTATTTAATTGGTAGAACTCATTGGCATGAATTGGCAGATAATCAGCGAAATGTTGACTGTCATGAGTTGATAGAATAATTGGTGATTGGCAATGACCAAAGTCGTTCTCCCAATTATTTTGTTCATTATAATCTAACATATGATATGTATCTTCTTTCCATTAATAATATGAGTTTGCTTTTCTAGTATGTTAATATAACATACATGGTAATTAATACAACTCGGAGGAAATTATTGTGCAATTCACATGGCAAAATCAAGATGAACAAAATGCTGGTATCAAGAAGTTCTTAGGTGCCCATGGCGTGTCGCATCGGATGTATAATGATGTTAAATCAACTGGGACAATTCTAGTGAATGGTAACGTAGTTGGTTTGGATTATAAACTTGCCGTGGGCGACGAAGTGACGGTAATCTTTCCACCGGAAACAAGTGATGATGAGGTTGCATTCAGCGATGAAGAAATCGATGTCATCTATGAAGATGATAATTGGCTGGTGGTGAATAAACCAGCTGGGCTAACCAGTGTGCCGGGACCATCTAATCGTGTTGATACGTTGGTCAACCGCATTAAGGGCTATTTGAAAAAACAGGGTAGCACCGATTTAAGACCACACCTAATCACGCGATTGGATCGTTTTACATCTGGCATTGTCTTGGTCGCCAAGAACCGTTTAGCCAATAGTTTAGCTAACCAACAGGTAGCCCAACACAAGATTGATAAGATGTACTACGCTGTCGTTGACGGTACCGGCCTAGATGACCATGGGATGATTGATCAACCAATTGGGCGTGTCGGTGACAACTTCAGAAGAGAGGTCATCGAAGACGGTCAAAATGCCAAGACCGAATACTGGAAAATCACTGAGTTTGATGATTCCACATTAGTGCGTTTGAAACTCCACACTGGACGAACTCATCAAATTAGAGTTCATATGACATCACTAGGGCATCCACTATTGGGGGATGAATTATATCAGGGAGCACTTGATAGAGGCATTGACCGCCAAGCGCTTCACGCTTACTACTTACAGTTTATTGATGAATTAGCAAATCAAGTTCGCACTTTTGAAATTGAATTACCAGCGGATATGAAATCTGTGGTAAAGGAGGATCATAATGACTGAAAAAGCCAAATTAGTACATTGTATTGTCGATGATGCACAACTATATTCTGATGAAGGTTTCTACCTAGGAGACTTGGCCCAACCGATTTCCAATGCGGTCAAATCCGATTATCCAGGAGCTAAGGTCACCAGTTTTATCTGCGCTCACCATCTATTGAAGTATCGAATGTCTAGGGTGGACTCATTAATCAATGCCGACTTAAAACAAAGTCAAAAGATTAACCGTAAGTTGACCAAGGCACTACAAAACGATAACTATGAAATCAGAGACGTCAACGAGGCTTTGCAACAAAGCCTAACCTTTGGACAAAAAATATCGGATGCGGTTGCTAGATTTGGGGGTAGTTGGACCTTTATCTTCATCTTTATCGTCATCTTGATTATTTGGATGATCATCAATGGTTTGGCACTATTCGGTGTTCATTTTGATCCATATCCATACATTCTATTGAACCTATTCTTGAGTTGTTTCTCAGCAATTCAAGCCCCAATCATCATGATGAGTCAAAACCGTGCCGCTGAACGTGACCGTTTGCACTCAGAAAATGATTTTCATGTTAACTTAAAATCAGAACATGAACTAAGAATTATCCACGCTAAGCTAGACCACTTAACCCAAAATCAATTACCTCATGATTTGGAAGTTGAAAAATTACAACTACAAATCCTAGGTGAAGTTAGAAGCGAGCTAGCTAAGTTGCGTGACGAAAACACTAAATTAAAAGAAAAACTAAAACAACAGGAGAATCAATAATGGAAGATAACATTCAATTAGGTGCAGACGTTTTCAACAAGATGATGTTTGTGCTAGAAACGCCAGTAACACAAGACAACCACAAGTACTACAAATTCATGGATCAAGAAATGCAAGAAATTGCTGACAACATCTGGGCAATGCCTGCATACATGAAGGAAGACGATGATTTTTCAATGTTCTTCATCATCACTGAAATCGAAAGTGGTGAAACAGTCGTTGCGTTCTCAGAAGGTAGCTTACAAGATGGTAACTTCTCATTAGGAGAACCAATGGTTTCTGGAAAGGGACTTAATATTTTAAACGAACATGATGAAAAAAGAGCAGCCTCAGTTCTTCATTTCTTAAACCAAATTTCCAAAGCGGCTGAAGGAAATTGGAGAATGATTGAGGACTAAAATTCTCGATTTTTAACATGTTCTCAAGGTGCGTCATGATGGGCTTTATGAGAGTTTTCATAAAAGTCCATTTTTTTGTAAAAAAGTCTTTGCTTTTTGGAAAAATGGTGGTAATATTTTCTAGTCGCTAAAATGCTAAATATTTAAATCAAACACAAAAAGGGGGGGCTTAGATCATGTTAATGAGAAGAGCACAAATCGAAGATTTTAACGCAATTGAACAAATTATTTTCGAAGGGAAGGAATTGCTTGCCAAACAGGGTGTGAACCAATGGCAAACAGGATACCCAAATGCAGAATCATTAATGAACGACATCGTAAACGGATGGACTGTTGTACTTGAAGAAGATGGTGAAATCTTAGGCACAGCTGCCGTGATTGACGGACTAGACACTAGTTACGAAAATCTTGATGGTCAATGGTTGACTGACGGCCCTTACCTATCTATTCACCGCGTTGCAGTTTCCAACAGACACCACGGTAGAGGATTGGCTCAAAAGTTATTTGAAGGCATCTTCAATGCAGTGGAAAAAATGGACAACGTTCAAAGCGTTCGTATTGACACAAACCCACTTAACTTGGGCATGCAACATGTCATCAAGAAAGCTGGCTTTGTAGAAACCGGCAGAGTGGTTCCAATCTCTGCAACAGACTCATCAAACGTCGTAATGAACTACGCATACGAAAGAGTAATTAAACAACCAATGTTAATTGCCTAAGCTGATTTTTTTAAATCAGCTTTTTTTGTATTCTGACAAAAGGTATAATGAAATTGAATGGAGGAGGTGGCATCATGCACGAACATGAACATAACGATGTTAACGCAATGTCGCAACGTCGTTTTTTTACGGTGACAATCTTAAACTCATTAATTACTTTAATTGAGTTTTTAGGGGGAATCTTTTCAGGAAGTTTGTCACTATTATCAGATGCTTTTCACAATTTTGCTGATTCAGCATCAGTAGTTGGTAGTTATTATGCGCACCGAATTAGTCAAAGACCCCAAAATCAATTGAATACCTTTGGGTACAAGCGAGCTCAGATTATCTCAGCGTTTCTAAATTCACTATTTCTAGTGATTATCTCCGTTGTCCTAATCGTTGAAGGGGTGCAAAAACTATTCAAACCAGAACAGATTAACGGAAACTTAATGCTAATTGTTGCTGTGGTTTCGACAGTTGCTAATTTGGTATCCACACTACTATTAAGTCGTGGTTCAAAGCATAATCTAAACATTCGAGCTACATATTTACATTTATTGAGTGATACTTTAGCTTCACTTGGTGTTATCCTAGGTGGGATTTTAATTAAGTTATTCGATTGGGTGCTAGTCGATCCAATCATCACCATCATCGTCGCACTATACATTTCAGCTGAAGCATATCCAATCATTAAAAAGACCGTTAAGATTTTGATGCAGGGATCACCAACGGTTGATTGCTATGCAATTCAAAAGGACATGATGAACATTGAAGGAATTACCGGAGTTCACCACGTTCACATCTGGTCGGTAGATGAAAACAGTATCGTATTCTCAGCGCACATTAACATGCAAGACATGCTAATTTCCGAGGCTGAAAAGATTTATGATCCAGTTGCCAAACTATTACATGATAAGTACGGCATCGAACACGTCACACTTCAAGCCGAAGTAGAACGCGGGAAGAAAGAGGATTTATATCTCGATTCCAGAAACGATATTGATTAATAGATAAAATAAAAAAAGACGCTTTTCAAAACGAAAAGAGTCTTTTTTGTTTTGAAAAACGGCCTTTTAAATTATACCCCGTGTGGAGCAGCTACAAATTGTCTGTCATACCACTCGTTCCAAGTGATTTCGCTATTACCATTGGCGAAGTATTTCATATCTAATTCGCCCAATAACTTGGCATAGCTATGACTACAATAAATGATGGTGTCCTTGGCAGCATGTTCTAATGATTCGAACTTGTTGCGGTAGACCTCCTGATTGATTTGCCATAACATCGATTGGTCAGGAACCTGACTTAAAATCTCCATGTTCTGGCTTCTGTAACAACGAACGTAAAATTCGCTGAATGACTTGATACTAGTAACTTTGGCTTGTTCGCTAAGCTCATCGAAACTGAATAACTTTTCTCCCATAAAAACGCCTCACTTTCGTATCGTAGATATTAATATTTAATATCTCGCCTTAATTATATAATTTTCCCCGAAAAATAGAAATAAAAATGGTAAAATAGTATATAAAGTTGTAAGATACTCTTTAGTAGATTTGAATTTAGGAGACATGGATATAAAAATGACCCCAAAAAAAGAGGACTATTTAAAAATTATTTTTGAGCTAGGTGGAACCAAAGAAAAGGTATCCAACAAGAGGATTGCCATTAGTTTGGACATTGCACCAGGATCAGTTACTGAAATGGTTAATAAGCTATTAGATGAAGGATTAGTTGAACACGAACCATACTCTGGAGTGTCCTTAACTGACGACGGAATCAAGTTAGCTGAAGTCCTAGTTAGAAAACACCGTATTTGGGAAAGTTTTTTAGTAAACGAACTAGGATATCCACTTCCAGATGTTGATAAAGAAGCTGAAGTGTTAGAACATTCTACCAGTGGTAGATTGCTAGAAGCAATGTACAAAAAATTGGGGAACCCATCTCACTGTCCACATGGAGGAGTTATTCCGAACATGTCAGGACACTATAAAGAAGATAGCCATCGCCTATTAAATGATGCTGATGACGGCGAAACAGTCGTTGTTGACCGTTTCATCGATAATCACGACCTACTAACATATTTAGGCGACATTCAATTAGATATTGGCGACAAGCTTAAGGTAATTAAGCATTCACCATTTGAAGGACCGGTAACAGTCCAAAATCTAACTGATAATCAAGAAAGTGACATTAGCTACAAGGCTTCTCACTACGTATTTATAAGAAATGCTGATTAATTAAAAGACTGAATTGAAATATTCAGCCTTTTTTATTATCATCATAATCAATGTTATAATTAGAAAAATATTAGATGACACGGAGGTGAGATGGTTGAACGAAAGACAAAGAAGTAAGTTAGTCGTTGAGACCTGTCTACTTGCTGGAAAGATTATGATTGAAAATGGATCTGAAATGGTCAGAGTTACCGATACCATTGATCGAATTTCAAGAAATGCCGGGGCCACCGAGGCCAGGGCGTACGTTACTTTGACTGGAATTATCATGTCAGCAACGCCTGACATGGGTTCACAGGTCACAGCAATTGATAAAAGAACGTTTGATTTGGAGAAGGTATCAACGGTTAATGATTACTCTCGTCAGTTCGCTGATAAGAAAATCTCACTGGGTGAATTCTATCGCCGTTTAAAACGAATGGATAAGGACGTTAAACCATTCCCATTCTGGCTTCAAATGATTGGTGCATTCATGGTTAGTGCCACTCTGGAAGTGGTATTTAGAAGTAACTACACTGATTTCTGGGCAGCCGGATTTGTTGGGATGATGGGTTGGTGCATTTATTGTTTGACCGATCACTACACGGATATTCGTTTCTTAAATGAATTCATAGCGGCTATTTGTATCGGCTTTATGTCGATTCTGATTATTCGAGCCGGCATCGCAAAGAGTGCCGATGATTTAATCATTGGGGGATTAATGCCACTAGTTCCCGGGGTACCGATTACCAACGCGGTAAGAGATACCTTGTCTGGTAATTTGGTTTCTGGGCCATCAAGAGGAATTGAAGCGATTATGAGTGCCTGTGCACTAGGTTTTGGTGTGGCAATGGCAATTAAGATTTTGGGGTGATTTATATTGGTAACCGTAATTATTTATAGTGTGTGCGTTTATTTTGCCACCATCGGATTTGGTTTATTAATTAATCTACCCAGAAAAGCATTGAACATGGCCGGAATCGTTAGTTTGATTGGCTGGTTAGTCTTTCACATCGTCAGCGTTCACATGGGCGGATACTTAACCGCAGATATTTTAGGAACCTTCACTGTTGGGATATTGAGTATCTTCGCATCGCGTTACAAGAAGATGCCGGTCATTATCTTTAATATTCCAGCGTTGGTGCCACTAGTTCCAGGAGGACAGGCTTATCAAGTTATGAAGTGTTTAGCAATTGGTAACTATGCGCTAGCCAAGTCCAATTTGATCCAAGTTATCTTTATTGCTGGTGGAATCGCATCTGGTTTTTTATTCGCGGAATTTTTAAACCAACTATACTTAAGATTGAAAACATATTTGAGAACAAAAAAAGCAACGAGATAATCTCGTTGCTTTTTATTTTGCGTTTTATCCAAAGAAAAAACTGATGATTAAAACGATTAGAACAAAAGTGGTAATCCAAACGTATAGCATATCTTTTTCCTTGTAGAAGGAATAGATTGATACGATTACTCGTAATACGGGAGTAAGGATTAGACAAAAGATTCCAAGCATCATAATCGCGTATGGTTTTAATGTCGCAATTCCACTAAAGATGGCTTTAAAAGTAGTAGGGAAGGCGTCGTGAGCATATCCAGACTTACCGGTGATTAGAAGTAGTAATAATCCAATAATCATGATGGTAGCTGAGATGACAACACCGACACGTAAAATCTTTCCGATTACTAATTCGATACGATTCATTTCTTCTTTAGTTGCTGGTTGTTGTGTATTCATGATCTAACCTCCTAGAATCCTTTGTATAACATGCTACATGCGATGTAGAACATGATAGGGACGAAGATAATACGAATCCATCTAGCAGGAAGTACTTGCATGATGCGAGAACCAACTGTCGCACCAACTAGAATTCCTAGTGCTAATGGCACGGCAACTTGTGGCAAGATTGAACCGTTGAAGAAATACACTGTTGCAGAAGCAGCCGCGGTAACTCCCATCATTAGGTTACTAGTTGCACTTGATGGTTTTAAAGGCATCTTCATGAAGGTATCCATTGCGATTACCTTGAAGGCACCTGAACCAATTCCAAGTAGCCCGGAAGCCAGACCTGCACCAAACATTACGGATAGACCACCGGGGATGTTTTCCACCTTGTAGTCGATTTGTTTCTTTTCAGCCTTATCGTAGTAACTTGAGTTAAGACGAAGTTTTTCAGCTAATTTATCATCTTTGGTGCTTAGATTGGACTTGTTTTTGTTCAATAATTTCTTGACCATGTTAAATGCGGAGAATAGTAGTAATAGTCCAAATAGTATGTAAAGGTATTTAGGCTCTAGAATTCCTGTAAGTAAGGCCCCAGATAGTGCACCAATAGTAGTGGCAATTTCTAAAAACATTGCAACACGTAAGTTTAATACTTCATCTTTTAGATAAGCGATAGTTGATCCAGAACTAGTGGCGATAACCACAACGATACTGGCCCCGATAGCGTATTTAATATCTAAATGGAAGAAGAGTGTTAGGACAGGGGTGACGATAATTCCACCACCCAATCCTAGGACAGCGCCACCGATACCCGCTAGGACACCGATGACAATCATAAGAATGACTGTTTCAATCATTTGTAGCTCCTCCTAAAATTATAAATTACTTAATATTATAACAATTATTAGTTTCATTGCACCTATTCCAAGTTCTAAAATTAGAAAATACCCTTAAGAATAGCATTAGCTGTGGTATAATGGCATTAAAAAGTGATTAGGAGGATCGATGCATTATGATCATCGATAAGGATTACACCCGCGGTATCAGACTTTTCGTTGGGTTAGTTTTATCATTATTTATTACTGCATCGGTAATGATTGACTCAGGCTATCTAAGATTTCTTGACTCAATCTTTATCGGTCAAATCCAAAAAACTACTGGCGGATTCAAGGACACAATCATGCACATGGCTACCACATTAGCTAGTCCAAAGATGGATATCATTTGGATTTTCGTTTTGGCATTCTTCATGTGGGGATTCAAGTTTAAGCTTCAAGCCCTATGGGGAATCTTTACATTAGCAGGTGCTGACGTAATTGGATTCATTGTTAAAAACATTGTTAGACGTGACCGTCCAGTATTCCACAGCGCATCTGATACCGGATTTAGTTTCCCAAGTGGACACGTATTAGGTATCTTCATCGTCATTGCGGTTGTATGGATTGTCATTCTTCCACATATCCAAAGTAACTTAATCAGAAGACTACTATATGTACTAACGTTCCTATTTGTCCTATTGGTAATGGTATCTAGAATTTATCTAAATGCTCACTTCCCAACAGACACTGTTGGTGCCGTAGTTATCGGTTACACTTGGGTACAAGTATCTGAAATGTTATATGTAAGATATGCGCCAAGATTAAAACAACACTGGCGTCCAGTTTTACACTCATACCTTTAATAAAAAAGAACTGATGAAATTCATCAGTTCTTTTATTTTGCCCAGATTTCATCTAACCAGGTAATGGCAAGGTCAAACCATTCGGCGACACGGGCGTTATTGGAATCTTCATTCCAGGATGTAATATTATTGGCAAGTCCCATTCCGTGAGGACCGTGGTGGAAGATGTGTAATTCATTATCCACATTGTATTCGTTTAACTTAATGGAATACTTAAGCGCGTTTTCCACAGGAACGAATGGATCGTCGGCGGTGTGCCAGATAAATGTTGGCATGTTTTTAGCTGAAACGTGTTCGTCAGCCTGTACTTGTTGTTCATCTGATACCCAGTTTAAGATGCTTTCCTTATCCTTAGGGAAACCACAGGTTAAGTTAGTCACAGGGTAGCTTAGGATAACCGCATTTGGTTTCAAAATCTCTGCGTTATCCACACCGGCTAGTTTTTGCATCCAATCGGTGTGATAAAAGTCATTGTAGAGACTACAGATATGACCACCAATGGAGAATCCGGCAATCACGATTCTACTTTCATCGATATTGAATTCGTTGGCGTGTTCTCGAATGTATTTGATGCTGTTGGCCAATTCCTCTAGTGGATTGGGCATTAGTGGCATTGCTTCTTGTTCGAATGTGTATCTTAGATAGAAACTTTGGTAACCGTTGGCACTGAAATTGAGTGCAAAGCTTTCTGCTTGGTGGAGTGAAATGTGAGTATAAGATCCACCGGGAACGACGATTACGGCAGGATATTTGTATTGATTAGTTTGCACATCTGCTGATTTAAGATATCCTTGAAGAAAAGCGTTTGAGTTTTGACGAATCGATTCTCTGATGATTCTCATGTAAGCACCTCTCAAATATGTTTTACATATATTTTAACGCAAGGAGATAATGATTGTGGATAAAAAGAATAATTCACCTGAAAAAGAAGTGGCAGTCACTGAGTTACGCACAGATGATTTTGCCGACTATTATGAAATGATGCGCGATGAACAACTAGCCAAAAAGACCGGCTTTGAGCCAGTTAACGATGAAAGAAAGGCGCATATGCTGTTCGAATCCGAAAATGATACCAATAAAACGTATGCAATTCGACTTATCAACGGTGGAAAACTAATCGGGATTATTAATATTTTTCCTGAAATTGGGGATAACTTCGAACCAGATTACGAAAATATCGAATTAGGTTACTTTATTAACACAAGTTATCAACAGCGTGGATACATGACCTATGCATTGGGTGAAGTTTTAAGTTGTCTAAAAGCACCCGTAAAGGTGGTCGAAGCAACGGTTGAAGCCCGTAATTTACCTTCGCAAAAAGTTTTACACAGTTTAGGTTTTACACAGGTGGATGAATACGAAGACAACCTCGTTTTTGAAATGAAAGTAAAATAGTATTGTAATCGTAAAGACATTAATATATAATGTTGTAGAAATCTAAGAAGAGGCGCAGCTGACAAAAGTAGCCATCATGAGTCGATAGGGCGACAACGATTGATGGTGAAAGGGGATGTCTGCCGAAACGACCGATTCCTTATGAATCGAGTTTGTTGGGTTCTAGCTTAATAGGCTAGAGACTGTCGTGGTTGATTCCACGGAGTGCTTTGTGATCAATAATTAAAAGAAATTATTATGGTCTCTTCTTGTGTTTACAGGAAGAGACTTTTTTAGTTATTATCGGCACCTCTTAGAAATACTTATAGAGGGTGAAATACATCATGAGTGAAAACTCAAATAATCATGTAAAGAGAGGTTTAAAGACTAGACACGTTTCTATGATTGCCTTAGGTGGTTCAATCGGTACCGGTCTATTCGTTGCCTCTGGTTCAGTTATTAGCCAAGCGGGACCTGGTGGAGCATTAGTTGCTTACTTATTAATGGGACTAATGGTTTACTTTTTAATGACTAGTTTAGGTGAAATGGCAACCAACACACCTATTTCAGGTTCATTCGCGGCTTACGCAGGTAAGTACGTTGACCCAGCGCTTGGATTTGCCATGGGTTGGAACTACTGGTTCAACTGGGCCATTACCGTTGCCGTTGATATCTCAACTGCAGCTTTAGTAATGAAGTTCTGGTTACCACACATGCCAGGTTGGATTTTCAGTGCGATTACATTAGCACTAATCCTTTGTGTGAACGCATTATCAGTTAAGTCATTCGGTGAAACAGAATTCTGGATGTCATTGATTAAGGTTATTACAATCTTTATCTTCTTAGCTGTTGGTGTTTTAACCATTTTTGGTATCATGGGTGGCCACTACATTGGTTTATCTAACTTCACTTACAAGCAAGCGCCATTCGTTGGTGGTATTCCAATGATTTTAGCGGTATTCGTAGTCGCTGGTTTCTCATTCCAAGGAACTGAATTAGTTGGTATTACTGCTGGTGAATCAGATAACCCAAGAGAAGCCGTTCCACGTGCGATCAAGGATGTTTTCTGGAGAATTATCTTATTCTACATCCTAGCAATCTTCGTAATTGGTGCAATCATTCCTTACACTAGTCCTGATCTATTAGGTTCAAGTGCTACCGATGTTGCAATTAGTCCATTTACAATCGTATTCAAGCGTGCTGGTTTAGCAGCCGCTGCTTCTATTATGAACGCTGTTATCTTAACTTCAGTCATTTCATCAGCTAACTCAGGAATGTATGCTTCAACTAGAATGCTTTACTCAATGGCTCACCAAGGATTCGCTCCTAAGGCTATGGGTAAGACTAACCGTCGTGGTATTCCAGTTGGTGCCTTAACAGTTACTACTGTGATTGCATTACTTACTTTCATTACAAGTATCGAAGGTCCACAAATTTATTTATGGTTAGTTGCCGCTTCTGGTCTTACTGGTTTTATTGCTTGGGTCGGAATTGCACTATCACATTACCGTTTCAGAAGAGCCTTCATCAAGCAAGGTCATTCACTAGATGAATTGAAGTACCATGCTACTTGGTTCCCAATTGGGCCAATCATTACTTTAATTCTATGTATCCTAGTTATTTGTGGTCAAAACGTAAACTCATTTGCTAACTGGGATTGGGAACAAATCGGAATTACTTACATCTCAGTACCACTTGTATTAATCCTATACATTGGTTACAAGATTAAGCACAAGACACATCTAATTCCTCTAGATAAGGTTGATGTATCTCCTTCTGATTTAAGAGATGAAGAAAAATAATATAATGAAGATGCCGTTTTAACGGCATCTTTTTTGTTTGCCATCAATTTCTTCATATTCAAAACGACTTGAATGTATTAAAATAGTATATTAGAAAACGAAATTAAGGAGATTATTATGATAGTACTTGCTGGAACCATTGGAGCCGGAAAAACCTCTTTAACTAAGATCCTATCTGCTCATCTTGATTCAACTGGGTATTACGAATCAGTGGACGATAACGAAATTCTTCCATTGTTTTACAAGGATCCTAAGAAGTATGCATTCTTATTACAAATTTACTTCTTAAATACACGTCTAAACAATATTGAAAAGGCCCACAACGAAAAGTTAAGTGTTATGGACCGTTCTATCTACGAAGATTCATTACTATTTAGATTGAATGCTGATATGAAACGTGCCACTTCAACTGAAGCTGATATCTACGATTCATTGTTGGAAAATATGATGGAAGAAATTCCTGGTTCATTGAACCAAAAGAATCCTGATTTATTAATCCACATCAACATTTCATTCGATACCATGTTAAAACGAATCAAAAAACGTGGTAGAAGTTACGAACAAGTGGATAAAGATCCAGAACTATACAACTATTACCAAGACTTAAATAGTCGTTACAACGACTGGTATGACAACTACGATTTATCTCCTAAGATGCAAATCGACGGTGATAAGTTTGACTTTATCGAAAACGAAGAAGATTTAGCAGCAGTTCTAAAACAAATTGATGAAAAAATTGCTGAATTGAACTTAAAATAGTTGCCAATCACATTTTTTTATAATATTATTGAGTCAACAAATAAACGCAAGGTATGTTTTTAAGTAGACAACAAAGAGATGCAATGGTTGGTGTGAATTGCAAGTCGAAATTCCGGCATACGCAAAAGCGGGTAGGTAATGCTACACGGCAGGTGACCGTTATCTCCAAACGAGTGTTTAGCATGTGCTAAGAACTTGGGTGGTACCGCGAAAAGAAGACCTTCGTCCCAATGGATGGAGGTCTTCTTTTTTATTTGCAAAATTGGAGGTATTTACTATGTTAGATATGAAAATGATTCGTCAAAACGCTGACTGGGTAAAGGAAAAGTTAGCTACTAGAAATATCAAAGCTGAAACAATCGATGAACTATTAGGTTACGATGAAAAGCGTCGTGAACTAATCGTAAAAAGTGAAGGATTAAAAGCTAAGAAGAACGAAGTATCAAAGAAAATTGCGGAAGCAAAACGTAACAAGGAAGACGCTGCTGACGCCATCGCTGAAATGCAACAAGTAGGTAAGGAAGTTAAGGAATTAGATGAACAACTTGAAAAAGTTGAACAAGATCAACAAGACTTAGCGGCGCACTTACCAAACATTCCAGCAGATGACGTTCCAGTTAGTTTGACTGAAGAAGGTGCCGTTGAACTAAGAAAATACGGTGAACCTCGTAAGTTTGACTTCGAACCAAAACATCACTGGGACTTAGGTGAAAAGTTAGGCATCTTAGACTTCGAAGCAAGTGCTAAGGTTTCCGGTAGTCGTTTTGTTTACTACATGGGTGCAGGTGCACAGCTAGAACGTGCCATTTACAACTTCTACTTAGACCAAAATGCTAAGGCTGGTTATAAAGAAGTATTACCACCATACATGGTAAACTCAGCATCAATGTATGGTACTGGTCAATTCCCTAAGTTTAAGGAAACAAAGGCCGGTTTCGAAATTGCTGACAGTGATTTAACAATGATTCCTACTGCCGAAGTTCCATTGGTAAACTACTACAGAGATGAAGTAATGGATGCAGACAAACTACCAGTTAAGTTCACTGCACTATCACCAGCATTTAGATCAGAAGCTGGTAGTGCCGGAAGAGACACAAGAGGTCTAATTCGTCTACACCAATTCAATAAGGTAGAAATGGTTCAATTCACTAAACCTGAACAATCATGGGATGCACTAGAAAGCATTACTGCACATGCAGAAGACCTATTGAAGATGCTAGGTATTCCTTACCATGTAATCACATTAACTACTAGTGACATGAGTTTCACTGCTGCAATGACTCATGACATCGAAGTATGGATGCCAGCTCAAGGTCGTTACCGTGAAATCTCAAGTTGTTCAAACACCACTGATTTTCAAGCACGTCGTGCACACATCCAATACAGGGATGAAAATGGTAAACTACAATATGTTCACACTCTAAACGGTTCTGGCTTAGCTGTTGGTAGAACTGTAGCTGCTATCTTAGAAAACTTCCAAAATGAAGATGGATCAATCAACATTCCAGAAGTACTACAACCATACATGGGTGGTAAGACTAAGATCGAAAAAGAAGACTAATTGAATAGTTATAACTAAAGCGATAATCGAAAGATTGTCGCTTTTTTATTTTTTTGAAAAAAAGGGTAGACAGATAGCAGAAATTTAGATATAATATTTTTTGTTGAGTTAAAGAGAACGGCTCAGAAGCAAGTCATATCAACAATTAAGTAAAATTTCTTGTTGACATCACTTGAAAGAAATGATATTATTAAATAGTTGTCTTGTTAAGAGATAACTTGGAAGACCTCATGGAGGATTAGCTCAGTTGGGAGAGCATCTGCCTTACAAGCAGGAGGTCACAGGTTCGAGCCCTGTATCCTCCATATGAGCCGTTAGCTCAGCCGGTAGAGCATCTGACTTTTAATCAGAGGGTCGGCAGTTCGAACCTGCCACGGCTCATTGGCTCTATGCCATATACATTTTAATATAATCATGCGGGCGTGGCGGAACTGGCAGACGCGCTAGATTTAGGTTCTAGTTTCCTTATGGAAGTGGGGGTTCGAATCCCTTCGCCCGCATTTGCAATTTGCATAATTGCTGCCGACTTAGCTCAGTTGGCTAGAGCGCTTCACTAGTAATGAAGAGGTCGGGTGTTCGAATCATCTAGTCGGCATTATGCGGAAGTAGTTCAGTGGTAGAACATCACCTTGCCATGGTGGGGGTCGCGGGTTCGAATCCCGTCTTCCGCTTTTGCATAGTTCTGCCGGGGTGGCGGAATTGGCAGACGCACAGGACTTAAAATCCTGCGGTTAGTGATAACCGTACCGGTTCGATCCCGGTCCTCGGCATTTCAATAATTTAATACTATTATGCACCCATAGCGCA
This sequence comes from Apilactobacillus waqarii, assembly GCF_019061205.1. Classification (GTDB taxonomy): domain Bacteria; phylum Bacillota; class Bacilli; order Lactobacillales; family Lactobacillaceae; genus Apilactobacillus; species Apilactobacillus waqarii. The sequence continues at coordinate 138,198 of NZ_JAHQYH010000003.1, forward strand.
ACTGGATAGAGTGTCTGACTACGAATCAGAAGGTTGTAGGTTCGACTCCTACTGGGTGCATTTTTTTATTTTCGGGAAGTAGCTCAGCTTGGTAGAGCACCTGGTTTGGGACCAGGGGGTCGCAGGTTCGAATCCTGTCTTCCCGATAATATAACCAAAAGAGAAAACATTAATTTGTTTTCTCTTTTTTGTTTTTCGTTAAAAATCTTTGCATTTTCAATATAAGTCCGTATAATTATAGTCAGAATTAGTCAAAGAAAGAGGTGGTATTATGCAGGGTAAGAATATTTCGGATATTATTGAGAAGTATTTAAAGGAAATGATTGCTGAAGACGAGAGAGTCGAAATAAGTAGATCTGATATTGCCAGCCATTTCGATGTGGTTCCATCACAAATTAACTATGTTATTAAGACTAGGTTTACCATTCAAAATGGATACGTAGTCGAAAGTAAACGTGGTGGCGGTGGATATATCCGCATTGAAAAGGTGAAGCTGCTTGATAATATAGATATTTTAGATACGCTGATTAATGCCATTGGCGACGATTTAACACAACGTGAGGGTAAAGCAATTATCAACACTTTGGTGTTAAATGATCTAATTACTGACAATGAAGCCGATTTAGTGTTAGCATCTATTAACAAGCAGACACTAACCGTTGGCAACAAACTACTTGAAAATGAGATTAGAGCGAATATAATGGTCGCAATACTTGATCATTTAAGATACAAAAGCTAGAAAGTGAGGCACGATATGGATAACATTTTTACTCCAAGCGCAAAGAACGTATTGATTTTGGCACAAGAACAAGCCAAAGTGTTTGGCCACCAAGGGATTGGGACAGAACACTTATTACTAGCTTTATCTATGGAAGATAACGGCATCGCAAAGTCAGCCTTAAAGCAATGCGATGTACACGAAGATGATATTAAAGGCGAAATGGAAATCTTGGTTGGGTACGGTAACCTAACCGATTCAGACAAGGACACATACCTACCATACTCACCTAAGGCTGAAGCAATCTTGACCTTATCTGGCCAAATTGCGAAGAAATACGGTGCAATTAAGATAGGAACAGAACACTTATTACTTGCCATCTTAGATACTCCAGACACTTTAGCTGCTAGAATTCTAGTGGCACTAAACGTGGTCGAAGTAAACGACGTAAAGAAGGTGCTATTACGCAAGATGGGATTCCCAGGCGATTCAAGTTCAAACTCAAAGAACATTCCACTACCAGGAACTAGAGCAGCTCGCAACAATGGAACTACTCCTACATTAGACTCACTTGCTACTGACCTTACTAAGTCAGCCAAAGATGGTCTAATTGATCCTACTATTGGTAGAGACGATGTTATCAAACGTGTAATTCAAATCCTTAGTCGTCGTACTAAGAACAACCCAGTGCTAATCGGGGAAGCAGGGGTAGGTAAGACTGCTGTTGTTGAAGGCTTGGCACTAAAGGTTGCTCACAGACAAGTTCCAGAAGACATGCAAAATAAGCGTATCATGATGCTTGAAATGGGAACTCTAGTCGCTGGTACTAAATACCGTGGTGAGTTTGAAAAACGTTTAATGAAGATTATCAGTGAAATCAAGTCAGTTGGTAATGTAATCCTATTCATTGATGAACTACACACTCTAATGGGTGCCGGTGGTGCTGAAGGAGCTATCGATGCTTCTAACATCCTAAAGCCTGCGCTTGCAAGAGGAGATCTTCAAACCATCGGTGCTACTACTTTGGATGAATACCAAAAGTACATCGAAAAAGATGGTGCATTAGCTAGAAGATTCGCAACTGTTTCAGTTGATGAACCTACTAGAGATGAAGCTGTCGAAATCCTAAAGGGAATTCGTCCTAAGTACGAAAGCCACCACCAAGTAAAGATTACCGATGATGCGATTGAAAAGGCCGTTGATTTATCAAGCAGATACATCAGCAACCGTTTCCTACCTGATAAGGCAATCGACTTGATGGATGAAGCAGCCGCAATGGTTAGAATCAACAACCTAGACGAAAACAATCCATTAGAAGAACTAGAAAACAAGATTAACGAATACAGTACTCAAATGGAAAGTGCTATCGAAGAACAACGATTCGAAGATGCCGTTTCACTTCGTCAAAAGGAACAAGAACTACAAGAAGAACTAAAGACTAAGCGTCAAGAAACCGCTGATATCAAAAAGCAACGTCAAGAAGACCACAACTTCGATATCGAAGAAACCGGTGAAGATGTCGCTAAGGTTGTCTCAGAATGGACTGGGGTTCCAGTAACTAAGATGACTAAGGCTGACAGCAAGCGTTTGGTTAACCTAGAATCAATCCTACACAAGAAGATTATTGGTCAAAACGAAGCCGTTTCTGCCGTATCACGTGCAATTAGACGTGCTAGAAGTGGAATCAAGGATCCAAATAGACCAATCGGTTCATTCATCTTCTTAGGTCCTACCGGTGTTGGTAAGACTGAATTAGCTAAGGACTTAGCTGAAGAAATGTTTGGTTCAAAGGATGACATTATCAGAATTGATATGTCAGAATACATGCAAAAGGAATCAGCTTCTCGAATGGTTGGTTCAGCTCCAGGATACGTTGGATACGATGAAGGTGGCCAATTGACCGAAAAGGTAAGACAACATCCATACTCAGTTGTCCTATTCGATGAAGTAGAAAAGGCTCATCCAGATGTCTTCAACTTGCTACTACAAGTATTAGATGATGGATACCTAACAGATTCTAAAGGTAGACATGTCGACTTTAGAAATACTGTCCTAATCATGACTTCTAACCTAGGTGCTAGAACACTACGTGATAAGAAGACCGTTGGTTTTGGTGCTGAACTAGATCATGACGATGAAAACTACAAGCTAATGAGAAAGACAGTCGAAGAACAAATGAAGAGATTCTTCAGACCAGAATTCTTAAACCGTATCGATGAAACAATCATCTTCCACGAACTAAACGAAAAACAAGTTCAAGAAATTGTTAAGCTAATGGCTAACGATTTATTGAAACGAGTTCACGACTTAGGCATCAACGTGAAGATGACTCCAGCAGCAATCGAATTAATTGCTAAGAATGGGTTCAATCCTGAATACGGTGCGCGTCCAATCCGTCGTGCATTGCAAAACGATGTTGAAGATAAAGTTTCTGAAGAAATTCTTTCTGGTGAAATTAAACCAGGGGATGACGTTTCAATCGGAGCATCTAAAGGCAAGATTACAATCACTAAAAAAGAAGCCGTTAAGGCATAATAAAAAAGAGGGAATTATCCCTCTTTTTTATTGTCTAAATCTTGACTTTATATACCTTCGAGAGTATCATACTAAATATATAACTACGAAGTGAAATGTGTGTCGGCGATCTATTGTCCGTCAGACACGCCTATATTAACCAAAAATAAGCTTCAATTTGAATTGCTTATTTTGGTTTTTTTTTGCTCATTTTTAGATAAAAAGGGTAAAAAAATGCATTTGTAACACAATTGTAATATTTCACTTACGTAGAAATTTTTGGAGGGGTGAAGAACTTGGCAGGACATTTAGTTAAATATGGTAAACACCGTATTCGTAGAAGTTACTCTCAAATCAAGGAAGTTCTTGATTTACCTAATTTAATTGAAATTCAAACCGATTCATACAAGTGGTTCTTAGATGAAGGTTTGCGTGAAATGTTTAACAGCATTATGCCAATTGATGATTTCCAAGGAAAACTATCCTTAGAATTTGTTGATTACCAATTATTAGAACCTAAGTACACTGTTAATGAAGCAAGAGATCATGAGGCTAACTACTCAGCTCCACTTCATATCACATTGAAATTGACCAATCATGAAACTGGTGAAATTAAGACCCAAGATGTATTCTTTGGCGATTTCCCATTGATGACTGATCAAGGTACTTTCATTATTAACGGGGCAGAACGTGTAATTGTTTCACAATTAGTTCGTTCTCCTGGTGTATTCTTCCACAAAGAAGAAGACAAGAATGGACGTATCAGCTATGGTACTACTGTAATTCCTAACCGTGGTGCCTGGATGGAATTCGAAACTGACGCAAAGAACTTATCATACGTTCGTATTGATAGAACTAGAAAGCTACCAATTACTGAACTAGTTCGTGCATTAGGTTTCGGTTCAGATGACGAAATTACTCAAATTTTGGGTAGCAATGATAGTCTTTCATTGACTCTTGAAAAAGATGTCCACAAAGACACAGAAGATTCACGTGTTGAAGAAGCATTAAAGGACATTTACGAACGTCTACGTCCGGGTGAACCTAAGACTGCTGATTCATCTCGTAGCCTATTGACTACTCGTTTCTTCGATCCAAAACGTTACGACATGGCTCCTGTTGGTAGATACAAGACTAACAACAAGTTAAGCCTAAAGACTCGTTTACTAGGATTAACCCTTGCTGAAACTTTAGCTGATCCAGATACTGGTGAAATTATTGCTAAGAAGGGTACTGTAATTGATAAGAATGTCATGAAGGAATTAGCTCCATACTTGGACCGCGAAGACTTCAAGGCATACACTTTCAACCCTTCAGAACAATCAGTTGTTCCAGAACCAATGACTGTACAAATCATCAAAGTACAATCAGAAAAAGACCCAGATCATGTTGTTAACATGATTGGAAACGACAACATCTCATTGGATTACCATCACATCACTCCAGCAGATATCATTTCTGCTATCAACTACTTCTTCAACTTGCAAGAAGGAATTGGTGAACCTGATGATATTGACCATTTAGGTAACCGTCGTATCCGTTCTGTTGGTGAATTACTACAAAACCAATTCAGAATTGGTCTAGCAAGAATGGAACGTGTAGTAAGAGAACGTATGTCAATTCAAGACACTACTACTGTTACTCCACAACAATTAATCAACATTCGTCCTGTAGTAGCTTCAATTAAGGAATTCTTTGGTTCATCACAATTGTCACAATTCATGGACCAAACTAACCCATTGGGTGAATTAACTCATAAACGTCGTCTATCTGCATTGGGACCTGGTGGTTTGACTAGAGACCGTGCCGGATACGAAGTTCGTGACGTTCACTACACTCACTATGGTCGTATTTGTCCTATTGAAACTCCTGAAGGTCCTAACATTGGTTTGATTAACTCACTTTCAAGTTATTCTAAGGTTAACAAGTACGGTTTCGTGGAAACACCTTACCGTCGTGTATCATGGGATACTCACAAAGTAACTGATAAGATTGATTACTTATCAGCTGACGAAGAAGATAACTTCGTAGTTGCTCAAGCTAACTCTCCATTAAATGAAGACGGATCATTCAAGAACGATGTTGTTATGGCAAGATACAAGTCAAACAATATTGAAACTAAGATTGAAAACGTTGACTACATGGATGTTTCTCCTAAGCAAGTAGTTTCAGTTGCCACTGCATGTATTCCTTTCTTGGAAAACGATGACTCCAACCGTGCCTTGATGGGTGCCAACATGCAACGTCAAGCTGTTCCTTTGGTTAACCCACATGCACCACTAGTTGGTACTGGTATTGAATACAAGGCAGCTCATGACTCTGGTGTTGCTTTAATCTGTAAACACCCAGGTACTGTTGAATACGTTGACGCTGACGAAGTACGTGTTAGAAGAGAAGACGGTTCATTAGATACTTACAAGCTAATGAAGTTCCAACGTTCAAACGGTGGTAAGAACTACAACCAACGTCCAATCGTTCGTGTAAACGACAAGGTTGACGCTGATGAAATTCTAGCCGACGGTCCTTCAATGGAAAACGGAGAACTTGCTTTAGGTCAAAACCCAGTTGTTGCGTTCATGACTTGGCAAGGTTACAACTTCGAAGATGCCATTGGTATTTCAGAAAGATTAGTTCGAGAAGATGTATACACTTCAATTCATATTGAAGAATACGAATCAGAAACTAGAGATACCAAACTTGGACCTGAAGAAATGACTAGAGAAATTCCTAACGTTGGGGAAGACGCTTTAAGAAACCTTGACGAAGAAGGAACTATCAGAATTGGTGCTGAAGTACATGATGGTGACATCTTAGTTGGTAAGGTTACTCCTAAGGGTGTAACAGAATTATCAGCTGAAGAACGTTTACTACATGCTATCTTCGGTGAAAAGTCTAGAGAAGTCCGTGATACTTCACTACGTGTACCTCACGGTGGTGGCGGTATCGTTCAAGACGTTAAGGTCTTCACTAGAGAAAATGGTGATGAATTAGCACCAGGTGTAAACAAGATGGTTCGAGTTTACATTGCTCAAAAACGTAAGATCCAAGTAGGGGACAAGATGTCTGGTCGTCACGGTAACAAGGGTACTGTTTCCATTGTTATTCCTGAAGAAGATATGCCTTACTTACCAGATGGTACTCCAATTGATATCCTATTGAGTCCCATGGGTGTGCCTTCACGTATGAACATTGGACAAGTTCTTGAATTACACTTAGGTATGGCTGCTAAAAAACTAGGTATCCACGTAAGTACTCCGGTATTCGACGGTGCTCGTGATTCAGATATCTGGGACGCTGTTAAGGAAGCTGGTATGGCTTCAGACGGTAAGTCAGTTGTTTACGATGGTAGAACCGGTGAACCATTCGATAAACGTGTTGCAGTTGGTGTAATGCACTACTTGAAACTTGCTCACATGGTTGACGATAAGATCCATGCTCGTTCAATTGGACCTTACTCACTAGTTACTCAACAACCACTTGGTGGTAAAGCACAATTTGGTGGACAACGTTTTGGTGAAATGGAAGTTTGGGCCCTAGAAGCTTATGGTGCCGCATACACACTACAAGAAATCTTGACTTACAAGTCAGATGACGTTGTTGGTCGTGTTAAGACATACGAAGCTATTGTTAAGGGTGAACCAATTCCTAAGCCAGGTGTTCCTGAATCATTCCGTGTTCTTGTAAAAGAACTTCAAGCTCTAGGATTAGACATGAAGGTTCTTAACGAAGACAACCAAGAAATCGAACTTCGTGACTTAGACAGCGAAGAAGACGACGGTGTTGTTAACGTTGATGCTTTAAGCAAACTAGCTGAAAAGCAAAAGAAAGAACAAGAAGAAAAAGATGAAGAAAAGTCTGAACAAGACGATAAAGCAAACACCAACTTTAAGGAATAAAGAAAGGGGACTATCCATTGGTCGATGTAAACAAATTTTCAAGCATGCAAATTGGATTAGCTTCTTCTGATAAAATTCGTAGTTGGTCATTTGGTGAAGTTAAAAAGCCAGAAACTATCAACTACAGAACTTTAAAACCAGAAAAAGATGGTCTATTCGACGAAAGAATTTTCGGTCCTACAAAGGATTGGGAATGTGCTTGTGGTAAATATAAACGTATTAGATACAAGGGTATCGTCTGTGATCGTTGTGGAGTAGAAGTTACACGTGCTAAAGTACGTCGTGAACGTATGGGTCACATTGAATTAGCTGCTCCAGTAACTCACATTTGGTACTTCAAAGGAATTCCAAGTCGTATGGGTCTTGTGTTAGACATGAGCCCACGTGCTTTGGAAGAAATTATCTACTTTGCTTCATACGTTGTTACAGATCCTGGTGATACTCCACTAGAAAACAAGCAACTAATCTCAGAACAAGATTACCGTGAAAAGAAACTTGAATACGGTAACCGTTTCGAAGCTAAGATTGGTGCTGAAGCAATTAGAACTTTATTGAACAATGTTGATATCAATAAAGAAGTTGCTGAACTAAAAGATGAACTAAAGAAGGCTACTGGTCAAAAGCGTGTTAGAGCGGTTAGACGTCTAGATATTCTAGAAGCCTTCCTACAATCAGGTAATGACTTGTCATGGATGGTAATGGAAGCAATTCCAGTTATTCCACCTGACTTAAGACCAATGGTACAACTAGAAGGTGGCCGTTTCGCCACTTCTGACTTAAATGACTTGTACCGTCGTGTTATTAACAGAAATAACCGTCTAAAGAGATTATTAGATCTACATGCTCCTGGTATCATCGTTCAAAACGAAAAACGTATGCTACAAGAAGCTGTTGATGCTTTAATCGATAACGGTCGTCGTGGTCGTCCTGTTGCCGGTCCTGGTAACCGTCCACTTAAGTCACTATCACACATGCTTAAAGGTAAGCAAGGTCGTTTCAGACAAAACTTACTTGGTAAGCGTGTTGACTACTCTGGTCGTTCTGTTATTGATGTTGGACCATTCTTGAAGTTCAACCAAATGGGACTTCCAGTTCCAATGGCCATGGAATTATTCAAGCCTTTCATTATGAAAGAACTTGTAAAACGTGGTAGTGCTTCAAACATTAAGTCTGCTAAACGTCAAATCGAACGTAAAGATGAAGAAGTATTCGATGTATTGGATGACGTAATTAAGGAACATCCAGTATTACTTAACCGTGCGCCTACATTGCATAGATTAGGTATTCAAGCATTCGAACCAGTATTGGTTTCAGGTAAATCAATGCGTCTTCACCCATTAGCTTGTGAAGCTTACAACGCCGATTTTGATGGTGACCAAATGGCCATCCACGTTCCTTTATCAGACGAAGCACAAGCTGAATCAAGACTATTGATGCTAGCTGCTACTCATATTCTTGCCCCTCGTGATGGAAACCCAATCGTTGCTCCTTCTCAAGATATGGTTATCGGTAACTACTACTTAACTATGGAAGAAGAAGGCCGTGAAGGTGAAGGTATGATCTTCAATACACCTGAAGAAGCTAAACTTTCATACCAAAGTGGTTTAACTCACTGGCACACTCGTGTTGGTATTGCCGCTTCATCAATGAGCGAAAAGCCATTCACTGACGAACAAAAGGACAAGATTTTGGTAACAACTATTGGTAAGATTATCTTCAACGGTATTCTTCCAAAGACATTCCAATACTTGAACGAACCAACTGATACTAACCTACATGGTCACTTATCTGACAGTTTCTTCCTAGAACCTGGTGAAGATATCCATGAACACTTGAAGAATGCACCTCTAAACGGTGCCTTCAAGAAAGGTTTCTTATCAGACATCATTGCTGAAGTTTACAAGCAATACAAGGTAACTGAAACTTCACAACTACTAGATAGAATGAAGGACTTAGGTTACAACGAATCAACTAAGTCAGGTTTAACTGTTGGTATCACTGATGTTACTGACCTTAAGTCAAAACCTCAAATTATTGCTGATTCACACAAAAAAGTTGAAAACGTTACAAAACAATTCCGTCGTGGTTTAATTACTGACCAAGAACGTTACGAAAGAGTTATCGGTATCTGGAGTGATGCTAAGGATGAAATTCAAAACGACTTGTTGAAGAACTTCGATCCTCAAAACCCTATCTTTATGATGAGTGACTCTGGTGCCCGTGGTAACATCTCTAACTTTACTCAATTAGCTGGTATGCGTGGTTTGATGGCCGCACCTAATGGTGAAATCATGGAACTACCTATCACTGCTAACTTCCGTGAAGGTCTATCAGTTCTTGAAATGTTCATTTCTACCCACGGTGCCCGTAAGGGTATGACTGATACTGCCTTGAAGACTGCCAACTCAGGTTACTTAACTCGTCGTCTAGTTGACGTGGCTCAAGACGTTATTATCAGAGAAGAAGATTGTAACACTGACCGTGGAGTTATCGTTGCTGCATTGAAGCAAGGTAATGAAATGATTGAACCTCTATACGACAGAATCATCGGTAGATATGCTATGAAGACAGTTAAGAACCCAGAAACTGGTGAAGTAATTGTTAAGCATAACCAAATGATTAACGAACCTGAAGCTGAAGCAATTGAAGCTGCTGGAATTGAAGAAGTTGAAATTCGTTCAGCATTCACTTGTAACACAGTTCACGGGGTTTGTGAAAAATGTTACGGTCGTAACTTAGCTACTGGTTCACCTGTAGAAGTTGGTGAAGCAGTTGGTACTGTTGCTGCTCAATCAATTGGTGAACCTGGTACTCAATTAACTATGCGTAACTTCCATACCGGTGGGGTTGCTGGTAACGCCGATATCACACAAGGTCTTCCTCGTGTTCAAGAAATCTTTGAAGCTAGAAACCCTAAAGGTAAAGCAGAAATTACTGAAGTTACAGGTACTGTATCTCTAATTGAAGAAAACCCTGCTGAAAGAGTGAAGGAAGTTACTGTTAAAGGTGACGCCGACACTAGAACTTACAAGGTTCCAATTAATGCTCGTATGAACGTGGCTGAAGGTGACTTCATCCGTCGTGGACAAGCTATTAATGAAGGTTCAATTGATCCTAAGGAACTTATCAAGGTTCGTGATTCACTATCAACTGAAGTATACTTGCTAAGTGAAGTTCAAAAGACTTACCGTATGCAAGGGGTAGAAGTTAGTGATAAGCATGCTGAAATCATGGTTCGTCAAATGCTACGTAAGGTAAGAATCATGGACTCAGGTGACACTGACGTTCTTCCAGGTACTTTAATGGATATTAATGACTTTAAGGAAGCTAATGCTGACGCAGTTATTTCTGGTAAGATTCCAGCAACTGCACGTCCAGTTATCTTAGGTATTACTAAGGCGGCCCTAGAAACTAACAGTTTCTTATCAGCTGCATCATTCCAAGAAACTACTCGTGTTCTAACAGATGCTGCTATCCGTGGAAAGAACGATCCATTAGTTGGTCTTAAGGAAAATGTTATTATTGGTAAGCTAATTCCAGCTGGTACTGGAATGAAGACTTACGGTGAAATCAACGCTAAAGTTGAAGAACAAGAATCACCAAAAGTTGATTCAAACGACGTTTACTCAATTAGCCAAATTGAAAAACGTATGAATGAAGAAGACGTAAATAACCAATAATTTACAACTTAAAAATAGCAATCGCTAAATAGCGGTTGCTATTTTTTTATACATAGAAACATCAAATAAGATAAATATATAAATGGAATAAACGGAATTTTACCACTGGCTTGTTTAATAAACGGATAGGCAACTAGTGCGAAGAGACTAGCAACAAAGATAATTAATAGAATGTGGTTACCGATTAATAGAAACAAAATCGCAAACAGATCGATATCTGCTTCACCGATAAAGTGATAGTTGTAGTTTAAAAGATAGAAGAAAAAATAAATCGGCATTAATATCAAAATTCTAGAGAAAGGGAGAGCAAAAATAAAAACAATTAATAGCAGTGAGTGTAGAATAATACTTGAAACCATTTGCTTGTGCATATCTTCTAGACTTAGGTAGAAAAGATAGATAATGATAAGCAATGGCAGCATACTTCTGGTTTCAATAAATATTAATGGAAAGATTGTGCCTAAGAACACTTCGTTTACAAACGAGAAACTCGAGTAGGTCTTATGACAGTACCTGCATCTACCATGATTGAGTAGATAAGAGAAGATAGGGATTAAATCAATCACCTCTAGTTGATGTTTGCAGACATCACAATGGGAGAATCCCAAGAGACTTTCTTGATGTTTTCGTCGATAGAATAGGGCAGTGAGAAATGATCCAAAGGAAGAACCTAGGATAAATAAAATGAATAAAAACATATTTAAAACCTCCAATATTATTTACGAAAGAATTCCTAAGTTTCATTGACACAAATTAGACGTCGTGATAATATTATTAAGTGCTTATTCATCCGGTGAACTTTTACATAAAAAAGAATCACCTGGATGTGTGGACTTAAAAATAAATTTTATTGGAAGGAGGAATTTTTAGATGCCTACTATTAACCAATTAGTACGTAAAGGTCGTCATTCTAGAAGTTCTAAATCAAAAGCCCCAGCTTTAAACCATGGGTACAACAGTTACAAGAAGAAGCAAACTAACAACCCTGCTCCTCAAAAACGTGGAGTAGCTACCCGTGTTGGTACTATGACTCCAAAGAAGCCTAACTCAGCTCTACGTAAGTACGCCCGTGTTAGACTTTCAAACTTGATTGAAGTTACTGCATACATTCCTGGTATTGGTCACAACCTTCAAGAACATAGTGTTGTTTTAATTCGTGGTGGTCGTGTTAAGGATTTACCTGGGGTACGTTACCACATCGTTCGTGGTGCTCTAGATACTGCCGGTGTTGCTGATCGTCGTCAAGGTCGTTCAAAATACGGTACTAAGAAGCCTAAAGACTAAAACATTTATTCCGCTATAAGAAAACAAGGAGGATTTTTAAATGCCAAGAAAAGGAAATGTTCAAAAACGTGAAGTTCTTCCTGATCCAATCTACAACTCAAAATTGGTTTCAAGCTTAATTAACCGTTTGATGTTAGATGGTAAGAGAGGAACTGCATCAGAAATTTTATATGGTGCATTTGATCTTATTAAGAAAGAAACTGGAAATGACCCAGTTGACGTATTCGAAGAAGCTATGAACAACGTTATGCCTGTACTAGAAGTTAAGGCTCGTCGTGTTGGTGGATCAAACTACCAAGTTCCTATCGAAGTACGTCCTGACCGTCGTGTTACTCTAGGTTTACGTTGGATCGTAAACTATGCACGTCTACGTGGTGAACACACAATGGTTGAACGCCTAGGTCGTGAACTTATGGATGCTGCTAACAACACAGGTGCTTCAGTTAAGAAACGTGAAGACACTCATAAGATGGCAGAAGCTAACCGTGCATTTGCTCACTACCGTTGGTAAAATAAACGTACAAACTTATTTGTACATTTAATTGAGTGGCTAATGTGTTATTATATTAGCCACTTTTTTACAAAAGAGATTTATTTTTGAGAGGAGAAACTTTTTATAATGGCTAACAAACGTGAATTCCCATTAGAAAAAACTCGTAATATCGGTATCACTGCTCATATTGATGCCGGTAAGACTACTGCTACTGAACGTATCTTGTACTACACTGGTAGAATCCACAAAATTGGTGAAACTCATGATGGTGCTTCACAAATGGACTGGATGGTACAAGAACAAGAACGTGGTATCACTATCACTTCAGCTGCTACTACTGCACGTTGGAAAGATACTCGTATCAACATCATCGATACTCCAGGACACGTGGACTTCACTGCCGAAGTTGAACGTTCACTACGTGTTCTAGATGGTTCAATTACTATCTTGGATGCTGCTGCTGGGGTTGAACCTCAAACAGAAACTGTTTGGCGTCAAGCTTCAGAATACGAAGTTCCTCGTATCGTATTCGCTAACAAGATGGATAAGCTAGGTGCTGACTTCGAAGCTTCTGTAGAATCTCTACACGAACGTTTAGATGCTAACGCACACGCTATCCAAATTCCTATCGGTAAGGAAGACACTTTCCAAGGTGTTATCGACCTAGTAGAAATGAAAGCATACATCTACGATCTAGATGAAAATGGTTCAAACTACGATATCGTTGATATTCCTGACGAATACAAAGAAAAAGCTGATGAAGCACGTGCTAACTTAATTGAATCACTTGCTGACATCAACGACGGAATCATGGAAAAATACCTTGAAGGTGAAGAAATTTCAGTTGATGAAATTAAAGCTGCCATTCGTCAAGGTACTCTTAACCTAGAATACTACCCAGTATTAGCTGGTTCAGCATTCAAGAACAAGGGTATCCAAATGTTAATGGACGCCGTATTGGACTTCTTACCATCACCACTTGATGTTCGTCCATACAAGGCTACTGATCCTGAATCAGGTGAAGATGTTGAACTTAAAGCTGATGACAACAAGCCATTTGCTGCCCTAGCATTTAAGGTTGCAACTGACCCATTCGTTGGTCGTTTAACTTTCATTCGTGTATACCAAGGTACTCTAGAATCAGGTTCATACGTTCTTAACGCAACTAAGGACAAACGTGAACGTGTTGGTCGTTTACTACAAATGCACTCAAATGATAGAACTGAAATCCCAGAAGTGTTCTCTGGTGATATCGCTGCCGCTATCGGTTTGAAGAACACCACTACTGGTGACTCACTAACTGATCAAAAGCACCCATTACACCTAGAATCAATGGTATTCCCAGATCCAGTTATTTCTGTGTCTGTTGAACCTAAGACTAAGGCTGACCAAGACAAGATGAACATTGCCCTACAAAAGCTATCAGAAGAAGATCCTACATTTAAGGCTGAAACTGATAACGAAACTGGTGAAACTATTATCGCCGGAATGGGTGAACTTCACTTGAACATCATCGTTGACCGTATGAAACGTGAATTCAAGGTTGAAGCTACTATTGGTCAACCACAAGTTGCCTACAGAGAAGCATTTACTAAGCCAACTAAGGCTCAAGGTAAATTCGTTCGTCAATCTGGTGGTAAAGGTCAATATGGTGACGTTTGGATTGAATTTACTCCAAATGAAACTGGTAAAGGTTTCGAATTCGAAAATGCTATCGTTGGTGGGGTTGTTCCTCGTGAATACATTCCTTCAGTTGAACAAGGTCTAAAAGAATCAATGGCAAACGGTGTTCTTGCTGGTTACCCATTGATTGACGTTAAGGCTAAGTTATATGATGGTAGTTACCATGATGTCGATTCATCAGAAGCTGCATTTAAGGTTGCTGCATCATTAGCATTAAGAAATGCTGCTAAGTCAGCTGGCCCAGTTATCCTAGAACCAATCATGAAAGTTGATATCGTGGTTCCAGAAGAATACATGGGTGATGTTATGGGACAAGTTACTGCACGTCGTGGTAACGTTGACGGTATGGAAGTTAGAAACAAAGCTCAACTAATCCATGCTATGGTTCCACTATCAGAAATGTTCGGTTACGCAACTACATTGCGTTCAGCATCTCAAGGTAGAGGTACTTTCTCAATGACATTCGATCACTACTCACCAGTTCCAGCCGCAGTTCAAGAAGAAATTATTGAAAAGAACGGTGGAAACAAGTAATTAGTGTTTCTAAATTAAGAAGTGTTGATTAATTTCAACGCTTCTTTTTTTGTACATAAAAAATCATTCATAAAAATAGGGGAATTTTAACCATTAATATGTATAAAGAAGAAAAATTTTATAATTTATTGGTGTTTTTATATTTATTTAAATGATTTAGTTTTATGATCGAACAAATATAATATGGAAGAAAAAATAAAAAATTTCAAATTTTTTTGAAAAAAGTTGGAATAAAAAATTTAAAAATAATTTCAATAAAATGAGTGAAAACCCTTGAAACACCGCAGAAAATCTAGTATTATATACAAGTACCTGTTCGAGGGGTTAGTATGCTCTCAAGCAGATATGAGAAAAGCGTTGATGTGGGAGGTTGCGACACACCCGGCCACTTTGTCATGAAGGGTGCGCCGGTAATTTCCACGGAGTTAGTCGTATTTAAAATACAGACGAGGAGGGAAAATAATGGCAAAGCAAAAGATTCGTATCCGTTTAAAGGCATATGAACATCGTACTTTAGATCAATCAGCTGAAAAGATTGTGGCTACTGCGCAAAGAACTGGTGCTAGTGTTTCTGGTCCAATTCCATTGCCAACAGATAGAACTGTTTATACTGTTCTAGCTTCACCACATAAGTTTAAGAAGTCACGTGAACAATTTGAAATGTTGACTCACAAACGTCTTATCGACATCTTAAACCCAACACCAAAAACAGTTGATTCACTAATGAAGCTTGATTTACCAAGCGGTGTTGATATCGAAATTAAACTATAATTAATCAAAATTACAATATATCGGAGGTGTACTCATGACCAGAAAAGGAATCTTAGGTAGAAAAGTCGGAATGACTCAAGTTTTCACTGAAAACGGTGAATTAGTACCAGTTACTGTTGTAGATGTAACTCCAAACGTTGTTCTACAAACTAAATCAACTGAAACTGATGGATACAACGCTATCCAACTTGGTTACGAAGACAAACGTGATGTTTTAAGTAACAAACCAGAAAAAGGTCATGTAGCAAAAGCAAATACAAATCCTAAGCGCTTCATTAAAGAAATCAGAGATGTTGAGCTTAGCGATTACAATGTAGCAGACGAAATCAAGGCAGACATTTTTGAAGCCGGTGACATCGTAGATGTAACAGGTATCACAAAGGGTCATGGTTACCAAGGTAACATTCATAAGGATGGTCAAGCTAGAGGTCCTGAAACTCACGGTTCTAGATACCACCGTCGTCCTGGTTCACTTGGTGTAATTATCAACCGTGTTACTAAGGGTATGAAATTACCAGGTAGAATGGGTAACAAACAAGTTACTATTCAAAATCTTGAAGTAGTTAAGGCTGACGTTGACAACAACGTAATCCTAATTAAGGGTAACGTTCCTGGTGCCAACAAGTCATTCCTAACTGTTAAATCTGCAGCTCGCGGATCACAAAAATAAGAAAGGAGGAACCATAAATGACAAGCGTAGCATTATACAAACAAGATGGTAGCAAGAACGGAAACGTTGAATTAAACGATGAAATCTTTGCTATCGAACAAAACGACAGTGTTGTATTTGACGTTGTTTTGATGCAAAGAGCATCAATGCGCCAAGGTACACACGCTGTAAAGAACAGAAGCGCTGTTAGAGGTGGTGGTAAGAAGCCATGGCGTCAAAAGGGTACTGGACGTGCTCGTCAAGGTTCAATCCGTTCACCACAATGGCGTGGGGGTGGAATTGTCTTCGGACCAACTCCTCGTTCATACAGCTACCACTTACCAAAGAAGGTTAGCCGTCTAGCTATCAAGTCTGTTCTATCAGAAAAGGTTGCTAACGACAACTTCGTAGTTGTTGACTCATTAAGCTTCGATGCTCCTAAGACTAAAGACTTCTCAGAAGCACTAAACAAGCTAAATGCTTCAACTAAGACATTAGTAGTCTTGGAAGAAGACAACAAGAACGCTGTATTATCAGCTCGTAACCTAAAGAACGTTGAAATTGTTTCAGCTAAAGGTTTAAACACATTGAGCGTTGTAAACAGTGACAAGATTGTCATCACAAAGGCTGCTCTTTCTCAAGTAGAGGAGGTGCTCGCATAATGGAATCACGTGATATTATCCTACGTCCCGTTATTACAGAACAATCAACTGCTATGATGGACGAAAAGAAATACACTTTTGATGTTGACTTACGAGCAACTAAAACACAAGTGAAGAACGCAATTCAAGACATCTTTGATGTTAAAGTTGCAAATGTAAATATTATGAATCTTAAAGGTAAGCTAAAGCGCCAAGGTCGTTTCTCTGGTTACACTAAGAAACGTCGTAAAGCGATCGTTACTTTATCAAACGATTCAAAAGAAATTAACTTATTTAGCAATAAATAAAATATCAATTTAGGAGGAAAACACCGTGGCTATTAAAAAATACAAGGCAACCAGTAATGGTCGTCGTAACATGACTAGCATTGACTACAGTGTTTTGACTACTTCAAAACCTGAAAAGTCATTATTGGCTCCTAAGTCACACACTGCTGGTCGTAACAACTATGGTCATATGACTGTTCGTCACCGTGGTGGTGGTAACAAGAATCAATACCGTATTATTGATTTCAAGCGTAACCATGACGACGTTGATGGTATCGTTAAGACTATCGAATACGATCCAAACCGTACTGCTAACATTGCGTTAGTTGTTTACACTGACGGTATCAAGTCATACATTCTAGCACCTAAGGGTCTAAAAGTTGGCGACAAGGTTCAATCAGGACCAAACGCTGATATCAAACCAGGTAATGCATTAGCATTGAAGGATATCCCTGTAGGTACAGTTATTCACAATATCGAATTAAAACCAGGTAAGGGTGGACAATTAGTTCGTTCTGCTGGTACTTCAGCTCAACTATTGGGTAAGGAAGGAAAATACGTACTAGTTCGTCTAGCATCAGGTGAAGTTCGTATGATTCTTTCAGTTAACCGTGCAACTATTGGTAGCATTGGTAACGAAGAACACTCATTAGTTAACATTGGTAAAGCTGGTCGTAACCGTTACAAGGGCCAACGTCCACACGTTCGTGGTTCTGTAATGAACCCTAACGATCACCCTCATGGTGGTGGTGAAGGTAAAGCTCCAGTTGGTTACCCATCACCATTATCACCATGGCACAAGAAGACTGTTGGTAAGAAGACTCGTAGTAAGAAGGCTCGTTCCAACAAGTTCATCGTTCGCCGTCGTAAGGGATCAAAGATGTAATAAACTAAGTTATACCTTCGGGTATACACTTCCCTATACTGATTTTGAAGAGGAGGTTTCATAATGTCTCGTAGTTTAAAAAAGGGACCTTTTGCCGATAAGCATCTTTTAAAGAAAATCGATGCTCAAAAAGACCAAGACAAGAAAGACGTAATCAAGACATGGTCACGTCGTTCAACAATCTTCCCTAGTTTCATTGGCTACACTATCGCTGTTTATGATGGAAGAAAGAACGTTCCAGTTTATATTCAAGAAGATATGGTAGGTCACAAACTAGGTGAATTCGTACCAACTCGTACTTTCCATGGACATGGAAACGACGATAAGAAAACTGTTTAAGCAAGGAGGATAACAAATGGCTGAACAAGTTACATCAGCAAAAGCTACTGCTAGAACTGTTCGCATTGCCGCACGTAAGGTCCGCCTTGTAGTTGATCTTATTAGAGGTAAAAGCGTTTCAGAAGCAGCTGCAATCTTGAAGTTCACTCCAAGAGGAGCTTCACCAGTTGTTTCAAAAGTTTTAATGTCAGCTGTAGCAAATGCAGAAAATAATTTTGATTTAGATCGTGAAGACTTGGTAGTAAGCGAAGTTTTTGTTAACGAAGGACCAACTTTAAAACGTTTCCGTCCAAGAGCAAAAGGTTCTGCTTCTCCAATCAACAAACGTACTAGTCATATCACAGTTGTAGTATCAGAAAAATAGGAGGGATTAGCCGTGGGTCAAAAAGTAAATCCTACTGGATTACGTGTCGGAGTTATTCGCGATTGGGACGCAAAATGGTACGCTGAAAAAGCTGATTTTGCTAACGATTTAAACGAAGACCTAAAAATCCGTGAATACATTAGTAAGAGACTCGCTGACGCTTCCGTATCAAGAGTTGTTATCGAACGTGCTGCAAAGCGTGTTAACGTTTCAATTCACACTGCTAAACCAGGTATGGTTATCGGTAAAGGCGGATCAGAAGTCGAAAATCTTCGTAAAGAATTAAACAATTTAACAGGTAAGAGAGTTCACATCAACATCATCGAAATCAAGAAACCTGATTTAGATGCAAAACTTGTTGGTGAAAACATTGCTCGTCAATTGGAAGGCCGTGTAGCATTCCGTCGTGCAATGCGTCAATCAATGCAACGCTCTCGTCGTGCCGGTGCTAAGGGTATCAAAACTCAAGTTGCTGGTCGTCTAAATGGTGCAGATATGTCACGTGTGGAAGCATACGCTGAAGGAACTGTTCCATTGCATACACTAAGAGCAGACATCGATTACGCTTGGGAAGAAGCTCACACTACTTACGGATCAATTGGTGTAAAAACTTGGATCTACCGTGGTGAAGTTTTACCACAAGCAGTTAACGATGCTCAAGAAAACGATAAAGGAGGGAAATAAACATGCTAGTACCAAAACGTGTTAAGTTCCGTCGTGAACACCGTGGTAAGTTACGTGGTCATTCAAAGGGTGGAAACACTGTTTCATTCGGTGAATTTGGTTTACAATCAATCGATTCACATTGGATCACTAACCGTCAAATCGAAGCTTGTCGTATTGCTATGACAAGACATATGAAGCGTGGTGGGAAAGTTTGGATTAAGATTTTCCCTCACAAGTCATACACTGAAAAAGGTGTAGGGGTTCGTATGGGTAATGGTAAAGGTTCTCCAGCAGGATGGGTTGCTCCAGTTAAACGTGGAAAAGTCCTATTCGAAGTTGGTGGAGTTTCTGAAGAAGTTGCTCTAGAAGCTTTACGTTTAGCTTCAGCTAAACTTCCTGTTCGAACAAAGATTATTAAACGTGAGGAAGTAGGTGGCGAATCAAATGAAGGCTAAAGAAATTAATGAACTAACCACTGCTCAAATGCATGAAAAAGAACAAAGCTACAAAGAAGAACTATTCAACCTTCGTTTTCAATTAGCTACTGGTCAATTGGAAAACACTGCAAGATTGAAGCAAGTTCGTAAGAACATTGCACGTATCAAAACTGCTTTGCGTCAACAAGAACTAAACAAATAGAATACGATAGGAGGTCAATGTAATATGGAACGTAATATGCGTAAGGTCTACAGAGGCCGTGTTGTTTCAGACAAGATGGACAAAACCATCACTGTTGTTGTTGAAACTTACAAAACACATCCTACTTACGGAAAACGTGTTAAGTACTCAAAGAAGTACAAGGCTCATGATGAAAACAATGAAGCTAAAATGGGCGATGTTGTAGAAATTATGGAAACACGTAAGCTATCAGCTACTAAGAATTTCCGTCTAGTTAATATCGTTGAAAAAGCTGTTATTATCTAACATAAGAATTTTATCGTATTCTGAGTAAATACCGGAAGGAGGGTATTAGCTAATGATTCAACAAGAAAGTCGTTTGAAAGTTGCTGATAACTCAGGTGCTCGTGAACTTTTAACTATTAAAGTTTTAGGTGGATCAAGCAGAAGATATGCAGGTATCGGTGATATCATTGTTGCTACTGTTAAACAAGCAACACCAGGTGGCGTTGTCAAAAAGGGTGACGTTGTTAAGGCTGTAATCGTAAGAACTAAGTCAGTATCACGTCGTGCAGATGGTTCATACATCCGTTTCGATGAAAATGCTGCCGTACTTGTTCAAGATGATAAAAGTCCAAAGGGAACTCGTATTTTCGGACCAGTTGCACGTGAACTACGTGACAACGAATTCATGAAGATCGTTTCTCTAGCCCCTGAAGTACTTTAATTAATCAATGTCAACCAAGGAGGTGCCAAGAAATGTTTATTAAAACCGGTGACAAAGTTCGCGTTATTAGTGGTAAGGATAAAGGTAAAGAAGGTACTGTTACCAAGACTATCGCTTCAAAAGATCGCGTAATCGTTGAAGGCATTAACATTGTTAAGAAACATCAAAAAGCTTCACAAGCTAACCCACAAGGTGGCATTAATGAAGTTGAAGCTCCTATTCATGTTTCAAACGTTATGTTAATTGACCCATCAACTAACGAACCAACTAAGGTTGGATTCAAAATTGAAAATGGTAAGAAAGTTCGTATTTCTAAAAAATCAAACAAATCAATCGATTAAAATTTAATTGAAAGGAGGATACCTTTCCATGTCAAACCGTTTACAAGAAAAGTACAAAAATGAAATTACAAAAGCATTAGTTGAAAAGTTTAACTACTCTTCAGTTATGCAAGCTCCAAAAATTGAAAAGATCGTTCTAAACATGGGTGTTGGTGACGCTGTTACTAACGCTAAGAACTTAGACGAAGCTGTTTCAGAATTAACTCTAATTTCTGGTCAAAAACCTCTAGTAACTAAGGCTAAGAAATCAATCGCCGGCTTCCGTTTACGTGAAGGTATGTCAATTGGTGCCAAAGTTACTCTACGTGGTGAACGTATGTATGACTTCTTAGACAAGTTAGTTAACGTTTCATTACCACGTGTTCGTGATTTCCATGGTGTTAACAACCGTTCATTCGACGGTCGTGGTAACTACACTCTAGGTATTCGTGAACAATTAATTTTCCCAGAAATTAACTACGATAACGTTAACCGTGTACGTGGATTAGACATCGTTATTGTTACAACTGCTAACACTGACGAAGAATCCAAAGAATTGTTAACTCAATTCGGTATGCCATTTGCAAAATAATAGGAGGGTATAAATAATATGGCTAGAAAAGCATTAGTTGTAAAAAGTGAACGTCCTGCTAAATTCTCAACAAGAAATTACACTCGTTGCGAACGCTGTGGTAGACCTCATTCAGTTTACAAGAAGTTTCATTTATGCCGTCTATGCATCAGAGATCTTGCGCACAAAGGCCAAATCCCTGGTATGAAGAAGGCAAGTTGGTAAAATTAACTATAATTAGATAGGAGGTCTACGTTAATGTCCATGACAGATCCAATCGCTGACTTATTAACTAGAATTCGTAACGCCAACATGGCTCGTCACGATTCAGTTGAAGTTCCAGCTTCAAAAATCAAAAACAACATTGCTGAAATCTTAAAACGTGAAGGTTTCGTTCGCGATGTTGAATACGTTGAAGACGACAAACAAGGCGTTATCCGCGTATTCCTAAAATATGGTAAGAACAATGAACGTGTTATCACTGGTTTGAAGCGTATTTCAAAACCAGGTCTACGTTCATACGTAAAATCTGATTCAATTCCTAAGGTATTAAATGGTTTAGGTATTGCAATTATCTCAACTTCTGAAGGTGTTATCACTGATAAAGAAGCTCGTGCTAAAAAAATTGGTGGAGAAGTATTAGCTTACATTTGGTAATACTTTTTGCTTGAATTGGAGGTGTAATGAAATGAGTCGTATTGGTTACAGAAAGATTGTTTTACCTGAAGGTGTTGAATTATCAACTGAAGGTAACAACGTAACTGTTAAAGGTGCTAAGGGTTCACTAACTCGTGAATTCTCACCAATTATCAAGATGAACGTTAATGATAACGTTGTAACTTTTGAACCAGCAGTTAGATACGATAACAAGACCCGTGCAATGCACGGTACTATGCGTGCTAACTTAAACAACATGGTTGAAGGTGTATCAAATGGTTTTACTATGACACTTAAGCTAGTCGGTGTTGGTTACCGTGCTCAAGCTAAAGGTTCTGTCCTAGAATTAAACGTTGGTTACTCCAACCCTGTTGAAATGGAAATCAATGATGATCTTAAGGTTGAAACTCCAGACAGTTTAACTATTACTGTCAGCGGTATCAACAAAGAACACGTTGGTGACTTTGCAGCTCGTGTTCGTGCTGTTCGTTCACCTGAACCTTACAAGGGTAAAGGTATTCGTTACGAAAACGAAGTTGTTCGTCGTAAGGAAGGTAAGACAGGTAAGTAATGAGTTAAATCTCATTGCTTAACTATTTTAATTAATATTTAAGAGGTGACTATTTTGATTAATAAACCAGATAAAAACAAGACACGTCAACGTCGTCACTTGCGTGTCCGTAACAAAATCTCTGGTACTGCTGTGTGCCCACGTTTGAACGTTTACCGTTCTAACAAAAACATCTACGCTCAAGTTATTGATGACGTAGCGGGTGTTACGCTTGCTAGTGCCTCAACTCTAGACAAAGAAGTTAACGGTTCAAACAAGACTGAACAAGCATCATCTGTTGGTGCTTTAGTTGCCAAACGTGCCGTTGAAAAAAATGTTAAAAATGTTGTTTTCGACCGTGGTGGTTACTTATACCATGGACGTGTACAAGCTCTTGCTGAAGCTGCACGTGAAAACGGACTAGAATTTTAATAAAAGGAGGAATAACCGCAATGGCTGAATTTATTGATCCAAATAAATTAGAACTTGAAGATACTGTCGTATCAATCAACCGTATTACTAAGGTTGTTAAAGGTGGACGTCGTCTACGTTTTGCTGCTTTAGTTGTTGTTGGTGATAGAAATGGTCACGTCGGATTCGGTACTGGTAAAGCTCAAGAAGTTCCAGATGCTATCCGTAAGGCTGTTGAAGATGGTCGTAAGAACTTAATTAGTGTTCCTAAGGTTGGTACTACTATTCCTCATGAAATTATCGGTACTTATGGTGGTGGTAAGATCATGTTAAAACCTGCTGAAGAAGGTTCTGGTGTTGCCGCTGGTGGTGCCGTTCGTTCAGTTATGGAATTAGCTGGTATTGACGATGTTACAAGTAAGCGTTTAGGTTCAGATACTCCAATCAATGCTATTCGTGCTACTTTTGAAGGACTAAAAGCATTGAAGAGTGCAGAAAAAGTTGCTACTTTACGTGGCGTTTCTGCTCAACATTTAGCAGAATAAGGAGGGGTTAGAAGATGGCTCAATTAAAGATTACTTTAACTCACAGTGCAGAACACCGTCTCCCCAAACAACGTAAAATTGTTAAGGCGCTAGGTTTAGGTCGTATTAACAGTACTGTTGTTAAACCTGACAACGAAGCAACTCGTGGAGCATTGTTCCATATCGCACACTTAGTTAAAGTTGAACAAGTTAAGTAATAAATAACAAGGAGGTGCACTTCAAATGAAATTACATGAATTAAAAGCTGCCGAAGGTTCACGTTCATCAAGACAACGTCTAGGTCGTGGATTAGGAAGTAAAGGTAAGACTTCTGGTCGTGGACAAAAGGGTCAAAAGGCTCGTAGTAAGACACGTGTTGGATTCGAAGGGGGCCAAATGCCTTTCTACCGTAGAATTCCTAAGCGTGGTTTCACTAACATTAACCGTAAGGAATACGCTATCGTTAACTTATCTACTTTAGATCAATTTGACGACGGTGTTGAAGTTACACCAGAAACTTTAATGGAAGCTGGTATCGTTAAGAGTGCCAAGGATGGAATTAAGATTCTAGGTAACGGTGAACTTAACAAGAAGCTAACTGTTAAGGCTAACAAATTTTCTGATGCTGCTAAGGCAGCCATCGAAAATGCTGGCGGTAAGATCGAGGTGATCTAGATGCTATCAGCCTTGAAAAACGCTTTTAAGGTAAAAGATATTAGAAATAAAATCATGTTTACTTTGGGAGTATTGATTGTTTTTAGATTAGGTGCTTATATTACAGTTCCTGGTATAAATGCTAAAGCACTCCAAAGCGTTGCTTCATCTGGCTTGGTTAGCATTTTAAACACCTTTAGTGGTGGTGGATTAACTAACTATTCACTATTTGCTATGGGTGTTTCACCATATATTACTGCGCAAATCATCGTTCAACTATTACAAATGGACATCGTTCCTCGTTTTGTTGAATGGAGCAAACAAGGTGACGTGGGTAGACGTAAGTTGAACCAAGTTACCAGAATACTTACAGTATTTCTTGCTTTCGTGCAGTCTATTGGAATTACAGCCGGATTTAACACTTTAAGCAGTTTGAACCTTGTTCAAAATCCTGGTCCTGCTACTTATTTGAGTATCGGTTTAATTTTAACCGGTGGTTCAATGTTAACAACTTGGATGGGTGACATGATTACTGATCGTGGTATCGGTCAAGGTGTTTCAATGATCATCTTCGCCGGTATTATCGCAAGAATTCCTACAGGAGTTCAACAATTATATAAGGAATACATCGTTGGAGATACTTCTTCACAACTATGGCCTTCTATCTTATTCTTAGCTGCGCTATTCGTTGTAATTCTAATAATTGTTACTTTTGTTACCTGGTTCCAACAAGCTGAACGTAGGATTCCAATTCAATATACTAGAAGAGAAACAGGCGCGGGTGACAATAGTTACCTACCTTTAAAGGTTAACGTTGCCGGTGTTATCCCTGTTATCTTCGCCAGTTCGTTTATCTCAACACCACAAGCGATCTTGCTTTTCTTTGCAGGTAAACATTCTGGTGATGGTTGGTACCAAGTATTGAGTAACGTATTTAATATGCAAACTCTTTCAGGTGCTACCTTATACACTGTATTAATTGTTGTCTTTACATTCTTTTACGCTTTTGTTCAAGTTAACCCTGAAAAACTTTCAGAAAACTTGCAAAAACAAGGAAGCTATATTCCAGGTGTTTGGCCAGGAAATGGAACTCAAACTTACGTATCAAAAGTCTTAATGAGACTTAGCGTAGTTGGAGCCCTATTCCTAGGAATTGTTGCTTTAATTCCTTTAATTGCACAAAACGTTTGGAGCTTAGACGAATCCATCGGTTTAGGTGGTACTAGTTTACTAATTGTTGTTGGTGTTGCCATCGAAACAATTAGACAAATTCGTGGTTTAATGATGAAACAAGAATATGTTGGATTCATTCAATCACCTCGTCCAAATGATTTATAAAAGTGTGAATGGAGGTAATTAAATATGTCAATGAACTTAATCTTAATGGGGCTTCCTGGAGCTGGTAAAGGTACACAAGCTGAATCCATTATTGAAAATTATGGTATTCCACATATCTCTACTGGAGATATCTTTCGTGCCGCTATAAAAGACCAAACTGAAATGGGATTAAAGGCAAAACAATATATTGACAAAGGGAACTTGGTTCCTGATGATGTAACATGTGGAATTGTTAAAGATCGTCTTGCACAAGATGATACTAAAAAAGGATATATGTTAGACGGTTTTCCTAGAACTATCGAACAAGCAAATGCTTTACAAGAAATTTGTAAAGAGCTTGATCGTCCATTGGATGCTGTTATAAATATTGACGTTGACCCTAAAGTTCTTGTTGATCGACTTTCTGGTAGATTTATTTGTAAGAACTGTGGTGCCACTTACCACAAGCTATACAAAATGCCAAAAGTTGAAGATACTTGTGATATTTGTGGTGGCCATGAATTTTATCAACGTAGTGATGACAAGCCTGAAACAGTTAAGAATCGTTTAGATGTAAACATCAAGATGAATACACCATTAATTGATTTTTACAAAAAACGTGATTTATTATTCACTGTTGATGGTGGTCAAGATATTGATGATGTTACTAAAGACATTGACAAAATACTTAAGCAATTCAAGTAATTGCTTCTGCGGCTAGCATTTGTTGCTGGAAGTATGTTTGTGTGATAAACTAACCCATGTGTATTTGCGATTAGCTACATGGCGGTCTTTGTCGATAATATCTTGGCATTTGGCTACCTTTATGTAGTAATCGTATTTTTCGAGGAGGAAAATTCTTTGTCTAAAGATAATGTTATTGAAATTGAAGGTAAGGTTAGCGAAACCTTACCAAATGCTATGTTTCGTGTTGAACTAGAAAATGGTCACGAAATTTTAGCTCACGTTTCCGGTAAAATCAGAATGCATTACATTCGTATTTTACCTGGTGATCGTGTCACAGTTGAAATGTCACCATATGATTTAAGCAAGGGACGTATTACTTACCGTTATAAGTAAGGATACTGTCTTGAAGTATAGGAGGGTTATATAATGAAGGTTCGTCCATCAGTAAAACCAATGTGTGAAAATTGTAAAGTAATTAAGAGAAAAGGCCGTGTTATGGTCATTTGCTCAAATCCAAAACATAAACAAAGACAAGGTAAGTAATTTTATATAAACAGGAGGTGTGTTTGAATGGCTCGTATCGCCGGAATTGATTTACCACGTGATAAGCGTATCGTTATTGGTCTAACTAGCATCTTTGGAATCGGTCAAAGCAGAGCTGCTGAAATCCTTTCAAAGGCTGGCGTTTCAGAAGATGTTCGTGTTCGTGATCTAACTCCAGACCAAGAAGATAAAATCCGTGAAGTTGTTGACAATTACAAAATTGAAGGTGACTTACGTCGTGAAGTAAGAATGAATATCAAGAAGCTTCAAGAAATTGGTTCTTACCGTGGAATGCGTCACCGTCGTGGTTTACCTGTTAGAGGTCAACACACAAAGAACAACGCCCGTACTCGTAAGGGTAAAAAAGTAACTATTGCTGGTAAGAAAAAATAATAAATAAAGGAGGTTAGTAAATCATGGTTCAAAAGAAAGGTTCTCGTAAGCGTAGAGTAAAGAAGAACATCGAATCTGGTGTTGCTCACATTCACTCTACTTTTAATAACACATTAGTTATGATTACCGACATGCAAGGTAATGCAATTGCTTGGTCATCTGCTGGTGCTTTAGGATTCCGTGGAAGTCGTAAATCAACTCCATTTGCTGCCCAAATGGCTTCAGAAGCCGCTGCTAAGACAGCTATGGAACATGGTATGAAGACTGTTGAAGTTGCTGTTAAAGGTCCTGGTTCAGGTCGTGAATCAGCTATCCGTGCACTTCAATCAACTGGTTTAGAAGTTGCTGCTATTCGTGATGTTACTCCAGTTCCACATAATGGATCTCGTCCTCCAAAGCGTCGTAGAGTTTAATTTATTCTCATCTCTGTATGATGGACTAATTAATATTTAACTCAGAGCGTTTTGAAAGGGGTAGAAGATAAGAATGATTGAATTTGAAAAACCTAATATTCATAAGATTGATGAAACTGATAATTATGGAGAAGTTGTTGTTGAACCACTAGAACGTGGATACGGAACAACTCTTGGAAACTCGTTGCGTAGAATTTTACTTTCATCTTTACCTGGTGCAGCCGTAACTAGCATTCAAATTGATGATGTTTTACATGAATTTTCTACAGTACCTGGTGTTGTAGAAGACGTAACTCAAATTATTTTAAATGTTAAGAAGATTTCATTGAAGTTGGATGCCGAAGATGGCGAAGACAAAGAAATGGAAATCAATGTTACAGGTCCAGCTCAAGTAACTGCTGGAGACATTCAGGCTGATGGTGATGTAACTGTCTTAAATCCAGACTTACACATCGCTACAGTTGCTGAAGGTTCTACATTCCACATGAGAATGACTGCAAACAAGGGTCGCGGATATGTTTCTGCTGATGAGAATAAGGCTCGTAATGATGGAATGCCAATCGGTGTCTTACCAGTTGATTCCATTTATACCCCAATCGAACGTGTTAATTATCAAGTTGAAAACGCACGTGTTGGTCAAAGATCTGACTTTGATAAGCTAACTCTTGACGTTTGGACTGATGGTTCCATCACTCCTAGTGAAGCAATTAGTTTAGCAGCCAAGATTCTAAACGACCATCTTGCTATGTTTGTTGATCTTACCGATGAAGCCAAGAACACTGAAGTTATGGTTGAAAAGGAAGAAACACACAAAGAAAAGATGCTTGAAATGACAATTGAAGAATTGGACTTATCAGTTCGTTCATACAACTGTTTGAAGCGTGCAGGAATCAACACTGTTCAAGAATTAACCAACAAAAGCGAAGCAGACATGATGAAGGTTCGTAACTTAGGACGTAAGTCACTTGTTGAAGTAAAGAATAAGTTAGAAGCCCTTGGATTGTCATTGCGTAAAGAAGATTAGTATAAAGGAGGATATCCATTTATGAGTTACCGTAAATTACAACGTACTAGTGCACACCGTCGTTCATTACTACGTAACCTAACTACTGACTTGTTAGTAAACGGTGAAATTAAGACCACTGAAGCTCGTGCTAAAGAAGTACGCTCAACTGCTGAAAAGATGATTACTCTTGGTAAGCGTGGAGATCTTCATGCTCGTCGTCAAGCTGCAGCATTCCTACAAAACGTAGTTGCTGACGCTAAAGAAGATGGTGATGACGTAACTGTTACTACTGCATTACAAAAGCTATTTGATGAAATTGCTCCTAAGTATGCAGAACGTAATGGTGGTTACACTCGTATTCTAAAGACTATGCCTCGTCGTGGTGACGGTGCATCAATGGTTATTTTACAATTAGTTGATTAATTAATCGTAAACTTAATTAAATAGTAACAACAAATCACTAGGGCTATTGATATAAAGCGTTATGATGATGGGCAAGCCCCAAGTCTAGCTTGAATGGAGCTTTGCTTCGCATCAATAGCCTATTAGTGATTTTTTTATACATAATTTTAAACGGGGTGAATGAAGTGTCTAGTAAGATTATCAATGTATCAAACCTAAAATTTAAATATACTGATTCAACCAACTTTGCTGTAAATGAATTATCCTTTGATATTAATGAAGGTGAATGGGTATCCATTATCGGAAAAAACGGTAGTGGAAAATCAACACTAATTAGCTTACTAGATGGTTTATTAAAGGCCCAAAGTGGCAGTATCAGAGTTGATGGAATTGAATTAAACGAAGATACTGTTAATGACATAAGGGATAGAATTGGAATTGTTTTCCAAGATCCTAACAACCAATTTGTGGCATCAACAGTTCAAGACGATATCGCATTTGGTTTAGAAAACAGAAACATACCACAAGACAAGATGAAGACTGCCGTCGAAAAGGCATTAACCGACGTTGATATGCTGGACTATTCTGAAAAGGACCCAACCAGATTATCAGGTGGACAAAAGCAACGTGTTGCCATTGCAGGGATTCTAGCCATGAATCCTAAGATTATTATCTTGGATGAAGCCACTAGCATGTTGGATCCAAAAGCAAAGTACTTAATAACAAATTTGATTAATGAGGTTAGAACAAAGTATAATCTAACTGTATTATCGATTTCACACGATATTAACGAAATCGAAAAATCAGATCGTACGATTCTAATTCGTGACGGTAAGATGGTACTAGATACCACTCCACAAAAGCTATTCACTGAATTAGACAATGTCGAGGAATATGGTTTGAAGCTACCATTCTCAGAACAATTACGTTTGAGATTGAAGGAAGAGGGCTTTGATATTTCTGATGACTATTTGAATGACGAGGAGATTGTAGAATGGATAACGCAATATTATTCAAAAATGTAAGCCACGTATATCAAGAAAACACGCCATTAGAATTTCATGCTCTAGAAGATGTCTCATTGAAGATAAAGAGTGGTTCTTTTGTTTCAATTATTGGTAAGACTGGTAGTGGGAAATCGACATTGATTAAACACATTAATGCCTTATTAAAACCAACTAGTGGGAGTGTCACGATTGGCGATAAGGAAATCACAAGTCATACCAATAACAAGCATCTAAAACCACTTCGTCAAAAGATTGGAATGGTCTTCCAGTTTCCAGAACAACAATTGTTTGCGGAAACAGTGGAGGAAGACATTGCATTTGGTCCAAGTAATTTTGGTGTGACCGGAGACGAATTAAACGATACTGTGATGCATGCAGCTGAATTGGTTCATTTAGACCACGACCTATTGAAGAAGTCACCATTTGATTTATCGGGTGGTCAAAAGAGAAGGGTAGCAATCGCTGGAGTCCTAGCAATGAACCCAGAAATTCTTGTGTTGGATGAACCAACCGCTGGTTTAGATTTAGAGGGACAACAATACATTCTCGACTTAATTAGAAGACTTAATCGAGAAGAAAACATGACAATCGTTTTAGTCAGTCACCAAATGGATGACGTCGCTAAGTACTCTGATCGAGTAGTCGTGATGAGTGGCGGTAAGGTTGTAAAAAAATGTTATCCGGACGAACTATTCACTGATGTGGATTTCTTGAACAAGTATGATTTGCAAGTACCTGAGACTGTTAAGATTACCAAGGATTTGGCTGATAAAGGTGTAACACTAGATAAGTTATCTTTAGACGCGGACGAATTAATTAACGGCATCATTAATAAATTAAGGAATGAAGATAAGGATGAATAACTTTATATTTGGAAGATACCTTCCTGGTAACTCACTAATTCATAAAATGAATCCAGCCGCCAAGATGTTAATAGCATTTGCCTATATCATCATGGTTTTCTTTGCCAACAATTTAATTACATACGTCGTGATGGCAACCACTGTTTTGTTATTCGTCTTGTTATCAAAGTGTCCTTTTGGATACTTCATCAAGGGATTAATGCCAATGCTGTGGGTGATTATCTTCACAGTCATGATTCAGGTATTCTTTGGATCAGGTGGCCACGTTTACTTTTCATGGGGAATTGTTAAACTAACAAGTTATGGAATTTTAAACGCAGTCGTATTAACGATTCGTTTTATGCTAATTATTGCGATGTCGACTGTGTTGACACTAACAACATCACCACTTGAAATTTCACAAGGTATTAGTGCGCTATTAAAGCCACTAAAGCGATTTAAATTCCCAGTTGAAACTTTCTCTTTGATGATTTCAATCTCATTGAGATTTGTGCCAACCTTAACGGATGAAACTAAATTAATCATGGATGCACAACGTTCTCGTGGTGTCGACTTCGGTGATGGGGGATTAATCAAACGTGTTAAGGCGTTTGTCCCATTATTGATACCTTTGTTTGTCAGTGCATTCAAGCATGCTGATGATTTAAGTATTGCGATGGAAGCAAGGGGATATCAAACTAACAAGGAACGTTCTCACTTCCATACATTTAAATGGAAACCAAATGATTTTGTATGCATGCTATTAATTTTAGTCATGGCGATAGTTATATTTATATATAGGAGTTAGATAATAGAAATGTCATATCGTTATAAAATCACGATGGCTTATGATGGGACCGATTTTTACGGTTTTCAACGTCAGCCAAAGAAAAGAACCATCGAAGGAATATTAACCAAGATTGTTAATAAGATGGCCAAAAATCCGGAGCCAGCAATTACCGTTTATGGATCCGGTAGAACAGACGCAGGGGTTCATGCATTAGGACAGGTCGCTCATTTTGACTTTCCATACGACCTGCCTGAAGAAAACATGCTAAAGGCATTGAACAGCATGCTACCTTTGGATGTTCAAATTAAAAAGGTAGAAAAAGTTCCAAGTGACTTTCATGCTAGATACGATGTATCAGGGAAGCGATACATGTATCGAATGGATATGGGTGAATTCCGTAATCCATTCAAACGCAGGTATACAGCTCAATGGAGATTCCCGGTTGATATCGACAAGATTAACATTGCGCTAAAAGACCTGATTGGTGAACATGACTTTACTAGTTTTGTTGCCTCAGGTTCATCAGCTAGAACCAATGTCAGAACCATCTACGAAGCAAAATGTCGAATTGATGAAAAAGAAAATGAATTGATATTCGAATTTTACGGTAATGGTTTCCTATATAACATGGTTAGAATCATGGTAGGGGTATTAGTTGAAATTGGTTCTGGTTCAAGGGATGTACATGATATTTTAAGACTATATGAAGTTAAGGATCGTACTGAAGCAAGAAGAACTGTTCCCGCTAGCGGACTGTACTTAAAACATGTATACTATGAGGGAGATGATCCTGCTCATCCTACAAAACTACCTCATCATCAAAGATGATTTTAGGTTGACTTTATAATTAAAAAATTGTAGTATAAAGCATGGTATTGTTTGCCCCACAATAAGCCCCGGAAACTTATATTGGTGTCGAACAAACACAGAAACATGGAGGAAGATTAAAGTGCGTACAACATATATGGCAAAACCAGGTGAAGTAGAACGCAAGTGGTACATCATTGACGCAACTGATATCAGTTTAGGTCGTCTATCAACTGTCGTTGCTTCTATTTTACGAGGAAAAAACAAGCCAACATTTACACCTCATGTAGATACTGGCGATAACGTTATTGTTATTAATGCTTCAAAAGTTGCATTAACAGGTCGTAAAGCTAGCGATAAGCTATACTCCCACCACACAGGTTATTTAGGTGGTCTAAAACAAAAAACTGCTGGTCAAATGTTAAATGATACTCCAGACAAGTTAGTTGAAACATCAGTTAAAGGTATGCTACCAAGTGGTACATTAGCTCACAAGCAATTACTACACTTACACGTATACGCTGATGCTAACCATGCTCACGAAGCACAAAACCCTGAAGTATTAGACATTAATAACCTAATTTAAGGAGGAAACTTAATTGGCTCAAGTACAATATCGCGGCACAGGCCGTCGTAAAGACTCAGTAGCCCGAGTAATTTTAGTACCCGGTACTGGTAAAGTTGTTATGAACAAAAAGGATATTGAAGATTACATTCCATTCCCTAACTTAAGAGCAGTGGTAATGCAACCATTCAATGTTACTGAAACATCAGGTAACTACGATGCTTTAATCAATGTTAACGGTGGTGGTTTCTCAGGACAAGCTGGTGCAGCTCGTCACGGAATCGCTCGTGCATTGCTAGAAGTAGATCCTGACTTCCGTGCTTCATTAAAGAGTGCCGGTTTATTAACTCGTGACGCTCGTATGAAAGAACGTAAGAAACCAGGTCTTAAGAAAGCTCGTAAAGCTGGTCAATTCTCAAAACGTTAAGATACACTTATCTTTCTGTTTTCAAAAGGACTTCCCGTGTGGAAGTTCTTTTTTTATACATAAGTGGACTTATTAATTAAAATAGTGTTTAATATTCAATGTCGTTTTATATGAAAGTAAAAAATCTCAAAGAGGAGATGATGATCATTAGAAATAAGGCATACAAGATGAACATCTTATCCGTGTTTATCGCAATAATTATCATACAAACAAGTATTCCTGGATTGGGAAACATTCCAATTGGGCCACTTAGCGTTACTATTATTCCAATTACAGTTGTACTAGCTGCGATTCTTCTTGGAACCAAAGATGGAGCAATTGTTGGTGGTATTTGGGGATTAATCACCTTTATCCGAGCATTCTGGTGGCCAACTAGTCCGTTAGCAATTTACGTATTTACTAACCCAATAGTTTCTATTCTACCTAGAATCTTGGTTGGATTAGTGGCAGGACTTATTTTTACGCATCTATACAAGCCTAACAAGCCATATCGTATGTACATGGCAATCACTGGATTTGTTAGTTCACTAGTTAACACAGTCGTGTTATTAGGCTTGGTCTATGTATTCTATCGTGGGGATGCATTTAACATTTATCACATTAACGTTGATCAACTACTACCATACTTATTATTTGTAGCTGCAACTAATGGTTTAATTGAAGCAATTCTATCAGCAGCATTGGTACCGGTAATTGGTTCACCATTATTAAGAATACGAAAAAAAAGCACCGATGACTAATGTCATCAGTGCTTTTTTATTATTTTTCTTCGTCTTCAGTGGCTTCACTATCTTTGTTTTTACCCTTGGAGTTGTGAGGTCCTTCTTTAACCATGGTGATATTCTTGTTGTTAATAACAATCTTTCCGTGGTATTTGTCCTCTAATGCAGGATCGGTAGTTTGAAAACCAATCATGTATGAGTTGTTGTATCCTTTTTCAATGATTCCTTGGAATTTCTTCTTTTCTAGCATGAATGATACTTGATCACCAATATCAAAAGGTGATTTGTCATTGCTTGTTAATTTATCTTTTACCAAAAGCATACATCTCCTAACTTATACCTTAAAATTACAGAAAAATGAGTCATTTGTCAATTAAACAATATTTAAGTTAAAATTTGATTTTCTTTTTTTTAGTGAATAGTTTAGAATATTAAATAATATAAGGAGAGATTCTGTGAGTAAAAGAAGATATCGAAAAAGAAGAAAGAAGAAAACATCTAACTTTGGATGTCTTATTTTTATTTTAATCGTTGGAGTGCTGTTATTCGCAGGCGGAATGAAGATATTTGATCGCATTTACACGTATGATTCATATACACAACAGAATGTGTTAAAGAAGCATCGCAAGTTTATCAATGCCTTATTACCGGCCGCAAATGATGTGCAAAGACGTTACAACATCCTAGTTAGTATCAGTCTGGCCCAAGCAATCCTTGAGTCAAACTGGGGAACTAGTCAATTATCTAGTCAATATAATAACTTATACGGTGTTAAAGCGTCTGGAAACCAGCCATCGGTGAATCTTTCTACCCAAGAGTTCGTAAACGGCCAATTTATCACCATCACAGGTCGTTTTAGAGTATATAACAGTTGGTCCGAGTCAGTCGAAAGCCACGCGTTATTGCTCGTAAATGGGACTGATTGGAACCCAAATCAGTATAAGGATGTAATTGATTCAGATAATTACGTTGCTGCTGCTAAGGGGCTACAAGTTGACGGATATGCGACAGATCCAACATATCGCAATAAGATTATTGAAATTATCCGTAAGTACAAGCTATATCAATATGATAAACAAACTACCACTACAGGAGGAACATCAAATGAAACTACTGGAAGATAAGATTAAAGAAGTCGGACGTGTACTACCAGGGGATGTATTAAAAGTTGATGCATTTCTAAACCATCAGGTTGATCCTAAGTTGATGGCTGAAATGGGTAAGGAATTTGCCAGACTATTTAAGGACGACAACATTACTAGAATCGTAACTGTCGAATCTTCTGGAATTGCTCCTGCAGTAATGGCTGGATTGTACATGGATGTACCAGTTGTCTTTGCTAGAAAACACAAAAGTTTAACACTAACAAATGACGTATATACTAGTGAGGTATATTCATACACTAAACAAACCAGCAACCAAATTAGTATCGATAAAAGATTTATTCAACCAAATGACCGTTTACTAATCATTGATGATTTCTTAGCCAATGGCCAAGCCGTTCAAGGATTATTGGATGTAGCTAAGCAAGCTAATGTATCAGTTAATGGAATTGGTATCGTAATTGAAAAGTCATACCAAAAGGGCCACGAGTTGATTGAAAAGACAGGGATTCATCTAGAATCACTTGCGAAAATTAAATCACTAGATAACGACAAAGTCACTTTTGTAGAAGATTAAAAAGCGTCGGCATAATTTGCCGACTTTTTTATTTGGTGCTAAATGAAAATATGCCCAGCTATGATATAATTAAGCTATATATAAATTTGAGAGGATTGTGTTTTTTGTGCCAGTAAACGATTTAATTTCAGGAATGAATGATAAACAAAAAGAAGCAGTATTATGTACCGAAGGTCCTCTATTGATAATGGCCGGTGCAGGTAGTGGTAAGACCCGTGTCTTAACCCATCGCATTGCTTACTTAATCGAAGAAAAAAACGTATTGCCATGGAATATCCTAGCAATTACTTTTACCAATAAAGCAGCTCGTGAAATGAAAGAACGTGTTTCTAACCTACTAGATTACGGTGGAAACGACGTTTGGATTTCTACTTTCCATGCTCTATGTGTCAGAATTTTAAGAAGACACATTGATAAGATTGGTTTTAACCGTGCATTTACCATTGCCGGTAGTAGTGAACAAAGAACCTTGGTAAAGAGAATTCTAAAGGATTTTGATATTGATCCTAAGAAGAATGATCCAAGAGCAATTCTTTCAGCTATTTCAAACGCTAAAAATGATTTATTAGATCCAATTCAATACAGTGAATCAATCGACCACAACAGTCCATTTGAAGAAACTGTATCTAAGGTTTATGACGAATACCAAAAACGTCTTCACGGAAACCAAGCATTGGACTTTGATGATTTAATCATGTTAACCATCCAATTGTTTGAATCCGACAAGGAAACATTGGAATACTACCAAAACAAATTCCAATACATTCACGTCGATGAATACCAAGATACCAATGAAGCTCAATACAAACTAGTTACTATGCTTGCTAAGAAGTACAGAAACATCTGTGTTGTTGGGGATTCTGATCAAAGTATCTACGGTTGGCGTGGTGCCAACATGAACAACATCTTGAACTTCCAAGATGATTACAACGATGCCCACACAACATTACTTGAACAAAACTACCGTTCAACTAAGAACATCTTAAGTGCTGCTAACGACGTTATTCAAAACAACGTTGCTAGAAAGGCCAAAAACCTTTGGACTGAAAACAAAGAAGGGGACAAGGTTTCATACTACCGTGGCCAAAGCGAAATTGATGAAGCACGTTTCGCAGTTACCCAAATTCAAAAGATTATGGATGAAAAGCATTACTCATACAATGATTTTGCTATCCTATACCGTACCAATGCTCAATCACGTATCATTGAAGAAACACTTCTAAAATCAAACATTCCATACAACATTGTTGGTGGACACAAGTTCTACGACCGAAAGGAAATCCAAGACATCTTGGCTTACCTAACATTAGTAGCTAACCCAAGTGATTCAATGAGTTTAGAACGTATCATCAATGAACCTAAACGTGGAATTGGTGCATCAAGTGTTGATAAACTTAGAATTTTCGCCGGTGAAAACGGTTGGTCAATGCTAGAAGCTGCCAAGAACGTTGATTTAAACAACACACTTTCAAGTCGTGCTAGAAATTCAATTGCTGACTTTGCCAACGTGATGACTAAGATTCAAAAGGTTGCCAAAGAAGGTAGCGTAACAGATGTTGCCCAACACGTATTGGATGACACTGGTTACCTAGCAGAACTAAAGAAGACCAACTCACTTGAAAACAAAGCTCGAATTGAGAACATTGAAGAATTTATTTCAGTAACTCAACAATTCGATACCAACAGAAGCGAAGAAGACAACGAAGATGGTAATGAACCACTAACTGACTTCTTAGCAGATCTTGCCTTAGTTTCCGCACAAGACGACGTTGAAGAAAATTCTCCACAAGTTACCCTAATGACACTTCATGCTGCCAAGGGTCTAGAATTCCCAGTTGTATTCTTAATGGGAATGGAAGAAGGAATCTTCCCACTAGGTCGTTCAATGGAAAATGAAAAGGAACTAGAAGAAGAACGTCGTTTAGCATACGTAGGAATTACCCGTGCACAAGAAAAATTATTCTTAACTAACGCGTTCTCAAGAATGTTATATGGTCGTCGTCAAACTAATCCTGAATCTCGTTTTGTAAATGAAATTTCACCAGAATTGATTGAATCAGAAAACAACTTTGCACAAAGCAGTACTGTAAAGACACCATTTGATTCAAACAGAAACCAACGTAATGCGCGTTTTGCGCAACAACGTGCTTACAAGCAACCAGCCAAGAAGGTTCAAAAACCCGAAGAAACTGGTGCTGACAAAAAGGCATGGACCGTTGGTGACAAGGTTGAACACAAGGCCTGGGGAACAGGTACTGTTGTGAAAGTTAACGGTACTGGCGAAGATATGGAACTAGATATTGCCTTCCCAGACAAGGGATTAAAGAGACTATTAGCTGCATTCGCACCAATTCAAAAAGTTCAATAGAGGTGAGCTAATTGACTGATCAAAGTAACGATATTCAAACTGAATACAATAAATTAAAAGACCAACTAAAGACTTGGAGTCGTCAATACTATCAAGAAGATAGTCCAAGCGTAGAAGATCATGTCTACGATATGAGCTACCGCCGACTTCAAGAAATCGAGGCTAGCCATCCTGATTTAATTGATAGTGATTCACCAACCCAAAACGTTGGGGGACAAACTTTACCTGGTTTCAATAAGGTCAATCATGAAATTCCAATGCTTTCTTTAGGGGATGTCTTCTCTGAAGAAGAACTAAAGGACTTCATCGATCGCTTGGATAAGAACTATCCAGAAATCAACGAGTATAACTGTGAATTAAAAATTGATGGTTTAGCAATTTCACTTCGCTATGAAAACGGGATTTTAGTTCAAGGTTCAACTCGTGGAAATGGAACAATTGGTGAAGATATCACCAACAACCTAAAAACGATTGAATCAATTCCACAAAAGTTAACTCGTCCAATCGATATTGAGGTGCGTGGTGAATGCTACATGCCTAAGTCATCTTTTGTGAAACTAAATGAACAACGTGAAAAAGATGGTGAATCAGTTTTTGCCAACCCACGTAACGCGGCAGCCGGAAGTCTAAGACAATTAGATTCAAAGGTTACCGCACATCGTAAACTAAGTACCTTCATGTACAACGTTGCAAATTACGATGACCTAGAAACTAATACCCAAGCTGGATTATTGGAAGAACTTAAGGACTTAGGTTTCACCATTAATCCCACATACCGTGTGATTAAGAACATGGACGATGTCCATGACTACATCGAATATTACACACAACGTCGTGATGAACTAAGCTATGGTATCGATGGAATTGTTATTAAGGAAAACGACTTATCCTTACAAGAACAAATCGGAACCACTGTGAAGGTGCCAAAGTGGGCGATTGCTTACAAGTTCCCACCCGAAGAAGTTGAAACTAAGCTATTAGATATCGAATGGACCGTTGGTAGAACCGGTGTGGTTACACCAACTGCCATCATGAACGAAGTTCAACTAGCCGGTACCAAGGTTTCCAAGGCATCATTGCACAACCCAGACTATTTAGAAGAAAAGGGTGTTCGCATTGGTGACACCGTGAAGTTGCACAAAGCGGGCGATATCATTCCAGAAATTTCTGAATATATCCCAAGCAAACGTCCAGCTGACAGTGTGGAATATGTTATTCCAACCACTTGTCCATCATGTGGTGACAAACTAGTTCACTTGGATGATGAAGTTGCTTTGAGATGCATTAATCCAAAGTGTCCAGCTCAATTGAGTGAACAAATTAATCACTTTGCATCCAGAAATGCGATGAACATTGATGGATTGGGTCCAAGAATTGTCCAACAACTATTTGATCGTCACATGTTAGATGATGCGGCTAGTTTGTATAAACTAACTCAAGAAGAACTTGAAACCCTAGATAAGTTTGGTAGCAAGTCTGCAACTAACTTATTATCTGCAATTGATAATAGCCGTAGTAATTCCGTTGAAAGATTATTATTTGGTTTAGGAATCAGACATGTTGGTGCTAAAGCCGCTAGAATTATCTCTGAACACTTCGGTGACATGGATAAGCTAATGGCAGCCAGTGCTGAAGACATTGCTGAGATTAACGGAATGGGCCAAACAATCGCTGATAGCATTGTGACTTACTTTGAAAATCCGGAAGCACAAAAACTAATTGATGAATTTAAATCAGTTGGTGTTAACATGCAATATCTAGGAGCTACTCAAGCTGATATTGATACTTCTGATTCACCAGTTGCTGGAAAGACAATGGTCTTAACCGGAAAACTTTCAGAATGGACACGTCCAAAGGCTAGTGAATGGTTAGAAAACCATGGAGCTAAAGTTACCGGAAGTGTTTCTAAGAAGACCGATGTTTTAATCGCCGGTGAAGATGCCGGAAGTAAGTTAACAAAGGCCCAAAGCCTCGGCGTAGATGTATGGACCGAACAAGATTTTATTGCTGTAGTTAATGAAACTAAGTGATTTGTGGAGGAAAGCAAATTGAAAAAATTAAACGTTTTATTTGTAGCACTACTAAGTGCATTAGTGTTAGCAGCTTGTGGAAGCAACGATGACAGTAGCAGTTCATCTGGTACTCAAGTTATTTCCCAAACTAATAGCAATTATTATCAAGGTGTAATTAAGAATGGTCACTACTTAACAAGTAAATCCAGAGGGGTTTCTGTTCAACAAAATGACAACCAATTGAACCTAAAAGGGTTTGAAAACGGATTACTAAGTATCTCAAAGGATCAATTCCCAACAGATACATACATCTTACAAGAAGGCCAATACATCGACACTAGTACTGCCGAAGATTGGTTAGGTCGTAAGAGTAAGAACAATCCTGATGGTTTAAACCCAGCAGGTAGTGATACTAAGGAACCACTTTACTTACAACAAATGGACGAACAAGATTTCATGGAACAAAGTCATGGCTCTCTAAAGATTAAGGGAATGACCGTTGGTCTTGGAATTAACTCCGTTTACTACTACCGTAAGGAAGCTTATGGTGCCGTTTACCAAAAGAAATTAAGCGATAGTGATATTGAAAAACAAGGTAAGGAAATTGCTGACAAGGTATTACAACGTTTAAGACAAAAGAAGGACCTAAAGAACATTCCAATCGTAATTGCTTTATACAAACAAGCACCTAACGATAGTCTAGTCGGAGGTAACTTCTACTCATACTCAGTTAATAAGGCCGGATCAACCAGTGTTGATAACTGGAAATCACTAGATATTAAGAACTATGTCCTACCAGATAGTTCAACTAGTGAAGTTAACAGTAATGACGAAGATGCTTTTGAAAACTTCAAGAACCAAGTACAAAAGTTCTTCCCTAACCTAAGTGGTGTTACTGCTCAAGCTCATTACGTTGATGGAAGCTTACGTGGTCTACACGTTAACATTACCACTCAATTCTATGGTCAAAGTGAAATCATTAGTTTCACTCAATACGTCGCTTCTACAGCTAAGAAGTACTTACCAAACAACATTCCAATTGATATCCAAGTTAGTTCTTCAGAAGGAATTCAAAGCTTCTTATCAAGAAAAACTGGATCAAAGAATTTCTATACTCACGTTTTTACCAGTTACTAATGTGAATGTGTTAAAATACTGATAGCAGTATTATCAATATATATAAGAAAGAGGGAACAACGATGTCTGAAAAAATTAGTAAAGAGACAGTAAGTCACGTTGCATCATTGGCTAAGCTAGAATTAACCGATGAACAACTACCATACTTTACTGACCAATTAGGTAGTATCATGGGAATTTTTGATTCCTTAAATGATGTAGATACTAGCAATGTCGAACCAACATTTAGTGTTACAGATCAAATTAACGTTATGAGAGAAGATGTTGCTGATAATTGGGGACAAAGGGATGCATTACTAGATAACGCACCAGATGTTTCCGACGGATTAATTAGAACACCTACAATCATTGATGAAAGCGGGGACTAGTGAAGATGGACTATTTAGGAAAAGATATTTTTAGCATTCACGAAAGCCTAGTTAATGGTGATATTACCGCCGAAGAATTAACAAGACAAACAATTGAAAATGCTAAGAAGAACGATGAAGATATTAACGCTTTCGTCGTTTTCGATGAAGAAAATGCAATTAAGCAAGCCCAAGAAATTGATAAGGCCGGAATTGACCCAGATAACGTATTATCAGGTATTCCAGTTGCTATGAAAGATAACATGTTAACCAAGGGTGTATTAACATCTGCAGGTTCAAAGATGCTATCAAACTTCAAACCAATCATTGATGGTACAGCCGTTGCTAAGATGAAAGAAGCAGGCACTATCAACATTGGTAAGACCAACATGGATGAATTCGCCATGGGTGGTTCAACTGAAACTTCATTCCATGGTAAGACTAAGAACCCATGGAACTTAG
Organism: Apilactobacillus waqarii; assembly: GCF_019061205.1. Taxonomy (GTDB): domain Bacteria; phylum Bacillota; class Bacilli; order Lactobacillales; family Lactobacillaceae; genus Apilactobacillus; species Apilactobacillus waqarii. The sequence continues at coordinate 180,562 of NZ_JAHQYH010000003.1, forward strand.
ACAAGGTACCTGGTGGATCATCAGGTGGTGCCGCTGCTGCAGTTGCTGCAGGGGATGTCTTAGTATCACTAGGTTCAGATACCGGTGGTTCAATCAGACAACCAGCATCATTTAACGGTATCGTTGGTATGAAACCAACATACGGTCGTGTATCTAGATGGGGATTAATTGCATTCGCATCAAGTTTAGACCAAATCGGTCCATTGACTAGAACTGTTAAGGATAACGCCGTAGTTCTAAATGCCATTGCTGGTAAAGATGAACATGATATGACAAGTTCAAACAAGGAAGTTCCTGACTTTACTGCAAACATCGATAAAGGTGTTAAGGGTATGAAGATTGCTTTACCTAAGGAATACTTAGGTGAAGGTGTCGACAAGGATGTTCAAGACGCTATTTTAGCCGCTGCTGACAAGTACCGTGAATTAGGTGCAACTGTTGAAGAAGTATCTCTTCCAAACAGTAAGTACGGTGTAGCAGCTTACTACATCATTGCTCCTTCAGAAGCATCATCAAACTTACAACGTTTCGATGGAATTCGTTACGGTTACAGAGCAGAAGATGCTAAGAACCTAGAAGAATTATACGTTAAGAGTCGTTCACAAGGTTTTGGAGATGAAGTTAAGCGTCGTATCATGGTTGGTACTTACTCATTATCAGCTGGTTTCTTTGATGCTTACTTCAAGAAGGCCGCTGAAGTTCGTACTTTAATCATTGACGACTTCAAGAAGGTTTTCCAAGATTACGATGTGATCTTAACTCCAACAGCTCCTACTCCAGCATACAGCTTGAAGGATGAAAAAGACCCAATCACTATGTACATGAATGATATTCTAACCATTCCTGTTAACATGGCAGGTCTTCCAGGAATGTCAGTTCCTGCAGGTTTCTCAGACGGACTACCAATTGGTATGCAATTAATCGGTAAGCCATTTGATGAATCAACTTTATACCAAGCTGCTTACGCTTTCGAACAAAACACTGATTTCCATAAGCAAGATCCAAAGATGGGGGGAGCACAATAATGAACTTTGAAACTACAATTGGACTAGAAGTCCACGTTGAATTAAAGACTAACTCTAAGATTTTCAGTCCATCTCCCGTACAATACGGGGTTGACCCTAACTTAAACACCAACGTAATTGATTGGGGATACCCAGGGGTATTACCATCAACCAACAAAGGTGTTGTTAAATCAGGTATTATGGCTGCTTTAGCACTACATGCTGAAGTTGAAAAACACCCTCACTTTGATCGTAAAAACTACTTCTATCCAGATAATCCAAAGGCTTACCAAATCACACAAAAGGATACTCCTGATGCCCATGATGGTTGGATTGAAATCGAAGTAGACGGTAAGAAGAAGAAAATCGGTATCGAAGAAATGCACATTGAAGAAGATGCCGGTAAGAATACCCACGGAAACAAGTTCTCTTACGTTGACTTGAACCGTCAAGGTACTCCACTTATCGAAATTGTTTCAAAACCAGACATCGCTTCACCTGATGAAGCATATGCTTACCTTGAAGCTTTACGTGAAAGAATCCTATTTACAGGAATTTCTGACGTTAAGATGGAAGAAGGTTCAATGCGTGTGGACGTTAACGTTTCAATCCGCCCATACGGTCAAAAAGAATTCGGTACTAAGGTCGAATTAAAGAACTTGAACTCATTTAACTACGTAAGAAAAGGTCTTGCATACGAAGAAAAACGTCAACAACGTGTAATCATGGCTGGTGGCGAAATTCAACAAGAAACTAGACGTTTCGATGAAACAACTGGTAAGACTGTCCTAATGCGTGTTAAGGAAGGTGCGGATGATTACAGATACTTCCCAGAACCTGACCTACCAGCACTAGACATCACAGATGCATGGATCAACGAAATTAACGATTCAATGCCTGAAATGCCAGCTAGTCGTCGTCAACGTTACGTTAACGACTTTGGTTTGAAGGACTACGATGCAATGGTTCTTACTCAAACTAAGGAAATGGCTGACTTCTTCGATGCCATGATTAAATTAGGTGCAGATCCTAAGATGGCATCTAACTACCTACAAGTTAACGTTAACGCTTACTTGAATGATGAACAAAAAGACTTATCTGAAACTGAAATTACACCAGAAAACTTAGCTACAATGATTAAGCTAATTGAAGACGGTACTATTTCATCTAAGATGGCTAAGAAAGTCTTCAAGGGTATTACTGAAGGTAAAGAACCTAAGAAGTTCGTTGAAGACAATGGAATGGTTCAATTATCAGATCCAGCACAATTACAACCAATTATTGATGAAGTGCTATCAAACAACCCACAATCTGTGGAAGACTTCCATAATGGTAAAGACCGTGCTATTGGTTTCTTAGTTGGTCAAATTATGAAACAAACTCGTGGTAAAGCTAACCCACAAGTTGTTAACAAGTTATTAATGGCATCCATTAATAAATAAAGTTTAGGAGAATTTGGAAATGCAAAAAAGGGCACGTGTAATATACAATCCAACATCTGGCCGTGAGGCTTTGAAACGCAACCTGATTGATATTCTCGCTGTTTTCGAAGAAGCTGGTTATGAAACTAGTGCATACGCAACCACTCCTAAACCTAACTCAGCACGCGATGAAGCCAAGAGAGCATCATTGGATGGCTTTGACTTAATCGTTGCTGCTGGTGGGGATGGAACTATTAACGAAGTTGTTAATGGGATTGCACCACTAGAAAAACGTCCTAAGCTAGCAATTATTCCAGCTGGGACTACCAATGACTTTGCCCGTGCATTGCATATTCCAAGAGAAAATCCAATTGAGGCGGCCAAAGTTGTTTTGAAAGGCCAAACTTTTAACATGGACATTGGTAAAGCTGGAGAAAAATATTTCATGAATATCGCTGGTGGAGGTTTGTTAACCGAATTAACCTACGATGTTCCTTCAGATTTAAAGACCATTTTTGGTTACTTGGCTTATCTAGTTCGTGGAGCTGAGTTGCTTCCAAGAATTAAGCCAATCGAAATGGATCTTGAATATGATGGTGGAGAATTCAAAGGTAAAGCTTCAATGTTTTTACTTGCTATGACTAACTCAATCGGTGGTTTGGAACAAATCGTTCCTGACGCCAAGTTAGATGATGGTAAGTTTACAATGATTATTGTTAAGACCAGTAACATCGTTGAAATTGTTCAACTACTTGCGAAAGTCTTAAGTGGTGGTCGCCATATCAATGACCCTCGAATCATTTACAAGAAGACCAGCAAGTTAGTTGCTAATCCTGTCGAAGACAAGATGCAAATTAACCTTGATGGTGAATATGGTGGCGACGCACCAATGACGTTTGTTGACTTAAAGCAACATATTGAAATGTTTGCTAATGTCGATGAAATGCCAAAGAAGTCTATCAGTTTTGATGCTGAAAAGGCCGAAAGAGAATTCGTCGATAAAGTTGATAAATTATCATAGTGGAATTTAAAAACGAAAAGTTTTGTTGTATGATTATTTTAGAAGATTACAACAAAACTTTTTTGTTTAGAAAAAGGGGTAAATATGAAATTTAAAGCACCAGTTACAAAGAACGAAGAATATGAAGTCGATATTATCGACTTAACTTACCAAGGCTTGGGAGTAGCCAAGATTGAGGATTATCCTTTGTTTATTGAAGACACTCTTCCAGGCGAAAAAGCTTTGATTAAGGTAATCAAAGTTAACCAAAACTTTGGTTTCGCGAAGTTAGAAAAGTTACTAACTAAATCACCAGATCGTGTAGAAAACATCGACAGAAACTACACTCGTACAGGAATCGCTCCATTACAACATCTAAAATACGATGCTCAATTGGAATTCAAACAACACCAAATCCAAGAACTTTTCGATAAGTCAAAGATGGATGTTGAAGTATTGCCAACTATTGGGATGGATAACCCAACTCATTACAGAAACAAGGCCCAAATTCCAGTTCGTTCAATTAATGGAAAACTACAAACTGGTTTCTTCCGTAAGCACTCACACGACCTAGTAACCATTGAAGATTTCTACATTCAAGATCCTGAAATCGACAAGGCTATCGTTGTTGTTAGAGACATTCTACGTAAGTACCACATCGAACCATACAATGAAACTAAGCACAGTGGTGTGATTAGAAACATCATGGTTAGAAGAGGTCATTACACTAACGAAATGATGATTGGTTTGATTACTCGTACCAAGAAGATTCCAATGGTTGATATCATCGTCCGTGAAATCAAAGAAGCCTTACCAGAAGTAACAAGTATCATGCAAAACATCAACTTGTCAGATGGTAACGGATTGTTAGGTAAGAGTACCGTTTGCCTTGATGGTAAGAAGTACATCGAAGATAAGTTACTTGGTTTGAAGTTCGCTATTTCATTGAACTCATTCTACCAAGTTAACCCAGAACAAACTGAAAAGCTTTACTCTCTAGCAATCGAAAAGGCGCAACTAGATGGTACTCAAACAGTAATCGATGCTTACTGTGGTATCGGGACTATCTCATTAGCCGTTGCTGAACATGCTAAGAAGGTTTATGGTGTGGAAATTGTTAAGGAAGCCATCGAAGATGCTAAGATTAACGCTCAAAAGAACCACATCAACAACACTACTTTTGTAACCGGTAGTGCTGAAGACCAAATGGAAAAATGGCAAGCACAAGGATTGAAACCAGATGTTATCATGGTTGATCCTCCACGTAAGGGACTTGCATCATCATTCATCGATAGTGCTGCTCAAGTAGCACCTAAGAAGATTGTTTATGTATCATGTAACCCATCAACATTAGTACGTGATGCTCGTCGTTTAGCTGAATACGGTTATGAAATTACTCAACCAGTTCAACCGGTTGACCAATTTCCACAAACTGTTCACGTTGAATCAGTGACAGTGTTTGAAAAGAAATAGATTAAGAAAAAGACACCCTGTGAGAGGGTGCCTTTTTTTAGTTTAATATTAAAATAATATAACTATTTATTAAATGCTGTTGTTTAAGCTCAATATTACATTTATACTTTAAATATAAATACTGAGAGGATTTTTTGGAATGAAGAACTTTGATAACGTTACGGAAAGAGTTATAGATGATCTAAAAAAAGAAATTAAATCACATAGCAAAATAAAGATAGCGGCTGCATCTTTTTCAATATACGCTTATGAAGCATTAAAAAAAGAACTTGAGAAGGTGGAGTCTGTTCAATTTTTATTTTCGAGTGATTTGTTTACAAAAGAACAAATTCCAAAGAAAGAAAGAGAATTTTACATTCCTAGGTTAAATCATGAGAGTAAGCTTTACGGTGATGAATTCGAAATTAAGATTAGAAACGAATTGACACAAAAAGCGATAGCTAAAGAAGCTGCTGAGTGGATAAAAACTAAAGTAACTTTTAAATCTAACGTTTCAGGTCAAAGAATGGACAATTTTATGACTATTGAAAATGGAAGTGATATTGCAGTCTATGCACCTGTCGATGAATTCACAACTGCTGATTTAGGGGTTACCAAAGGGGATAAATTAATTTACAACATATCTAAAATGGAAAATGAAAATACTAAAAGATTTTTGAATGCTTTTGACGTTGTTTGGAATAACCCAGAGTACGTTGATGAGGTTACAGATAATGTATTAGATAATATAACGGCAGCATATCAAGAAAACTCTCCAGAGTTTATTTACTATGTTGCACTATATAATATTTTTAGTGAATTTTTAACTGATTTAGATGAAGACTACATACCTAACGATAGAACAGGATTTAAAGAATCAAAAATTTGGTCATTATTGTATGATTTTCAAAAAGATGCTGTTATCGGAGCAATTAGTAAACTCGAAAAACATAATGGTGTCATTCTAGCCGACTCAGTTGGTTTGGGTAAGACTTTTTCAGCAATCGGAGTTATAAAATACTACGAATCCAGAAACAAGAACGTTCTTGTATTATCTCCAAAACGACTAAAGGACAATTGGAATAACTATAAGAATAACTATAAAAATAATCCATTAGCTGAAGACCGTTTAAGATATGACGTGTTGTTTCACACCGACATGGATAGAGAAAATGGTGAAAGTAATGGAATTGATTTATCTAAAATAAATTGGGGTAATTATGACTTAGTTGTTATTGATGAAAGTCATAATTTCAGAAATGGTGAAGGAACAACACATAAAAAACACGATGATTCCGAAAATAGATATCAAAAGTTGATGAGAAAAATCATCAAATCAGGTGTTAAGACAAAGGTTTTAATGCTTTCTGCTACACCTGTTAATACTGATTTTTCTGATTTGAAAAATCAATTAATGTTAGCAGCTGAGGGAGATAGCGATAATTTAAGTGAAACATTAAACACTGAAAGTAATGTTACTGAGATATTTGCACAAGCGCAACGAGCATTTAAGGATTGGTCTTCTTTAGATGCCGTAGATCGTACAACAGAAAAACTTTTGGATATGTTAGATTTTGATTTTTTTGAATTACTGGATAGTGTCACTATTGCAAGAAGTCGTAAGCATATTGAAAAGTATTATGACAATGCAAAAATTGGAAAGTTTCCAACTAGATTATCGCCAATAAATAAGAGCCCTAAATTAACCGATTTGGAAATTTCTTATGATGATCTTTTTGGGTTCATAGATCAACTTAATCTAGAAGTTTACAATCCGCTACAATATGTTTATCCATCTAAATTGTATAAATACATTGATTCTTCTCAACCTAATGCATCAACTTGGGGTAATAGAGAAAAGGGACGTAATCAGTTAATGATTACTAATTTATTGAAGAGAGCTGAAAGCTCAATATATTCTTTTAGAAAAACCAGTCAGAATATTTTGAATAACATTGAAGGAAAGCTTCAAGTGATAAATGAATTTGAAAAATATAAGCATGGAACTGTTGATAATTTTTCTTCAGAACTTGATGATGATGATTTTGTTGTTGGTAAAGATTTAAAAATAAGCATAAAAGATATGGATTATGTATCATGGCGAAAACAGCTTATAAATGATAAAGAAGTATTTAACAACATGCTAGATGTAGTAAGCGAAATTACTCCTAATCATGATACTAAGATGATGGAACTACAGAAACTAATTAAGCATAAAATTGAACATCCTATTAATAATGATAATAAAAAAATTCTGATTTTTACTGCTTTTGCTGATACAGCTAATTATTTATATGATAATCTATCTGGTATTTTATTTGATAATGAAAATATTAATACTGCATTGATTTCTGGAGATAGAACAGCATCTACAATTCCAAATTTAAAAAATGATTTTAACCATTTACTTACATTGTTTAGTCCTAAATCAAAAAACAGGGATGCTTTAGGAATCACCGGAGATATCGACGTTGTAATAGCGACTGATGTTATCAGTGAAGGACAAAATCTACAAGATGCTGATTACCTAATAAACTATGATATACACTGGAATCCAGTTAGAATAATTCAAAGATTTGGTAGAATTGATAGAATTGGATCTGATAATTCAGAAATACAAATGGTTAATTTTTGGCCAGATATTTCATTAGATGAATATATTAATTTGAAAGCAAGGGTAGAGAATCGAGCAAAGTTGATTGCAATATCATCAACAGGTGAAGATACTATTGATAATACTGACCCTGACATGGCCTATAGAAAGAAACAATTGGAAACACTACAAAATGAAGTGGTTGATCTAGAAGATATGTCTAGTGGAGTTAATATCATGGATTTAGGACTAAACGAATTTCAATTAGATCTTCAACAATTAAGAGAAAAGTATGGAGACTATGAAGCAAAGCCATTTGGAATTCATGGAGTTGCAAAAGCAGATGATAATCACCCATCAGGAGTAATTTTCGTATTGCGTAATCGAAATAATGCCATGAATATTGATAAGCAAAATAGATTACATCCTTTCTATTTGATTTACATTTCTGATGATGGACAAATTATTTCTAGTCATTTGAATCCTAAATCAATATTGGATGATATGAGATTCTTGTCTAAAAATTATGATGAACCATTATATGAACTAACTGATAAATTTAATTCAGAAACAAATAATGGAAAGAATATGGATAAGTACTCTATATTGCTTAATTCCGCTATTGATTCAATGATTAGTAAGAAAGAAGAGAATGACTTAGATAGCTTATTTACAAGTGGTGGAACAACAGCACTAGAGAATGATGTAAATGGATTGAATGATTTTGAATTAATAGATTTCCTAGTAGTTAAAGGTGATTAAATGATATTAGATATACCAAAATCGGCAATTATTAATAGAATTATTCCAAAGGATAGGTTTAATTTTAAAAATCCAACCAGTATAGAAAGGATTAGATGGATTGCCAAGTTATCCCAAATTACGATTAATGTTATATCGAATAATGTTAATGAAATTGAAGTTATCAGTGTTGATATACCTGATTTTGATATTAGTGTAATTAAAGAAATTAAGGATAAGATTCCGCAAGAAATACTTTTTATCGTTAACGAAGATATTGCTGTAATGGAATACAATAAACAATTTTTTTATAAAAAAATAGATAGTAAACTATCCATGACAGGAATATCAACAGACGATATTAGAGATAATTTTGTTAGACAAATATTGGGAATAGGAGACACATCCATTCCTTTAACTGATCAAATAAATAAATATAATAAATGGAAACAATTAGATAACAACATAACTGATATTAATAACAAAATAAAAAAGAGTACGCAATTAAATAAGAAACAAGAATTGGCTAGAAAAAGATATGTATTGGAACAAAGAAAAATAAAGATTGAAGGAGAATTATAATGACCGATAGACCAGAAAAAATAGACCTCTCTGATGTTAAATCACGTAAGGTTGATGAAAATATGTTAAATGAATTACGCGATTTATTTGAAAAGGCTGATGAACAAAAGGAAAGATATGATTTTACATGGAATGGAAAAGCTAAGGCATATTTTGAAGCAGCTTCTCCATCAACTAAAACGTTAAAGCCAGATGAAAAAGAAAGTGTTGATTTTAAAAACTCTGAAAATTTATTCATTACAGGTGACAATCTGGAAGCACTAAAGTTAATGCAAGAATCTTATTTAGGAAAAATTGATATGATTTATATTGATCCTCCTTATAATACCGGAAAAGATTTTGTGTATCATGATAATTTTAGAAAAAATAAGAAAGACTCTGATTTATCTGAAGGTAATGTTGACGAAGAAGGAAATAGGCTCGTAAAAAATGAAAAAAGCAGTGGAAGATACCATTCTGACTGGCTTTCGATGATGTATCCTAGACTAAAAATCTCTAGAGATTTATTGAAGGATAGTGGATCTATTTTCGTGTCTATTGGAGATGCTGAACAAGCTAATTTAAAACTTTTAATGGATGAAGTTTTTGGAGAAGACAATTTTGTCTATGAACTATCTGTGGTAACGAGTTTAAATGGTAACGACAATTCTAGTGGGATGATGGAAACAAATGAATATGCTTTTATTTATTCAAAGGATAAAGAAAAATTTGATGTTGGAGTTTTGCCGATAGATGAAGGAGAAGAACTTCTGGAATGGAATCAAGACGAAAAAGGTTATTGGAAGGTTGGTGGCTCACTTAAAGCAACCGGGATAAATGCTCCTAGATCAGCTAGACCTAAATTGTTCTATCCAATATGGATAAATAAAGAAACGCTTGATTTTAGTCTAACACCTAAAAATAGTGATGAATGGGATAAGATAATTCCACTGACCAATGGTGAAGAAATGAGATGGTATTGGTCAAAGGATAAAATGACTAGGGATAAAGATGACGTGATAGTAAAAAAAGTTAAAGATGGTTATTCGCTTTATAAAAAGCAAAGACCAGCCTTGGGTGACTTACCAAGTAAAAGAGGTAAGACAACTTTTTATAGCCCTAAATATTCAACGTCAAATTCGAATTCATTAATAAAAAAATATTTTAATGGTAAAAAGATTTTCGACTATTCTAAATCAGTTGATTTAATAAAAGATTTTATATCATTATCTAATTCAGGCGATGATGCAATCATAATGGATGCTTTTGCAGGTAGTGGAACAACTGCTGATGCCGTTATGAGGCAAAATAAAGAAGATGGTGGTAATAGAAAATTTATAATGGTAACACTCGATGAAAAAACTCCTTTAGACTCATTGGCATTTTCAAATGGATATAAAACAATTGATAAAATATCAAAGGATAGGATTAAAAAAGCAGCTAAAACTATAGGAGATAATAGTGGATTTAGGGCTTTAACTGTATCCAATACTAATTTAAGAGATGATGTTTTTAAAAAATCTTCTGAACTTCAACAAGGTCAATTAATAATGGATATTGACAATAATTCAGATAATCGTTCTGATTATGAATTACTTTATGATGTTTTAATAAGTAGCGCTTTTGAATATAATCGTCCTATTTCTATTGATAACTTAGATGGTGAAAAAATTATTAAATACGATTATTTTGGTGAACTTTCAGGTGTAATTGGTTATTTTGGAGAAAATTTAACAGATGATTTAATTAGAAAGATTGCATCATTAAAACCTCTTGTTGCTGTTTTTAAAGAATCGACTTTTGATAAATCATCACAAAAGGTGAACTTATTAGAACAATTTAGAATTACAAGCCCTGATACCAAAGTCAAAGTAATTTAATAATAGTATTTTGTAATATAATGGAGGATTAATATGAAGCTTCAATATAAGAATCAACAGTTTCAAGATGATGCCGTTTATGCTGTTACATCTGTATTTGAAGGTCAACCTAAACAAAGTAAAACATCATACATGATGGATACTGGAAATGATCAAAACATAGTATTAGATATAACGTCTGGATTTAAAAATAATTTTATAACTTTATCAGATGAGCAAATATTAAAAAATATAAAATATGTGCAGAAGAAAAACGGTTTATTACAAGACTCCGAATTAAATAAAATGGATATTGGTGGAAAAGACAAAGATACCAAGGTTGATAATTCTAGAAGTAGTTTGACTCTTACTGTTGAAATGGAAACTGGTACTGGTAAAACATATACTTATATTAAAACCATGCTGGAATTAAACCAAAAATATGGATGGTCAAAGTTTATTATTGTAGTTCCAAGCGTGGCAATTAGAGAAGGTATTGCTAAAACTTTTGATTCAACAGCTGAACATTTTAAAAGAGAATATGGAAAGTCCATTAGATCATTTATATATAATTCAAGTAATTTAGAAAAAATTGATGCTTTTGCTAGTGATGCTGGAATCAATGTAATGATAATAAATACTCAAGCTTTTAACGCAAGAGGGGCAGATGCTAGACGTATTGATATGGTTCTTGATCAGTTTAGGGGTAGAAAGCCAATTGACATAATTGCTGCTACAAACCCAATTATGATTATTGATGAACCACAATCAGTACTTGGCGGAACAAAATCACAGTTAAATGCTACCAGAGTTGGTCTTGCCAAGTTTAATCCTCTTTTTTTCGTTAATTACTCAGCAACTCATAGAGAAAATTACAATATGGTATATCGTTTGGATGCAGTGGATGCATATCAAAAGAAATTAGTAAAAAGGATTTCAGCTAAAGGAATCGAAATGGTAGGCTCTAATGCATCAAATGGATATCTATATTTGGAATCTATTAAAGAAAGTCCTACTTTGAAAGCTAGAGTTAATTTTGAAAAAATATCATCTAAAGGACAAGTTGTTAAAACGTTTAAGTTACTGGATAAGGGTGATAACATATATAATCTTTCTGGTGAGATTGAATCTTATCGTAATGGATTTGTTGTTTCTGAAATAAATGCCAATGAACAATTTATAGAATTTACAAATGGGATTAAGATTAATGTTGGACAAGTTATCGGCGATGCTAATGAAGAGGATCTAAGAAGAATTCAAATTAGAGAAACTATAAAATCTCACCTTGATAAAGAAGAAAGTTTATTTAAAAGAGGAATTAAAACACTATCACTTTTTTTTATTGATGAAGTAGTTAAGTATAAAGATTATGATTCTGAGGATAATAAAGGTAAGTATGCTCATATTTTTGAAGAAGAATATGAAAAGTTAGTTAAAGATAAACTTACAAATAGTTTTCTGGATGATAAATATCGAGAATATCTAGAAAGAGATATTAATAAGCCAGAAACAGTTCATGCAGGATATTTCTCAGTTGATAAAAAGGGTAAATCTGTTGACAGTAAAGTTAAAAGAGGAAGAGAATCAAGCGATGACATTTCTGCCTATGATTTAATTATGAAAGATAAGGAAAGATTACTATCTTTTAAGGAACCTGTTAGATTTATATTCTCCCATTCTGCATTAAAAGAAGGATGGGATAATCCAAATGTATTTCAAATAGCCACCTTACGTCAATCCTCTTCAGAAATTAAGAAAAGACAAGAAATTGGGCGTGGACTTAGATTATCTGTAAACCAGAATGGTGATCGTCAAGATGCAGAGGCACTTGGTGAAAATGAAGTTCAACAAGTTAATGTTTTGACTGTAATTGCAAATGAAAGCTACGAAAATTTTGCCGCAGAATTGCAAAAAGAAATATCCGAGTCAGTAAAGAATCGTCCTAAGTTTATTGAACCTAGGTTATTTGAGGGTCAAGAATTTGAAGCTAAGGATAGTGATGGAAACGTTATTGATAAAATGACTGTTGATAATTCACAAGCTGCTGAAATTTGGTCAGACTTAAAATCAGGAAGTATTATTGATAGTGATAAGCAATCAACAAGCGAATATAAATCATTGTCTAGCGAAAATCAAAAGCTAAAAATAGAGAACGTATTAAATGAGGACTATAAAAAGTTTGCAAATTCAATCCAGCATTTAATTAACAGCGTATATGATCCTAAGGATATAATCGTTGATAATGCTAACAAGAGAACAAAACTAAAGCTTAATAAGGAAAGATACGCAAGTAAAGAGTTTAAGGAACTTTGGTCTAAAATAAATCATAAGTCTTATTACACAGTTGATTTTGATGATCAAGAAATTATTGATAAGTCCATACAAGTTATTGATAAGAGCCTCACTGTAACAACATTAAAGGCGCGTATAACAGAAGGAAATATGAGTGCTAATGATAATGGCACATCTTTCAAAGTTGACAGTAAAGAGTTCGAAGAAATCTATAATCCAGTTAATGAAGTTAAGTATGATTTAATTGGAGAAGTAGCTGATAAAGTAGGATTGCTCAGAAAAACGGTAGGACAGATACTATCCGGAATTAATTCAGAACAATTTGATAAATATAAGTTAAATCCTGAAAACTTTATTGCTCAAATAAGTAACATAATTAATGGTGTAAAAGCTCAAAATATCATTTCACATATTGTTTACAATAAACTTGATGAGGTTTGGGATGAAGATGCAATATTTGCTAACAGTGATATTCAAGGGATCATGGGTGAAAATGTTTTTGAAGCCAAGAAGCACCTTTATGACAAGATTAGAATAGATTCTAAAGTAGAGAAGAGTTTCTACAATGAATTAGATGAGGAAAATAATGTTGAAATGTACGTAAAGCTTCCAGGTGGATTTTATATCAATACGCCAGTAGGTAGATATAACCCTGACTGGGCTATCGTATTAAATGAACCTGAAAGAAAGCATGTATACTTTATTGCAGAAACAAAAGGAAATTCTGATAATATCGAGTTAAGTCTAAAGGGTGTTGAAAATGCCAAAATAGAAGCAGCTCGTCAACACTTCAAGGTTATTTCCAATAGCGAAGTAACTTATGACGTTGTAGATAGTTACGAAAAAATGATGGATAAATTGTCATAAAAAAAGATACCCTGAGAAGATAGGGTGTCTTTTTTATTTGTCATTAGCTGACATTGTTAACAGTTAATCTACGTCTTATAATTAAACTAGTAACTAAAAACATGGAGGCATTTGATTATGTCTAAAAATAAACACGACATTGAAGAAGAAAGGGCTATGGTAGAAGCCCTAAAAGTTATGCAAACCCTCGGCGGGAAAATGACCAGAAAAGAAATCAGAAGTGAAATTAGGGATAATTCTGATGTATTTTCCGAAGATGAGGTTGATGAGGTAAAGGTTTCAAAGAAATCTGGCGCTAAATATCATCCTTTCCAATACCTATTTAATCATGCAGTTAAGAAGTTAATAAAGTCAGGTTATTTTGTAACCGAAGATAATAGAGTTTTAGAATTATCTGAAAGTGGAAGAACTGTTGATTTAAATAATTTTCCAGAAGTAGGGATGTATTACCTTTCTTGATTGATAACAAGAAATCTAAGGCCAAGGCCGATGAAATTATCGATGATCTTGATGATGATACAGTAGATAATGAACCATGGAGAGATCAATTATTGAACGCCTTATCAAGTATGAGCCCACAAAAGTTTGAGCTATTTAGTCGAGGACTATTGAAGCAAATGGGAGTCGATATTGACGATGAAATTGGCATTCAATATGTCGCTGATGGTGGATTAGATGGTTTTGGATATATTACATCTGACGACTTTAGAACCACACGAGTGGCATTACAATCTAAAAGATGGGAAAACAAAGTTTCAACACCTGAAATCGATAAGTTTAGAGGTGCAATGGATAAATATAATGCAGAATTTGGTATCTTTATTACCACCTCTGACTTTACAAGAGAAGCAATTAAAGTCGCTAGACAAGGAACAAGAGTGATTACTTTAATTAATGGTGATAAGATTTGTGACCTTGTTGCTAAATACCAATATTATGTCCAACCAGTTACAACATATAAACTTGGTAGCTTTTACACTGATAAAGACTAACTAAAAGACACCCCTCCAGGTGTCTTTTTTTGCACTCCCCACATTTTAGGTATATATTAATCCCTATTAAAAATATCAAACATCAAAAATTAAATATAAAAGTAGGCGAAAAATTATGCGTATTAATATTATTCAACATACTCCAAACGAACGACCAGGTTCGATTTTGGATTGGGCACATGACAGGGGACATGATGTTTACATTTACCATCCATACCAATTTGGTATCCTACCAAAGGTGGAAGAAACAGATATGTTGGTTATCATGGGTGGTCCAATGAGTGTTAACGATGATATTGATTGGATTGAGTTCGAACGCGACATTATTAGAGAACTCGCTGAAAGAGACGTTCCAATCTATGGTGCCTGTTTTGGTGCGCAACAAATTGCCAAGACATTCGGTGCCAAGATTACCACTTCAACAGCCAAGGAAGTTGGTTGGGCACCAGTTTATTTAAGATCCGAACGCATTCCTGGAATTTACAACAAGCTTACTGCAATGCATTGGCACGGTGAAATGTTTGAAATTCCAAAGAACGGTGAATTATTGTTCTCCAGTGACTTGGTGGAAAACCAAGGATTCATCATTGGCGACAGAATTGTTGGGTTACAATTCCACTTTGAATTAGGTACCGATGAAGTCAGAGAAATTGTTACCAATGATAACAAGTACGTCGAAGGATCAGCTTTGAATCAAACCAATGAAGATATCCTAGCTAGACCAGTACCCAAAGAAAACAAACAAGTGATGTATGCAATCTTAGATTACATCGCTAAAGGCAAATAATCGCCATATTAGACACTTTATTTATCATTAATATAAGTAGACGAAACGTCTATTAAAATTGATTTAAACAATAATTTAATACGAAAAAAAGCATTCGAAGTTAATCGAATGCTTTTTTATTATTTACTGTTTTTCAAATGTCTTTGTTGTAGGTAGTAAACCGGAATACCGATTAATGTTAATAGTAATCCGACTAATGCCAAACCAGTTTGAGTAATCAATGTTTCGGCAAGGATGAAGATACCACCAACTAAGGCGATGATTGGTACGATTGGGTACCATGGCACCTTGTATGGACGAATCATTTCTGGTTCCTTACGACGAAGCTTGAATACAGCAATGAATAGTAGACAGTTAAAAATCCACATAACGAACACTAACATGTCAGTTAATAGGTCAAAACTACCAGCAAAAATCATTAGAATAGCGATTACGAATTGGAAGATTCCAGAAGTGTAAGGGACGCGAGTCTTCTTTGAAAGTTTAGCGAACCAATCACTAAATGGAAGTGACTTGCTTTGACCCATAGCATAAGGAATTCTCATACCTGATAGGGTGTAACCGTTCAATGAACCGTAAACAGAAACTAGAATACCGATAGTAACTAACTTACCACCGAATTCACCGAATAGCTTGATAGCAGTTTCTGAAGCGGTGTTTTGGTTACCAGCGATGTGATCAATGGGAAGTGTCTTTAAGAAGGCAACGTTTACCAATGTGTAGATAACCATAATCAAACTTAGACCGATAATGATGGCCTTTGGTAAGTTCTTCTTAGGGTTCTTAATTTCACCGGCAACGTCACAAACACCAATCCAACCATCGTAAGCAAACATAGTTGCTAGTAAACCTGAACCAAAAGCAGTCCAGACATTAGCGTGATCACTTGGACTAATTGGTAAGAATGAAACGTGAACAGCACCAGGAATAAATAGACCAAAAATAGCAATTAAAATAATTGGAATTAGCTTACAAATAAGGGCGATTGTTTGAACGTTTCCACTAATCTTTGATCCCAATAAGTTAATGAATAACACACTCAATGCCACAATGATTGCCATTGGGTTTAAGATGTTTGGGTTTAAATGGAATAGGTTAATTAATTGTGTTGAGAAAATAATTGCTTCAGCGGCAATGTTGGCAGGGTAGTAGACCAAGATTTGGGCCCAACCCATTGAAAAACCAGTTAGCGGACCATAAGTATAATCAAGATACTTGATGGCTCCACCGGTCTTAGGAATGGCAGCTGCTAATTCAGATACAGTCAAACCGGCACAGATGGTTAGTAATCCACCAACAATCCATGCTAAAACGGTTAGGGTAAATGAATGAGTGCTGTTAACAACACTGGCGGTCTTAAAGAACACACCGGCACCGATAACAGTTCCCATAACAGTTGAAAGAGCAGCCATCATGCCAATTCCACGTTTTAATTCGTTTTCTTGCATGACGAATTTCCTCCTATATAATTTTCATCTAAAAAAAGGAGGGGCCTAAATAGACACCCAACCTTTTTTCAAAAATAATATTAGTTATTATTTGTTTTCATTTTCAACATCGTGTTTACGTTGGAATTCAGCAATGTTCTTGTATTCAGTTTGAAGTTGACGACTCAAACGAATATAGATAGGAGCTAATTCACGGTAAACCTTGTAGTTGTCAGGATTTGGCTTGTGGGCGTTAGTTACTCCAACGAAGTCCTTAACCTTTTCTAGGTCATCGATGATACCTAATGAGTACATACCTAATGTGGCAGCACCTAAAGCAGTACCTTCGAAGCTTTCTGGAATGTTAACATCTTGTTCGAAGATGTCAGCTAACATTTGACGCCATAATTCTGAACGAGCAAAACCACCAGTAGCTTGAATACTTGTTGGTTTACCAACAACTTCTTCTAAGGCAAGACTAACGGTGTATAGGTTAAACACGATTCCTTCTAGAGCAGATCTAATCATATGAGCACGAGTGTGAATACGAGTTAGACCGAAAAATGAACCACGAGCGTTAGCGTCCCAGATAGGAGCACGTTCCCCACCTAAGAATGGGTGGAATAGTAATCCAT
Source organism: Apilactobacillus waqarii (assembly GCF_019061205.1). Taxonomy (GTDB): domain Bacteria; phylum Bacillota; class Bacilli; order Lactobacillales; family Lactobacillaceae; genus Apilactobacillus; species Apilactobacillus waqarii. The sequence continues at coordinate 198,193 of NZ_JAHQYH010000003.1, forward strand.
CAGAACCTGCTGGAATATTTGCGGCGATTTCAGTTAATAAGTCGTATGAATCCATGTGCATTTGTTCGGCAGTAACCTTTTCAGGTGCACATAGTTGATCTCTTACCCAACGGAAGACGATACCACCGTTGTTAACAGGTCCCCCGACAACCCATTTGTCTTTTGATAAGTAGTAACAGAAAACACGACCCTTAGGATCAATAACAGGTTTGTCAGTAACGACACGAACGGCACCAGAAGTACCAATTGTAACAGCTAGAACACCTGGCTTAATAGCGTTAACACCAAGGTTAGCTAATGGACCATCTGAAGAACCGATAACGAATGGAGTATCTTCATCGATACCAATTACGTTAGCGTAAGCTTTGTTTAGTCCCTTGAATTGGTATGTAGTGTCAACTAATTCAGGAAGTTGGTCACGTGATACACCAGTTAATTCAAGTGCTTCTTCGTCCCAATCCATCTTGAAGATGTTGAACATACCAGTAGCATTGGCAATTGAGTAATCTTCTTTTAATTCACCAAATAGTTTGTATAGGATGTATTCCTTGATACCTACGAAGTAGGCAGCCTTGTCGTATACATCTTTTCTTTCATTCTTCAACCACATTAACTTGGTTAGAGGAGTCATAGGGTGAACTGGAGTACCAGTCTTTTCGTATAATTCCTTAGCCTTACCGCTTTCCTTTAGTTGGTCAGCGTAGTTAACGGCACGGTTATCAGCCCATGTAATAGCACGAGTTAATGGTTTGTGGTTTTCATCAAGTAAAATCAAACTGTGCATAGCACATGAGAATGAGATACCCTTCAATGTACCATGTTTAAGGTCAGCCTTACGTAAAACTTCAGTTAGACCTGCAAGCATGGCAGAGAAGATTTCTTCTGGATCTTCTTCGGCCATATCTGGAGTATCTTGGTATAAAGGATAACCATCGTTTGAGTATCCCTTAACTTCTCCATCGGTATCGTACAAAACAGTTTTTACACTGGTTGTTCCAATATCAACACCAATGATGTAGTTCATAACATAACTTCCTTTCGATCTAAAAAGAGAGACTTAATTTATTTTTTAATAATGTTAACTATTATAATAAAATCCGCATAAAAAGTCATCACTAATTTATTTAGTTACCGCTTTCATTATATTGAAAACAAAAGGCCGATTCAAGTGTTTTAACGTGTTTTATAGTAATTTGCAGTCATTATGATTATAATAAGGTTAATTGTATAAAAGAGGTGAGTGAATGGATACCAGAATGTCTTTGTATCATCAAAAAACAAAGTCTACTAAAAACTACGGCCAGTTTTTTAAAAAATATGCATGGTTAATTGCAATTTTAATTGTTTTACTAGGTTCAATCTTTGGATATGTTGCATACCAAAGTTATGAAAATAATATGATTAATAAGTATCAAGTTAAGGGAATCATGATTAGTCAATCAAACGGTTATATCGATTTCGTAACCCTAGCTAATACCGGCCAAAAGTTTGTCTACATTCGTGCCAGTCAGGGTGCTACATATACAGATGATGACTTCAGTGATAATTTCCAGCGCAGCCAGGGGTCTGGTTTGCAGGTTGGTTCTTACCATGTTTTTAGTACGCAAACCGCGATTAAAGATCAATTGAAGAACTTTACACGAGAAGTTGGCGATGACTACGGAACATTACCACCATTAGTAGAGGTGACTTCGCCTTTATCAGATGATCAGGTTCACCGACTTTCTGAATTCATTTACATGGTTCATAAATACTATGACACCAACGTAGTTGTAAGAAGTAGCACGAGTGTCTTCAATCGATTAGACAAAAAGATTGATCATGACGTGCAGTTCTTCAGTGGAAACGTGAATAATAAACGTGCTAATTTTATCGAAGTGAAGAATAATCGAAAGATTAATATTGATGGTTCAAACGTTTACGTTAACCAGATTGCCTTTAACGGTAACAAGAAAGGTTGGCAACAGTATCTATTGAAGAATCAAGACCGTTAATAAACATCGATATTAATGAAGATATTTGCTAAAATAGAAGATGTATTAATTCGAATTTAAGTAGGGGAACCCAGAATGTTAGAACAATTTCAAAAGTATTTTAACAAGCTTGGATATGACAAACAGACGCTGATTCAAGAACGTGTCTATCCAATTATCAAGAACCACGATAGTGTCTTAGGACTATCACCAACCGGATCTGGAAAAACAGTTGCATTTTTAATTCCAAGTATCGAAATTCTAGAACCTGAAGGTGGTTCACAATTACTAATCATCGAACCATCTCAAGAACTAGCAATTCAAACCGCAAAGGTAGCCAGAAACTGGGCTAATTTGCGTGGAATGAAAGTGTTAGCCTTAACTGGTGGTGCCAACATCAAACGTCAAATGGAACGTTTGAAGAAACATCCTGAAGTAATCGTTGGTACAGCAGGTAGAATCAAGAACTTAATCGATGATAAAAAACTAAAAACACATCTTTTTTCTACTATTATAATTGATGAAGCTGACGACCTATTACAAGGTGAAACTTTGACCACGGTTAGAGACATTGTTTCCTCCATGATGTCAGATGTTCAATTGGAATTCTTCTCAGCCACAGCAACACCAATTCTAGACCAACTATCTGGTTGGTTTGGTAACCGTGACATCCAAAAGGTTGACGTTCGTGCAGAAGACAAGACCCAAGGTCACGTTGAACACGGCATGATGAACGTCTTGCGTAAGAACAGAAACAAGATGTTGGCACGTTTACAACACGTTGCTGGTTTCAAAGCATTGGTATTCTTCAATCAGACCGTTGATTTGAACAAGACCTACAGTTTCTTCGTTCATAATCACTATCAAGGTGTGGCCAAACTAACATCTGATCAAAATCAAACCAAGCGTCAAAAGGCGATGGATGATTTCAGATTAGGTCGCATCAAGTTATTACTAACCACTGATGTTGCTGCTCGTGGTTTGGATATTGCTAAACTTCCAGCAGTTGTTAACTACGATTTACCTGATGAAGCTATTGACTATGTTCACCGTGTTGGTAGAACCGGTCGTATGGGTGAAGACGGAATGGTAATTAACTTCGGTGATGATCATGATTTAAGAGACTTGAAGAACCTATTATCTGATTATGATTTTGAATTCCAACCAAGGTACTTCTATAAGAATAAGATTGTAAAGTCGGTTCCAAAGACTGCTGAAAAGGTGGTTGAAGTGGTTGAAAAACCAGCTAAAAATGATAAGTCATCTAAGGATGAATCAAGCAAGCCTCGTGTTAAGAAGGTTAAAAAACAAGTTGTTTCTAACCCAGCACCTAAAAAACGCGTCAAGAAAAACAAGCATACCAAGAACAAAGGAATGCGTAATAAATGGCGTAAAAACAACAATAAGTAGGGTTAAGGAACTTTACATTGCTTTATTAAAATGCGACAATATTAGTTGTCGTTTTATGGCTCCATAGCACAACTGGATAGGGCGACCGCCTCCTAAGCGGCTGATCTCGGTTCGATTCCGAGTGGGGTCATAAAAAAAAGAACTCACATTTATTAGGTGAGTTCTTTTTTTATATTTACATAACTTTTACATTAAAATGACTTTAAATTTACAAATTGCCGATATACTAAGCTTGTAACATAAAATATTGGTTAGGAGATATTGATATGATTAAAATGAATAAGGTTCTATCAATTGCTTCAGTTGTTTTAGTTTCAGGTTCACTATTGGCTGCCTGTGGTAGCACAAGCGGTTCACAAGCTAGTGGGGATGTATCAGTTGTCGGTTCAACTGCTTTACAACCATTAGTCGAACAAGCTGCAAAGGATTACCAAAAGGATAATTCAGGTGTTAACATTTCTGTTCAAGGTGGCGGATCTGGAACAGGATTAAGCCAAGTTCAATCTAAGAGTGTTTCAATCGGTAACTCAGATGTGTTTGCCGAAAACCAAAATGGAATTGACGCTAGCAAGTTAACAGATAACAAGGTTGCCGTAGTTGGGATGGCACCAGTTGTTAACAAGGGCGTGGGTGTTAAGAACATTTCACTAGAAAACCTAAAGAAGATTTTCGAAGGTAAGATTACTAACTGGAAAGAACTTGGTGGTAAGAACCAAAAGATTGATGTTATCAACCGTGTAAAGGGAAGCGGAACTAGAGCTACTTTCGAAAGTAATGTTTTGAAGGGTGCCTCGGCTATCCAAACCCAAGAACAAGATTCTAACGGTGCAGTAAAGAAAATTGTTTCAACTACTCCTGGAGCAATTAGTTACCTAGCATTCTCATTCATTGACAGTAGTCTTCAACCACTATCAATTGACAATGTTGCCCCAACAGACAAGAATGTTGAAACCAACGCTTGGAAGATTTGGTCATATGAACACATGTACACACCAAAGAAGGCTGACAAGAACGCTACTAAGTTCATCAAGTATGTTGAATCTGGTAAAGTTCAAAAGACTTTAGTTAACAAGCTAGGATACATCAGCATTTCAGACATGAAAGTAACCAAGGACAGTAACAACAAAATCGTAAAATAAACCAATGACAAGAGATCAGTTTAATTAAGCTGGTCTCTTTTTTGTACCATTTTCTAAAATTTACATAAAATTTACAAAAAATCTAAATTAGATTTACATTAAATCGGTATACTTGTATTTGTAAATTAAAAAAGGATGATTTTATTATGATAAAAATTAAGAAGTTAGCGATTATGACATCGGCAGTCTTATTCGCTGGAACAGTTTTAACTGCGTGCGGAGTAAACTCTGCGTCAAACGATAAAATTACAGCGGTTGGATCAACTGCTTTACAACCGTTAGTAGAAGAAGCAGCAAACGATTACCAAAAGGACCACAAAGGCCTTTCAATTACAGTTCAAGGTGGGGGTTCCGGTACCGGTTTGAGTCAATTACAAGCTAAGGCCGTTACAATTGGGAACTCAGATGTGTTTGCTGAAAACCAAAAGGGAATTAAAGCCAAAGACATCGTTGATCATCAAGTGGCGGTAGTCGGAATCACACCGGTTGTTAACAAGGGTGTGGGAGTTAATAACATCAGCATGAAAAATTTACAAAAGATTTTCGAAGGTAAGATTACCAATTGGAAACAAGTTGGTGGTAAGAACTTGCCAATCGAAGTTATTAATCGTGTTAAGGGCAGTGGTACCAGAAACACATTTGAAGCAAATGTGATGGACGGCCATAGTACCGTGAAGGCACAGGAACAAGACTCGAACGGAACGGTTAGAAGAATCATTGCTACCACGCCTGGAGCAATCAGTTACCTATCATTCTCGTTTGTCGATAAGACCATTCAATCACTATCAATTGATAACGTGAAACCAATTGATAAAAACGTTGAAACCAACGCTTGGAAGATCTGGTCATATGAACATATGTACACAGCTAAGAAGGTTAGTGACAACACTAAGAAGTTCTTGGCATACATGAATTCAGAAGAAGTACAAAAAGGTTTAGTAAAGAAATTAGGTTACATTAGTATCAGTGATATGAAAGTGAAAAGGGATGCTAACAACAAAGTAATCAACTAATTGGAGGAAGACTCATGGAAATTAATAAGAAAATATTAATGCCATCCAAGGAAACACGCCAAGAAAGATTTGGTCGTACTTTAAGTTTTATCAGTATTTCAGCAATTGTCGTCTTGGTGGCTTTGATTTTATACTTCATCATCTCAAAAGGGATTTCTACCTTTACTGATAACCACGTTAACTTGTGGGACTTTATCAGTAGACAAGATTGGTCACCTTCAACCATTGGAAAAGATGGTAAACCAGAAGTAGGGGCACTACCTATGATTGTGACATCATTCAGTGTTACTTTCCTATCTGCCTTACTAGCAACACCATTTGCGATTGCTTCAGGGATTTACATGACAGTCATTGGTCCCAAGAAGAGCCGTGGATTCCTACAAACTGTTATCGAATTACTAGTTGGTATTCCTTCAGTTGTTTACGGATTTATCGGTTTAACCATTATCGTTCCAATTGTAAGAACTTTATTCGGAGGAACTGGTTTTGGGATTCTATCAGCAACATTAGTATTGTTCGTCATGGTGCTACCAACCATCACATCACTAACTGTTGATAGTCTAAACGCCGTACCAAAGCATTTATCTGAAGCATCACTTGCTTTAGGTGCTACACGTTGGCAAACCATTTACAAAGTTATTCTAAGATCAGCAACACCAGGTATCTTAACAGCCATCATCTTTGGAATGGCCAGAGCATTCGGTGAAGCCTTAGCCGTACAAATGGTAATTGGTAACGCCATCTTGATGCCAAAGAACTTGATTACACCATCATCAACATTAACCAGTCAATTAACTACCGGAATTGGTAACACTGTAATGGGAACTCTAGGAAACAATGCACTATGGTCATTAGCCTTGGTTCTACTACTAATGTCACTATTCTTTAACATCTTGGTTAAGTTAATTGGAAAGAGAGGTAAGTTCTAATTATGAATCCAAAAGTAGTTAATAAAATTGCGACCGGCGTGATTTACGGTCTAGTAATTCTAGTCGTTGCAATTTTAGCAGCATTAATCGGTTACATCTTGGTAACCGGTGTGCCTCACATTTCATGGCACTTCTTAACCAGCCCTGCTCAATCATTCTTAGCTGGTGGGGGAATTAGAGATCAACTATTTAACTCAATCTACCTATTAGTTCTTACATTAATCATTTCATTTCCAATTGCTTTAGGGGCCGGAATTTACCTAGCTGAATATGCTCCTAAGAACTGGTTTACTGAAATCATTAAGACAACCATCGAAGTATTAAGTTCACTTCCATCAGTGGTCGTTGGACTATTCTGTTACCTATTATTCGTTGTTCAAATGAGAATGGGATTCTCAATCCTATCAGGTGCAATTGCACTTACATTCTTCAACTTACCTCTATTAACAAGAAATATTGAAACATCACTAGAATCAGTTTCATCACTACAAAGAGAAGCTGGATTATCATTAGGTCTATCACAATGGAAGACAATCACTGGTATCATCCTACCGGCTGCAGTTCCTGGAATCATCACAGGGATTATCCTAAGTGCCGGTAGAGTATTCGGTGAAGCTGCCGCATTGATTTACACAGCAGGTCAAAGTGCTCCATTCGTGGATTACACTAACTGGAACATCTTCTCAGACACTAGTTTCTTAAACCCACTACGTCCGGCAGAAACACTAGCCGTTCACATTTGGAAGGTTAACTCAGAAGGAATCACTCCTGACGCTAACGCCATCTCAAGTGGATCATCAGCCGTATTAATTATCGTAATTCTACTATTTAACATTTTCGCGCACTGGATTGGAAACCGTTTGTACAAGAAAATGACTTCTAGTAAGTAAGGAAGGTTTAACATGAAAAACTACAATTTAAATCAACAATATGTACGTGACTTCGCAGTCGAAAACGCAATTGAAGCTCACCATGTAAACGTTTCTTATGGTGAACACCAATCGATTTTTGACGTATCACTATCATTTCCTCGTTTTAAAGTAACTGCCATGATTGGTTCTTCTGGATCAGGTAAGTCAACTTTCTTACGTTCAATCAACAGAATGAATGATAACGTGGCGACTGTCGATGGCGACATTATGTATAGAGACGTTAACATCAACGACGATAAGATTAACGTTTACGAATTAAGAAAACACATCGGAATGGTGTTCCAACGTCCAAACCCATTTGCTAAGTCCATTCGTGAAAACATCACTTTTGCACTTAAGAAGCACGGTATCAAGGACAAAAAGGAACTAGACGAACGTGTTGAAACCAGTCTAAGAGAAGCAGCTTTATGGGATGAAGTAAAGGACAAACTAGACGAAAGCGCGCTATCACTATCAGGTGGACAAGCTCAACGTTTATGTATCGCACGTGCGATTGCCATGAAACCTGACGTGTTACTACTTGATGAACCAGCATCAGCGCTAGATCCAATCTCAACTTCAAAGATTGAAGATACACTAAACCGTTTGAAGGAAAAATACACAATCATCATTGTTACTCATAACATGCAACAGGCTTCTAGAATGAGTGATTACACTGCATTCTTCCACCAAGGCCACTTAATTGAATTCAACAAGACTTCTCACATCTTTACCAGACCAAAGATGCAAGCAACAGAAGACTACATTTCAGGAAACTTCGGGTAGGTGAATTACATGACTTCTATTTTAAAAACAGAAAACGTTCATTTATACTACGGTGAAAAGGAAGCCCTACATGGCTTTGACATCGAATTTGAACAAAACGAAATCACTGCTTTAATCGGACCATCCGGTTGTGGTAAGTCAACATTTCTAAGATGTTTAAACCGTATGAATGACCTAAGAAACAACACAACAGTTACTGGTAGTTTTAAAATTGGTGATCAAGACATCTATGCACCAACTACTGACATGACCGAATTAAGAAAAGAAATCGGAATGGTATTCCAACAACCAAACCCATTTCCTTTCTCTGTCTACGACAACGTGGCATATGGTTTAAGAATTGCCGGTGTTAAGGATAAAAAGGTATTAGATGAAGTAGTTGAAAAGAGTCTAAAGCAAGCTGCCGTTTGGGACGAAGTAAAGGATGATTTAAACAAGAACGCATTATCATTCTCAGGTGGTCAACAACAAAGAATTTGTATCGCCAGAGTGTTGGCGGTAAAACCTAAGATTATTTTGATGGATGAACCTACTAGTGCGCTAGACCCAATCTCAAGTGCCAAGATTGAGGATACTCTGTTAGAATTAAAGAAAGATTTTACAATCATCATCGTTACTCACAACATGCAACAAGCATCAAGAATTGCTGACAAGACAGCATTCATGCTAAACGGGGATTTAATTGAATACAACAAGACTTCTAAGATGTTCTTAAATCCTGATAAGCAACAAACTAGTGATTACTTAAATGGAGAATTCGGATAGGAGAGCTGATTATGAGTCAAACATTTAACGACAAACTAAAAGTACTACAAAAGACCTACATGAAGATGGGAATTGATGTTTCTGATCAAATTTATCAATCAATAAAGGCCTTCACTGAAAACGATCAAAAACTAGCTACCGAAATTGTTAATCGCGATAGCAAGGTTAATGACGAAGAAGTTGATCTAGAAAAAGAAGCACTAAACTTAATTGCATTAAGACAACCTGTTGCTTCTAACTTCCGTTCAATCATCACCTTATTAAAGGCTAGTTCTGATTTGGAACGAATTGGTGATCACGCATCATCAATCGCCAGAGAAACTCTTCGTATCAACACAGAAAGTCGTATTCCAGAAGTGAACGAAGCTATTAACCAAATGGCCTTAAAGATTAGGGGAATGCTTGAATCATCATTGGATGCTTATGTCCATGCTGATCAAGAAGCAGCAAAGCTAGTCGCTCAAGAAGATATATTAATCGATAAGAAGTTTGTTTTAGCTAAAAATCTAATCGTTTCTGAAATGGAAAAGAATAGTGATAAAATTGAACTAGCAACTATCTACTTAATGGTAGTTCGTTACCTAGAACGTATTGGAGATCATATCGTTAACTTATCAGAATGGATTGTATATAATGCTACTGGTAAGATTGTTGAATTAAACCCTGGTAAGATTGAACCAGAATTGATTGCCAAAGAACTAAAAAACAATCCAAAATAGGGAGGTTTAGAATGGATGCAAAGTCTGTTGTTAGTAACAAAACAATTAAGATTAGCCGCTGATGTAAGTCAATTAGCGTTGCAAGATGAATACTTTGTTAATAGCGTTAGTGATGATGAAGATATCGAAATTATGGCTAAAAAGAACAACGTCTTTGCCGTCATTATTGATTTATCAATCTTTGAAGACTTTAGTCACGTTAAAAGGCTGATTGAACAAGTTACTAAGACATTCTCAGGCCCTATTATTACTTTTGATGACCACTATGATGATCAAAAAGAAAGAGATTGTTTTGAATTAGGAGTCAACGATTACTTCAGTGACTTCGTTGATGCCCAAAGAATCATGTTAAGAACATTAAAACGTGTCAAAATATATGATGAGATGGTAGAGGATAGCGATAAGACTAAACGTAAAGAGCATTTTAAGGACTTTGAGATTAGTCTGAAGCATTTTCAGGTAAAGTATAAGGGAGAGGTTTTAAACTTCACACCGAAGGAATTTAACATCTTCTATTACCTAATCAGACATCATGACCAGGTATTGAGTAGAGAACAAATTTTTAACGGTGTCTGGCGTGAAGATCGAGACGATGGGGATGCATTTATATCATCTCGTATCGTTGATATGCACGTTAGCCACGTTAGAGATAAACTCAAAGATTTACCCGGAAACGACGTTGAAATTAAAACAGTTCGTGGATTTGGATACGTATTACAATGAAAAAATCCCGCTTGGTTATTCCAAGCGGGATTTTTGTTTTGGGTTTTATTAGTTTAAGAATGCAGTAACTGCAGCTGCTAGAATAATGATAACTAAACCGATTATTGTAACAACCATTTCTTTTTTAGTCTTGTTTTGGTGTAGGAAGTAGATACTAGTTAGAGTAGCTAATACAACAGAAGTTTGAGATAGCACGAAACCAGTAGCTAAACCATTCATTTTAGGTTCTGCAGAGATTAAGTAAGTTAAAGCTGCAAATCCGAAGAAGAAACCTGAAATGATTTGTAGATAAGAAGACTTAGTAGCAAATACATTGTTGTTCTTAACGTGGAACAAGCAGTATACAACAGCAACTAAGAACATTCCAAGAGCTTGTGGGAAGAACGCATGCATACCGTCTAAGTGACTTGATGCTTGAGGTGCAGCTGAGTAACCCCAGTAACCAATAACACCGATAACTAAAAGACCAATTGCTTTCTTTAAGTCAGCAGAGCTTTTAGTATCTTTATGTTCTTGCCAAGCAGTCATAGTAGCACCAATGATGATTACGATTAAAGCAACGAAACCAATGATACGGTGTGATTCTGAGTGCCAGTTACCTAATGCAAACACACCCCATAGTGCAGTTACAATTAATTGTAACGCAGTGGTGATAGGCATTACTCTAGAAGATCCAACTAATTCAAAGGCTTTAAATGACATGATTTGTCCGAAAGCCCAACCAGCACCTGAAAGTAATGCAAGTGCAAAATCCATACCAGTCGGAATTGAATTACCTGAGATTAAAAGAAAAATAGCAGCGAAAATAAGTGTTCCTAGAGTGGAACCATAAATTTGGTTAGTAGGTTTGCCTCCAAATAATGAAGCAATTGTAGGGTATAGACCCCAACCTAGAACTGGACCTAGTCCAATTAATAAAGCAACAGCGTTCAAAGCGTGTCCTCCTTATCCTTATATATTATTTCTATAATTAACAATTTACCACAAGTGTTGGTATCATAGTTAGAAATCAAACGTATTTCATTTAAACTTAAATAAATCTTAAGTTTTAAAACGCCTAAAGTAATATAACATATTTATTAGGGACTATGTTTTAAAAAGTGTAATGAAATCGTTTTCATTTCCCAAGAAGTATGTTATATTATTTTTACGGAAAAGTAAAGCGCTTACATTCAGGAAACATAAAATTATTTTTAATAAAAGAAGGGGTATTAAACTATGCCATTTGTTGTATTAGTATTAGGAATATTATTGCTTTTGTTCCTAATCATTAAATGTAAATTAAATACATTTATTTCATTAATTGTTACATCTGTTATTGTTGCGTTAGGTTTAGGAATGAACCCAGCACACATCGCTGTTTCCATTAAAAACGGTATCGGAAGTTCTTTGGGGGAACTAGTTATCGTCTTTGGATTTGGTGCAATGATTGGTCGTTTAGTTGCTGATGCTGGTGGTTCTTATAGAATTGCCAGAACACTAATCGATCTATTCGGAAAAAAGAGACTTCAATTTGCAATTGTTGTTGCTTCATTTATTATCGGAATGTCATTATTCTTCGAAGTTGGATTGGTTCTATTAACTCCAATCGTATTCGCCGTTGCACTAGAAGCTGAAGTTCCATTCGTTTACCTAGGTATTCCAATGGCAGCTGCATTATCAGCTACTCAAGGATTCCTACCACCACAACCTGCTCCAACTGCAGTTGCTACTGCTTTAGGCGCAAACATTGGTCAAACACTTCTATTAGGTATTATCGTTGCTATTCCTTGTGTTATCGTAGCCGGTCCTTTATACACAAAGATTGCTAAGAAGGTTGCTCCAGAAACATTCGTTGTAAAGACTTCACTACCAGCATTTGGTGAAATGAAGAAGTATGATTTGAAGGACACTCCAAGCTTTGGAATTGCCGCATTTACTTCATTACTACCAGTTATCTTAATGGCTATTTCCACTGTTTACGACATGGTATTTAACGGTGGTAAAGCCGTTGAAAATCCACATGGTATTGGTGCTGTTATCGCTATGTTTGGTAACCCAGTTATTGCCATGATTGTTACTTTACTATTTGCTATCTGGGCAATGGGCTTCCACCGCGGTAAGAAGATGGAAGATATTACAAACACTGTTACTGAAGCCATTAAGTCAATTGCAATGCTACTAATGGTTATCGGTGGTGGATCAGCATTCAAACAAGTATTAATTGACGGTGGTGTTGGTAAAGCCGTTCAAAACGTAATGGGCCACGCTAACTTATCACCAATCATCTTAGCTTGGTTAATCGCTGTTATCCTACGTGTTTCATTAGGTTCAGCTACTGTTGCAGGTATGACTGCTGCTGGACTAGTAACTCCATTAATGCACTCAATGAGCGTAAGCCCAGTATTAATGGCTTTAGCAATTGGTGCTGGATCACTTGCTGCATCACATGTTAACGATGCCGGATTCTGGATGTTCAAAGAATACTTTGACTTAAATGTAAAACAAACATTAAAAATTTGGACTGTATTAGAAACAGTTATTTCTGTTACTGGATTATTAATGGTACTTCTACTAAGTCTATTTATTCACTAATAAATATAAATACGAAAAAAGCGATGAGATAAATTTATCTCATCGCTTTTTTTATTTTTCTTTATGATTAACGAAAACTACGAATTTTGACCAGAAGTAATTAAAGATAATTACGACAACCTGACCAAAGATTTTTAGTAAATCAAAATTATTAACGCTAATGATTGAAACACCAATTATTAGTATGATTTCTTCTAAAATTAATGAAGCCACACGGCCAAGGAAGAATGAAATCATTTCCGAAAGGTATTCTTTAGCAGTATTGGCCTTGGATTCAAATACCCATTTTCTGTTGGTAAAGAATGCAAACAATACACTTGCTATCCAAGCAATCAATGTGTTCCAGAATACGTCCATGTTTGGTAATAGGCGATAAAGCACTAATGCGACAACAATGTCGATAACAGTGGTTAATACACCCCAAAACAAATAGGCAATTATTTGCTTGTATTTTTTCCACAAATTTTTCATTATTTCTTCTCTTTCACAATGTATTTAGGACGATGCTTTGTTTCTAAGTAAATTTTTCCGATGTAGTTACCAACGATTCCTAGACAGAATAATTGAACACCGTTAATTAATAGAATAATTGATACTAATGATGGCCATCCTGATACGGATCCACCAAATAAAATAGCTCTTAAAATAACAAAGAATAGTCCAATTAGTGATAGGAAGAATGAAACACCACCAACCCAGGTTGCCACTTTAAGTGGGACATCTGAGAAGTCGACGATTCCTTCCAATGAATATTCAAGTAGTTGATATAGTGACCAGTGTGATTCACCAGCTGCTCTTTCAACACCATCGTATTCGATGTATTTAGTTTTAAAACCGACCCAACTAAAGATACCCTTAGTGAAACGGTTGTACTCAGTTAATTTCAAAACATTGTCAACGTATTGACGAGTCATTAGACGGTAATCTCTAACGTTTTGTTTAATTTCAACATCAGACATTTTGTTGATAACCTTGTAAAAACTTGAAGATAGGAAAGCTCTCACAAAGTTTTGTTTTCTACTCTTTTGCACACAGCCAACGACGTCGTAATCGTCTTCTTTTATGTACTTAATCATTTGAGGAAGTAATGCAGGTGGATCTTGTAAGTCCACGTCCATAACAGCAACATAGTCACCGCCAACGTTTTCTAATCCAGCTGACATTGCAGATTCCTTACCAAAGTTACGTGAGAATGATACGTAATGAACGTTTTCATCGGTTTCACGTAACTTCTTAATTTCTTCTAAAGTGTTGTCAGAAGAACCATCATTAATAAACCAGTATTCGTGATTGTAGTCAACGTGGTTAGCGTGCATTTCGCTGAAGACACGTTCGACTTCATCATAAAAGATTTTAATGGAAGGCTCTTCATTATAACAGGGTACAATTAAACCAATAGTTTCCATAATTGTAACCTCCTTCATTAATCCATAATTATTTATATTTTATCATAATACTTCAAAAAGGTTTTCATAGATAGCACTAAATTTTTATTAAGATGTATTTATGGTCGGCAACCGCGTCATTATTTTGTTATAATTAGATAAATATACTTTTTTGTGGAGGCATAATCTTGAAAAAACCGATTAAAGTGATGACCATCTTTGGAACTCGTCCAGAAGCTATTAAGATGGCTCCAATCATTCTAGAAATGAAAAATAATTTAGATGAGTTTCAACCCATCACAGTTTTGACTGGCCAACATAAAGAAATGCTAGATCAAGTTATGGATATTTTCCATATTGAAGCTGATTACAATTTACACGTAATGAAAGCACAACAAACATTAAGTTCAATTACAACCACTGTCATTAACAAACTAGACAGTATTATTAACGAAGCAAAACCTGACATCATCTTGGTCCATGGTGATACCACAACCACATTTGCCGCTGCAGTCAGCGCATTTTACCACCAAATTCCACTAGGTCACGTTGAAGCGGGACTTAGAACTTGGGACAAGTACTCACCATATCCTGAAGAAATGAACCGTCAAATGACCGACATTCTTTCAGATGTTTACTTTGCACCAACTGAATTAAGTAAAGAAAATCTATTAAAACAAAATCTAAAAGAAGACCGTATCTATATTACAGGGAACACCGCGATTGATGCGTTAAAACAAACCGTTGATAGAAACTATCACCACAGTGTGTTAGATGATATCGATAAGACTCACAAGATTATTCTATTAACCATGCACCGTCGTGAAAACCAAGGTGAACCAATGCGTCGTACCTTTGAAACAATCAAAAACGAAGTATTGAACAGAAAGGATATCGAAGTCGTATATCCAGTTCACTTGAGTCCAGCAGTGCAATCTGTTGCTCACAGTGTGTTCGATGGGGTTAACCGTGTTCACTTAATCGAACCATTGGACGTGGTTGATTTCCATAACATGGCAGCTCGCAGTCACTTCATTATGACCGACTCTGGAGGAGTTCAAGAAGAAGCTCCTTCATTGGGTAAACCTGTATTGGTACTAAGAGAAGCTACTGAACGTCCAGAAGGAGTCGATGCTGGAACACTTAAGCTTGTGGGAACTGATCCGAAAAAGATTAGCGCAAGCATTGACCAACTATTAGACGATACAGAAGAATACAAAAAGATGGCCACTGCCAAGAATCCTTACGGGGATGGGACTGCTTCTAAGCAAATCCTAGACGCAATTAAAGAAGTGTTTGCTAGTAATAAACTAAGTGGTGATCATAATGAAGCTTAATAAAGACACCGCTAGAAAATGGAAGCATTTCTTTTTAGTCGTAAAGAAGCATTATAAAGAATCAAACGTGTCCGATTCAGCAGTTGTGATTGCCTTTTATTCTTTGCTATCACTATTTCCAGCGACCATCATCGTTGGAAACCTACTAGAATTGTTGCACGTTAACCAATACGAAATTTTAGACTATTTAGAACCATTGTTACCATCAACGGTTTTCAAGACAGTTAGTCCAATCGTTATTTCCGCTTTAAAGGGCGCCAATGCCGATAAGTTGTCGATTGGTTTAATTGTGGCTATCTGGTCAGCCAGTCGGGCCTTAGCAGCATTTCAACGTGCGGTTAACTCGTCGTATGGAATAAAAAACGAAAGTAATCTGATGAATCGAATTGTTTCGTTTATCTGGATGCTATTGTTAGTAATTTCGTTAGGGATTTTCCTATTATTCTTTGGTTTTGGAAAAGTCATCATTAGCTACTCAGCTTATCTAATGGGATTATCCAAGATGAATGTGGGACTATTTATCCTGTTGAGATATCCATTAACCATCATTGGGGTATTCCTATTGGTACTATTGATGTATTATTTCGTGCCAAACGTAAACACCAAGTGGCGTTATGTTTGGATGGGATCATTGATTGTGACAATCGGTATGATTGTTCTATCCAAAGGATTCTCCATTTATCTTCACTACTTCGCACGTAGTGTCGATGCCTATAAAGCATTAGGAACCTTTGTTATTTTAATGCTTTGGTTATACATCATTGGAATGATATTGATTTTAGGTGCTGTTATTAATGCTTCCGTGCAAGATGTTAAGAACGTCGAGATTAAGGGCAGAAAGCCTAGCATTAAATCATTTATTCCAAACAAGAAGAGATAAGATTGCAAAACAAAAAAATCGTTGATAAACATCAACGATTTTCTTTTTAACCATTTATTTTTTTGTAAGTATCAACTAAACTTGAGGCAAATTCGTCAAGTTTTTCAATGTCGTCTTCATCTGGTTCCAAGTTGATTTTAACACCTTCAAAACCTTGAGTGGCGTTAGTCTTCTTGAATTGATTGATGAAGTCATCAACTGAAGTATTGAAGAATTCTTCGTAGAAGATATCACCTGAACCGGCAACACCAAAGACCTTGTTTGACAGGTCTAAGTCACCTAAGTCATCGAAGAAGTCTAATCCTTCTTCTGGAAGGTGACCTTCGTTGTAGGTGTATGCACAAACGACACAGATATCTGCATCTTCAAAATCTTGTGCATCTGTTTGTGAAATTTCGGTTTGGGTAACTTCAGCGCCTAAATCTTCTAGGCCTTCAGTAACGATATCAGCGACGTCTTCGTTGTTACCTGTGATGGTTGCAAAAACTACATGTGCTTTCAAAGTAATATACGTCCTTTCGCAATCTGATAACTAATTATACCAAATGTAAAATGGGATGTTAAATAAAGGAGTGAGAGTAATGGCATCTAAAATAACCATGATTGAAGCCCAAAAGAGAAAAGGGCGTTTTAATGTGTACGTAGATGGGGTATACGCGTTTCCAATCAGTGAAAACGTAATGATTAAATATCGTATCTTTAAGGGGATGGAAATCGACGATGAACTAAAAGAAGAACTAGTCAATGCAGATGACATTTCCAAACTTTACAGTAAGGCGATTAACTTCTTATCCCACCAATTAAGAACCGAAAACGAAGTCGTAAAGAAACTTCAAACCTATAGTGAAAACGAACAACACATTGCTGCAGTCATGCAAAAACTAGTTGAATTAAAGCTAGTCAATGATCAAAGCTATGCTGACAGTTATGTGCGAACAGAAGTGAAGAAGCAGGATAAGGGGCCATCCAACGTCTTTTATAAGCTAAAGGAAAAACAAATCAACGAAACCTTGATTGAAAACGCCTTGAATAACTTCTACTCACACGAAGAAATGATTGAAAACTGCCAAATTCAAGCTGATAAAATTTTCAAAAAACATAAGCGCGACGCGTTCAAGAATCGTTTGGATAAGACTAAGCTAGCGTTGATGAAGAAGGGTTATCCAACCGATATTGTTTTAAGCGTCATGGAGGACATGGACTTTCAAGTCGATGAAGAAGACCAAATGGATTTATTGAGACAACAGGGTGAAAAGATATGGCATCGTAATCGTAAGTACGACGGGATGCAAAGAGTCATGAAGACCAAGCAAGCACTTTACCGCAAAGGTTTTGATATGGATGATATCAATTCATTCATAGATGATAAAAATATGGATGAATAAAATGGTATAATGATTATTGGAGGTTTCGAATATGTTTAATAAAATTAAAAATTCCTCGATAATCCTATGGACAGTGGAATTGCTACTGGTCGTAAGCATTATCTGGATATGTACAAAACTGGAGTTCATTTTCAGACCAATTGGGATGTTTATCTCAGCAGTATTCATGCCAATCCTAATCGCTGGGGTATTATTCTACATGCTAAACCCAGTGGTTAACCTAATAATGAAAATTAAAATTAGTAAAACCAAAAGGATTTCCCGTAACTGGGCAATCTTGATTGTATACATATTTCTAATTGGAATAATCGTATATCTATTCTCATCCTTTCTACCACGTTTGGTAACTCAGGTAACCAACTTGGTTACTAACCTACCAAAGATTGCAGACGACATTAACCACTATGTGGAGGTGCACAGTCAAAAGGGTATCTTTAAGAAATTCTATTCATCTGAATACATTTCTTCACTACAAAGTTACGTTTATAACTATTTCCAACATAGTTTGGGCGGGATTACTTCTAGTGTCGGATCAATCATTTCAACCGCAGCTTCAGCCGTGATTGTGATGATTACTGTTCCAGTGGTATTGTTCTACATGCTAAAAGATGGACACAAGATGGTTCCAAACATCGCTAAGATGCTACCACCAAGAAGTCGTCGCAGAACAATTAGACTCTTAAACAAAATGAGTGACACCATTTCTCATTATATTGGTGGTCAAATGATTGAATGCTTGTTCGTTGGGGTATTTACATCTATCGGTTACGTTCTAATCGGTCAAAAGTACGCACTACTACTAGGGGTGTTTGCCGGAATCTGTAATATCATTCCATACGTTGGTCCATATATTGGGATTATGCCATCAGTATTCGTCGCACTTTCTACCAGTGTCAGCGAGTTAGTATGGGTGGTCATCGTTGTAATTATTGTTCAACAACTAGACGGTAACTTAGTTTATCCAAATGTAATCGGAAAGTCTTTGAATATTCATCCACTAACCATTATAATTATCTTAATGGCTGCCGGAAATATTGCTGGTTTAATGGGAATGATTCTAGCAATTCCGCTATATGCAGTTGTGAAAGTGGTTGTACAATATCTATACAGTATTTGGATGATTGAACAATCACATAAGTGAGTTAGCAAAAACAAAGAGAGACAAAGCAGGAGATAATATGACAAAAGTAATTACTTATGGAACATTTGACCTACTACACAAGGGTCATGTTCGTTTATTAAAACGTGCCAAGGAATTAGGGGACGATTTAACAGTTTGTGTTTCTACCGACGAATTTAACGCTGAAAAGGGTAAGAAGGCTTACACTTCATACGAAGACAGAAAGTATGTTTTAGAAGCTATTCGTTACGTTGATCACGTGATTCCAGAAAACAACTGGGACCAAAAGATTAAAGACGTTGTTGATAACAACATCGACATCTTCGTTATGGGAGATGATTGGGAAGGAAAGTTCGACTTCCTAAAGGACTACTGTAAAGTCGTTTACCTACCAAGAACTGAAGGTATTTCAACTTCTAAGATCAAGAAAGACTTAGGTCTTACTGACGAAGACGATTGGAAGAAATAAAAAAGGACATCCTCGATTTAATCGGGGATGTTTTTTAATTCTCATATGGAAGATTGTTTTAATATGTTACAATTGTATTTATATATTATAAAACGGAAGGATTCGAATAATGGGTAATAAAAAAATAGAGCAAAGCGTTAATAAACGTCGTACTTTTGCCATCATCTCTCACCCGGATGCTGGTAAGACTACAATTACTGAACAATTACTATTGTTTGGTGGAATTGTACGTGAGGCCGGTACAGTTAAGGCTAAGAAGTCAGGTAACTTTGCAAAGTCTGACTGGATGGAAATTGAAAAGAAACGTGGAATTTCCGTTACTAGTTCAGTGATGCAATTTGATTACGCTGGTAAGCGTATCAACATTTTGGATACCCCAGGACACCAAGATTTCTCAGAAGATACTTACCGTACTTTGATGGCCGTTGACTCTGCAGTCATGGTTATTGATGCTGCCAAAGGGATTGAACCACAAACTAAGAAATTATTCCAAATTTGTAAGATGCGTGGAATTCCAATCTTTACTTTCATGAACAAACTTGACCGTGATAGTCGAGACCCAATGGAATTAATCAGCCAACTAGAAGATGTCTTGGGAATCGAAGGATACCCAATGAACTGGCCAATCGGTTCAGGGAAAATTCTAAGAGGACTATACGATCGATACAACAAACGTGTCGAACTATACCGTCCAGAAGATGAAAATAATCCATACTTACCATTGGATGAAGACGGTAACTTGTTAGAAGACAACAAGTTAGCTGAAGACAGTGTTTACCAAGATGCTAAAGAAAGCATGGACCTAATCACTGAAGCAGGTAATCCATTCGACGAAGAAAAGATTAAGAATGGTGAACAAACTCCCGTATTCTTCGGTTCAGCCTTAGTTAACTTTGGGGTAAAGACTTTCTTAGATGCATATCTAAACTTTGCGCCAAAACCAGGTGAACACGAAACTGAAAACGATGTTGAAGTAAAACCTGAAGATGAACAATTTACTGGTTTCATCTTTAAAATTCAAGCTAACATGAACCCTAAGCATAGGGATCGTATCGCATTCGTGCGTGTATGTTCTGGAATGTTTGAACGTGGTATGGACGTTACTTTGGAAAGAAACCAAAAGAAGCTACGTCTATCTAACGTGACTGAGTTCATGGCTAACACTCGTGAAAACGTTGAAAATGCCGTAGCCGGTGACATCATTGGTTTGTACGATACTGGTAACTTCCAAATTGGTGATACCATTTACTCTGATAAACGTGATGTTAAGTTTACCAAGCTACCTCAATTTACTCCTGAGCTATTCATGAAGGTTTCTGCTAAGAATGTTATGAAACAAAAATCATTCCACAAGGGAATCCAACAACTGGTTCAAGAAGGTGCGGTTCAACTTTACACATCTTACACTACTGGTGACTATATCCTAGGTGCCGTGGGTCAACTTCAATTCGAAGTTTTCCAATTCAGAATGCAAAATGAATACAACTCTGAAGTTGTAATGGAACCAATGGGTAACAAGACTGCACGTTGGATTAACCCAGACCAATTAGACGAAAAGATGTCTTCATCTAGAAACATCTTGGTAAAAGATGGTCATGGCGATCCATTGTTCTTATTCGAAAATTCATTTGCTGAACGTTGGTTCAAGGAAAAGTATCCAGATGTAGAACTTACTTCAAAACTATAAAACGAAAAGAGCTTAGATATTATCTAAGCTCTTTTTTTACGTCATCGGAAACGATATAGTGAAGATTATTAATTTCGACCCATTGGAGATCGTTTTGATCAACAATCTCTTGGGTAACGATGAATGAATTACCATTGTGCAAGAATCCGATACAGCTACCATAAGGGAAGTTGTAAACGGCCACACTCTGATGATTATTGTTTTCAATCGTTGCGGGGTAGTGGACCTTTTTAATCTTCCATGAGTCCGTGTTGGTCAGTTCCTTAGCGAATGGATATTGCATTCTAAAGAAGTTTCTATCGACGATCCATTGGTTTGGTCCGATGTTTAACCACAGAGCGTCGTCAGTGGTGACTTGATAAAATACCTTCCAAATACTTTTCTTTGGTAACAAGACGTGTAGAACATCACCGTTAGTGTCGTTGTAGACTCTGGTGTATTCTCTTAAACGAATGTAGAAAGTGTCCTTTTGGACGCTGTGCCAATCGTTTCGACGGTAGTAGATGATTAAATGCTTCATGTAGTCATCAAAGATACCGTTTGAATCACCTGAATAGTTGATTAGTTTAAAACCAGATAGTTCTGGGATGTTAATTTGAAATTCATTGTTATATTTACCGATTGCCATTTGAGGAAGACGAATCATTGAATATGTATCATAGTTAATGAAGAAAATATTAACTGGTTTTCCATTCAATCGATTATATTGAAGGGTGACTTCGTTATCTTCTTTTTGCATGTAGGTTGAAATACCTTCGATTTTGAATAGAACATAGTGATCAAAATCGGGGATGATGAAACTGACTGGATCACCGACGAATCCGTGAATTACATTGAACTCGTGAAGATAGTGACCGTCTTCATCTACATAGTATATGGTCATCTTTGCCCTTGGTTTAGGAGAAGGGGAAGAGGTTTCTTCAATATCATCGGTGGGTGCTTCTACAGGTTCATCAACGGATTGCGTTGTGAAATCTGTGAAGTCATTTTCTTGTGGTTCATTTGGTTTACGTTTGGGTTTAAACAAACGAATGATGTCATGAATAAAATGAAACATACCTTTTCCTCCTCTCTAATAACCATATTAACATATGATAGTACAAAAAAAGTTAAAAAAACAGCTAAGAATAAGTCTTAGCTGTTTTTATATCTATTCAATTATTTTGCGTTAACGAATACCTTGTTTTCGTCATTGACCTCAACGCTTAGGTGTTTGCTACTTGGGTTGTTTAGATAGTAGTCAGCGACCTTATCTTCAACTTCTTCTTGGATTACACGGCGAAGTGGACGGGCACCCATTTCTGGGTTGTAGCCTTTTTCGACTAGTTTATCCTTGGCAGCATCAGAAACATCGATGGTGATACCACGGTTTTCTAGCATCTTGTTAACATTGTCTAGCATCAAGCTGACAATCTTCTTCAAGTCATCCTTGCTTAGTTGGTTAAATTCGACAATGTCATCGAATCTGTTTAGGAATTCTGGCTTGAAGTAATCACCCAACTTATTCAATACTGAATGAGTCTTGTTATTAGCTTCAGCACCAAAACCAACGCTGGCAGTGGAAGCACCGGTACCGGCGTTACTTGTCATGATGATGACAGTATCCTTGAATGATACGGTTCGTCCTTTAGAGTCTGTCAAACGACCATCGTCTAGGATTTGTAGGAAAGCGTGGAGAACGTCTGGGTGAGCCTTTTCAATTTCATCGAAAAGAATTAGGCTGTAAGGATTTCTTCTTACCTTTTCGGTTAATTGACCGGCTTCATCGTGACCAACATAGCCAGGAGGTGAACCGATTAGTTTAGAAATGGAATGTGGTTCACGGTATTCGGACATGTCGAATCTAATCATTGCTTCCTTGGAACCAAATAGTTGCTTAGCTAATTGCTTTGCAAGTTCAGTCTTACCAATTCCGGTAGTTCCTACAAATAGGAATGATCCGATTGGACGACCGGTTCCGTTGAAACCAATTCGGTTACGCTTGATAGCACGAGCAACTTTTTCGATTGCTTGGTTTTGTCCAATTACGCTACCAGCTAGCTTCTTGTCTAAGTCCTTTAGATTATCCTGTTCTTGTTCTTGCAATTGACCAACAGGAATCTTGGTGATGGATTCGATAATTCCTTCAATATCTTTCGTAGATACAGTAGGGTAAGTATTATCTGATTCGTCGAAGTCTTTTAACTTGTAGTTTAATTCTTCAATCTTATCACGATAGAAGGCGGCTTTTTCGTAGTCTTCCTTTTGTAGGGCATCCTTCTTTTCACTTTCGCACTTGCTTAGTTCTTCCTTTAAATCATCAGGAGACTTAACGTCTGATTTGATATTAAGCTTAGAACCGGCTTCATCGATTAAATCGATGGCCTTATCTGGCAAGAAGCGGTCTTGGATGTAACGGTTTGATAGGTAAACCGCAGCTTTGATGGCATCATCACTGTATTTAACGTGGTGATACTTTTCATAACGCCCCTTGATACCGTTTAAGATATGAAGCGCTTGTTTCAATGAAGGTTCATCAACTTGGACGGTTTGGAAACGACGAGCAAGCGCAGAATCCTTTTCGATACCACGGTATTCGTTTAGGGTAGTAGCACCAATTAGTTGGAAACTACCACGAGCTAAGGCAGGTTTTAAAACGTTTCCTGCATCCATGGCACCGTCGGCATTACCGGCACCCATAATTTCATGAATCTCATCAATGAATAAGATGATGTTCTTGTCTGATTGAACTTCCTTGATTAGTTCTTGCATTCTTTGTTCGAATTGACCACGCATGGATGTTCCTTGAACAATGGATACAACATCTAATCTGATAACACGTTTGTTCTTTAACTTATCTGGAACTTCGTGATGAGCAATCTTTAGTGCTAGTCCTTCGACGACAGCAGTCTTACCAACACCGGCTTCACCAATTAGAACAGGGTTGTTCTTGGTTCTTCTGTTTAGGATTTCAATCACACGATCGATTTCCTTATCACGACCGATAACAGGATCAATCTTGTTCTTTCTTGCTAAGTCGGTTAAATCATATCCATATTTTTCTAACACAGAGTTGGAATTGTTATTATTGTTATTTTTTTGCTGATTATTCTCAGGACGGCGGATAGAATTTTGATTGCTTTGATTCATCGCGTTAAATAAGTCATCTAAGCTACTGAAACCAAATGGATCATTCATCATATCAACACCTCCGTTATTACGATATTGTTCGGATTGTTGACTCAACTTTTGGTAACAGTCCTGACAGATATCAATATGTCTCTTTTCGCCATTGAAATTGACGAGTAAATGAATGGTTGCCTCATTTATATGGCAGTTTTCACATTTCATACGACTGCTCCTTTCTGAAAACAACTAAATGGTTAAAGGTTATTTTGACCTTTACTGACCATTTGTAAAAACATTATAACTCATCGTAAATTTAGTGCAAGCAATTTGATTAGATTAAAATAATTCCTATTTTTTTCATATTTTTTAATTATGATATGTTTTAATTAGTGGCAATCGTATATAATATATATTGAAAGAGGGAATATAATTATCGCAGATAAGAATTATACTGAATTATTAAATGACCTAAAAGACAACAAAATCAAAGAATTGGTAGTCAAACCCGACGAGTTCACTGAGTTTCAAGTTGCATACATGAACTTTGATACCAGAAAGCGCGTGATAGGGAAGGCCGATCAGAACGGTGTAATTACGTATACTTACCTATCTGATAGTGGTACCAATAGTTAAAAATGTTGAGTTTTATCACATTAATTGATATTCTAAAATTAGTATAAGAATAAAAGGAGATTTTCAAAATGGAAAAACGTCAATTTAAAGTTGTTTCTGAAACTGGAATCCATGCTCGTCCTGCAACACTTTTAGTTCAAACTGCTACTAAATTCAAATCAGAATTAAAACTAGAATACCTTGGCAACACTGTTGACTTAAAGTCAATCATGGGTGTTATGTCATTAGGTGTTGGTCAAAACGCCGAAGTAACTGTTATTGCTGATGGTCCTGACGAAAAAGACGCAATTGAAGCAATTGCAAAGTCATTCAAAGATGAAGGATTAACTGATTAATTACAAGTTATATATGGTACGTCTATTAAAATAATGAGTCAGAAATATTTTATGTTTGGTTGTCATAATAGTTCATTGTCATTATTGAACGAATATGGAAACAACTACTTCGATAGAATTGTTCTGGCTCGTTTTTTTTATTGAAATAGGGAATTATGGCATTCACATGAGTTTGCAATGCAAACAGCAAAACAATATAATTACAAATAATTAATAATAAAAGAAAAGGAGGTGCTACTATGAATATTGGAATTTTTACGGATACTTATTTTCCACAGGTTAGTGGGGTTGCCACATCCATTAAGACATTAAAAGATCAATTGGAAAAAGATGGTCATCAGGTGTATATCTTTACTACAACTGATCCTCACGTTGATAAGGCCACATACGAAAAGAATATTTTTAGATTTTCCAGTATCCCCTTTATTTCTTTTACTGACCGCAGAATCGCGGTAAGGGGAATGATCCAAGCTTATCAAATTGCTAAGAAACTTAACTTGGATATTATTCATACACAGACTGAGTTCTCAATGGGAATTATCGGTAAGTTCGTGGCGAAGTTCTTAAGAATCCCATGCGTACATACTTATCACACAATGTATGAAGACTACTTACATTATGTAGCCAAGGGTAAGCTACTAAGACCGGTACATGTTAAAGATGCAACTTTAGCGTTTTGTCACAATATGTCAGGGGTAGTGGCGCCAAGTAAAAAAGTATTAGACACGTTAGTTAGATACGGGGTGAAAAGCCCGATTAGAATTATCCCAACCGGAATTAATATCAATAAATTTGCGACTCAATCTGATTTTGATTTACGTAAATATTTAGGAGTAGATAAGGACGCTCCTGTGCTATTATCAGTGAGTCGTTTGGCTTACGAAAAAAATATCAAGGAATTAATTAACTCCATGCCAACAATCTTGGCTGACAAACCACTAACCCAATTAGTGATTGTCGGGGATGGACCAGCCGGAGAAGACTTGAGAAAGCAAGTAGATGACATGAAGCTAAATGCTAACGTTAAATTTGTTGGTGAAATTAATAACGACGAGGTATATAAATATTACCGAAATGCCGACTTGTTTGTATCGACATCTAATTCTGAATCACAAGGTTTAACTTATATTGAAGCAATGGCCGCCGGGGTTAAGGTAGTGGTTGCATCGAGTCCATATACTGAGGACCTATTAAGTGATAAGGCATTAGGGATGACCTTCTCAAATAAAGATGGCTATGTTTCAAGCGTATTGGAATACTTGAATCAAACTAAAGCTAAACCAGATCAATCAAAGGAAGAACTTAGACAAACTAAGTTACATGAAATATCATCTGAAAACTTTGCCAATCGAATTGTGGCCTTTTATAAGAGTGCCCAATTAGACTTCAACAAAGAATTTAGCGATGATAATGGGATAAGCGACTAGGAGGATTTATGATAAAAATAGATATGTTTTCAACTGCCGACAAGGTAAAGGGACAGGGAGTTGGTAGTGCCTATCTAGAGTTAATTAAATTAATGGAAAAGCGTTTTTCAGATGAGTTTGTCATTGAAATCAATGATCCAAAGAAATCTGATATTACTCACTACCATACGATTAATCTAAGATATTACTTCTCTACTTTCCAAAAGAAACGTGGAAGAAGAATCGGGTATGTGCACTTTCTACCAGAAACATTGGAAGGAAGCTTAAGTCTACCCAAGCCAATCAAATGGATTTTTTATAAGTATGTAATTGCGTTTTACAAACGAATGGAACATATTGTAGTTGTTAATCCAACTTTTATACCTAAGTTGGAAGCATATGGAATTAATCGTGATAAAATTACTTACATTCCAAACTTCGTTAGCAAGAAGGAATTCTTTCCTTTCACTGAAGACGAAAAGCTGGCTGCTCGAAAAGAACTTGGCATCGATAAAGAGAAGTTCGTCGTTGTGGGAACCGGTCAAGTTCAAACCAGAAAGGGAATTCTTGATTTTGCCAAACTAGCCGAAGAAAACCCAAATGTCGAATTTATTTGGGCAGGTGGTTTCTCATTTGGTAAAATTACTGATGGATACAAGAACTTAAGACTGTTGGTAGACAATCCACCCGCAAACCTTAAATTCCCAGGAATCGTGGATCGTGATAAATTAGTTCAATACTACAACGTTGCTGATTTATTCTTATTACCATCATTTAACGAATTGTTCCCAATGTCAGTACTGGAAGCATTCTCTTGTGGAACTCCAGTGATGCTTAGAAGTTTAGATTTATATAAAGAAATCATCAGTGGTTACTATGAACCATTTACTACTTTTGAAGAAATGAATGATAGTTTACATCGCTTAATTGATAATCGAGATGAATTAAAAGAATTGTCTGATAAAGCACTAGCTGCATCTGATTACTATTCAGAAGATCATCTAGCTTCGATTTGGCATAAATTCTATAAAGGTCAGATAAAAGAGGGATAGTAATGTCGAAGAGAAATGTAATAACGTTCTTTATGATGTTTCTAATCGGGATACTGATTTTTTGGTATTTCATCAGAGATATCAATATGGATGTATTGATTGCAGATTTTTTTACTATTAATTGGTGGTGGATTGCCGTTGCCTTCCTATGTATGTTGTTATACTTAGGACTAGAAGCGGTGGTTACTAAGACAATTGTTGATACCCAAGTTGACCACTTTACTTGGTGGGATGCGATTAGAGTCCCATTGGTTGAACAACTATTCAACGGAATCACACCATTCTCATCAGGTGGACAACCAGGACAACTATATGTAATGGTTCAAACGGGCGTTGATGCTGGTAAGGCCAGTTCGACGCTATTGATGAAGTTTGTTGTCTTTCAAACCATGATAGTAATTAATTTCATTTTGAGTCTTATTGTCGGTTTTCAATATGTGGAAGAAAAGCTACACTACCTAGCCTGGCTGGTACTGTTTGGCTTCTTCGTTCACCTATTTGTAATTGTCGCCTTGTTATTAATCATGTATTGGTATACATTTACTAAGAAACTGGTTGATAATTTGGTAAAACCACTTAAAATCTTTATGAAGGATGAAAAGTACCTTTCATTTAAAGAGATGTTAGACAACAAAATCGATACATTCCATATGGAAAGCATCAGAATTGCTAAACAATGGAAGCTAATGTTAAAGATTATTGTTATTACTTTCTTCCAACTAGCTTTCTACTACCTAATTCCATATTTCATTATCTTGGCATTAGGATTCGATCAAGTTAACATCATTATGATTGTTAGCTTACATGTATTAATCTTTATGATAATCTCACTATTCCCAATTCCAGGAGGAGCTGGGGGAGCAGAGTACAGTTTTGAAACTCTGTTCAAGAGCTTTATCACCAATAACACGAAGTTAATTCTCGCGTTAATTGCTTGGCGCTTGATAACTTATTACTTAGGAATGATTTTAGGGGCGGTAGCATTCTTTATTCGACCCAATAAGATTGATAAGTAAATTTACTAACACTTTATATTTTTTATTTTGGAGGCATAGAAATGTCTAGTCATATTAAGAACACCAGAAGGTTCTTTAATACAAAATTTGGCTTTTTTGTATTAATCGTGGCCTTATTCTGGTTGAAAACATATATTTCATACCGTATTGATTTTACCTTAGGTGCAAAGGGTGGCATTCAACAATTCCTGTTGGCTGTTAACCCACTACCAGCTGCATTACTAATCTTTGGGATTGCTTTGTACTTTAGAGGAAAACTAGCTTACTGGCTAATGATTATTATTGATTTAATCGAATCAATTTGGATTTTTGCCAACGTTTTATACTACCGTGAATTCTCTGATTTCCTATCATTTGGAATCATCAAGGGTTCAGGTACTGTTCAAAACAACCTTGGTAAGAGTTTAGCTGAAATCTTACATCCATTAGATTTCTTCGTATTTATCGATGTTGTTGTATTGATTTTATTATTACTATTCAGGGTAATTAAGGTTGATCATGCTCCATTTAAGAAGCGAAACGCCTTTGCAATCACCATCTTATCTTTAGTATTGATGTTTGCTGAATTTGGTGTATCTAATGCAGACAGATCAGGTCTATTAACAAGAACATTTGATAACAACTACATTGTTAAGTACCTTGGTTTAAATGAATATGCAGCATTTAATGCATATCAAACCCACAAAGAAAGTCAAACTAGAGCTGAAGCTAAACCATCTGATTTAAATAGTGTCCTTACATATCTAAAGCACAACCGTAGTAAGTCTAATATCGAATACTACGGTAAGGCTAAGGGTAAGAATGTCTTTATCATTCATTTGGAAAGTTTCCAACAATTCTTAATTGATTACAAAGTTGATGGTAAGGAAGTAACTCCAAACCTAAACAAGTTCTACCATAATCAAAATACATTATCATTTGATAACTTCTACCACCAAGTAGCACAAGGTAAGACCTCTGATGCTGAAATGATGCTAGAAAACTCACTATTCGGTTTACCAGAAGGATCAGCAATGGTTACTTACGGTACCCAAAACACATACCAAGCTGCACCAGCTATCTTAGCTCAAAAGGGTTACAGTACTGCTGCATTCCATGGGGATGTGCCTAGTTTCTGGAATAGAGATAATGCATACAAGTCATGGGGATACCAATACTTCTTTGATTCAAACTACTACACTGAAAAACCATCATACAGTGTTGGTTACGGTTTGAAGGATAAGATCTTCTTTAAGGATGCTGCCCAATACATCCAACAATTACCACAACCATTCTATGCAAAACTAATTACACTAACTAACCACTATCCATATGAATTGGATAAACAAAACGTATCATTCCCAGCAACTAAGACTGGTGACAATACTGTTGATCCATACGTACAAACTGCTCACTACCTAGACCAAGCCTTTGGTGAATTCATGAATTACCTAACTAAGACAGGTCTAATGAAGAACAGTATGATTGTGCTATACGGTGACCACTATGGTATTTCAAACAACCATAGACCAGCTATTGCTCAATTACTACACAAGAAGTCTATTAACAGCTTTGACTTAGCACAATTCCAAAAGGTTCCATTCATGATTCATATGGATGGCCTAAAGGGTGGAATTGATCACACTTACGGTGGAGAAATTGACGTATTACCAACACTATTACATCTACTAGGTGTAAAGGACGATAATACTATCCAATTCGGTAATGATTTGTTATCTAAGAAGAGAAACCAAGTTGTTGCATTTAGAAATGGAGACTTTGTATCTCCTGAATACACAGTAGTAGGTGGAAGTGTATACCTAACTAAGACTGGTAAACAAATCACACCAAACAAGAAGCAAGCTGCTGAAATTAAGAAGATGCAAAACCACGTTACTACAGAACTATCTCTATCAGATAAGGTAGTGCTAGGTGACTTACTACGTTTCTACAACCCTAAGGGCTTCAAGAAGGTAGATAAGAAGTCATACAGCTACAAGTATGCTGATGGAATGAAACTTCTTAAGGAAATGGATAAAAAGAAGAAGACTGATCTATTGAATAAGTTGAAGAAGAAAGATACTTTGAACTTATACAAGACAGATGCACCTGAATTGAAATAGTTTCAAAACAAAAGGACGACTTTAAAAGTCGTCCTTTTTATTTTTAAATTAATGTTGACGCGGTGTCGATATTTTGATAATATAAATATTGCTGTTGATGAGGCGGTCAAAAACCTCGTTAAAACGTTAAAAGATCAATAAAAAAACTGTTGACTTTACGTTAACAAGATGGCATAATATTTATTGTTGTCGATAAGCGACAAACGTTGATGTGAAAACATTCATCAACAAAATAAATAAAAAAGTTATTGACACTGTGTTGATAATTTGTTAATATTAAATAGTTGTCAATTGAGACAACGGTTGATATTAAAAGGTAGATCTTTGAAAACTGAACAAGATTGATAATCGATGATGTGTAAGGAACTTACAACTTGGTTGTAAGAATTAAACATTGCGAAGTCAATTCGCTTATAAAATAACAATTTATTCAGAAGAGCTA
>NZ_JAHQYH010000004.1 GCF_019061205.1 Apilactobacillus waqarii
TTTTCTAGCTACCATTTGAGATCCCATACCGTTTAGGTATGTGTTAATTACATTTAATTTATCTTCTACTTTATATTTAGACACAAAAACACCCCAAAGTTTTGTACAAACTTTGGGGTGCAGTGCACCATTTGGCTGTCTTTTTTATTTTCTAGTAACTAATGGCCTTGTATCCACTTCGTTTCCATAGCTTAGTTAATTCCTTAACTGTAATCGTCTTGTTCAAACCATCTTCTGGATCAAAGTAGAAGAAGACGCGGTGGTTAAAACCAAATAGGACAATACATTGATTGTCTCGTCTGCCCCATAACATCACCGGGCGGTTACGATTAATCTGGCTTCTCACACGACGGTATGACTTCTTGGTCAAATCCTTGTATGATCCAACACTGTTAACTAGGATGCTTTTAAAGGTTGCATCAGATAAGTTATCAGTAATATTGCCTAACTTATCGTAAACGTCAAAATCTGATCTAGAGAAATGAACCAATACTGATAACGCCTTTTCTTCATTAGAAGCTTCGGTATTATCCTTACTAGCCTGTAGATTTAAGATTCTGTAGTTCTTACGAATAAATTTGTTGGGAATCCATCCGGCATCATTTTCGTTTTCAAAGTGAAACCATAGATGTTTTTGGTAAAAACCGATTTGATCAATTTCAAATTTTGCTTTTTCGTCTGAATGATTGAATGCTTTGCGTTGATGCTTCCCCGCTTGCATTTCATTGACGTACCACTTTTCCATCTTACGGTGCTTTAAACGCACGTAAAAATGTGGCACATTTTCGTTTGCAATTGAATTGCTTTTCATTAATTCACCCTCATTTATTTAGGTATAGAATCCATTATAACAATAAAATGGTATAAAACGCACCCTAAATGGTGTTTTATATGATAATATCGTTTCACTGTCCTTATAAATATGGTAACATTGATATGTACCTTTTTGGGGGCGTTATGGATTCGACGGGTATAGTTCGAATTCGGATTGCGTTCGCAGCGGCGTCTGCTCAACCGTCCAGTTTTTAAATTATAACTGCAAACAATAATTCAAACAACGTCGCTTTAGCTGCCTAATAAGCAGTCTACGACAATCCAACTAGCTTTGCCTAGAGGCTAACTTGGGTTTTATAATTGATAGGCTTACGTTACTTGCTCACACCTGAAGTTAAGTAAAAGAGATTAATCAGGTTAGCTGATCATGTTAACCCCGGAATACGGTGCTTTGGTCAGTGAAACTTCAAATAGTATCCCTATGAGCGTAGATATTCGAATGGCGATATGCTCGGACGCGGGTTCGACTCCCGCCGCCTCCATAATATGTAAAAAGGATTGTAATCGTTGATTACAATCCTTTTTTGTTATATAAACCACATACTTCTAAAACGACAAAACTAATGGACGAGATACAGCAGATTTCCTAAACCTCATTGATATGACATACTAAGTTAAAATCAAACAATTAAGTTATTCCGAAAGTTTCATTTCTTGATCCCGCTATCGGGACAGTACATATATAAAGATGACTGCTAGTAACTAGCAGTCATCTTTTATACAAATCTCCATTTCCGCCCAATTATGATATACTTATTCTCATATAAGTATAAGGAAGCGATAATGTGAAGAAAATCATCACTGCTTGTTTAACCGCTGTTGTTGTACTATCAAGTGCTTTCTCGTTTGGGATTACATCATCAGCCAATAGTATTCAGGGTAACAAAGGTATGACATTGGATTGTGCGCGATCGTTTTACTCGCCTAGATTAATCCGTAAATACATTGATACCCTGTCCAAAAATCATGCCGAATTCATGCTGCTACATCTGACAGACAATGAACGATTTGGTGTTGAGAACAGCTATCTGGGTCAAACCACCAAAAAAGCCAAGGTCAAAAATGGTATCTATTTCAATCGAAAGACTCACAAGGCATTCCTAAGTAAAGCTCAACTAAAGAGTCTGATTAATTATGCCCAACAAAGACACATCGAGTTGATTCCAGAAATCGACCTTCCTGGCCACGACAAAGGGATTTTAAAACTGCTTAGTTATACCAAATCAGGTCGTCGTTTAAAGAAACAATTGGTATATCGAGACGGCTATAATGAGTTTAAACTGTCCAAGAAAGGCACTCTAACGCTTTCTAAGAAAATACTATCCGAATACCTACCACTATTGCCTAAGGGTAATCATATTGGCATGGGCGCTGATGAAATCTCTTTGGATAACAAGACTGAAGAAAATAACTTCGTTAAATACATCAACTCAATCGATTCATTTGTGAACCAAAAAGGTTATAAGCTAACCGCCTGGAATGATAGTTTTCATAAACGCACCATCAATAGATATCACAAAAACATTACCGTCTTCTACTGGAGCCAAAACGGCCAACAAAGTGATCCTGATGACAGGAAAGAACTAATCAGATTGAGAGCCACTCTTCCTCAATTAGTCCATCATGGTTTTAAAGTCATTAACTGTAATTTCTACTATCTATATGTAATTAATTTCCCCAAAATGTACACGGCACCATCTCGTTTTCATTGGAAGGAATTGCTGGATAAATGGAACGAACGCGTCTGGGACGACAACAATACATCCGATATTTATAAGGGAAATCAAAAGATTGATTCCGCCCTATGTATCTGGAGTGAACCACACGAAAAATACAGTTCATCCAAGGTATATCAACTATCACAAGAATATCTAAATGAGTTTTTGCAACATCAAGACTAATCTAGTCGATTATTAAATCTTTTGTGTAATAATTATTTTACCCAATAAAGGAGATTGCTTGCCATGCCAAACGATGAAGAAATCAAACCAAGTTCCTACAAAGAATATCTTTCTTACCTTGTCTTCTACAACGGTGATCTTACTGATACCCTAATAAATGATTTAGAAGAAGATTTCGAGTTTTACTACGCTTACGATATCAAGGATTCAAAAAAAGAATTAAACACTGACGACTTACAGACGGTTTACAAAAAAGTCGCTGATGGTGAGTATGAAGAAATCAACGATAAAGAATACAAAGAAGCTGCATTTGAAATCTATGACATCATCCCCAGCTGCATCTATGATTGGATGATTGATTTTTTCTTCTATGACGGCGATGACGTTGATGAATTAAACGAAGAGTTATTAAGAGACTTTCCTGCAATCAAAGCTGCTCATATGGACCGAGCATGGATGAATGAAGATTACACTACTATTCGTGAACACAACCTATTCGATATGCAAGAATTTCCACAACTATAAAAAAGAAGCCATTACGGCTTCTTTTTTATATTAGCAATTAAGTTAGAAAATTCATCTTTCTTTGGTTCGATTAGTAATAAATCTGCATTTTTCATAGTTAAATTCTTTCTTATTTTTAATATTTGAATGATAACATTATCAAGAATTTTATGATAACTGATATTGATAGAAGGAAGGGAAAAACGATTCGTAGAGACGTTGTTACAGGTGGGTTTCAACTCATCGGATCATTTATCAACCTATTCATATTTACATACATAGCATTACCATTAATTATTGGTGACAATACTAATCAAGAGACTATTCTATTGGGTGTATTAATCACCTTTATCAACTTGTTCCAGGTTATCTTTACCTTCATTTCTGCCAGTAAGAAGAAACTATTATCAGCATCGTTTATCATCTTATTGATTGAAATATTCATAATCGGTCTAGGTAGTCACTTTCCGTTTAAAGAAACACTTATCATATCACTATCAACAATTGTTCTAGCAATTCAGATAATGATGTTCGACTAAAAAAGAGCCAGTATGGCTCTTTTTTTAATACAAGCGATTAAAGTAATCCAAGTAGTATTGGTTATTCTTCAATCTAATCTTTGTCACGGAAGTGTTGTCCGGTTCAATCACAGACATTGGATCATCTTGTTGTTTCAATGCCACCAACATGGCTGACTTTACAGTGAAACCATGTGATACCAAGATGAACTTGCCATCTGGATACTTTGCAGCAACTTCTTCCATGAATTCACCGACTCGTTGTTCGACGTGTTCAAAGGTTTCACCATCGGCTAGCGGTGCATAACTAGGTAATACATCCTTTAGTTCTTCATCAAACACTTCCGGATATGTCTTCATCAATTCGGCATTGGATTGACCATCCCATTTGCCATATGATATTTCCAACAATCGTTCGTCTTTTTCGATTGGTAGGCCCACTCCTGCGTTTAAATAATCGGCAGTATCTTTAGTTCTTTGAAGTGGACTTACATAGATTTTATCAGCAAAACTAATGTCAAAATGATCATGTAAATGCTGTGCTTGTTGTTTCCCTAAATCGGATAAGTAGGTGATTTCAGAGTTAATTGTCCCCTGCTTTAACCCCTGTTGATTGGCGAATGTTTTACCGTGGCGAACAAAATAAAACTCAGTCAAAATAAAACTCTCCTTTCAATGAAACACGTATATTTTGATTTATTATAACATTTTTGTTTGCAAATTATTATATCTGTGTTAGAATTTGGTTAAATTAAAGGAGGAGGTAATTAAAAATGTTAAAAAATGCAAATATTAATAATTTAATTGTCTCTTCCTGGTCTACACATCCATTTATGTAGGCCTATTTATACGAAACTTATGCCCTGCATAGATGGTTAACATTTTGTGGGGTCGATAAGACAATACACTTGAACTAGTGGCCTCACAGAACTGTCTCTGTGGGGCTTTTTTATTTCGCTTAATCTATTTTTGGGAGTGAGAATTGTGACTGTATATAATTTTTCAGCTGGTCCAGCCGTAATGCCGAAACCAGTTATTGATCAGATTCAACGTGAGATGCCATCATTTGAAGATAGTGGCATGAGTATTTTGGAGATTTCACACCGCAGCACCCTGTTTGAAAATGTATTAAATGACGCTAAGCAAAACATCAAGGACCTAATGCACGTCCCTGATAACTACCATATTCTTTTCTGCCAAGGTGGTGGAACCGGTCAGTTTGCCGCTGTTCCGTTGAACTTAGCTAACCACAGAGAAAAGATTGCCTTTCTAGATAGTGGTCATTGGAACAAGAAGGCCTATCAAGAAGCAGAACAACTGGGTTATGGAATCGATGTCATCAAAGATGATGGGCAGCTTCCATATCCAAGCGATAACTTTGACGAAACCCTTTATGATTACTTGCATGTAACCATCAACAACACGATTGAAGGTTCTACATACCATCCCAATCATTTACCAAATGTCAAAGACATCCCATTAGTCGGTGATATGTCTTCCAACTTCATGGCTGAATCATATGATGTGAACGACTTTGGTCTTATCTTTGCGGGTGCGCAAAAGAACTTGGCTCCAGCTGGCCTAACAATCGTTATCGTAAGAGACGACCTAATCGACCCAGCCAAACATATCCCAACCATTCTAAACTACGAAGCATATGCCAAGAAGAACTCAATGTTCAACACCCCACCAGTCTTCCCGATTTATGCTGCCAAACTAACCACTCAATGGTTATTGGATAACGGTGGTATTCCTGCAATGGAAAAACAAGACCAACAAAAGAGCAATATGCTATACGACTATCTTGATCAATCAAGCTTATTCCATAACAACGTCAAAAAAGATGAACGCTCATATACCAACATCGTTTTTACAACTAATAACGATAACTTAGACACACAATTCGTCGACTTCGCGGCCGACCACGACCTAATCAGTCTAAAGGGTCACAGAAGCATCGGTGGACTTCGTGCCAGTCTATACAACGCAATGCCAGTCGAAGGTGTTGAAAAACTAATTGATGTCCTAACTAAATTCGAACAAACTCGGGGGTAATAATTATGTATAACGTTAAAACTTTTAATGCCATTTCACAGGATGGTTTAGATAAATTCAGTGACAAATACCAGATTAACCAAAGCGACAATCCAGACGCATACCTAATTCGATCAGCCAACATGTTAGACGCTGACTTCCCTGAAAACTTAAAGGTAATTGTCAGAGCCGGTGCTGGTTTTAATAACCTACCAATCGATCGATTATCCGAACTAGGCATCGCCGCCTTCAACACTCCCGGAAGTAACGCCAACGCCGTTAAGGAAGTCGTCTTATCCATGATCATCGCTTCTGTTCGTCACCTCTTCCCCGTTGCGAACTTCTCAGCCAACAACTTACACGCTGACATCTCAAAGATGAAGAAAATCGATCCTCGTTTCAAAGGAACCGAAATCAGAGATAAAACATTAGCCGTGATTGGTTTAGGCCATGTCGGTTCACTGGTGGCCAACGCCGCAAACGACCTAGGCATGGATGTTGTCGGATACGACCCCTACCTATCATCAGACGCTGCATGGCGCATCGAAAGTGATATCACTCGTGCAAACACCCTAGAAGATGCAATTAAGGATGCCGATATCGTCACTGTTCATGTTCCTAAGAACGATGAAACTACCAATTTAATTGATGAAGAAGCTATCAAACAAATGAAACCTGGTGTAAGTATTCTAAACTATGCCCGTCTAGGCATCGTCAATAACCAAGCAGTCGTTGATGCTTTAGATGAAGGAAAAGTTGCTTCATACATTACCGATTTCGGTGATGACGTCTTAATGAACCGCAAAGACGTTGTCATCACCCCCCACATCGGTGGATCAACTGTCGAAGCCGAAGGAAACGGTGCCGTCAGAGGTGCTAAGATTATCCAACGTTACCTAGAAACTGGTAACCTATCACAATCATTAAACCTTCCTAACATGAACGTTTCAATGCACTCACCTTTCCGTATCACCTTAATTCATAAGAACATCCCTAACATGGTTGGTCAAATCGCCACCAAGGCTGCCGACAACAACTTTAACATCAACCAAATGAGTAATGGTGCTAAAGGTGAAATGGCATACACAATGGTTGATTTTTGCGACGAACCAACTGAACAATTATTAAATGATTTAAAATCAATCAACGAAGTTATTCGTGTTCGTGTTATCAAACGCAAATAAAAAAAGGAAGTCCTCATGGACTTCCTTTTTTATTTATTTGTATTTAGTATCAGCTGATAGAATAACGATGTTTACTTGAACGGTAATGCTGGTTCTAATCACTCTTAGCCCAATTCCATAGTATCTTAATCCATCTGCCTCATTACCTAGTAGTTGGGTCTTGTGGCTATCACCAGAAGCACCATCATCGGTAATCATTTCGTTAAAGTACTTAACGTAATCTGAGATATGGTAGTAGTTCTTATCTAGTGTGGCATAGCCATTTGATTCGTATATGTCGTTTTGATTCTTAACAATCTTCATTCTTTGACCATCTAAGATAGCAGCTTCTTGACGATGACGTTTGCCGTCTCTGGTAGTGTAATGTGAAGCTTCCCCCATGGTTGGATCAACATAGTTGGCACGTTCCTGCGCCACCTTGTCTAATCCACGACTTAAAATCCATGAACCGTTGTCAGTCTTTTTTCTTTGTCCTTGGACGAAGTTAACAAACTTATCTCTAATTCTAGATTTGATTTGACTATCAGATAGTTGAGTGAGTTGGCGACTATCTAAGTCAGAAGAATCATTGATACGTGGTGATAGTTGGTATGTAGACTTGGTAGTCACCTTTCTTTTCACAACATAAAGATCTGATGATTTCATCCAACCCGATTTTTTACCACTCTTGCTTTGAATTAATTTATATGTAGTCTTTTTAACCTTAGCAGTTTTCTTTTCGTATAGTGATTCTTTTCCGAAGTATTTTTTAGCGGATTTAGTTTTAATCTTTTTAATTTTTTGTGTGTCATATAAGCTGGTATCTTTTTTCAAACTAACTTGTGCATCAGATGCATTATCCTCAGCTTTAGCGTGTTGTGTATTTGCCATCATTAGACCTGATGAAACAATTCCAATCATCATTATTGTTTTTAATGCTTTCAGGGGTACTTTCATTTAAGCCACTCTTTTCATTTCTTAATTTTTTCTTAAGTTAACAATTAGAGATTATATAGTGTTTTATAAGATTAAGAAAGATGTAAGATACTTAAATTTTATTTAAGGGTTTTGTATATTTTTATACAACAAATACAATAAATGATACGTTATGAACGTTTTTATAATGATTACCATTATTTTTTATACATTTTTCTAATGAAAAAGTTTTAAATTTTCCTAAATTTTTTTGCATATTTAGCACAAAAAAGACATCGTATTCAAACGATGTCTTTTTATTTATTAAATTCCACGTTGGTAAATCCAACCAATGAACTTACCTTCGTAATAACATTTGTAGTAATAAGTCTTCCAACCATCTTTAATTGCACGACCAGTAATGTGGACGGTCTTACCTGCGTATTCACTTGCTGTTCCCATTGCCTTGAAATCAGCAAAATGACTTTGAGTTACATGGTTATAGAATCTGTAATTACTATTTAGTTTAACTTTTTTGTGCATGTTAACTTTGGAATAACTAATGTGTGGACCTAATCCATTTTGATTGATCCAACCTAATAACTTACCATTTTCGTATGCACGGTAATAAGTACGATCATTTACGGTTGCCTTTAAATCTACCGTTACATTCTTACCATGGAATGTACGACCATAGTGAGTTCTGTGAAGTTCACTAAAGTAGTTGTTTCCAGGAACATGGTTGTAGAAGTTATACTTAACGGCTGTCTTCACAGTCAATGTCTTGTTTTCCTTTGTGTATGTCACATTGGACTTTGGCTTACTTGGCTTGTTATTGTTGCTGTTATTTGTAGCATCAATAAACCAAGAGCTACTCTTTTGTGTTAATACACTCGCATCGACATATTGGTTCAATGCTGGAGAATAAAAGTGATCTGTGTATTGCCATAAAACATGTTCTCTTTGTGGTTCATTTGTTTGGTAAGCTGCTAACCAGTAACCATCATATGAACTAACGGCATCGGCGGCATGAGAAACCATGAAGCTTTGGTATGAGTAGAAAAGAATCTTTCTATTACCAACTAGTGGTCTCAAGGCATCAACCCATGCTTTGGTAGCGGCATTAGTTCCACCTGATTTTACAGTTTGTTGTTCATAATCGTTAACATAGAATCTAGCTTCTGGAGCACGACTGTATAATGTCTTTGCTTCGCTAGCTGCATCTGAAGGACTGGTATATTGACTGAATGAATATACTCCGTATGGAACACCATACTTCTTCATTAAAGCAACGTTGTGGGCAAAGGTCTTATCATGGTAGGCACTACCGAATTGAACACGAAGAATTACGAAAGGAACTTCGTTCTTCAATGTCTTCACTTGATTATCGGTGAAGTTACCTTGCCATTCAGATAAATCGTAAACGTTGTTAGATACGGCATTACTCTTTACTGAAGTAAATGAAATACATAGTACCCCGATTAACGCGACCCCAAAACTCATCAATAAATACTTTAGTTTATACATACTCTCATCCTTTAACAATTATGATTATCTCTATTGTACAATCTAAATATTGCAAGAATGCTATACACAAGTTACAATTTTTCCCAATTTCTTTACAAATTATTAAATATTTGGTTACAAATTGTAAAATTTTTAATCTTGACATTTTTAAAAACAACAAAAGGACGCCAAATTGGCGCCCTTTTTACTTAACATTTAAGATAATTTTACCGGTGTTTTGTTTCTCACGCATGCATGATAAAGCTTGTTCTGACTGGGATAAATCAAACTCGTTGCTGACATGTAATCTGATCTTATTATCGGCTAACAGGTCATAAACATCATTACTGAAATCACTGATTAGTTTGGCCTTGTACTCATTACTTCTTGTTGATAATAATGTTCCGGTAATCGAGATTCTCTTACCAATAATATCCATGATATTAACGTCTTTAATCTCGCTTCCACCAAGGTTACCAATTAAGATAATTTGGCCATCCAGTGCTACTGATTGAATGTTTTGTTGATAGTAACTGGCACCAATGAAGTCTAATATTAAGTCAGCACCATGACCATTAGTAATTCTTTTTACCTCTTCAGCATAGTCAGTATTGCGATAGTCAATTGCGTAATCAGCACCATAGTCTAAACAAATATCGGTCTTTTTGGTACTAGAGGTTGTGATAACGGTTGCCTTAGTAAGTTGTTTAACCAATTGAATCGCTGCGGTACCCACTCCACTAGCTCCGGCATGAATTAATACTGTTTGATTATCTTGTAGCTTTCCAATCGTAAATAGAGTTTGATAAGCGGTTAGAAAACTCTCTGGAATCGTGGCAGCTTTCTTGTAATCAACGTTAGCTGGAATTGGCATTAATCGTTCTGCCGGAACAGCGATGTATTCGGCATATCCACCATCATCAATCAATCCCATTACGCGGCTTCCTTCATTATACTTTGTATTATTTCCGTCAACGACTTCCCCAGCCATTTCCAAACCTAAGACCGTATCGTCAGGTTTAACCTTTTGATCCGCCCATAACAAATCAACGTGATTAACGCCGACTGCATGGATTTTAACTAAAACATCCCCATCTTTTAGTTCTGGCATGGGTGCATCAACCAAGGAATTAGATTTTTTTACGCTGGCAATATTAACCACTTTCATATATATAAACCTCACTCTTTTATTTTTATTTAAGATAGACAACATGTCTAATCAGTGTATTTACTAGTTTCTAAAAAAATATATTAGCTACTTTTAACCCAGTGATTAAATTAAGTTCATTTCGTTTAATATTACGCCTAATATATCTTATACTTTGTTACTAAACTTTTATTTAACGATATCCTCACATCGTGCTATTATCGACTTGAAGCTGATAACTTGATACACCTTTTCAATTCAGCTTATTATCTTAACTTACAAACTAACTCTACATAAAAAGTGCGGCTCAATAACCGCACTTTTTTATTTTAGTGGACCATCAATAAATTGAGCGACTCCGTTTCCGAAGCTCCAGTCCTCATCGGTATTGGTAGTTAGGTTAATCATTAAGTCGGTCTTCTTGATGCCTAGCTTGTCCTCTAGTTGTTCAGCCAAGTCATGGTAGAATTTCAACTTTTGTTCCTTAGTTCTTGGTCTGGTAGTAAGACTAAATACGACAACGTCGTTCGTACGATCAAAGCCTAGTCCGGTATCTAAGATGTTCATTTCAAAATCTTCATGTTGAGTTAGAATTTGGTATCTATCTCCATCTGGAGCACCGAAACAGTCTAGCATGACATTGTAGGAAATATCCATTAGTTGCTTTAAGTAATCGCGGTCGTGCCCCTTGATTACGTCAATATTCATCTTTGGCATTTTGCGTTCTCCTTACATAAAATAAGTTATTTAATGAAACCATTATCCAATATGTACATATCTAATGCAATCAATACGCTTTTTTGTCTTTGACCTACTTTTATATTGTAATTAATGTCAAAATAGTGGTAATATTTAAATGTGAAAATAGTTAATATGATAGAACTATAAATACGGATGAGTAGTTAATGAATCTTATCAGCGAGTTAAGGATAGTGAGAGCTTAATAATACTTTCATCAATGAATAACACCTATTTGTTTTCGTTTTGAATCTTTAGTAGAAACGAACGCACATCAAAGCGTTATTTGATTGAGTGGCCTATTTATAGGCACTTTAGGTGGTACCGCGGAACTTTCGTCCTAATTTCGGACGGAAGTTTTTTATTTACCGCTATTTATAGTTTACGGAAAGGCGTGAATCACATGACACAACTAAGTGTTAAGGATCTATACACTAAAGATCTAGAAGATAACACAACAGTTTCTCTTGAAGGTTCAATTAAGACCATTCGTGGTTCAAAAAACATCAGTTTTATCGAATTAAACGATGGTTCTTGCTTCAAGAGTGCTCAAATTATCGTTAAAAAGAGTAACGAAAACTTTGAACAAATCAGCAAGCTTCCAATCGCTTCAACAATCACTGTTGAAGGTGCCTTTGTGAAGACTCCAGATGCTCCTCAACCTTTTGAAGTGCACGGAGAAAAAGTAGAACTAGTTGGTCGTTCAGACTCTGACTACCCTCTACAAAAGAAGAAGACTTCTTACGAATTCCTACGTACTATCGCTCACTTGCGTCCACGTACTAATACTTTCTACTCAGTATTTAGAATTCGTTCACTAGCTGCATTTGCAGTTCACGAATACCTACAACACAATGACTTTGTTTACGTTAACACCCCAATCATCACAAGTAGTGATACTGAAGGTGCCGGTGAAATGTTCAGAGTTACAACTATGGACATGGACAACCTTCCAAAGGATGACCAAGGTCACGTAGACAACTCAAAGGACTTCTTCAAGACTGAAACTAACCTAACTGTTAGTGGTCAACTTCCAGAAGAAGCATTCACTATGGCATTCAAGAATGTGTACACTTTCGGTCCTACTTTCAGAGCTGAAAACTCACACACTCCTCGTCATGCTTCAGAATTCTGGATGATTGAACCAGATATGGCATACACTCGCCTACCTGGTATGATGGATGTCGCTGAAGGTTTACTAAAATACGTTATCAACTATGTTTTAGATCATGCTAAGGATGAACTAGAATTCTTGGACGAAAACGTTAAACCAGGCCTAATTGAAAAACTACAAAAGACTGCTAGCGAAGACTTCGCTCGTGTTACTTACACTGACGCCGTTAAATTACTTCAAGAAGCAGATGTAGAATTCAAGGTTCCAGTTGAATGGGGAATTGATTTACAATCAGAACATGAAAGATACTTGTGTGAAGATGTATACAAACGCCCTACTTTCTTAACTGATTACCCAAGAGATATCAAGGCATTCTACATGCGTGATAACGACGATGGTAAGACTGTTGCCGCTGCTGACTGTTTAGTACCAGGTATTGGTGAAATTGTTGGTGGTAGTGAACGTGAAGAACGTTACGACGTCTTAAACGACAAGATTAAAGAATTTGACTTAAACCCAGAAGAATACGACTGGTACGAAGACCTACGTAAGTACGGTGAAATCAAGCATTCCGGTTTCGGTATTGGTTTCGAACGTCTAGTTATGTATGTTACTGGTATGGAAAACATCAGAGATGTTATCCCATTCCCACGTGAACCAGGTAGCGCTAAATTCTAGTAATTAAAAAGACAGGCAGATTATTCTGCCTGTCTTTTTATTTTGCCATCAGGATTAATCTCAAAGATGCCTAAATCACCCTCATTACCCAATTGAATCTCTTCTTTTGAGATTGCTTGGACAACGAATAATAAATCATCGACGTCAAAGCCACGTGGCACCATG
The DNA here is from genome assembly GCF_019061205.1 of Apilactobacillus waqarii. GTDB lineage: Bacteria > Bacillota > Bacilli > Lactobacillales > Lactobacillaceae > Apilactobacillus > Apilactobacillus waqarii. The sequence goes on from NZ_JAHQYH010000004.1 coordinate 13,218, forward strand.
ATTAGTTGATCATCTTCTTTGGCTAAGTAATCCGATAATGCTCTTTCAGCATCAATAAACGTTTCAACTTTGCCTGATTGATTAACCAAGTTAGTGTCTGGAAAGAAGTAACCAAACTCACCTCTAAATTTAACCTTGATGAGATTTTTGTGACGTTCTAAAACTGTAATTACTCTACCCATGTTTTTCCCTTCAATCGTTTTTAATAATCACAATTATACCGATAATTCATGAATGTTTAAAATATTTTAGCTTTTCACCACAAACGTTAAAAATTCTTTAAATTACGCGTCATAATGATTTCGTCGTATTACTTTGAATTATAATTAAGATAAGCCAATTAAAAGAGGTGAAATTCATGAATAGAATCAATGAATTCGATCCATTCTCATTTATTGTCGGTATCTTAGGTGTAATTGCTGGAGTTATTTCAGTATCTAGACCTGATGTAGCATTTAGTACTGTCGTACTTATCGTTGCGGTATTCTCAATCATTAGAGGTATTTTCAAACTTACCCACATGACTGATATCTTCGACTCAAAGGGTTGGATTATTTTTAACAGTATTTTAGATATTTTAATCGGTGTTTTAATGCTATTCAACGGAGCATTCGGAATGCTATACATTGCAATCTTCTTTGCAATCATGTTCATCCTGGACTCATTAACTGCATTATCACTTGCCAAATACGTTAAAAACGTCAGCCACGGTTACTACATTATGGATGTAATCTTTGCTATCCTTGGTGTAATCGTTGGTATTTTATTACTAATTTCTCCAGTAGCATCTGCTCTATCAGTTGCTTTCTTGGTTGGAATTTTCTTCCTAGTGAGCGGTATCTTAATGATCGTTCATTCAATTTAAATCCAATAAAAAAGACCTGCCACTAACTGGCAGGTCTTTTTCTTGTATGTTTTATTATTCTAAGTGACCGATTAGGATTGCGGCAATCACAATCATTAGTAAACCGATAACTGTGAAGATAATTTCTTTTCTGTTTTTGTTTTCCTTTAGGATAATTAGACCACCTAAAGTTGAAACAACAACGTTCATTTGAGTTAATGGGAATGCGTTAGCAACACCGTTTAACTTCAATGAAGTTAAGTATGCTAGAGTACCTAGTCCACCTAGTAAACCAATGATTCCACTCTTAAATGTAACCTTTGATTTTAGGTAACCAAATGCTTCTTTGCCGTTCAATACGAATGTAACGATAACAGCACCCAAGAACATACCGAATGTTTGTGGTAGTAATCCAACTAATCCCGAAGCATTAGTAATTCTTGGGAATACTGAACATGCAGTGTATCCGAATGATCCGATGATTAGTAGAGGCATACCAGCCTTGTAATCAAGCTTCTTTCTAACAACACCCTTGTCCACGTAACTGGTACAAGTAGTTCCTAGAATTAATAGTGCGATACTTAAGAAACCAATTAACTTGGCTAATGGAGAACCCCATTCACCGAAGAAGATAACCCCACATAGTGGAATTTCAATTAATTGAAGACCAGTTGAGATAGGCATTGCAGTAGAAACATTCATCTTAGTGAATGAGCTGAATTGCATGTATTGAGCAACGGCCCATGCAACCCCACCTAAGAATGGCCATAGGAATTCTTGGAATGAAATAGCAGGTCTAGTAAATAGGTAGATAATAATACCAATTGCTAATTGACCATATCCAGTTCCTAACACTTGTTCAACAGGTTTACCACCAAACTTGGTAGCGATTAGTGGTCCTACCCCCCATAGAATAGCGGGTAATATTCCGATTAAGATATCCATCCTAACACTTCCTTTTTATACTCTGATTATAATTATAATATCTATTTTCATTTTAATGAAGTAAATCGAAAGTGATTACTCCACCGTTTAACATTTTTCATTATACATTTATCCTAATACATAGTAAAGCGCTTACATAAAAAATTACCATTTTTACTTTTTCTTAATATTTCCAGTCATTTTTTAGACTCGACCAAATAAAAAGCTAACTATGAAATGCATAATTAGCTCGTTACTCTATAAGTCGTGATGTTTCTTTAAGTAGTAAATCATCCAGTAGATAATAACTACGGTGATAACTAGTGTGAAGAACCATGACCAACTACTGTTAGCGAATGGTAAGACGTTAACGTTCATACCATAGAATCCACTAATAATTGGTGGAATTGCTAGAATTAATGACCAAACAGTCAACACTTTCATAACATCGTTTAGGTTGTTATTAATGATGTTACTGTATGTATCTTCAATTTGACTGACAATTTCGTCTAGCACATCGAACATGTACTTACTTTCTTCATATTCAACAGCGACGTCATCAATGTGTTGATCTTGACGTTGGTTAAATGAAATTGGAATTTCGAAGTTATCACTAGACTTTTGTAGCTGATTGATTGACATGATATTGGCAGCGGTAGCTGTCTTTAGGTATACCAAGTCGTTCTTTAGAATCGCAATTTCGTTTAGATGACGGTTGTTAACACTATTCTTACTACGCTTGTTTTGTAGATTTTCAACAGATTCGTTGATTTGATCTAGCTTGTTCATGTATGGCTTGTTGATTCTTTGTAGCATATTAAACACCATATCGAACTTGTTACATCTAGTTTCTTGTTTGATACGGTATCTTGAATCACTCTTAGTGATAATTAATTCATTGGTAAATGCAATGACAACCGGTGAAGTTTGTACGTTTTCATCCTGTCCACTGATCAGTGCGCGCATAATCATAACAGAATACTTTTTGACCGGATCATATTCGAAACGTGAATGTTCATGGGCATCTAGCATATACCCTTTTAAGATATTTGGTAATTTGTAGTCATCGATGGTTTCAACAACTTCCTTGGTGTTGGCATCGACCATTTCAACCCATGTTGAATCAGTTAGTTGATGAATTTTAATCAATTAAATTGCCCCCTTTTATTTCGCACGCCAATATAATTTATTATTCCAGTATCACTTTCATCAGTCAAACCATAACATTAATCTTAAAAAAAATTTATGATATACTTTTTTAGTATAAATATAGGAAAGGAACTGATTAATTATCAGCAATTATATCAAAGTCGCATTATTGATGGCTTCAAGTCTATTCATGCAATTTCTAGATGCGACAATCGTAACAACCGCCTTACCGTACATCGGAAGAAGTCTCAATGTGCCAACTTCTTCACTTTCATTAACGGTAAGTATCTACTTTATTACCATGGCAATCTTCATCCCATTAAGTGGATGGATTGCTAAACGAATTGGTAAGAAGAACGCCTGGTTATTAGCAACCTTACTATTCGTCTTAAGTTCATTAGGAGATGCTGTTGCACCGACCTTCTCATTTCTATTAGTGAGTCGTTTCATCCAAGGTTTCGCCGGATCACTAATGACTCCAACCGCTCGTTTAATCATGTTGGAAAAAACACCATCAAACCAATTACTTAGAATGGCTAACTACCTAGTATGGCCTGCACTAATCGCTCCTGCAATTGCACCTATCATTGGTGGGTTCTTCGTTAAGTATCTTACTTGGCAATGGATTTTCTTAATCAACGTTCCAATCGGTTTATTAGCAATTATTATCGGTATTAAATTAGTTGAAAAAGATACTCAAAAGAGCCGCACTAAGTTTGATTTCCTAGGTTTTATCGAAATCGCCATCTCATCTGGTTTCATCCTAATCGGAGCTGAAATCGCCACTTATGGTAGAGAATACTGGCCTACAGCTGGTATCTTGGTCCTAATCGGTTTACTAATGATCTTAGTGGTCGGCCATCATTTATCACATGTGGATAACCCACTATTTGATATCAAAGCCTTAAAGGTTAGCTCATTTAGAATCTATCAAACCGGTGGAACCTTCCTATGGCTATCTGTTGGTGCCCTTCCTTACCTATTAACAGTGTACTTACAAACAGTTTTCCACTGGTCAGCATTGGTTGCTGGATACTATGTCATTTTCGTTTTCATCGGAAACATTGGTATCAAGCCATTTACCAACGTAATTATCAGACATATTAAGTATAAAGCTTCATTATTAATAGCATTATTTACTGTCGGTATCAGTACCGCTGCATTGGCATGGATTCAACCCACTACAATCGGTTTCATTATTGCCGGTTTAGCATTCATTTCAGGTTGTGGTCGTTCACTAGCACTTACTTGCTACAACGCAGTTACATTCTCTGAAATTCCAATGGATGAAAGAAACTCAGCCAATACATTAAGTTCTGTATTACAAACCATGGCACAAGGTTTGGGAGTTTCATTAATCACCGTTGTTGTATCAGCACTATCCAGTTTTGTCAGTGTTAATACCGCATACGAATATGGATTTATCTTCTTAGGAATCCTAATGCTATACCCAATCATCGAAGTATTTATTCAACCTCGTGATTTCGGTAGCAAAGCATTATAAAATAAAAAAGATGGTATCTACTCGATACCATCTTTTTTTGTGGAATTTTATCCACGACCATCTTTAAATTCTGGGTATAGTTTCATACCACCATCAACATAAATGGTTTCACCAGTTACGTATGATGATTCTGTAGAAGCTAACCATGCAGCAGCAGCAGCCACTTCTTCTGGTTTACCAATACGATTCATTGGAACTAATTCAGCAGTCTGTGCGTATAGTTCAGGATCTGCGAACTTCTTAGCATTGATTGGTGTGTTAATTGCACCAGGAGCAATTCCGTTTACACGAATGCCTTGTTCAGCATATTCCTTAGCAACTGTTTCAGTGAATAGTTTGCTACCACCCTTAGATGCAGCATAGTCTGCAAAGTGTGGCCATGAAATCAATTGGTGAACTGAAGACATGTTGATAATGTTTCCTTCACGTTTGTGATCTAAGAAGTAATTCAATGCGGCCTTAGTTCCTAAGAAAGTACCAGTTAGGTTAACATCAATTACTCGTTTCCAATCTTCAAGCGCTAACTTGTGAGTTGGAGTTTCCTTTTCCATTCCAGCATTGTTAATGAATAAATCCATATCACCAAATTCTTCAACAGCTGTCTTAACTAACTTGTTGACATCTTCTTCTTTTGAAACGTCAGCTTGAACGGCAACTGCGTCTCCCCCGTTTTCACGAATTTGGTCAACGGCTTCTTGTGCCCCATTTTGATCTGAATGATAGTTGAACACTAACTTCATGTGTTCTTGTGCCAAACGAAGCGCAATGGCCTTTCCAATTCCCTTTGAGGCACCAGTAACTACTGCTACCTTTCCATTTAAATCTGTGTACATTAAAATCATTCCTTTACAAAATAATTCCTTATTTTAATTATGACACAATTTCCACAAAATGAAATTTTCTGACATCAAATTAAGATAATCTTTAACAATGACAACACTAACAATAATATTAAGTTGATTAAAGTAAAGTCCTTCAAGAATTTTCCACTCGCATGTGATGCATTTAGCGATACCTGTTTGTATGCCAATAAATTGGCCAATGAGGCAACCAAAGTCCCAAGTCCACCAATCGACACTCCATAATAGATGGACGTAAAATCAGCGGAAAATTTGGACAATAACACTGCTGAAGGAACATTACTGATGAACTGACTGGTTAGAATTGATGTTAAATAGGTATGAATGCCGTCTTGAGTGAATTGATGAATCAATGAAACCACCAGGTCAATGCGGCTTAACATCCCCACAATCAAGAAAAAGAACACAAACGACAATAGTAGTGAGTAATCAACATCGGCAATACTCTTTGGCGAAAATAATTCAACTACTACTAATGTAATTAATGTATCAATCCAAATTGAAAACAACGCGAACTGTGCTAGCAATACTAACACAAATAATCCGGCAATCATTAATAGATGGACTTTATTAATCCTGACGTCTTTTGTTGGTGTTTCTTGTAGCGGCTTATTTTCACTGAAGAAGATCAATACTGCCATTGAAATCATCCCCATTACCAACAATATTAATGAGTTGGCAAGAAACGATTGAATAGAGACATGGTAAAACTCAACTAAGAACACGTTTTGTGGATTCCCAATTGGTGTAAAAGCACTCCCTAAATTAGCTGCAATCGTAATTAATACGGTCGGATAAACTATCGATAGTTTTAACTGTTTAGCAATCAATATATATAGTGGCACTAGCGTAATGATGGAAACGTCATTGGTCACAAACATCGACAATACAAATGATGTGATTGTAATATAAGCAGTTATTTGGCGTGTTGTTTGGACATGGTTTATAATCGAGTTACTTATGTAAGCTAAAATCTTTGCTCGTTTAACTAGCGAGATGATTAACATTAGGTTAAACAAGATCATGATGGTGTCTAAATCAATGTCTTTAATGTTCATTGGTTTAAATATTAATAGGATTAAAAAGATTACAACTACAATCTTTAAGACCATATCTGAGATAATATTTTTGAAAATTGTTCGTATCAATTTTTGTACACCGTCCTGGTAATAATATTGATGTTACTAACCTATAATTTAACATTTAAAGGAATGTTTTTCAGATTTTTCTTTAAACTAGCTTAAATAAGTGGTAAATTGTACTTTATCAATGTGTGAATTTTACATAATTACTTTTGGAGGATTTAGTCATGAAAGCTAAATTTGATAAGATTTCCATTATGGGAATGCTAATCACCTTAGGAATTGTCTATGGTGATATCGGTACTTCACCTCTATATGTAATGAATTCAATTATTGGTAATGCTGGTAAGATGGCCAACATCAAACCATTCTACATAATTGGATCAATTTCATTAATCATATGGACATTAATGGTGATTACAACAATTAAATACGTATTGATTACAATGCGTGCTGATAACAACGGTGAAGGTGGTATTTTCGCCCTCTTCGCCTTAGTTAGAAGAAAAGCAAAATGGCTAGTTTGGCCTGCTTTAATCGGTGGTGCTGCATTGTTAGCCGACGGTACCCTAACCCCTGCGGTTTCCGTAACGTCCGCTCTTGAAGGTTTGAAAGGCCAACACTTTGGTCCGATTTCATTTAGTAATTCACAACAAAACGTCTTAATCATTACTTCATGTGTACTTTTGGTTTTGTTCTTAATCCAAAGATTTGGAACTGGAATCATTGGTAACTCATTTGGACCTGTAATGTTTATCTGGTTTACCTTCCTAGCCGTAATGGGAATTGTGAACCTACTAAAATACCCAGCCATCCTAGGTGCCTTTAACCCAGTATATGCGATTGAAATTCTATTCAGTCCCGTTAACAAAGCTGGTATTTTCATTCTAGGTAGTATCTTCTTGGCAACTACCGGTGCTGAAGCATTGTACTCAGACATGGGTCACGTTGGTAAGAAGAACATCTATGGTACTTGGCCATTCGTATACTTTGCCCTAATCATGAACTACTTAGGACAAGGTGCTTGGGTTATCAACAATGCTCATAACCCACAATTTGCTAACTTAAGTAACTTAAACCCATTCTATGAAATGCTTCCTGATTCACTTCGTGGATTTGCGATTGTAATTGCTGCTTTAGCCGCAATCATCGCTTCTCAAGCATTGATTACTGGATCATTTACTTTAGTTGATGAAGCAATTGGTCTTAAGTTCTTACCTCGAATGATTGTTAGACATCCAAGTAACGTTCGTAGCCAAATTTACATTTCAACTGTTAACTGGTTCCTATGTATCGTTACCTTCATCGTCGTTTGGTCATTCGGTAGTTCAGAAAGAATGGAATCTGCATATGGTTTAGCAATTACAATTACTATGCTTATGACTACTGTTCTTCTATTCGAATACCTATCAGGTAAGATGAGAAGACTATGGGCTTTCTTCATCGCTTCATTCTTTGCAGTTATCGAATTTACATTCTTCATTGCAAGTATTGTTAAGTTCGTTCATGGTGGTTTCGTTACTCTAATCATCATGGGTGCTATCCTAATCGTCATGATTTTATGGTACTTCGGTAACAAGCGTCGTGACCATTACGAAAAGGAAAGCGAATATGTTTCACTTACTCACTACAAGGATCAACTATCTGCTTTGAGTGAAGACGAATCAATTCCGCTATACACTTCTAACTTGGTATACATGACTAAGATTAAGAACGACTACCAAATCAAGCGTAGTACAATGTATTCAATCTTAGACAAGGAACCAAAGAGAGCTAAGGTATACTGGTTCGTTACTGTTAATGAAACAAGTAATCCTTATGAAAGTAACTACACTGTTGACTTATTGGATACTAAGAACGTTGTTGACGTTCAACTATACCTTGGATTTAGAAAGCAACAAAGTGTAAGTATCTACCTACACCAAATTGTTAACTACCTAATCAAACAAGGTGTTATTGATCCACAAAAGCAAAAGTATACTTCAAATGGTAAACCTGGTAACGTTGGGGACTTCAAGTTCGTTATTATCAACGAACGTCCTTCTGATTTAGCATTGAACTCAGAAATCAATGCCTTTGACAGACAATTAATCTCTGGACGTATCTTCCTACAAAACATCACTGCTTCCCCTATATCATGGTATGGTTTGGAATTCAGTAATGTTATCGAAGAATCTTCACCACTATTTATTACCATGCAACATGATCAATATTTAGTACAAAGAAAGATTTACCACTCAATTCATACAAGACATAACATATAAAATAAAAAGGACTTACCAAATTGGTAAGTCCTTTTTATTGTGCTTATTTCATCATTTCATCAATGGCTACGGCCATACGGCGAACACCTTCGTGAATTTGATCTGATTTCATGTTGGAGAAGTTCATTCTAAATGTTCCAGGAATTACTTCATCAGGATAGAATGGTTCACCTGGTACAAAGGCAACGTTATGCTTTACACAGTTGTTAAATAAGTCCATGGTATTAACGTTTCCAGGTACTTCTACCCAGATAAACATTCCACCTTCTGGATTACTATGCTTAACACCTGCTGGGAATTGTTCATCAATTTCCTTCAACATAAGAGATGCACGTTCGTAGTAAACGTCTGAAATTGCTTTAATATGTTTATCTAAGTCGTTGTCTTCCATGTATTGAGCAACGATAAATTGTGATAAATTATCTGAATGTAAGTCGGCAGATTGCTTCATAACAACGAACATATCGATAAATTTCTTATCAGCCACAATCCATCCTAATCTCATCCCTGGGGCTAAGATCTTTGAAAATGTGTTCATGTACACCACTGTTCCATTCTTATCAAAGTGTTTAACTGGTGGTACAGCAACACCTGAGTATCTGATTTCACCATATGGGTCATCTTCTAGAATGGTTACACCATGTGCTTCTGCTAATTCAACCATTTTAGCACGACGTTCAGCAGTCATGGTACGACCGGTTGGGTTTTGGAAGTTAGGAATTGTGTAGATGAACTTAGTATCTGGATATTCGCTTAGTTTTTCATCTAAGGCATCCATCTTCATTCCTTCTTCATCCATATCAACACCGACAACCTTGGCTCCATAACTTCTAAATACGTCTAACGCACAAAGATATGTTGGTTTTTCAACTAAGATAACATCACCTTTATCAACCATCATCTTAGCAACTAAGTCAATTGATTGTTCTGAACCAGTGGTAATACAAACATTATCCACAGTGGTTGTTACTTCTTTGTTGGTTTGCATTCGCTCAACGATTAATTCTCGTAAATGTGGATTACCGATTGCAGCGGTATATTGTAATGCTTCAGCGCCGTGTTTTTCAAAAACCTTATCGGCTGCTTCATGCATTTCCTTTACCGGAAATAATTCGGGTGCAGGTAGCCCTCCAGCAAATGAAATGATTTCTGGATCACCAGCTACCTTTAAAATTTCTCCCACCACATCATTATCTACATTCGGTACACGACTTGAAAACTTGAAATCCATACAAAATCACTCCATTCTTAATAAAAAAGTAAACGCCAAATTTTGCGTTAACATTAATATAGTACTGTGCGATTAAAATTTCAATAGTTTTCTAATCGTTTTCTAATAATAATATAAATTATCTATCGAAAACAACGTAAATACAGAATAGAAGGATAATTATTTCGATTATCAGTAAAATAATGCGATATAAGGCCCTTTCTCCTTTTTTATGGGTAAATATGTATGTTGTGTACATAAGCACCATTAGAACGCTAATAATTCCAGCTAGAATAAATCCAACGACATACATTACATTTGATCCACTGATTCCACTAATAATAAAAATGAGTGGAAAAATGTATAATGTGATATTTAATAATATTTCCTTAATAATTGTTTTCATGAATAATACTCTCCCATTGTTAATATCCCTAATCCCTTTGTCGATAAGTGATATCGAATTGTTTTAATAATAACACGACAAATGCCGTACTTTTTTAATTTTTTTCAAATTTTTTATTGTCATACTAAATATCATCATTTATAATAAATAGTACATATTCAAGTCATCCCACTAAATGTTGCTCGTTATTTAGCTATTATTTTTTCGCAGCATTAGAAGTGGACACATATTATAAAAGGAAGTCATCAACCTACCGATGACTTCCTTTTTTTGTTATCCAACGTGATTTTCTTTTAGAATCATGGCCACTTCTTTTTCCATTTCTGGTGTCTTAGTCCATTCTTCAAAATGATCCATGCTTTCATCAGGCATTTCAAAATTTTCGTTAATGTAGTTTTCGTAATTAATAACGTGTTCTGAATGCGGAATGTTTAGTTGCAAGATACGTACTTCCTTAATGAAGCCTCGTTCTGCAGCTAGTTCAGCTCTCCCATTTTGAACCATGTTACTAATTTCCATGTACTTGGTACCATCTAGTCTAGTAATTTGTTCAATTAAATCCAATGTTTCATGACTTTTCATTTCTTTAGCCATCTTAATTTAATCTCCCTTCGCAAAAAAAATCCGTTCAAAGAAAACGGATTTTTTTGATTATTTAATAGTTGCCTTTACTGATGATGTCTTCTTTTCAGTATCGGTCTTTTTATGATGTTTCTTTGTAGTCTTCTTGTTATCTTTAGCAACACCCTTAGGTAATACTAACTTCTTAGTTGGTTTTACGATTGATGCTGGGTGTTCAATAATGTGGCTTAGTGGATGTCCTGAAACGTTAACTAAGCAGAAGAATAAAGTAGCGATAGTTACTAACCAAGTAAATAGAACTGATGTCTTAGGCATCTTTTCACTAATTACTGAGCCGTAGAAACGCTTCTTAACCTTAGCGGCAACATGCTTGTCATCTGGATGTTGTGCTTGTTCTTCTTCAGTAACTTGTCTTTGGTATTCATCGATATCAAAGTCTTTTTGAATTTGTTTTTGTTCTGCTTCAAACTTAGCCTTATCTTTCTTAGATAGCTTCTTGAACCATTCAATAAATTCACGGTACTTAGTAGTTACTTCTTGAGTTTCACCGATCATTCTTAGCTTACCGTAGTTAATCCAAGCAACACGGTCACATAGGAATTCGATTTGTTTTAGTGAGTGAGAAACGAAGATAATAGTCTTACCTTGTTCTTTAAAATCAGCAATCTTGTCCACACACTTTTGGTAGAAAGTATCATCCCCAACAGATAATGCTTCATCAATAATCAAGATATCTGGGTTAATGTGGACGGCAATTGAGAATCCTAAACGTGATTTCATACCTGATGAGTAACTCTTAACAGGTTGGTCCACGAAGTCACCAATATCAGCAAATGAAACGATGTCGTCCATTAATGCATCGATTTCTTCGTTAGTTAAACCTTGCATTAATGACTTCAATCTGATGTTTTCTCTACCAGTTAGGTTTTTTCTTAGGCCTGCACTAATAGCAACGATTGAAGTGTCACCCTTTACATCAACATAACCAGTTGTTTGAGGAATAATTCCAGAAATAATGTTAGAAATAGTTGATTTACCTGAACCGTTAACACCGATTAAGCCAAGTGCCTCACCTGGTTTAACTTCAAAAGATACTCCCATTAGTGACCAGAAATGAGGAACATCAGTCTTAATGGAGAAAAATGATTTTAATTTATCAGCTTGTGTTTTGAACAAATCGTACTCTTTAGTTACGTTTTGAACCTTAATCTTATAATCTTCAGTCATTCTTAATACTTCCTATATTTTATTTCGATTTAATCATTATAAAACTAACTACTAATTATATCAAATTAATAAAAAAGTAGTGACTTGGCAGAAATCCAATAATTCTTATGATTTAAAACGATACGATACCAAGTAGTGTTGTACTCCGTTCTAATTCCCTTTAAATTAACGCTAACCTTGTAATCCTTTGGCACCTTCACTTGTGACCAAGCAGTCTTTTGAATGTGCTTAGAAGTACCAGGAATGTGGTTGTATAGAGCAAACTTACCGTAGTTGTTCAAATATGCATGACCTGATGCCTTTGAATAAACAGATGACTTAGTGGTTGTCTTCTTTTTTGCAACCTTCTTAGCCTTCTTTTTTGTAACTTTCTTTTTCGCTACTTTCTTTTCGGCCTTGTTATAAGTAACACCAGTCTTGTTTACCCAAACATCTCCTAGATTGGAAACATTAATACGATACCAAGTGTTTTCCTTACCGTGATAAGTGTAGGTAGCAATTTGGTTTACGTTAAATGTTTGATCCTTATAACTATTAGAGGAGCCTAGTGATTTAGCTAATGTTTGAGAATTGAAAACATTGCTGTATAGTCCACGGTTTGCATGACTTAGCTTGGCCTTCCCATTGTATTGCTTAACGTGAATGGTTGGAAAATCAATGGCCTTAGCACTTACCCAATAACTCTTGGCATTCTTACTAGCCTTGATTCGATACCATGTAGTACTTGCACCCTTGTAGGTACGCACAGCTAAACAATCCACGTAGACGTTACTGCCTTCCTTTAGGTGACTAGGCCAGTTGCCAGTCACATTCTTAGCTGTAGTATCTTTAACGTGAGTATATAAGTTGTAGTTTGCAAACTTAGATGATAATTGGAAAGTTTCTAGCGGATTACCATATGTATAAGTAGCAGTCGCTAGTGTTTTCTTAGGTTTTGTAGTTGTGGATTGAGTGTTAGTAGTATTGTTTGTGTTTGTTGTGTTGCTACTACTATTTGTACTTGGCGTACTTGGAGTATTTGTATTGGTATTAGTTGATGATGTATTACCGTCTAAGGCAGTTAGGTTATAAGTCTTAATTAGATTAATTAACTTAGTAGCATAACTTGGATCAGTTGCATAACCATCCTTTTGGATGTTGGTGGCAGCTTCGATTCCGTCCTTAGCTTGTGACTTAAATACGTTGGCATAACGTGAGTTAACAGTTAAGAAAGTGGCATATCCTTGAAGACTGTCCACCACACTGTTGTAACTCTTGAAATATGCATAGGTGCTGTAAGCCTGGCCCTTGGAGTTGTATTCCGAGGTCTTTAACTTAACACCGGTACCATCAAATGATTTAATACCAAACAAGTTATTGGCAATTTGCGTCAAGTAACTGGTTCCATAACCACTTTCTAGCGCTGCTTGAGCAACCATTGTTGAAGCATATAGATTATTGCTATTGGCAATAGATTGAGCAATTGGTGAAATTGTTGAAATAAAGTTGTCAGCAGTTAATTGTGATCCCAAAATGTTATTGATTGAAGAAGCAGCAGTAACATTTGTATTAACAGTAGCTGCAGTGGCAGTATTATTTGCACCATTGTCTAAATCATCCGCATGTGACACGTAAACATGTCCTGCTGAAATAACTGCACTCGCACTCAAGACATACAGCAATGATTTGACGATCGGTTTTCTTCTCATAATTATTCTCTCTCCATTAAAAATCTTTTTATTCTCTCTTATCTCTTTACGCCTCTTCGGCTAGCACTAAGGCGGTTTTGTTGCTCCTTGAACTTATTAAAAGTCTTGTCCGCCTTAGCTTGTTTATTCGAATTGTTTTTTGTTTTCTTGGTAAATTTCATCAAAAACACTCCCAGTTAATGATTATAACATGTCACAGTAAATTTTTATAAAATCTTATAAGAAAAATTAGTCTCTTTTTAATTTTAATCAAATAAAAAAGAGTGCTCAAGGCACCCTTTTGATTATTAAATTATTGAACAGTAACACTCTTAGCAAGGTTTCTTGGATGGTCAACATCTAAGCCCTTGTTCAAACTAGTGTAGTAAGCCAATAGTTGAGCAGGAATAACACTCAATAGTGGTGTTAATAGTTGATCAACGTCCGGAATAACGATGTCATCGTTATCCTTAGCAAGTGATTCAGTAGCAATGGTAATTGCCTTAGCACCACGCGCCATAGTTTCTTCTAAGTTACTTCTAGTCAAACCAGCAGTGTTTGATTGAGTAATGATACCAACAACTGGTGTGTTTTCTTCAATCAAAGCAATGGTTCCGTGTTTTAATTCTCCTGAAGCAAAACCTTCAGCTAGAATGTATGAAATTTCCTTTAGTTTCAATGATGATTCTAGTGAAACGAAGTAGTCAATTCCTCTACCAATGTAGAATGCACGGTTAGCATTTACGAAGTACTTCTTAGAAATTTCGTTAATCATTTCCTTTTCGTCAACGATTGATTGCATACCAGTAGCAACGAAACCTAATTGTTGCTTCAAGTTGAAGTCCTTAGCTGCCTTAACTTCTGATGATTCACCTAAAGCCTTAGCTAGGATTGCTTCAACAGTGATTTGAGCTGTGTATGCCTTAGTTGATGCAACTGAGATTTCTGGACCAGCATGTAATAGTAGTGTGTAGTTTGATTCACGTGAAAGTGTTGAGTTAGCAACGTTTGTAATTGTTAAACTCTTGTAGCCTAATTGGTTTAGGTTAACTAATACTTCACGACTATCAGCTGTTTCACCACTTTGACTTAGGAAGATAAAGAATGGTTTCTTTGAAAGTAGTGGCATGTTGTAAGCAAATTCTGAAGAAACGTGTACTTCAGTAGGTACTTGTGCCAACTTTTCGAATAGTTCCTTACCAACTAAACCGGCATGGTAACTAGTACCAGCAGCGATGATGTATAAACGGTCTGATTCTTTAATTGAGTCTAATAGGTCATCTTCAATTACTGGATCACCGTTTTCGTTTAGGTATTCAGCTGAAAGCTTTCTCATAACGTTTGGTTGTTCGTCAATTTCTTTTAGCATGTAGTATGGATAAGTACCCTTGTCGGTGTCACTAGCATCGATATCAACGTGGAATGGTTGTCTATCGGTTACGACTTCACCATCTTTGTTTTCGATAGTTACTGAATCTGGTTTAACAGTCACAAAGTCACCGTCGTCCAATTCTAGGAAGTCATGAGTAACATTTAGCATTGCTAGAGAATCTGAACATACAACGTTGCAGTCTTCACCTAGACCGATTAATAGCGGACTCTTGTTCTTAGCAACGTAGATAGTATTTGGTTCTTCTCTATCCATTAATTGGAATGCGTATGAAGCACCCTTTAGTAGTGATAGAGTCTTCTTAAATGCTTCCTTAGCATTTAGATTTTCAGTTACAGCGAAGTGATCAACTAATTGAACAACAACTTCTGTATCTGTTTGTGAAGTGAATTCAACGTCACTTAGGTATTTTTCCTTTAGATCACGGTAGTTTTCGATAACACCATTGTGAACTAGGTAGAATCTCTTGTCTTGTGAGAAGTGAGGATGTGCGTTTTCGACAGTTACTCCCCCATGAGTAGCCCATCTAGTATGCGCAATTCCTGCACTTCCGTTAATCTTCATATCATTTACGGCGTCTCTTAGATTACTAATCGCACCGGTTCTCTTTACAAGGTAATCTTTCTTACCTTCATCGTTTACGTATAATCCAGCAGAATCATAACCACGGTATTCTAGCTTTTGTAAACCATTAACTAAAATATCAACGGCATTTTTGTTCCCTGTTACACCAACAATTCCACACATATTATATTTTCCTTTCACTCTTTATTTATTAATTGTTTTAAATAAATTTATATCTTTTTTATCATTTTCGACATATTCTAGATTACAAGTTTTAATTATCAATGTCAATTGATAAATGTCAAATTGGTATAGTTTATGCAAAAAAAGTAAAAAATTGCGTCATGTTGGTATCAATAAGCATAATAGAAACAAAAATTAAGATTAAATTCGACTCATTTTATACCATTTATAAAATTGGTATGGACAAATTCACGGTAAAAAATGACAATAAAAAAAGCAATCTAATTAGATTGCTTTTAATTTTTTATTCAATTCCAAAACGTTCTTGAACAACGTCTGCAATACGTTTAGTGTAGCCATCTACTAATTCTTGTGTTGGGGCTTCTGCCATCACACGTAGAAGTGGTTCAGTACCACTAGGACGAACTAGAACACGACCGTCACCGTTCATTTCTTTTTCAACTTCAGCGATAACTGCTTTAACTTGATCATCAGCTTGAGCACCATCTTTGTCGCTAACCTTAACGTTGATTAGTTGTTGTGGATACTTAGTTACTTCACCAGCAAGTTCTGATAACTTCTTACCAGTGTCCTTCATTACGTGTAGTAATTGTAAACTGGTTAGTAATCCATCACCGGTAGTGTTGAAGTCTAAGAAGACGATGTGTCCTGATTGTTCTCCCCCTAAGTTGTAACCAGATTTGTTCATTTCTTCAACAACATATCTGTCTCCAACCTTGGTTTGAACATTGTGCATACCGTTTGCTTCCATTGCCTTGTACATACCTAAGTTACTCATAACTGTAGTTACCACAGTGTCTTGTTTTAAACGACCGTGATCTGACATGTACTTACCACAAATGTACATAATCTTGTCACCGTCGACTAGTTCACCGTTTTCATCAACAGCTAAACAACGGTCACCATCACCATCAAATGCTAGTCCAATTTCAGCACCTTGTTCGACAACCATCTTTTGTAGTTGTTCTGGGTGAGTTGAACCAACTTGGTCGTTAATGTTAATACCATTTGGCATAGTTGCCATGGTTTCAAATTCGATACCTAAGTCAGCGTATAAACGAGATACTAAATTGCTTGTTGCACCGTTTGCTGAGTCAACGCAAATCTTCATGCCTGATAAATCATCAGGAACAGTTTGTTCTAGGAAACGAATGTATTTTTGACTACCTTCTGAATAATCATCAACGCTACCTAGACCCTTAGCTGATGGACGTGGTAAATCATCCTTGTCAGCTTCTAGAATTGCTTCAATTTCTTCTTCTAATTCATCTGATAACTTGTAACCATCTGAACCGAAGAACTTGATACCGTTGTATTCCGCTGGGTTATGTGATGCTGTAATCATAACACCGGCAGCAGCACCTTGAGTTCTAACAAGGTATGCAACACCTGGAGTTGTAACAACACCCAATTGAAGAACTTCAATTCCGACTGATAGTAGACCAGCAATTAAAGCACTTTCTAGCATTTGACCAGAAATTCTTGTGTCTCTAGCAACTAATACTTGGGGTTGTCCTTCTGCTTGGCTGTGCTTGGTTAAAATGTAACCACCAGCACGTCCACATTTAAAAGCTAGTTCAGGGCTTAAATCTTTATTAGCTACCCCTCTAACTCCGTCTGTTCCAAAATACTTCATAATTTTATCTCCATTCATCATTCGATTCTTTAAAATCTATTGTGGAATAACTGTTACTTTAATATTTTCAGGATCGAAACCAGTAACGTTATTTAGATTCTTATCTAATTCCACATTAACCACTTTCTTTGATGTAATTCCAGAAACATCAACATAAGCGACTACATTATCAATTGATTCTAGCTCTTTTTTCGTTCCAAAAACCTTCACCTTATCAGTGTCTGATGTTAGTTCATAGTTTTGGTTACTAGAGCCATTTTCAACTTTTAGTTTTAGTGAAACGTTTTTATTATTTCCACTACTTATTGGCAAATTAACAGAAGTTGTTGATGGCGTCAAGATGACGTTAACAATTCGACCCTTTGAGTCTAATGCTTCTAAAACAGCTGAAGAGCTAACTGACTTCTTGGTGTTTTGTGGAATGCTTAGCTTAGCAACAACTTGCTTAATCTTAGCAATTTCGTTGGCTGCTCCAGTCACTTTGACCTTGTTAGTTCCTAGGACTGGTTTGCCAGCTGAATAACCGTCAGCAATGTTAGCTGATTCGTATTCGGCTTTAACTGGGAATTCCACTGTCTTTCTAGGTTGAATATTAACGTAGATATAACTTGGGTTCATGTAGTATCTTAATTCGTTATTTAAACCATCTTGATACAAACGAACCTTATGAGTTCCCACACCTAGTCTGGAAAGATCAGCGTAAACCTTAAAGTTTTGTGTATTGACTGTGGTAGTAACTAACGCTGTGGGTCCTACAATCTTAACTGATACCTTTTCAGGATATCCGGTAACAAAGTATTTGCTGTTATCAACGTTTAATTGTAGTGGCACTGAGATATTAGCTGACTTGTTAGAAGTCAATTGAGTAATGTCTTCAGAGCTACCATAGTTACTGCCTGAACCAAAAAGTTTTGATTGGTTAACATAAGCAAATAATAAGATTGCAAAAATCAATGCCAATAATCTTAGGTACCATGGGCTATTAAACTTCTTCATTACTTTTGCCCCCCTGTTGATTGCTTGATTTTGTCGAACCAATTAAAGATGGTTGTAAATAAGTTCTTATTCATTGAATCTTGCTTAGTAATCAATTGATCACGTAAGAACTTCATATAGTCGTCCTTATTCATTCCACGTAATAACTCGTTGTTCTTCGTAATTGATACTTCCCCTGTTTCTTCAGAGATAACAATGGTTAAGGCATCAGTTACTTCAGAAATACCAACGGCTGCACGGTGTCTAGTTCCCAATTCCTTTGGAATTAGGTTACTTTGTGACAATGGTAGGTATGCAGCTGCTACGGCGACACGGTTATTACTGATAATAACGGCACCATCATGCAATGGTGTGTTTGGAATAAATGTATTAATCAAAAGTTCACCAGTGATATCAGCATCTAACTTAATTCCAGTTTCGATGTAGTCTTCCAATCCGGTATCCATTTGAATGGTCATTAAAGCACCAATTCTACGCTTTGACATATATTGGATGGCTTTATCAAGTTCCAAAATCATCTTTTCATTTTCAACGTTTTGATTTTGTGCGTGCTTAATAATTGAACCACGACCTAAATGTTCTAGGCCACGTCTGATTTCAGGTTGGAAAATAATAATAATCGCGATAACTCCCCAGTTAATAACTTGGTCAGTTAAGTATGATACGGTTGTGAATCCGAAGATTACACTGATAATTTTGACAATGGCAATTACTAAAACACCACGGAATAATTGGACAGCTTTTGTGCCCTTAAGTAAGATAATCACCTCATAGATAATGAACCAAACAACTAAGATATCTAAAAGGTTGCTTAGTGTTAAGATGTTACTCCAATTTATCCCCATACCTATTCCTCCATAATTTCATTCATACTCTATATTATATCACTCATTTTCGTTTATTTTTAGCATTATCATTTTTGATAGAATTTTTAAGTAATAATCATTCAATATTTGCCGTTTAAGGTTTAAAATAGGGTTAACAATATATTGAGGGGTCCAAATCATGTTTAAAAACGCACGTTGGCAAGTACGCCTATTTTTCATTTTGTGGATAATATTTTTATTCGTGGTCGCAAAGCCACCGTTTGAATTTTTAGTATTAAACACCTTCTTGGGTTACATCCCCATTGAACTGAGTTTGGAACTAACAAATAAGTACGTTGAAAAGTCATGGATTTTTTGGCCAATCTTTGCACTTTGGTTAATTTTCTATCCAAATGCTCCCTACCTATTGACCGACTTATTCCATTTATCACTACTTCAACCATATGGAACGAACGGACTACTAAGATTATCAGCTCACATGTGGATGAACTATTCATTCTTAATGATTAGTGCTTTAGGATGTTCAATGCTTGGTTTCTACGGATTATTCCAAATCGTAAACCGTTGCTTCGCATTCTTCTCAATCCATTCTAAAGTGGCGAAAGTGTTGCTAATCTTTGCTTTAAACGTCGTTTCATCAATTGGAATTTACGTTGGTAGATTCCTTAGATTCCACACCATCTACTTATTATTCTCACCTCGCTTGGTGATCAAACAATTAACTGAGATGTGGACGTTGAAAATGTTAGTATTTGTCGTAATCATGACAATCGTTCAATGCTTTATCTACTGGATTTTATACCTAATTCTAAAAGATGTGAAAGAATCAAAAGAATCATAAAAAGACAGTCAATATGGCTGTCTTTTTTTAGTCTGTGCTTAATTCATTATTTTCAACGTAGTTAACCTCTTGTCTTAACTTAGAAGCAAGTTTCAAACTAATCTTATCGTTGATCAATAATTCTTGAATGCCCTTACGGTAAGCTTCTAGTTCACGTTCTTTGGCAATACGGTAGTATTTTTCGTAATCCAATGAACGAGTTCTTAAAGCCAAACTAAGGTTGGTGTATTCATCCACAATTGAGTTAATTACTTTAGAATCACCATGTTCTTTTAGCTTTTGAACGGTATAGTCATTGATCATAATCAACGCCTTTTGAATCTTTAGTTTTTGTTTCTTGTCAGAACGTTGTTTGAATAGCCATAACTTGGTTGTTTGAATGGCTGACATGAATTCTAGTTTTAAGTTGAAATCGTTAAATGCAACTAGGTTCTTCAATTCACGGTGGTTAATTTGATAGTTAATCGCATTGGCTTCCTTGCTAGTAACAACCTTGTCTGCGACTAATTTCTTAACAGCTTGGTGTTCATATTCAACGGCCAATGAACGAATACTCTTCTCTAACTCATCCGGTTTGATTGAAGATAGTTGTCTAATCATCAATTCGCATTGATCGATTAAAATATTGCAAATGTGTTTGTCCGAATGGTCCATTTTTTTAATGTCATCAATCACGTAGTTTAACACGTAGATACGCGCCTTTTCTTCACTCCAATGGTTATCATTGTTGTAAGAAACGACCGGATCGTTTTTTGAAATCAATGGCAACACAATTACCGCAGCTAGTAAACTTAAAACGATGACAATCGATGCAATGAATAGTACTAATTCACGATCAGGAAACGCCTCGTTTTGGACGGTAATCAATGGAATGGAAAGAATTCCGGCCATGGTGATGGCACCACGAACACCTGAAAAACCAACAATATTTGCTGTTCTAATGTCGATTGGTCCAACCTTCTTAGTGGTAATTAGGTTGTGACAGATTTCGTATAGAATAATCCACACAATTCGGATAATTAGAATAATTAACCATGTCACAACGGCATAACCAATTGATTGGAAGGTGTTGAACTTCATGTCGTTAATAACGGCTTCCATCGCAAATGGAAGTTCAATCCCTAGAATCAAGAACACGATTCCGTTTAATAGGTAAACGATAATGTTCCAGGCTTGTTCACTAATCAGTTGTAATTCAGCTGATGATGATTGCGTTGATGTGTTGTTCACATGGTAGACAATTCCGGCTGTGACCACCGCAATTACCCCCGAAGCATGGAAAACGTCTTCAGATAGTAAGTAAATAACGAATGGTGAAACGATTTGTAGAACCACGTTAAATACTAAGTTGGTTAAACCGTTCTTGTACAACCATTTACGAACTAATGAGATAACTAGCATTGTAACTACCCCAATGATGGCACCAACGATACTGATGTAGAAGAAATCTCCTACGGCACTCTTCAATGAAAAGGCACCATAAACGGTTGCGGCAATGGCATACTTAAAACCAATCAAACCACTAGCATCATTGATTAAACTTTCTCCGTTTACCAAGTGCAAAATGTTTTTGGGTAAACGTACTTTTTTGGCGATTGATTCAACGGCAATTGGATCGGTTGGTGATAAAATTGCAGCTAATGAGAATGCTACTGGAAGTGGCATTGATGGAATTAATTTATAAATTAACACACCACCAAAGAACATGGTGATAAATACTAAGATGATTGCATTTGCGAAGATGGGCCATCTCAATTCCCAAAGTTCATCCTTTGGAAAACGACGCCCGTCATTAAATAGCAACGGTGCAATGAATAATAGTAAAAACCAGTCTGTACTTAGGTTAATGCTAAAGTTACCAATCAATGCTAATCCACATCCGAAAACGACCTGGATTAAACTAACCGGAATGGCCTTAACATAGTGATTAATGATTGTTGATAGAAGCAGTAGTAACGTTAAAAATAAAATAATTTCAATAAGCTGCATGGATTATCCCCCTATTTGTCTTGTCCGATAATTCTTACTTCCGTTTCTAGATGTACTTTGTTTTTAGCGTAAACAGTTTCTTGCACATGCTTAATTACGTCTAAGTAATCGGTAGCAGTAGCGTTGTCAATGTTCACAATGAACCCAGCATGTTTCTTAGATACTTGGGCACCACCTGATTGGTATCCTTGAAGACCTGCATCATGAATTAACTTACCAGCAAAGTAACCCTCTGGTCTCTTGAAGACACTTCCACATGATGGTAGATCAAGTGGTTGCTTGGATTCACGTAATTCATTTAGATGATTCATTTCTGCTTGGATTTCGTCTTTATCCCCAGTGGATAACTTAAATGTCGCTTCCAAAACGATGTCGTCTTGGTCTTGAACAGCACTGTGTCTGTAACCGAAATCTAGTTCACTATTTGATAGTGTCTTGATTTCGTTTTCTGGTGTTAAAACAGTGACTGAATCAATCACTTCGGCGGTTTCCCCACCATAAGCACCAGCATTCATGAAGACTGCTCCTCCAATACTACCTGGAATTCCGGCAGCGAATTCCATCCCGGTTAAACCGTGTTGTTGAGCAACAATGGTAGTATCAATGTATCTAGCCCCTGCTTGAGCAATTACTAAATCATCGTGAGATGTAATTTCGTTCATCTCAGTTAAGATGATGACTAATCCCCTAATGCCACCATCCTTGATGATTAAATTACTAGCATTTCCTAAAACGGTAATTGGTAGATCATCACGTTTTGCAATTGATAGTAATTCTCTGACTTCATCTGTATTTTTCGGAAAGGCAACCAAGTCAGCAGGTCCACCAGTTTCTGTAAATGTATATTTTGATAATGGTTCATTTTTTAAAAGCTTAATTTTTTCCATTTTAATCATTTTCCTTAATTATCATAATTTATACGAGTTTATTCATAGAAATCACATACTTTTAATATTTAAAACGAGTAAACTCGTATTAGTACATTTTTAATTTTACCACGATATCATATACTAAGACCATGTTATAATGTTGAAAGAATAAAACGAAAGGACGTTATTAATGAACTTCGTTGCAATTGATTTTGAAACTGCCAATAATCAACGAGCTAGTGCCTGTTCATTAGCGCTGACCGTTGTGCGCGATAACAAGGTTGTTGATGAATTCTATACTCTAATTAATCCGGAAACCGATTTTAATTATCGAAACGTTGATATTCACGGCATTCACGAAAGCGATGTCGCTGACGCGCCTACCTTTCCTGAAATCTGGCCGGTAATCAAGCAATTCTTTACCAAGGATCAATTAGTAGTTGCTCACAATAACTCATTCGATAATAGTGTATTGGCACGTACCCTAATGCGTTATGGCCTAACCGTTCCAATCTATAAAACATTAGACACGGTTAAGACTTGTAAGTATCTTTTTCCTGAGTTTAAGAATCACAAGCTAAATACGGTTTGTGCCAACTTAGGAATTAGACTTCACCATCATCACAATGCGCTAGATGATAGTTTAGCTTGCGCTAATATTTTAATTTATCAACAAGAAAACTTTGACGATGAAGTCATCAAGTCATTCATCAAGGTAAAAAAATAAGCATCCATCTGGGTGCTTATTTTTTTAGGTTATATTGCATTTCTTGTGTGGATAAAACACTACCAAGTGCATTAATTACCCTTTTCTTTACCACGGTAAAGCCACTTTTTTCGTATAAGTGAATTGCGTGTTCGTTGGTCTTTTTCACAACCAGTGCCAATGTGGATAAGTTACTGTCATAGGTTGCCCAATCAATGACAAAGTCCATCAACTGGCCACCGATTCCCTGATGACTATATTGATTCAAGACGGCAATCCCTAACTCACCAATTCCGGAATCTTGTAGTTCTTGAACTTGAATCATCCCTACCGGTTGATCATCCAAAAATGCTAGGCCAATGATAAAACTACGGGTTTGATTAACCAACATAATCTGTTGAGCTTGGTCATCTAAGGATAAATTACCGATATTTGGATCAATCGTGTATTGGTCTGATTCTTGTTTTAATTGTGCAATCAATTCGATTAACTTAGCTGCATCGTCTGGTTGTGCACAACGCACCTCTAAATTACACATCGCTACTTTTCCACCTGTGGAAAAATTTGCTTAACGATGTCTTCAAAACGTTTGCCGCTTGGTTCAAATGAAATGGTTCTGAAATCTTCACCCTTCTCGTCATCACGACGGAAAACAATTTTCAAGTAGTCGTCGGGTAGTTCATCGGCAATGAATTCAGACCATTCGATAACGTTAACACCGTCACCGTTGAAGTATTCTTCTAGTCCTAGTTCATCCCCACTACCATCATCTAAACGATAGATATCCATGTGGTAAAGCGGCAATCTGCCACCTTGATACTCACGGATAATGGTAAATGTAGGACTCTTGATATTACGTTTAATACCCAAGCCCTTGGCTAATCCTTTGGTGAAAGTAGTCTTACCAGCACCTAAGTCACCATCCAATAAGATGACGTCCTTAGCCTTTAATAATGGTGCCAATTGTTCACCATATTCTTTTGTTTCATCAGGTGATCCTACGTTAACTTTAACCAAGAATCATCCCTCCTTTTGCTTATAGAGATTGGATTGCGTTAATAATTGCAACGTTGTAAACATCTTCAGCGACACATCCACGTGAAAGGTCTGATACTGGTTTTGCCAAACCTTGTAGTAGTGGACCAAATGCTTCAAAGCCACCTAGACGTTGAGCAATCTTGTAACCAATGTTTCCTGATTGTAGTTCAGGGAATACGAAAACGTTAGCTTGTCCAGCAACTTCTGAACCAGGTGCCTTCTTGTTAGCAACTTCTGGTACTAATGCAGCATCAAATTGTAGTTCACCGTCTGAAGGAACATCTAGTTCATCTTTGGCCATTGAAGCTGCTTCTTGAACCTTGGTTACCATGTCACCCTTAGCTGAACCCTTAGTTGAAAAACTTAGGAATGCAACCTTGGGATCGATGTTGAATTGTTTAGCAGTGATAACACTTTGCTTAGCAACTTCAACCATTCCCTTAGCATCTAGTTCGATGTTAATGGCACAGTCGGCAAAGATGTATCTAGTGTCACCCTTTTGCATCAAGAATGAACCTGAGATACGACGCATGCCTTCTTGGGTCTTGATGATTTGAAGAGCTGGTCTAACAGTATCTCCAGTAGCATGAGCTGCACCTGATACCATTCCATCGGCCTTGTCCATGTATACCAGCATAGTACCGAAGTAGTTAGCATCCTTTAGCCATTCAGCTAATTGTTCACGGGTGTTCTTACCGTTACGACGTTCTTCTAATGCATCTAGCATTTCTTCGAAATCTTTTTCTGGGTAGTTGTTAATGTCGACAATTTCAACGTTTGATAGGTTGAAGTCACCGGCATTTTGTTTAATTTCTTCTGGGTCACCTAATAGGACTGGGTGGATTAGTTGTTCGTCAGCTAAACGACTAGCTGCTTCGATAATTCTGATATCGTCTCCTTCTGGGAAAACGATTTTCTTGTTTAAACCACTAATCTTTTCTTTTAATTCATCTAGTAAACTCATATTTTTCCTCCTAATGGATTGTAACGTGTTCTGGTAGTTGCCAATCAATTGGCTTTTCGCCTAATGATTCTAAGGCAATATTAGTCTTTGAAAATGGTTTGGATCCGAAGAAACCACGGTGCGCTGACAATGGACTTGGATGAGCTGATTCAATCACAATATTGGTCTTGGCATTAATCAACTTCACCTTGTCCCTAGCCGCTCTCCCCCAAAGGATAAATACGACTGGTTCAGGTCGTTGTGATAACTTTTCAATTGCAGTATCGGTTAATTTTTCCCATCCCTTTGATTTGTGGGAAAATGCAATTCCATCCCTTACGGTCAGTACTGAGTTCAACAATAGAACTCCTTGTTTGGCCCACTTTTCAAGATAGCCATGATTAACCGGTTTGATGCCTAAATCACTTTCTAATTCCTTATAGATATTTCTAAGCGAAGGTGGCACCTTCACTCCAGGTAGGACTGAAAAGCTCAAACCATGTGCTTGATTGGGTTCATGGTATGGGTCTTGTCCTAAAATAACCACTTTTACTTTTGAGAATGGGGTCCATTCAAATGCTTCATAGATTTGGTTAGCGTTTGGATGGATTTCATGATTTTCATATTCTTCAACTAAAAATTTACGTAAATCTTGGTAATACTCTTTTTCAAATTCTGGCTTCAATACATCCCACCAGTCATTGTGAATAAAAGGTTTCATTTATAACACCTCTATATATGATTTTATCATATATACAATAAATTCACATCGCAAAAAAGCGCCCCATAACGGGACGCTTTTTTTAGTAGTGTTTTAAAACACGTGAGATTTCACGTTCTTGATCACGTTTCTTCATTGTTTCACGTTTATCGTATTCATGCTTACCTTCAGCGACACCAATCAAGACCTTAGCAAAACCTTTCTTAAGGTACATCTTCAAAGGGACGATTGTAACTCCCTTTTTGTCTGTTTCCTTTGCTAGGCGCTTGATTTCTTGTTTGTGTAAAAGCAATTTACGATTTCTAAGTGGATCATGATTGAACTGATTACCTTGTTCATATTCACTAATGTGAACATTCATCAATGTTGCTTGGCCATCTCTGATTTGGGCGAACCCATCCTTTAGATTAACACGACTCGCACGAACGGACTTAATTTCAGTCCCGGTCAATGCAATTCCCGCTTCATAGGTTTGTAAAACACGGTAATCATGAC
Organism: Apilactobacillus waqarii; assembly: GCF_019061205.1. Classification (GTDB taxonomy): domain Bacteria; phylum Bacillota; class Bacilli; order Lactobacillales; family Lactobacillaceae; genus Apilactobacillus; species Apilactobacillus waqarii. The sequence continues at coordinate 40,156 of NZ_JAHQYH010000004.1, forward strand.
GAGCTTTGCGATTTTGCGCAACCAAGTTATCGTCTTTATTAGTTGGTTTCTTCTTAACCATTATCAATCACCTCTCAACCAATTAATGTTTTGAATTGGAATGATTACGACCATTACGGTTGTTGTTTCTTGAATGGCGGTTATTGTTGTTTCTACCAAACTTACCATTCTTGTTGTCGTTTCTTCTGTTGTTACGACGACCACCGTTGTTTCTTCCACCACGACCGTGAGCACCATTACTGTGGCTTTCAGGTTTTAGTTTAGACATTGGTGTGTCTTCTGGATTAACAATATCAAAGTCGACAGCACTTTGGTCAACGTCAACGTTAACCACCTTAACACGAACTGGTTGACCAATTCTGTAAGTACGGTGAGTATTTCTACCAACAAGTGCTAGGTACTTTTCAATGTATTCATAGTAGTCATCCTTCATACGACTAATGTGAACTAATCCTTCAACAGTGTTTTCAAGTTCGATAAACATACCAAACTTAAGCACTGAACTAACAGTTGCATCGAATTCTTCTCCGATGTGGTCTGCCATGTATTCAGCCTTCTTCATTGCATCAGTATCACGTTCTGCATCGATTGATCGACGTTCTGCCTTTGATGAATGGTCTGAAATTTCTTCAAGTAATCCGGCGTATTTGGCCTTTGATTCCTTGTTGATACCGTTGTCTTCATAGTGGTGAATTAAACGGTGAACAGTTGTATCTGGGTATCTTCTGATTGGAGAAGTGAAATGAGTATAGAATTCAGCACCTAGACCAAAGTGACCAAGTGGTTGGTCAGTATATCTAGCTTGCTTCAAGCTCCTAAGCATCATAACTGATACGGCAGGTTCTTCTGGCTTACCAGCAACCTTCTTCAATACGTTTTGTAATACCTTTGGCTTCAAGTGATCTGGGTCACCTTTAACTTCTACACCGAATGCAGTTAAGAATTCGAAGAAGTTCTTCACACGTTCTCCATCTGGTGTTTCGTGAACACGATAGATGAATGGTGCATGAGCTTTGCAGTAATGTTCAGCAACGGTTTCATTGGCAGCCAACATGAATGATTCAATCATTCTTTCAGCAGTACCACGAACTCTTAGCTTAATGTCGATTGGGTGACCAGTTTCATCAACGATGATTTCTGATTCGTTATCATCGAAGTCAATGGCACCACGACGGCGACGTTGTTTGTATAGAATCTTGTGTAGTTCGCCCATTTCTTCAAACATAGGAACTAAGTCTTTGTAACGTTCCATAGTGTTTTCATCATGTGCTTCTAGGATGTCATTTACAGCCTTGTAAGTCATTCTAGCCTTAGATTTCATCACACTTGGGTGAATACGATGGTTAACAACATTTCCGGCTGGGTTAATTTCCATATCACAACTCATACATAGACGAAGTTCACCTTCGTTCAATGAACAAATTCCGTTTGATAATCTTCTTGGAAGCATTGGGATAACTCTGTCAGTTAAGTAAACAGAAGTACCACGCTTGTATGCTTCTTCGTCTAATAGACTACCTGGTTTTACGTAATGAGAAACGTCGGCAATGTGCACACCTAAGTGGTAGTTACCATTTGGTAATTTCCATACAGTAACGGCGTCATCCAAGTCCTTTGATGATTCCCCATCAATAGTAACTAGTGTTTGATCAGTAATGTCTTCTCGACCTTGCTTTTCTTCTTCACTAATTTCTTCTGGAATCGCGTCTGCTTCTTGCAATACGTCTTCTGGGAATTGAGCTGGAATATCGTGAGCGTATACGATTTGTAGGATGTCGATTCCAGGGTCATCAACGCTTCCGATTACTTCCTTAGCGATACCAACCATATAATCTGGGTGGTCAGCATTTGGGTATTCAGTAATTTCGGCAGTAATTACTTCACCTGGTGTAGGTTTTAGACCAACACCTGTAACGTAAAACTTGTAGTTAATAAGCTTCTTTTCTTTTAGCTTAACTTGACCAACGTAGCCATGATCGTCGTCAGTACGGGTGAATTCCCCAACTACTTGTTCATAGTTTCTTTCAACGATGTTTACAACCTTACCTTCTGGACCTTTACCAGAGTTTTGGTCGGCACGTCTTACAATTTCAATTTGAACAGTATCACCGTTCATTGCTTGTAGTGTGTTGTCAGGTGCGATGAATGCATCTTCTAGGTTTTCGTCATAGTTAACAAATCCGAACCCCTTTGGATTTGCATGAAAAGTACCTTCGATTGTTTCACCTTGCACGTTTAACTTAAAATTGCCTGTTTCAGTAACCATAACTGTCTTTTCGCGTTCTAACACAGCTAATGATTGGACAATTAGTTTAAATGCATTTGCACCATGGTATCCTAATTCATCTGCTAGTTCTTCTACTGAAAATTCGCGATTGGGGAATTTTTGAAGAGCAGCATGAATTTCTTGTTTTAAACTATTATCTTCCACGATTTACTCCTTAAGTTTTAAATTTTCGATCTTAAATCAAATTCGATAACTCATATCTAGTATTCTAACATTTTTATACCGTCTATCCTAAACGGTTTTTCGATTTCACATAAAAAAAGCTCCTGTAAAAATTACAGGAGTCTTATCAACTAGTGTGATGATAACCAAACTAATCCTAATGCTGATGCAAAGAAAATAATCAATAATACAACTGTTACTTTTTGCATAAAGGCTTCAAAACCACGTGGCTTAGAGTTGGCAAACAAATCATCAGCACCACCGGTTAAAGAAGACATTGCATCGTTGTTAGTCTTTGCTGGTTGCATCAAGACAGCGATGATAATTAATACACTGTCAATCCAAATTATATTCATTAAGAAATTATACAATTCGTTGCCTCCTACCTAAAATACATAGGTTTCATCTTTAACTTTATCTTTACTGTTTAGTTTATCATAATACTTTCTAACATGCCAATTAATCAAAATTTTAATTATCTAATGTTAGTTTTTCCACATGTGTATATACATAACCACGGTTGTCGTAGTTTGTGGATATTTCAATGTTATCCCCAGCTCTTAGAACTGTATCTCCATCTGGGATAATGTATTGTTCATTTCTTTTGATGGAACTAATCAAACAACCATCTGGCCAATTGATTGATTTAACGGCTTTACCATCCATATCTGATCCCAATTGAACTGAGAAATATAGGTTGCTTAGTTGTCCACTTGTTGACAACTTTTGTGGGCTCAACATCTTTTGCAACATTTCATTGTAAATTGGGCTACCACCTAATAAGTCGGTAACTTCGTATGCAACCAATGTGACGAATGCCAGTGACATTAGATTTTGCAATGATCCAACCATTTCAGTGATTAAGAGGATGGCTGTGAATGGTGCCTTTCCGACACAGGCGAAGAACCCACTCATCGAGATGATGATGAAGTTAACAAAATAACTTTGTGGTAATACGCCCAATTGAATCAATACCTCTGAATAAATCGCCCCAATCAAAGCCCCTAATGAAAGCATTGGTAGGAAAATACCACCAGGTAATCCAGTTGAATAGGATAGTATTGACATTACGAAACGAATCAACAAGAACCATAGCAATACCGTAATGGTTGGTGCAGCCTTGGCAATCGTTAATACCATTGTGCTACCTCCACCTACGATTGTGGGTAGATACATTTCAAATGGAATGACTAGGATAAATGGAATCAATACCCAGACAATGTTTGGTACCCAGTCTATTTTTTCATACCAATTGTTGACATGAAGTGTGGCATACTCATAAATTAATCCACCGATTCCAATCACGATTCCTAATCCGATTAAGTATGGATAAATATGTAGTGGAATCACATGTGAATAATTCATGTGTAATACCGGCACTTTACCAAAGACCGCAGTTGAAACGAAGTTCGCACTGATTGCAGCTGAAAGTGAAGTTAACCAGACTGATGTTGAAAAGTTGTGATAAATTTCTTCTAGCACAAACAAGGTACTGGCGATTGGAGCGTTAAATGCTGCTGATAAACCAGCGGCCGCCCCACCAGAGATAATCGTTTTACGTGCTTGTTTTGTTTGTTTAAGGGTATCTGCTAGTCCCTGAGCGGTAGCAGCACCCAATTGAATTGAGGGACCTTCACGGCCTAAAAATAGCCCACTGGAAATGGCAAGCACCCCACCAATGAACTTCTTGCTTAAGACAGAGAACCATGAATAATCTAATTCACCGTTTAACTGCCCTTCAACCTGTGGAATCCCTGATCCCTTAATGTTTTTATCTCGTTTTACTAAGTAATATACGAAAAATGCGATTAGTAAATTCAAGATGATTAAAATAATTAGTACAAATAAATTAGTTCGCGCTACCTTCGCTAGTTTTAAGAATTGGTCCGATAGTCCTTCAATCGATACTCTAAATAGACTAACCACCATTCCGACTGCCAGTCCAATTAATAAACCGTACAGCACTGATTTAAATCGTCTTAAATTATCACTTTGCAATATGTTCGCCTTCTTTTAGTTGGTATAACAATCATACCATATAATTTTATGTACAAAAAAAGCATTGAAATAATTCAATGCTTTTTTAGTAACAGTTAGTTATTATTTGTTAATAACGTTGTTACGAGCTTCTTCAGTTAGGTTGTAGAATGAGTTGATACCCTTGTATTCTGCAACTGAAGCTAATTGATCTTCAATTCTCATTAGTTGGTTGTACTTAGCGATACGTTCGCCACGACTCATTGAACCAGTCTTAATTTGACCAGCGTTTAGAGCAACAACTAAGTCAGAAATTGTAGTATCTTCAGTTTCACCAGAACGGTGTGAGATGATAGCTGTGTAGTTAGCTTCTTTAGCCATTTCAACAGCGTTTACAGTTTCTGTTAAAGTACCAATTTGGTTTAGCTTGATAAGGATTGCGTTAGCAACACCCATCTTAATACCCTTTTGTAGGTAATCAGTGTTAGTTACGAATAAATCGTCACCAACGATTTGAACTTTCTTACCTAGACGTTCAGTAGCCATTTGCCAATCTGCCCATTCGTTTTCATCCAATGGATCTTCGATTGAGATAATTGGGTACTTGTCAACTAATTGTTCTAGTAATGTAACAAATTCATCAGCAGAGTATGACTTACCATCACCTACTAAGTTGTACTTCTTAGTTTCTGCATCGTAGAATTCTGAAGCAGCACAGTCAAAGGCGATTGAAACGTCTTTACCTGGCTTGTAACCAGCACGTTGGATAGCTTCTACTAAGATTTCGAATGGTTCTTCGTTGTTCTTCAAGTCAGGAGCAAAACCACCTTCGTCACCTACGGCAGTTGAGTAACCCTTTTCGTTCAAGATAGCTTTTAGGTTGTGGAAAGTTTCTGAACCCATACGAACGGCTTCTTTAACAGTTTCCGCACCAACAGGCATAATCATGAATTCTTGGAAGTCAACTTTGTTGTTGGCATGCTTACCACCATTGATAACGTTCATCATTGGTGTTGGTAATACGTGTCCGTTGAAACCACCTAAGTAGTTGTATAAAGGAACACCTAGTTCATCGGCAGCAGCACGTGCAGCAGCTAATGAAACACCTAAAATAGCGTTGGCACCTAACTTACCTTTGTTAGGAGTACCATCTAATTTAATCATAGCTTCATCAATAGCAACTTGATCAGTTACGTCGTAACCTACGATTTCCTTAGCGATAATGTTATTAACGTTGTTAACAGCCTTAGTAACACCTTTACCCATGAAACGGTTTTTATCACCGTCACGTAATTCAACGGCTTCGTGTTCACCAGTAGATGCACCTGAAGGAACGATACCGCGTCCCATTGCACCTGCTTCAGTATATAGTTCTACTTCAACTGTAGGATTTCCACGAGAATCTAGTACTTCTCGAGCATAAATATCTGAAATAATTGACATTTTATTCTCTCCTTAATGAAAGTTGTTACCTCGGAATCAAGGCTACTTTCATTTTATTATTTTACAGACCAAGTTTCAATAAAAAACTGTTCAATCTGTTAATTATTTTGGTAATTGACAATTTTGATGAATTCTTTGGCCTTTAAACTGCTCTTTCCAGGTAAGACCCCATCAACATCGTCTTGACTCATAATTTCTGAAACATTTCTGGCGTTAACGCTTCCCCCGTAAACGATTCTGATTTGGTTGGCAATATCATCACCATACAAATCTTTCAATGTTTCACGAATTAGAAAACATGCTTCTTGAACTTCAGCACCACTGGCTGATTTCCCAGTTCCAATTGCCCAACTTGGTTCATAACCAATAACAATCTTTTTAGCATCGTCTTCTGAAATTCCCTTTAATGCTTCAATGACTGGATTTACCACCCAGTTCATTTCATCATAGGTCTTTCGCTTGGCCATTGTTTCATCACAACAAATAATTGGCACCATATTGTTAGCTAAAACGGCCTTAACCTTTTTGTTAATCATCTTATTGGTTTCGCCAAAGTATTTGCGACGTTCTGAATGACCTAACATAACGTAATTAACACCCATATCAGCAAGTGCCATCGGGCTTACTTCGCCGGTGTATGCACCTGAATCTTTGTAGAAACAGTTTTGGGCGGCAGTTTTTAGATTTGTTTCTTCTTTACAAAATCTAGTTAATACATCCATGTAAATTGATGATGCAGCGATTGCGCATTCAACTTCTTTAGGATCTGGTAGGTTCCCTTTGACTGCATCTAAGAATTCTTCAACTTCATGTAATGTTAAATTCATTTTCCAATTTCCAACGATAAAAGGAGTTCTCATTTTTTACCTCCTATTCTTTTAAACAGATTATTACAAATCGCTATATACCAATGATATCACTAAACAATTGATATTAACAAATTGCGCCTCTTTTTTAATAAAAATTTCACTCCTTTTATTATACAAAAAAAAGACCCGATGTTATACATCGAATCTTAAAAAGATATTATTCTTATTTATCAGTAATAGCGGCGATACCTGGAAGAGTCTTACCTTCCATGTATTCTAGTGAAGCACCACCACCGGTTGAAACGTGTGATAGCTTGTCAGCTACACCTAGTTCGTTACATGCGGCAGTTGAGTCACCACCACCAACAACAGTAGTAGCGTCAGTTAAGTCACCTAAGAACTTACCAATAGCTAGAGTACCCTTAGCAAAGTTACTCATTTCGAATACACCCATAGGTCCGTTCCAAACTACAGTCTTAGCGTCTCTTAGAACGTTTTCGAATAGTTCGATACTCTTAGGACCAATGTCTAGAGCCATTTGGCCATCAGGAATGTTTTCACCAACTACTTGAGTAGGTGCATCATTGTTGAATTCTGGAGCAACAACTGAGTCAACAGGTAGAACGATCTTGTCGCCACCCTTTGCTAGGATTTCCTTAGCAGTGTCAATCTTGTCCTTTTCAACTAATGAGTTACCGATAGTGAAACCTTTAGCTGCGTAGAATGTGTAAGTCATACCACCACCAATGATGATGTGGTCAGCCTTGTCTAATAGGTTATCGATAACACCAATCTTATCTGAAACCTTTGCACCACCTAAGATGGCAACAAATGGACGTTTAGGATTGTTTACGGCACCACCGATAAACTTAATTTCTTTTTCCATTAGGAAACCAGCGGCAACTGGCTTGTTTTCTGCTTCCATTGCACGTGCAATACCAACGTTTGAAGCATGTTCACGGTGAGCAGTACCGAATGCATCGTTTACGAAGCAATCACCTAGTGAAGCCCAGTATTGACCTAACTTAGGATCGTTACCAGATTCACGTTTTACGTTTTCACCATTTACAACATCTTCAAAACGAGTGTTTTCGACAACAACGATGTCACCATCATTCATGTTGTTGATAGCTTCTTCAAGCTTTGGACCTTCAGTTTCGGGAACGAAAGTAACAGGTTTGTCAATTAGTTCAGAAAGCTTTGCAGCAACTGGACGTAATGATAGTTCCTTCTTGTCATCTTCAGTCTTGATACGACCAAGGTGAGAGAATAGAACTGCCTTTCCACCATGTTCGATTACGTATTTGATTGTTGGAATAGCACCAACGATACGACTTGTGTCACCAACAACACCGTCTTTAATAGGAACGTTGAAGTCGACACGCATTAAAACTTTTTTGCCTTTTAAATCTAAATCAGAAACAACTGTCTTAGCCAATCTAGATTACCTCCCAAAAATTATTTAAAATTGATGTAACAATTTCAATATACTTCATTTATTTCTTTATTTCAAAGAATTTCTAAGCCGAAAGTAATTGTTATAAAAAATGGAGGAGGCAATTGCCTCCTCCACCTTATGCCTTGCTAAATTATAATTTAGATTATAGTTGAGCGAAGTGTAGTAAAGTACGAACCATGTTGCAAGTGAAGCCCCATTCGTTATCGTACCATGACCATACCTTAACAAGTTGGTCATCACCAAAAGTAGTAACATCAGTTTGAGTAGCATCAAATACTGATCCGTGAGTATCACCAATGATATCACTTGAAACGATTGGTTCGTCATTGTAACCAAATGCTTCGTTACCTTCAGTGTATTCTTTCATCTTAGCGTTAACTTCGTCAGCAGTAACGTTCTTCTTGTCAACGATAGCAGTTAATTCAGTTAATGAACCGTCAACGATACCAACACGTTGAGCCACACCGTTTAACTTACCATCAAGTTCTGGAACAACAAGACCTAAGGCCTTAGCAGCACCAGTTGAGTGAGGAATAGTGTTAGTTGAAGCAGTACGGTTGTTTCTGAACTTCTTACCACGAGGGCCATCTAGGATAGCTTGAGTTGAAGTGAATGCGTGGATAGTAGTCATAGTACCAACTTTGATACCAAAGTCTTTGTTTAAGAAGTATGCTGTAGGAGCGATACTACTTGTAGTACATGAACCAGCTGAAACGATCTTGTCGTCAGCAGTTAGAGTATCCAAGTTAACACCAGGAACAACAGTCTTGATTTGACCTGCAGGTGCAGAGATTAGAACACGCTTTGCACCAGCGTCTAAGTGAGCTTGTGATTTTTCTTCTGAAGTGTAGAAACCAGTACATTCTAGTACAAAGTCAACACCATCATTTTTAACCCATGGTAGGTCAGCGGCATTGCGTTCAGCGTAAACTGGAACTTCCTTACCGTCAACAACGATTCCGTTATCGGTTGAAGTAACTTCACCTGGGAATTTACCATGTGTTGAATCATATTTTAATAAGTATGCAAGCATTGAAGGAGTTGTTAAATCATTAATAGCAGCAACTTCAATATCGTCTGAGTTTAGTTCGTGGATACGTTTGAAAGCCAAACGACCAATACGACCAAAACCGTTAATACCAATTTTTACAGTCATAACTGTTTTCCTCCTAGAGAAATAAATTTGAGTACTACGTACGGATTAAATACTACTACTTTTTTACCGATCAGTCTATAATACATGCTCAGTAATTTTAAAAAAATAACCAGTACTAATTTGTAACAGTTATTTTCTGTATAAAATCCTTACGCTCTAAGTATATCAGTGCTAATTTTAGTTTGCAAATCAATTACCTCAGTGTGTTTCTTGAATTTAACCCCCTTTTCATTTATAGTTTAATCTGTTGAAATGCATCTGTAGTGTAATGGATAGCACTAAAGATTCCGGTTCTTTCGATGGGGGTTCGATTCCCTCCAGATGCATTGGTGATTAAGTCAAATAAAATCATTTGACCTTAATTGACCATTGAGATAAAATTAATATAATTCAAATTGAATTGAAAGCAAGGGAGGATAAAATTATGAATTTAGTCCCAACTGTCATTGAACAATCATCAAATGGTGAACGCGCATATGACATTTACTCAAGATTATTAAAAGACAGAATTATTATGTTATCTGGTCCAATTGAAGACAACATGGCAAACACCATCATTGCTCAATTATTATTCCTAGATGCACAAGATTCTGAAAAAGACATCTACTTATACATCAACTCACCTGGTGGTGTTGTAACAGCCGGTATGGCCATCTACGATACTATGCAATTTATCAAAGCTGATGTTCAAACTATCGTTATGGGTATGGCTGCATCAATGGCCAGTGTCTTGGCTTCTTCAGGTACTAAGGGTAAGCGTTTTGCTTTACCTCACTCTGAAGTATTGATTCACCAACCTTCTGGTGGTGCTCAAGGTCAACAAACTGAAATTGCTATTGCTGCCGAATCAATCTTAAAGACTAGAAAGATGATCAACGAAATCTTAGCTCAAAACTCAGGTCAATCAATTGAAAAGGTTAACCTAGATACTGAACGTGATAAGTACTTAAGCGCTCAAGAAGCTGTCGACTATGGATTGATTGATAGCATCATGACTAACAGTTCTGAAAGAAAATAATTAAATAATAAAAAAGACGTTAACTTCGGTTAACGTCTTTTTTTTGTGCCCTTTTATGAAACGGCTTCTTCTCTGATTTTATCGGCGAATTCATTTATCTTTCTCAAACGGTGATTAATACCTGACTTAGAAATTGCCCCACTTGGCAATGATTCACTTAATTCCTTCAAACTAACTTCCGGCATCTTCATTCTGGTAATGGCCACTTCGTATAGTTTTTCAGGTAACTTGTCCAATCCAACGGTGTCATCAATGAATTGAATATTAGAAATTTGCTTGGTTGAAGCATTAGCAACCTTGTTCATATTAGCATTTTCACAGTTTACTAATCTATTCACAGAGTTTCTCATATCACGCATGATTCTGACATCTTCGAATTTCAACATCGCATTGGTTGCACCAATTAATTGCAAGAAGTTAGCAATCTTTTCAGCTTCCTTCAAGTATGTGATGTATCCGCTTCTTCGATCGGTCGTTCTTGAATTTAATTCGTATTTGTTCATCATTTCAGAAATCATGTCATTATGTTCTTCGTACAATGAGTAGATTTCTAGATGGTATCTTGAAGTTTCTGGATTGTTCACAGAACCCCCAGCTAAAAAGGCCCCTCTTAGATATGATCTCACTTGAGAATCATCCTTTAATAATTCGATTGGCACTCTTTCCACGATTTGGTAGTTATCAAAAATCCCTAAATCATCTAGGATTGCTTGGGCTTGGTTAGCAATTCTTACGACGTAGACATTGTTCTTGTTTAACTTCATTTTCTTTCTAACAACAAGTTTACTTTCCACCTCGTAGAATTCTAAAATCAACTTATAGATACGACGAGCGATGGCTGGATTTTCGGTTTGAATATTTAAAATAATTTTGCGATTAGCTAACGAAATCGAACCGTTCATTCGAATTAGCGCCATTAGTTCTGCCTTGGCGTTTTCCTTATGAACTTCTAAAGTCGTTAGCTCCTTTTTTACGTCACTTGCGTATGACATTTTTAATCATCCTATCTTTTTGAAACCAGTTTGAATAATGTATCGGCAACCTTTTTTCCATCATGGAATGCCCCTTGGTGGCTTAACATTAAGAAGTCATCATAGATGCATTCACATCCCATTGCCTGAATTGCTTTTTCATCGTGTTTAACCGGATTTTCAATCTCGTTAAACACTTCTCGATTAATTAAATCGGTATCAACTGGTTGTTTGTTTACGATTACGACATCAATGAAGTTTGACTTCATGTGACGGTTCAACACTTCAACGTGTTGAGCGTCTGAAAAATGGTCAGTTTCGCCCTTTTGCGTCATGATATTACAAATGTATACCACCTGCGCTTTAGACGCTAAAACAGCCTCTCCTAGGTTCTTAATCATTAGATTTGGCAAGATGCTGGTGAATAGACTGCCTGGCCCTAACACAATCTGGTCAGCAGCCAAAATGGCATCAATGACCTTTTGATTAGCATGTGGGATTTCGTCTTGATTATCACTGGATTCTACCCAAACACGGTTAATCTTTTTATCCGCATAGGTAATTTCATATTCACCAGTCATGGTTGAACCATCCTCGAATTCAGCGCATAGCTGTAACTTCTCGTTAGTGGCTGGATAAATCTTCCCAGTGATTTCCATCATCTGACTTAGTGCTTCAACGGCGATGTTTACATCACCCTTCATTTCTGTCATCGCAGCAATGATTAAGTTCCCTAACGAATGTTCAGACAAGAAATGATCGCCCTTTTTGAAACGATATTGAAATAAGTCCAGTTTGTCCTTTGACAAATTAGATAATGACACTAAGACATTTCGAATATCTCCAGGAGGAACAATATTAATTTCATTGCGTAAACGACCTGATGATCCACCGTCATCCGAGATATTAACAATCGCGGTAATGTCGACATTTACGTTCTTTAGGTTATTTAAGATAACTGGTAAACCAGTTCCGCCACCGATGACAACGACGTTTTTTCTGGCTTGATTGTCTTTCATCAAATCGTTTCCTCCTTTCAATTTTTTCAACTAAGAAAGTATAACACACATACCCGGGCGTGTCATTTCAAAGGCAAATAAAAAAGCGTGTCACCACGCTTTTTTTATTTTCTTGCTTCTTTAGTTCGTTTGGTATCACGTTCTAAGACTGGCTTTAAGTATTGACCAGTATAGCTTTCCTTGACCTTCACGATTTCTTCAGGAGTTCCAGTAGCGATGATTTCACCACCACCATCTCCTCCTTCAGGTCCTAGGTCGATAATATGATCAGCTGTCTTAATCACGTCTAGGTTGTGTTCAATAATTAAAACAGTATTACCTTGTTCGACTAGTTCGTGTAGGACGACTAGCAAACGGTTGATATCATCTGTGTGTAAACCAATGGTTGGTTCATCTAAGATGTATAAATTGTTTCCAGCTGACTTCTTGTATAGTTCAGAAGCTAACTTCATTCTTTGAGCTTCCCCACCAGACAAAGTAGTTGCTGATTGGCCAAGTTGAACATATCCTAGTCCTACTTCATCAATGGTTTCTAGTTTTCTAGTAATCTTTGGAATTGATGAGAAGAAATCAAGTGCTTGATCGACAGTCATGTCCAAGACATCAGAAATGTTCTTACCCTTGTATTCAACTTCCAGTGTTTCGGCGTTGTAACGTTTACCATGGCAAACTTCACAAGGCACGTAAACGTCAGGTAGGAAGTTCATTTCAATCTTTAGAATTCCATCCCCATGACAGGTTTCACAACGACCACCCTTAACATTAAAACTGAAACGACCCTTTTGGTATCCACGAAGTTTAGCTTCGTTAGTTTCAGCAAACAACGTTCTAATGTCGTCAAATACTCCGGTATAGGTAGCAGGATTACTACGAGGAGTTCTTCCGATTGGGCTTTGGTCAATGTTAATTAGCTTATCGATGTTCTTGTAACCAGAGATTGATTTATACTTACCTGGCTTTTCGGAGTTATGGTTTAGTTTTTGTGCAATCGCACGTTTAACAATACGGTTAATCAATGTTGATTTACCTGAACCAGAAACCCCTGTTACAACGTTAAATTCACCTAATGGAATTTCGGCAGTAACGTTCTTCAAGTTGTTTTCAGAAGCTCCGGTAACCTTAATCTTCTTACCGTTACCCTTACGACGTTTGAATGGAACCGGAACAAACTTTTTACCTGATAGGTATTGACCAGTTAATGAGTTATCGTTTTGAGCGACTTCATCTGGAGTTCCAACTGCCATAACATTACCACCATTGGTTCCGGCACCTGGTCCGATATCAACGATGTAGTCGGCAGAACGTTGGGTGTCTTCGCCGTGTTCTACGACAACTAGTGTATTACCCAAGTCACGCATTGATTTTAGTGAAGAAATTAAACGGTCGTTATCACGTTGGTGTAAACCAATTGATGGTTCGTCCAACACGTATAGCACTCCTGATAGGTTTGAACCAATTTGAGTAGCTAAACGAATACGTTGTGATTCCCCACCGGATAGTGTTCCGGCAGTTCTGGAAAGTGTTAGGTAATCCAACCCCACGTTCTTTAGGAAAGTTAATCGATCGATAATTTCCTTTAGGATTGGCTTAGCAACGACGCTATCCTTTTCACCGAATTTCAATTGAGAGAAGAAGTTTAATTCTTTGACAACGTCTAGGTCGGTAGCTTCACTGATGTTTAATCCGTCGACCTTCACACTTAGTGCTTCTTTGTTTAAACGAAAGCCGTGACAGGTTTGACATGTTAATTCAGTCATATATAGACGCATTTGGTCTCTAGTGAAGTCACTGTTAGTTTCCTTGTAACGACGGTCGATGTTGTTAATAACTCCTTCAAAAGGTGCGTCGGTGTCTCTAATGCCACCGAAGTTACTGTTGAAGTGGAAGTGGAATTCTTTTCCGTTTGAACCGTATAAAATTAGGTCACGTTGCTTCTTAGGAAGCTTTTTAAATGGAGTATCCATATCAATACCAAATGCTTCACAGGCTTGTTCTAGCAAGCTTGGGTAGAATTTAGAACTAATTGGATTCCAGGGTTCAATTGCCCCTTCGTTTAATGTTTTATTCTTGTCAGGAATAACCAAACTTTCGTCTACTTCTAATTTCATCCCTAAACCATCACAGCTTGGACAAGCGCCAATTGGTGAGTTAAATGAGAATAGACGTGGTTCCAATTCACTAACGGTAAATCCACAAAGTGGACATGCATAGTGTTCGGAGAAGATTAGATTGTCACCCTTCCCCATCAAGTCGGCAACGGCATAACCATCACTTAGTCTTAATGCAGTTTCAAGTGAGTCTGATAAACGAGACTTAATACCATCTTTAACGATGATTCTATCAACCACGATTTCGATGTCGTGGTACTTGTTCTTGTCTAGTTGAACGTCATCTTCGATTTCGTGAACTTCACCGTCAACACGGTATCTAACGAAACCTTCACGCTTAATCTTATCGATGACATTCTTGTGTTGACCACGTTGTTGTCTAACGACTGGTGATAAGATTTGAAGCTTAGTTCTTTCAGGTAAAGCAAGGACTTCATCAATCATTTGATCAATTGATTGTCTGGTAATCTTGGTGCCATCGTTTGGACAGATTGGTGTTCCAACACGCGCCCATAGCAATCTAAAGTAGTCGTTAATTTCAGTAACGGTCCCAACTGTTGAACGCGGATTCTTGGAAGTGGTCTTTTGGTCAATCGCAATCGCTGGGCTCAATCCTTCGATTGAATCAACATCTGGTTTGTCCATTTGACCCAAGAATTGACGTGCATATGAAGACAAACTTTCTACGTATCGACGTTGTCCTTCAGCATATAGTGTATCGAATGCCAATGAACTCTTTCCCGAACCTGATAAACCGGTCATAACAGTCAATTTATTCTTAGGAATTTCAACACTGATGTCTTTTAAGTTATGTGCTCTTGCACCTTTAATGACAATTTTATCGTTTTGCAAGTTTTTGCCCCCTTACATTTGACCCTTTAATTCCATGACAGTATCACGCAAAGCTGCCGCCTTTTCGAAATCAAGTTTAGCAGCTGCATGCTTCATTTCCTTGGTCAATGTTTCAATCATTTGCTTTTGATCCTTCTTAGATAGCTTTTGGAAGTCTGATTCAACAAATGAGTGATCTTTAGATGAATCGTCGTTCTTATTATTGTCGTAACTAATAAGGTCTCTAATTGGCTTTTTAATGGTATGTGGTGTAATACCATGGTCTTCGTTGTATTTCTTTTGAATACTTCTTCTTCTAGCGGTTTCATCAATCGCCTTTTGCATTGAATCAGTCATGTTATCGGCATACATAATAACCGCACCATTTTCATTTCTGGCGGCACGACCGATGGTTTGAATTAATGAACGTTCATTTCTTAGGAAACCTTCCTTATCGGCATCTAAGATGGCTACCAAGGAGACTTCAGGAACGTCAATCCCTTCTCTTAGAAGGTTAATCCCAACCAATACATCGTATTTACCTAAACGAAGGTCACGAATAATCTTGGTACGTTCTAGTGTCTTAACATCAGAATGTAGGTATGCAACCTTGATTCCCAAGTCCTTTAGATAGTCGGTTAAATCTTCGGACATCTTCTTGGTCAAGGTGGTTACAAACGTTCTTTCATTTTTGGCAATTCGTTCGTTGATTTCACCAACCAAATCATCCATTTGACCCATGATTGGACGCACTTCAACAGTTGGATCCAATAGTCCGGTTGGACGAATGATTTGTTGAACGATGTTCTTTTCAGCGGTTTCTTCTAGTTCACGTGGACCAGGAGTGGCTGACATGTAGATTGCTTGGTTAACACGTTCTTTGAATTCAGGCATCTTCAATGGACGGTTGTCCAAAGCACTTGGAAGTCTGAATCCATATTCGATTAGACGTTCTTTTCTGGCCTTATCACCGTTGTACATTCCACCAACTTGTGGCAATGTTTGGTGAGATTCATCGACAACTAATAGGTAATCGTCGGGGAAGAAATCTAGTAATGTGTAAGGGGCTTCACCCGGTTGTCTGTTATCCATGTATCTGGAATAATTTTCAATTCCGTTGGTGTAACCCATTTCAGCCATCATTTCGATATCGTAAGTTGTACGTTGCTTCAAACGTTGGGCTTCTAGTAACTTACCCTCTTTTTCAAATTCGGCAACTTGTTCCTTCATTTCTTCCTTAATACCCTTCAAAGCGTGGTCCATGTTTTGATCATCGGTCAAGAAGTGGGTCGCGGGGAAGATGATGATGTCGTCTTTCTTACCAATGAACTCGCCAGTCAATGTATCGATTTCTTTGATTGAATCAATTTCATCACCGAAGAATTCAACTCGGTATGCATGTTGATCCCCAGAAGCTGGAAAAATGTCGACAACATCCCCGTGGACTCTGAAACGACCACGTTGGAAGTCGATATCGTTTCTATCAAATTGAATTTCGACTAACTTTCTAAGTAGTTCATCTCTTTCAATTTGTTGACCAACACTCAATGGAATGGTGTGCTTGTAGTATTCCTTAGGACTACCTAATCCAAAGATTGATGAAACGGAAGCAACGATAATAACATCATTTCTGGTAAGCAATGAGTTAGTAGCCGCATGACGAAGCTTATCAATTTCATCATTAATTGAAGAATCCTTTTCAATATAGGTATCACTTGATGGAACGTAAGCTTCAGGTTGGTAGTAATCATAATAACTGACGAAGTATTCAACCGCATTGTTAGGGAAGAATTCCTTAAATTCACTGTATAATTGTCCAGCAAGTGTCTTATTATGTGACAAAATCAATGTGGGCTTATTAACGTTTTTAATCACATTAGAAATGGTAAAGGTCTTACCAGTCCCAGTGGCACCTAATAAGATTTGGTTCTTTTGACCATCTAAAACACCTTTAGTTAACTTACTAATTGCTTCAGGTTGGTCACCAGTAGGTTTGTATTTCGAAACTAAATCAAATTTATTGTTCTCTTCACGTTTTATTTCCAAACAAAGTCCTCCTTTGTTTTTAACTCGGAGCTATAGGCTCATTCACTGTAGTTTAATAATATTCTAACATACGAACAAACTTTCTAAAACTAATGTTCTCCTTGTAGGCACAAAAAAGACTGGCCATTTGACCAGTCTTTTTAATCACGCTTTTTAGTGTAATGAAGATACGTATTCGAATGCGTTTTGACCAGCAATACCACCGTCACCAACAGCAGTAGTTACTTGTCTTAATTCTTTTTCACGTACGTCACCAATAGCAAAGATACCCTTTACTGAAGTTTCCATACGTTCGTTTGTCTTGATCCAACCTTTTTCATCAGTAATGTTTAAGTTACTGAAAGGTTCAGTCATTGGGTTGTTACCAACATAAATGAAGACACCTGAAGCAGCGATTTCGCCTTCTTCATTTGTCTTGTTGTTGATAGTCTTAACACCAGTAACCTTCATGTTGTCACCAACAACTTCAGTTACGTTAGTGTCCCAAACGAATTCAATCTTGTCGTTAGCAAATGCACGGTCTTGGATAACCTTTTGTGCACGTAGTTGATCACGACGGTGAATAACAGTAACCTTTGAAGCTAACCCTGCAAGGTATAGTGCTTCAGAGATAGCTGAATCTCCACCACCGACAACGACAACTTCACGGTTCTTGAAGAATGCCCCATCACATACGGCACAGTATGAGACACCTCTTCCACCATATTCGTCTTCGCCAGGAACACCTAGCTTTCTGTATTGTGAACCAGTACCAATGATAACGGCACCTGCTTCATAGCTACCTTGGTCAGTATTAACAATCTTAGAATCACCTTTGTCTTCGATTGATTCAACTGTTCCATATTCGTACTTGGCACCGAAGTTTGTGGAACTTTCATACATTTCTTTTGCTAAATCTGGACCTAGGATTGATTTGAATCCTGGGTAGTTTTCGATTTCAGCAGTGTTGTTCATTTGACCACCGTAGATACCACGGTCAATCATCATTACTGATAAATTTGCACGAGAAGCATATAGTGCAGATGTCATTCCACCAGGCCCTGCACCAATAATAATTACGTCATACTTTTCCATAATTAAGCTCCCCCTTTCATTGAATTAATATATGATACTTTACTATCATACAAAACATTTGTCCATTAATTTGCACACAAACTAATTTTAATCTAACTTCTTAGCTAAGTCCTTGATGTATTGTTTTAATTCATCAGAAACTTCTGGGTGTTTTAGACCAAATTCGATGTTAGTTTGTAACCAACCGAACTTGTTACCAGTGTCGTATCTATCACCCTTGAATTCGTGAGCGTATACCTTACCCTTTTTGTTTAGAGTATCGATGGCATCAGTTAATTGAATTTCGTTACCCTTACCAGGTTTAGTGTTTTCTAGGATGTCAAAGATGTCAGCAGTTAATAGGTAACGACCAATAATTGCTAAATCACTTGGAGCATCTTCTGGGTTTGGCTTTTCAACGAAATTAGTAACATCGTATAGCCCGTCACTAACTTCCTTAGCTGGGTTGATAACACCATATTTTGATGTGTCTTCATGAGGAACCTTCATAACAGCAAGTGTTGATGAACCTGTTTCTTCATAACTGTCGATTAATTGCTTAGTTAATGGAGTTTCATCTGTCATTAAATCATCACCTAGCATGATAACAAATGGATCTTCACCAACGAAACTCTTAGCAGTATGAACAGCATCACCTAGACCATTTGGATGTTCTTGACGCTTAAAGTAAATGTTCAAACCGTTAGTTTTCTTAACAGCCTTTAGCATTTCATCCTTACCTTTTGATTCAAGGTTCAATTCAAGTTCAGTGTTTGAATCGAAATGATCTTCAATAGCACGTTTACCCTTACCAATAATAATTAAAATGTCAGTAATTCCTGATGCGATAGCTTCTTCAACGATTAATTGAATAGCTGGCTTATCAACTACTGGTAGCATTTCCTTTGGCATTGCCTTAGTTTCTGGTAGGAATCTAGTTCCTAAACCTGCTGCTGGGATAATTGCTTTTCTGATTTTCTTCATGAATATAAACTCCTATTTTCTCATATTTTCCTATTTCTTAATTATTAATCTAATTCAGCTCTACCCTTACGGTGCATTAGTTGAGAAATTGCATCATCAATTGTAATTTCTTTGTGTAATACCTTGTAGATTGCTGAAGTAATTGGCATATCAATGCCACGTTGGTTGGCTAGTTCGTATGCAGCTTCTGCAGTTGCGATACCCTCAATAACCATTCCCATGTTCTTAACGATATCATCTAAGGTCTCTCCCTTACCTAGTTGATATCCTGCACGCCAGTTACGTGAGTCACTACTTGTTGCAGTAACGATCACATCACCGAAACCTGATAGTCCAGTGAATGTTAATGGGTTAGCACCGAATGAAGTTCCCAAACGAGAAATTTCGGCAAGTCCACGTGTCATCAATGCTGCTTTAGCATTGTCAGCGTATCCTAGACCGTAAAGTGCACCGGCACCAATAGCAATAATGTTCTTTAGAGCTGCCCCAATTTCAACACCGATAATGTCGTCATTAGTATAAACTCTGAAGTAATCATTAATGAATAATGATTGAATATGTTCAGCATCTTTGATGTTTTCTGAAGCAGTAGTTACTAAAGTAATATCGTGTTTAGCAACTGATTCCGCTTGACTAGGACCTGAAATAACTGAGATTGATTTACGATGACTTTCATCGATTTCATCAGCTAGAACTTCTGACATACGTTTGTAAGTCTTTTGTTCAATCCCTTTACTACCATGAATAATGTTTACCTTCATGTCTAGCTCTTCTAAGATTTCGTTTACTTGTTTTGCAGTACTTCTTGTAACTTGTGCTGGAACAACAAATAAAATATCATCAACGCCTCTAATTGCTTCCTTCATATCAGCATAAGCAACTAGTTCTTTTGGATATGTAAAATCTTTGATGTATTTTTCGTTTGTGTGCTTGTTGTTTAGTTCATCAACTTGTGATTGTTTGTATGACCATAAACGTACTTCATTACCATTTTCAACTAAAATATTAGCAAGCATGCTTCCCCATGAGCCTGCTCCTAACACTGCAATTTTTTCTACCATAATAAATATAGCTCCTTAAAATTATTGTAACTTGCTACCATCTAGGTAGTAAGGCAAATCAGAATCATTTTTGCGACGATAGATCATTAATCCGATTGCTCCTACAAATAGGATAATCGATAATAATTGTGAAACTCGAATTCCACCAAATAGCATTAAGCTATCAGTTCTCATACCTTCGACAAAGAATCGACCGAATGAGTACCAAATAACGTAAGATAATACCACTTCACCACGTTTGAAGAATCCTTGGATTTGACGAAGATTCATCAATAAAACAAATCCTAACAAGTCCCATAGTGATTCATACAAGAATGTTGGTTGGCGATAAAATCCTTGAATAAACATTTGATTAATAATGAAATTTGGTAAGTGTAGTGACTTCAAGAACGCTAAGCTGGTGATCTTCCCAAAGGCTTCTTGGTTCATGAAGTTTCCCCATCTACCAATCCCTTGGCCCATAATCACAGTTGGTGCAATCACATCAAGCATTGACCAAACTGAAATTAATTTACTTCTACAGTATAAGAATACCACGACAAACGCACCAATCAAGGCACCATAGATGGCTATTCCCCCATCCCAAATTTTAACAATCTCGTTTAGATGTTGGCTGTAGTATGACCATTGAAATACAACATAATAAATACGGGCACAAATGATTGCCACTGGCAAAGCCCATAGAATCATATCGTATATATTATCTGGTTGAATCCCGCGTTTTCTTCCTTCCTTAACCGAAAGGTAAACAGCGATTAATACTGCTGTGGCAATAAAAATCCCGTACCAGTGAACTAAGATAGGTCCCAGATTAAACGCAATTGGATTTAACGCAATTGACATTTTTTTCACTTCCTAAAAAGAGGATTATTTTTTGTTACCTGAATTTTCTTTAATTAAACTGTTTAGGTTATCATCAAATACCTTTGTAGCATCATAACCCATCTTCTTAGCACGGTAGTTCATGGCTGCCGCTTCAATAATGATAGCTAAGTTACGACCAGTCTTAACTGGAATGCTTACTCTTTGCACGTCAACGTCAAAGATACGACGGGTTTCGTCGCCATTACCCAATCTATCATATGGAGTGTCATCAGACCAGTTTTCAAGGTGAACAATCAAGTCAACCTTAGTCTGTGAACGAACGGCACCGGCACCAAATAGATTCATCACATCGATAATCCCAATTCCTCTAATTTCTAGTAGGTGTCTTAGAATCATTGGTGCTTGGCCAATTAGTGTTTGTTCATCTTGTTGGTATACTTCAACACGATCATCGGCAATTAATCTGTGACCACGTTTAACAAGTTCTAAGGCAGTTTCACTCTTACCAATTCCAGAGTCCCCTGTCATTAGTACCCCTAAACCATATACGTCAATTAGCACACCGTGAATTGATTTTCTTTCGGCTAATTTACCTTCCAAGTAGTTAGTCATGTTACTTAGTACTCGAGAAGTTGTTAACTTTGAACCTAATACTGGAATGTGTTGGTTCTTAGCAGCACGAATTAATTCATCAGGTGGATCTAATTGAGTTGAAATAACAAATGCTGGTGTTTCTGGTAAACACATTTTCTTCATTACATCAAAAAGTTCATTACTATCCATTCCCTTAGCATATGATGTTTCAGTAATACCAAGTAATTGAATTCTCTTTGATGGGTAGTAGTTAAAGTATCCTGTTAATTCCAAACCAGGACGTGAAATATCGCTCGTGGTAATTGGTCGATCTAAGTATTCTTCACCGTAGAAAATATCTAGGTGAGTGTTTTCAACAAGATCTGCGACCGTTACACTGTATGCCATAGTCTTTCCTCCACTTCGTTATAAGATAATTTTATCATGTTATTAGATGTTTTTAAAAAATTTTTAGTAGTCTGACAATATGACGTTACAAATTGACATGATCAATGCAACAATCACTGCCATTCCAAATGAAGCAAAATGGAAAGTATTGCCCACCACAAAAGATGTTAATTCCAACATAATTCCATTCAGGATAATACTGAATAATCCTAAGGTTACCAAGTTAATTGGTAAGGATAGGATAAACAATATTGGTTTTACCAATGCGTTTAGAATCGCTAAAACAATTGCAGCCACAATTGCAGTTCCAAAAGAAGCAACGTAAAAGCTACCTTGGAAGAAACCTGCAATCGCAATAAATAGCAATGTGTTAATCAATATTCTACCTAACACTCCCATGGTGTCACCCCTTTATTTATCATTAAATTCATCAACGTCAGTTAAATTGCGTCGAGTTTGTTTGTTATTAGTGTGTCCACCACCATAAACGTTGGGGTTAGCCGGAACAATTACTAAACAAATTACATAAAGTAATAGTCCGCCAATTAGATGGCCCGGAATAATTGATAGAACAACAAAAATAATTCTTAAAAGTTGTGAGTTGATATGAAAGTATTCGGCAATTCCACCTAATAATCCTGTTAATAATCGATCTGATTGAGAACGGTAAATTTTAGTCACCATAAAGCCTCCTCGTTAAATGACATTTTAAATAATGTTTATTAAATCAATCTTAAGTTACTTTTCTTTAATTACAACTACACCTAGTTCATTTGGTGAGTCACTATAAATGGCACTTTCCATAATCTTGATACGATCTTGGCGGTTTAATACCTTCAATCGACAAAATGTTGGTGAAGTCAAAGTGGCCTTGTAGAAGTCATCTTCAGTACTTACTTTGAAGTTGTTAACCTCAACGATTAAATCACCCATTTCAACACCCATCTTTTCAGCTGGGGTGTCTTTTCTAACGGCAATTACCCTTAGGCCATTAACTGCGTCTGAGAACCATTTAGCCTTATTGTTATCCTTACGCTTAGTTCTGATTAAAACTAATAGGTATAATACTGCCATCACAGCCATTGAAATCAATTCAATGTTATCGACACCATTTAGTAGGTAAGTTGCAACAACTAGAATAATACCCAAACATGTTAACCATAACAATCGATTTGATAACTTTTTGAAAAATTCTTTTGGCATTGATTTGAAAATGGTAAATCTAATTCCAATCAATACAGGTAGGATAAAGATTGTAAATTCGTGTTGACCCATTGAAAATACTGGCCACCAACTAATCAATGTATGAATTTGATCACCTGGAATTAATACGGCAATTGGTAGGACCGCAAATTCCTTGTTTAAATAACCGGCAACCTTGTTACCGCGTTGGTTTTTAAAAATCTTTGGTGATTGATAGTTTCCTAAGAACATATTCATGTACAATGCAGAAACAAAAAATACTGTCACTAATAGCAATAATGCATTTGATAGTGAAGTAGATGATGTGTTGATACCTTCTGTGTTAATATACGTAAACAAGTCGAATTTATACGTTACAAATGTCAAAGCAGTCGCAATTACTATGTTTAACACTGTAAAGAATTGACCTGGAATAATAATCAAGTTAATTAGTATCAACGCTTCATAGATAATGATCCAAGGAAGTGATAGATAAATTCCTAAGACCATTGAAATGATGCTTCCAACAATTCCTAAAATGATGAAACTTAACCAAAAATGTTTCATTTCAAAATTGTTTGGTGAAATTGATGTGTTAAAGTCATTTCTTTCACGTTTGATACGCTTACGGTAGATAATGTAATTTCTTAATATCCCCAACCATAGTACTGGCTGAATAAATATTAACAATGTCATCCATAAATTATTCATTTAAATTCCCCTATTCTGGATTTCTTTTGCTTAGTTTCCATTGCAAGTATGCATTAATGAATGGATTAAGATCTCCGTCCATAACGTCTTGTGCCTTTGCTGTTTCATAGTTGGTTCGATGGTCTTTAACCATTGAATATGGGTGGAAAACATAAGATCTGATTTGTGAACCCCAACCAATCTCTTTTTGTTCACCTTCGAGTTGTGCCTTTTGTTGTTCCTTCTTTTCTTCTTCAAGTTCGTAAAGTTTGGACTTCAACATGTT
This sequence comes from Apilactobacillus waqarii, assembly GCF_019061205.1. Taxonomy (GTDB): domain Bacteria; phylum Bacillota; class Bacilli; order Lactobacillales; family Lactobacillaceae; genus Apilactobacillus; species Apilactobacillus waqarii. The sequence goes on from NZ_JAHQYH010000004.1 coordinate 64,504, forward strand.
CATGGCAGTTTCTCTATTTTGTAGTTGTGAACGTTGAGCTTGACTGGCCACAACAATCCCGGTAGGTTCATGAGTAATACGAACTGCTGAAGATGTCTTGTTAACGTGTTGTCCACCGGCACCACTGGCACGGTAAACATCAACTCGTAAGTCGGCAGGATTAATCTCGATGTCGACAGTATCATCTAGTTCTGGCATTACATCGACAGAAGCAAATGATGTATGACGACGTCCGGCAGAATCAAATGGTGAAATTCGAACTAAACGGTGAACACCTTTTTCTGATTTTAGGTATCCATATGCATTTTCACCACTAACCATGATGGTGGCTGTATCGATTCCGGCCACTTCTCCTGCTTGGTAGTTCAGTGTTTCAAGTTTGAAACCATTTTGATCAGCCCATCTGGTGTACATTCTAAATAGCATCATTCCCCAATCGTGCGATTCGGTTCCACCCGCTCCTGGGTGAATTTCTAAAATGGCATTATTGGCATCATACTTACCATTTAGAAGCATCCCTAATCTATACTTTTCAAGATGTGACTTAGTTTGTGCTAAAGACTCTTCGAATTCTTCCATCATTGAATCATCGTTTTCTTCTTCGATTAATTCTAGGTTCACCTCTAGGTCTTCAGCCTCTTCATTTAGTTCATTAAAATTATCATATTTTTTCTTTAAACGATTATTTTCATTAATGAAGCTTTGGGCTGTTTCTGGATCATCCCAGAATCCTGGTTCGGCCATCTTTGCTTCATTAATTTCAATGCTTTCTTGAAGGGAATCTAAGTCAAAGAGACCCCCTAAAGCCTTGGATGGCTTTTTTGATTTGACTTATTTCATTTTTAGCATCAGCTAGTTCCATTCTTACTCTCCTTACCAAAAAAGCGAAGTGAACTTCTGTTCATCTTCGCTTTATTATTATCTTTCGATGTTTTGTCTGATTTCAGCTTTCATGAACAATCTTGTGGCATCGTAATCAATATCTGAGACCATTTCTTCAAACATTTGATAACCTTCACGTTGGTATTCAACTAATGGGTTCAATTGACCATAACCTCTTAAACCAATTGATTGTCTCAATTGATCCATTTCATCAATATGATCAGTCCAGTGAGAATCAACAACTCTTAATACAACAACCTTTTCAAATTCTAGCATTTGTTCTGGGTCGTATAGTTGTTCTTTCTTTTCCTTGTAAACTTTTTCAGATAATTCAACCAAGAAATCCTTGATTTCATCAGCTGACTTATTTTCTAAGTCAGATAGGCTAATCATATCAGGGCTAACAAGTGCACTAATGGCAAAGTCTAGGATTGTACTTAGGTCCCAGTCCTTCTTGTCACCTTGGGTGTGTAAGTTAACAATGCGGTTGATTGTTCTCTTAACCATTGGTTTCATAACCCAATCTAATGACTTATCTTCAGTGATTACTTGGTATCTTTCATTGTAGATAACGCTACGTTGTTGTCTCATAACGTCATCGTATTGTAGAACTTGTTTTCTTGAATCGTAGTTGTTACCTTCAACACGTTTTTGTGCTGATTCAACTTGCTTGGTGATTAAACGACTCTTGATAACAGCTGAGTCACCATCAACCTTCATTCTTTCCAAGAAGTTCTTAATCTTATCAGAACCGAAACGACGCATTAAGTCATCTTCTAGTGACAAGTAGAATTGTGATAGACCTGGATCACCTTGACGTCCTGAACGTCCACGTAATTGGTTATCGATACGTCTTGATTCGTGTCTTTCAGTACCAATAACGGCAAGTCCACCTAATTCAACAACACCCGGTCCTAATTTAATATCAGTACCACGACCGGCCATGTTGGTAGCGATAGTAACCGCACCCTTTTGACCAGCGTTAGCAACGATTTCAGCTTCTTTAGCATGGTTCTTGGCATTTAGCACTTCGTGTTTAATACCAGCATCATCTAAACGCTTTGAAATGTATTCTGAAGTTTCAACGGCAACAGTACCAATTAAGATTGGTTGACCCTTGGCATGTAATTCTTTGATTTCATCAACTACAGCATCGAATTTTGATTGTAGAGTTGGGTATAACAAGTCAGGTTCGTCCACTCTGGCAACCGGTCTGTTGGTTGGAATGGAGATAACATCCATGTTATAGATTTCTCTAAATTCGTCTGCTTCAGTCTTAGCAGTACCAGTCATACCGGCAAGTTTGCTATACATTCTGAATAAGTTTTGGTAAGTAATGTTGGCCATTGTCTTACTTTCTTCTTGAATGGTTACTCCTTCTTTAGCTTCGATAGCTTGGTGTAACCCATCAGAGAAACGACGACCATCCATGATACGACCAGTGAATGAATCAACAATAAGTACTTCGTCGTCAGAAACAACGTAATCCTTATCCTTGATCATAATAAAGTTGGCACGCAACGCTTCATCAATATGGTGAGTCAATGCAGTGTTATCAGTGTCGTATAGGTTCTTTAAGTTGAAGTACTTTTCAGCCTTTTCAATACCTTGGTCATTTAAAGAAACAGTCTTTGATTCCAAGTCAATCTTGAAGTCATCTTTTTCCTTTAATGTCTTAGCAAATTGATCAGCTTGCATGTATAGTTCCGAAGAACCTTTGGCTTGTCCTGAAATAATCAATGGAGTTCTGGCTTCATCAATTAAGATGGAGTCAACTTCATCGACGATAGCAAAGTTCAATGGTCTTTGAACCATGTCTTCTTTGTAAACAACCATGTTATCACGTAAGTAATCAAAACCAATTTCACTATTAGTTGAGTAAGTGATATCAGCATTGTAAGCTTCACGTTTTTCTTCTGGACTCTTTTCGGTTAAGTTAACACCTACTGATAGGCCTAACCAGTTGTATAGTTCACCCATTTGTTCAGCATCACGTTGTGATAGGTATTCGTTAACAGTAATAACGTGAACACCCTTACCAGCTAAGGCGTTTAGGTAAACTGGCATAGTGGCAGTCAAAGTCTTACCTTCACCGGTCTTCATTTCTGAAATGTTACCTTCATGTAGCACAATTCCACCCATGATTTGAACATGGAAAGGAGTTAAACCTAATACACGAGTAGCACCTTCTCTGGCAACTGCAAATGCTTCTGGTAGTAAGTCATCAAGAGTTTCCCCATCTTGATAACGTTGTTGAAATTCTGGGGTTTTAGCTTTTAGTTCGTCATCACTTAGTTGGCTGATTTCATCGGCGTATGCTTCAACCTTATCAGCTAGCTTGCTAAGTCTTTTAACTTCACGCTTATCGCTTTCGACCCATTTTCTTAAAATGTTAGCCATTTGTTTATTTTCCTTCCGTGAATTAGTTTTTAATGTTTTATTCGCTTTATATAAATTCTATCTTTCTTATTCTAACATTTAATTATCATTTTTAAAAACAGATTATCTAATTCTTCTAAAAAAATATCCTTTATATATATAAAACATCCATTATCGACATAAAGTCAGTCCTAAAACTTGCTTGGCACCTTTTTTCCTCAGCACACTTGCTGCATGTCTAATCGTGGTTCCAGTGGTATAAATGTCGTCGACCAATAGTATCTTTTGATCAACAATTTGAGACGCATTTTTAGGATCAATTGTGAAAATTTGTTTGTTGTGAATACGCTGTTGACGGTTCAACTCAGACTGCCGCACCTTGCGTTTTTCCTTCACCATTAGGGCTTCGACATATTCAATATCTCCCAGGAGTCCAATGACCTGATTAAACCCCCGATTAATCTTAGTTTCAGAGCTAACTGGAATTGGTACTATCAACAAATCTTTTCTAATCCTTTTTCTAATCTCTTTTTGAAAAATCATCCGTAACTGGTAGTCCCCGACGAACTTGTAGCGATGCATAAAATCCTTCATTGCATCGTTGTATTGGAAGATTGATTCATTCACGAAATCATCTCCTAATTGGTGCCACTTCTGACAATCAATACATACTCCGGACTTATCCATCTGACGTCCACATGCCCTACATATTCTCGTTTCATCGATGCGAGCAAACTGGTTCATACACTCCGCACAAACGTATCGTTTCGGTAATCGTTTAAAGCTCAATAAAAAGGAAAGTGACATGTCATATACCATTAATTTATTGCACAATAGACAGCTATCCATTTAATTTTTCCGCCTTCTTATTCATATACTTAATTTGATTAATCGCACTTTTTATTGCTAATGTGTTTTCCTCGGCTAAAAACAATACTTCACCGGTTGGTCGATCAAGCTTTCTACCCACTCTTCCAGCTATTTGTACCAATGATGAGGTTGAAAAGACATCATCTTCTGCGCCAAACACAATCACATCGATTCCTGGAAAGGTAACCCCTCGCTCCAAAATGGTGGTCGTAATCAAGAATAGTTTACGTTGTTCACGCATGTCGGATACCTTCTCCATTCTCTTATCGTCACTAGAAAAGACGGTTTCCCAATTACTAGCGTCAAACTGCTTGGCTAAAATATCGCTAATTGGTTTTAAATCAGCAATCCGTGGTACAAACAATAAAAAGCGCTGGTTTTCTTTAATCTTATCGGCAATCTTATGTAGTAGTAACTTCGGTAGCTTCTGCTTCTTTAAGTTTTCTCGCCATTTCTTGGTGTACTTTAATTTAATCTCAGGTAATAGATGCCGATGAAATCGAATTGGTAAGTAGCTAGCTGATAGCTTGTTGGCCCTTATCTTCTTCGTCATTTCATTGGTTGGAGTAGCCGTTAAAAATAGTTTGGCACTGTCTTGCTTCGTTGCATTTTCCACAGCAAAATGTAGTCCCTCGTTATTTACAAACGGAAACGAATCGACCTCATCGATAATCAATACGTCAAAGGCGCGATAAAATCGTAGTAGTTGATGGGTAGTGCAAATCGTCAGCTGCGCATAGTGATACGGCTGTGGATTACGGCCATGGAGAAGAACCATCGATGTGTTGGCAAACGCCTCCTTAATTCTCGGGTATAGTTCGACACAAACATCAACACGTGGTGAAGAAATACAGACTCGTTTGCCCTCAGTCAAAGCTTTTTCAATTCCCTTAAACAGCATTTCGGTCTTCCCTGCACCCGTAACTGCCCATAATAGGTGCGTCTTGTTATTTCCGAAGACGTCGATAATATCATTGGAACACTTCTCCTGCTCATTAGTTAATTGGCCCTGCCACGTTAAGACCGGCTGCTTAACTTCAAAATCATTGGGCTCATCAGCATACACTAATGGAATGCTTTTAGTTACCCGATCCAAATTGATGCAAACTGGACAATAATAGTTATTATTTGGCAAATTACACCTGTTTACGGGCGTTTTTTGGCCACATCGTTTACAATAGATATTGTTATTGTTAACCTTAATTGGAACGTATTTATGAACAATTGAGTTATTGAGGAGACTCACATCAACCTTCGTGGCGTTGACTTGTCTACCGTATAATTCAGAAACATCTTTAATCATAATTATCACCATAATTAAGTACGCAAAAAAGCTAAATTCTGAGGTGAAAACATCTAAATGGAAAAAGATTATCTCACAATTAAAGAAAATGGTGTCAACGAGATTGATATTAAAAAATCACAGTTCATCTGTTCAATCGCTAGAGTAGCGAACGAAGAAGAAGCAATCTCTTTCGTAAATAGCGTTAAAGAAGAACATAAAAAAGCCACTCATAATTGTCATGCCTATGTGATTGGTCAAGACGACTCCATTCAACGCGCTAGTGATAACGGTGAACCATCAGGAACTGCTGGTGTGCCAATCCTAGAAGCGTTAAAAAACATTGGCGTTCACAACACCGCTGCCGTTGTAACTAGATACTTCGGTGGAATTAAGTTAGGTGCCGGTGGTTTAATTCGCGCATACAGTAATGCCACCACCAAGGCCATCGAACACGTCGGAATTGTCAAAAAGATTTTACAAACAGAAATAACAATCGACGTTGCCTACAACCTGTTTGATCAATTAAATTACCACCTAGAGGAAAGTGGCATTAACATTATCGACACTCGATATACCGACAAAGTGTCCGTAATTGTTGCCATCGATAATCCTAAAGTGGAAGAGTTTAAACAAAAAGTAATTGATTTACTAAATGGTCGTGTTGAAATGCATGATGGCGATGAAAAATACTTTGAAGTTGATTATGATCCATACAAAAAAGAATGACCAAAATGGCCATTCTTTTTTTAGTGGTTATCTTTACTTGTGTTTTCTTTAACGACTTTTTTAATTGCGTTTAGTAATGGTTGTCTGTCCTTACCCGCTAAACCGATTGATTCAACGAATAGTTCCAACCCGATTAACGTTGCAATCGTTAGTAAAATGGAACCCCAAATTGTTGAGATTGGATATAGCAATGAAATGAATGAGAATATCAAAGCAATTCCATAGATTACCAATACGGTTTGACGGTGAGTCAATCCAATTTGCATCAGACGGTGATGTAAGTGTCGTTTGTCAGCATGCATGATTGGTTGCTTATTTAACATTCTACGTAAGATTGCGTAAATGGTATCAGTGATTGGAACACCCAGGATAATTACCGGAATAATAACGGTAATGAATGTAGCATTCTTCAATCCATTCAATGAGAAAATTGAAATCATGAAACCGATGAACAATGATCCAGTGTCCCCTAGATAGATTCTAGCTGGGAAAAAGTTGTAAGGTAAAAATCCTAAACACGCTGCAACTAATGCAAAAATCATGATTGAAACATAGACGTTGCCAACGTTTAGGAAGAAGAAACCGGTAATTCCCATGGTGGTCAATGCAATAACTGCGACACCCGTTGCTAATCCATCCAGACCGTCAATTAAGTTAACGGCGTTGGTGATTGCTAAAATCCAAATTAGAGTAATTGGTAAACTTAACCATCCAAGACTAAATGTTCCAATGAATGGTAATGATACGTTACTCATTTGAATGTTTCCGAAGAAATAGACAATGATTGCTGCTAAACTAATTCCAAATACCTTTTGACGTGGTTTTAATACAATGATGTCATCGATTACCCCTGTAATAATGATGACTACTTGGCCCGCAAACATCCCATAAAGTTGATGTGTTGGCATTTGCGACCTTAATAGGAACATTGTGGCAATTGTGTATGACACAAAGATTGCCAATCCTCCTAATGTCGGCATTGGTATTTTATTCATTCTTCGCTTATTTGGACTATCGATAGCTCCCCAGCGAAATGCTAGCTTTCTGATAAACGGTGTTACCACAGCAGAAATTAACATTGTCGCGAAAAGGGAAACGATAATTTCGAATTTTAGCATAATCGTTATCCTTTCATTTTATAATACTATTAATAAATTATACAAATGTAACAGATTAAAAACAAGGTTAAACAAAAAAGGATTCCCAAAGGAATCCTTTTTTATTACATCATTGGTCCCATTGAAGGGTTCATCGGATCTTTCTTTTCTTCTGGTAAGTTAGCTACAACAGCTTCAGTAGTTAATAGTAATGCTGAAACAGATGCGGCGTTTTGAAGAGCTGATCTTGATACCTTGGTTGGGTCAACAACTCCGGCCTTAACCATGTCTTCATATTCACCAGTAGCGGCATTGAAACCAATACCCATTTCCTTACCCTTTAGATGTTCAACAACGATTGAACCATCAATTCCGGCATTGTGGGCAATTTGTCTAACTGGAGCTTCTAGAGCACGTAAAACGATGTTTACACCAGTCTTTTCGTCACCTTCTGCAGGGATTTCTTCTAGATCCTTTAGGATGTTGATGAATGCAGTTCCACCACCTGGAACGAAACCTTCTTCAACAGCGGCTCTAGTTGAGTTCAATGCATCTTCGATTCTGTACTTACGTTCTTTTAGCTCGGTTTCAGTAGCTGCACCGACACGGATAACGGCAACACCACCGGCTAGCTTAGCTAAACGTTCACGTAGCTTTTCTTTGTCGAATTCTGATGTAGTAGTTTCTAGTTGGTTCTTGATTTCTGCAACACGTGCAGCTAATTGGTCCTTGTCACCGGCACCTTGAACGATTGTAGTGTCGTCCTTGGTAACGTTAACCTTGTTTGCTTGACCTAATTGATCAATGGTTACGTCCTTTAGGTTTAATCCTAAGTCGTCAGTGATTAAAGTAGCACCTGTAAGAACTGAAATGTCTTGTAATTGAGCCTTACGACGGTCACCAAAACCAGGAGCCTTAACAGCAACAACGTTGAAGGTACCACGCATCTTGTTTAATACCAATGTTGGTAGTGCTTCACCACCAATATCATCGGCAATAATTAGAAGTGCACGACCTTGTTCAACAACTGATTGTAGTACTGGTAGGATTTCTTGAATGTTGTTAATCTTCTTGTCAGTAACTAAGATGTATGGGTTGTCTAAATCAGCTTGCATCTTGTCGTTGTCGGTAACCATGTATTGTGACATGTAACCACGATCAAATTGCATACCTTCTACGACGTCCATAGTTGTGTTAACACCACGTGAATCTTCAACAGTGATAACACCATCGTTTCCAACCTTTTCCATTGCGTCGGCGATTAATTCACCAACTTCTGGGTTAGCAGCTGAAATTGAAGCGATTTGAGCGATGTCGTTCTTACTCTTGATTTCATTTGACATATTGTGTAGCTTTTCAACGGCTACTTCAGTTGCCTTTTCGATACCGCGACGAACACCAACAGGGTTGGCACCAGCAGTAACATTCTTCATTCCTTCGTTTACGATTGCTTGAGTTAATACAGTTGCAGTAGTAGTACCATCACCAGCAATGTCGTCAGTCTTTGATGCAACTTCTGATACTAACTTAGCACCCATGTTTTCAAAATGATTTGGTAGTTCGATTGACTTAGCGATTGTAACACCATCGTTAGTGATGTTTGGTGTACCTGTTGATTGTTCAACAACAACGTTTCTACCTTTTGGTCCTAATGTAGTCTTAACAGTGTTTGCAAGTTTATCAACACCTCTTAGCATTGAACGTCTTGCGTCTTCTGAGAATTTAACTTCCTTAGCCATTTCTTATTCACCTCATTAATAATTTCGTTTTATCTATTATTCAACGACAGCTAAAATGTCGCTTTCTTTTAGTACTAAATATTTTTGACCATCGTAGTCTACAGAAGTACCTGAATACTTATCGTAAACAACTTCGTCACCCTTCTTAACTTCTGGTGTAACAGTTTGGCCATTGTCTAAAACTCTACCGTTTCCCACGGCAACAACTTTTCCAGTTTGTGGCTTTTCTTTAGCATTATTTGCTAACACAATGCCTCCAACTGTTTCTTCTTTAGCTTCTTGTGCTTCAATAATTACACGATCACCCAATGGTTTTAACATTTTGCTTGACCTCACTTTTTTTTATGTCTTTTATCAGTATTAGCAGTCAATTATTATAAGTGCTAATCACTATAAATAATATATTATTTTTTAGTTTTAGATGCAAGAATTTTTACTTGATACACGATATAATCCTACAAAAAAAGATGGGCCAACGGCTCATCTTTCTTATTCACCTTCATAGTGTTCAATGAAGTAAATTAATGTTTGTAATTCATTAGTTAAATCAACGTTTTGCACTCTTACATTTTTGGGAACTGATAAACGTTTTGAAGTAAAGTTCATGATACCCTTTGCTCCACCCTTTACGGCTTCATCACATAGGTCTTGAACTACGGTTGCTGGAACAGTAAAAATAACTACTTCAATTTGTTGATCTCTTAATTGTTCTTGTAAGTCTTTAACATCGTATACTGGTACACCACTTTGAACAGTGTTAATCATGTCGTCATGAATATCAAAAGCAGCTGAGATTCTTACGTTACTATCTTTGTGAAAATTAAAGTGTAGTAAGGCTTGACCCAAATTACCTAAACCGACTAATGCAACATTTGTTAAGTGATCTTGATTTAGAATCTTCTTGAAGAAGTCTAATAAATTATCAACTTCGTATCCATATCCACGTTTTCCAAGAGCTCCAAAATAAGATAAATCTCTTCTAATAGTTGCTGAATCAACTTGAACTGCTTCAGCAAAAGTACTAGAGGATATTCTCTTTATTTTCGCGTCGTGTAAACCGCTAAGATATCGATAATACATAGGCAATCTTTTAGCCGTTGCCCTAGGAATTTTAATATCCAAAATGTTCCCTCCCGAATCTTTCGTAACATTTATGTATTTTATCATAAAAACAAAGTTTGTGAAAATATTATCATCTACTAAAAAGAATTGAACATTTTAATTTATCGGTCATTATATGCTAAAATAGTCATTATTACTGATAATACAAGAAAATTAGGAGGTGAATTTTATGATTATTTTACAAGCAAATAAAATGACAAAACGATTTGGTGGGCAAGATCTTTTCACAAGCGTTAACTTGAGTATCGAAGAAAACAGCAAGGTTGCCTTGGTTGGTCGAAACGGTGCTGGTAAGTCAACCTTAGTGAAAATGATTTTGGGCGATGAACCAATCGATGAAGGTGAAGTCACCACCAAAAAAGGTATCACCATTGGATACTTAGCCCAAAATACTGGTCTAACTTCTGATGCCACCATCATTGAAGAAATGACCAATGTCTTTGCTGATTTAATCGCTTTAGAAAATAAAATTCACGAATACGAAAATAAGATGGCCAATCCAAACATCAATTCTGATCCAGAAAAATTGGCTGAGGTTTCACAAACTTACGACCAACTACAAGCTGAGTTCACTGCCAAGAATGGTTTTTCTTATCAAGCCGAGATTAAGGCCGTGTTAAACGGATTTGGCTTTGGTGAGGAAATGTACGACCACAAGATTAGTGAGCTATCAGGTGGTCAACAAACCCAACTAGCAATGGCCAAGTTACTTCTACAAAAAAAGGACCTATTGATTCTAGACGAACCTACCAACCATATTGATGTAAAGACCATCAGTTGGTTGGAAGATTATCTAAAGAGCTATCATGGTGCCCTTCTAATCATCTCTCATGACCGTTTCTTCATGGATAAGATTGTTGATCAAGTCTATGACCTTTCACAAGGTCGAATGACTCATTATGTAGGAAACTACTCCAGTTATGTTGAACAAAAGAAACTTAACTATCAACACCAACTAAAGGAATACGAAAAACAACAAAAGAAAATCAAAGAGATGAAAGACTTCGTTGATAAAAACATTGTCCGTGCATCCACTACCAAGCGAGCTCAATCAAGAAGAAATCAATTGGAAAAGATGGACAAAATTGCGGCACCAACCCGTGATGATAAGTCCGCTCGTCTTTCATTTACTCCTGAAAAACAAAGTGGAAACGTCGTTTTAAACGTCCGTGATGCTGCAATTGGATACGATCATCAAGTCCTATCTAAAAACATCAATATTGATGTTAAACGTAATCAAGCGGTCGCATTGATTGGACCAAACGGAATTGGTAAGTCAACATTGCTAAAGACCATCATGAAGCAATTACCACTCCAATCCGGTGAAATCGAACGCGGTACCGGCGTCCAAATTGGTTACTATGACCAACATCAAGATAACCTACACCCTAATAAGACCGTCTTAAACGAAATCTGGGACGACTACCCTACTTATCCTGAACAACGCATTCGTTCAATTCTAGGTAGTTTCTTGTTCTCTGGTGAAGACGTCGAAAAAGTGGTTGGTAACCTTTCTGGTGGAGAAAAAGCCCGTCTAGTTTTAACCAAGCTATCCATGAATCACGATAACTTCTTAATCTTAGATGAACCTACTAACCATTTGGATATCGATAGTCGAGAAGTGCTTGAAAATGCATTGATCAATTTCGATGGCACCATTTTGTTTGTATCTCATGATAGATACTTCATCAATAAGTTAGCTACTCAAATTGTCGAGCTATCCCCTGATGGTAGTGAACTATTTCTTGGTAACTACAACTATTATGTAGAAAAGAAGGAAGAACAAGCGGCCATTGAGGAACACAAAAAAGAAGAACAAGCTAAGATTGAAGAAGCTCCCGATACAAAACCCAAATCACAAAATCAAAAAGAATTCATTGCTAACAAAGAGTTGCAAAAGAAGCAAAGAAAGCTAAAACGTCAGGTTGAAGATTTAGAAGAACAACTAGACTCATCTCAAAAAGATAAATCAGCCATTGAAGCAGAAATGGTTAAACCTGAAAACTTAAATGACATTGATAAACTTAATGATTTGCAAACTAAACTAACCGATATCAACTCTAAAATTGAAGAGATTGAAACCGATTGGGAAAACGCAATGATGGAACTTGAATAAACAAAAAAGATGAATCCAAAACGGATTCATCTTTTTTATTCTTCATCTTCTAAAAGGTCGAATTCCAAACTTGGGTCAGCATTTAAGTCAACACCAGCAAAGACATCTTTCTTTGCCATGACGTATCCGGCTGCACCAATCATTGCAGCATTATCACCACAAAGTTTGTTTGGTACCTTAATTAGTTCAGTTGTATCAATCTTATTAATTGCTTCTTCTAAGGCACTACGAAGTCCCTTATTAGCAGCAACCCCACCAGCCAAAATTAATTGAGAAACTGGATATTCTTGTAATGCTCTAGTGGTCTTATCAACTAAAACATCAACGACGGCGCTTTGGAAACTAGCGGCCAAATCGTTCTTATCCAATTCTTCATGAATTTGATCAGCATGGTGAGTGGTGTTTAGAAACGCACTCTTTAGACCACTAAATGAAAAGTCAAAGTTATCTTCTTTTTCCATCGCACGTGGGAAGTTAAAGGTATCCTTACCTTCAGCTGCCATTGCATCAACCTTAGGTCCTGCTGGGTAGTTAATTCCCAATACTCGACCAACCTTATCGTATGCTTCACCAGCAGCGTCATCCCTAGTTTCACCGATTATCTTGAAGTCGCCCTCTTCTTTCATTAGGACTAATTCAGTATGACCACCGGAAACAACCAATGCCAATGCTGGATAGTTAATCTTGGTAACAAAACGACTAGCCAAGATATGGCCGGCAATATGGTTAACCGGAATCAATGGGATATTGTGAGCCCACGCAATGGTCTTAGCAGCAGTAACACCGATTAATAGTGCTCCAACTAGCCCTGGACCATATGTCACAGCAATTGCGTCGATGTCATCGTATGAAACATCGGCTTGCTTCATTGCATCTTCAACACAGATAGTGATTTGTTCAATATGATGTCTACTTGCGACTTCTGGAACGACTCCACCAAATCGCTTGTGACTATTAATTTGCGTTGCAACAACGTTTGATAATATTTTTTCGCCATCTTCGATAATGGCCACACTAGTTTCATCACAACTAGATTCAAAAGACATAATTATATGTGGTTGCACAAAAAAACCTCGTTTCATTAAATTCCAAAGTTATTTGGAATAGTTTCGTATAGACTTAAATCTAAAACCATATCAACGGCATCTTCATGATCACCGTCGTAGTAGCCCTTCTTGACACCAACTTGTTTGAAACCTAAGTCGGAATACAATCTTTGGGCTTTCACGTTACTAATTCTGACTTCCAAAGAAACCGTCTTGTAGTTCAACTGACGAGCCTTCTTGATAATCTTAGCGATTAAGAAGTAACCTAATCCACGTTCTTGGTATTCCGGTTTTACAGCAACGTTTGAGATATGGCAGTCACCTTGCTTATCGTTTAAAGAACTACCGATAAATGCTACTAGTTCGTCTTCTTGACGCAATAGTAAATAAAAGCGATCTAGACGTGGTTTTAGCTCCGGTAAAAACGCTTCGTCGGTCCATGGTGCCTTACCATCGTAGACGTCACGTTCGATATTAACCATTTCTGGAATATCGGTAACCATTGCCTTGGCCAAGTAAAACTTATCGCCATTAATCTTTACGATGTGGTTCTTAATATTTAGGTGTTCCTTTTTCATTAGGTGCTCGGTATTCACAAATTTTTTCTGATACCAATTAATTAACTTTTTCAACATATGAAGTAACTTCTTCCCCGGGATGATTTTGTTTCCAATCTGCTTCAGCTTTAGTCAAACGTAAATATCTTGGTACAAATGCATGAATGTCTTCAACAGGTGATAAGTTTTGTCCATATAAACCTAATCTAGCTGCTTGTGGCAAGTTATCAAAACTATCAGTAAAAATAACTTTGTCGCCAAACTTATTCTTCAATGCATCTTCAAAATGTGGTGCGTCGGTACCAACAGCATAGACTGTCTTGTCTTTGCTATCGATTCTGTCTAACCATTTATCAAAGTCGGTATGACAGTCTTCTAAGATATTTTCTGGAACGCCATTTTTAATTTCATAAAGTCCAGAAAAGACGTTATTGTTTCTAGCATCAAAAATTGGCATTACAAGGCTGCCCTCTTGCTTAATGTTAAGCGCTAAGGTTTGCAAACTTGATACACCTACTAGTTCGATTCCTAAGGTGTATGCCAAAGTTTTAGCTGTGGCAGTAGCAATTCTAATTCCAGTGTATGAGCCTGGACCGTCTGCCACAACAACTCTTTGTAAGTCCGATGGTGTTAAGTCCACCTTTGTCATTAATTCATCAACAATTGGAAGTAAATATTCCGCATGTTTTTGATGAACAGTAGTTGTTTCTGTCGCTAATATTTGATCATCATCCAAAATAGCAACAGTTAGTTGTCGATTGGATGTATCTAAAGACAATACTTTCATCCTGTTTTTCCGTCTCCCTAATAACTTTATTAATATACGTAATAATTCTAAAACAAATTATAACAAAAAAATAGGTGTCTCCATAATAAAAATGAACACACCCGAAAATATTTAATCATTTTTGCGCCAAGTAATGTTGGCAATTGCAGAATGACTGTCGCCACTCATAATTTCATGCTTAGTTAGAATTGAACCATCATCTTGTTCTTCCATGTCGTAGTAACTTTCTACGGTTGATCCATATTTAACTTCATTTTCGTATCTTAATATGAAATGAGTTGGTGTATGGTTGGTTAGGAAGTCGGCAGGTAAGACGTTTACCATCCAATCCATGTAATGAGCATTGTTTACGTGTTGGTTTGAATCAATATCTGTATATCTTACACGGAAGCTTTGTTTAGTTTCTTCGTTGTATTGAACCTTTTGTGGTTTAGGCATCTTAGGAACTTGGTTAACCTTTTCAGCACCAAATGGTTCTACAGTTTCCTTTGGAATGGAAGCAATCTTTCTTTCCTTGTAGTTCATAGCTGCCCATAAACCAGTCATGTGCATTAACACTTCACCTGATTCACTTTCGATAGTGAATTCACGGTAAGCAAAGTACTTGTTGTATGACTTTGACTTTGTGTTAATGGTGATATTTTCATCAACAATTGGCATACGGTTAATATGCACATCGTATTGAATAACAACCCAGGTAACTCCGAACTGACGGACAAATTCAGCTCCGACACCAAGCTTATCACTATGATCTTCTGACGCTAGGATAATGACATCTAGCATCATCGCAATAGTCATACGACGGGTAAAGTCAGCTTCATAGTAGGTAACTCGATGTTTTTCACTAAAAACTGTTGGTTGGTTTTCCATTATTATTCACTCCTAGATTTCGTGATAGATATTGTAAATCTCTTGTTTTTTTACTTTGTGTAGTTTAGCAACCTCTTTGATTGCTGCATTGGTCTTCATGCCTTTACCAATAAACAAGTCAACTTGTTCTTGGATGGATAATCCAGCCAACTCATCTTGTTCCTGGTTTTCTTGGGTGGCGTTTTTATTACCATCAACAATTACCACGAACTCCCCACGAACTTGATTTGCTTCAGTCCAGTCGATGAGTTCAGAAATACTACCACGGTCGAATTCTTCGAACTTCTTGGTTAGTTCCCTGCACAATACTGCCTGACGGTCGGCACCGAATACCTTTTGCATATTCTTAAGAGTCTTGTTTAAACGATGAGGAGCTTCATAGAAAATCAGTGTTTCACTATGCAAGTTAAGTTCCTCTAGTTCGCTAATCTGGTCACTGTTCTTTCGATTTAAAAATCCAAAGAAATAAAATGGTTGTGGAACTAGTCCGGAAGCAATTAATGCTGTTAATCCAGCATTTGCTCCAGGAAGAGGGACAACATTAATATTATTATCAACACATGCTTTCACTAGTTCTTGACCAGGATCACTAATTGATGGCATCCCCGCGTCACTAACTTGTGCAACATTTTGTCCGTCATTTAAAGTTTGTACTAATTCATCGATTCGGTAGTCTTTGTTATCTTCTCTAAAACTGATTTTCTTGGTATCAATCTCAAAATGATTCAACAATTGTTGAGTGTGACTTGGGTTTTCAGCGGCAATTAAATCAACTTCTTTAAGTGTCTTAATTGCTCGAAAAGTCATGTCATCTAGGTTCCCGATTGGTGTTGGAACTAGATATAATATTCCTTTATCTTGGTTAGCGGTAAAGCTATGTTGTTCTTGCACTTGGACTCCTCCAGATTAACGATTTAAGATTTCATTACAGAAAATACAGCTTTCATCGTTTTCACGATGTGATCCATAAAACTCGATGCAGACATGGAATCCTTCATTAAATAAGTGTTCCAAGTTTTCACGAGATTTAGATGAACGTGGTCTGCTCTTCTTGTTATCGTTTTCCACATTTTCTTTTTGTTCATTAATGAAATCATGTAGATGTTGGTTTTCAATTCTTAGTTCTGCATTTTCTTCCATTACTTCGGTCAATGCCTTTCGAACTTCAGCAAATTGAGTCAACATTAATTCAGTTTGTGATTCTAAATCCTTGATTCCATCATATAATTCACGTTTCTCCAAACAATTTCACCCCATTTAACTATTTAGTATTTTCATAATTTTTAATGTAGTAGCCTCTAATATATTTTGGAAACTAACATTGACTGCCATTTGGTTATTGCAGTTTAAGATTACTTCCATAATTTGAATTAGTTTGGCCTCATTGATACTTTCGCTTAGTTGTTCAATGTTTTGGGCTTGTTTTGGAAAGTTATAATCCTTACTTCCAGTATACTTAGCATCTAAAACATCTTCAAATATTGATAGCAGCATATCAATCACTACTTGGCGTTTACTATTATCACTAACTAACGGCATGATATTACTTTGTACCAAAACAAATGAAGTTTTATCTCTTTGGACCAGCATACTGAACCATTGACTAATCGCAGAAATAATCTTGGTTAGCCATTCGTCTTCCTGCCATGCTTGGACGGTTGACATTTGGTTGGTTAGTCGTTTAATGATTTTAAACTGACTGGGAATTACACCTAGGTTGGCCAATTCTTCGTTAAATGTTTTAGTATTCAACGGATTTAGATCAACCACCTGGGTTCTAGAGATAATGGTAGGTAGTATTAAATTCTTATTGGTCGTTAGTAGAAACGAAACTATATTAGCACCAGGTTCTTCAATAAACTTTAATAAGCTGTTTGCGGCTCCGGTAGTCATCTTTTCCGCATCACAAACGATAAAGAACTTCTGGTTTCCTTCCAAACCACTTTTGGAAAATTCAGATTTTAGGTATCTGATTTGATCAACCTTGATGCTTAATCCATCAGGTTTGATGATTACAACATCTGGATGTTGTTGTTCTGCGATTCTACGACATTCATCACAATGTCCACAGGGCATTGAATCATCGGAAACGTTCTTACAAAACATTCTCATTGTTATAAACAACGCTAATGATAACTTTCCGACCCCTTCTTCACCGTTAAATAGGTAAGAATGGGATAATTCGTGATTGTTCACCACTTGTAAAAATTTGTCCATCAGTGGCTTTTGCTT
Organism: Apilactobacillus waqarii; assembly: GCF_019061205.1. Lineage (GTDB taxonomy): Bacteria > Bacillota > Bacilli > Lactobacillales > Lactobacillaceae > Apilactobacillus > Apilactobacillus waqarii. The sequence continues at coordinate 82,212 of NZ_JAHQYH010000004.1, forward strand.
TTTCTCAGTCTCTGCAATCACTTGATTTTCGGTCATGTTCTTCCCCCATTAGAATCGATAAAAATTATCCATTGGCATTTCCATTACAGTAGCGCCACCTACTTCAATCTTAACTGGATATGATGAGTCTGAAACTCCACCATCCAAATTAACTGGTGGTGTCATGTATTGTTCACGCTTACTTGAAACCTTCTTAATGATATCTAAAACATCATTAACACGTTCATCTTCAATCCCGATCATAAAGGTAGTGTTTCCTGACTTTAGAAAGCCACCGGTAGTTGATAGTTTGGTTTGATGAACATTATTCTTAGCAAATGCATTTTGTAGTTTGTTAGCATCTTTATTTTGCACAATTACAATTAAAAGTTTCATTCAAAATCACGTCCCTATTTTTTAAATTCATTTAAATATGGTTGCAAAATTTCTAAAACATTTTGGTATACCGCATCAATTGATTGTGTAGCATCAACTGACTTGATACGTTTAGGATTATCCTTTGCTAAACGTTGATAGGCTGCATGAACTCGGTTATGGAAATCGATTGTTTCAACATCCAATCTGTCGACTTCTTCTTCCGCCCTATTTTTAGCAATACGCTTTAATCCTTCTTCTACTGGAAGATTAAAGTAGATAGTAAGGTCTGGCAAAAAACCTTCGGTAGCAAATTGGTTCATTTCATTGATTGTATCCTCACCAATTTCTCTACCTCCACCTTGATATGCAATTGAGCTATCAAGGTAACGATCGCAGATAACTAACTTGTTATCGGCAATCGCTGGTTTCACTGTTTGTTCAATGTTTTGGCGACGAGCCGCAGCATATAATAATGCTTCAGTTCGCTTATCCATATCAACATTTTTGCGGTCTAAAATTACTTCACGAATACTTTCAGCAATTGGGTTACCACCAGGTTCTCTACTGGTAACCAACTTGTCGCCCATTTCTTCCTTTAAATAATCTAATACCATGTTCAGGATGGTCGTTTTACCAGCACCATCCGTGCCTTCAAATGTGATAAATTTTCCAGCCATATACTATACCCCTACTTTCATCTTTCTATCTCATTGTACTTTAATTTATGCGTTTCAACAAATGAACAACAAACAAAAAGTGTCTTATTCCAAAGAATAAAGACACCTTTAGTAATCAATAACAGAAGATTGAATACGATTGTTGGAAACTTTTCTTTCTCTTGCTTCTCGATATAAAAATAAATATTTTTCACGAGCTAAACGAGTTTGGGCAACAATTTCCCCGTCAACTTCATAAATTGCTTCTTGGGTTTCAGTAGCTTGGTCCCATTGGTACTTAGCACGATCGATAGAATCCAATAGAAATTCATCATATTGTTTTCCTACGTTGTGTGAAAATCTTGAAAATCCTAACATCAGTATTCACTCCTACATTTCAGTTCGACCAGAAACGGCTCTAGAAAGCGTCATTTCATCAGCATATTCGATATCACTACCAACTGATAAACCATGTGCTAATCTAGTTACTTTAATTCCGGCTGGCTTAACTAAACGTGATAGATACATTGCAGTTGCTTCCCCTTCAGGAGTAGCGTTTGTGGCAATGATAATTTCTTTGATTGTTTCGTCGCTTTGCAAACGTTTAATTAGGCTTTTAATATTTAAATCTTCTGGTCCTTTTCCCTCGATTGGAGATAAGACACCATTTAATACATGATATAAACCATGATAATCTTTCATTTTTTCCATTACCATAATGTCTCTTGGTTGTTCGACAACCAAAACAGTCGATTGATCTCTAGTCTTGTCTCGACAGATAACACATGGATCTTCATCAGTTAAATTTCCGCAAATTGAACAATACATTAACTTGTCTTTGGTTTCCTTCAATGCTGAAGAGAACTTAGCGACGTCGTCTTTGTTCATATCAACTACGAAATATGCCAGTCTAATCGCTGTCTTATGCCCAATCCCTGGTAGACGCATAAAACTGTCAATCAACTTAGCAATTGGTTCAGGATATTGCATAATTAACCTTCTTTATTTAAATTACATTCCTGGAATTCCCATTCCCTTAGTGTACTTACCCATTGAGTCTTGAGTAGTCTTTTCGATTTGTGCAAGTGCATCGTTTACGGCACTGATTACTAAATCTGAAGTCATGTCTGGGTCTTCTGGATCCAATGCTTCTGGTTTAATCTTCATGTCTTTCATCTTGCGGTCACCTGAGAAAGTAACAACTACCATGTCTTCAGGGGCTTTTCCAACAAATTCAGTGTTGTTGATTTGTTCTTGTTCAGCACCCATTTGCTTTTGTAGTTGCTTAACTTGTTTCATCATCTTTCCCATGTTCATTCCGTTCATCATAACTATAACAGCTCCTTAATCATCTTTTACATCTATTATATCTTCACCAAAAAGTTGTGTTGCTTGTTTAACTATTTTGGGTTCATTGTCTTGTTTTTCATTATTATTATCATCGTTTTGGTCTGAATTTTCAACACTTGAATTTTCAGATTCTTCTCGAACTTCTTTACCACTATTCTTTTGGGCAACGATGTAACCCTTTCTGATTTCAGGCCATTGTTCAGCCGGGATAAAGACAAAGTCTGGAACGTAACTTAAAATACGGTCCAATCCATTACCTAAAGCATCTTGTAGTTCCTCATCAGTACTTGCCTTTTGGAATAAGAATGGATATTCAAATGAAACAACCACACCATCATGACTGGCAGCCACTGGTTTAGAAACATTCATCAATGCTCGCTTTGTTACGTCTAGTCCACTCAATAATTCATCCCAAATGTTTTGAATGTTGGTCAAATCTTGACGGGTAGCGTTGTCCAAGACTGGATAAATCTTAGTTAGGTTAACCCTAGCATTACTTGAACTACCTGATGGTTTCTTAGCAGCTGGTCTCCTAGCAGGTTCGCTAATGGAGTTACCGCCGTTGTTAGAAGCAACGCCATTCTTGGTTAGTTCTTCGACTTGTTTTTGTAAACTAGCCACTTGATTCTTCAATTGTTGAACCAATTGATTATCGACATTTGAAGCACTTGCAGTTTGCACAGCGGGTTGTGGTTGTGCTGGGTTAGCAGCTTGTTGGTTGTCGGTTGATAACTTAACGGTCAATACATCTAGATAAACGTCTGGATGCATTGTGTATCTCATTTGGTTTTGAATGTCGTTTAAGTCAACAATCATGCGGTAAACCCTTTGGGCATCCACAATTGACGTTAGTTTCTTGAACTCTTCATTAATCACACCTAATTCTGATTCTTCGACCATTTCAGGTGACTGTTGGTATAACAAGATGTCTTGGCAGTACTTGATTAAGTCTTCAACAAATCTTGCTGCATCTTTACCAGATTCTAGCATTTGTCTAACATCTGATAGCGCATCCTTAACATCGTGGTTCACGACATTGGTTAGGTATTTTGATAGTAGTGACTTGGTCACGCTGCCAGTTACTTGCAATGCGTTTTCGTAAGTCACCTTATCAAAGCCAAATGACAATACTTGATCTAGGATACTTAAGGCATCACGCATCCCACCTTCTGCTGCTTTGGCGATGACCTTTAGTGCCTTGTCATCATAATCAATCTCTTTATCGTTTAAAATGAATTCCATTCTGCCCAAGATGTCATTTGCGGTGATACGTTTAAAATCAAAACGTTGAACACGTGAAATGATTGTAGCCGGAATCTTTTGTGGTTCGGTTGTGGCTAGAATGAAGATAACGTGTGCAGGTGGTTCTTCCAATGTCTTTAGTAATGCATTGAAAGCCCCTGTTGATAACATATGAACTTCATCAATAATGTATACCTTGTAGGTTGCTTGAGTTGGCGCATACTTAGCCTTATCTCTGACATCCCTAATTTCTTCAACCCCATTGTTTGAAGCCGCATCAATTTCGATAACATCATTTAGCGTTCCATTTGTAATGCTTTCACAAATTTCACATTCGTTGCAGGGTTCCCCATCTTTTTGGTTTGGACAGTTAATTGCCTTTGCCAAAATTTTCGCAGCGGAAGTTTTTCCAGTTCCCCTAGGACCTGCAAATAAATAAGCATGACTCAATTGATTGGTGACAATCGCATTTTTCAATGTGGTGGTAATAACATCTTGACCAATCACATCGTCAAAACGTTGCGGTCTCCATACACGGTATAAAGCTTGGTAACTCATGGAAAACTTCCTTTCAAAAAACTAATTACTTACATTATATATTCTATTCAGTAATTATTCCATTATCGTTTTTACATCATAGATAAAAAAATCTCCTAGCCAGCATTTGACTAGGAGTTTATTTGTATAAAAAACAAGAAGCACAAGCGTAGAATACTTAGTGCTGCTTCCTCTCGGATCTGACACGGTTCGTAAACACAACTTTGCTTCAAGGCCTTACGGCAATAATTATATTAACTTATTCAGGATTATTTTTCAAGCTTATTTCTCTTTTTCTTGGCTTCTTTGCTTCTTTTACGTGCTGCTTTGAAAAAAGACTTCATTAAATGCTTAGCATCATCAGCCATTAAACCACCTGAAACATTAACCTGATGATTAAGTCTACTATCTTCTAACACATGATATAGACTTTCAGCGGCACCCGCCTTAATATCATTAGCACCATAATAAACATTATTGATTCTAGAATTGATGATAGCTCCTGCGCACATTAAACATGGTTCAATCGTTACATATAAATCACAATCTTCCAATCGCCAACTATGCAAACGTCGACATGCTTCATCAATGGCAACAACTTCGGCATGATCCAACGCATTGTTGCTCAACTCACGAAGGTTATGACCTCTACCGATAATCTCACCGTCTTTAACAACGATTGCCCCAATTGGTACCTCGTTTATCATGTATGCTTTTTTCGCTTCGAATAAAGCTTCTTTCATATAGTATTCGTTTGTCTTATCCATTAAATACACTTTCCAATATATAATAACCTTTGTTCTTCTTGATAATTTCGCAATTACCAAATAATGATTGCATTAATTTCTTAGCAGATGGTGCCCCTTGTTTCTTTTGTAATACCACAGTTAGTGTTCCGTTTGGTAATAAATGATCAATAGATCCAGAAATCATTCCATCAACAACATCCTTTCCTGCTCTTACAGGTGGATTGGTAATAATCGCGGCAAACTTATCAGTGACATTTTCATAGACGTTAGAATTATGAATCAAAACATTTGAGACATGATTTTGTTCCGCATTCTTTACAGCTAGTTCTAAGGCTAGGTTATTAACGTCTACCATTTCGAATGTTCTATTTGGATGATGCTTGGCTAACGCAATCGCCATTGGTCCATATCCGCATCCTAAATCTAGTACATTTCCGTCTGGAATTTTATCAAAATTAACACTTTCTACTAAAGTTTTTGAACCAAAATCAACAGTTCTTTTTGAGAAAACCCCGTTATCAGTGGTAAAGGTCAATGTGTTATTTAATAAATCAAAATTCCATGTATGAAGTTCGTGTACAACATGTGGATTAGGTGTATAATAAAATTCGTTCATTTCAAATCAGATCCTCGTAAAAATTTTTTCAAATTCGCTAAGACACTGTATCTAGCAGATTAGGAACATTTCAACCACTAAATATGGTGTTTTTTTATTTGATTTTTTTCTGTTCTGGTGTAAACTTTTATATATAAATTAAAGGGAAATATCTTACATATTTCATCAAAAGAAAGGGAGCAATACCATGGCACAAGTAACTGTATACTCAAAGAATAATTGCATGCAATGCAAAATGACTAAGCGCTTTTTAAGCGAACACGATATTGATTTTATCGAAAGAAACATTAACGAAGAACCCGAATATGTTTCATACTTAAAATCAAAAGGATTCATGTCACTACCAGTTGTAGAAGCAGATGGTATTGACTCAATTTCCGGATTTAGACCAGATCAATTAAGCCAACTAGCTTAATTTCAAATTACGTATTATTCATTATAATATAAAATGTTGTTTTTGGCGAAACCGCTAATGGTCTCGCCTTGTTTTTTCTCAAGTTTAATTTTACTAATGAAAGAGTGGTTTAAGCATGTCGTTGAAAGATTTGAAGGACGTAACCTATTACGACCTAAATAATGAAATTAACATCCCTAAGGATGATAAGATTCAATTAAATAAAGATAAAGAAGCGCTTGAAGCCTTCATCAAAGAAAATGTTGAACCTAATCTTAAAAAGTTTGGTTCTCTAAAAGAAAAATTCGATTTTCTAATCGATAATGATTACCTTGAAGAAGAATTCATTAACAAATATGACTTTTCATTTATTGAAAAAATCTACGACTACTTGGAAAGTCAAAACTTTAAGTTCAAATCTTTTATGGCTGCATACAAATTCTATGCTCAATACGCCCTAAAGACTGATGATGGTAACTACTACCTAGAACAATTCATCGATCGTGTTGCTATCAACGCACTATACTTTGCTGATGGTGATGAAGAACTTGCTATGAACTTAGCAGATGAAATTGTTCACCAAAGATACCAACCAGCCACCCCTTCTTTCCTAAATGCCGGAAGAAAACGTCGTGGTGAGTTCGTATCATGTTTCTTAATTCAACCTACTGACGATATGAACACTATTGGTAGAACTATTAATTCAGCCCTACAACTATCACGTATTGGTGGTGGTGTTGGAATTAACCTTTCTAACCTACGTGCTGCAGGGGATCCAATCAAGCATATCGAAGGTGCTGCTTCTGGTGTTGTTCCAGTTATGAAACTTCTAGAAGACAGTTTTTCATACTCAAACCAACTAGGACAAAGACAAGGTGCTGGTGCCGTTTACCTAAACGTATTCCACCCAGACATCATCTCATTCCTATCAGCTAAGAAAGAAAACGCCGACGAAAAGATTCGTGTTAAGACTCTTTCACTTGCTGTTACTGTTCCTGACAAGTTCTATGAACTTGCTCAAAACGATGATGAAATGTACCTATTCAGTCCATACGATGTTGAAAGAATTTACGGCGTTCCATTCTCATATGTTGATATCACCCAAGAATACGACAACATGGTCGCAAATGATGAAATCAAGAAGACTAAGATTAACGCTCGTGAACTAGAAACCGAAATTAGTAAATTACAACAAGAATCAGGTTACCCTTACATCATTAACATCGATACTGTTAACAAGGAAAACCCTATTGACGGTAAGATTGTTATGAGTAACCTATGTTCAGAAATCATGCAAGTACAAGAACCTTCTACTGTTGATAACGAACAACACTACGAAAAACTTGGTACTGATGTATCATGTAACTTAGGTTCAACTAATATCGTTAACTTAATGGCTAGCCCTGATTTTGGTAAGTCAGTTGACGCAATGGTTCGTGCCTTAACTTTCGTTACTGATCATTCAGACATCAACGTTGTTCCATCAATCCAACGTGGTAACGCACTATCACACAGTATTGGTCTTGGTGGAATGGGTCTTCACAGTTTCTTAGCTAAAAACCAAATCGAATACGGTTCTGACGAAGCAATTGAATTCACTGGTGTTTACTTCATGCTATTAAACTACTGGACTTTAGTTGCATCAAACAAGATTGCTGCTGAAAGAAACGAAACTTTCCACAACTTTGACAAGAGTAAATATGCTGATGGGTCATACTTCGATAGATACACTACCGAAGACTGGGGTCCAAAATCCGACCGCGTAAAAGAACTATTCGATGGCATCTTTGTTCCAAACCAAAGCGATTGGGAAGAATTAAAACAAGCTGTTATGAAGGATGGTTTATACCACCAAAACAGAATGGCTGTTGCACCAAACGGTTCAATATCATACATTAATGATTCAACTGCTAGTTTGCATCCTATCATTAGTCGTATCGAAGAAAGATATGAATCAAAGACTGGTAAGATTTACTACCCAGCTCCATACCTATCAAACGAAACTCTTAAGTACTACAAGTCAGCCTATGACATTGACATGAGAAAAGTTATTGATACCTACGCTGCTGCTCAAAAACACGTTGATCAAAGTATGAGTCTTACTCTATTCATGCGTTCAACAATTCCTGAAGGTCTATACGAATGGAAGAACGGTAGAACTGATAAAATGACTACTCGTGATTTAACTATCCTACGTAACTACGCTCACGCTAAAGGCATTAAGTCACTATACTATGTCAGAACTTACACTGATGATAACCAAGAAGTCGGTGTTAACGAATGTGAAAGTTGTTCAATCTAATTAGTTAGGAGAATTTATACAATGGATAATTACAAAGCTATCAACTGGAATGCTGTAAGCGACCAAATTGATAAAGCGACATGGGAAAAACTAACCGAACAATTCTGGTTAGATACTAGAATCCCTTTATCTAACGATTTAGCTGATTGGAGAACGTTAGATGACGATCACAAATGGCTAGTTGGTCATGTCTTTGGTGGTCTAACTTTACTTGATACACTACAATCACAAGATGGTATGGCCGCACTTAGAAAAGATGTTGCCACTCAACACGAAACTGCTGTTTTAAACAACATTCAATTCATGGAATCCGTCCATGCTAAGAGTTACTCATCAATCTTTTCTACTCTAAACACTCCTGACGAAATATCAGAAATTTTTGACTGGAGTGATTCAGAAGAATTCCTTCAAAACAAGGCTAAGAAGATTTATGACTTATATCATGATGATTCAAACCCATTGAAGAAAAAGATTTCAAGTGTATTCCTAGAAACCTTCTTATTCTACTCTGGTTTCTACACCCCACTATGGTACTTAGGTCACAACAAGTTGCCGAATGTTGCCGAAATCATTAAGTTAATTCTTCGTGATGAATCTGTTCACGGAACTTACATTGGTTACAAGTTCCAACTTGGTTTCAATCAATTAGGTGGAAACGAACAACAAGACCTAAAGGATTGGATGTACAACTTCTTGTATGACTTATACGAAAACGAAGAAAAATACACTCACATTCTATATGACCAAGTTGGTTGGACTGACGACGTATTGAAGTTCATCAGATACAATGCTAACAAGGCACTTATGAACTTAGGTCAAGATCCACTATTCCCTGATAATGCTGAAGACGTTGACCCAATCGTTATGAATGGTATCTCAACATCAACAGCTAACCATGACTTCTTCTCACAAGTCGGTAACGGTTACCGTCTAGGTGAAGTTGAAGCTATGAAGGATGACGATTACAAGATTTGGTATCCAAAAGATAACAAATAATCATAAATAAAAAGAGGATGAAGTTTAATTACTTCACCCTTTTTTTATTCCTCTAGATGCAAAAAAATACCCGATACAGAATTATTAATATCTATATCGGGTATTTTTATTTACTCTATTTAAGTTGGCTAAAATGGCCTATTTTTTGAATAATCTCTTCCAAATTGATTTCTTTTCACATGGTGTGTCATCAACATGTTCATTTACCAACACTAGCAATTGAAGCATGGTGAATACTAGTGAGTTTCCACGACGGTATGAGATGTACTTAGGTGTCCATTCACTAACGTATTTTTCCTTGTAAGATCTTAATCCTTGGAAACTGTAGAATGCAGTTCCGTACTTGTAGATTAAGTTAGAAATCTTTTCGTCAATAAAACTATATCTTGATTCACCAACGTTTGATAATGGAGCCATTCCAAGGTTGAAATACTTATATCCTTCATCTTTTACATAGTTGAACAAGTTAATGAAGATTCCATCCATTATTCCTGATGGTGCATCTTCGCTTGATCTCATCAAATCAATTGATGTCATTTCATGGTCACCAGTTGGCATGATGTTGGCGAAGGCAACAACCTTGTTGTCCTTATCCTTCATTACAGCAATTGGTGCTTGGTTTAGGTAGTAACTGTCAAAGTATCCTAATGAGAATCCCTTTTCAGGTTTACCCTTCAACCAGTTGTCAGATACCTCTCTCAATTCATCAATGAATGATGTTGAGAATGGTGGTTGAATAATTTCAAATTTGTATTCGTCACGGTCGAATTTATTCATCAAGGCCCTTTCACCACGATGCTTCTTACCGGCAATTGAGAATGTATCTAAGGCCACGTGACCTTCTTCCCCTGCCTTGGTAAAACTAAATCCTTTTTCGTGAAGTAACATTGTTAGTTCTTCACCGATTTCATAGAAAACAAGTGAGTAACCAATGTTGTCACTATCTTCGATGAACTTATCGATTGCATCTTCAAGTTTATCCATGTTACCAATCGGTTCACCCATGATCATAATCTTGTTAGCACGACATTTGTACATGAAGAATAGTTGGTCTTTACCATCTTCTTGGTAGAAGTAGATGCTCTTATCACGAACATAAGCTAAGTGACTTACTTCGTTTCCACCAAATTCATTAATAACGTTAGATACTCTATCGCCATCAAAAGGTTGGTTTAACCAATCAACCTTTGAGTATGATAAGAAACGGAAAGTTAGAACTAAGATTAGGAAAGCTAAAATCAATCCTAATAGACCTGCAAACCACACTTGAGGTGATGGTAATAGGTATGAGTTAGTCCAGTGGAATACCGCAAACTTGAAGTTTGTTAGTAAACCAATGATTAAGTATACGACAAACGCACTAACGAATATTAGCAAATCAATTAACGCATGTCCCCATGAATATGTGAACTTTTGTCTGTATAATACCTTGTAACTTAACCATAAACATCCTAGTAGAATTACGGACATAACTACCATGTTGGTTGGGAAGTCTTCCTTCCAAAGTGTGTTCCATAAGGCAATTACTAAAATGACCGCTGTTGGCCAGAATGCCTTCTTCACCTTTGAACCAAATCCACGCGCAAAACCAATTAATAGGAATGCCACGATAACAGTACTTAGTTGATCTAAGAAGTAGAACGAATAAGGTTCCAGTGATATATAGAATCTATTAACTAGCACTAAGTTAGGAATAACGGCTAGTAGTAGCATCATGATTCCTGAGAAGTACATGAAAATAGTGATAAACATGTGAGCTAATCTTTGTAGAATTAGCTTTGGAATACCATCTAAGAAGTTGTTGAAACGTTGGAATACATCCACTACTAAGAAAATAATTCCCAAGAACACTGGGAAAATGTAGTAGAAAGCACGGTATAGGATTAACCATACTGCTGCATCACTTGGTCTAACACCAATGAACATTAATCCAACTAGCATTGTTCCTTCAAAACTTCCAAGTCCCCCAGGAACTAATGAAGCAACCCCTACTACGTTTGCAACAACGAATACTGGAAATACGGCTAGTAGATTAATTGGTTGATGCATAAATGCACCAATTGCCATGAATAATCCAGCACAACCTAACCATTCTAGACATGATCCAACAATTAATTGGATTTCTAGTTTAGCGGTTAAATCTTTGAAATAGTCAGAATCATTTAATCGTGTGATGACAAATAAAATTGGGAAATATAGTCCACCAAGGACTAGTACAATCCACCACCACCAATCATGACTATTAGTTCCAAAACCGAAACTAAACATCATGATAATTGCTACCCAACAGTATGTGGATAGTCCGGCTAATAAGAAAATAACAATCTTAGAGATTGCATATAATATTTGTTTTTTAGTTGCGTTTTCACTGTAAAAACTAGAACGCATACTTGCACCTAACACACCACCAAAACCGGCGATGTTAGTAAGTGTATTGGTAATCCACCCTGTCTTTATAATATATGATTTTTTAAACTTACCCGGTAGAAAATCAACGATTGTAAAATCATATATTAACATCGGTGAAACTGCGATAAATCCCAAAATTATCATGATAACAATCGACACTGGTGATAGTCTTGAAAAACTTTCAGCCATTTGTCTTCCACTAATTTCCTTTGAAACAGAGAAGATAACGTGTACAACAACGGCTAAAACGAATATCACGAATAAGACTTTTACCAAAGTCATATGTCGATTGATCCAATCTCCACATTTCTTAAATAAAGCTTTCAATTATGTTTCCTCCATAAATCTTATTACTACTATTATCTCAATTAATAATTGTTGGCACAAGGCTTTATATCAAAATATGTACAAAAAAAGAACGTGTGATAAATCACACGTTCTTTTAAAGGGAAATTACTTAAGAGTAACTTCTGCACCAACTTCTTCAAGTTTTGCCTTGATGTCGTTAGCTTCGTCTTCTTTAGCGTCTTCTTTAATTACTGAAGGAGCACCATCAACTAAGTCCTTTGAGTCCTTTAGACCTAGACCAGTGATTTCACGTACAACCTTGATTGCTTTAACCTTTTGGCTACCAGCAGAAGTTAGTTCTACAGTGAATGAGTCCTTAGCAGCACCATCAGCACCACCAGCAGCTGGAGCAACAGCTGCAGCAGCAGTAACGTCGAATTCTTCTTCAATTGCCTTAACTAAGTCGTTTAGGTCAGTGATTGAAGCTTCTTTAATTTGTTCAATAATGTTATCTTTATCAAAAGCCATTTTAATTTCCTCCAATTTGGATAGTTATAATTTTATATTATGAGCTTAGGCTGCGTCGCCATCGCCCTTTTCTGCAACTGCTTTAACAGCAATAGCAAACTTGCGAACAGGTGATTGTAACATGCTTGCAAGGATAGAGATTGATTCGTCGCGACTTGGTAATGAAGCGAATTCATCAATTTCTTGTAGAGTAGCAATCTTGTTTTCAAGAATACCACCCTTGATTTCAACAGCATCAGTGTTATCAGCAAAATGCTTTAATACCTTAGCTGGAGCAATAGGATCTTCATCAGAGAATGCTACAGCAGTAGGACCCTTGAATAAGTCACCTAATTCTTCGTAACCTGCTTCCTTAGATGCACGTACAGCAATGTTATTCTTGATAACACTGAATGAAACACCTGCATCACGTAATTGCTTACGTAGGTCAGTTACTTCAGCAACGTTTAAACCACGGTAGTTAACAACAATAGCAGTAGTAGCATTGTTGAATTGTTCTGTAACAGCTTCTACACGTTTAGCTTTAGCGTCGATTACTTCTTTCTTTGGCATTGTTTCACCTCCCAATATTTTTTGGGATTTAATAAAAAATCCCTATGCCACCTAGACATAGAGAAACCGTTTTAAGTGTCCTCGTTGGGATATTAAGGTACAAGTACCACCCAAGTCTTAGGTAGATATCAATTTTTATAACAAATAGTAGTTTACTATATATATAAACTTTGGTCAATAGGGATTTTCAAATTCCAAATTAATTACTTAACTTTAGAATGATTCTAGATCAACCTTTACACCAGGTCCAAAGGTTGTTGAAACTGATAGGTTACTGATGTAAGTACCACGAACTGAAGCTGGACGGTTCTTAACGATCAAGTCTTCAATAGCCTTGAAGTTACCAACTAGCTTGTCAGCATCGAATGATGACTTACCGATGATAACAGCAACGTTTCCGTCACGGTCAGTACGGTAAGTAACCTTACCTGATTTAGAATCAGATACGGCCTTCTTAACATCCATAGTAACTGTACCAGTCTTAGGGTTTGGCATTAAGTTCTTTGGTCCAAGAACACGACCTAGACGACCAACTTGAGCCATCATGTCTGGTGTTGCGATAGCAACATCAAAGTCTAACCAACCGTTTTGGATTTTTTCAGCTAGGTCTGCTTCACCAACAAAGTCAGCGCCGGCTTCTTCAGCTTCCTTAGCCTTGTCACCCTTAGCAAATACAACAACTTTTTGGTCTTTACCTGTACCGTTTGGTAAGACAACAGCACCACGTAATTGTTGATCAGCTTGTTTAGTGTCAACATTTAAGTTAAATACAACTTCAACAGTTGAATCGAACTTAGCAAAATCAATTTTCTTTACAAGATCAACAGCTTCTTCAACTGAGTAAGCCTTGTTACGGTCTACTTGTTTTAAAGCATCTTGATACTTTTTACCTCTTTTTTGAGCCATCTGTGTTTTCCTCCTTGCAATTGTGGTTGTAACGGATAAACCTCCCACATAACACCTAAATAATAGGTGTTATGGTACTACAGTATAGAAATGATTGTTGAATTAACCTTCAACAGTGAATCCCATACTACGTGCAGTACCTTCGATCATACGCATTGCGGCTTCAACATCAGCTGCGTTTAGATCTTTCATCTTAGTTTCGGCGATTTCCTTAACTTGGTCCTTAGTTACACTAGCAACCTTGTTAGTGTTTGGTTCACCGGAACCATGTTCAACACCAGCAGCCTTCTTCAATAGAATTGAAGCAGGTGGTGTCTTAGTAATGAAATCGAATGAACGATCTTCATATACAGAAATCACAACTGGAATCAAGTATCCTGCTTGATCAGCAGTACGAGCGTTGAATTCCTTAGTGAATCCCATAATGTTAATACCAGCTTGACCCAATGCAGGTCCAACTGGAGGAGCAGGTGTTGCTTTACCCGCAGGAATTTGCAATTTAACTACGTTAGCTACTTTTTTAGCCACGAGACATACCTCCTTAAGTCCGTGTGTGGTAAAAATTGGAGATGAGATTTCTCCTCCCACTTAAGTATGCGTAAACATACAACAAATAATATATCACGTTTAAATATTTTTAACAACCCAAATTTTTATCTAATTGGTTGTACTTGGTTAAAGTTTAATTCAGCAGTAGTTGCACGACCGAACATATCAATATTAACCTTCAACTTACCTTTTTCGTCATCTTTTTCGATAACCTTACCTGAAAGATCAGCAAAGGCACCGTCAATAATAGTAATTGTGTCTCCCACTTCAGCATCCAATTCTTGCTTTTCTTGAGAAACGCCAAGACGACTTAGAACTAGTTCTACTTCATCTGGTAGCAATGGAGTTGGCTTACTTCCTTGACCATGTGATCCGATAAATCCAGTAACACCTGGAGTATTTCTAACGATGTACCATGCTTCGTCAGTCATAACCATTTCTACTAGTACATAACCAGGGAAAGTCTTTTCCATCTTAGCCTTGTCTACACCATCTTTAACTTCGTGTTCTTCTGTTTCCGGAACAACTACTCTAAAGATAAAGTTTGACATACCCATTGATTCTTTACGTGAATCAAGGTTAGCCTTAACTTTGTTTTCGTATCCTGAGTAAGTATGAATAACATACCATTGCTTTTCTGCTGATTCCATTAAAATTAGCTCCCTCTATGATTTTTTGCAAAATAAAAAAACTCCGCACTCACGAAGTTTCAAACTACCTATTATAATATCACTATTTACTATAATTTAAAACAGTAAATTATAGGTATAGTAATCCTGATTGAATTGCCCAGTCAACAATTGCAAAGAAGATTGCAAAGATAATTGACATTGATACTACGATGGTAGTGTCAATTCTAGTTTGGTGACCATTAGGCCAAACAACTAGTTTCATTTCAGTACCAACACTCTTAAAGAACTTAAATAATTTCATAGTTTTCCTCCACTAACGTGTTTCTTTATGCATCGTAGCCTTGCCACAATGTTTACAGTATTTTTTTACTTCTAATCGATTGTCATGGTTATTACCCACTGAGGTTGTGTAATTACGGGATCCGCAGACCTCACATTGTAAAGCAACTTTATTCTGTGACATCATATACATCCCCCTTTTGAATAAATTCATAATAGCATTTATATTTTTGATAGTCAATTTATGCTAATAGCTAGTCATAGACCTTTTTTACAATCTTTTTTAACTTATTTTTGACCCTAGCAATACAATTATCAATTATATTAGTAGCGTTCTCTGGATGTCTTGCTAAAGCCAGTTTTAATCTATCGATTGAAAAATTATTTTCATTAATCAAATCTTCTAGATAGCAAAATGCAATTTCCGATTCAAGAGGTGATAGTCTAGCAATCAACTCTTCATAGCAAATCTTGATATTCATTGATTGATCTGGTGTTAAAAAGATTCTATCCTTCAAGCTGTTTTGAAAGTATAACTCGTTAGCATTATATGAAACCATTTTATCAACTGGCATCCGCTTTTTGGCTTTTCTTTTTCTTAAGATGTCATATAGATGATTCTTTAAACTAATTTGGTATAACGTTCCAAATGTCGCTTTATGGTTTTCATCATAATTACGAATGTTTTTTACCATTACTAGCATTGATTCTTGATACCAGTCGTCGATGTCCATATCGTGCAAGTAATAATTACGCCACACTTTATTAACCAACGGCTTGTATTTATCAAACAGCTTTTGCAGTGACTCTTCATTGCCTGTTTCTTTAAAATCAAGAATTAATTCTATATCAATATTATTTTGGTCAAATCTCATTACCTATTCACCTCTGATTATAATTACATAAAATAATTTATATAGTTACATAATCATAAACAAGCGAATATTTGTTCATTTATATTTCACCGAATCGGTATAAATATATATAGCTTTTAATCATTTGTTAAATTATCTCTTAGCTTTTCCAGTCTCAATAACTGATCATTAGACCAAGGAGTTCGACGACCAGTTAATTGATTAGTATAACTACGAACCTGCGTCTTAATCTCACGTTTTGAACGTTCAACATCTCGAAGCAATTCTCGTGCTGATATTCTCAAAGCCCCTGCTGAAAAAACAGTCCATTGTTCGGCTTGGTCAGATGTTACTACGACTACCTGAACAAATCTAGATTGCTTTTGTCTAGCATATGCTTCGATATAACTATCAGCTGTTTCATCTTTGTTAGTCCAAACGATGTCTAAGTTATGCTTTTTATCTTTCTTTGATAAACCAGGGACATACATCGCATCGAAGATAATCTTCATATCCAAGTCGCGATATTTTTTATATTCAGAAATAATATTAATCAATTCATCCCTGGCATCTGCCAAACGATTATCTAGCTTTAACTTATTCAATTCAGGCCAATTTCCGATGACGTTATATCCATCGATTAATAATAGTTGTTTTTTCATTGGCTTAATCCTTCTTATAGTGGATTTCTTGAATTATAAGCTTGATACATTAATAAACTAGCAGCAACACTGGCATTTAAACTTTGTAGTTGACCAACCATTGGAATGGTTAGCATTTCGTCTACGTTCTTCTTTAGAAGTGGTGAAATTCCCTTACCTTCGTTTCCAATGATTACGGCAACTGGTCCTTTGGCATCCCAACGACGGTAATCTGCACCTTTAACGTCAGTTCCAAATACCCAAACGCCTTGTTGTTTTAAGTCGTTCACAGTGTTAACTAGGTTAGTCACTCTAGCAACTGGAATTCTTTCAATGGCACCAGCAGATGTCTTAGCAACTGTTGATGTTAAACCAACGGCACGGTGCTTTGGAATAATCACACCAGTAACACCAGCAGCGTCGGCTGTTCTGATAATTGAACCCAAGTTGTGAGGATCTTCAATGTTATCAAGAATTAAAAAGAATGGTGGTACATCTTGTTTTGCTGAGTTTTCAAATAATTCATCAATGGTTGCGTACTTGTATGGTGAGATTGATAAAACCACCCCTTGGTGGTTTTGATTATCTGAAAGTAAGTCTAACTTTTGCTTTGGCACAGTTGAAATTACTAGGTGCTTTTGCTTAGCTAGCTTAATGATTTCTTCAACACTTTTTTCGTCTTTCTTGATTCCATTTTGTAGGAAAACCTTGTTGATTTCTTGCTTTCCTCTTAGAGCGGAAACAACCGGATGGCGTCCGATTATAAATTCACTTTGGTCATTAGTCTTCATATTTTGGCCTCCCAGCATCGACTTGTTCAATACACCAGTTAGATAGTTCTTCTAAACGGTCATCTTGTTTGCTTAATGAAAGATACCCCATCATGGCTTCAAAACCAGTTGAATGGCGGTAAGTCAAAACGCTAGTGTTCTTAGCATGTGTGTAACTCTTAGCATTACGACCTCTCTTGAACACTGCATCCTCTTCATCTGTTAGGATGTCGTCTTCAATCATCAAATCGATTAATGCTGCTTGAGCCTTTGCTGACACGTACTTTCTAGCTGCCTTTTGTAGGCGGTTAGGCTTAGTAATCCCTAAGTTTAAAAGGTGTTTTCTTACGAACACTTCGTAAACTGAATCGCCAAGATATGCTAATGCAATTCCATTTAACTGTTTATAATCCACGTTCTGGTTTTCCATCATTTATTCCCTTCTGAAACGAGTACCTTGAGCAGTATCTTCTAGGATAATCCCTTGGTCTCGTAGTTGATCTCTAATTTCGTCACTTCTTGCGAAGTCCTTGTTCTTTCTAGCTTCGTTACGTTCATCAATCAATGCTTGAACTGAATCGTCATCTAGTGTTTCTTCCTTGAAGACAACACCAAAAATAGAAGCCATCTTTTCTAGCTTTTCAATAATTAGGTTAACAGTATCCTTACCTACTTCAGGTCTTTGCGCATACATGTTACCAAGTTTAGCTAGTTCGTATACACAATCAATTCCGTTTTGTGCATTGAAATCATCATCCATCGCATCTTGGAAATCTGCTTGAATTTGTCTGATTTCTTGTTCTAGTTTCATATCAATAATATCTGTTGCATCGCTTAGACGATACTTCAAGTTATTGTAAGCATTTCTTAACTTGTTTAGGTTGTTTTCTGCAGCCTGTAAATTAGTTTCGTTGTATTGAATTGGACGACGGTATTGTGTAGTTGACATCAAGAATCTTACTACTTGAGGATCAACCTTCTTAACGATATCGTGAACAGTCACAAAGTTACCTAGTGACTTACTCATCTTTTCGTTTTCATCACCAACGGTAACAAAACCATTGTGCATCCAATAGTTAACAAACTTTTCACCAGTCTTGGCCTCACTTTGTGCACGTTCGTTTTCATGATGAGGGAACTTCAAGTCTTCCCCACCACCATGGATATCGATTGTATTACCCAAGTACTTGGTAGACATTACTGAACATTCAATGTGCCAGCCAGGACGACCTTTACCCCATGGTGAATCCCATGAGATTTCGCCTGGTTTAGCAGACTTCCATAAAACAAAATCAATTGGATCTTCTTTCTTAGAAAGTTCTTCTTCTGACACGTGTTGGCTAGCTCCTGATTCCAAATCATCTACGCTTTGGTGTGATAAATGACCGTAATCATTGAACTTTCTTGCTCGATAGTAAACATCTCCGTCAACAGCATATGCATAACCATCATCAACCAATTCTTTTACGAATTGAATAATTCCATCAATATTATCAGTAGCCCTTGGATTAACAGTTGCTGGTTCAACGTTCAAAGCAGCCACATCTTCTTTGTAGGCTTCAATGTACTTGTTAGCAATATCCATTACTGTACTGTTTTCTTCTTTAGCTTCATTAATTAATTTATCATCAACATCCGTAAAATTAGAAATGTAATTCACTTGGTAACCACAATATTCAAAGTAACGACGAATAGTATCAAATGCAACAATACTACGCGCGTTTCCAATATGAATATAGTTATATACTGTTGGACCACAGACATACATACCAACTGTTCTTGACTTAATTGGCTTAAATACGTCTTTTTCTTGAGTTAATGTATTATAGATCCTTAGCATTAATGGCACCCCTATTCCTATTTTTTATACTTATTTCATTCTATCATAATAATGGTCACTATATTAGGATAAATTCAAATAAAAAAGCCCGCCAAAGCATGCTTTAGCGAGCCTTATTTATTATTGATTGATTTGCTTTAAAGTTTCATCAATGTGTTTTAGAGCCTTTTCTCTACCAATCAATTCGATTGATTCAGGTAGTTCAGGACCGTGACTTTCATGAGTAACGGCAATTCTGATTGGCATCCATAGTTGACGTCCCTTGATCTTAGTTTCCTTTTGAATTTCCTTAATTGTCTTTAAGATTTCAATCTTATCGAAAACTGGAACATCCTTAATCTTTTCAGCAAAGGCCTTTAGAACAACTGGTGCAGTTTCGTTTTGAATTTCTTCAAGAGCTTCACCAGAAACCTTAGCTGGTTCGTTAAAGAATACGTCAGCCATTGAGTTGATTTGAGCCATGTAGCTCATTTGTTGCTTGTAAGTGTTGATTAACTTACGAGCCCATTCGATAGTTAAAGCGTCTGGGTTTTCAGGAATGTTACCCTTGGCGATTAATTGACGTAATGCTAAGTCCATAACAACGTCTTCATCAGCAGCCTTAACGTATTGGTTGTTAATCCATTCTAATTTCTTGTTATCGAAGTTAGCTGGTGACTTGCTTAGACGGTGTTCGTCGTACATCTTGATGAAATCACGTTGTGAGAAGATTTCATCTTCACCCTTTGGTGACCAACCTAATAGAGTAATGAAGTTAAACATTGCTTCTGGTAGGTACCCTAGGTCTCTGTATTGTTCGATAAATTGAATGATTGATTCATCACGTTTACTTAGCTTCTTACCAGTGTCGGCACTAGTAATTAAACTCATGTGACCGAATACAGGAGCTTCCCAACCAAATGCTTCGTACATCATTAATTGTTTTGGTGTATTAGCAACGTGGTCGTCACCTCTGAATACGTGTGAAATTTGCATTTCATGATCATCAATAATAACCGCGAAGTTGTAAGTAGGCATTCCGTCACGTTTTACGATAACGAAGTCCCCACCAATAGTATCAGAGTTAAATTCAACATGACCCTTAACAACATCGTCCCATGCGTAAGTCTTGTTCTTTGGTACTCTGAAACGAATAACTGGTTTCAAACCTTTAGCTTCTGATTCAGCCATTGATTTTTGAATTTCTTCTTCTGACATACCAGCATATTCGTATTCGTAATGAGGCATAATGCCCTTTGCACGTTGTTCTTCACGATCAGCTTCTAGTTCTTCTTCTGTTCTGTATGAGTAGTAAGCCTTGTCTTCATCCAATAATTGTTGAATCAATGGATCGTAGATTGAACGTCTTTCTGATTGTCTGTAAGGACCAAACTTACCAGGTTTGTCTGGACCTTCATCCCAATCTAAGCCAAGCCATTTTAAGTTGTCTAACTGACTTTTCTCACCATCAGCTACGTTTCGCTTAGTATCAGTATCTTCGATACGGATAATAAACTTACCTTTATTATGTCTAGCAAATAGGTAATTAAAAATTGCTGTTCTAGCATTACCAATGTGTAAATGTCCGGTTGGACTTGGTGCATATCTAACACGAATTTTCTTATTAGCCAATGATATTTTCTCCTCTTTTTTTATAAATTCTTAGAATAACATTCTAATTTTACAATTATTAGCGATAAAAATAAAGTGCTCAGTAAAAATCTAAAGGTATCTATAACCTTTTATTTATCATCAATTCTAGCGAAAATCATTTTACCTGCATCTGTTTGAATTGAACTGGTTACCTCAACGGATAGTCGTTCGTTTAGATGATTCTTACCATCTTCAACAACCACCATGGTCCCGTCGTCTAAGAATGCGACTCCTTGGCTTCTTTCGGTTCCCTTTTTCAAAATCATAACTTCAAGATGTTCTCCGGGAACAAATCTTGGTTTTAGTGAGTTGGCCAATTCGTTAATGTTTAAAACATTAACCTTTTGGAATTGGATAACCTTGTTTAAGTTGTAGTCGTTAGTAATGATTGAACCGTTGAAATCCTTTGCTAATCTGATTAGCTTACTATCTACTTCTTTGATGTTGTCATAGTCTTGATCAGTAATTTCAATTGGCATAATCTTTTCGGTTTGTAGTTTATTTAAAATGTCTAAACCACGACGACCACGAATACGCTTTTGACTATCAGCTGAATCCGCGATGTATTGTAGTTCATACAAGACAAACTTAGGAACAAGTAATGTTCCTTCGATAAATCCAGTCTTTGCCACCTCATAGATACGACCATCAATCAAAATGTTGGTATCCAAAATCTTAATTGATTTATTGCTGTTGCGGTTTGCAGAGTTAGTCAATGCGTTGCCGCCCTTTTTCAAGCTAACTCTAAAAATCTTGCGCCAATCATTTAACTTAGTGGTTCCCAATAGAAAACCTAGATATCCAAAAGTAATCATCAATAGAGCTGGCAAGATTAAGTTAGTGATTAAATAAGGCGTTCTAAATAAAACGATTGAAATTAAAGTCGCTAAAATTAATCCAATAATCATCCCTAAAGTTCCCATCAAAATATAGAATGGGTTCTTTTGTGATAATTGTTTTTCAACCTGACTCATTGCATTCATGATTCGTTTAACCACAAACAATGAAAGAATATAGAAAACAATGGCTCCAATTACTGAATCAACTAGTGCATTATTTAATAAAATTGAAGGGTTTTCCCATAATGCATGCCAAATAACGGGTAGATAAATTACCCCTAGCGTTGCTCCTAAAATGACAAATATAAATTGGATAACCGTAAATCGATCAATTTTTTTCATTATTATCTTCCTCAGTATGTGTTAGTTAAGTGCGATTTTTATCGCTTGAGCCAGTGTGGATACACCAACGACTTCAATTCCGTCTGGAGCAGTCCATCCTGACATATTATGTTTTGGTATTAATACGCGCTTAAAGCCAAGTTTTTGTGCTTCTAAAACACGTTGTTCAATACGGTTAACTCGTCTAATTTCACCAGTTAACCCAATTTCACCGATGTAACATTCACTAGGGTCTGTTCCCCTGTTCTTGTAACTTGATGCCACACTAATTGCCACAGCCAAATCAATTGCCGGTTCGTTTAACTTAACTCCACCAGCAGCCTTTAAGAAGGCGTCTTGATTTTGTAGCATTAGTCCTGCACGTTTTTCAAGCACCGCCATTAAAACGGCTACACGGTTACGGTCAATCCCGGTAGCTGTTCTTTGGGCGTTCCCAAATACGGATGGTGTTACCAGTGCCTGAATTTCAACTAGGATTGGTCTAGTTCCCTCGATTGAAACAACGATTGCAGAACCATTAGCGTCCTTCAAACGTTCTTCCAAGAAGACCTCTGATGGATTAGCAACTTCACTTAATCCGGATTCTTGCATATCAAAAATCCCTAGCTCGTCGGTTGAACCAAAACGGTTCTTCACGGCTCTTAAGATACGGTAGGAATGATGCATGTCTCCTTCAAAGTATAAAACAGTATCAACCATGTGTTCCAAAGTCTTAGGTCCAGCAATTGAACCACCCTTGGTAACGTGGCCAACCACAAAGATAGTAATTCCATTGGTCTTTGCAATGGACATTAAATCAGCGGTAATTGCTCTTACCTGTGATACGGAACCAATTGCAGAATCAACTTCTGGTTCAGAAATAGTCTGAACGGAGTCAATTACCACTGCATCTGGTTTAATCTCATCAATGGCAGACTTGATGGCACCCATATCGGTTTCTGGATATAGATACATATTGGAGCCATTCACGGATAAACGTTCCGCTCTTAGCTTAATTTGACTGGCACTTTCTTCCCCAGATACATATAGGACACGTTGGTCCTTAGCACCTAATTGACCAGAAATTTGAAGTAACAGTGTGGATTTCCCGATACCAGGATCACCACCAATTAAAATTAATGAGCCCGGAACAATTCCGCCACCTAATACACGATTAAATTCTTGGGATTCAGTTTCAAAACGTGATTCCTTTTCGAACTTAACGTCTTTGATTAGTTGTGGTTTTGTTTGCTGACCATTGAAATCCATTCGGTGAGTCGATTTCAAACTCGATGTTTCTTTTTGAACGGTTTGTTCTTCAAACGTGTTCCATTTTCCACAGTTAGGACAATGTCCCAAGTACTTTGGTGAAATGTATCCACATTCTTCGCAAACAAATTGGGTCTTTACTTTAGCCACATTAATTTCCTTTCTTTAATTCGTTTTTTATTCGCCTGATGAACCAAAACCACCAATTCGTTTAGTACCCTTGTTGGAGTCATCATCAGTTGTTAAGAATGGTACAAAAATACCCTGAGCGATACGATCACCCTTCTTAATCTTTCTATCTAGTAATCCGAAGTTAGTCATTTGAACAAACAACTCACCTTCGTTGCTTTCATTTCCATAGTAATCAGCATCAACGATACCAATTCCATTTGGTAAAACCATACCTCTCTTTAGTGGACCACTTGAACGGTTAGCAATAATAAGCATTTCATCTGGTTGCATGTAGACCTTAATTCCAGTTGGAACTAATAATGGACGTAAGATATCCTTTGCACGTTGCATCTCATCTTCAGATACGTCTTTTTCATGCTTAATTGCCCAAAGAACTTTTAAAAATCCTAATTTCCAAATTGAGGGTAATACAAAATCGACACCGGCTTCGATATCATAACCCGCTGCTTGGTTAGTAGAACGATAAGGTAGGTTGATGCCTTTATCCTTGTACTTTGTAACTACTTCAAATCCTCTTTTCATATCTACACATCCTGTTAATTTATTAGTATTATTATACTATGTATTTTATATGAAAACTGTTAACAATTAAATACAAATATTTTATTTGACAAACTCACGATAACCATAGAAAATTAATATAGTATTATTGAGGTATATTTAATACCTTTGTTCGAAACCTTTCGTCTGAATGTATAAGCATTCAAAGTCGATTTAACGTCGTTTTACCGAATATTTTAGAGGGGAAAAGGATTATGGATAAAGAATTAATGAAAAAAGTTGCCGGCCAAGAAGCTGTCAAATATATCAAAGACGGTATGACTGTCGGTCTTGGTACAGGTTCAACTGTGAAATACTTGTTGGATGCATTGGGAGAACGAGTAGCCAAAGAAGGATTACGTATTATTGGTGTTCCAACTTCCAACCGCTCAGCAAAGCGTGCTCGTGACTTGGGAATTGATGTTAAAAGTATCGATGACGTTGACCATATTGACTTAACAATTGACGGTGCTGACCAAATCGATGAAAATTTCCAAGGTATCAAGGGTGGCGGTGTTGCCCACCTTCGTGAAAAAATTGTCGCAATCAACTCAGATCGAAACATCTGGATTGTCGATGCAACAAAGATGGCCAAAAACCTTGGCTCTTTTCCCCTTCCTTTGGAAGTTACTCCGTACGGAAGCACTCACCTATTCAAACGTTTAGACGATATGGGTTACCATCCTACTTTTAGAACCAACGCTAAGGGTGGCCACGTGTTAACTCACGCTGATAACTACATTATCGATTTAAACTTAGGTTACATTGAACATCCCCACGAACTTGAAACCATCCTAAACAACATGACTGGAATCGTTGAACATGGTCTGTTCCTAGATGTTGTTGACATGGTAATTGTCGGATATGAAGATCATTCAGAAACATTCGACGCTAAAAGAAAATAATAAATCTAAACCGTGATAGTAAGTACGTCTTATTATCACGTTTTTTTGCTTTTAAAGACATTTGACCTGAGTGATATAATATTATAAAAGCAAGGAGGAATAATGATGTCAAAGAGTATTAGTAATGAAAATATCCAAAAGTATCATAACGATTTATTAGATCGTAAAGAAGCTAAGGTAATGCAAAGAGCCGTAAGCCATAATGGTATCAACTCTTCAGCTGCCAACTTCGAAGCGGAAGGTAACATGAAGCCAAACTTTTCAATTGAAATCAATACTGGTGAAGTTGCCAACCAAAAACATAGTGGCCGTTGCTGGATTTTCGCAGCGCTAAATACTATGCGTCATAACCTAGCTAAAAACTTCAACTTATCTGGTGATTTTGAATTATCACAAATTTACACTACTTTCTGGGATAAGTTTGAAAAATGTAACTGGTTCTTAGAAAACATTATCAAAACTGCTGATGAACCATTAACCTCACGCCGTGTTTCATGGCTATTAGATTCACCACAACAAGATGGTGGTCAATGGGACATGTTATGTGCGGTAATCGAAAAGTACGGTGTTGTTCCTCAATCAGCAATGGTTGAAACTGCCGTAAGTAACGATACTTCAGAATTAAACGTTGTATTAAACCAAAAGCTAAGAATGGATGCCATTCAACTACGTGAACTAGTTTCACAAAACAGTTCAGATATCGAAAAGGTAAAAGACGAAATGTTAAGCGAAATTTACCGTGTCTTAGTCTACTCATTCGGTGAACCCGTTTCAGAATTCAATTTTGAATACCGTGATGAAAAGAACGAATACCATATTGATACTGATTTAACTCCAAAGAAGTTCTTTGATAAATACGTAAACTTAAACCTAGAAGATTACGTTTCAATCATCAACTCCCCTACATTGGACAAACCATACGAAAAGACTTACACCGTTGATATGTTAGGTAACGTTATCGATGGTCGTCAAGTTAAGCATTTAAACCTTGAAATGGACCGTCTAGAAGAACTAACCATCACCCAATTAAAGAACGGTGAAAGTGTTTGGTTCGGAAGCGATGTTTCAAAGGAATCAGATCGTAAAAAAGGAATCATGGACGACAACCTATACTCAAAGGATGAATTATTCGACATTGATTTATTAATGAGTAAGGATGAACAACTAGATTACCACCAAAGTGTTATGAACCACGCCATGGTTATCACCGGTGTTGATATCGTCGATGGTCAACCAACTAAGTGGAAGGTTGAAAACTCTTGGGGTAACCAAGTTGGTTCAAAGGGTTACTTTGTAATGAGTGAATCATGGTTTAGACGTTTCACTTACCAAGTTGTTATCAACAAGAAGTACCTATCTGAAGAAGATAAGAAGAACCAAGAACAAGACCCCGTTGTATTAGATCCATGGGATCCAATGGGAACTCTTGCATTCAACGAAAAATAATATACAAAAAAGAGCTGATAAATTATCAGCTCTTTTTATATTGTCTTTTTATTAATTACATTCAACTTATCATCGAAATGATAAACGATTGGCTTTCCGTTTGGAACTTCCACTCGATCAATGTCATCATCACTAATATTATCTAAATACTTAATTAATGCCCGAAGAGTTGAACCATGGGCAACTACTAACTCGTTTTGTCCATTCAATAGCTTAGGGGCAATCGAGTCTTGCCAGTATGGCATCAATCTTTCATAAGCCATCTTTAGACTTTCACCACGTGGTTCAATCACAGCGATTTTTTCATACTTATGTTCTTCATCAGGTTGATCCAGCAATGGTGGGACCGTCGTATAGCTGCGTCTAAATTCAGCAAACTTTTCAGGTCCATATTGTAACTTAACGTCATCTTTTTTACGACCGCGCAACGCACCATAATGACGTTCATTTAGTCGCCATGACTTTGTCTCTTGAATATATTGTTGGTTAATTTCACTTAACACAATATGCAACGTTTCAATTGCGCGTTTTAAAAACGAAGTATGAGCATGATCAAAATCAATTCCCAATTGACTAATCTTCTTACCGGCATCGTGAGCTTGTTGAATTCCCTTTTCAGTTAGGGAAACATCACTCCAACCAGTGAAAACATTCTTCTCGTTGGCAACACTTTGACCATGACGCATGATTACTAAATACGACATATTATCATCTCTTTTTATTCTTCTAATGCAGCATTCTTTTGTTCCATCTGACTACCAATAAATGTAATCACAGAACCGATTAGAATAATCACAATTCCAATCCAGGTATTAATTGTAATCTTTTCACCTAACAAAATCATTGCCAAGATTGGTGCCAATCCTGGTTTAATGAAAAAGACGATTGAGGCAATTGATACCCCTGCTCTTTCCATGGCAAGGAAGTAGAATGCGAATCCACCACCTGTTACACAGACACAAATAAATAGTAGAATCCAGAAGTAATTCATGGAAATATTATGAATGATTGGTGTGTTTGCAAATGGTTTTAGCCATTCTACCTTATTCATGTAGTTTGCAACAGCAGAAATATTGGTAATTGATACTAAAATTAAAAGTTCAACAGATCCGGCTAAAAATGTGTAGCAAGTAGTTGCTAGTCCATTTTGACCAGTCACTTGTGAACCCCATCTGGATACAATGCTGTAAAGACCAAATGTTAGTGCTGAACCCAACGCTAATGAAATTCCCAATGGGTTTGTAAGGTTGGCCGGATTAACTATGACAAGCAATCCGATAATAGAAAGAACTAGGGAAATAAATCCTAGTCGGCTAATCTTTTCTCTTAGAATAAAGAAAGCGAATAGTAATGCAAATACTGGATTACAACTAAATAGCACCGCTACAGTTGATGCTTCATCGTACATGATGGCTAATTGGAATAGCGTCATGCTGACTACCACACATAAAAATCCAGTTAATAAGAAGACGCCTAAACTTTTCCATTTACTCGTCAATAATGATTGTTTTCCATTCTTCACGACAATCGGAATTAAAACCAATCCCCCGATAAAGAATCGAATTAAATTCAATTGAATTGGACTAAAAACTCCTTGGACACTTTTTAGTGAAATCTCCATTGAACTAAACATAAATGTGGAAATTAAAACATACAGAAAAGTCTTTTTCAACTTTAAACGCACTCCTTTAAATTTACAAATTATAAAAAACTTGATACACTACAAGCTTAAAGTTCATATTGTGATGTTTTTTATATTAACATCGAAATTATATCATATCCCCAGGCCTTATTAAAAATGTAACAGAAATATTACAATTTATTACATATTTCGTAAGTATTATTATTTTCAAAAAAATAAGTTTATAATATTACTTATATTTACGTATCTTAATTATAGGTAGTATAATGGGGAAATTCAGAATAAAGGAGCTATTTTTGATTTATGCAAAACAATAATCAAAACATCGATAGAGCTTCCAGAACTAGAGGAAACCAAACTCACTTCAAGAAGAAGAAAAGCCATAAGGGTGCTTGGATTTCACTTATTGTCTTTTTAGTTCTAGTAGTTACTGGATTAATCATTGCTCATGGTGTTTATGTCAACATGAAGAATGCTGCGGATAAGGCTTATCAACCAGGTTTATCCACAAAAGAAAGAAACGTATCTAGCGTCATTGCTCAGAACAAACCTGTTTCAATCTTACTTCTAGGTACCGATACCGGTGCCCTAGGACGTCATGACACAGGTAGAACTGATACTATGATCCTAGCTACTATCAATCCTAAGAAGGAAACAATTTACCTAACAAGTATCCCTCGTGATACTAAGGTTACTGTTCCTGGAGATTCACAACCTTATGAAAAGATCAATGCTGCATATACCATTGGTGGTGCTTCAAGTGCCGTACAAACCGTACAAAACTTGTTAAACGTTCCAATCGACTTCTATGCAATCATTAACATGGGTGGTCTAGAAAAGATGGTTAACGCTGTTGGTGGTGTTACCGTTACTCCTCCTTTAACTTTCCATTATGAAGCTGCGAATGTTGTTAAGGGTCAAACAGTTACATTGAATGGTGCTCAAGCTCTTGCTTACTCAAGAATGAGACATCAAGATCCTGCTGGTGACTACGGTCGTCAAGTACGACAAAGACAAGTACTACAAAAACTTGTTCTAAAAGGTATGAACATTTCTTCATTACCAAGATACAAATCAATCCTAAGTTCAATCTCAGGTAACCTTAAGACTGATATGAAGTTTGATGATATGGTTGCTTTACGTGAAAGATACGGAAACGCAACTCACCACATCAAGTCACAAACACTTCAAGGTGAAACTGCTGTTGTTGACGGTGTTGATTATGAAGTACCAACTCAAGAAACTCTTCTAAACATTTCAAACTCAATTAGACAAAGCCTTGGATTAAGCAAACTTACTTCATTAAACCAAACACAAAGTCAAACAAGTGACTACAGTGTTGGTTCCAGCGTAATGAGTAGTTCATCCACTCAAATCAATTACTCAACTGATAACTAAAAATAAAAGGTTCTGGTTAGTACCAGAACCTTTTTTATATCCCCTACTTTTACATCATGAAGACAAAGAAAAAGGAGACATCCAAATGGATGTCTCCTTTTTAAGTAGTTGGGCTAGCTGGGTTCGAACCAGCGCATCACGGGATCAAAACCCGTTGCCTTACCACTTGGCTATAGCCCAATAAAAGGGCGGTAGGTGGGAATCGAACCCACGCGTGTCGGAACCACAATCCGATGTGTTAACCACTTCACCACTACCGCCATATTATTATATGTGATAATGATTTCTCATTAATGCGGCCAAGAAGACTCGAACTTCCACCGGGAATAATCCCGACAAGATCCTTAATCTTGCGCGTCTGCCAATTCCGCCATGGCCGCAATAAAAAATCACAAATATTATTATATGTGATTTTTTCCTACTTTGCAATAGGTGTTTTAAATTTTTTTATTCACCGCGTACAGTGGCACCACTGTGATCGACCTTAATCAATCTCATGACTCCGTCTAATTTACCGAAATTTAATCTGTCACGTAATTGATTTAGTTCTGATTCGGTACCGAATGTAATCACACAACGATGTGATTGGTTTAAGAATGTACCGTAAATTCCTAGTTCATGTGCTTGTTTTCTGATGGTTTCAAGTTCTGGCACTACTTCATAGATGTTATCGGTGTAAATAGCGTCATTTTCCATCATTTCAGTAGCTTTAGTCCATTCATTGCTCATTAATGAGGCCACTAGTACATTGGTAGCGCTGCTGGCTTTTACGGCATCTACAGAGCTAACTTGGTTCTTGTAGATAGCCTTATCACTACCGTCATCCTTAGTTAGGTATACTAACGCGTTAATAACCTCTGGAATTTTGGTCTTAACTGTTGTAGCCATTTCACCATTAAAGTAAGAAACGGTAATGTCACCTAATAATGCAGATGCGACACCGTCAGCATGGCCTTCAATCTTACTACCGATGTTAATTTCATCATCTAGCGAAAGGTCTAATTCGCCTAACGCATTCGCAATCTTGATTCCCGCAACAATCGCTGTAGTGCTTGAACCAAGTCCTCTTCCAATTGGCACATCTGACATAACAGTTAATTGGTGAGGTTTGATTGTTGGATCAACCTTTAATATGGTTTGCACGATAATGTTGTTTTCATCGTTTGGAACGTCATCCCCCAATGCATGGTTAACTTGCCAATGTTGCATTTCTTCTTCAACGATGACTGTGTAGTATAAACCAAATGCAATTCCGATTGAGTTAATTCCAGCTCCGATTCCTGTTGATGTAGCAGGTACTCGGATAATTATTTTTTTATCCAAACTAATCATCTCCAGTGTCTAATTTTAGTTTTCCACGACATTTTCCACATACATACTTGTGAGTGTCAATTCTACGCTTACGACGGTAAGTTTGTCCACAATGTGTACAAACATATTTTAACGGACGCTTGTCCACAGGTGCCGGCGCAAATCTTGAGCCACCCACCGTTTTCAATAATCGTTTAAAAGCTAAAGTATTATGCTTACCAGAATAACCGGCAAGATGGAGATGGTAATGGCAAAGCTCATGCTTAATCACCCCTACCAATATCTCCATGGAATGTTCAGTTAACATCTTAGGGTTGATATCAATATCATGGCTAGCAACATGATATCTTCCACCAGTGGTTCTTAAACGACTATTAAAGTATGCACGGTGCTTAAATGGTTTGGCGAACGATTCCTGTGAAATCTTTTCCACCAATGATTGTAATTCTTGATCATTCATTTAAATTTTATCACTTCTCCGGGTTAATCATCGTTAGTTGAATTCGATTTCGTTTAATATCAACTGATAATACCCATACATCAACAATGTCCCCAACAGAAACAACGCTACTTGGGTCAGAAATAAATTGATCACTCATTTGTGAGATGTGGACAAGTCCATCTTGTTTTACCCCCACATCCATGAATGCACCAAAGTCAATTACGTTTCTAACGGTTCCTTGTAATTGCATCCCTTCTCTTAAGTCCTCAATCTTCAATACATCTTGCTTTAGGACTGGAGTTGGCATGTTATCACGAAAATCTCTTCCTGGACGTTTTAATCCATCGATGATGTCTAAAACAGTTTGCTTTCCATAACCATTTTCTTTAATAAACTTATCAACATCAAATGTGGATAAAGCTTGGTTAATTTCGGTTGTTCCCAATGAATCCAAACTTAAATTTAATTCATCCACAATTTGGTTAGCAATCATGTAACTTTCCGGATGAATATCGGTATTATCAAGTGGATTACTACCGTCTAGAATTCTTAAGAAACCAATGGCTTGTTCATAAGTCTTTTGTCCCAATCTAGGTACCTTTGATAGGGATTGACGAGTCTTGTATTCACCATTTTCGTTTCTAAATTTAACAACGTTTTTAGCGGTAGTCTTAGTCATCCCTGAAATATGAGTTAATAACTCTGGACTAGCAGTATTAACGTTGACCCCCACTTTATTAACAGCTGTTTCCACAACTCGGTCCAATTGGGAATCCAATTGTTTAGCAGGCAAATCGTGTTGATATTGACCAACCCCTACTGACTTAGGATCAATCTTAATCAATTCAGCTAACGGGTCTTGAAGACGTCTTCCGATACTTACTGCAGAACGTTCTTCAACGTGAAAGTCAGGAAATTCATCACGTGCATTTTGACTTGCAGAGTATACAGAAGCACCGGCTTCATTAACAATTACGTAATATACCGGTAGATTATTTTCTTTAATTAGTTCAGAAACAAATTGTTCTGATTCACGACTAGCTGTTCCATTTCCGATTGCAATCATTTCAGCATGGTTCTTCTTAATGAAATCAACCAGTTGTTTTTTAGCTTGTTGGCGTTTAGCTTCACTTGCTGGTTTGTGTGGATAAATCACTAACTTATCCAAGAACTTACCGTTATCGTCAATTGCGGCTAATTTACATCCGGTACGATAAGCTGGGTCAAACCCAATCACTACCTTGCCCTTGATTGGTGCTTGCATCAAAAGGTTATACAAGTTGCGGCCAAAGATGTTAATGGCATGTTCATCAGCCTCGTCGGTTAGTTCATTTCTGATTTCACGATCAATGGCTGGTTTCATAAAACGAGCGTATGCATCTTCATAAGCATTCTTCACAAATTCAGCTGACTTACCGTTACGTTTACGGTTAGTTTCTGCTTGTAAGAACTTGTAGATGACGTTGGTATTAACATCAATGCTGACGGTTAATACCTTTTCCTTTTCACCACGATTTAACGCTAGGACACGGTGCTTCTTCAATTGGTTAATTGGTTGTGAAAAGTCATAGTAATCTTCATAGACGTGCTTTTCGTCTTTTTCATCAGCATCTTTCTTGGCCTTGCTGGCAATTTGACCATGCTTCTTGGTATCTTCTCGAATCCATTCTCTTAGATGAGCGTCGTTTCCGATATCTTCTGCTAGGATTTCATGAACACCGTTCAAGACATCTTCGACGTCGGTTAGTTCTTTTTCTGCATCCACATAATCTTTTGCCTTATTCACAAAGGAATCATCGTTAGCTAAAACTAGTTTAGCTAATGGTTCTAAACCTTGTTCTCTGGCAATCATCGCCTTGGTCTTCTTTTTTTTCTTGTATGGTAGATACAAGTCTTCGACTCTTTGCATTGATTCAGCCTTTTCGATGTCAGCATTTAATTTATCGGTTAGTTTACCTTGTTCTTCGATTAAACGAAGAACTTCTTCCTTACGGTTTTCTAGGTTAGTAATTTTAGTGTTGGCATCGGAAATTTCTCTAATTTGCACTTCATCCAAACTACCTGTACGTTCCTTACGGTATCTGGCAATAAATGGAACGGTATTACCATCTTCTAGCATAGAAATAACGGCTATGATTTGTTTTTCAGAATAGCTGCCTAATTCTTTTCTGATTTTTTTAATGATTGATTGATCCAAATCGTTCATCTCATTTCTTATTTGAGTTTGTCTTTAATTATATCATTGCATTTTTAGATAAAAAAATAGTTGGTAATATTTACCAACTATCTTTTGTTTTTATTACATTGACATCATAATTTTTTGAGCTGTCTTAAATACTCGTTCGATGCTATCTTGTTGTAGCTTACCTGCCTCGTTAAAAGCATCTGCTTCAATGGTATCAGCTTTGATACTGTCTACCATGTCTTGGCATCCCTTAACGTAGTCAGCATAAGCTTCCTTTAGGATTGAGTGACGACCTAGTTCCTTAGCAGGAACTTGAACGTTATCAAGTTGTGATAAGAATTCTTTGTACTTATCAGTACCCTTTTGGAAAGTATCCTTTGTGCTTGCTAAATCGATTGATGAGTAATCGTTATTAGCAACAGATTCTTCCAATGGATCGTAATCATGACTCATTTCTTCACCAACCTTGTTAGTGTTAGTGATTAAATCAGATAAAAATGGAGCATAGATTGCCATCTTGTTTTTCTTCATAATTAAAAAATTCCCTTCTTACTTCCAAAAGTCATCGTAAATAGTAATTGGTAGATGACGTTTGTGTTCTGTTTTAATATACCAGTTTTCAATCTTTTCTGCAGCATCTTTTGAAACTTCTCTGCCTTCTAGGTAGTTATCGATATCGTCGTAAGTTACACCTAAAGCAGCTTCATCAGGTAAAGCTGGACGGTTATCTTCTAGGTCAGCAGTTGGAATCTTTTCGTATAAATGCTTTGGTGCATCTAATTCGGCTAGCATTGCCTTACCTTGGCGTTTGTCTAAACGCCATAATGGAGTAATATCTGCAGCACCGTCACCAAACTTAGTGTAAAAACCAGTTACGGCTTCAGCGGCATGATCGGTTCCTAAAACGGCACCGTGAGTTTGACCAGCGATTGCGTATTGAGCAATCATTCTTTGTCTTGCCTTGATGTTACCCTTGTTAAAGTCAGAAATTTCCATTCCATCGGCTTCAACAGAAGCAACGGCAGCATCAGCTGCTGGTTTGATATCTACTCGGATAGTCTTGTCAGCTTCGATGAAAGCAATTGAATCCATTGCATCTGATTCATCGGCTTGAGTTCCATAAGGTAATCTAACGGCGATAAACTTGTATTCATCGTCATTAGTTTCTTCACGCATTTCGTTAATGGCGATTTGTGCTAACTTACCGGTTAAAGTAGAATCTTGTCCACCTGAAATTCCTAGAACTAGCGTCTTTAGGAAAGTATTTTTCTTTAGGTAGCTCTTTAGAAAGTCAACACTGTTTCTGATTTCTTCTTTTGGATCAATTGATGGTTTTACCTTTAATGCATCAATGATTTCTGCTTGCTTTTCTCTCATTACAATTCACCCTTGTCTTGCTTATTTTTGATTTTATCGTGAACATCCTTGATAATGCTCATCTTGTTGTTCCAACATTTTGTTGATAAATCAACTGGGTATTCTTGTGGGTTCAACTCACGTTTGTACTCAGGCCATAGTGATGATAATACATCTTCTGAATATTGTTTGATATCGGCTAATTCTGGTTGTTCATAAACTAATGCGCCATCTTTGTAGATGTCCTTTAGTAATGGTCTTGCATCAAAATCAGTCAATGTCTTGTTAATGTATGTGTATTGAGGATGGAACATGTATAGACTAGCTTCATCATTTGGATTTTCATCATCTAATGTGATGTAATCTCCTTCTGACTTACCGTCCTTACGTTCTGTAATTCTCCATACTTGTTTCTTACCTGGTGTAGATACCTTTTCAGCATTGTTTGACAACTTAATGGTATCAACCATTTCGCCGTTATCATTTTCAACTGATACCATCTTATAAACGGCACCTAGTGCTGGTTGATCGAATGCGGTAATTAATTTGGTACCAATTCCCCAAACATCAATCTTAGCATCTTGCATCTTCAAACTAGTGATAGTCTTTTCATCCAAGTCGTTTGAAGCAAAAATCTTAGCATCTGGATATCCAGAATCATCTAGCATTTCACGGACACGTTTTGATAGGTATGCCATATCACCAGAATCAATACGGACACCAGCAAAATGAATCTTGTCACCCATTTCATTGGCCACCTTGATGGCGTTAGGAACACCACTCTTTAAGGTGTCAAAAGTATCAACTAGAAAAACACATTCACGATGGCTTTGTGCATAAGCCTTGAAGGCTTTGTAGTCATCTTGGAATAATTCCACTAATGAGTGGGCATGAGTTCCACTAATTGGAATGTTAAAGTTTTTACCTGCTAAAACATTTGATGTAGCGTTGAAGCCACCAATATAAGCAGCTCTGGTTCCCCAGATTGCCGCAGCAGTTTCTTGAGCACGACGACTACCAAATTCTAGTAGTGGGTCATCCCCTGCTGCCATTCTAATTCTAGCAGCCTTAGTAGCAATCAATGTTTGATAGTTAACGATGTTTAAGATTGCTGTTTCAACTAGTTGGCATTCACAAACATTTCCTTCAACTTGAAGCATTGGTTCGTTATTGAATACCAATTCACCTTCAACCAAAGAACGAATTGATCCAGTAAACTTAAAATTACGAAGATATTCTAAAAATTCTTCGGTATATTCGTTTTGAGAACGTAAGAACTCAATATCATCATCAGTAAAGTTGATATCTTTAATATAGTTAATTACTTTTTCCAATCCCGCATAAATGGCAAAACCATTTTCGAATGGCATCTTTCTAAAGTAAACTTCGAATACAGCTCGACGATTTTGCAAACCAGCTTGGAAGTAAGTTTGCATCATATTGATTTCATATGCATCAGTATGTAATGTTAAATTATCAAATTCATTTGACATTTTTTATGAAATCCTCCTAATACTTGTCGCATTTTATTGTCTTTTATTTTATCATTAATTAAAGAAATAATCATAATAATTTATTTGAAGGTATTGCAATGGAAAATAAAACTGTTAATATTTTAGGTTTTGATTTTTTAAATAGTTCATTCAATGATTTCATGGAAAACACCAAGCATAGAATCGATAAACATGAAAATACTTTTGTCGTGACTGCTAATCCCGAAATCGTTGTTCACGCTTTAAACGATCAAAAATACACCGAAACAAT
Source organism: Apilactobacillus waqarii (assembly GCF_019061205.1). Lineage (GTDB taxonomy): Bacteria > Bacillota > Bacilli > Lactobacillales > Lactobacillaceae > Apilactobacillus > Apilactobacillus waqarii. The sequence goes on from NZ_JAHQYH010000004.1 coordinate 118,901, forward strand.
TAAAAAATCTGACTACCTAGTTGCCGACGGAATTGGTATCGTTATGGGTGCCAATATCCTAGGTTCAGATATGAGTGAAAGAATTACCGGATACGACATCCTATTAGACCTATTAAGCTGGAGTAATCAAAACCATAAATCAGCATACTTTTTGGGTGCCAAACCAGAAGTTATCGCTGATTTAAAGAAGATCATTCCGCAAAAATACCCAGATTTAACCGTTTCTGGATATCATGATGGATATTTTGCCGATAGTGATAAAATTGCCGCTGAAATCAAGCAAAATCAGCCTGATATGGTGTTTGTTGCCCTAGGTTTCCCTAAACAAGAATACTTCATCGAAAAATATCGTCATGTAAGCAATGGTCTCTGGATTGGACTGGGCGGTAGCTTTGATGTTTTATCAGGTCACGTTCAACGTGCACCACAATTTTGGATCAATCACCACATTGAATGGTTATACCGTTTAATCAAGGAACCTACTCGTTTCAAACGTATGTTGGCATTGCCAAAGTTCATCCGTTTAGTAAAGAAACAAAAGAAAAATGAAGCAAAATAAAAAAGTACATCGACATTAGTCGAATGTACTTTTTTTACTATCTAAATAAAATTCAAATCTTTCGCCCACGTATTGAGTACGAACGTATTCAAATGGTTGACCGTTTTGTAGTGAAGTTACCTGTCTTAATAACAGAATGGCATCACCCTTCTTAATATCTAGGTATTCAGCGATTCTTTCGGAAGCAAGAGTTGCTGAAACGTTTTGTCTTGATACTTTCGGTACTAGGTTCTTCTTTTCCTTCAATGATGCATAGAATGAATCGGTCACATCATCTTTACTTAACCCATCGATAATCTTTTCAGGAACTGTGGCGATTTCAAAACAAATAGGCACACCATCACCGTATCTAATTCTTTCCATTCTCAATACCTTGTCGTTTTGAGAGATGTTTAGCTTTTCGATTTCACTTAGCGAAGGTTCTAGTGTGTGATATGAAATGGTCTTGCTGGCAGGGAGTTTACCTTGCGCCAACATGATGTCGGTAAAACTGGTCACACCTGACATCTTTTCTTGGACCTTTTCATTGGAAACGTATGTACCTGAACCGACACGTTGATCTAAGATGCCTTCGTCAACAAGTGTTTGAATTGCTTGTCTTAAAGTCATTCGACTAACGTTAAATTCAGTTGATAGTTGTCGTTCTGATGGAATGCGACTACCTAGTTTCCATTTACCCTCTTCAATATTCTTTTTGATTTCATTATGAATTTGGATATAAATTGGCAAAGCCATTATTTCACTATCCCTTCATTACTATTCTTGCGTTGCATCGAAACAATCAATTACGGCCTTTTCGAAACCGCTCTTCTTCAATGCTAATAATCCCTTGATAGTTCCACCGGCTGGAGAACAAACATCATCAATTAAATCACTTGGTGACTTGTCAGATTTTTCAATCATCTTCATTGATCCTAGAATAGCTTGCGCTGCTAATTGAGTCGCTGTTTGTTTGTCTAAACCATGGTTAACTGCGCTTCTGCTAAAGATGTCCGCAAATAAATAAGCGTATGCAGGAGTACAGCCCATTAATGATCCTGACACATCAAATTTGTCTTCAGGAACTTCAATCATCTTGCCTAGTAGTTCTAGGTTCTTAACAGTATCTGCTAACATTTGGTCAACTAGGTTTTCGTTAGCCTTGTAGATTAACATTCCTTCATTAACTTCTACGTTAACGTTTGGAATTAAACGAATGATTGGTAAATCATAGCTAGTTAACTCTTCTAGACGTTCTAATGAAATTTGCCATGCGATTGATGCTAGAATCTTACCATTTAAGTTTTCTCTAACATCCTTTAAAGCATCAACAACTTGTTTTGGTCCTGTTGCCAAGATAACCAAGTCACTGCTTGCTGCTACTTCTTGATTACTGTCGCTACAGTTAATCCCTGTAGTCTTTGCGAATTCTTGATATTTTTCCCTATGTGGAGCATGTACATATATATCACTAGCCTTGACTTGACCAGAATTGATATATCCTTTAATCATTGCCTTTGCCATTGCTCCGACACCAATAAAGCCTATTTTCATAGCAACCTCCAGAACTTAAAAAATGATGTGTTTATTATAACATAAAAAAAATGACTAACTATAAAAGTTAGTCATTTAAAGTAGTTGGGCTAGCTGGGTTCGAACCAGCGCATCACGGGATCAAAACCCGTTGCCTTACCACTTGGCTATAGCCCAATAAGAATGGAGGGGAGTGGATTCGAACCACCGAACCCGAAGGAGCGGATTTACAGTCCGCCGCGTTTAGCCAGACTTCGCTACCCCTCCGAAAAGATATAAAATGTAATCAACAAGAAATATAATATCAAAATCATAGATGCTTGTCAATGACTTTTTTTACCTAATCGCAAGTGTTAAAACTGCGATGTCATTGGTATGTCTCAACCAATCAACAAATAATATAATATCGAAAATCGCGGTTTAAGTCAACACTTTTTCTATACTTTTTTAAATTTTTAGTGCATGTTCAAATCTCGTAAGACCTGGTGTAATAATATAACCATCACAATGGCTAATACTAATCCAATACTCCCCAAAACTAAGAAGTAGTTAACATTATCTACAGAGAAATATTTAACAACCTGAGAGTTAATAGCTTGGCCGGTAGCATCAGATAGATACCATACCCCCATCATTTGTGAGACAAAGTTTTTGGGCGCTAAACGGTATGTTACAGAAAGTCCAACAGGAGAAATGAACATTTCACCTAAACAGATAATTCCAACAGTAGCGATGATCCATAGTGGATTAACTTCACTACCAGCCAAAAACTTAATTGGAACAAATAAAATCAAACATCCTATACTTGCTAAGATTACCCCTAGCGGGAATGTCTTAACAGCATTACTTTCCTTATGATGCCAAACTTTAGCAAAGAATGGAGTAAGAATTAAAATAAATAATGGATTAATTGCTTGGTACCATGTTCTTGAAATGTGAACGTGGAAGTCCCCATTATGCAAAATTCCTAATAGAATAAAGAATACTAGAATTGCCGCTGTAAATGCCTTTAATAAGACACTATTGCTATTCTTATGAACGAAGTAACCAATAATCAATGAAGCAACGATAAAGAATGCTAATACGACATACTTCCATATATAGAAATCATTGTCAGTACTACCACTGGCCATCATAGCTAAAACGATTGGTCCTTGTTCTTCTACTCCCCAGAAGAAAGCAGCACAAATGAATAATAGTACGTAAACTACCATTCCCTTCCTTTCTTTTTGAGTAGTATGGTTACTACTAATAATCACAAAGAAGTAAATGAACGGAATAACGATTGTTATTACACTAAGTAAAGTAATAATATTCTCAAGATTCAATGCATCAAACACATACATTAATAGAAATACTAATGCGATTGAAACAACGAATAACATAACTCGATCAAGTAGCTTTTTAATTTCGTAAGGTTCAATTGGATTTAAAGTGTAAATACTATTGTTTTGGTTATAGTCTTTTGTGTGTCTTTCAAAGATAGCAAGTCCGATTGCCATCGCAATGGCACCGATTAAGAATCCAAGATGGAAATTAACGTGCACACCAATATAACCGATAATGATTGGTGCTAAGAAAGCCCCAATATTAATCCCTGAAAGGAAAATGGTAAAACGATATGCCCTAGTGTTATATCGTTCATCATATAAATTACCAACCATCGTTGTGATTGTTGGTTTTAATAATCCAGTTCCCACTGTTAAAAATACAAGAGATACAAATAATAACCAAATCGTATTATGGAGTGGAATCGTTAAAATTAACTGACCTAAAATAATTAAAATAGCCCCGAGAGAAACTGTTCTTTTTCCTCCCAGAATCCTATCACTAATGTAACCCCCACAAGCAGCGGATAAATAACTTAATGATCCATAGATCGCAAACAATGATGCAGCTGTAGAAGGCTTAAAGCCAAGACCACCCCTACTTAATGAATAGTACATGTAGTACAAAAGGATTGCTTGCATACCATAGTAACTAAATCTTTCTAGTGATTCAGTTAACGTTAATGAAATTAGACCCCTTGATTGATTATCATTATCAATTTTATCCAATTAATACTCCTCCAAACAATTAAAAATCATAGCAACGGTAATTATACTCTCTGATTAAAATTTTATCAATTTTACCAAAATCTAATCATCTGAAAATAAAAAAACTAGGACGACTAAATCCTAGTTTTTTTATGCCGGCTGCAGGACTTGAACCTGTGACCGCCGGTTTACGATACCGATGCTCTACCAACTGAGCTAAGCCGGCAAATGCTATGTATATTTTAATATACAACAAAGGTGCTAACATTTGTTAGCACCTTTTTATATACTCCGAATGTCAGACTCGAACTGACGACAACCTGATTAACAGTCAGGTGCTCTACCAACTGAGCTAATTCGGAATAACGCGCGGCAACGTCCTACCCTTGCAGAGGGCGATCCCTCAACTACTATC
>NZ_JAHQYH010000005.1 GCF_019061205.1 Apilactobacillus waqarii
ATGGATTGATTATTACAATAATCATCGTATTAAAACAAAACTAGGCGGAAAGTCACCGGTTCAATACCGGAAACTTTCCGCCTAGGAAAAACAATATAATAATGTACAACTTTTGGGGTGCACATCATGGCTGTCTTTTTCTTTATTATCACCCGCACGGGGATCGAACCCGTAACTCCGCCTTGAGAGGGCGACGTCTTAAACCAGTTTGACCAGCGGGCAATATCACTAATCAATCACTATACATTTATACTACTATTCATTTTTAGCACTGTCAATGCTGATAGGCGTTGACATAAGGGTATTTTGAGTATTAATATTAAATATGTAATCAGTTATTGAGTATTCGCCAAATTGGTAAGGCAGAGGACTCTGAATCCTTAATTTACTGGTTCGAATCCAGTATACTCAGTTTCTAAGCGTACATAAAAAAGCACCGTCACAATTAAGTGATGGTGCTTTTTTATTTAATTTAAGTTATTAATAGCGTATTGTGCTTGTGATGCTGTGAATTGTTCACCGTAACTAGAAGTTAGTTGATTGTAAATCTCGCTTTTTGACATGTGATAATCATCAACATATTTTTGCGCGGTTGCTAGGGCATTTTGATTCCAATCAACACCATCTAGATGATTGATTGCGTAGTTAGCATCGCTTGAAGAGAAGTTACCACCATAACTAGAAGTTAGTTGATCATAAATTTTGGCCTTTGACATGTTTGCGTCGTTAGCGTAATAATCAGCTTGTTGTAGAGCACTTTGTTGATCAGTGGTTGCATCTGAATCAGAATCATCACTGTTTGTGTCTGAACTACTGTCATCAATAGTAGAAGAACTATCATCGTTTGTATCGGTACTTTCGTCATTACTGTCATAATCTGAAGTATCGTTAGAATCGCTGTCATCATCATCTTTTGAACTATCTGAATCGCTGTCGTCATCCTTTGATACTTGAGTTGTATCCGCGCTATCGGTTGATGTATCACTGCTTGCGCTTGAACCAATTATACAAATCAAGAAAAGAAAGAAGAAAGCGGATATGATGACCCATACCCACCATAGTTTGTACCATGGTTTAACATTATTATTTTGCATTATTTACCACCCTCATAGAAAAATACGTAAATAATCATAGCACGTTAAAACGTTGGTTTTATAAGGATGAGACAAGTTTAATAGCAATATAATCAGCATATAATTTTTATTTCATTTAAGAAATTCTAAACAATCCACCCAATTCCCAACCATTTGCTTCTATTATGTTAGAATCGAGTTAAACGAAGGGTAAGGAGTGATTAGTTTGCAAATTATTAGTGATGTATTAGCGTTAATTGTCGCGATTGAAGCATTGTTCATCATGATTGTAGAAATGTTCTTTAGTCGTACCAAGATGGCTCAAAGGGCATTTGATCTATCGATGGAATACCTATTTACACCAGAGACAAAGATTAGCATGGCTAACCAAGGCCTATACAATGGTTTTATCGGTGTCGGAATTTTATTGACGATGTTTGTTCTACCTCAATCAATTGCAACATTTAACTTATATCTATTTATAGGATTTGTGGTTGTTGCTGCCATTTTTGGTGGTTTTACTGCTAAGAAAAAGATTATCATCACACAAGGTTTGCCAGCCGCATTGGCATTGATCTCATTATTTATAACAAATAACATTTAATACACAGACGTCACTTGATAGTGGCGTTTTTTTTACGAAAAAATCCTTATCATATGGCAGATAAGGATTCTTAGAGAAGATTATAGTATATGTAAAACCAACACGATTAAGGCAGTTAAGATCGTCTTAATCATTAGTGGCCAGTCAATTACGTCTAACGTGAAGAGAATGACTTCGAAGACAACGAAGAAAATCTCAAAAATGGCTAGCTTTTTTAACTGCACATTCTCAACGAACATGATGAGTAGTTGTGCAATTAAACAAATTACTAGGGTAATTAGCGAGAGGACGTAAAACCAGCTATATATTTGGGAAAATCCCTCAGTTTCCATCCGATTGGAGGTTTCCAAAAGGATTAGGCCAAATACTAGACTAGAGATTAGTAGGTATAGATTTGCGAATATACATAGTAATCGGAAAGTCTTATTGTTATTCTTTTTCAATTTTTCTCCCCCTTAGTAGTTATCAGCTATATTGAAAAGGAATATTCGTATTTTACAACTTTTATATGAGAGAAAGGTAAAGTCGGATTTTAGAATGAAAGATGAAAATAAAAAATCCTTCATCGTATATGGCAATTTTATAAAGTGACAGCACCGCTCTAATAGCTAAATGGCTTAACCGTGGGGAATTGATGCTTTTAGAAAGATTTAACCATTATGATAGAAAATTATACACTTTGTCTAAAAATGCTGTTTATATTTTATCGTATTCTTATTTAAAGTGGCTTGAATCAGATCATTTAATCCGGTCGATAAAATGGATGAAGATTAAAAATTAATAAGCTAGATTCATTGGTTTCCTTAAAAGTAACAAATATGTAATATTTGAATGGAAATTGATGATATAGCCTATTTATAAGCATTCTTATATTACAATAACTTTAAAAATCACGTGAAACTTAAACGAAACTTAAAATTTTCTTTTAAAATAATTATATAAAGTATATAATTTCTTTTGTTTCAATTATAAAATTTTAGTTAGGGGTTTTTAAGTTATGAATTATAACCAAGATGCAAAGTTACATTATAGAATGTACAAATCTGGAAAATCATGGGTAATTGCCGCCGTTGTGGCAGTCACCATGGGAACTGGTTTATACATGACCCAAACAACAGCTCACGCTGATGTTAAACCTGCGACTGATAAGACAACTGCTCCAGCTACTGTCCAACCAACAGCAACTACTACAGCTGCCCAACAAGGCGCAAGCACTACAGACACTACTGCTAAGAGTGATACTGATAAAGGTGGCACAGCTACTTCAACTGTTACTACAGGTGAAGCAAGTGCTCATAGTGACAATTCTGACAGTAAGAACGACAAGGAATACAATAACCCAGCTGGTACCAATGCTGCGAATTCAAACGGTACAGATGCCAACACTAACAACCAAACAGTGAATGCATCAAACGCTACTCCGGTTCAAGCGCCAGTTACTGGCAATGATAGCACCGCTAACCAAATCACCAGTAATAACGTTACTGTAGCTACTGGTGATACAAACAAAGATAACACTACAAGCAACAACACTAACAATACAAATACTACTGAACAAAATGCTAGTGCTAATAAGACTACTACATACAAGAAAGTTATATTAATCAAGCCTAGATCATTTAACAACAGTCAAATTAAGCAATTCAATCAATACAATGTTCCAGTTAAGTTTACTAAAAAGTACGTAACTAACATTGATGGTTACCTAACTGCTGATACTTGGTACCAACCAAAGAAGATTTACCGTAATGGTAAGAAGTGGTCAAAATCAACCAAGAAAGATTTCAGACCAATCTTAATGTACTGGTGGCCAACTAAGACTGTTAAAGCTAACTACGCCAACTACTTTAACAAGTCACTAAATATTAATGACAAGAAGAAATACACTGCTAAGAGTAATGCTAAGAAGCTAACCAAAGCTGTTTTAAATATTCAAACTAACATTGAAAAGACCATTACTAAGACTAAGCATGTTAAATGGTTACGCAATGCCATGACCAGTTTCATCAAGACTCAAAGCATGTGGAATGCTAAGAGTGAAAAACCAGTATATGGTTGGGGAAACCTACAAGGTGGAAGCTTCAAGTACGTTAACAGCAAGACTACCAAGAATGCTAATTCTAGATACAGATTGCTAGGTCGCGCGTACACCATGCAAAAGAAGAACAACTACAAGAACTACGAATTGTTACTAGCTAACGATATCGATAATTCAAACCCAGCTGTTCAAGCAGAAGATCTAAACAACTTCTACTACCTAATGAATATCAGTTCAATCCTAGGTAAGGGTTCAGATGGTAACTTTGATGGTGGTAGAGAAGATGCTACTGGTAGTATGGATTACGACATTACTCAATTAATCGAAAACTTCCAAACTAAGCGTTTCAACATGACATCAGACGCTAAGGCCAATGCTCACTTGAACCTACTTGAAGATGGTGCACCAGAATCACGTGTATCAGTTGCTCAAGATGGTAACAAGGGATTAACCCATGATATGGATAACACCAATACATTAGTATACCCATTCACCTTAGCTCCAGGTAAACGTAGTCAACTTAGCCAAGTTATCACTAATGACTGGGTTAACAGAGGTGACGACTACACAGAAAACCAAGTTACTCCAAACTACTCATTCCTAAATGTTCATGATGGTGTTCAAACATTTATTGCTAACATCATTTCTGATATTTCAAAGGATAACCCAAATGCTCCTACCAAGGCAGTATTGAACAAGGCTATCAAGATTTACGATCAAGATCAATTCGCAACTAACAAGAAGTATGCAGAATACAATATTCCAGCAGCATACTCATTACTACTTTCAAACAAAGATGTAGTTCCTCGTGTCTACTATGGTGATTTATATCTAGAAGGTGACCAATACATGGCTACCAAGTCACCATACTTCGACTCAATTACTACCATGCTAAAAGACCGTGTTAAGTACGTTTCTGGTGGTCAACAAATGAGAATGCAAGGAAACGACATTTTAACCTCAGTTCGTTTTGGTAAAGGCGACTTAACACCAACCAGTACTAGTGCACAAGGTCGTTTATCTGGATACTTATCAGTAACTTCAAACAACCCAGATGTATCAATTACTAGTCCAATCAAGATTTACATGGGTGCAGACCACAAGAACCAAGAATACCGTCCAGAATTAATGACTACCAAAGATGGTTTGACTGTATTCCACAATGATCAAGAAGCAAGCAAGTACGTTGTTAAGACAGATGCTGATGGTTACCTATACCTAGATGGCACTCAAGTATTTGGTGCAAGCAACCCAATGGTTTCAGGTTACCTATCAACTTGGGTACCTGTAGGGGCAAGTGATAACCAAGACGTTAGAACTCAAGCTTCAACCAAGAAGAGTAAAGATGGTAAGACATTCCATTCAAACGCAGCCCTAGATTCACACGTTGCTTACGAAGGATTCTCATCATTACAACCAATCACTAAGAATAATAGCAAGAAGACCGATGTTGTGATCGCACAAAACGCAAGTTTATTCAAGGAATTAGGAATCACTGATTTTGAATTCCCAGGTCACTACATGCCAGTTCACAACGATTCATCATTCGTTGATACTACTGAAGAAAATGGTTATGCATTCTCTGATCGTTACAACTTAGGTATGGATGGTAAGTCAACTAAGTACGGTACTGTTGATCAATTAATCGACGCCAATAAGGCATTACATGCTCAAGGTGTTCACACATTAACCGACTACGTTATGAACCAACTATATGACTTAAACGGTCAAGAATTAACTACTGTTACTCGTATCGATGGTTTTGGTAAGAAACCTAAGAACAAGAAAGACCAAATCAACAACGCGCTATACGTTGCAAGTACCAAGAGTAGCAAGAAGGATTACCAATACAAGTTTGGTGGTAAGTTCTTGTCAATGTTGAAGAAGAAGTATCCTTCATTATTCAAACAAAAGCAAAAATCAACCAACGAACCAATTGATTCTAAGACACATATCAAGATTTGGAGTGCTAAGTACATGAATGGTACAAGTATCCAAGGTAAGGGTATGGGTTACCTTCTAAAGAAGAACGGCCAATACTTCAAGTTACACAAGTAAAAAGCCAATAAAAAAGAAGCTATCGTTTGATAGCTTCTTTTTGTTTACTTAACAGTAGCGCCAAGACTGCTTTTGAAGTGACTTAGTGCGAAGTCATGACCAGCTTGAGTTAATCCAGCGACACCTTTTTCATGCACAACCACGTCGTAGTTTAGGTTGTATGCGGAAATAGCAGTGTGTAGTACACAAATATCAGTGCAGACACCTACAAGGTGTAATGTATCAATTTTTCTTTCGCGTAAACGAAGATCTAAATCAGTTCCGGCAAAGGCACTGTATCTAGTCTTGTCGTACATGTATACTTTTTCTTCATCTTTGTGTTCGTTGTACCAGTCGTTTAGTTTTCCGTAGAAATCACGGCCCCAGGTGTCCTTTAAGTTGTGTGGTGGAAACAACTTGGTTTCAGGGTGGTAGGGGTTATTTTCTTGATGCAAGTCGGTTGGTAGGATGACCCACTTGCCATCTTGGCGAAATTCTTCGGCTAAATCAACAATGTAATCAACTAGCACTTGGCCAGTTTTTCCAACGGTTAGCTTTCCTTTGTCATCAACAAAATCGTTTGTGTAATCAATAATCAGTAGGGCTTCATTACTCATAATGGATAACTCCTTAATTAAATTACTACTATTATATACGAGTATTTACAAATAACCAGTTTTATTTATCGAAAATATAAGAAAAAAGTAGGACAAAATGTCCTACTTAAATTTTAATAAGTCTAAATCCATCACGTTTAAAATGTTTGTGATAATCACAATCCAATTCATAACTACCAATTCAAGATTAACGTCAGGAGTAAGCATGCAGGCAGCAAAGAAGACTAAGACTAGAATTCCTAAAAAAACTTCCTTTGCTAGTATGCTTCTCAAAAAGAAATTACAGATAATTTGAATTAAGTAGCATAGAGCGAGGACAAAGAATAGTAAGCCGATCATAACGGCATTTTCAATGTCGATACCATCAGAAAATGTGTATACCATTCCGGTCGCCATATATAAGGCCACCAGGAAGAATTCGCAGATTGAGATGATAATCGCGGCAATCTTACTGTTCATTTCATAACTCCATTTTTTAAACTAACAGTATAAAATAATACTATTTGCAACAAAATACGTCAAGTTGTTGCTTTTTATAGTATAAAAATTTTGTTATAGTATAATGTGATTATTCAAAAGATAAATCAAGGAAATATTTACCGAGGTCTAATATATGACTGGTAGAAATCCAGACGTCGTTAAACGCCATGGAGCTTGTATCGGTCATTTCACTGAAGTAATCCAAAAGGTGACTGTTTTCTTCTAAAAATGATCTATTCATGCGGTTAGCACGAATCCGATTTTTAGGGAAGAAGAGGTCAGGATTACCGACAGCAACATCGTCTTGAATTAGCATTTGGATGGCGTTGTTGTACTTATTATTATTAATGATGACCTTGTCAGGATTGTTTTTAACAAACGTCAAGACGTTTCTTAATGCATCAGAATTACTTCCCATAGTATTACTCCTTTGTGTGTATTTAATAAAAGGGTAATGCAATCCCTTTTAAAATCAACGAGTAGAGTATATAATAATCTTTTGAATTTTAAAACGGCAATTACTAAAAAATCGTTCGGAGTGAATGTAAATATGATAAAACTTGCTAAGAAGTATTTAGTATGGTGGGCAGTTGTTGCAGCTGTCCTATTTATGGTTGTACAAGTCTCATGTGACTTGTATTTACCAACCGTTACTTCTAACTTAATCGATAAAGGGGTCGCTCAAAATGATATTAACTATATCTGGACTCAAGGTCTTAAGATGTTAGGAGTTGCGTTTATCGGGGTACTAGCAGCAGGGGGTAATATCTTCTTTGCTGCCACCCAATCCCAAAAGATGGGTAAGAAAATTAGATCAGCTTTATATCGTAAGATTATTTATTTAGCTGACCAAGACTTGGATAAGTTTGGGGATGCATCATTGATTACTAGAAATACCAATGATGTTGTCCAAATCCAAAACGTAATGATTCAAGTATTAAGAATGATGGTAATGGCACCAATTATGTTAGTAGGTGCAATGGTATTGGCCTTTGTTAAGAGTCCACATCTTACCGTTGTCTTCCTATGTGCATTAGGTGTCTTATTAGTGTCTGTATTTGTCATCATGTCATTTGCCGGACCTCTATTTAAGAAGTTACAAGGCCAAACAGATAGATTGAACTTGGTTTTTAGAGAAGGACTAACCGGTGTTCGTGTTATTCGTGCATTTAACCGTGATCAATATGAACAAGACCGTTTTGACAAGTACAACAACAAGTACGCTAAGACAGGAATTAGAGTCTTCATGCTTACTTCTTTAATGTTCCCACTTATGACTTTCATCCTAAGTGGAACCAACGTTGGAATCGTATGGTTTGGGGCCAAGATGATTTCTACTAACTCACTTGCTGTTGGTAACTTGGTATCATTTATGACTTATGCTACTCAAATCTTGATTAGTTTTATGATGCTTTCAATGCTTTTTGTATTTATTCCTAGAGCACAAGCATCTGCAAGTCGTATCAACGAAGTATTAGACGTTAACGATTCAATCGTTGATGCTGATGAAACTGTTGAACCAAAATCTGATACTGCTAGTCTTTCATTTGACCACGTGGACTTCAGATACGGTGACAGCAAGAAGTTAGCACTTCAAGACATTAACTTCTCAGCTAAGGCCGGTCAAACCGTCGCCATTATTGGTGAAACTGGTTCTGGTAAGTCTAGTTTAGTTAACTTGATTCCGCGTTTATACGACGTTTCAAATGGTGAAATCAAGATTGATGACACTCCAATCAAGGATATGTCACAAAAAGAACTTCACAAGTTAATCTCAATCACTCAACAAAAGGCAGTCCTATTCACCGGTACTGTTAAAGAAAACATGATGTATGGTAATGAAGATGCTACAGATGATGAAATCTGGCATGCACTAGAAGTTGCTAAGGCAGCTGACTTCGTTAAAGAAGAAGGCGGATTAGACACCCGTGTTGAACAAAACGGGGACAACTTCTCTGGTGGACAAAAACAACGTTTAGCAATCGCTAGAACTATTCTAAAGAACGCTGACGTTTATGTATTTGATGACTCATTCTCAGCACTGGACTTCAAAACCGATGCCGAATTAAGACAAGCATTGAACAAGGATGAAAAGATTCAAAGCGCTGTAACAGTGATTGTGGCCCAAAGAATCTCAACAGTTGCCGATGCTGATGTCATCTTGGTATTGAACAATGGTAAGGTCGTTGGATCAGGTACTCACGCAGAACTATCCAAGGATAACCCATATTACCGTGCTATCTTAGACTCACAAATTAAGAAGGGAGATGACGATCGTGCATAATCATGGAAAAGGAAAAGGCGCAAAAGCAGAAAACTTCTGGTCAGCAACATGGCGCTTAGTGAAGTATGTTAAACCATGGATGCTAGGAATCATCTTCACATTAATCATGGCAATTGCTGCTGTGGTACTACAAATTGTTACTCCTAAGATTTTAGGGGAAGCTACAACTGAAATTTACAAGGGTGTTATGAAGGCCTTTGTGATGAAGAAACAAGGCTTACACGTTTCTTCAATTCCAATCGATTTTACAGCGGTTGGTCATATCCTAATTACAGTTGCTTCATTATATATCTTGGCTGCGTTATTCAACGTTGGTCAACAATTCATTATGACTTACGTTTCTCAAAAGGTTGTTTACCAATTGAGAAAGGATTTGAAAGCTAAACTGGAACGTTTACCAATCTCATACTATGACACTCATTCCAATGGGGATATCATGTCTAGAATGATCAACGATATGGATAACATTTCTACAATGCTTCAAACCAACTTAACGCAATTCATCACCAGTGTGCTTCTATTCTTTGGTGTGCTATACATGATGTTAACCATTAGTTTCTCACTAACATTGGTTGCTATCTGTACACTTCCATTGATTGGAATCATTGTAGGTGTAGTTGCTCCTAAGTCACAACGTTTCTTCAGTAAGCAACAAAGTCACTTGGGTGATGTTAACAGTCAAGTTGAAGAAAACTTTGCTGGTCACACCATCATCAAGACTTTCAACCGTGAAGAAGAAGCCATCAAGCAATTCGAAGAACAAAACGATAAATACTACAGCTACGCATGGAAGGCTCAATTTGTATCTAGTTTTATGTTCCCATTAATGAACTTCGTTAAGAACCTAAACTACGTTTTCGTAGCCATTTTTGGTGGAATTAAGGTAGCCGCTGGTGCCGTTACTTTAGGTAATGTTCAAGCATTCCTACAATACGTCAACATGTTTAACCAACCAATCACCAACCTAGCTAACTTAACGAATACCATTCAATCAACTATCGCATCTGCTGAACGTATCTTTAAGGTCTTAGATGAACCTGAAATGCAAGATTCAGATGTGAAGTTGGCACATGAAGAAACTAACGACAAGATTAAGTTTGAAGACGTTAACTTCAGATATGTTGAAGACACTCCTTTAATTAAGGACTTCAACCTAGACGTTCCAAAGGGAACCACAGTCGCTATCGTTGGACCAACTGGTGCTGGTAAGACAACCATCATCAACTTGCTAGAACGTTTCTACGATATCGATTCTGGATCAATCAAGCTAGATGGTGTTGATACTCGGGAATACTCACGTAGTGAACTTAGATCACACATCTCAATGGTGCTACAAGATAGCTGGTTATTCACTGGTACCATCTTCGATAACATCAAGTATGGTAATGCTAACGCTACCGATGAAGAAGTATATCAAGCAGCTAAGGAAGCTCAAGCAGACGAATTCATTGAAAAGTTACCTGACGGATACGATACTGTATTAAATGAAGCAGCATCAAACGTTTCTCAAGGTCAACGTCAATTAATCACAATTGCACGTGCATTCCTAGCTAACCCAGAAATCCTAATCTTGGATGAAGCAACTAGTTCAGTTGATACTAGAACCGAATCACTAATCCAAGACGCAATGGACCGTTTGATTCAAGGACGTACTAGTTTCGTTGTTGCCCACAGATTATCAACTGTGCAAAATGCGGAAAAGATTATTGTGATGAACCATGGACAAATTAAAGAAACTGGTAACCACAAGTCATTAATGGAACAAAATGGTTTCTATGCTGACTTATACAACTCACAATTTATTGGTAACAATTTATAATTAGGTGATGAAGACGATGAAATATAATAAGACGGAATTGGCGATTCAAAAGTTAGTCGACGATGGGGTTGTTCCCGGTGTTAACTATGCATTTATCGATGAAGATGGCACTCAACGTCATTTAATCGGAAACAAACAACTAGTTCCTAAAGAGGTGCCTTTAGACGATGGTCATTTGATTTATGATATGGCATCCTTGACCAAGGTTGTTGGAACCACGATGGTAATTTTAAAACTATCCGAAGACGGTAAACTATCACTAGAGGATTCAATCAGTGACTATTTACCAGAATGGCAATATCCAGAAGTGACAGTGCGTAATCTAATTACCCACACTTCAGGAATTGAGGGCTACATTCCACATCGTGATCAACTAGACCATGATGAACTAATTAAAGCTTTGTTGGGATTGAAAGCGGGTGCTGGTTTAAACCATGAAATGCACTATGCCGATGTCAACTTTATCTTCTTAGGATTAATTGCTAAGCAGGTGACTGGCAAAGCCATTCAACCTTTAATTGAGGAAATGGTCTTAAAACCATTACACATGGTAAACAGTTCATTTCATCCTGATGCCAAGAAGTCTGTACCAACCACATACGATAAAGAACACGGGATGTTACAAGGCCATGTTCATGATCCAAAGGCACAAGTATTAGGAGAAGACTGTGGTTCAGCCGGACTATTCAGTAATATGGATGACTTATTGTTGTTTGTGGAATCAGTATTGAATCCAGATGACAATCCAGTTCTAAGTTCTGACACGGTCCGTGGTTTTTACACCGATCAGACTAAGCATGACTTAGGCCGAAGCTATGGATTTGAAAGAATTAATTACGAGGGGATGCCATTTATCTGGCAATCTGGTTTTACTGGAACCTTTATCGTGATTATTCCTGAAAAGAAACACGCTATGGTATTTCTATCCAACCGCATTCATCCAGTATCACCAAACGAATATTATATTGAACGTCGTAAACCTTTGATTGAAACCTATTTAAACGAAAACAAATAAAAAAAGACGGATACTTAAAGTATCCGTCTTTTTGTTTATCAATATGATTCGGAAACGTCAATCTTTTCTTGAGCAGAGAAGTCATCGTTAGGGTAACGACGCTTCAACGCCTTGATTAAGATGTGTTTTGCGATGATGTTGTTTCTAGCTAGAATAGGACCGTGGAAGTATGTGCAGTAAACGTTTTTGAAGATTGCGCCTTCAGCTTGATCGGTACCATTATTACCGTAACCTTGTTCAACGTCACCTAATGGACGTTCACCATTTCCAGTGTAAGTAACACCTTGGTGGTTTTCGAAACCGTGGTAAACTTCACCGGTTTCCTTGTTTTTAATCTTGATGTCACCGATGAAGCGGTTGTCATGTTGTTGTTCGGTGTAGTGGTCTAATACGCCGATACCTGGAATCTTGTTTCCTTCAGCATCAATGTAGTACTTACCTAGAAGTTGGTAACCACCACAGATAGCTAACAAGCAACCATCTGAATCGATGAACTTTTTGATTTCATCTTTTTTAGTTTGGAAGTCTTTTGAAACAATGCTTTGTTCAAAATCTTGGCCACCACCGAATACGGCGATGTCATAGTCATCAGACTTGAAGTCTTCGTCTAAACTAACGACTTGTGATTCAACGTTGATGCCCATTTTCTTTCCATAGTATTTAAGAACTAAGATATTTCCTAAATCACCGTAGGTATTCATCAAATCACCGTATAGATGGGCAATGTGTAATGTATATTCTTTGGTCATTATTCCATACCTCCCTTAATGTAACCTTTTTCTGCAAAGTCTTTTCTTAATTGAAGCATTGCAGTGTAGGTAGCTAGGATGTAAACCTTCTTAGTTGGTAGAGTAGGGATTTCTTCGACTACCTTTTCTAGGTTAGGTTGAACTTCATGGATGTTTTCATCCACACCGGCAACCTTAAATCTAAAGGTAATGTCCTTGTATCTTTCACCACCAGTGATGAACTTCTTGATTGGCATCTTGGTGAAACGTTCGAATTCACCGTCCCAAATCCAACTAGTGTCAATTCCGTCAGCGTAGTTGGCGTTTAGTAGACAGATTAGTGAGAAGTCATCTTTTTCCTTTGAAATGGTATCGATAACTTGGTTTAGACCAACAGGGTTCTTAACCAATACTAATGTAGTTTCCTTACCATCGATATCGATTAATTCTTGACGACCAAAGACACGTTCGTTGGCAGTAAATGCGTTAGCGATGTCTTTTGGATCAACGTCTAAGAAACGACCCACTGAATAAGCGGCTAGGGCATTGTAGATGTTGTATACTCCACCAATACCGATTGATAGGTCTTGGCCATCGACAGTGAAGTCAGATGAGTTAGGAGTTAATGCACCTAGCTTAGTTAATTCATGAGTTAGTTCTGGGCGCTTGAAGCCACAGTGTTCACAGAAGTAGTTACCTAAGTTGGCGTAACTGATGTAGTGGTAGTGCAAGATGTTTTGACATACTGGACATAAGACACCATCAGTATTTGGTTCCGCCTTGAAGTTTTCGCTGTCATCATGATTCTTGAATCCGTAGTAAATCTTTGGATTTGGTAAATCAACGGAGTTAAAGATTGGTGCATCACCGTTAGCAATGATAGTAGCTTCTGGAGCTAGTTTGACACCATCAATAATCTTCTTGTAGGTAGTGTAGATTTCACCATAACGATCCATTTGATCACGGAAGATGTTAGTGAAGACAAAGGCGATTGGTTTAACGTACTGAGTTAGTTTAATAACGTTTGCTTCATCAACTTCCAAGACAGCAAGTGGACGGTTGGTCTTAGGGTTTTTAGCTTTTAGGAATGTAGTTACTAGACCTTGCTCCATATTTGAACCAGATGGGTTAGTAACAACGTTTTGGTATTTTTGTTTTAGCACTTGAACAGTAAGTGCAGTGGTTAGGGTTTTTCCGTTAGTACCAGTAACCACAATAATGTCATAGTTTTGACCTAGATGTTTTAAAATCGCTGGATCAATTGCGGTGGTAATCTTTCCAGGAAGAGAACTTCCCCCGTTCATAAAGGTATGTAAAAACCAGTATGAAGACTTACCAGCAAAAGTCGCAAATTCGCTTCTTATAGACATTGCTTGTACTCCTTAATTAATTAATACACAAAATTTTATCATACTTTACTATTATAGACCGAATAATTGCATTATTTCAGTAAAATGATGTAAATTCTTTGGAACTGTCGAAATTAATTCATAAATCAGCTATAATAATAAATGAAAAAATACAGAAAGCGAGTTTAATCATGGCACAACTATATTATCGCTACGGGGCAATGAACAGTGGAAAGTCCATTGAAATCATCAAAGTTGCTCATAATTATGAAGAACAAGGTAAATCAGTCGTAATCATGACAAGTGCATTGGACACAAGGGAAGAAAGAGGTACTGTTGCATCCCGAGTAGGATTAAGCAGAGGTGCACATGTGATTGAAGCGGATTCTGATTGCTTTGAAATGGTCAAAGAAATTGACCCAGATGCTAGTTGTATCTTAATTGACGAAGCCCAATTTTTAACTAAGGCTCACGTCTTACAATTAGCGAAGATTGTCGATGAACTATCGATTCCAGTAATCGCGTTTGGTCTAAAAAATGACTTCCAAAACAAGTTGTTTGAAGGATCTGAAGCGTTATTGTTATATGCTGACAAGATTGAAGAAATGAAGACTATTTGTTGGTTCTGTGGTCGCAAGGCTACAATGAATCTTCGTTTCCATGACAATCAACCAGTATATGAAGGTGAACAAATTCAAGTAGGTGGAAATGAATCATACTACCCAGTATGTCGTAAGCATTATTTCAACCCACCTTTGGACGAAATGGGAAAGTGAGGAATAATTAATGGATGAAATATTTGAAAAGCTGCAATCAGTAGTTGATCGATACGATGAACTAAACGAATTGATCAGTGACCCAGAAGTTATCGCAGATACAAAACGTTTCATGGAACTATCTAAAGAAGAAGGTAGTTTAAGAGAAGTTGTTGCTGCTTACAACAAGTACAAGGACGTAGTCTCTCAACTAGAAGACGACAAGGCCATGCTTGCTGAAAAGCTAGACGATGACATGAATGAAATGGTTAAGAGTGAAATTAGTGAACTAGAACCACAAAAGGCTGAACTTGAAGAACAAATCAAGATTATGCTATTACCTAAGGACCCTAATGATGACAAGAACATCATCATGGAAATCCATGGTGCTGCTGGTGGGGATGAAGGTAGTCTATTTGCTGCCGACCTATACAACATGTACATTCGTTACGCTGAAAGTCAAGGCTGGAAGACATCAATCATTGATGAAAGTGACACCGAAGTTGGTGGATTTAAGGAAATCGCCATCATGATTCAAGGTGATAACGTATATTCTAAGTTGAAGTTTGAAAACGGTGCTCACCGTGTTCAACGTGTTCCTTCAACCGAATCAGCTGGTCGTATTCATACTTCAACTGCTACTGTTGGTGTTATGCCGGAAGCAGAAGACGTTGACTTAGAAATCGATCCAAAAGACATCAAGACCGATGTTTACCGTGCATCTGGTGCCGGTGGACAACACGTTAACAAGACTTCTTCAGCGGTTAGAATGACCCACTTGCCTACAGGTATTGTTGTTGCTATGCAAGATGAACGTTCACAACAACAAAACCGTGCTAAGGCAATGCAAGTGTTGAAGTCACGTGTATACGATTATTACCAACAACAAGAAGAAGATAAGTATGACGCTGAAAGAAAATCAGCCGTGGGTACTGGTGATCGTTCAGAAAGAATTAGAACTTACAACTATCCTCAAAACCGTGTTACTGACCACCGTATTGGTTTAACAGTTAACAAGTTGGATAAGGTTATGAATGGTGACTTAGAAGATATCATTGACGCATTGATTCTATCTGACCAAACCGAAAAGTTGGAGCAACTAAAGAATGAATAATATGACTTATTTTGAAGCCCAGAAAAGGGCTTCTTTTCTTATCTCCGAAAAAAATCTAGATGAGGAGACCGCCAAGCTATTCTTAATGGAGATGTTTGGTTTCGATAATACCCACTTACTGTTGCATTATCGTGACGAAATGAAACAAGAAGACGTTAAAAGATACTTTGATTGGATTGACCAATATCTAAATGGCCAACCAGCTCAATATATCATCGGTGAGACAGAGTTTTACGGTAATCGTTTTAAAGTCGATGATAGAGTCCTAATTCCACGCCCCGAAACAGAGGAATTAGTAGAGTGGCTATTGACTGATTTTGCTGATCAAAAAAAACTAAAAGTGCTCGACATGGGAACTGGAAGTGGTGCAATTGCTATTTCCATTAGCAAGGAACATCCAGACTGGCAGGTAGATGCTGCTGACATCTCCGCAAAAGCCTTACAGGTAGCCGGTTTGAACAATGAAATGAACAAAACGAACGTTAGGTTCATCGAGAGTGACTTATTTAACGCAATAACCGAAGATTATGACGTGATTATTAGTAATCCTCCTTATATTTCCGAATATGAAATTAAGTATATGGATGAAAGTGTCATAGAACACGAACCAAAAGAAGCATTGTTTGCAAAAAATAATGGCTTATTTATGTATCAAAAAATCGCGGATTATATTAAAATAAAGAAGGACACTGTACACGGCAGTTTATATCTCGAAATTGGGTTTAAACAAACTGATGCAGTAACCGAGATTTTTACCGGATCCATTCCAGGATGCGAAGTCACTAGTCGTAAAGACTTCTTCGGTAATCCGCGAATGATTCGAGTTAAGTATTAGGGGGGATGTATTTATATATGGACACAAAAATATACACTGCAGATGATTTAGTTGCAGCCGCTAAAGATATCGTCGATGGAAAGCTAGTTTCTTTCCCAACTGAAACGGTATACGGTTTAGGGGCAGATGCAACTAATGAAGATGCGGTTAAACAAGTTTACGCGGCTAAAGGACGTCCAAGTGACAATCCTTTAATCGTCCATGTTGACGGCCCAGAAATGGTTGAAAGATACGCACAACCATTGTCTGATGAGGCAAAGAAGCTAATTAATACATTTTGGCCTGGACCATTAACCATCATTTTTAATTTGAAAGACAATGTATTATCTAAAACCGTAACCGGTGGATTGGATACTGCAGCATTTAGAAATCCTAACAATGATGTAACACTTTCATTGATTAAGGAAGCAGGGGTACCAATTGTGGGACCATCTGCTAACACATCTGGGAAACCCAGTCCTACCTTGGCCAAGCATGTTTACCATGATTTAAAAGGTAAGATTGCTGGAATTCTAGATGACGGTGAATGTCAATATGGTGTTGAATCCACTGTCTTAGATATGTCGACTGACCAACCTGCAATTTTAAGACCAGGTGCTATTTCAGCCGAACAAATCGAAGAAATTATCAACAAACCCGTGCTAGATGAAAGGGTACATCTATCCGATAGCCAAATTCCAAAGGCTCCAGGAATGAAGTACAAACACTACGCACCATCAGCTCAAGTCTATATTGTCGATTCCACAAGCGACTTCAAAGAAGCGGCTAAGTGGGCATCACAACAAGATCATACTGTCGGAGTCATGGCAACTGATACTGTTTTAAACGATATTGACTGGCCTGATAATGTCGAAACATTTTCATTAGGAGATACCGTCTTATCAGCAAGTCATGCTTTATTTGCAGGACTAAGACATTTTGACAATGAAGAAGAAGTAAAATCAATCTTGACCCAAGGTTTTGCAAATCAAGGCATTGGTGAAGCATATATGAACAGATTGAATAAATCTGCTGGACAAAAACATTTTAATAAATAGTTACGTAACTTTTGAGGGGGCACTTCTATCATGAAATACGATTACCAAAATGAAGACAAAGAATTATGGGATGTAATTAAGAATGAACAAACTCGTCAAGAAAACACAATTGAGCTAATTGCGTCAGAAAACATTGCATCAAACGCTGTAATGGCTGCGCAAGGTTCTGTTTTAACTAACAAGTACGCCGAAGGTTATCCTGGTAAGAGATACTACGGTGGTTGTGAATTTGTAGATAAATCAGAAACATTAGCGATTGAACGTGCTAAAAAGTTATTTGGGGCTGAATATGTTAATGTTCAACCACATTCAGGTTCACAAGCTAACCAAGCGGTGTACTCAGCATTTTTGAAGCCTGGAGATAAGATCTTAGGGATGGACCTAAACGCCGGTGGTCACTTAACCCACGGTGCTAAGGTAAACTTCTCGGGTAAGATTTACCAATCATTCTCATACGGCTTAGATCCAAAGACTGAACGTCTTAACTACGATGATATCTTAGCAATTGCTAAGGAAGTTCAACCACAAATTATTGTTGCTGGTGCTTCTGCTTACAGCCGTATCATCGATTGGAACAAGTTCAGAGAAATTGCCGACGAAGTTGGCGCATACTTAATGGTAGATATGGCCCACATTGCTGGACTAGTTGCTACCGGATTACATCCAAGTCCCATCGGAATTGCCGATGTCGTAACTACTACCACTCACAAGACTCTAAGGGGTCCTCGTGGTGGAATGATTTTGTCTAACGAAAAATACGCTAAGAAGATTAATTCTGCAATGTTCCCAGGATCACAAGGTGGACCATTGGAACACGTGATTGCTGGTAAGGCTGCTTGTTTCTTTGAAGACTTGCAACCAGCATTTACAGAATACTCAAAACAAGTTATTAAAAATGCAGCTGCTATGGCTGACGAATTTAACAACAGTGATACTATCAAGGTGGTATCTGGTGGTACCGATAACCATTTGATGGTCTTAGACTTAACCAGCACAGAATTAAATGGGAAAGAAGCTCAAATCCTATTAGATTCACTTAAGATTACAACTAATAAGGAAGCAATTCCTGATGAGAAACTAAGTCCATTTATTACAAGTGGATTAAGATTAGGAACTCCTGCGATTACTTCTAGAGGGTTCGATGAAAAAGATTCACGTAAAGTTGCAAAGATGATAACACGTGCAATTGAACATCATGACGACGAAAATGTCCTAAGAGAAGTAAGAGAAGAAGTATCCCAATTAACCCAATCACATCCAATTTTTGATTAAAGGAGATTAATCATGGGAAAATTTCAAGTAATGAATCATCCATTGATTCAACACAAGTTAACTATTATCAGAAATGAAAACTGTGGAACTAGAGAATTTCGTGAAGTTGTAAATGAAATTGCTTCATTGCTAGCTTTCGAGGTTTCTAGAGACATGCCACTAGAAGACGTTGATGTAAAGACTCCACAAGGTATCGCACATGCAAAGCAACTATCAGGTAAAAAGGTGGCTGTTGTGCCAATTCTTCGTGCGGGTATTGGGATGGTAGACGGTATCTTAGATTTAATTCCAGCTGCTAAGGTTGGTCACATCGGTATGTACCGTGACGAAAAGACCCTGGAACCACACGAATACTTTGTGAAATTGCCAAGTGATATTGACAAACGTCAAATTTTTGTTGTTGATCCAATGCTTGCTACCGGTGGTTCTGCCATCATGGCAATCGATGCTTTAATTAAGCGTGGTGTCGACGAAAGTAATATTAAATTTGTGTGCTTGGTAGCTGCTCCCGAAGGTGTGGAAGCACTTCAAAAAGCCCATGGTGACGTAGATATTTACACTGCTGCGTTAGATGATCATCTAGAAAACGGTTACATTGTACCCGGACTAGGTGATGCCGGAGATCGTCTATTCGGAACTAAATAAAATAAAAATCCGTCGTTTTTTCGCGATGGATTTTTTATTTATGTATAACTTTATACTAAAAGTCCAAGATACATTTTTTACAATTTGTAAAGCACAAATTGTAATTTTTGTAAAAAAACTGTTAAATAGTTATTTTATTTTGAAATGAAGCCTGAATGGTGGTAATATCTTAGTGTATTTTGAAAGAGAAATACATCATCTTAAGAGTTAAAACTATCATTAATGTAATGTTAATGTTTAGTATGCTTAGGTTGCGAAAAGGGGTGATAATCTGTGAATGATCCAATATCCACATTTAAGCTATTTGGGCTTACATTCAATATTGGAAACATGGTTTCCGTTACGGTTGCCGCAGTTTTCGTATTCTTGTTTGTATTCATTTGTTCTAGAAAACTACAAGTGATTCCATCAGGGAAACAAAACTTGCTTGAAATGATTGTTGATTTCACCAACGGAATTGTTAACACTTCTGTTGAAGGTGCTAAAGCCAAGGCTTACGGTCTATTTGCTTTCGTACTATTCGTATTCATCTTCATTTCTAACCAAATGGGACTACTTTTCCAAATTGATTACAATGGGGTTGCCTATGTTAAAAGTCCAACGTCAGATCCAATTGTCACTTTGACATTGGCCGCTATCACGTTGGCATGGGCTCATTTCGCAGGAGTTTCAAAGCTTGGATTCAAGGGTTACTTCTCAAGTACATACTTGAAGCCATTTAAGTTATGGTTGCCATTGAATGTCTTCGAAGAGTTAGCTAACTTCCTAACTCTTGGTTTGCGTCTATATGGTAATATTTTCGCAGGTGAACTACTTCTAGGATTGCTATCTAAATTAGCACTAGGTTACGGTGTATTGGGATACATCCCTTCCGTACTTGTTGCAATGATTTGGGAAGCATTCTCAATCTTTATCGGAAGTGTTCAAGCATTCGTATTTGTAACCTTAACATTCGTATACATTTCTCAAAAGATTCAACCTGAGGAATAATTTTATTTATTATAAGGAGGATTTACCATGGGTGTATTAGCTGCTGGTATTGCTATGGCTGGTGCCGCTATTGGTGCGGGTATCGGTGATGGTATCGTTATTTCTAAATTTATTGAAGGAATGGCTAGACAACCAGAAATGACTGGTCAATTAAGAACTAACATGTTTATCGGTGTTGGTTTGGTCGAAGCTCTACCTATTATTTCTTTAGTTCTATCATTCGTATACATGGCTAAATAATAATATAAAGGTAAAGTAATTCTTCTATTCTCAATTAAGGAGGTGTCAATAGATGCTTTCACATTCATTATTGCCAACTGTCGCTGTGACTGATGGTGGTGGATTGTACTACGGTAACATGATCTTTACAGCTCTTGTTTTCATCATCTTGATGATTCTTATCATGAAATTTGCATGGAAGCCATTATCAGAAATGATGGAAAAACGTGCTAACAAGATTGCCGATGACATCAATTCTGCAGAAAAGTCACGTAAGGACGCTGAAGATTTAGCAAAGCAACGTGAAGACGCCTTAGCAAAATCTAGAGAAGATGCAACCGGCATTATCAATAACGCCAAGCAATCTGCTCAAGTACAAAGTGACCAAATTATCACAACTGCTAGAAACGATGCTCAAAGTATCAAGACTTCTGCTCAAAAAGATATTGAACAAGAACGTAAAGATGCTTTAGCAAACACCAAAAATGATGTGGCCAATTTATCTATTGAAATTGCTTCTAAGATCATTCAAAAAGAATTAAAAGCTGACGATCAAAAGGCATTGATTGATTCTTATATTGAAGGGTTGGGGAAGCAAGATGCTAGATAAAATCACATTCGCAAAACGCTATTCAAAAGCACTTTATGAAGTGCTTGAAGAAAAAAATCAAGTTGAAGCCGGTTTGAGTGAATTATTATCTATCAAACAAATTTTTGATGATAATTCATCACTAAGTCGAGTTTTAACTGATGTAAGCTTTCCAGAAGACAAAAAAGAAAGTTTAATCAAACCTTTGATTGACAATTCTGACGTCGAATTTGTTAAAAACCTTTTAAAAGTTTTATTAGGTTCTAACAAAATGGATGAATTTACTTTGATTGTGGAAGAATTTGAACGTTCTTACAATGAAAAGAATAAGATTGTTCATGCTGATGCACTATCTGTAGTTCCTCTATCCGACGAACAAAAGCAAAAACTTGCAGACGTTTTTAAAGCGCGTGTAGGTGCCAACGAAGTTATCCTAGATAACAAAGTTGATCAAAGTCTAATCGGTGGTGTAATTCTAAAATCATCGAACGTTATTTTTGATGGAAGTGTTAAGACAAAAATTAACAACATTAAAAAACTTCTATTGAGTTAATAACAATATCTATCAAAGAGGTGAAACTTTTATGAGCATTAATGCTGAAGAAATCAGTGCTCTAATCAAGCAACAATTATCCGGTTACAAGGATGACCTAGCTGTTGAAGAAACAGGGGTTGTTACCTACGTTGGTGACGGTGTTGCTCGTGCTCATGGTTTAGATAATGCGTTGTCTGGTGAGTTACTTGAATTCGAAAACGGAATCTATGGTATGGCTCAAAACCTTGAAAGTAACGATGTAGGTATTGTTGTTTTAGGTGACTGTACACATATTCGTGAAGGTGCAACTATTAAGCGTACCGGTAAAATCATGGAAGTTCCTGTTGGAGAAGAAATGGTGGGTAGAACCATCAACTCATTAGGTCAACCAATTGATGGTAAGGGTGATATCAAGACTGAATCATCTCGTCCTATTGAAAAGAAAGCTCCAGGTATCATGGACAGACAAAGTGTTTCTGAACCATTACAAACTGGTATTAAGTCAATCGATGCGTTAGTTCCAATTGGCCGTGGCCAACGTGAATTAATCATCGGTGATAGAAAAACAGGTAAGACTTCAATCGCTGTTGATACTATCTTGAACCAAAAGGATCAAGATATGATTTGTATCTACGTTGCGATTGGACAAAAGGACTCAACTGTCCGTTCACAAGTTGCTACTCTAGAAAAGTTTGGCGCAATGGATTACACAATCGTATTGTCAGCCGGTCCTTCTGAACCAGCTCCATTACTATACATTGCTCCTTACGCTGGTGCAGCTATTGGTGAATACTTTATGAACCAAGGTAAGCATGTTTTGATCGTTTATGATGATTTAACAAAACAAGCCAACGCTTACCGTGAACTATCACTTATTCTTCGTAGACCTCCTGGTCGTGAAGCATATCCTGGTGATATCTTCTATACCCACTCACGTTTACTAGAACGTGCTGCTAAGTTATCAGACAAGTTAGGTGGCGGTTCAATGACTGCTCTACCAATTGTTGAAACTCAAGCAGGGGACGTTTCAGCTTACATTCCAACCAACGTTATTTCAATTACTGATGGTCAAATCTTCTTGAACTCAGACATGTTCTATTCAGGAACTCGTCCAGCCATTGATGCTGGTACATCAGTTTCTCGTGTTGGTGGGGACGCTCAAATTAAAGCGATGAAACAAGTAGCAGGTACTTTGAGACTTGACCTAGCTTCATATCATGAACTACAAGCCTTTGCTCAATTCGGTTCTGACTTGGATGATGCAACTCAAGCTAAGTTGAACCGTGGAGCTCGTACTGAAGAAGTTCTAAAACAACCTCTTCACGCTCCACTACCTGTCGAAAAACAAGTACTTATTCTATTTAGTTTGACACACGGATACCTAGACAAGATTGCTGTTGACGATATCCAACGTTACCAAACTGAATTATTCAACTTCTTCGACGCTTCACATCGTGACTTACTAGATACAATTGTAAACACTGGTAAGTTACCAGAAGGTGATGCTTTAGCAAATGCAGTTGATGAATTTACTAAATCATTCACTCCAAGTAAGCAAGAAGAAACACAAAATAACTAGCTTGAAGGATGGTGAGAACTAATGGCTGAATCTATTAATGATGTTAAACATCGTATTGCATCAACCAGAAATACACGTCAAATTACTACTGCGATGCAAATGGTTTCTACTGCAAAGTTGAACCGTATTCAAAAGCATACCAGTAATTATGAGGAATATGTTTCTCGTGTTAAGGCTGTTGTAATGCATTTAGCTCAGTCTCATTTGTTAGACAAAATTAATTCCTCAAGTAATGCGTCTGACCACAAGTCTGGTAAGACAGCATACCTAGTTATTACATCTGATCGTGGAATGGTAGGAAGTTACAACAGTAATGTGATTAGAGAAACTAATAACTTTATTGAAGAACACACTCCAAATCCTGATGATTACATGATTTTAGCTGTAGGTGGAAATGGTGCTGACTTTTATAAGAACCGTAATGTAAACGTGGCTTATGAATACCGTGGCGTTTCTGATATTCCTACTTTCGCTGAAGTTAGAGAAATCGTTAAGACTGCAAACTCAATGTTTGAAGATGGTGTGTTTGACAAGTTATACGTTTGTTACACACACTTTGTTAACCGTATTTCTTCAACTTTTAGAGCTGAAAAAATGCTACCAATGGATAGCGAAGCATTTGAAGAAGATTCAAGTAAAGACATTAAGGCACATGACTTTAGTGCTGAATATGAAATTGAACCTGACGAATCAGCTGTATTGAAGGTTGTATTACCTCAATACGCACAAAGTTTAGTATTCGGAGCAATCCTTGATGCTAAGACTTCAGAACATTCATCAAGTTCAACTGCTATGCAATCTGCTTCAGACAATGCATCAGATCTTATTTCTAGATTAGAATTACAATATAACCGTGCAAGACAAGCTGCTATTACTACCGAAATCACTGAAATTGTCGGTGGTCAAGAAGCTTTGAAGCACTAATATGACGGGAGGAATTAACGAAAATGAGTACTGGTAAGATTATTCAAGTTATTGGACCAGTCGTTGACGTTGAATTCCCAACGGACGTTGAATTACCTGACATCAACACCGCTCTTCGTGTACACAAAGACGATAATGAAACTTTAGTTACAGAAGTTACACTTGAATTAGGTGACGGTGTTGTTAGAACTATCGCCATGGACGGAACTGACGGTTTACGCCGTGGAATGGAAGTTGAAAATACTAAAGCTCCTATTTCAGTTCCTGTTGGTGAAAACACTTTAGGTCGTGTATTTAACGTTCTTGGTGAACCAATTGATGGTGGTCCTGAATTTGGCGACGATGCAGAACGTTGGCCAATTCACAGACAAGCTCCAAGTTACGATCAATTAAATCCATCTGCAGAAATTCTAGAAACCGGTATTAAAGTTATCGATTTACTAGCACCATACATTCGTGGTGGTAAGGTTGGATTGTTCGGTGGTGCCGGAGTTGGTAAAACTGTTTTAATTCAAGAATTAATTCATAATATTGCTCAAGGACATAACGGTATCTCAGTATTCACCGGTGTTGGTGAACGTACTCGTGAAGGTAACGATATGTACTTTGAAATGAAAGGTTCAGGTGTCTTGGACAAGACAGCCATGGTATATGGTCAAATGAACGAGCCACCTGGAGCACGTATGCGTGTTGCTTTAACTGGTTTGACTATCGCGGAATACTTCCGTGACGAAGTTGGTACCGATGTTCTATTGTTCATCGATAACATCTTTAGATTTACTCAAGCCGGTACTGAAGTTTCCGCATTGTTAGGTCGTATTCCATCAGCCGTAGGTTATCAACCTACATTAGCTACTGAAATGGGTCAATTGCAAGAACGTATCACTTCAACCAAGAAGGGTGCGATTACTTCAATTCAAGCCGTTTACGTTCCTGCCGATGATTACACCGACCCTGCTCCTGCAACTACTTTCGCTCACTTGGATGCAACAACCAACTTGGAACGTTCATTAACTCAACAAGGTATCTACCCAGCCGTTGATCCATTAGCATCAACATCAGCTGCTCTAGATCCATCAATTGTTGGTGAAGAACACTACAAGGTTGCAACTGAAGTACAACAAGTATTGCAAAGATACCATGAACTTCAAGATATCATTTCTATCTTAGGTATGGATGAATTATCTGACGAAGAAAAGACCATTGTTGGTCGTGCACGTCGTATCCAATTCTTCCTATCACAAAGCTTTAGTGTTGCTGAAACATTTACTGGTTTACCAGGTAGATATGTTCCAGTTGCCAAGACTGTTGAAAGTTTCAAAGCTATCCTAGATGGTAAGTATGATGATCTTCCTGAAGATGCATTTAGAAACTGTGGACCTATTGAAGACGTAGTTGAAAATGCTAAAAAAATGAAGCAAAACAACTAAGGAGGGTTCTAATTGGCTGATAACAACTCAGTATTAACCGTTAGTATCGTTACTCCTGATGGTAAGGTATATGAACGTGAAGATGCTCGCTTGGTTATTGTTAGAACCAAGAGTGGTCAATTAGGAATTATGCCTAATCATGTTCCCGTAATAGCTTCATTGGAAGTTGACGAAGTAAAAGTAAAATCCGGTTCAGATGTAGATGAAATTGCCGTTAACGGTGGTTTCGTTGAATTCTCAAACAATAACTTAACTGTTATTGCAGATAGTGCCGAAAAGCAAGGGGATATCGACGTTGATCGTGCTGCTGCTGCGAGAGACCGTGCTCAAAAGGCATTGGAAATCGCTAGACAAAAGCATGATAACCAAGAAATCCTAAGAAACCAAGTTGCTTTGAGAAGAGCTATTAACCGAATGCATGTTGCTAAACATTAAGGAAAAGGTCTGCATCTAATGCAGGCCTTTTTTGATACATAAATAAAAAATAAATTAATAAATACTTAGTAAAGATTAGAAAGACAAAAAGTGTTTTTTATGTTATAGTTGCTATAAAGAATGGAGATATTATGGAATCATCAAATATTAATTCTTTCTTAGATTTAGCTATTCAATTATTCTTTATTGGATTAGCTTTTTGGAGTTTAAATGATATTCATCTAGAAAGATATGTCAAAATGCACATTAATAAGTACCGAATTTTAATAATTCTATTATCTATCTGTATTGGATATGTGTCAGGATCTTTCTTTATATGGGTAATAAACATGACAATAAATCATTAAAATTGAAATTACTGGAGGGTTACCAGTGGATAAAATCGTGATTAAGGGAGGCCAACGCCTTACCGGTAACGTCCACATTGAAGGTGCAAAAAATGCTGTCCTACCAATAATGGCTGCTACCATTTTAGCCAGTGAAGGAAAAACAGTTTTAAACAACGTACCACTATTATCAGACGTATATACAATGGAAGAAGTTTTACGCTTCTTGAACTTAAAAATTGACTTTAATACTAATGAGAATCAAATGAGTTTTGATGCTACCAACCAAATCTCATACGAAGCTCCATTAGAATATGTTTCAAAGATGAGAGCATCAATCGTAGTAATGGGACCACTATTGGCGAGATTAGGTCATGCTAAGGTTGCATTGCCTGGTGGATGTGCAATTGGTTCTCGTCCAATTGATATTCACTTGAAAGGTTTTGAAGCACTAGGTGCCAAAATCGAACAACATGATGGATACGTTGAAGCTTTTGCTGAAGACGGTTTAAAGGGTGACGAAATTTACATGGACTTCCCAAGTGTTGGTGCTACTCAAAACATTATGATGGCTGCCACATTAGCAGAAGGCCAAACCATCATTGAAAATGTTGCTCAAGAACCTGAAATCGTTGACCTAGCCAACATCTTAAATGCGATGGGTGCTAGCGTTATGGGTGCAGGTACTAGCAAGATTAAGATTAAAGGTGTAAGTAAGCTACACGGTGTTGACCACAGTGTGCTACAGGACCGTATCGAAGCAGGTACTTTCATGGTAGCAGCGGCATTAACACGCGGTAACGTATTGATTGAAGATGCTGAAGCATCATACAACCAACCATTAATCGCTAAGATGCAAGAAATGGGTGTAACTGTTAAGGAAGAATCAAATGGTATTCGTGTTATTGGTCCAGACGAATTAAAACCTGTTGACGTAAAGACACTACCATACCCAGGTTTCCCAACAGACATGCAACCTCAAATGACTGTATTACAATTAGCTGCTCAAGGTAGTAGTTTATTGACTGAAACAGTGTTTGAAAATCGTTTCATGCACTTGGATGAACTAGCTAGAATGAACGCTAAATTTAGAATCAACGGGAAGAGTGTGGTCTTAAACGGACCAACTAAGTTTAGCGGCGCAGAAGTTGCTGCAACTGATTTGAGAGCTGCTGCAGCGCTTGTTTTAGCTGGTCTAGTTGCTGACGGTATTACTATCGTTAGAAATTTAAAATACTTAGATCGTGGATATTACGATTTTCATGTCAAGTTAGCCAAACTTGGTGCTGACATTAAGAGAGTTGATATGAAAGATAATGAGGAACTCTCATTTAGTAAAACTTCACAAAAATAAAATCAATTATAGAGCGATATGCTATAATATTTAACATATGAGTTAACTCAGGAGGAAGAGAGAAATGGTAAAAGATATCGGCATTGACTTAGGTACTGCCAATGTTTTAATTTACGTAACAGGAAAGGGAATCGTATTAAACGAACCATCTGTTGTTGCGGTAGATATTAAAACAAATAAATTATTAGCAGTTGGTTCTGAAGCATATAGAATGGTTGGTAGAACACCAAGCAACATTCGTGCAATCAGACCACTTAAAGAAGGGGTTATCTCTGACTTTGACGTAACAGAAAAGATGCTTACATACTTTATCAATAAGTTGAGCGTTAAAGGCTTTATGTCAAAACCAAAGACCATGATTTGTGCCCCAACAAACATTACTAACATCGAAAGAAAAGCAATTATTCAAGCTGCTGAAAAATCTGGTGGTGGTAAAGTTTATATCGAAGAAGAACCTAAGGTTGCTGCAATTGGTGCCGGAATGAACATTTTCCAACCAAAAGGAAACATGGTAATTGATATGGGTGGTGGAACATCTGACATCGCCGTGTTATCATTAGGTGATATTGTTGCAAGTAAATCCATTCGTGTAGCCGGTGATGTAATGAACACTGATATCGTTTCTTACATAAAGGATAAACATGGATTGGTTATCGGTGAACACACTGCCGAAAAGATTAAGATTACCATTGGTACTGCAGATCCAAACGAAACTGATGTGAAAGAAATGGAAGTTCGTGGTAGAGATGTACTTGGTGGTATGCCAAGATCTATTACTCTAAACAGTTTAGAAGTACAAAAGGCTGTTGAAGATACTGTTAACCAAATTATTGATGCTGCTAAGGATGTCTTAGAAGTAGTTCCTCCTGAATTAGCTTCTGATATTGTAGACAGAGGAATTATTTTAACAGGTGGTGGTGCCTTATTAAGAGGTATCGATCATGCAATTTCAAAAGAATTAACTGTGCCAGTGTTAATTTCTGAAAGTCCTCTAGATAATGTTGCTAAGGGTGCCGGTGCATTACTTGAACATATCAACAAACAAGAAAGCAAAAAATAAAGATTAATATAAGAAAGTGATAACTGATGAGAAAGTTTCTGATAAAATTAGTGATGGGATATAAACGATTCATTTCACCACTTTTACCGGCGTCTTGTCGTTATTATCCGACATGTTCTACTTATATGATCGATGCTGTCAGAAAGCACGGAGCATTATTAGGTTTTGTAATGGGGTGTGCACGGATTTTACGTTGTCATCCTTTTGTCAAAGGTGGTTATGATCCGGTTTCTGATCATTTTACTATTTTTAGAAATAAGAGGGCGTCGAAAGATTATCGACGTTCTATTAATTTAAAGTAGTCGATCAAATAATTGAATCGGCTACTTTTATTTTTAGGAGGACAAAATGTCAAAGGGAAAGAAAAATATTGAAGTAACTTTAGATACACAAAACGTAAACGGTGAAGAACGCGAAGTTCTTTTTGTTGGTAAGCAAGAAGTTGGCTTTATCCGTCAAATGGATGAAGAAAAGTTCGAAGCTGTTTTCGATGAAGATAATGTATTTAAAGCCAAATCCTTAGACGAAGGAATTGAATTATTAATTAGCCAATACAACTTACACAAGGGCTAAAATGATTTAGAGGTGATTTGCAGTGTTTAATAGTGACAATGATAGCAATTCTTCTCGATTAGATTGGACAATCATAATTTGTGTGGCTCTTTTAGCATTGATTGGTGTTGGCGCAATATACGTTGCCGTAAATCATGATTCATATTCCGGAACAATCGTGAAGCAAATGATTACGCAGTTGGTATGGTATACAATCGGAACTGTAATAATCATAATCATTATGCAATTTGATTCTGAACAATTATGGAAAGTGGCACCAATTATTTACTGGGGAGCATTAACGTTACTGGCATCGTTACTTGTTTTGTACAGTAGATATTATTTTGTTCAAACAGGTGCCAAGAGTTGGTTCCAATTAGGTCCGTTGACCTTTCAGCCAGCCGAAATTATGAAACCAGCGTTTGTGGTTATGTTGGCAAGAGTGATTGTTGAACATAACAGAAACTATGCTGTTCACACATTAAAAACAGATGCACTGTTATTGGGGAAGATGATCCTATGGACATTACCAATCTGTGTGTTATTAAAAATTGAAAATGATTTCGGTACAATGCTTGTTTTCTTCGCCATGCTTGGTGGACTAGTTATTGTGTCTGGAATTACTTGGAGAATCATTGTTCCTGGAGTTGCTGCATTCGCAACAATTGGTGGGACTGCTTTAATTTTAGTTATCACTAGCGGTGGTAGAAAGATTTTGGAAGCATTAGGGTTTCAATCTTACCAATTCGATCGTGTTAACGATTGGTTGGACCCATCAAATCCTGAAAACCTAGCTGGTTCTGGTTACCAATTATGGCAAAGTATAAAAGCCGTTGGTTCTGGGGGATTCGGTGGGACTGGATTCAACGTATCTCACGTTTACGTGCCGGTTCGAGAATCAGATATGATTTTCTCAGTTATCGGTGAAAACTTTGGTTTCATCGGTGGTTTAGTTTTAATTGGTATCTACTTCGTTTTGATTTATCGAATGATTAAGGTTACATTTGAAACTAAGAACGTCTACTATGCATACATTTCAACTGGAATTATCATGATGATCTTATTCCATGTATTTGAAAATATTGGTATGAGTATTGGACTATTACCATTGACTGGTATTCCATTGCCATTCGTCAGTCAGGGTGGATCTGCCTTGATTGGTAACATGATAGGGATTGGATTAGTCATGTCAATGCAGTATCATAATTATGGGTACATGTTCAGTGCTAGCCGTGACTTCTCATAGCTAATGAATTGACAAGTACATTAAATAATTGTATACTTTATTAAAATTTGATTATAAGATGAGTAAGTAACTAATGAATATCACAGAGAGCTCGGTTGGTGAAAAAGAGTTATTTGTAGTTACCGAATATGGTCTTGATAAATAATCAGTTAGCGAAATTTGGGATAAACTAACATCGTCTGGCAAACGTTATATTGCTGAAGTATTAAAGATACTTATGAGGCTATTGTCGTGAGGCAATGGTGAATAAAAGGTGGTAACACGAGCTTTTCGTCCTTTACTGTTAAATCAGTAGGTGCGGAAGGCTTTTTTTATTTGAAAGTGAGGAGAAACAGTTTGATTAGATTTAAGAATGTTAACAAGAAATACAAACTTGATAAAAGCATCCTAACAGCTGTTAAAGACGTTAACCTAGAAATTAACGACGGTGAAATCTTTGGTATTATCGGTTACTCTGGTGCCGGTAAATCAACACTTGTTAGAATGTTAGATGGTCTAGAAGCCCCAACTTCTGGTTCTATCGAAATTAATGGTAAGGATATTGCGAAATTAAGTAGCAAGGAACTAAGATCACAACGTAAGAAGGTTGGTATGATTTTCCAACACTTTAACTTACTATGGTCTAGAACTATCCAACAAAACATTGAATTACCACTAGAAATTGCTGGTGTTGATAAAGAACAACGTCACCAAAAAGCTGAAAAGCTTATTGAATTAGTTGGTTTGAAGGGTCGTGAAAACGATTATCCTTCAGAACTATCTGGTGGACAAAAGCAACGTGTTGGGATTGCCAGAGCATTGGCTAATGACCCAGAAATTCTTATTTCTGATGAAGCTACTAGTGCGCTAGATCCACAAACAACAGATGAAATTTTGGACCTATTACTAGAAATTAACAAGAAGTTAAACCTAACTATTCTTTTGATTACTCACGAAATGCATGCCATTAGAAAGACAGCTTCAAAAGTTGCTGTTATGCAGGATGGTCAAGTTGTTGAAACTGGTAATGTTTACGACATTTTCCAAAACCCTCAACAAGACATCACTAAACGTTTCGTTAACGAAGATGACAATCCAAATGCTAAGGATTTGAGCATGACCGTAGACGAAATTATCAAGAACTATCCAAATGGTATGGTGATTAAGTTAACCTTCAAGGGTACTCAATCACAACAACCAGTTGTATCCCAAATGATTCGCGAATTTGATTCATTAGAATTAAATATCGTTGAAGGAAGTATTCATCAAACACAAGGTGGTTCAATCGGTTCACTAGTTCTACAACTACTAGGAACTCCTGAAGACCAAAACAAGGCTGTTGAATACTTGAAATCAGTAAACGTGGAAGCAGAGGTGATTAACCGTGGCTAATCAAGGAATTCAATCATACTTCCAATTCAATAACGTTAATTGGAGTGCAATGAGACAAGCAACATGGGAAACAGTTTGGATGACTGCTTTATCAATGATTATTGTTGCTGTATTAGGAATTATTTTAGGACTATTATTATTCGAAAGTCGTAACAAGTCTGGTTTTGGCTGGAAGATTATCAACTGGGTAGTATCTTTCCTAGTTAACGTATTCAGATCAATTCCATTCATTATCTTAATCGTATTACTATTACCATTCACAAAGGACCTTGTAGGTACTATTATCGGACCTAAGGCCGCTATTCCATCACTAGTTATTTCAGCTGCTCCATTCTACGCAAGAATGGTTGAAGCTAACTTTAGAGAAGTTGATGATGGTGTAATTGAAGCCGTTAAATCAATGGGTGGTACTAACTGGGATGTTATCTTTAAGGTATTACTTCCAGAAAGTACACCAGCATTGATTGCCGGAGCAACTGTTACCGCCATTTCATTGATTTCATACACTGCAATGGCCGGTGCTATTGGTTCTGGTGGTCTAGGTTACCTAGCATACTTGGATGGTTTCCAATCAAATAACAACACTGTTACTTTAGTGGCAACCGTTATTATTTTAATTATTGTTCTAATCGTTCAAACAGTTGGAGACTTACTAGTTAAGAAAATCGACAAACGTACACTATAAGGAGGATATTAAAATGAAAAAGCTTTTATCCTTTGGTGGAATCGTTGTTTTATTCATCGTTTTACTATTACTAGGTCCTGGTAACTACAAGGCAAAGAACACAATTCGTATTGGGGCATCTAATATTCCTCATGCACAAATTCTTCGTCACATTGAACCAGAACTTAGAAAAAAGGGCATTAAGTTAGACATCGTTACTTTCCAAGACTACGTGCTACCTAATCGTGCATTAGCCGGAAAGCAACTAGATGCTAACTACTTCCAAACTCCAGCGTTCTTAGATCAATGGAACAAGGAATATGATGGCAATTTAGTAAACGTAGGAGCCGTTCACTTGGAACCAATTGGTATTTACTCCAAGAAGTACAAAAAGCTCTCAGACCTTAAAAATGGTGCTCATATCTTAGTAAGTAGTAATGCACCTGATTATGGTCGTATTCTTCAATTATTCCAACAAAACGGTTTAATTAAGATTAAGAAGGGTGTCAATATTACTCAAGCTAACTTCAGTGATATTGCTTATAATCCAAAACACTTGGTATTTCAAACTGGATATGAACCAAAGATTATGCCATTGATTTACAATAATGGTGAAGGTGATGCTGTGGCAATTAACTCTAATTACGCAGTTCAAGGTGGTTTACAACCTGATAAGCAAGCAATTGCTTTACAAAAGCCTGAAAAGAACTCACCATACTTCAATATTGTTGCCGTTAGAAATGGTGATCAAAACAGAAAAGACATCAAGGAATTGGTTAAGGTTTTACAATCTAAATCAACTCAAGAATGGATTAAAAAACATTACAAAGGTTCTGTGCTACCAGCTAAGAACTACTAATAAAAAAGCGTCTGAGACGCTTTTTTTTATTGACTTTTTTTGGGTTTGACTTTATAGTTAGTTACATAAGTAATTAACCAAAGATAGGCGGTGAAAAAGATGCAATTTGACTTTAATAGTCCGGAGCCCATTTTTATTCAGGTTGCCACTCAACTAGAGGATGCAATCTTTACCGGTGCTTTTCAAGAAGGTGCACAAGTTCCGTCTACGACTGAAATTTCAAAGCAATTTAAGATTAATCCGGCAACAGTTCTCAAGGGGATGAACATGTTGGTTAATAATGATTTGTTAGAAAAACGTCGTGGACGTGGAACTTTTGTGAAACAAGGGGCTCAAGAAATAATTATTAAGCAAAGACAGGAACATTTCTACAATGATTACATTTTGAATTTAATCAATGAATCAAAGAAATTGCATCTATCTGAAGACGATATTTTGACACTAGTAAAGAGAGGGTACGACAATGAGCAAGATCGAAGTTAAACATTTAGCTAAAAGTTTCAAGTTTGCAAAACAACCTCTATTGAATGAAGTTAATTTTAATTTAGAAGAAAACGAAATTTATGGATTATTCGGTGAAAACGGAGCCGGTAAATCAACACTAATGAGTATGATTGCTGATTACAATCGTCCATCAGCAGGACAAGTCCTTTTTGATGGCGAAGAAGTCCATGAAAATGATGAAGCTCTGAGTGAAATTTACTTCATGAATCAAGATGATATGTACACAAAAAAAGATAAGGTTTCTCAAATTTTTTCTTTTGTAGAATCAATGTATCAAGACTATGACGTGGACTTACAAGAAAAGTTAGTTAAGGAATTTAGGTTAGATGTTAACCAAAAGCTTAACAAGTTATCTACCGGTTATCAATCAATCGTTAAAATCATCATTTCACTATGTGTGCCTTGTAAGTTTATCATGTTGGATGAACCAACATTAGGTTTGGATGCCAGAAATCGTGAAATATTCCAAAGTAACTTGATTGAAACATACAGTGAAAATCCAAGAACCTTCGTTATTTCCACTCACATTATTGATGAAATTGACCGTATTATCAGTCACGTACTATTACTTCAAGACGGAGTAATTAAGATGAATGGAAGTATCGATGATGTATCATCAAAATCATACAGTATTTCTGGGCCTGCTGAAGATGTTAATAGCTATATCAATGGTGTTAAGGTATTGGATGAAGAACAATTGGGTCGTTACAAGACAGTTCACTTTATGGATCAACTTCCTGATAGAGAAGTTCCAGCATCCGTTGATATTGAAAAAATGAAACTACAAAAACTACTAGTATATATTATGGATAGGGGGAGACTATAGTGAAGACAAAAGCACTTGCAAAGCAATATTGTCATGATTTTATTCCATACATTTGGTATGGATTAGTCGTTTCTGTTGTTTATATCCTATTCGGTCTTTTATCAGCAGATGGGGCACCATCCATTGGATATCAATTAAAAGCCAGCTTTTTCATGGCACCTTATATCATTACTGTTGTCACAATGATTGGAATTAGTTTCAACTACAGACGATTTAAGTTGGCAATGCAGAGTGGGGTTTCACGTAAGACATTTTGGAAAGCTAAGATGCTGTTTATCGCTAAAGCAACTCTTATCGTTAATGTAGTTAACGTGATTATTAGCTTCATAAACATGAAACTAGGACCTAGTGAAACTTACTTGTACTACCAAGCATATGGAAAAGCGTTTAGTAATGTGTTTGCGCAATCAATTTCAATGTTTATTACAGACTATGTGGTATTGCTATTCATATTCGTTGCGATGAACACTTTTGGAACCATGACATCTTTAATGAATAAGATTGGCAAATCAATCTTTTACTCCATTGGGGTAGTTTGCTATATGTTCTTTACTAACTTATTAACTCAATATAGCTCACAAAGGCTAATCAGCAGATTTTATTCTCACATCAATGGCGATGCAATTTTTAACTTTATTTTTTCTATTGACGCCAAGGTTCCTAGACCATATCCATTAATCGGATTTATGATTATTTTGACTATTATTGCAGCATTATTTAATTTGTTATTCACCAAATTAGAACAAGTAAAAAGATAAAAAAGAATTCTTTAATCTATAAAACCATGTTATAATGTAGTTTCAAAGAATTATTGATAGGACGGTATAAAATGATGAAAAAGACTCATTTAGCATTACTTTTCGGTGGAGATTCATCAGAACATGATGTTTCAAAACGTTCAGCTCATAACATTTATGATGCGATGGATAAAGATAAGTACGATATTAGCTTATTCTTAATTACTAAGACAGGAATTATCTTAGATAATGAATCATCACACCGTGTGTTTGATGGTGAACCTGAAGATGCTGTGGTTGAAGAAGCTGTTAAGAACTTAGACTTCTCAGATCCATTGGCCCCAATTAAAAACTTATCAAAGACTAAGGATATTGACGTATTCTTCCCAATCGTTCATGGTAACTTGGGTGAAGACGGTACTATCCAAGGTCTTCTAAGATTACTACATAAGCCATACGTTGGTAGTGGTATCTTGGAATCAGCAATGGGCTTTGATAAAGACATTACTAAGAAGATGTTAAACCTAGCAGGAGTTAGAAACACTAACTACCATTTGATTACTCCTGACAACCAAGACCAATTCACTTACGCTAAACTACAAGCTGAATTCGGTGACGTAATCTTCTTGAAGCCAGCCAACCAAGGTTCATCAGTTGGTATTCACAAGGTAACAAACGAACAAGAATTTGAAGACGGACTAAAGGATGCATTCAGATACGACTACAAGATCCTAGCTGAACAAGCAATCAACGGTCCAGAAGAACTAGAAATCTCAATCTTAGGTAACGAAAAACCAATTGCTTCTCAAGTTGGTGCAATTCGTGTTCCTAAGGAAGACAAGTTCTACACTTACGACAACAAGTTCGTTGATGCTAGTCAAGTTAAGTTTGATATTCCTGTTGATATTCCAGAATCACTATCAGACGAAATCACTGATTTAGCATTACGCGGATACAAGGCATTAGGTCTAAAGGGACTAGCTCGTATTGACTTCTTAGTATCTAAGGAAGGTGTTCCTTACCTAGGAGAAGTTAACACATTACCTGGTTTCACAAACATTAGTCTATACCCACAACTATGGGAAGCTTCAGGTATCAGTTACACTGAACTAATCGATAGATTAATCGACTTAGCTTACAAAGAATTTGATCGTCGAAACAACATCATTCACGATTTCAAACCATTATCATAATAATAAAAAAAGAGGTAATCATTTGGATTGTCTCTTTTTTTGTTGGAAAATTGTTTAAGAAAATATTAAATTAGCCGAAAAAATTTGCGTTTTTATACGTATGTAATAGAGTAAAAATCACCGAAAGGAATTATGAAATATGAAAAGATGTGCATGGGCTAGC
Source organism: Apilactobacillus waqarii (assembly GCF_019061205.1). Classification (GTDB taxonomy): domain Bacteria; phylum Bacillota; class Bacilli; order Lactobacillales; family Lactobacillaceae; genus Apilactobacillus; species Apilactobacillus waqarii. The sequence goes on from NZ_JAHQYH010000005.1 coordinate 37,259, forward strand.
GATAGCGCTGAAATGTTAGTTTATCACGATAAGGAATGGGGAGTTCCAAAGAAAAAAGTATCTGAATTATTTGAATGTTTAACACTAGAAATTTTTCAAGCTGGTTTATCATGGTCGACCGTTTTGCGTAAAAGAGAAGCATTTAGAGAAGATTTCTTTGACTTTGATGTTAAAAAAATTAGCCAGTTTAATGAGAAAGACATTGAAAGATTGATGAACGATGAATCGATTATTCGAAATCATGCCAAGATAATTTCCGCAATTCAAAATGCCAAAGCTTGTATAAATAATGATTTAGTTCAATTAACATGGGAACCATTTGATTTTACACAAATGGATGGACTAAACGATAATAATAAGGATGACATTAAAGAGTTCATCAAACCATACGTTAAACGATTTAAAGATACCGGATTTAAACGTGTCGGACCAACAACACTATATTCATATTTTCAGTCAGTAGGGGTGATTAATGATCATGAAATAGATTGTTTTAGACATAAGGAATTAAATGATAGTTTTAAAGCGTGATTCAAAGAAAGGATTATAGAATGAATATTAACGGCACTTTAATCAAGAAGCGACGTAAAAGTTTAAACATAACTCAATGCCAATTAGCTAAACAAGTTGCTTGTACTCAACCTGTGATTTGTCAGATTGAAAACGGTAGCTATGACCACCAAATTAGTTTATATGTGATTAAAAACATCTGTAAGATATTGTTGCTAGATATTGATAAGGTAATTGAAAACGAGAAAAAAGTAGCCAGTTACGAAATTAATAGTATTCCATTTTGTGCAGCACTATGTATTCCAGATGAGATACAGGCAAAGTTAGATAAGTATGAAAACGACTTAGAAGATAAAGAAGACATCAAGTACTTCCAAATCATTCATGCTGCAGTTCAACTTAGTAAGCAAGATTACAGTGCATCGGTTGATGAACTCCAAAGACTTAACTATGACTTTTACGACAAAAATGAGGTTAGCATGCAAAAGATGGTGATTATGGGGATGCTTGCAATTGACTACTTTGCGATGAATAAATTCACCATTGCTTATCAATATGTTGTCGAGACAATTGAATTGACCAAACAAATGAGTAAATCAGACATTGAGGATATGCAGTTCTTGATTTTATACCGTGAACTCGATGCAATTTGTACAACACTGGACTTAAAGAGTGATTCTAGTTATTTAAAGGAAATATCATGCCGTGCTTTTTACCGCAGTATCGTCGGTATTGAAAGTAAGGGGATTGATATTAAATTTGATAAGTTAGAACAACCCAACGGTGTTTTTGAATACTGGAAACAGTTTTTAAGTGAAAATAACCCATTATCAGTAAATGATGATTGGACTGTTGAATAAAAAAGACCTGGATATTAATCCAGGCCTTTTTATTATTTTTCTACTTTGTTGTCTAAGTCTGATTTTACGATTAAAACATCACATTCTGCTACACGAGTTACGTATGAAGCAACTGAACCAATTAATAAACGTTCAGCAGCACTTTGTCCGTTGGCACCGATGATGATTAAATCAGTATTGAAACGATCAACTAAATCTCTTGAGATAATTGATTTAGGAGCACCGTATTCAATTGTGTAATCAACATTCTTAATTCCAGCATCTTTGGCTTTCTTTAAGTATTTTTCTAGTGAATCTTTAACACGGCTAGTAACGTCATCTAACATTGATGAGTCGAAATTAGCTAGGTTAGTGAATGATCGCGTATCGATTACGTGCACGATGTGTAGGTCAGCATCATTGTGTTTGGCAACTTCAATTGACTTGTTGAATGCTAACTTTGAGTTTTTTGAACCATCGATTGGAATCATAATTTGACTGTAATCTTGTAACATATTCTTTCACCTCAAACTATTTACTTGGTAAGGAAGGTAAGTAACATTAACTCCATCACCAATAACATTATACAACTTATTACCATGATAGTTGTAACGAAAAAGATATTTGGAATAAAAATTGCGATTGCTGAAAAGACAGCTAGGACGCAAAAGATAATCCCAAAAAACTTAACGATTTTACCCAATGTTTGATTATTTTCAGGATGTAGCATCATGAAAGGCTTATCTGTATGGGTTAAAAGGAAACGACCCATTGTCAATAATACAACTGTCGCTAATAATACTAGAATTCTAATTAACATTGCAGACTCCTATTTATCACGTTGTGCGTGAAGTAGTTTTTCGTATTGTTGTTTAAACGTACTTTCAATCTTACCATTGGTTTTTGGTTCATAGTAAGTATCGTTTTTAATTTTAGTAGGTAAGTACTGTTGTTTAACCCAATCATTTGGATAGTCATGGGCATATTTGTAATTGATACCATGGCCTAACTTCTTGGCACCCGAGTAGTGACTATCCTTTAGATGATCGGGAATATCACCATAGTTACCAGTACGAATCTTTGCAATCGCTGCATCAATCGCACGCATTGCGGTATTTGATTTTGGTGATAGGCATAATTCGATGATGGCATTGGCTAGGGGAATTCTTGCTTCGGGAAAACCAACCTTGTTGGCAGCCTCGATGGCAGAAACGGTTCTAGCACAAGCAGCTGGATTAGCTAGACCCACATCTTCATATGCTATAACCATCAAACGACGACTAATGGAATTTAAGTCACCGGATTCAATCAAACGGCCGGCATAGTGAAGAGCAGCATTAACATCTGATCCACGAATTGATTTTTGAAAAGCTGAAACAACGTCATAGTGAGCATCACCATTTTTATCTTGTGTTAAAGCTTTTCTTTGTAGACATGATTCCACATCTTCTAACGAGATATGAATAATACCGTTGTCATCTGCGGTAGTTGATTTAGCTGCTAGTTCTAACGCATTTAAAGCACTTCTTAAGTCACCATTGGTGCTGGTTGATAGAAAGTGTAGTGCATTTTCAGCTAATTCGATGTTCATATTACCCAGACCATTGTCTTTATCGGATAAAGCACGTTTAACAGCAGACTTAATATCATCTTCATTAAGAGGGTGTACCTCAAAGATTTGGGTTCTACTTCTAATGGCTGGATTGATATTAATGTATGGGTTTTCGGTAGTAGCACCGATTAGGATGATATTGCCACTTTCTAGTAGTGGTAATAAGAAGTCCTGTTTGGTTTTATCTAAACGATGAATTTCATCTAGTAGTAAGACGACCGTTCCAGACATCTTGGCTTCTTCAGCGACAATCTGTAAGTCTTTTTTTGTATCTGTTGCTGCATTTAATTGACGAAATGCATACTTAGTCGAACCCGCAATTGCACTGGCAATACTGGTCTTACCTGTTCCAGGAGGTCCATATAAAATCATTGATGATAAAATCTTTGCTTTTACCATTCGATCGATGATTTTACCAGGACCGACTAAGTCTTGTTGACCGACAACGTCTTCGATTTTCTTTGGACGCATACGGTATGCTAATGGATGCAATTTATCATCACCTTTATTTGAATATATTTTTTAACTTACCAAAAAATGATTGATTGGCTTGTTTGTCTTCAGAATCATTTGATGGATCTGTGGTTGTATCTTGTTGATTGTATTTTTCTTCAAAATCAACGGGATTAACGTTAATTGATTGACTGTTAGCGTAGACCACACCGTAGTTATCGGGTGCAGTACGGTAGAATGAGTCAGTTTTAATAACGAACTTGATGTTATTTTGTGATGCTAGTCTGATAAAAGGGGAGACTACATCGTGATCCAAGTTACCATTGATGATTAGTTGGTAGCTATTATTATTATCAAATTCTTTTTGAAGTGCATTGACCGCATTTGGATTTGATAGATCCTTGATTTTGATTGCTAGAGATACACGTTCTCTAAAGGTTCCTAGGTATCTACGTTGTTCATCTGGGTTAACCTTTGGAGTTCCACCCATGGATGATTGTTCTAAACGACTGCTTACATCATCTTCACTCATATTAATTGCTCCTTTTCATTTATGTCTTAGTACTATTTTATCATTAATTAAAAGAGGGTAGAAAAAAAGCGTTTTGCAAATGCAAAGCGCTTTTTTGGAGCAACAAGTATAACCAGAAATTATAGCTTGTTGTAGTATTCAACGATTAGTGATGCATCAATATCAGCATTCATTTCGTCACGTTGAGGTAATCTAGTTAGAGAACCTTCTAGTTTGTCAGCATCGAATGAAACGTATTGTGGACGACCAACAACAGCTTCAACGGCTTCCTTGATGATTTGTAGGTCTTTTGATTTTTCACGAACTGAAATAACTTGACCAACTTTTACTTCGTATGAAGGAATGTCAACACGTTTGCCATCAACAGTGATGTGACCGTGGTTAACTAATTGACGAGCTTGACGACGAGTAGTTGCTAAACCTAAACGGTAAACAACGTTGTCTAGTCTACGTTCTAGTAATACCATGAAGTTATCACCGTGACGACCTTCTCTAATCTTACCCGCACGAACGAATAATTTTGAGAATTGACGTTCAGTTAAACCGTACATGAAACGTAGCTTTTGCTTTTCCTTCAATTGAGTACCGTATTCTGATAGCTTACCGCGACGACCTTGACCGTGGTCACCTGGTGCGTATGGGCGACGAGCTAATTCTTTACCAGTACCTGAAAGTGAAATACCAAGACGACGAGAAATTCTCCAACTTGGACCTGTATATCTAGACATAAAAATATCCTCCAATAAAAATTATTATTTGGAGTAAAATAATCACTGTACACTTAGTATTCGTGCATATTGCTCTGCAATGTTCACCCCAGCAGCCGTGGGGGTACTAATTGAACCATTAAGGCATCAATATGTTGACGAGCTTACCGTGTACTGCTGCATTATTTTACACAAAAATTATTGTATGATTATTACCACTAATTGTCAATGGTTATGTGGCTTTCAAAGACTTTTACAAATTCTTCTAGCATTTCTTGATCTTCTTTAGTGAAACGATCAAAGATAGGGGCATCAATATCTAAGACACCAAATCTAATTCCATCCTTTTCGATAGGGATGACAATTTCTGATTTACTGTTTGAATCACAGGCAATGTGACCAGGAAAATCATTTACGTTTTCTACGCGGATAGTTTCGTTCTTATCAAATGCAGTACCACAAACACCGCTACCATTTTTAATGTGGACACAAGCGACTTTACCTTGGAAGGGACCTAAGATTAATTCGTTTTTATCATCTATATAGGTGTAAAAACCGGTCCAGCTAACATCTGGAAGTTCTTGCATTAGTAGTGCAGATGCATTTGCCATGTTGGCAACGTTGTTGTGTTCATCGGTTAACAACGCGTCTAACTGTTGTGCTAACATTGAATTGATTTTCATAATTGAAAACTCCCTTGTATATATTGATAATTAGGTATTTTAATAATTATCTCGTATGATATAATTGAATATAGTTAATTAGTTTATTATTAAAATATTAAAAATACAAACGTTTAATGCTATAAAAATTAGATTAAAATAAAAAGTTGTAAGGGGACAGATGTCAAAATGATTGATTTGGTTATTTTCATAATAGTAGTGCTTGTAATACTACTGTTAGCGACATTCTTTTATCGAAAGAATCTATTTAAACGACTTGACGGTCTGGAAAAGCAAAAGTCTAATCTAAAGGACGTAATGGTCGGAGACGAGTTGGAAGCAACTGGTAAAATTAAATTAAATGGTGAATCTTTCGACAAATTTAATGAATACAAAGAACAATATGAAAAAATTACCAATTCAGACTTAACAAGTATCAGAAGTGATATGAGTGATGCAGAAGATTTCCTTAATAGTTACAAGCTATTATCAGCCAGCGTTACTATTGGTGACCTGGGGGATGCAATCGAAGTTGTTGATGGCAAGTTAAATGACATTCATGATGGTCTAAGTGAACTACAAGAAGTTGACAGTTTACACCGCAAGGCTATCGAAGATGTTGATAACACCATCAGAGAAATTAACCAACAATTGCTATCACAAAACTACTCATTTGGTCCAAGCAGCGACAAGCTTGAAGATAAGCTAAGCACTATCAAAGGTGTTTACGAAGAATTCGTTGCTGAAACCGAAAATGGTGATCAAAACAAAGCTGAAGAATTACTTGGTAAGATTAACAACTTGATTAATGAAATGAATGAATTAATGAAGATTATTCCTGATACATATGTTTCATTATCAAAGGAATTCCCAAGACAATTGGACGAAATTGAACGTGGTCATCGTACTATGATTCAAACTGATTACAACTTTGTTGAAGATGATATTGATGACACCATTAATGCACTAAAGGAATCATGCCAAGAAGGATTGAAGTCACTAGCTGAACTAGATATCCCAGAAACCAAGAAGACATGCACGTATATTGAAGAAACAATTGATTCAATGTATGCCATCATGGAAAAAGAAATTGTTGCTAAGCGTAAGGTTAAGAAAAACATTAGCTTGGTATATGACTTCATCTTCCATGCTAAGAACCAAAACCGCATTCTAAGTGATGAATTAGAAGGTTTAAGCAAGAACTACAACTTAGAACATGATGAAATTGAAAACACTGCTGAATTAGCTGATAAAATCAGTAAGATTGAAACAATCTACAACAATGATTACGATGCAATCAACGGTAATAAGGCAGTATATTCTGTCATTCAAAAGCATCAACAAGATGCAAAGCAAGAACTAAGCTCAATTGAAAAACAACAAAAAGACATCAATGATTCTGTTGCTGAACTAAGCAAGGAAGAAAGAGTTGCCAGAGATAGTCTTCAAAAGTTTGATTTACAACTATTAAACATCAGAAGACGAATTGATAACCTAAACCTTCCTGGTTTAACTGAAGACTTCTTAGAACGTTACGATTACGTATACAACGAAGTTTCAAACTTATCAGCATCAATCAACCAAGTGAAGATTAGTATGGATGAGATTAACCAAAAATTGGCTAACATCTCAGACACAATGGATCACTTGTTATCCGATACTGAAAACATTGTCGATAGTGCAATGCTATCAGAGCGTTTGATGCAATTCGCCAACCGTTATAAGAATGCCAACGAAGATTTAAATGCTGCCTGTGCACAAGCTAAGGACTACTTTGATAATCGTTACCAATACGAAAAGAGTCTAGCTACTATGGCTGCTGCAATCGAAAAGGTTAATCCAGGTGCTTACAAGCAAATGGAAACTGAATACTATAACGAAAAGAAAACAACCAAATAAAATAAAGAAGTAACTTTGATGTCATTCAAACGTTACTTCTTTTTTTCTGTTATAATGTCAAATATAGTTGAGTCGGACAAATCCAAAAATGAAGAAGGGTAATAATGATATACTTTGACAATAGTGCCACAACAAAACCAGACGATTCTGTTGTAGCAACTTACGATAAGGTAAGCAAAGAATTTTGGGGAAACCCATCTAGTTTACATCAATTCGGTGAACAATCATTCAATTTGTTGGAACAATCTAGAGCACAAATTGCTAAATTACTAGGTGTTTTACCAAGTGAAATATTGTTTACCAGTGGTGGAACAGAAGGTGACAACTGGGCAATCAAGGGAACTGCTTTTGAAAAGCGTGCCTATGGAAATCACATTATCGTAAGTTCTGTTGAACATCCTGCAGTAAAGAACTCCGTTGAACAATTAACACAATTGGGTTTCGAAGTTACTTACTTACCAGTAAATGATGAAGGACGTATCTCTGTCGATGATTTAAAGAAGGCCATTAGACCAAGTACAATTTTGGTTTCCATCATGGCTGTAAATAATGAAATCGGTGCAGTTCAACCAATTAAAGAAGTCGGGGATCTTTTAAAGGATTATCCTAACATCAGTTACCACATTGACTCAGTTCAAGGAATTGGTAAGGGTATCCAAGAATTGATTTTCAATGATCGTGTTGATTTTGCCACTTTCTCAGGTCATAAATTCCACGCACCAAGAGGTGTCGGTTTTATGTACAAACGAAGCGGTAAGAAGATTGCTCCATTAATTACTGGTGGAGGTCAAGAACGCAACCTAAGAAGTAGTACAGAAAACTTACCTGCCATTACCGCAATGGCACGTGCTTTACGTCTATTATTAGATGATGAAGATAAAAAGGTTGCAAAACAACGTAAAATCAAGCAAAATATTTTAGGACATATTTCTAAATTTGATAAAGTAAAGATCTTCTCAAAGGATAACGAACATTTTGCACCACATATCTTATGTTTTGCAATCCTAGGTGTTCGTGGTGAAACTATCGTTCATGCTTTTGAAAGTCATGGAATCTTTATTTCAACTACAAGTGCATGTTCTTCTAAACGTCACGTTGCTTCTGGTACTTTATCTGCCATGAAGGTTGATGAAGAAGAAGCAACTAGTGCTGTTCGTGTTTCATTAGATGAACATAACACAATGGAAGAAGCTGATCGTTTTAACGAAGTCTTTGACGAACTTTACGAAAGATTTAAAAAGATTAACTCATAGAAAGGAAATCCGTGAATGCAATATACTGAAATAATGGTCAGATACGGTGAATTATCCACAAAGGGTAAGAACCGTAAAGACTTCATTAAGCAACTAGGCAAGAACGTTGACAGAGTGTTGCATGATTTCGAAAACCTAAAGGTAAGTGCTAAGCGAGATCGTTTGCACGTTACTTTAAACGGTGATGACTCAGATAAAGTTATCGAACGTTTGAAGGATGTTTTTGGAATTGAAAACTTTTCTCCTTCGATCAAGGTAGAAAAGGACATCGATAAGGTTAAAGAAACCGCCGTTGAAATGGTTAAAGCCCAATTCAAAGACGGTATGACCTTTAAGATTGACACTCGTAGACAAGACAAGCATTTCCCAATGGACACTCACGACATTAACGATGCTTTAGGTGGATACATCTTGAGCAACGTTGATGGTATCAAAGTTCAAATGAAGAACCCTGACATCAAGTTAAGAGTTGAAGTTCGTATGAACGGTATCTTCTTATCAAGTGAAACCATTGACGGTGCCGGTGGATTACCTGTCGGTACTGGTGGTCGTGCTACTATGATGCTTTCTGGTGGAATTGATTCACCAGTTGCGGCATACATGGGAATGAAACGTGGAGTGAAGCTAGATATGGTTCACTTCTACAGTCCTCCATACACAAGCGAACAAGCATTAGCTAAGGCAAAAGAGTTGGCTGCTAAGTTGACTCGTTTTGGTGGTAACATTCAATTCATTCAAGTTCCATTTACCGAAATTCAAGAAGAAATTAAGGAAAAGGTTCCTGAAGGATACTTAATGACTATCCAACGTCGTATGATGTTAAGATTGGCTGCTAAGTTGACGCTAGACAGACATTGTAAGGGTGTCTTTACTGGTGAATCACTAGGTCAAGTTGCATCACAAACCCTTGAAAGTATGATGGCAATCAATGACGTAACTACTGTTCCGGTATTGAAACCATTACTTTCAATGGATAAGACAGAAATCATTAAGATTGCTGAAAGAATTGATACTTATGACCTATCAATTATGCCATTTGAAGACTGTTGTACAGTCTTTACTCCTCCTGCACCAAAGACTAAGCCTGATTTAGAAAAGACTAGAGCATGTGAAAAGTTAATTGATGTTGAAGGATTAATGCAACGTTCATTAGACAAAGTTAAGATTATCGACATTAAACCAGGGGAAGAATTCTTGAATGCTCAAGAAGATGTTTTCGCTGAACTACTATAATCTATCAAAAGAGATCATCTTTATTGATGGTCTCTTTTCTTTTTGCTTGCAAATCAATCGTGTAAGTTGTATTTTAAATAACTAGCAACTACCAATTAAGGAGATTTATAACATGCAACTAAAATTTTTAGACAAACCAGTTGAAACTATTAAAGAACCAATGGATAAGGGACAAGCACTACCAGATTTCAAAGTCCTAGATTCTAACAACAAAGAATTCACTAACAAGGACTTCATTGGCAAGCCAGCATTGATTTTAACTGTTCCAGACGTTAACTCAAGAGCATGTAGTCTAGAAGCTAAGAAGTTTAACAGAAAGTCAGACAAGTACGAAAATGTTGAATTCTACACCATTTCAAAGAATACTGTTGAAGAACAAAGTGAATGGTGTGCAGCTAAGGGTGTTGAAAGCATGCACTTACTGTCAGATGCTGATAATAACTTTGGTATGGCTTCAGGTACTTATGTTAAGGATATTGATGCATTAGCTCGTGTGGTTTATGCTATCGATGCAAATGGTGAAATTGTTTACCGTCAAGTTGTTGAAGAAATTGGTTCACAACCTGATTTCAAAGAAGCTGAAGCTGTTGTTGAAAAATTAAACAAATAGAGTTGACGATTTTCCAAAAATTGTCTAATATAATCAATATAGATTACAAATGCGAAGATCAAGAGAGTAGTTTTGATGACGAGTATCAGAGAAAAGATGATTAGGTGAGACATCTTTCCGTTATCAAAATGAAGGTAGCTTGTGAGCATTCATATTGATATTGATAATTTAGATATGAACGGGCCATCGTTAATTGGATTAAGAGAAAGTATTTTTTAATGCTTTAAATTAGGTGGTACCGCGAGCACTTCGTCCTATTGGATGAAGTGCTCTTTTTATTTACTGGAGGGATGGACTATGGCAAAAGAAACTGAAATGTCTACAAAGTATGACCATGACGCCGTTGAATCAGGTCGTTATGAAAAATGGCTAGAACAAGACGTTTTCAAACCAAGTGGTGACAAGAAGGCAAAGCCTTACTCAATCGTTTTACCACCACCAAACGTTACAGGTAAGCTTCACTTAGGACATGCATGGGATACAACCCTACAAGACATGTTAATCAGACAAAAGAGAATGTTAGGATACGATACTCTATGGGTTCCTGGTATGGACCATGCTGGTATCGCTACTCAAGCTAAGGTTGAAGCCAAACTAAGAGACCAAGGCGTTTCTCGTTACGACTTAGGTCGTGAAAAATTTGTCGACAAAGTTTGGGAATGGAAAGATGAATATGCAGCAACTATCAAGAAACAATGGGCTAAGATGGGACTTTCACTTGATTACTCACGTGAACGTTTCACTTTAGACGATGGTTTATCAGAAGCTGTTCGTAAAGTCTTTGTTGATTTATACAACCAAGGTTTGATTTACCGTGGTGAATACATTATCAACTGGGATCCACAAGCACAAACTGCTTTATCAGATATCGAAGTTATTCATAAAGATGATAAAGGTGCTTTCTACCACGTTAAGTACCCATTTGTAGACGGTACTACTTTTGATGGTAAAGATTACATTGAAATTGCCACTACACGTCCTGAAACTATGTTTGGGGATGTTGCTGTAGCTGTTAACCCAAGTGATGAAAGATACAAAGACATCGTTGGCAAGAAGATTATGGTTCCTTTAGTACAAAGAGAAATCCCAATCATTGCTGACCAATATGTAGACCCTGAATTTGGTACTGGTATGGTTAAGATTACTCCAGCCCATGACCCTAATGACTTCAAGGTTGGTAACAGACATGACTTAAAACGTATTAATACTATGAATGGTGACGCAACTATGAACGAAAATGCCGGCAAGTACGTTGGTATGGATCGTTTTGATGCTAGAAAAGCAATGGTTGCTGACTTAGAAGACCAAGGTTACATGCTAAAGATTGACCCAATTGTTCACTCAGTTGGTCACTCAGAAAGAACCGGTGTACAAGTTGAATCAAGACTTTCAACACAATGGTTCGTTAAGATGCAACCACTAGCTGACCGCGCAGTTAAGAACCAATCAACTGATGATAAGGTTAACTTCGTTCCAGAACGTTTTGAAAACACATTCACTCAATGGATGGATAACATCCATGACTGGGTTATTTCAAGACAATTATGGTGGGGTCACAGAATTCCAGCATGGTACAACAAGCAAACAGGCGAAATGTACGTTGGAATGGAAGCTCCTAAGGATGCTGAAAACTGGGAACAAGATCCAGACGTTCTAGATACTTGGTTCTCATCTGCATTATGGCCATTCTCAACTCTAGGTTGGCCTGATGAAAACTCAGAAGACTTTAAGCGTTACTTCCCAACTAATACTTTAGTTACTGGTTACGACATCATCTTCTTCTGGGTATCAAGAATGATTTTCCAAAGTCTAACATTTACAGACCGTCGTCCATTCAAGGATGTTTTACTTCACGGACTAATGCGTGATGCACAAGGTCGTAAGATGAGTAAATCACTTGGTAATGGTATTGATCCAATGGATGTTATTGATAAGTACGGGGTTGACGCATTGCGTTGGTTCTTAGCTACTGGTAACACAGCTGGACAAGACGTTCGTTTCAGTTACGAAAAGATTGAAGCTGCTTGGAACTTCATTAACAAGTTATGGAACGCTAGTCGTTACGTAATCATGAACCTAGGTGACATGGAAAAACCAGAATTACCTGATTCATCAGAATGGAACCTAGCAGACAAGTGGATTCTAAGTAAGTTAAACAGCGTGGTAAATCAAGTTACTGATCACTTTGAAAAGTACAACTTTGGTGAAGCTGGCCGTGCATTATACGACTTCATTTGGAACGACTTCTGTGACTGGTACATTGAAATGAGTAAAGAAACTCTAACTGGTGACGATGAAAAGGCTAAGAATAACACTAGAAACATCCTAGCTTACACACTAGACAAGATTTTGAAACTAATGCACCCAATGATGCCATTTGTTACCGAAAAGATTTGGTTAACAATGCCTCATGAAGGTGAATCAATCGTGGTTGCTCCATACCCAGTTAACCATGACGAATTCAAGGATGCTAAGGCAGAAAAAGACATGGCTGCATTAATCGAATTGATAAAGGTTGTTAGAAATATCAGATCACAAGCTAATGCTCCAATGTCATCATCAATCGACCTATTGGTTAAGACTGACAATGACGACTTGAAGAACATCTTTGAAGAAAACAAGCATTACATCGATCGTTTCTGTCATCCAAAGGAATTATCAATTGGTTCAGATGTTGTAGCTCCTAAGTTAGCTATGACTGGAATCATGACTGATGCTGAAATTAGTATTCCTTTAGCCGAACTAGTTGATTTAGATGAAGAAATCGCTAGAATCGAAAAGGAAATCGAAAACTACACATTTGAGGTACAACGTGCCGAAAAGAAACTTGCTAACAAGAAGTTCGTTGACAATGCTCCAGAACAAGTTGTTAACGCTGAAAAAGAAAAGCAAGCTGATAACCAATCTAAGTTAGATGCTGCAAAGCAACGACTAGAAGAAATTAAGAGTCAAAAGTAATTTAGATTAATTAAAGAGTCGGGCGATATTGGCCCGGCTCTTTTTTGAAGGGATGACAAAGATGGATTATGAAACAGCACTTAGCTTTATCCATGGTAGATATAAGTTCAAAAAGCATCCAAGCTTAGACATTATCAAGGACCTTTTGAATCGTTTAGGTAACCCACAAAAAGACATCAATGCTATTCATGTCGCTGGAACCAACGGAAAGGGGTCTACGGTAGCCTACCTTAGAAATATCTTTCAAGCAGACCATAAAACTGTTGGAACGTTCACGTCACCATTTTTAATTAAGTTCAACGAACGCATTAGTGTGGATGGCAATCCGATCTCAGATGATGATTTAATTGAGTTGGTAGAAAAAATCAAACCAATTGCTGAAGAAATGGATGAGACAATATTGGGCGGTGGTCCAACTGAGTTTGAAATTATCACTGCTATGATGTTTTTATACTTTGCCAAGCATCCAGTCGATGTTGTGATTGTCGAAGTCGGAATTGGCGGTATTTTAGACTCTACCAACGTGTTTGAACCTACTGTCTCAGTGATTACAACGATTGGGATGGATCACATGAAGCTGTTAGGTGATACGATTCCAAAGATTGCTAGTCAAAAAGCGGGAATTATTAAAGAAAACAGTCCAGTCGTAATTGGTAAGGTCGATGACGACGCGATGGAAGTTTTCAAAAATAAGGCGGCAGAACTCGATGCACGGCTATATGCTTACGGTAGTGAATTTAATACTTCTAAGCAAGTCATGAACAACAACTGGCAACAATCATTTGATTATGAAGATGATGACAATTTGGTTCGAAACATCAAGACCAGCTTGCTAGGTTTTTACCAACCACACAATGCAGCATGTGCGATTAAGGCATATGTTTTGCATCAACAAGATAAGTGTAAAGAAGTAAATAGTTCAGCAATCATAAGTGGAATTGCTAAGACAACCTGGCCAGGTCGTTTTGAAAGAGTTAATGACCAACCACTAGTTGTCCTAGATGGTGCCCACAATATCGATGCCGTTAACGAAATCAAGAAGTTATTAACTAGTGATTTTGCATCAAACGAGATTTATATCATTATCGGTATCCTATCCGATAAAGATTACATGGATATGTTGAATATTTTAGGTAGTATCAAGAATGTTCATTTAGTATTAACTAGGTTTGAGGCATACGGTTCAAGACAAAGTGTCGATGTAGATCAGATAAGTGGTCAGATTAATGCCAGAAATCCGGTGTCTGTTATCGATGATTGGAAGCAAGCAATTGCTCAAACTGCTGGTGAAATGTCAGAAGATGACATGATTTTAATCACTGGATCGCTATATTTCATCTCAGATGTGCGAAAATTATTCAAATTAGAATAAAAAATTGTTAAATTTTAAATTCTTTAATGATAAATGTTGCAAAATCGTATACACTAGAGAGTGTTATTAAAAATTAAAAAATAACTATGGTATACTGAGGAAGTATGCAAAATAAGGTGAAATTAAAAATAGCCAGCCAAATGTAATTATGAAGGGATGAAAAACTGTGTTTGGATTTGGAACTAAAAATATTGGAATTGATTTAGGAACTGCCAACACAATTGTTTACGTTGATGGTAAAGAAATTGTGTTAAGAGAACCTTCAGTTGTTGCTAAGAATACAAAAACTGGGGAAATCGTTGCAGTTGGACAAGAAGCAAGAGATATGATTGGTCGTACTCCTGCTAGTATTTCTGCAATTAGACCTATGAAAGATGGGGTAATTGCAGATTACGAAACTACTGTTACAATGCTAAAATACTACATTAACAAGACTGTAGGACATGCTTCAGGTAAGCCTTACGTTATGGTCTGTGTACCAAGTGGTATTACTGCTGTTGAAAAGAGAGCCGTAATCGATGCAACTCGTGTTGCTGGTGCTAAGGATGCTTATGTAATCGAAGAACCTTTTGCAGCTGCCATTGGTGCTGGCCTACCAATCATGGACCCAACTGGTAGCATGGTTGTTGATATTGGTGGTGGTACTACTGATGTTGCTACTATCTCCTTAGGTGGTATCGTATCAAGTAGATCACTTCGTGTAGCCGGTGATCGTCTAAACGACGCCATTGCGGCTTACATCAGAAAGAAGTACAACCTACTAATCGGTGAAAGAACTGCTGAAAAGCTAAAATGGGATATCGGTTCAGCTTCAATTGAAGGTGCTAAAGATATCGAAAACGTTACTATTCGTGGTAGATACCTACTAACTGGTTTACCAAAGAGTGTGGAAATTACTGCTGAAGACGTAGCAAACGCTATTTCAGAACCAATTCAAGAAATCATTGGAACTGTTAAGGAAACCCTTGAAGAAACATCTCCAGAAATCTCTGCCGATGTTATCGATCATGGTATTGTCTTAACTGGTGGTGGTGCTTTATTGAAGAACTTACCACAAGTTATTTCAGAAGCTACTAAGGTTCCAGTTTCAATCGCTAAGAACCCGCTAGATTGTGTTGCAATCGGAACTGGTGAATCATTAAAGAGCATTGATATTATGAAGAGAAAATAGATTAAATAAGCGGGGAGGTTATCTTCCCGCTTATTTACTAGTTCGGAGGATTGAAAAATGCGTAAGTTTTTCTCCAATCGAAAGTGGTTAACCGCCATTTTGATTTTTATTATTTGTTTAGGTTTCATTTCCGTTTCTGTTTCAACCAGAAATAACAAATCAATGCCACCATTTATCCAACGTTTTGGAAATGACGTGGTTGGAATTGCTAGCTGGACTGTTGCTGTTCCAGCAAACTCAGTTAGACATGCCGGTGAAACTGTAAACAATCTAATTAACACATACAAAGAAAATCAAAAGCTAAAAGCACAAGTAGAAACAATTACAGCAACCAAGGTTAGAGACCAAGCTATTCAAAGTGAAAATGATCAACTAAAACGTGAACTTAACATTAAAAGTGGTTTGGCTGATTATAATCCAATTGTTGCTGAAGCTTTAGTTAGAACTCCATCAGCATGGAACGACCAATTTGTTATTAACAAAGGTTCATCTGCTGGGGTTAAGAAGAACATGTCCGTTCTTGGCGCTAAGGGATTAATTGGACGTGTCATTGAAGTCAATAACAGTAACAGTAAAGTAGAATTAATTTCCAATACTGTTGATTCTGACAACAAATTCCCAGTTGAAGCTACCAATTCAAAAGGTGAAACTGTTAACGGAATTATTAACGGTTATGACAGAAAGACTGGTCAATTAATCGTTGGTCATTTAAATACCAAGGTTAAGATTAAGGTAAATGATAAAGTATCTACAAATGGTCTTGGTGGAATTACACCAAAGGGTATTTACGTAGGTAAAGTTGCAAAGGTAACAACTGATGATTACGGAACTGCTACTAAGTTGTACATTCAAACTCCAGCAAACATGAATGATTTAGAAGTTGTTACAGTTGTAGATAAAACATCATAGGGGTGATTAGGATGAGAGAACACCAACCAATTAGATATGTTTTCATAATTGGATTGTTCATTTCTTTGTTCTTGGATGGATCAATTTCATTAATTTTTAGTCACCTTCTATATGGAAAATATATACTAGTCCCAAGCATTACATTTGCATGGTTATTCTTTGGTATGTACTTCATTAATCGAACAAACGAACACGTTGAAATATGGGCAGCCATTGCCGGATTATTGTTTGATTTGTTCTATACCGGTATATTAGGGGTGTACGTAATTGTCTTTCCACTTGCAATCATCATCGGTAGAAAGCTATATCGTTTCTTACCAATGAACATTGTGACCGGATTATTTTCATTTGCGTTTAACATTGCACTAATCAATGTTTTAGCTTATGGATTAAATCGTTTAATGAATGCTACTAACATGGCAGCTGGGTACTTTTTAATTCATGCAGTGATTCCAACTGTATTGTTTAACTCAGTGTTATTCTTAATTTTGTACGTGCCAATCGGGGTATTATTTGATCGAATTGAGTAGAGTAATAAAAGAGATAAGAGGGAGTATCTATAAATGCAATCTGTAGTACTTAAAGGAACCAAAGATGGATATGAGTTAATCCTAAAAGAAACAGCTAGTGTGAGAGAAATCCTAGTTGATTTGAAACAACTACTAGAAGGCCTTGGCGAAGAAAGTGAAAAAGGCAAAGACCAATTACATTTGAATGTTCAGATGGGTAACAGATTGATGTCAGAAGAAGATAAAAATGATATCATTAAGTTAGTTGATGACTACGAAAATCTAGTTATCGATAACTTTTTATCCAACGTTATTACCAAGGAAGAATCTGCTAAAATCATGGCACAAAACAATGTTGAAGTGATGAGCAGAGTGATTAGAAACGGTCAAGAAGTAAACGTCGATGGTGATGTTTTATTCTTTGGTAAGATTCATGAAGGTGGAAAGTTAATTGCCACTGGTAATGTGTTTAATATGGGAGTTATCGAAGGAATTGTTCAAGCAGGTTTTCCTGATGACGAAAGTAAGTTAATCATCGGTAATTTACATACAGCACAACAAGTTCGTGTAGGAGAACAATACGATATTGTAGCAGATCGTCCGATTGAGGATTCTGAAAAAACAGTAGTATATGTAAACGACCTACACGTGCTAAGTTATGGTAAAATAAAGAATCTAAAAGAGATTAATCCAAAGTTCTTTAATCGAATTGGAGGTATTGAATAATGGGAAAAGCCATTGTAATTACATCAGGTAAAGGTGGAGTTGGAAAAACAACTTCAAGTGCTAATATTGGAATTGCGTTAGCAATGATGGGAAAAAGAGTTTGTTTGATTGACTTAGATATTGGTCTAAGAAACCTAGATGTTGTTATGGGTCTAGATAATCGTGTTATGTACGATATCGTAGATGTTGCAACTGGTAGAGTAAAGCTAGTTCAAGCAATGGTGAAAGATAAGCGTTTCGATGACTTATTATATCTATTACCTGCAGCCCAAAATACTGATAAGACAGCTCTAAACGAAGAACAAGTAAAGAGCATTGTTGATGAATTAAAACCAGATTTTGACTACGTCTTTATTGACTGTCCAGCCGGAATCGAACAAGGTTTCATTAACGCCGTTTCTGGTGCCGATGGTGCAATCGTTGTTACCACTCCAGAAATTTCAGCAGTTCGTGATGCCGATCGAGTAATTGGTTTATTAGAACAACATCCACTTCAAGAAACACCAAAATTAATCATTAATCGTATCAGAAAATCATTGATGCAAGATGACAACTACATGGATGTTGATGAAATCACCACCCATTTAGGAATTGATTTATTAGGTATCATCTTAGATGATGACAAGGTTATTAGTACTTCAAATAACGGTGAATCAATTGTTATGAACCCTGACAACCCAACAGCCCAAGGTTACAGAAACGTAGCTAGAAGACTTGAAGGTGAAACAGTTCCATTGATGAAGATTGATGTCAAAAAGGAAAGTGCATGGGATAAGTTTAAGCATTTATTTAAACGTAACTAAACTTTGTTATTGACTTACGATTGAAATTAAGTTATTTTATTAATTATTAAAAGACTTTGAGCAGAAATGCATTTGTATGTAATTCACAGAGATCCTAGTAACAGGTGAAAGCTAGGTAATTACTGCAGGTGTTCACATCTGTGAGTTGTTATTCTGAACGTAATTAGGAATAAACCGGTGCAGCCGTTATCTGCGAGTCAATAGACTCACTGAGCTATTTTGCGCGAGCAGAATAGGAAATTAGGTGGCACCACGTTTTCAACGTCCTTTTAGCATATTGCTAAAAGGACGTTTTTTTTATCAAAGGAGGAATAATTAATGCAATATATTTTAGAAATATTACCTTCACTATTTTCTGGGGTAGTAACCACATTAGAGATTTTCGCATTAACAATCGTTTTATCAATCCCATTAGGAATCTTAGTCTCCTTAGCATTAACCGGAAAAAATATTATCAAAGCAATCTTTGAATTTTATGTCTGGATCATGCGTGGGACACCGCTATTATTACAATTGATTTTTATCTTCTATGGTTTACCAATTATCGGAATTGTGTTCCCAAGATTTGAAGCAGCTGTAATCGCCTTTGTTTTAAACTATGCAGCTTACTTTGCTGAAATCTTTAGAGGTGGTTTCCAATCCATTCCAAAGAACCAATTCGAAAGTGCTAAAATGCTACGATTAACTCGTTGGCAAACTCTTCGTAAGATTGTCATTCCACAAGTTTTCAAAATTGTGTTACCTTCAATCGGAAACGAAGTAATTAACTTAGTTAAGGATTCATCATTAGTGTACGTAATTGGTATTGGTGACTTATTACAAGCCGGAAATATTGCAACAGCACGTGACGTTACATTGGTTCCATTAATTCTAGTTGCTGTATTCTACTTGGTACTAACAGCGGTATTAACATTGGTACTAAGAAAAATCGAACAACGTTTTGATTACTGGAGATAGGAGGGATTAACATGTTTCAAGTAAAAAGTTTAAATAAGAGTTTTCAAGGTAAAACCATTATCAAGGACATGAACCTAGATGTTGATGATAACGAAATCCTAAGTATTGTTGGTCCTTCCGGTGCTGGTAAGACAACACTATTAAGATGTATCACCGGTTTAGAAAAAGCTGATTCAGGTAAGTTCTTCTTAGATGGCGAAGAAATTGATCCAACTGATGATTCAAAATCAGTTATCGGTGTAGTATTCCAAGACTTTGGTTTATTCCCAAACTTGACTGTCATTGAAAACATCATCTTGGCACCACAACTAGTGTTAAAGAAGTCAAAAGAAGAAGCATTAAAAGAAGCACAAGAATTAATCGACAAGCTAGATTTAACTGGTAAGGAATCACTTTACCCATACCAATTATCTGGTGGACAAAAACAACGTGTGGCAATTGTTAGAACCTTGGCAATGCATCCAAAAATTATTTGCTACGATGAACCAACATCTGCTTTGGATCCTAAGTTAAGTGAAGAAGTTGGAAAGATTATTTTAGATTTAAAGAAGCAAAATATCACACAACTTGTGGTTACCCACGATGTGGCATTCGCAGAACAAGTTGCTGACAAGGTAAAGGAAGTTAGACCATTTAAAGAGGAGGGGTAGTCCATGAAGACCAAAGTTTTAAAAATGGTTGGAATTATTAGTGTTTGTTTGATGGCAGTGATCATTTTATCTGGTTGTGAATCTGTTACACAAAAAGCAGATCATGAAGATACATGGAGCCGCATTGAAAAGAACAAGCAAGTTACCATTGGTCTAGATGTTACCTTCGTTCCAATGGGATATGAAAATAAGAGTGGTAAAATCACCGGTTTCGACGTTGATTTAGCTAACGCTGTGTTCAAACAATACGGTATTAAACCAGTCTTTCAACCTATCGATTGGTCAATGAACGTAACCGAGTTGAGAAATACCACCATTGATTTAATTTGGAATGGTTTCTCAATTACCCCTGAACGACAAGCTGTTGTTAACTTCAGTAAGCCTTACTTGGCAAATGACCAAGAACTAGTTACTTTGAAATCATCTAACATTAATAAATTTAGTGATATGAAGGGTAAGTATTTAGGTGCTCAAAATGGTTCAGCTGGTCTAAATGATATTGACGATCAACCAAAATTATTGAAACAATATATTAAAAACCAATCACCAATTCTATATAATTCATTTACTAATGCATTTATTGACTTGAATCATGGTAGAATTAGTGGATTGTTAATTGATAGCACATATGCAAACTACTACATTGCACACCAGCCTAACCCTGACATGTACAAGGTCGTTAGAGGTAAATTCCCACAAGAGCAATTTGGTGTCGGAATTCGTAAAGGTGATAAGACAATGCAAGCTAAGATTAATGCTGCATTCAAGAAGCTAGCAAAGAATGGTGAATTAGAAAAGATTTGTAAGAAGTGGTTCGGTAAGAACTACAACTCACCATTAATGAAATTAACAAATAATACGAAATAGGAACTAGAGGTGGGGTTTTGTTGCATAAGAAATTAGCTAATGGAGTAGACTTAAATGTTATTTTAGAAGATAAATTCAAAACAATTTCATTTACTTTTGATCTAGTTAGCGAGGCTATTCCAGAAAATTTTGCTAAACGAGCAGTACTTGCAGAATTGATGGAAATTAGTAATCAAGATTATCCAACGCAATCCAAATTAGCAAGATACTTATCATCAATGTATGGAGCCAGTTTTGGAACCAACGTTTTGAGATATGGTAATTTGTCAGTTCTAAGAATTAACTTGAGTATCCCAAATCCAAAGTTTGTGGATGCAAAAGATGATTTATTACAACAGGCTGTTAGTTTTATTTATAGTGTAGTATTCAAGCCATTGGCTACTGATGGTCAATTTGATAAGGACACGTTTACCTTACAAAGAAACAACATGAAAAAGTATGTTGAATCAGTTGCTGATGACAAACAATACTATGCTTCAATTCAATTGAAGAAATTATTTTACAAGGACTACCTAAACCGTGGTTCTTTTATATTTGGAACACCAAATGACTATGACTTAATCGATAGTCAAAATGAATATGAATACTATTCAAACGTTTTAAATAACGATAATATTAAGATTTCCGTTATCGGGGATGTTGATGGAGAAAGAATTTCCAACTTGTTTGACCAATTTAAATTGTCAGATCGAAGTGTGGAATATGAGTTAGCACCACTAACTTCATTTAAGATGAATGACGATGTTGAAATGGTCGATAAGAAGATTCAATCATCACAAAGTTGTTTGAATTTAGGTTACCGTTTGTCAATTTTCTACAATAATAAAGAAGCGATGGCAGCGGTATTGTTCAATGCTATTTTTGGTGGAACACCACAATCTAAGCTATTTAAAAATGTCAGAGAAAAGAATAGTTTAGCTTACAGTGCAAGCAGTTCATATAACTCCATCAATGGGTTTGTAATGGTAAGCACTGGTATCAATTACAGTAATAAGGATAAGGTCTTAGCTATTGTTAAGGAACAATTAAACGATATTGCTAAGGGAAATGTCGACATCGATGTTTTAAACAGTATCAAGGCTGAAATGATTAATGCCAAAAAAGCTGTTTTGGACAGTCCTCGTCAAAACATGGAACAACAATTCGTTAATGGATTGTTGAATCGAGCTCTATCATTTGATGAATGGAAGCAACGCGTTAATGATGTGACAATCGACCAAATTGCTTCGGTTGCTAAAAAGGTTGAATTGAATTCAATTTTCTTCTTAGATGGGAGGATTGATGATGCAAATTAAAGAGTATCGTAAGTTTAACGAAAAAGTATATATCGAAAAGATGGATAATGGATTGTCTGTAGTAGTTGTTCCCAAGAAGGGCTATCAAAAGACCTATGCCACACTTTCCGTGCGATATGGATCTATTGATACCAATATTAATGGAAAGAATTATCCAGCAGGAATTGCCCATTTTCTAGAACATAAGATGTTCGATAAAAAAGATCATGATGCCATGGATGTTTTCTCTAAATATGGTGCGGGATCTAATGCATTTACTAGTTTTAATAAAACTAGCTACCTGTTCTCTACAACCGATAATGTTCATGAAAACCTAACTGAGTTATTGGACTTTGTGCAAGAACCTTACTTTAGTGACGCAAAAGTAGAAAAAGAAAAGGGCATCATTGGCCAAGAAATTAGTATGTATGATGATGAACCCGGAGCTGTTTTATTCTTCAAGACAGTGCAAAACATGTTCCCAGATACGCCATTGAATGTTGATATCGCCGGAACAGAGAATTCAATCTATAAGATTACCAAGCAAGACTTGTATGACTCTTATAATTACTTCTATCAACCTCAAAACATGCAACTTACAGTTGTTGGAAACGTTGTTCCTGAAGATATCTTTAAGTGGGTTAGTGATAACCAAAGTCAAAAGAGTTTTGACGAACCTAAAGATGTCAAAAGAACTACAATTAAATCCTCTGAAATTGTGAGGGAAACCACCCATTACATGGATGTAAATCGTCCTAAAGTGGCTTTGGGAATTAAAGGTGATTCCAAATACAATGGTGACATCAAATATGAACTATCCATTTCATTATTGCTACAACTTCTGCTATCAGAAGGTTCTGAGATTTACGAAAAGATGTATAACGATGGAATTATTGATGACTCATTTGGTTTTGACTTCGATTGCGAAGATCAGTTTAACTTTGCGGTTTTAGCGGGTGAAACTGAAAAAATCGATGAGTTTATTGATAGAATTTCAGATGTATTGGTTAACTTTGCCGACTATATTTCAGATAAAGCCGATGAGTTTGAATTAATTAAAAAAGAAGAAATCGGCCAACATGTTTCAATGATGAATTCCATTGAAGCAATTGCAAATAACATGTCAGATGAAGGTCATGATTTTGAAAATATTTATGATGAAATTGAAATGATCAAACAATTAGAATTAGATGATTTAATCCGTTATGGAAAATTGTTCTTAAAACCTGACATGATAGTGAAAAACAAGATTTTTCCTAAAAATTAATTAGTTTAGATGTCTAGATAATATAGCTAATTATGATATACTGTAGATGTAAAATAATAAATAAGTGGAGTAATACCTATGCAAAATAACAATGGAAAACAAGTAGAAATTGGTAAATCACTACACGAAGCACGTGTCGCCAAGGGAATGTCCATTGACGATATTCAAAAGATTACCAAAATCCAAAAACATTACCTTGAAGCAATCGAACAGGGGAACTTTGCTGAACTTCCTGGTGATTTTTACGTTCGCGCGTTTATTAAGCAATTCGCTGACACTGTTGGCGTTAACGGTATTGAACTATTGAATGAACATGACGATAGTCTACCTGATACTCAAAGCGAAGAATACGCTGATGAAGTATCAAAGGATGACGTTAATAGCCGTGTAGCTAGTCGTAGTCGTGAACACAGAAAAGACTCATTCCGTAAGGTTATTCCAACCATCGGAATTATTGTTGCAATCCTAGTAGTTGTTTGCGGTATTTGGGCAGTTGTTGTACATACTAATAGTTCTTCTCAAACTAGCATTAGTAGCAGTTCTGTTTCAGTTACTGGTTCTTCAGAATCAAGTTCATCAAGCAGCAAGGCTGATGACAAGAAGAAAGAAGATAAGAAGTCCACTGACACTAAGACTACCATTAAGGAAGTTAGCGCTACTAAGTATAATGTAACTGGTCAAAAAGAAAACACTGTTACTCTAAAGGCTACTGGTAGAGCTTGGTCATCAATCATGGCTGATAACAAGACTCTATTCCAAGGTTCACAAAACAGTGGTGATAAGAAGGATGTTAAGCTTCCAGCTGACACTAAGAGTGTTAACATTTCATTAGGTAACACCCAAGGTGCTAAGATCTTGGTTAATGGTACTGAATTGAAATACGATAAGAGCACACCTTTAACTACACAAATTACATTAGAATTTAGTAAATAAAAAAGAGGGCTTTGTTAAAGCCCTTTTTTATTTCTATGGAGGAAATTATGAATTTACCAAACAAACTTACATTAATTAGAATAATAATGATTCCACTATTCATTATATTGCTCTCATGTGACATTAACATGGGAACAGTTATCTGGTTAGGCACAAGCATCCAAGTAACCAGAATCGTTGCTGCGATTGTTTTCGCTGCTGCATGTATCACAGACTTTTTAGATGGACAAATTGCCAGAAGACAACACTTAGTTACTAACTTCGGTAAATTTGCTGATCCATTAGCAGACAAAATGATTGTTATGTCAGCATTCATTATCCTAGTTTCATTTGGCTTTGTTCCAGCATGGGTTGCAGCCGTAATCGTATGTCGTGAACTAGCCGTTACTGGTCTAAGATTAATCGTTGTTGAAAACGATGGCCAAGTAATTGCAGCTGCATGGCCTGGTAAGATTAAGACATTTAGTCAAATGATTGCCATTATCTTATTACTATTGAATGATTTCTTATTCATTCCATTTACAACCATTGGTTTTGGTACATTATTACTTTACATCTGCTTATTCTTTACTGTTTACTCAGGTGTTGAGTACTTTTGGAAGAGTCGTTTCATTTTTGCAGATTCTTTCAAGTAAATCGATTTAATTATCGTATATATATAAGAAAGGTCGGATTATGTATGCAAATTGATACATCTATTGTTAACAAGCTTATTGACGATAAAATCACCATAACCGGAGCAGAAAGCTTAACGGCAGGGATGTTTCAATCCACTATTGGTGGAGTTCCCGGTGTTTCTGCTATCTTCTATGGTGGATTTGTTACTTATTCGAATGAAGCCAAAGCCAAATTATTATCGATTCCAATGGATGTAATTGATGAATATGGTGTTGTCTCAGAACAAGTGGCAATTTGGATGGCTAAGCAATCCAAGCAAATCATGAATGTTGACGTAGGAGTTTCATTTACTGGTGTTGCTGGTCCTGATAGTTTGGAAGGCCAACCAGCAGGAACTGTATTTATCGGACTAGATTTCAAAGGAAATCAATTTGCAAAAGAATTTCATTTTAGTGGATCACGTCAAGAGGTGCGTGAACAGTCAGTGCAAGCTGCGTTGAAAATGATTGAAAATGAGCATTCTAAATAATGCGAACTTTTGTTCTGTTTTTACTTGCTTTTTTAATGAGAGATTAGTATAGTATAAATATCGAATAGTTATCAAAGGGAGGTCAAATTAATGGCTGATGAACGAAAAGCGGCTCTAGATGGTGCCTTAAAACGAATTGAAAAAGAATTCGGTAAAGGTTCAATCATGAGAATGGGAGACCGTGGAGATACTAGAATTTCCACTGTACCAACAGGTTCCTTAGCACTTGATAATGCATTAGGTGTTGGAGGATTCCCACGAGGAAGAATTGTTGAAATTTATGGACCTGAAAGTTCAGGTAAGACTACCATTGCGCTACAAGCTGTTGCGGAAGTACAAAAACAAGGTGGAACAGCAGCATACATTGATGCTGAAAATGCTTTGGATCCAGTATATGCTACCAACCTAGGGGTAAACATTGATGATTTACTTCTATCACAACCTGATACTGGTGAACAAGGTCTACAAATTTGTGACGCCCTTGTATCTAGTGGTGCCATTGATATCGTAGTTGTCGATTCAGTTGCAGCTTTAGTACCTAGAGCTGAAATTGAAGGTGAAATGGGTGATGCTCACGTTGGTTTGCAAGCTCGTTTAATGTCACAAGCACTACGTAAGTTATCTGGATCAATTAACAAGACTAAGACTATTGCTCTATTTATTAACCAAATTAGAGAAAAAGTTGGTGTTATGTTTGGTAACCCAGAAACTACACCTGGTGGACGTGCTCTTAAGTTCTACTCAACTATCAGACTAGAAATCAGAAGAGCTGAACAAATTAAAGATGGTACTGACATTATTGGTAACAGAACTAAGATTAAAGTTGCCAAGAATAAGGTAGCTCCTCCATTCAAGCGTGCCGAAGTTGATATCATGTACGGTCAAGGTATTTCACAAACTGGTGAATTAGTTGATATGGCCGTTGAACAAGACATCATTGGTAAGTCTGGTTCATGGTATTCATACGGTGAAGAAAGAATTGGTCAAGGTCGTGAAAACGCAAAACAATTCTTACAAGATAATCCGGACAAAATGGAAGAAATTAACAAAAAAGTTCGTGCTGCATACGGCATGGGCGAAGACGATTCTGAATCGGGTGAAGCTGAACAAACAAGTTTGGACACTGGTGAAGAATAATGATAAAGAAGCCGAAAGGCTTTTTTATTTTGCAAAAGAAAATAACATGTGTTGACACTTACACAACTAAAATTTAAAATATAGTAATGTACATTGAACTATTTATTTAGTTCGCAAAATGACTAATAAATCATTCAATGCGCAATTATCAAAAACTTAATTAAATAAGATGATGTGGAGGTGCAATAAGCCTATGACTTATTTTTTACCTATGATCCTCGCAATCATCGCTGCTTTTGTAGTTGGTATCTCTGTGGGAATGTTTTCTAACAAGAAAATTGTTGATAAGAAATTAACAAAGGCCCACATGAGTGCACAAGATATTTTGGAAGATGCTAAACGACAAGCTCAAACCTCAGCTAAGGAAGCAATTCTTGAGGCAAGAGAAAAGAGTAACCATTATCGTTCAAACATCGAAAAAGAAATTAAGCAAAGACGAATTGAAGTTCAACGACAAGAAAATCGTCTAATTCAACGTGAAGATTCTCTAGATCGTAAAGATGACGCTTTTGATAAGCGTGAAGATTCATTGAATAAGCGTGAAGAAAAGCTTAATTCAAACCAAAAGAAACTTGAACAAAAGCAACAGCATGCTGATATGCTAGTTAAACAACGTCAAGATGAGTTAGAACGTATCTCTTCACTTTCTCAAGAAGAAGCACAAGAGCTAATTATTAATGAAACAAAGAAAGAATTAGCTGACGAACGCGCTAAGATGGTTAAAGATAGTTATAACCTAGCTCGTAAGGAATCTTCTGAGAATGCCAAGAATCTAGTTATTGAAGCGATTCAACAAAGTGCTGCTGATATCGTATCTGAAACCACAGTTTCAGTTGTTAACCTACCTAACGATGATATGAAAGGTCGTATCATCGGACGAGAAGGTAGAAACATTAGAACCTTTGAAACCTTAACGGGAATTGATTTGGTTATTGATGATACTCCAGAAGCAGTTGTGCTAAGTGGATTTGATCCAATTAGAAGAGAAGTTGCCAAGATGGCACTTGAAAGTCTAATTAAGGATGGTCGTATCCACCCAGCTCGAATCGAAGAAATGGTAGATAAGAGTCGTCGAGAACTTGATGAAAAGATTCAAGAAATTGGTGAAGAAACAGTATTTGATTTAGGAATTCATTCATTGAGTCCTGAAATGATTATGATGATTGGTAAATTGAAGTTCAAGATTTACCATGGTCGTAATGTTTTAAGCCATTCTATTGAAGTTGCGAAGTTGTCAGGTGTCTTAGCCGCAGAATTGGGCGAAGACGTCGTATTAGCAAAACGCGCAGGATTGTTGCACGAAATTGGTCGCTCTGCAGATAATGAAACAGAAGGTTCTCACATTGACCTTGGTGTTGACTTAGCCAAGAAGTTCAAAGAAAGTCCAGTTGTTATTGACTCAATTGCAGCCGATAATGAAGACAGTGAACCTAAGTACATCATTTCTGAATTAGTTAACATCGCAAACAAGATTGCGATTGCTAGACCAGGTGCAAAGAGTAAATCTCTTGAAAGCTTTGTTCATCGTCTAGAAAGTTTGGAAACAATTAGTGATAGCTTCGAAGAAGTAAACAAGAGCTATGCAATTCAAGCCGGACGTGAAATTAGAGTGATTGTAAAACCAGAAAAAGTTTCTGATACTCAAGCAGTTGTTTTAGCTAGAGATATTAAAAATAAGATTGAAGAGGATATGGAATATCCTGGTCATATCAAGGTTACAATTATTAGGGAAGTAAGATCAATCGAATATGCAAAATAAAAAAAGGGCTTTTGCCCTTTTTTATTTTATGTAAAACGATGTAAAATAGTATATATATAATAATGAATTGAGGACGAAAATGAGAATACTATTTTTAGGTGACGTAGTAGGTAACTTGGGAGTAGAGATGGTAAGTAAGTATCTACCAATTCTAAAAAGAGACTACAAGCCACAGGTAACGATTGTAAATGGTGAAAACTCAACATCATTTGGTCGTGGAATTAATAAAAAAGTATATAAACAAATTATGAGTGCAGGGACTGACGTAATTACATTAGGAAACCATGCATGGAATAACGAGGAAATCTTCGATTTTATCGATGATACCAAAAAATTAGTACGTCCTCTTAATTATCCTGGTAAGGATGTACCGGGTAGTGGATATACAATTATTAACGTTAATAATAAGAAGTTAGCGGTAGTTAACTTACAAGGAAGAATATTTATTGATCCAATCGATGATCCTTTCCAAAAGATTGACGAACTTATCAGTGAAATTAAAAAAGAAGCAGATGCAATTTTTGTTGATTTTCACGCTGAAACAACCAGTGAAAAGAAAGCGATGGGGATGTATCTAGATGGTCAAATTTCTGCGATTGTGGGTACTCATACCCATGTACAGACTAATGATGACCAAATATTAAAAAACGGCACAGCGTTCATTTCTGACGTTGGAATGTGTGGACCGTTTGATAGTGTCTTAGGAATGAAGTATGAAAACATCATCCATCGTTTCATTACCCAACGTCCAACTAGATTTGAAGTTGAAGAGAAGGGACGTGGAATCGTCTCCGGATGTGTTATCGATTTAAGAGACGATGGCACTGCCAGATCTATTGAAAAAATATTAATTGATCCAAATCACCCATATAAGGGTTAGTAGCAAAGGAGGATATTGTTTTAATGGCTAGTAAAACTAAACAAACACCAATGATGGAACAATATCAGAAAGTAAAAGATCAATACCCAGATGCTTTTGTTTTTTATCGTCTTGGTGACTTTTATGAAATGTTCAATGAAGACGCGGTAAAAGGGGCCCAAATTCTGGAGCTAACATTAACTTCTAGAAGTAAGAATGCCGACAATCCAATCCCAATGTGTGGAGTGCCACACAAGGCGGTTGAATCATACATCGACACATTAATCGATAAGGGTTATAAAGTCGCAATTGTAGAACAAATGGAAGACCCTAAGTTGGCAAAAGGAATGGTCAAAAGAGCCGTTACCCAATTAGTTACTCCTGGTACCAGAACTACAATGGGTGCCGAAAACGCTAAGGATAACAACTACTTAACCGCAATCGAATATTCAGATGCTGGTTATGGTTTTGCGTACGCTGAACTATCTACCGGTGAATTAAAGACCACTGTTTTAAGTAATATGAACAGTGTTTTAAACGAATTGATGACATTACAAACGAAAGAAGTAATCGTTAATCGTGAAATTCCTGAAAAAGATGTTGCACTAATCAATAAGGTTGGCATCTTGGTTTCATATCAAGACGACATTAAAGAATTAGATGATATGCAATATCTTTCAGAAGGGCTAAGACAGGACCTAGAAAAGAAGGTCGTAAATCGACTAACTACTTACATTGTGGATACTCAAAAACGTAGTCTTTCTCACATGAAGGCAGCCATTGCATACAAGCCGGCTGAATTCTTGAAGATGGATCACAATTCACAATACAACCTTGAATTAACCAAGAACTTAAGAACTAACAAAAAGTCCGGTAGTTTACTATGGCTATTGGATGAAACCAAAACAGCAATGGGTGGTAGAAAATTACGCGAATGGATTGACCATCCACTAATTGATAAGTCTTCTATTGAAAACCGTCAAAACCAAGTTGATGATTTATTGAATCATTACTATGAACGTAGTGAAATCACTGACATGTTGGTAAAAGTTTACGATTTAGAAAGACTTGCTGGAAAGGTATCTTTTGGTTCAGTTAACGGTCGTGACTTAGTTCAATTAAAGACATCATTGCAACAAATTCCAAAGATTAAATACATCTTAGATGAAATGGATACCAAATCATTTGATGAAATTAATAATGATTTAGATCCAGTCGATGAAGTTTCAGAACTAATTGAAAAGGCGATTATTGAAGAACCACCAATTTCAGTCACTGATGGTGGGGTTATTAAAGATGGCTACAACCAAATGTTGGATCAATACAGGGATGCAATGAACAATGGAAAACAATGGATTGCTGAACTAGAAAGTAAGGAACGTGAACTTACTGGTATCAATAACCTAAAGATTGGTTATAACCATGTTTTCGGTTACTACATCGAAGTATCGAAGGCCAACCTAAGCAAGTTGCCAGAAGATAGATATGAAAGAAAGCAAACTCTTACCAATGCTGAAAGATTCTCTACTCCTGAACTAAAGGAAAAAGAAAAGTTAATCATTGAGGCACAAGAAAAATCAAAGACCCTAGAATACGAATTATTCAGTGAAGTTCGCGATGTTGTTAAGAGTGCCATTCAAAGACTACAAAAACTAGCTAATGCGGTATCTAGTCTGGATGTAATGCAAAGTTTTGCATCTATTTCAGATGAATACAGATTGGTTCGTCCAACCTTAAATGAAGAACACAAGCTAGAAATCATCGACGGTAGACATCCGGTGGTTGAAAAGGTTATGGGACATCAATCATACGTACCAAACGATGTGATTATGGATCCAGGCACTAACGTATTGTTAATCACTGGTCCTAATATGTCTGGTAAGAGTACTTACATGCGTCAATTGGCATTAACAGTCATCATGGCTCAAATTGGTTGCTTCGTTCCTGCTAAGTCAGCCAAAATGCCAATTTTTGACCAAATCTTTACCAGAATTGGTGCTGCCGATGATTTGATTTCTGGTCAAAGTACTTTCATGGTTGAAATGAAGGAATCAAACGAAGCAATTCAAAATGCTACCGATAACAGTTTGATTTTATTCGATGAAATTGGTAGAGGGACAGCCACATACGATGGAATGGCGTTAGCTCAATCAATCATTGAATATGTTCACAATCATATCCATGCAAAGACACTATTTTCTACACACTACCATGAATTGACTGAATTAGCTGATTCATTGGATGAACTACAAAACGTTCATGTTGGTGCAGTTGAAAAAAACGGTGAGCTAGTCTTTCTACACAAGGTGAAGAAAGGTGCTGCCGATAAGTCATATGGTATTCACGTTGCTAAATTAGCCGGTTTACCAAATGAATTATTATCCAGAGCAGACGTCATCTTAAGTGACTTGGAAAATAACAATCAAAAGACCAATACTGACAATGTTGTCATGGCAGAAAAATCAAATCCAGTCGTTGAACACGAAATTGATGAGCCAGAACAACAACTTTCATTGTTTGGGGATGTTAAAGAACCCCAAAAGAAAAAAAGCAAGAGCGGCGAAGATAAGATTCTAAAAGCTCTTAAGGACTTAGACTTGATGTCTAAGACACCAATGGATATTATGAATGAAGTATATAAATGGAAACGCGAAATTGATAAATAAATGAGGTGATTAATCTTGCATAAAATACATGAGTTATCAACAATTCTTGCTGATCAAATTGCAGCCGGTGAAGTTGTTGAACGACCTGCTTCGGTTGTAAAAGAATTAGTTGAAAATTCAATTGATGCGCAAAGTACGCAAATTGATATCAATATTGAAGATGCAGGATTAAAGAAAATCGAAATTATCGATGATGGAATTGGGATTAATCACGATGATGTCGAAATCGCCTTTAAACGTCATGCAACAAGTAAGATTAATAACCAAAGAGATCTCTTCAAGGTTCAATCCTTAGGATTCCGGGGTGAAGCTTTGCCTTCAATTGCTTCGGTGTCAGATGTTCATTTGAAAACATCGACTGGGGATGAAGGAACCCAGATTCATATCAAGGGTGGCGAAATAAAAAAAATCAAGCCAGCAGAAGCTAGAAGAGGAACAAGTATCTGTGTTGAGGACTTATTCTTTAATACACCAGCTAGATTGAAATACATGAAGACCATTAAGACTGAACTAGCCAAGATTTCTGATATTGTTGATCGTTTAGCAATTGGTCATCCTGATGTTGCATTTTCGTTGGTTCATAACCAAAGAGAAATCTTAAGAACATCAGGTAGAGGTCAATTACAACAAGTAATTGGTGATATTTATGGTGCCAAGAACTTAAAGCGCATTATTAAGATTGAAAATTCTGATAATGATTTTAAGATTAGTGGTTTTGTAAGTTTACCTGAATTAACAAGGGCTTCTAGAAACTATGTCACCATTACTTTGAATGGTAGATACGTTAAAAACTATGCGTTATTCAAAGCAATCACTGATGGCTATGGTTCTAAGCTAATGGTTGGTCGTTATCCAATTGCTGTGTTAAACATCGAATTGGATCCGGTTTTAACTGATGTTAATGTTCACCCAACTAAGCAGACCGTTAGAATTAGTAAGGAAGACCAATTGTGCAATTTGGTTGCCAAAACAATCTATGATACGATTTATCAAGAAAACCTAATTCCAGAAGTAATGACTAGAGACCGTGCTGTTCAACCGAGATACACTACCGAACAATTACAAATGCAAATCAACCAATATTCAAATACTAGGGAAGAACCAAAGAGTGAACCATTGGTTAACGATTATGTAGAGCCTGTTTTACAATCTCAAGCAGAAGAGGAAGAACAGACACCTAAGGAAGACATCAAGACTTCGGATATTGATGCTATTTTCATCAGCAATAAGGCACAATTAAATGATGAAGACGTACAAAGTTTTGCTCATCGCTACGAGCATCCCGTAACTCCGTTTGGAGAAACTGAAGTGACGGATGATGAAGTATCAAATAACGATGATCAAACACGTTTTCCTAAGCTATTGTATATCGGTCAACTTCATGGAACTTATTTAATCGCTGAATCAGATGATGGCATGTACATTGTCGACCAACATGCTGCTCAAGAAAGAATTAACTATGAACGTTTGAGAACCGAGATTGGAGAGGTATCTAACGACCAACAGAGTTTGTTAGTGCCACTAGTTTTGGATTATCCTAATCGTGATGCGTTAATCATTCAGGAAAAGTTGGGGATGCTACAAGAAGTTGGCCTAAACGTTGAACCGTTTGGTAAGAACAGCTTTGTAGTAAAGCAACATCCAACATGGATTGAAGAAGGTAACGAGGAAGAAACAATTCGAGAAATGATTGATTGGGTCATTAATCATAAGAACATCTCAGTAGCTTCATTTAGAGCACAAACAGCGATTATGATGAGCTGTAAGCAAGCAATCAAGGCTAACCACCATTTGGATAGAAAACAGGCGGTTCATTTACTTGATGAATTATCGACTGTTAACAATCCGTTTAATTGCCCACACGGCAGACCAGTTTTGGTATCTTTTTCTAACACAGATATGGAAAAGATGTTCAAACGAATTCAAGACCCACATACTAACGACAATTTTATGTAATCGAGGATAGACTATGTTTGAATATTTAAAAGGAACCATCGAAGATGTCCAACCAGGCTATATCGTAGTTGATGTCAACGGGGTTGGATACTTGGTATACACATCTAATCCATATGTATACCAAGTAGATAGTAATGAAGAAGTGAAGGTATTCATTCACCAAGCTGTGACTGATTCATCACAATTACTTTACGGATTCTCAAGTCGAGAATTAAAATCGATTTTTGAAAAGCTATTAAACGTTTCAGGAATCGGTCCTAAGAGTGCGCTAGCAATTATTGCTGGAAACGATCCACAATCATTACTAAACGCCATCAACACAGAAAATGTTACTTACTTAACTAAATTCCCAGGTGTCGGGCAAAAGACTGCTAAGCAAATCATTCTTGATTTGAAGGGCAAACTAGACGACATTGCACCATCATTATTTGATGACTTTACTGCTGAAAATCAACCTGTATCTGATGATAAGTCAGATAACCAAGCACTTGAAGATGCATTAGAAGCACTAAGTGAATTGGGATATTCAGCACGTGACATTAAGAAGGCTAGAAAGGCCTTAGAAGATATTGAAGTTACAACAACTGAAGATTATTTAAGACAAGGTTTAAGTGCTGTAACTAAATTTTAAGGAGGAGTATTAAATGGATGACAACCGCATTATCTCAGGCGATAGTGAAGGTAGAATTGAAGAAACATTTGAAAAATCACTCCGTCCACAATACTTATCAGAGTACATTGGTCAAGACGACTTAAAGAAAGAGTTGTCGGTGTACATTAAAGCTGCTAAACAACGTGAAGAAACTTTAGACCACGTTCTGTTGTATGGTCCTCCTGGATTAGGTAAGACTACTTTAGCAATGGTGATTGCAAATGAAATGGAAGCAAATATCAAAACAACTAGTGGTCCAGCTATTGAAAAGACTGGTGATTTAGCAGCACTGCTAAATGAATTACAACCTGGTGATATTTTATTTATTGATGAAATTCATCGTCTCCCTAAGACAGTTGAAGAAATGCTTTATTCAGCAATGGAAGACTTCAGTGTGGATATCGTGGTGGGTCAGGGACCAACAGCGCATCCTGTTCATTTACCATTGCCACCATTTACTTTGATTGGTGCAACTACTAGAGCTGGTTTGCTATCAGCACCGTTTAGAGATCGTTTCGGAATCGTTGAACACATGAAGTACTACAATACTGAAGATTTACAAGATATTGTTTTACGTTCAGCTGACATTTTCCATACTAAGATTTATGATCAAGGTGCACACGAAATTGCTAGACGTTCAAGAGGAACACCTAGAATTGCAAACCGTTTATTAAAACGAGTTCGTGATTTTGCTCAAGTATCAAATGATGGAAACGTAGACGTCAATATCGTTGATACTTCACTTAAAATGTTGGGTGTTGATAATGAAGGATTGGATGCAACTGATATTAAGCTTCTAAAGACCATGATTGAGTTTTACAATGGTGGTCCGGTCGGTGTATCAACACTTGCTGCTAATATTGGAGAAGAAGTGAATACAATTGAAGAAATGTATGAACCATATCTTCTTCAAATTGGTTACATTAAAAGAACTGCTAGGGGTAGAGTGGTAACCGATAATGGTTATCATCACCTTAATTATCCAATCAATCGTGATAATTAGGGACTGGACTATTAATGATAATTTTGATAAGATATATATTAAATTATGAGAGGCACGGTGAACTATAATGGGTAACTACAGTGGATTTATTATTTTAATCGTATTATTTGCGATTATGTATTTCTTGGTTATTAGACCACAAAAGAAACAACAACAAAAACACGCAGAAACATTAAAACAACTTCAAAAGGGTGACCACGTAACAACTATCGGTCGTCTACACGGTATCGTTGACGATATCAACGAAGAAGAAAAGACTGTTACTTTAGATTGTGACGGCATTTACTTAGTATTTGACCTAAACGCAATCGCAAAGGTAACTGATCGTGTTGCTGACGCTAAGTCAGACGACTCAGCCAAAGAAGATAAAGAAGAAAAATAATAAGTTGAAAGAGACAGTTTTCAGCAGTGCTGAAGGTTGTCTCTTTTGTCTGTTAAGGCCTAAACAACATAAATGACCATATGATATAATTATGTTATGAATTTATAGAAGGATATTAGGAGCGATTATGAGTAAAATGTTTAATTTTTTCAAATTATCAACGCAAAGTAAGATTATCAAAGCCATTTGCGATTTTGATACAATTATTATCCATAGACACCAACGACCAGATCCAGATGCATATGGTTCTCAAATGGGATTAGCTAACATCATCAAGGAATCTTTTCCAAATAAGAAGGTTTACTGTGTTGGAAAGCAATATCAAAGTTTTGATTGGTTAGGAACAACCGACGAAATTGATGACGATGTATACAAGAATGCATTGGTTATTGTTGTTGATACCGCTAACCAACCTCGAGTTGATGATGATAGATATACTCAAGGAAAGATGATGATTAAGATTGATCACCATCCAAATGATGATCAATTTGGTGACATTATGTGGGTAGAACCAGAAGCATCAAGTACATCTGAATTAATCTATGATTTGTTTGAATCATCAAAGAAGTTAAAGATTAACGCAAATGCTGGTCGCTTATTATACGCTGGTATTATTGGTGACACTGGTCGTTTCAAATATCCATCTACTTCTTCAAACACATTTAGGGTAGCATCTGAATTGGCTAAGTTAGACTTCTCAACTAGTGAAGTTAACACAATTGAATCATCAATTGACTTACCAATGGCTAGACTATCCGCATACGTATATGAAAATCTAAGTATTACCGATAATGGAGCCGCTTATATCGTATTAAGCGATGAGGTTTTGGAACCATTCAATTTGGGCAATGAAAGAACTTCAGCCGTTGTGCCACTTCCTGGCAATATCAATCAAGTAACCGCTTGGGCTATCTTTATTCAAAAAGAAGATGGCACATACAAGATTAGCTTGAGATCAAAAGGACCAGCTATTAATGAATTAGCCAAGGAATTTGGCGGTGGCGGTCATGATTTGGCAAGTGGTGCCGCTGCTAAAGACGAAGATGAAATCAAGTCGGTAATTAGTAAATTAGACGAATTAGTCGCTAGTTACAAAGGAGAATAATAAATGCCAAGTACATTTAAGCAATACAATTTAAAGCCATTCATCATGGATGCTTTAGATGAATTAAACTTTAGAGAACCAACAGCTATTCAGGAAAAGATTATTCCTGAAATCCGTAAGGGTAGAAGTGTTGTTGGTCAATCAGCCACTGGTAGTGGTAAGACTCATGCGTTCTTGTTACCAATTTTTGATAATCTAGACGTTGATACCTTGGAAGTCCAAGCTGTTATCACTACACCAAGTCGTGAATTAGCTTACCAAATTTACAACAATGCTAAGCAACTAGCTAAGCATTCAGAAAAGACCATTCATATTGCTAACTATGTTGGTGGTACTGATAAGGTTAGACAAATTGAAAAGCTAAAGAATGAACAACCACAAATCGTTATTGGAACTCCAGGTCGTATTTCTGACTTGATCAAGGGTCAACATCTACAAGTTCACACAGCTACTCAACTAGTAATTGATGAAGCCGATATGACATTAGACCTTGGTTTCTTAAACGATATCGACAACATCGCTGCCAGCTTTGGTAAGGATGTTCAAATGATGGTGTTCTCAGCAACCATTCCACAAAAATTGAAACCATTCTTGAAGAAGTATCTGGAAAACCCGTACGTTGAA
Organism: Apilactobacillus waqarii; assembly: GCF_019061205.1. GTDB lineage: Bacteria > Bacillota > Bacilli > Lactobacillales > Lactobacillaceae > Apilactobacillus > Apilactobacillus waqarii. The sequence continues at coordinate 75,255 of NZ_JAHQYH010000005.1, forward strand.
AATATTCCAAACAGAACTGTTATCAGCCCAACAATTGATAACTGGTTAATTTCAACTAAGGGTCAAAATAAGAACGATTTAATCTACAAGTTAATCACCATGGGTGAACCTTACCTTGTATTAATCTTTGCTAACACTAGAAAACGTGTTGAAGAAATTTACGAATTCTTACGTAACCAAGGATTAAAGGTGGGAATCGTTTCTGGTGATTTAACACCACGTGAACGTAAGAGAACCATGAAACAAATTCAAAATCTTGAATTCCAATACGTTGTAGCGACTGATTTAGCTGCTCGTGGAATTGATATCGAAGGGGTTTCTGACGTTATCAATGATGATATTCCAGAAGACTTAGAATACTTCATTCACCGTGTTGGTAGAACAGGTAGAAATAATATGCCTGGAACTGCGGTAACTCTTTACTCTCCTGATGAAGAAGATGAAATTGACGCATTAGAAAAGATGGGCATTTCATTTAAGCCAAAGGTTATCCGCAGTGGCCGTGTTGAAGACACTTACGATCGTAACCGTAGAAAGTCGCACCGTCGTGGTCATGACAAGCTAGAACCAACCATGATTGGTATGATTAAGAAGAAGAAGAGAAACGTTAAGCCTGGTTACAAGAACAAGATTAAACAAGAACTTAAGCGAAACGATGAAATGAATCGTCGTATCCAGCAAAGAGAAGAAGGACGTCGTAAGAGAAAGTCCAAGAAGAACAGTTCACAACGTTATAGATAACGTTTGACACCGGTTTTAATAAACCATATAATTTAGATATAAATTAGAGAACATGCTTGTATAATTTCATTTTAAGAGACATCTTGGTTGGTGAAAAAGATGATTGGGTTTATCAAGTGCTATCTCGAGTAATAATTAAATCGCTTTCTCAGCGTTATTGAGACTTAAAGAGGTATACGAAAAAACATCGTTGCAAGTAAAGTGGTACCGCGCATATAGCGTCTTTACTAGCAACGGTGTTTTTGTGCTTATTGGAGGGAATTTCTATGAAAAAATTAGATAGTAGTCAAATTCGTGCTATGTATTTGGAATTTTTCAAACAACATGGTCACACAATTGAACCAAGTGCTTCATTAGTACCTAAGGATGATCCATCACTTCTATGGATTAACTCTGGTGTTGCCACAATGAAGAAATACTTTGACGGTAGTGTTGTTCCAAAGAACCACCGTTTAACTAGTTCACAAAAGAGTATTAGAACTAACGATATCGAAAATGTTGGTAAGACAGCTCGTCACCATACATTATTCGAAATGTTAGGTAACTTCTCAGTTGGTGATTACTTCAAGAAAGAAGCAATTACATGGGCTTTTGAATTACTAACTTCACCAGAATGGTTTGGTTGGGACAAAGAAAAGCTATACATGACTGTATATCCTGAAGATACTGATGCTAAGAAATTCTGGCAAGAAGCAGGGGTTGCACCTGACCACTTAATCGACATGGATGACAACTTCTGGGATATTGGGCAAGGTCCTTCAGGTCCAGATACTGAAATCTTCTACGACCGTGGAGAAAAATACGATAATTTAGCTCCAGATGATCCAGAAAACTACCCTGGTGGGGAAAACGAAAGATATCTTGAAGTTTGGAACATTGTGTTCTCACAATTTAATCACAAACCAGATGATACTTACGAACCACTTCCAAGAAAGAACATTGATACGGGGATGGGATTAGAACGTGTTGTTTCAATTTTTGAAGACGCACCAACTAACTTTGAAACCGACTTGTTCATGCCAATCATTGAAAAGACTCAATCACTAAGTGATGGTAAGAAGTATGGTGAAAATGCTCAAGACGATATCGACTTTAAGATTATCGCTGACCACGCTCGTGCAATTACTTTTGCCATCGGTGACGGTGCTCTTCCATCAAACGTTGGTAGAGGATACGTTATCAGACGTTTAATCAGACGTGCCATTGTTTCTGGTCACCGTTTAGGAATCAAGGATGACTTCTTATACCAATTAGTTCCAGTTGTTGGTGAAATCATGAAGTCATACTACCCAGAAGTATTGGAACAAAAGGATTACCTAGAAAAGGTTATTCATTCTGAAGAAAAACGTTTCAACGAAACACTATCTGATGGTTTACAACTTCTTGGTGAATTAATGGACAATTTGAAGAAGACTAACCAAAAGACTGTTGAAGGAAAAGATGCATTTAAGCTATACGATACTTATGGTTTCCCATTAGAAATGACTAAGGAATATCTAGAAGATGCTGGATTCTCAGTTGATGAAACTGGTTTTAAGGCTGAAATGCAAAAGCAAAAGGAACGTGCTAGAAATGCTCGTGGAAACGACAAGTCAATGGGTGTTCAACGTGACCTATTAATCGACATTAAGACGCCAAGTGAATACGTTGGTTACTCACAACTAGAGGTTGATGATGCCAAACTACTTGATATTATTGTTGATGAAAAACTAGTTGACCAAGCAGGCGCTGGAGAAGCTGAAGTTATCTTTGATAAGACTCCTTTCTACGCTGAAATGGGTGGTCAAGTTGCTGACCAAGGGACCATTGTTGATGAAGACGGTAACCTATGCGCAAAGGTTACTGATGTTCAACACGCACCAAATGGTCAAAACTTACACACTGTTGAAATAATTACTAGTCTTTCAAAAGACCACCAATACAAACTAAGTGTTGATCGTAAGTTCCACGCATTGGTTGAACACAACCATACTGCAACTCACTTATTGGACCAATCATTGAGAAATGTTTTGGGTGACCATACTCAACAAGCTGGTTCATTAGTTGAACCAAACTACCTAAGATTTGACTTTACTCATTTCGGTTCAGTTACTAAGGAAGACCTACAAAAGGTTGAAGACTTAGTTAACGAAGAAATCTTCAAGGCAGAACCTGTTACAACTGTTGAAACAGATCAAGAAACTGGTAAGAAGATGGGTGCCATCGCCTTATTCGACAGCAAGTACGGTGATAAGGTTAGAGTTGTTAGCGCCGGTGATTACTCAGTTGAATTCTGTGGTGGTAACCACGTAAGCAACACTAGTCAAATTGGACTATTCAAGATTGTTTCAGAATCAGGTGTTGGTGCCGGTGTTAGAAGAATTGAAGCCGTAACTTCAAAGGCTGCTTTTGATTACCTAAACAACGAAGAAGCACTTCTAAAACAAGTTGCTGATCAAGTTAAGACTATCCAAGTTAAGGAAGTTCCTAACAAGGTTGCTCAATTACAAGAACAAATCAAGGACTTACAACAAAAACAAGATAAATTAGAATCAAAGATTGCTAGCCAACAAGCTAACTCGGTTTTCGATGACGTTAAAGAGATTAACGGAAACAAGATTATTACAGGTGTCTTAAATGTTTCTGGAATGGATCAACTAAGACAATTAGCTGATACTTGGAGAAGCAAGAACCTATCAGACGTATTAGTACTTGGAACTCAAAGTGGTGAAAAGGCTAACCTAATTGTTGCTGTTAGCGATGAAAAAGTTAAGGATGGCATGAAGGCCGGTGACATCATTAAGTCAATTTCTAAGGAAATTAATGGTGGCGGTGGTGGCCGTCCAAACATGGCTCAAGCCGGTGGTTCAAAGCCTGAAGGATTACCTAAGGCAATGGAAGCAGCAGTGTCTTGGTTAGAAAACTTTTAAAAATAATTAATATTTAAGTTTTATTTTGTTCCAAGTAGAATTATAATAAACCTACATCATAGACTTAGAGGTGTTATAAATGAGTGCTTCAGATAAGACAATGTATTTTGATTTAAGCAACAATACTCCAAAGAATGTTCACGATACGCTTTTAATCGTATTTAAGGCATTGGAGGAAAAGGGTTACGATCCATACAATCAAATTGTCGGATATTTAATTTCAGGAGATCCTGCATATATTCCTCGATTTAATGATGCTCGTAATTTAATTCGTCGATACGAAAGAGACGAAATTATTGAAGAGTTGGTTCGTTTTTACTTGGACAAGAATAATGATCGTGAGGAAAACTAATATATGAGATTAATGGGGATGGATGTCGGATCTAAGACAGTTGGGATTTCTGTTAGTGATTTATTGGGATGGACAGCACAAGGTGTTGAAATCATTCCAATTAACGAAGACGAAGAACAATTTGGATTAGATCGGGTAGCCGAGTTAGTCGAAAAATATGAAATTACGGGGTTTGTTCTAGGATTACCAAAGAACATGAATAATACCTCAGGACCTAGGGTTGAAGCTTCAAAACGATATGGTGAAATGTTAAAGGAAAAGTTTAACTTGCCAGTCGACTTTGTTGATGAACGATTAACAACTGTTGAAGCCGAAAGAATGCTTATTGAAAAAGCGGACACTTCTAGAGAAAAACGTAAAAAAGTTATCGATAAAATTGCCTCCGAATTGATTTTACAAACCTATTTGGATGGTAAAGGTAAACTAACAAGATAAAGAAAAGAGGGGTTAGCAATGGACAACAACAACGAAGAAGAACAACAACAAATCTCATTAGTTGACGAAAAGGGAAACGAAGAATTATACGACGTTTTATTCACTTTCGAATCTGATGATTTTGGTAAATCATATATCTTACTTTACCCAGCCGGTAAAGCTGATGATGAAGAAGTTAACATTGAAGCATATGCCTTACCAGAAGGCGATGATCCAATGGACCCACAAGGTGGAGATTTACAATTAATCGAAACTGATGAAGAATGGGAAATGGTTGAATCTGTGCTAAACACTTTATTAGATACCGATGACGGTGACGATGAAGAAGAATAAACAATAACTAAAAAGATGCCGCAACGGCGTCTTTTTTTGTGTTCTTTACTGGTTATAGTCTGCCCTTTCATGCTAAAATAGTGATGAAGTTAATGGAGGTTTATCGAAAATGAACGACACGAATCAACGTTTTAAAGCTAGTATTGGAAAAAAGAATTACACATTTGTTGGGAAGAGTTCCGCAGATCACATGAAGACAGTGACTGAATTAATGAATCGTCAATTGGTTCAATTAAAAGAAATGTCACCAGATATTAATGACGAAGATGCAGCAATTTTATTGGCGTTCAACGCATTTTCAGAACAAATTAAGTTACAAGAAAAATTAAATGAATTAACCGAAAATAACGAAGAAGAAGGAAACATGAACTAATGCTTTTTAATATTATTATCTTTCTACTGCTTATCTATGGTGCATATGATGGATACCACCGTGGGTTAGCACAAGAAATATTACGTGTTGTTGGTTTTTTGTTTAGCCTATTTGTTTCGCTGTACTTTGCTAGAGATTTAAGTCAAGCTATCTTTGCAAACAGTAGTTTGATTAATGATCAAATCCTATGTAACAGTATCAGCTTCTTCATTATTTTCTTAATTTCTGGAATTTTTGTGCGTATTATTATCTCAATCGTAGATAAGATTACACACATTCCAGTAATTCACCAACTTAATGCATTAGGTGGAACCGTTATTGGATTGATTATCGCTTACGTGTCAATTCTGTTTATTTTAAACGTGATTTCTGTTCTACCAAGTAATCAAATAACTAAACAATATCATCAGTCATCAGTTGCTGAGTTTATTGTTCATAAAACACCAATTATTTCACACGATTTATATGAAAAATGGCTAAGATAAGGTGATTAAATAAATGAATGAAAAAGTTCTATCAACTTTAGAATATGAAAAAGTTAAGAGCTCAATTGAGCAATACTTAACGACTAGAAACGGGAAAAAGGAACTAGCTGCACTATCACCGGTAGATAATCCTAACACTATTAATATGTGGCTTGATGAAACTGATGATGGGGCGCATATTTTACGTTTAGATAAAGAAATTTCCATTCCCAAGCTTGATGATGTCACCCCATACATGAAGCGTTTGAAGATTGATGCTTCATTGAATGGTAGTGAATTATCAAAGATAAATAAGATTTTAAAGACATCTAACTATCTAGTTAGATTTTTTAATAACCTAAAAGACGATGAAGTATCATTGAATCGTTTATATAAACTAATCAATGATATTCAAGCAGTCCCAAGCATTTCACAACGACTATCTGATTCAATCGACGATGATGGCAGATTATTAAATACTGCCTCAAAGGAATTGAATTCAATCAGACGTCGAATGGATGTAATTAAGGGTGAAGTTCGTTCAATTATGAATCAATTCACTCAAAAACACAGTAAGGATTTAACTGAACCAATCGTCACGATTAGAGATGACAGAATGGTTTTACCAGTTAAAGCTGAAAATAAAAATAAGTTTGGTGGAATTGTCCATGATCGCAGTTCTTCTGGACAAACATTGTACATTGAACCAGCTTCAACCGTTGGTTTAAATACAGAACTTCGTCAAAAACAAATCGAAGAACGTCATGAAGAAAGACGTATCTTAATCGAATTATCTGATTTAATTCGTCCTTACCAAAGTGAAATTATCAATAACTCTAAGATATTAGGACACTTGGATTTGATTAATGCCAAGGCCAAATATGCGAGAGATTTAAAGGCAACCAGACCAGTTGTATCAAACGAAAATCATGTTAACTTAAAGCAAGCTAGACATCCTTTAATTGATATGAATAAGGTTGTTGCTAATGATTTATACATTGGCAAAGATAATAAGGCAATCATTATTACCGGTCCTAATACTGGTGGTAAGACCATTACTATTAAGACATTAGGATTACTTCAATTGATGGCTCAATCAGGATTGTTTGTGACAGCCAATGAAGGTTCATCTGTTGCAGTATTTGACAATGTCTTTGCTGATATTGGTGATGAACAATCAATTGAACAAAACTTAAGTACATTCTCTTCTCATATGGATAATATCGTTGACATTTTGAACGGAATTACCAAGAAGAGTTTAGTAATACTGGATGAATTAGGTGCCGGAACCGACCCTAAGGAAGGTTCTGCTTTAGCCATCGCGATTCTAGACAAGATTGCCGAAAAGGATTGTGATGTTGTTGCTACAACTCACTATCCTGAATTGAAGGTATATGCTTACAACCGTCCTCAAACGATTAATGCATCCATGGAATTTGATAGTGAAACCCTTCAACCAACTTATCATTTAATGATGGGTGTTCCTGGTCAAAGTAATGGTTTAAATATTGCATCTAGACTCGGTTTGGATGAATCAATCATTACAGAAGCCAGATCACTTGTCGACCAAGATAGCCAAGACTTAAACACAATGATTGTTGAATTAACTGAACAAACTAAACGCGCACGAGTTGAGGCTGATGAACTAAAGGTTCAATTGGGTGATGCTACCAAATTACATGAAGACTTGAGTGAAGCATATGCTAAGTACAAGAACCAAAAGAATCGATTGGTGACTGCTGCTAAGCAACAAGCAAATGAAATTGCTGAAGCTGCTAAGAAGAAGGCGGACGCAATTATCAAGGATCTTCATGAAAAGCAACGTAAAGTTGGCCAAGTTACCATCAAGGAAAATGAATTAATTGATGCTCAAGGTCAATTAAACTCACTACGTCATGATGTTAACCTGGTTAATAACCGTGTGTTGAAGAAAGCGAAAGCTAAACATGATTTCCATAAGGGTGATGACGTTATGGTCAAATCATATGGCCAACGTGGTGTATTGGTTAAGAAGTTAGATGATAATGAATGGGAAGTTCAATTAGGAATTCTTAAGATGAGAATTGCCGAAGGTGACCTTGAAAAAATCAAAGTTGATAACGATGAACAAAGGTTTAATACTAAGGTTAAAAGAACTGCTTCCAAACGTGTGTCTGCAAAACTAGATTTACGTGGCCATCGTTATGAAGAAGCAATGCATGAAGTTGATCAATACTTGGACTCTGCTGTGCTTGCAGGATATCCTTCAGTAACAATTATTCACGGAAAAGGGACCGGAGCACTTAGACAAGGTGTCACAGACATGCTTTCCAGTGATAGACGAGTTGACTCCTTTAATTATTCACCAGCAAATGCTGGAGGAGACGGTTCCACAGTGGTAAAATTGAAATAGAAAATTAAATCGTATAAGACTTATTCTTTGCATTTAATTACTAAACAGTCTAAACTTACTTTCAGTAAGAAAAATAAGGAGGCTATTAATATGGTTTCAGAAACAACAGATAAGACATTTGAAAAAGATACTGCCGAAGGTGTTACTTTGACTGATTTTTGGGCAACTTGGTGTGGTCCTTGCCGTATGCAATCACCAGTTGTAGACCAATTATCTGAAGAAATGGGTGACAAGGTAACATTCAACAAGATGGATGTTGACCAAAACCCAGAAACACCACAAAAATTTGGTATTATGAGTATTCCTACTTTATTAGTAAAGAAGGATGGCGAAGTTGTAGATAGCATCGTGGGTTACCACAGCAAAGAACAACTAGCTAAGATCTTAAACCAATACCTATAAGATAATAAAAAAAGAACGTTTAGCATATTGCTAAGCGTTCTTTTTTTATTGTTTTAAATCAAATTCTTTAACGGAATCTTCAATTACTGGAGCAGGATGCTTTGGATCCATATGTACTCTAATAAGGACGGTTCCATTTTTTTCTTCTTTAGGATTCATTTCGGCTTCAGAAATTACCCCGAATTGTTGTTGAGCAATTTGAGCTAAGAAACCGGATTCGAACATGAAGTCGGCATCTGGATTGGCTTCGATTCTTTTAGCAACGATATCTCCACTCAATGTCCATTTGATTTCATGCTTATTTTCAGAAGAAACAGATAAGTCACCTAAACCTGATTGTTTGAAAAATAGGACAGTATCCAAAGCATCTTTTAGTGGGAACTTTCTGGCAATCTTTTTACCAGCCCAATACATGATGCTGTGGGTATCATTTCCCAATAAATCGTTTAATAATACGTCTCTTAATAATTCTTGTCCCCATAGAGGACGAGTAGAATCATTATCAATTATTTTATTGTAAAGATTATTATTATCCATACTTGTTAACCTCAATTCCTTATATACAAATACATTATATTATAAATTTATCATAATTTGTATATCCCAAGTAAAATTAAAGTAAATGTTTATCCTTAATAAATGTCAGATATGGCTAAAAATGGTAATATAAAAGTAATGGAACTGAAAAGAGGGTTACTATTTTGAGCAAAAAAGCGATTGGTTTTATGGATTCTGGAGTTGGTGGCTTAACAGTTGCTAAGCTAGCAATGAGGGAATTACAAAATGAAAATATTGCATATTTGGGCGATGAAGCCCGTTTACCATACGGTGAAAAATCTAAAGAAGAAATTCAACAATATTCATTACAAATAGCAAACTTCTTAATTGAAAAAGAAGATATTAAAATGCTGGTAATTGCATGTAATACTGCAACTTCACACGCATTAGATTATTTAAGAAAGCATCTTCTTATTCCCGTAATTGGTGTTGTTAATCCAGGAAGCATTGCTGCGGTCAATAATACAAAGACCAATCGTGTTGGATTAATTGCCACTAATGGAACTGTTAAGAGTGGTGCTTACGAAAAAGAAATTAAAAAGATTAATAATAATATCGAAGTATTTAGCCAGGGATGTCCTAGGTTTGTCTCAATGGTTGAAAACCAAGAATACAAAGACGCCCAAAAACAAGAAGTGGTCGATTACGATTTATCAACTATCAATACGGATAACGTTGACACTCTAATTCTTGGTTGTACGCATTTTCCAATAATGCGTGAAATGATTCAAAAATCAGTTGGCGATTCAGTTAAACTAATTGATCCTGGATACGAAACTGTTAAGCAAATTAAGATGATTTTACAACAACATCACATCGAAAATGATGAAGAGGGAGATACTACTTATTCCTTCTACACCACTGGTGATGCAGATAACTTCAATCAGGTTGCAAATGAGTGGCTTAACTATGAAGTACACGCAAAACACCTACCAATTAAAGAATTAGAGGAGCTATGATTATGGACACAATTGTAATTGCGACTAACAATCAAAATAAGGCCCGCGAATTTCGCGAAATGTTTGCCGATAAAAATATCGACTTTAAAACACTTGCAGATTTTCCAGAATTAGGTAAAATTATTGAAAATGGTGAGTCATTTGAAGAAAATGCCACCATTAAAGCACAAGCCATTTTCGAGCGAACTAACTTAGCAGTTTTAGCTGATGATTCTGGTTTGGAAGTGCCTGCATTAAATAATGAACCTGGAATCCATTCAGCTAGATATGCTGGAGACCATGATGACGACGCGAACAATAAAAAGCTATTAGCAAAATTAGGTGATCGTGACAAACGTGATGCTAAATTTGTGACTTGCTTAGTATTATTGAATCAACATGGTGAAAAATTCGTTGTTTATGGAACCATAGAAGGAACCATTCTAAAAGCCCCAAGAGGTGATAATGGTTTTGGATACGACCCATTATTTTATGTACCAAGTAAGAAGAAGACCATGGCAGAAATGTCTGATCATGAAAAAAATGAGATAAGCCATCGTGGAAATGCAATTAAACAACTATATAGTAAGTTTGACGAATGGTGGAAGGCTTAAGGTTTAACTAATTGTAAGATTAAATAGTAAATGCTATTATAATCATATAAACGTATGAGGAGGGGTTGCATGACAATTGGAGGATTAGCTGGTTTGATTGCTGCAGTTGCATTTTTCATTATTGCAATTTGTGCTGCGGTTCTACTAATCAAGTTATCTAAGACTGTTGACGAGGTAAATAAGAATATTAATTCTATTTCTCAAGATATTACTGTAATATCAAAGCAAGCCGAAGATATTTTAGCTAGCTCAAATTCATTAGTTAAGGATGTTAATGAAAAAATCAACACCTTGGATCCAGTTTATCAAGCTGCTGCAGATGTTGGACAAAGCGTTAGCGATTTAAATAACGCAACTCAAAACTTAGCCAAAAAGTTCCAAAACAGAAACAAGAAATCATTTATGGAAAAAGCCGCAGGTGCTGGCTTTAGAATGTTTAAAAAATAAAAGGGAGTGTTTTTTATGAAAAAGACAGGACTATTTTTATTAGGATTAACTACCGGTGCAGCTGCTGCTGCATACTTAGCATACCGTAAGATGGATGATGAAAAGACAAAGGAATTCGTTAACAGTACTGTAAAGACTGCTAACGACCTAAAGGATCGTGCATTAGATTATGCTTTTTACGCTTTAGATTCTGTTGATGACGTAAAAGAACAACTACAATACAAGACCTCAGATGCAAAGTCAAAGATTAAAGACGCTGCTGGTAAGGTTAACGACAATGTAGTTAACAAAGCACAATACTACTACGATGAAGGTAGTACCCAATTCCATAAAGCAGCTGATAATTTGAGAAATCAAGTTAGAAAAAACGCTGATGATAGCCAAGATATTGTCATCGACCCAGATGCTTTAAAACAAGAAGACAATTTAAGTAAATAATTTTTAAATTGTAAAAGAGACCTGACTTTGTTAGGCCTCTTTTGTTTTTTTCAATAGGTGGTAGTCTTGTTAAATCATCGTTTATCTGATATATTTGTAAACATATTGAAAGCGCTATGAAAACAACCCAGGCGGACTTAAAGAGGAGTTTGAGAGAATGGAAAAGCAAAATGTAACTATTTACGATGTTGCTAGAGAATCTGGTGTTTCCATGGCTACTGTTTCCAGAGTTTTGAATGGTAACAGTAACGTACGACAAGCAACCAAAGAAAAAGTGTTGAAGGTCATAGATGCTCTGGACTATCGCCCTAATGCTGTGGCAAGGGGACTAGCAAGTAAGAAGACAACAACGGTTGGGGTAATCATTCCCGATGTAACCGATGGATACTTTTCTTCACTAGCTCGTGGAATTGATGATATTGCTACCATGTACAAGTACAATATTATCCTAGCCAATTCGGATGATAATCCCGATAAGGAAGCATCAGTACTAAATACATTGTTAAGTAAACAAGTTGATGGAATTATCTTCATGGGTAATGAAATTAATGATGATTTAAGAGCTGATTTTAAGCGTTCTGACTGCCCAATCGTGCTTGCAGGTTCAGTTGATATTAATAACTCTGTACCTAGTGTAAACATCGATTATGCAGATGCAGTTAAGAATGAAACAGAACGTTTAATCAAAAACGGTAATTCTAGAATTGCGTTTGCATCTGGCTCAATGAAACAAGATGTCAATAAGGAATACCGATTAAAAGGATATGTATCTGCTTTGGAAAACAACGGAATCAAGTTTGATGAAAAGCTGGTTTTCGAAACAAAGGGAACATATGAAGATGGTTATGATTTGGCTGAACGAATCATCAATGATAAGATTACTGCAGCTGTAGCAACTAATGATGAATTGGCTGCCGGAATCTTAAATGGAATGACCGATAGAGGTGTTTCAGTGCCACAAGATTTTGAATTATTCACAAGTAATAATACAAAATTGGCAAAGATGATGAGACCACAATTGTCTTCAATCACTCAACCTTTGTATGATATTGGTGCGGTAGCAATGAGATTATTGACCAAGATCATGAACAAAGAAGAGATTGATAATCGTTATGTGGTTTTAGGCTATGAAATAGTTGAACGCGACTCAACTAAATAGCTGATATAGTAACTTGATTAATTATATACTGATTGATATAATTGATATGTTTGTAAACTAATGAAACAATAGAATTCGAGAGGAGTGCTGTGATTATGTCAGGACATTCAAAATGGCATAACATTCAAGGACGTAAAGGTGCCCAAGATAAAAAACGTGGTAAGATTTTCCAAAAATTGTCTCGTGATTTATACCAAGCTGCTAAAGCTGGTGGTCCAGAACCAGACGGTAACCCACAATTACGTCTTGTGATTGATAAAGCTCATGCTGCCAACATGCCTAAGGATAACATTCAACGTGCTATCGATAAGGCTTCTGGTCAAGGTGGAGCAAACTACGAAGAAATTACTTACGAAGGATATGGACCTGCTGGTACAGCTATCATGGTTTCTTGTTTAACTGATAACAAGAACCGTACTGCTGCTGCCGTACGTTCAGCATTCAGTCACCATGGTGGTTCACTAGGATCAAATGGTTCTGTTTCATACATGTTTGACCGTAAGGGATACATCGTTATCCTACGTGACGGATTAGACGTTGATGAAGACAGCATGTTAATGGATGTTTTAGATGCTGGTGGAGAAGACATGAAGTCAGATGATGACCAATTTGAAATCTTCACTGCACCTTCAGATCTAACTGCTGTTAGAGATGCTTTACAAGAAAAATATGATTTAGATACTGCTGAAGTTACAATGTTCCCTCAAAACAAGACTGCTGTACCAAGTGACAAAGTTTCACAATATACTGGTCTAATTGACGAACTTGATGAAAACGATGACGTCCAAGACGTTTACGAAGCAGCTGAATTACCTGAAGCAGCTGAATAATTAAAAAAAGATGCACATAGGTGTATCTTTTTTTGTATAAAAATAAATGAAACCTCTACTTTTTTCGAATATAAAAAGTGGAGGTTTTTTTATGAGTATTTCAAATTATTTTGATAATTTAATTAATCAAGCAATCGAAGACAAAATCAAAGACATTTATCTTCTGCCGATTAATGAAAATTACATTGTTAGGGAACATACAGGATTAAGCATTGAGAATCATGATTGTATCAATTATGAAAAAGCGAATAAATTAATCAATTACTGTAAATATATTGGCGGGATGTCAATCAGTGAACGTAGAAGACCACAGATTGGTTCATTTGAGTTTATCAATAATCAAAAGAAATTTTTCTTACGTTTTTCCTCAGTTGGAAATTATAAAAATCATGAATCAATGGTAATTAGAATTATTTATTCGTTGGATGATGAGACTATCAATTACGACAATGAGGATCAATTCTATCGACTAAAGGAATTATCCAAACAAAATGGGATGATTATTTTCGCTGGTAAGACCGGTTCAGGGAAGACGACATCAATTTATCATCTATCTAATTCAATGAGTTCAAATAAATTGATTATGAGTATTGAAGATCCAGTTGAAATTATTAATACCAATTTTCTTCAGTTGCAGGTCAATGAATCAGCTGACATGGGTTATGACGAATTGATTAAGGTGGGACTAAGAAGTCGTCCGGACGTCTTTATTATTGGTGAAATTAGAGATGCTAGTACTGCTAAATCCGCAGTTCGTGCAGCATTATCTGGTCATTTGGTATTAACTACAATCCATGCCAGAGATATTGATGGTGTCATTAATAGGTTACGGCAATTGGGTTGTGACTATGACGACTTATTTAACTGTTTAAACTCAGTTGTCTTTCAAACGTTATCAGTAAAAAATCAGAGAGATATTTCAGTGAATATGGATATTAGAAATGATTTTGCAGGTTTAAAAGAAAGGATAGTTGGCAATGGAAAAACTATCGCTGAATAAGCAGTATTATCTGTTTAAGAATTTAAGTGATTTATTTAGTGCTGGATTTACAATTAAGGAATCACTACAGTTTCTATCTCAAGTAGGTGGTAGGCAATCAACAATTAAAAAAATTGCTAATAAGTTGAGTGAAGGAAGTAGTTTCAGCGACAGTATTGTTGGCTTGGTTCATAACGATTTCTATAACCAAATCATGATTAGCGAAAAATATGGTGATCTGTCCTCATGTTTAGCTGAACTAAGCCACTTTATTGAAGTTAAGTTAAAAAACAAATCAAAGATAAAAGACTTACTGTTTTATCCAATTGTATTAGTGATTATTTTGATTGGAATTGTTTATGCTATCAATGCATTTGTATTACCACAATTAAGTTCGATTAATTCCATGCAACATTATGATTTGGGTTGGCTATATATAATTTTACTCTGTATGCTTATGGGGATTTTAATCGTCTCGGTGATGTATAAACGATTACCATTACTAAGAAAAAGAGACGTTATATCGAGAATTCCGTTTATCGGAAAAATATACAAAGCATATATGGGATATATATTGTCTCTTGAACTAAAAATGTTGATTCAAAATGGCATTGATTTAAAGAATATCCTAATCATTTTAAAGGATTTTAAGCCAAATACTATTATGTATCTGTTAGGAGAAAAGGCACGCCGTTTAGCTGATCATGGAGAAGATGTCGGGCAGCTAACTAAAATGTATTCGTTTATTCCAGTTGAGTTTAATGGCTTTTTCCATCATGGCTCAAAGGTGTCGGAAATATTAATCAAACTAGATGCCTTCTCACAGATTAAGTTTGAGGAAATGAATCGTCGTTCTAATCAACTAATTAATTTAATTCAACCGCTATTATTTTTATTTATTGGAATTTGTATTGTGTTGGCATATTTAGTTGTTCTTATGCCAATTTATTCATCATTGAAAGGAATTTAAAAATGAACAAGAAAAAAGCAGGCTTCACACTAATTGAAATGACAATCGTATTATTTATTATTTCACTACTAATTTTAATTGTCGTACCAAATGTTTCAGGACAAAGAAAACACGCAACCGATGTACATGTCCATGCAATGCAAACTTTAGTTCAAGGTCAAATTGATTCATTTTCATCAGATGAAAATAAAGGAGACGTAAGTATGGATGAGCTTGTTAAAAATGGTTACCTAACCCAAAAACAAGCTGATCAAGCTCAAGAAGAAGGCATTCAAATTGTGGACAACAAGGCCGTGGCAAAAAAATAAATCCGCATTCACTACAATTGAGATGCTGATTGTATTAATCATTAGCTCTATTTTTATGTCATTATGTATATTTTTATATCAAGGTGTTCATATTAATGATAGGGAGTTAGAAAAAGATTTTTGGGCAAATTTTAATGTGTATTGGAAACAAGGAATTGCGAATAGTGAATATAGCAGATTAAAAACATATATTTACCAGAAAAATCATGACATTATCTTTTTTAACGATGGTCATTATAATAATCTGAAAATGCCTGATGGTATGCGTTCAGAGGATAATTTGTTAATAACTATTAACAATGACGGATATGTTCCACCACAAACCTATAAGTGGTATTCCAAGACGACACATACCTGTTATCTTTTAAAAGTACAGCTTGGTGGAGGTACTTATAAAGTATATGAAGAATATTATGAATAAAGGCTTTATTATGATTGATTCGATTACGGCGCTGACTCTAATTTCGGTGGGGATGATTTTCTTTTGTGAATCAAACCAACATATGTATGACAATCTAGATAAAGCTAGAAGAACTTTGCTACAAAAGAGAATAGATTATGAAAAGAGAAAAGGGCTTTACGATTATTGAAACGATCATTGCACTAACAATACTGGGTTTAATTGCGTTTTCGATTACAATGATCAATCCATTGAAGAAATCATATAACACGAAAAATATTCATGCTGTGGATTTTCAGCTGTTTATAAAGAATATCGAATTACCTAAGAAACACTACTTTTTATATAAAATTGTGGGTGGAAAGTTGTTATATATTGGGAGCAAAACGTATGACAAAGAGTATGAAATGTTTAAAAATGGCAGAATGATAATTTTAACTGGTATGAATGGTGGATTTTATCCGATATTAGATAATGTTGAAAGTGTTAATTTTAAAGAAGTAAAGAAGCATTTAGCAATTAATGTGGAATTTACAAACGGTGAAAGTTATGAGGATGTGAGTTCAATATCTTATGAGTAAAAAATGTGGATCAGCGACATTGATTGCGATTGTCGTTCTATCAGTTTTATCAATTTTCTTATTGATAAAATATGAAAAATATAATGCAGAAATGCAGACGATAGATAAATTGATAAAAAGTTATGAATAACGATAATTTATATGCAAGTTATTAATGGTTTATCTTGAATTTTCTTGTAAAAATCTGGTAATATGAAAGTTGTTATTAAGTGATAATACTTTTAAGGGAGTTGAGTGTGCTGACTGAGAAAGATACAGAAACTCTGTTTAAAGTTTTCAATTCTTCAGCTGAAATCTTGAAGGACAAGCTAGGGGTATCATATCTTGATGCATTCATCGAGACTGGAGATAACCTTATCAATGACGGACAAGTTCACGTTGAAGATGGTATACCAGATAGTGACACAGTTTCTAAGTTAGAAGGATTATACCGAGATGTAGATTATCAATCTATGGATGCAGAAACTGTAAGAAAGGCAATTCAAATTTGCATGATTAAAGCAACCAAAGAGGATGCGATTCAAGCAAATCACCAAATAACACCTGATACAATAGCTTCTATCATGGGCTATTTAGTTATTAGATTAATTAAGAATGCCAAGCATCTACAGATTCTGGATTTATCCGTTGGAATGGGTAACCTATTAACTACGGTTATGAATCAATTGAAGGATGCAGTTAAGGATATTGATTTGCATGCTATTGGAATCGATAATGATGATTCTATGTTAGCTGTTTCAAGCATAAGTACACAAATGCAAAGAAACGATAAAAATACTGAACTTATTTACCAAGATTCAGTTGCCAATATTTTGGTAGATGATGCAGATCTAGTAATTTCTGATTTACCAATTGGGTATTATCCGATTGATGAAAATACCACTAACTATAAGACAAGATCAACAGATGGTCATTCATATGCTCACCACTTGTTAATCGAACAAGGGATGAACCATATCAAACCAGGTGGTTATGGGGTTTTCTTAGTACCAAGTAATATCTTTAACACGCCGGAATCAAAATCATTGTTAAAATGGATTCAAGATAATGCTTATCTTCAAGCATTGTTGAATCTACCAAAAGAAATCTTTAACAATGCAAATGCTCAAAAAGCTGTTTTGATTCTACAAAAGCATGGTGAAGATGCCCACCAAGTTGAAAAAATTATGATTGGTGAGTTCCCATCATTTAACGAAGTATCTGCTTTCCAAAAATTCTTAGCAGAACTAGTTGAGTGGGAAGAAAAGGATTTATTATCTAAAAAAAGTTAGGAGAACTATTATGGGAAAGTCAATTGCAATTAACGCAGGAAGTTCCACATTAAAATTTAAATTATTCGAAATGCCTTCAGAAAAATTAATTTCAAGCGGGGCAATCGATAGAATTGGTTTAACTAAATCAGATGTTGAAATTAAATATGGTGATGGCGAAAAATTCCAAAAGACAATGGATATTCAAAACCACGAAGAAGCCATCAAACTTGTATTAGACAAACTTCTAAGCCTAAACATTATTGCTGATTACAACGAAATCACGGGTGTTGGTCACCGTGTTGTTGCCGGTGGTGAATACTTCACTGACTCAGTTGTTATTGATGATGATGTTTTAAGTAAGTTAGAAGAACTATCAGAACTAGCTCCACTTCACGAACCAGCAAACATTCTAGGAATTAAAGCATTCAAGAAGATTTTGCCAGACGTAATTAGTGTTGCTGTATTCGATACTTCATTCCATACTTCAATGCCAGAAGAAAACTACATGTATGCTTTACCATACAAGTACTACCGTGATCACAAAGCTAGAAAATATGGTGCACATGGTACTAGTTACCGTTACGTATCAGGCCGTGCTGCAGCAATGATGGGCAAGAAACTAGAAGACTTAAAGCTAGTTATCATGCACTTAGGTGCCGGTGCTTCAATCTGTGCCGTAGACCATGGTAAGTCATTAGATACTTCAATGGGATTCACTCCATTAACTGGTATCATGATGGCTACTAGATCTGGTGATGTTGATCCTTCACTACTTGCTTACATTATGCAAAAAGAAGGAATTTCAGATATTAACGAAATGATTAGCATCCTAAACAAGAAGTCAGGTTTAGCTGGTGTATCTGAAGTTTCTGCTGATATGAGAGATCTAGAAGCAGTTAAGGATGAAAACCACCAAGCCGAATTAGCTCGTAACATGTACATGAACAGAATCGTTAGATACGTTGGTCAATACGTTGCTGAAATGAACGGTGTTGATGGTATCGTATTTACAGCCGGTGTTGGTGAAAATGATATTGGTATCAGACAAGAAGTTGCTGATAAGTTAAGCTACTTCGGTGTTAAGGTTGATCCTGAAAAGAACCACATTCGTGCCGTTGAAAGAGATATCAGTGCTGACGATGCTAAGATCAAGACATTATTAATTCCTACAAACGAAGAATTAATGATTGTTAGAGATATCGAACGTCTTAAAAAATAATGAAAAAGAGACCGAATAAGGTCTCTTTTTTATTTTCATGGATTGATGAAAATAATTCAATTAAATATAAATAACATGAACAAACGTTGAAATGCTGCGGCTTAAACGTTGCTAAGTGCAAGTCTATAAAGATTCAGACGTATTGCAGTTCAAATAAAATATGTATAATTAACATCATAGAATAATTAGAGGAGGGTGATGAAATGCAAGAATCACCGAAACAAGAAGGCCAACAGCTTTCTAGAGGTTTAAAAAATCGTCATGTTCAATTAATCGCTTTGGGTGGAACAATCGGAACTGGTTTGTTCTTAGGAGCTGGTGAATCCATCCAATTTGCAGGGCCATCAATTATTTTAGCTTACTTAATTGCTGGAATTGCCGGATTCTTTATCATGAGATCACTTGGTGAATTATTATTATCCAACGTTGATTGTCATTCATATATTGAATTTATTGAAAAGTACTTGGGTGAAAAGATGGGATTCGTTGCCGGTTGGACTTATTGGGCCTGCTGGATAACTATTGCCATGGCTGAAATTACAGCTGCCAGTTTGTACATAAAGTATTGGTTCCCAAGTGTACCACAATGGATAACTGGTTTAATTATCATCATTATTTTGTTCCTATTAAATACAATTAATGTATCAGCATTTGGTGAAACTGAATTCTGGTTTGCATTAATCAAGGTTGTTGCTATTTTAGCTTTAATCGCAACAGGAATTGTACTAGTAATTATTAATTACAAGACTCCAGTGGGTCATGCAAGTCTTTCAAACCTATTTGGTCACAAAATGTTTGCACACGGTATCTCAGGATTTTTAATGAGTTTCCAAATGGTAATCTTTAGTTTTGCCGGAATTGAAATGATTGGTATGACTGCTTCAGAAACACATGATCCTGAAAAGGTTATTCCAAAGGCTATTAACGAAGTACCTTCAAGAATTTTAATTTTCTATATTGGTTCATTAGTAGCATTAATGTGCATCTATCCTTGGAACTACATCAATGCTGATTCAAGTCCATTCGTGCAAGTATTCCAAAACATTGGTATTGCCGGAGCTGCATCAATCATCAACTTTGTTGTTTTAACTGCTGCCGTATCTGCATGTAACTCATCAATCTTTACAACAGGTAGAATGGCATACTCATTATGCTATGGTACTGACAATAAGGTTGGTAAGAAGATTGGTTCCTTAACTAAGAACGGTTTACCAGCAGCTGGAATCGTATTCTCAATTGCTGTTATCGCAATTTCACTAATCTTGAACGCATTTATGCCAAACGGTGTTTTCCAATTAATTTCAAGTGTGGCTACCACATGTTTCCTATTCATTTGGGGATTAATCGTAATTGCGCATATCAAGTACAGAAAGATTGTTAAGAAGAACAAGGAAGAAGACAAGTTAACATTTAAGATGCCTTTATTCCCACTTTCAAGTTACTTTGTATTAGCATTCCTACTATTCGTAGCAGTTGTATTGCTATTTAGAGTAGACACAATGATTCCATTAATCGGATCAATCGTATGGATTGTATTCCTATACATCTTCAAGGTTGTTAAAGACCGCGTATAAAAAATAAAACAGTTTCAACGACTAATTACTTAATTAAGTGGTTAGTTTGATTGAAGCTGTTTTTTTATTTTTCATTTGTTCAATAATAGTTTATTCTATTAGTAAGGAAGTAGGTGGCAAGAATGAAATACTTTATAGCGGATACGCATTTTCTTGATAAACACATGATAGGAAATAAGAATTTCGCGCCACGACCATATTTCTTTGTGGATGAGATGGATAACGATATCATTAAAAACTGGAATGAAGAGGTTTCTGACAGTGATATTGTTTATCATTTAGGTGATATCGCAGTCTGTCATGAAAAGCCCCAAAGAAAAGCACATGAAAAAATTTATGATATTTTAAAACAATTGAATGGACAGATTGTCTTTATTAAAGGAAATCACGATAGTAGAGCTTTGTTTAAGTTCATTGAGAAAAATAACTATGAATTGAATGGGAAACCAAAGTTTTCTTTCCACGATGTCGGAGCATTGATTAAGATGAATCACGCCCAATACTATATGACCCACTATCCATTGATGATGGGCCAGGTTGGACCGATTATTGATCTTCATGGGCATATTCATCACTATTCAGTGCCGGTAAAGGAAAATATTAATGTTGGAGTTGATAGTCCAGAAAAAGATTATTTAGGCTATGAGAAGCCATTCGGTGCTCCGTTTAGTGAACAGGATATTTTTAAGATGGTGGAACAAAAGAAAATTGATTTTGCCAAAAGACGATGAGGAGGAAGTAAGTTTGGAAAAAATTGCTATTTTACATACCAATGATTTACATTCACACTTTGAAAATTGGCCAAGAATAAAAAGATATTTAATTAGCGAAAAACAAAAGCTAGAAAAAGCAGGCTACTTTGTCATTACTGTTGATTTAGGAGATGCCTTAGATAGAGCTGATCCATTGACTGATGCTACCGACGGTAAAGCTAATGTTGAATTATTAAATGAAATTGGTTATGATGCCGCCACAATTGGTAATAATGAAGGTCTAACCAATAGTAAAGACCAGTTAAACCATTTGTATGATGCCGCCAACTTCGACGTTGTTTTAGGTAATATTGTTGATTCAGATACTAAGAAGAGGCCAGATTGGGCTCATGAAACTAAGATGATTAATACACCAGGTGGTAATCATATTAAGATTTATGGTTTAACAGCCCCATATCAATCAACATACACGCTTGAGGGATGGACACCAATTGATGACCAAGAAAAAATTCCTGAATTGTTGGACAATGATAATGATGACGAAGTATTAGTATTGTTATCCCACTTAGGTGTTACTCAAGATAGATTGATTGCTAAGAAATTTCCACGCTTTGACGTTATCATTGGAAGCCATACCCATCATTTGTTTGAACATGGTGAAAGAGATAACCAATCATTATTGGCTGCTGCTGGTAAGTATGGATACTACGTTGGAAAGGTAACACTAGAAGTTGATGATGATCACGTTATCAATAGTGAAGCTAGTGTCGTTAAAACTAGTGACCTACCTGTTGAACCAGAAGACAGTAAGTGGCTGGATGCTTTAGAAAAACGTGGTCAAGACATTTTGGCACAATCTAAAGTTGCTAAGTTAGATGAAAAAATGGATAATGGTCTTCGTGGCAAACCAAGAATGGTTAGCGAATTTTTATCTGCAATGAAAGAAAAGGCAGGAACTAAAGCTGCAATCGTTAATAATGGATTGTTCCTACATGCTCTGCCAAAAGGAATTGTAGATAAGAATCAATTACATCAAATCTTGCCACATTCTATGCATGTAACTAAGACAACATTATCTGGAAGCGACTTATGGCGCATGGTAATGGAAATGCAAAAGAATTGGAAATTCCTAATTGCATATGAACAAAAGGGAATGGGCTTTAGAGGAAAGTATTTTGGCCAATTGAACTATGATGGAATCGATGTTGATGACCAAAATAATGTTTACTTCGACGGGAAGTTGATTGACTTTAATCAAACCTACGAAATTGCATTACTAGATCATTACATCTTCATTCCGTTCTTCCCAACGGTTGCAATTAAGGGTGATAATAATATCTTGTATGACCAAACACTTAGAGAAGTGTTCGCATCATATCTATCAAAGAAATATCCGCTAGAATAGGAGAGGATAATTTTGGATCGTAAGAGTATTGAAGAGCTAGTCGAAGAAAAGAATAGTAACTATAAACCACTAGCTAACATAAAACTTGAAGACGAAAAGACCATTTTGATTAATGGTCATAAATATGAAATCATCAGTAATCGTAATAACTGTTTTAATATTGATGATTTCACTGCTAGTTACAATCCCATCTTTAGTCGATACAGCTTTATTGTTGGTGATTACGGCTATGGCGTATTAAGACTAAAGGGATTTTCTGATGATGGTAGTAACACACCACTACAAAATCAATTCATGGCAATTCAAGATTATTTATATGAATATGCCAATATGGGTGCTGACTATTTTGTCTTGCATAACTTAGAAGTAAAGACTAAGCCAAATGGTTCTTTCAATAAGCGAAGAGGACGTCGTTCATCTAATAAGAACAACCGTCATGCCTTTATTAAAGAAAAGGTCACTAACGAAAAACCTCGTGTAGATAAAAGAGAACACGTGACAGTGACCCAATCAAAGGGACATGGTAAGAGACACTTTACAATTAAACAAAGAACGGACTAGGAGAGAGTATTAATGACAAAGTATAAAGGTTATTTCATTGACCTTGATGGCACAATTTATGCCGGAAGTAAGAGAATTCCAGCTGCCAAGAGATTTATCGAAAGACTACAATCAAATGGGATTGATTTTCTTTTCGTAACCAATAACACAACCAAGATGCCAGAGGATGTAGTTAAAAACCTAGGTGATAATCATGACATCCATGTGAGTGTCGATAATGTTTACACTGCAGGACTAGCTACTGCTGACTATGTAAAAAAAGATTCTGAAAGTAACCAGTTAGATAGGACAGCTTATGTAGTTGGTGAAAAGGGACTAATCACTGCTCTTCAAAATAACGGTTTTAAAATTACTGATAATAAACCAAGTTATGTAATCGTAGGTTTAGATAGTTCAGTGACTTATGATCAATTAAGTAAGGCAGTTCTATTAGTAAGGGATGGTGCTAAGTTTATTGGTACCAACCCAGACAGTAATATTCCAACTGAAAAAGGGATGCAACCAGGAGCAGGTTCATTAGTAAAACTTGTTGAATACGCAACCCAACAAAAACCTGTTTTAATTGGTAAACCAGAATCAATTATCATGCAAAACGCATTGGATAAGATTGGCCTTGATAAATCTGATGTAGTAATGGTTGGAGACAACTACATGACCGATATTTCAGCGGGTATTAACTTTGGCATGGATACCCTAATTGTCTACACTGGTTTATCTACAAAGGAACAAGTAGCACAAAAAGAAGTGCAACCAACTCATCAAATTGATTCATTGGATGACTGGGAAGTTTAATTTGAATATTGAATTTATGAAGTATCGAGCATTGTCGTTAGTAATCATCTTGTGGTTTGTAACTTGCTCGATATTTTTATTTATGAACATGCCATTTATATATACGTCAGTTGTCCATGTATTAAACGTACAACATGATATTAAAATGAGTTCAGGACAAATAAGGGATAATTACTTATTGATTATTAGATATTTACAGTCATTCTTTATTATCGATATGCAAACGACATTGCCAATTAATAACGTAGTAAAGGAACACTTTGGGGATGTGAGAAGACTAATTTTATTAAATAACCTCTTTATGGTTATTATGACGCCAATAGTCATTAAAACATTGATTAGATTAAGGAAAAATCGCTTTTTATGGCTTTTAAAATTATCTTTTAGGCAAATATACGGATGCTTCGTATTTCTTTTCGTGTTTGCTTTAATTGATTTCAATGATGCGTTTATCTTTTTCCATAAAATCCTATTTAGAAACAACGACTGGATATTTAATGCAAAAAAAGAACCAATCATCATACTGTTTCCAGATCAGTACTTTATGATTGGTTTTGCTTTTATATTTATATTTGTAACGGTATTTTATTTAATCCTATTACGATTTATTAATAGATCAACACAATAAAAAAGGGCCCCAACATAGGAGTCCTTTTTATTATGCTTTCTTTTCTTTTTTGAACAATGCTACTAAAGCAGGGATACAAGTTACTAGGATGATACCAAGTACAACCACTGAGAAGTGTTCTTGTACGAATGGGATGTTTCCGAAGAAGTATCCTCCACCACAACATAGTAGTACCCAGACGATACAAGCGGCTACGTTATATTTAACAAACTTACTGTACTTGTAACCACTTGAAGCGGCAATGAATGGTGCGAAAGTTCTGATGATTGGCATGAATCTAGCAATAAATATAGCTAAGATACCGTATTTATCAAAGAAAGTTTTTGCTTTGTCTAGTTGTTCTTGTTTAATGAACTTACCAATATGTTTTTGTTTAGTAAGCTTATTACCAACTTTTTCGCCAAGGAAGAAGTTTAAAGAGTCACCGACGACTGAAGCAATTAAGAATAAGATGATAAATATGAATATACTTAGGTGATATTTTGGATTTGCAGAGATAGCTGCTGCTGCAAATAATAATGAATCCCCAGGTAGGAAGGGCATAATTACGATTCCAGTTTCAATGAAGATCACTAGAAATAGTAGTAGGTAGGTCCAATCACCAAAATAATTAACCAAGTTAATGATGTGTTGGTCAATGTGTAATATAAAATCTATTAAAAGTTGCATTTCTCTCTCCTTTTGTTGTTTAACTATATTTTAACAAATTTACATGATTTACATTAAAGTTTTTTTAAAATAATTTAGTAAAAACACTTAATCATTTTTACTTCGTTAGCTATAATAGATATATCAATTAAATATTTGGAGGACAAAATGACTCAATATCCACAATTAAGTATAGATGATAAATATAAGCCGATGGCTATTCTAAAGACAAATTATGGTGACATTCAAATAGCTTTGTTTGAAAAACAAGCACCTCAAGCAGTAGAAAACTTCATGAAATTAGCTGAAGTTGGTTACTATGATGGAACAACTTTCCATAGAGTTATTAAAGATTTTATGATTCAAGGTGGTGATCCAACAGCAACCGGTGCTGGAGGGGAAAGTATTTGGAATCGTCCATTTGATGATGAATTTTCTAAAGACTTATACAACGTACGTGGAGCTGTGTCTATGGCTAATTCTGGCCCTAACACCAATGGTAGTCAGTTCTTTATTGTGCAAAACAAGACACTTCCTGAAACACTAATGGATCAAATGAATGAAGCGGGATTTCCAGAAGAAATAATTGACTATTACGTTAAAAATGGTGGAACACCATGGCTAGATTTCAGACATACTGTATTCGGACAAGTAGTTAAGGGTATGGATATCGTTGATAAGATTGCAGATGCTAAAGTAGATGCAAGCGACAAACCTGTTGAAGATGTTCTAGTAAACAAAGTAGAAATTTTTAAATAAGTACTTGACCGTAAAAAGACTTCCTGGTAGTATAAATATTGCTGTTGAGAGAGGTTACTTAATCTTCTCAAATGATCTTGAAAAATTGATGTTGACAGTGATTGATGATTTTGATATTATAATCAAGTCGCGTTAAATCAGTTGATTTCAAGCGTTGGCAAATAAAAAAAGTTATTGACACTGTGTTGATAATTTGCTATGATTAATGAGTTGTCAATTGGGACAGCGAATTAATAAAAGGTAGATCTTTGAAAACTGAACAAGATTGATAATCGATGATGTGTAAGGAACTTACAACTTGGTTGTAAGAATTAAACATTGCGAAGTCAATTCGCTTATAAAATAACAATTTATTCAGAAG
>NZ_JAHQYH010000006.1 GCF_019061205.1 Apilactobacillus waqarii
GTTAGTTTTAGCAATGCCAATATTATTTTAGCATTCATATACTGTATTGAGTTGCCATTAATTATATTAACCATCATTTCATGGTACGAACTTGTAAAAATTGGTGAAGAAATATCAAATAAAAAAAGACGCCTATAGAGGCGTCTTTTTGTAGATATAAATATCGATTGAATAAACCGGCTAAGATCTTAGTACCAACCGTGTTGTAACCAGAATGACTTAGCGTTATCCCATGAACCGTAACGGGCAGCAACATATTGGTCAGCAACTCTTTCTTGGTTAGCAGCTGAGTAGTCACCGTGTAGCATAGCAGCACCTAGTTGGTACTTACCATAGTATTGACCGTTTGAGGCAGTGTATGAACCACCAGATTCACGGTTAGCAATCCAAGCTTTAGCAGAACTGCTTGAGCCAGTGTAGCTTGAGCTTTGTGATTGGCTGTAGTTAGTTGTGCTTTGTGTTTGAGCTTGTGGTTGACTGTAGTTGGTTGTGCTTTGTGTTTGTTGTTGCACTTGAGGTTGTGCTTGTTGTTGAGTTTGAGCTACTGATTGTTGGTTAGTAGTACTTTGGTTAGTTGTTGCTGAAGCAACAGTCTTTTGATCAGTAGATACAGTTGCACTTGAAGGTAAAGTTAGTTTTTCACCTACGTAGATTAAATCTGTGTTAACACGGTCGTTAACTGCTCTAAGTGAACTTAATGAAACGTTGTATTTTTGTGATAATCCCCATAGAGTATCACCACTTTGAACAGTCACAGTCTTCTTAACTGTTGCCTTAGCTTGTTGTTGTGGTTGTTGTGCAGATGCGTTAGCAGTTTGATCTGCGTTAGCACTTGCGCCACCAGCTACAAATAATCCAGCTACTGCGGCAGTAGCAAATAACATTGACTTCATACTATTTAATTTAACGATAATAATTCACTCCTATAAAAAATCTATAATTCTGTATTTCTGTATCGTCGAAAGTGTTAATCGATTTGATTAACTGTGATATATACTACATCGTATCCATTACATGCCTATATCATGCACGTTAAAAGATTTGGCTTTTTCGTAACATTGTCGTTACGCTGTAACAATATGACATCAAAAGCAACATATTCCCCATGGTTGAGCCTTTTTGAACGTTACATACAGCTTAAATTATTCTAAAATTGTTTCTAATCTGGCCAAAAAAGTGCTAAAAAATTTTGAAAAAAGCCTTGCAAATCTCAAATTGATCAAAAAATGGATAAAAAAAAGGCGTTGAAAGTAAAACTTTCAACGTCTCTTTTTAATACCAGTTATTGGAAACCCAATGTTGTTTGGCGTTTACCCAAGAACCATATCGGTTAGCAACATATTGTTCTGCGACACGTTCTTGATTAGCTGGTGAGTAATCACCGTTAAGGTAACTACTATCTAATTGATATCTACCATAGTAACGACCGTTTTGTGCGGTGTATGAATTAGTAGACTCATGGAAAGAAATCCATGCCTTTGCTTCGGCATTTGCTTTGTTCCATTCTGATTGAGCACTGGTTTGTGATTGATTTTGTTTCTTAGAAGTAGAATGATGTTTGTTTGACTTAGTCGAGTGTTGCTTTTGAACCTTCTTATCGTCTTTTGCATCATTATTATTATCTGGAATCACGATTTGATCGCCAGCTAATAAATCATCATCACTATACTTGCCATTAGCATGCTCTAAAACAGACATGAAAACATTGTACTTATCTGACAAGTTTTCTAGTGTATCGCCAGACTTCACAGTCACTACTGTATTCGCGTTGGTATCTACAGTAGCATTTCGGTAAATAGAAAGTAATCCCGCGAACGAGATTGCGATTACAAGAAATAAAACATGAAATTTATATCTAATAACTGAAACACTCCTATATAAAATTAAAGAATAAAAAATTGCGTTTGTTGTCTTTCAACAACGAATGCATATTCTATCTACTTAATATTACATGAGCGTTACATAAACGTTACGTTCGTTCTTTATTTTGTAATATAGTAACATTACTGTAACGTATTGAAATATAAATGAACACAATGACTAATAACACGGCTTTCTAGTTTTAATAATCGTGTACAATATATAGGCATTTTTTGATCAATTTTCGCAAAAAAATTTCGAATTTTTTTCAAAACTACTCAAATATGTTTCATTTAAAGTGATGTGCAACGTAAAAATCACAAACAAAAAACCTACCACAAATCGCTTTATGATAGGCTTTTTAACTTTTTCTTAATAGTATTAAATTATTCTAAGCATTAGTTAATCTTTATCGTGTTTAATAGCAATTCCTGTGACTGCACTTAGAATTGAGAACACTGGTGACAAGATACTTAGGAATAGGAATGGTGCAAAGTGACTTGCTGGCACACCCAATGTTGCTGAGATAAATGCTCCGGCAACACCCCATGGAATCAAGTAGTTAATTACGGTACCACCATCTTCAATCGCACGACTTAGTGCAACTGGTGCTAATCCAGCTTGGTGGAAGACCTTCTTAAATGCGTTTGCAGGTAGGATTTCTGATAGAAATTGTTCACCAACGAAGACGTTTACCCCGATGGCAGTGAAGATTACGGCGATGATTAACTTAGCATCACTGTTTAGATGCTTAGTAAGTGGTTGCACAACGGCATCGATGATACCTAGGTGCATCAATAGGCCACCAAAGGCCAAGGCAATCATGATCAATGCTAGTGTACCCATCATTGAACTGATACCCCCTCTTGATAGAAGCAGGTCAACAGACTTGTTACCAGTCTTTGATACGAAACCACTAGTGATTAGGTCGTTAATCTTTAGTAGTGAAATCTTGTGATCTTGAATTCCCATCAATCCGATTGAAACAATGATGTTAATGAATAATGTCGGAATTGTTGGAATATGACTCCATGCACAGATAAGTAGTAGTGCGATTGGAATAATTGCTAGAAATGAAATGTGGAAGTTGCTGTTCAATACGTTAACTGTCTTGTCGACGTTTGCTAGGTTGGCTTTACCATCACTGTGGTTTAAGAACACGAAGATGATGAATGAACCAATCATGGCAGGAATGGTTGACCACATCAAGTTCTTGATATGAGCAATCAAGTCGGCACCTGATACAGCAGCGGCTAGGTTAACAGTTGCTGATAGTGGTGATGACTTATCACCGAAGACAGCACCTGAGATAACGGCACCGGCAATCATGGCTGGGTTCATACCCATTGTGATACCGATTCCCATAAAGGCAATCCCTAAAGTAGAGATAACGGTGAATGCACTACCGATGAATGTACCAACTAGCGCACAAACTAGAAAGATTGATGGTAAGAACCAATTGATGTTAATCAAGTGGAAACCAAAAACCATTAGTGAAGGAATAACACCTGAGGCAATCCAAACACCAATTAATGAACCAATTAATAGGAAGATAAATAATGGAACAATTCCATTTTTGATTCCAGTGACGAATCCTTCATCGATGTCATCCCATTTGAAACCTTTAAAACGACCCCAGAATACCAAAAGCATAATTCCTGTTAGGATTGGCACTTCTGGTGAAATCCCTAAACCAATAACACCGAATGACATAATTGCCATCATTACAATTAAAATAATAATTCCCTCAGCCAGACTGACTGTCGGTTTCTTTTCTTCTTGCATAATATCTCTCCTCAAAATAACGTAATTTTTTTTCTATAATATATGTAGTCTTTTATTCATTTTGATATCGGATTAATCCTCCGCAGTTAGCAATTCTCATCTGTTCGTCTTCTTTCCATAAAAAAAGTCCCTGTTGTCTAAAACAACAGGGACGACTTATTATTATTTTTACCGTGGTACCACCCAAATTAGTAACCACACGTAGCGGTCACTCACTCTCTAGAAATAACGGCTCTAGTTACCGTTCTTGGGTAGACACTATCCAATGTATTTCATCGAGATTAGCCTGATCGGTTCGCAGCAACCACCGACTTCCTGACACCCAGCTAATTCGTTACTTAGTTTGGAATAATTGTTTTGCTTTATTTGATTAAATTAAGATTAGCACTACAGATTTAATCCGTCAACTAAAATTTACATTTCTTCTAGTTTACGGTTTAGATAATGCGCCATTTTTTCTTTTGGATATACTCCAGTTACCTTTTCGACTGCCTTACCATTTTTAAATAAAACGATGCTTGGTAATCCCATCACCTTGTATTGTTTTGCCACGTCTTCATTATTGTCGACGTTCATCTTGCCAAAGTGAATGCGGTCACCGAATTCTTCTTCCATTGCTTCAAGCACTGGATCCATAATTTTACAAGGACCACACCATGGTGCCCAGAAGTCAATGACGGTCATCTTGTTATCTGTTTCTTGTGCAAGGTTTTCCCTTGTAATTGTTGTTGCCATTAGATTACCTCTTTGATTTGCGAATAAAATGAATGATGAAGGTTACGATGAATGTAACCAATACGATTAAACCAAAGTGAAGTGGTTCAATTTCAATATCAATCATTGGAATTGAAAGGATTAGCTTCAAAGCAATCACTGCGATTAAGAAGTATGCCATTGTCTTTAACTCTGGGACCTTCTTCATCACTAACATGATAACTTCGGCGATTCCTCTCATACATAGGATTCCGATTAAACCACCCATTAAAACAATTACTGGATTTTCAGAAATTGCTAAAGCAGCTAGTACGGAATCAACGGAGAAGACAATATCCATAAATTCAATTTGTAATACTGTCATCCAAAAACGTTTACGGTTAGATTGGTTGGCAGATTGTTTGAACATGGATTTTTTCTGTTTGTCGGAATGAGCAAAGTGCGCATAGACTAAGTAGAAAAGATATAATCCACCAACAACCTTTAATTCCCAGATATGAATTAGGAATACCCCTAATCCAATAATGATAAATCTAAAGATATAAGAACCCCAAAGACCATAGAATAATGATTCTTCTTGTTCCTTCTTAGTTGGTAAAGCTTGAGCCTGCGTGGCTAACACCACCGCATTATCAACTGACAGCAAACATTCGATTAATACTAAGGATAAAATAACAATCCATGCATCCTCCGAAAAAATTACGTTATGCCAGTTATTCAAATCGAAAAACGGACCATATAATTTACT
Source organism: Apilactobacillus waqarii (assembly GCF_019061205.1). Classification (GTDB taxonomy): domain Bacteria; phylum Bacillota; class Bacilli; order Lactobacillales; family Lactobacillaceae; genus Apilactobacillus; species Apilactobacillus waqarii. The sequence continues at coordinate 5,108 of NZ_JAHQYH010000006.1, forward strand.
TAATAATGGTATCACCTAAAGTCTCCTCTTCTATTTTTCTACTATTATATAAGATAAATTTTTGAAAATATAGTTTTAACTATTAAATTTTTTATTTACTAATTTGATCGTCGTACTTAGCTAAATTGTATTGTTTGATTAAAGCAATTAAGTTCTTGGCATAATTAGGATCGGTTGCGTAACCGTTCTTTTGTAGCATCTTAGCTTGTTGTTCATAGCTCATAACGTTCTTTTGCTTAATGAAGTTAAGTGCTGTCACAGTACTGTGGTTTTCAACTGCATCGTAGACGCTTGGGTACTTTCTGAAAGTAGCAGGAATTGAAATCTTCTTCTTGTCACCTTCACGAACCACCTTAACACCCTTACCGACTGGAGTGTCGTTACTTACGTATTCGTCAGTGTAATATTGGATTGATTGCCCTTTGTATGTTCCTTTTACACCAAAGATATTGTATGCCTTCTTGTATAGCTCTGATTGACCCCAGTTAGATTCTTGGATAGCTTGGGCAATCACAACACTTGGTAACACAACGTGTTGTTTGTTCCATACTTGAACAGCTGGTTTGGCGATTATTTCAGCAAACTCATGGCGCTTCTTTGCCGCTTGCTCTTGTGCTTCTTCAATTCTTTGTTGATCAGATTTTTGAATTTGGTTTTCTCGGATTGTACTGTGAACTTGTTTTGCAACCTTGTATCCACCAAATAATACAATCACAATTACAACTAACCAGACAATCTTCTTGGTTAAACTCATTTTCTTTTTTCTCATCATTTATCCTTCTTTTTTATATCGACAACACGATATTTTATTTCGTCATTCTCATCAACTGAGGCATATAATATGGAAGTTTTTTCTTCATTAAAGTAACCCAAGTTGACAACTGGTTGCCCATCGATTGTCTCAACATCTTCGAAGGCATTCATCATAAACCTTCTTAGATAGCGCATCTTAGCGATGTTTTCAGAAGCTGTCGCGTTTGCAGCTGTAAGGGTGAATCCCTTATCCAAGTAATGCTTAATTAATGTTACTTTATTTAAATTTTCCATATTAAAAACACGAGATCTACTCTTATCGTCTCTAATTGAGGTAATGTAACCTTTTTGTTCCCAGTAACGAAGCTGACGTGTTGACACGTCCATCATTTTGCTGACTTCCCCGATTTTAAAAATTAGACGATTTAAATCTATTTTTTCGGGAAATAATTTCTTTAAGCCCGACATTTCAACGGTTCCTTTCGTGTAATCTACATAATAAATTTACCACAAATTTGGAACCCTTTCATTACTTTAATTGGGTACAGTAAATATTAAACACTAAAATTATAAAGATTACATTAAAATTGGAAAGTTTTAATTAATTTGAAACTACTTTGTTACATTCTTGAAATATTAATCCCTTATCATATGAAATATATTGAGATAGAGAAAAAACGAGAGAGATTTTTTATAAGAGAGAGGATTTTGAGAGATGAAAAAAATGATTACTAAAATTGCTATAACCGCAGCCGCGTTTACTTCACTACTGTTTGCAGGTGCTACTGCAAGTAACAACAACACTGCCCATGCTGATACTAATAACCAATTTACTTCAGTATACCGTGTTGCTAAGTCAAAACTAGGTGACCGTTACGTTTACGGTTCAGAAGGTTCACGTACTTTTGACTGTTCTGGTTTTACAAAATACATATACAGACACGGTCTAGGTGTTAACTTACCTAGAACTGCGCAACAACAATACCACTACTCAAAAAAGGTTGCTAAAAAACATCTTAAAAAGGGTGATTTAGTATTTATCGGTTCTTCTAAGAATAGTATTTACCACGTTGGTATGTACATCGGTGGCGGTAAGATGATTGACGCTCAAAACCGTGGTGTTATCCGTGAAAGCATCCATGCTCCATGGTGGCACGTAGTAGCTTACGGTCGAGTAGCTTAATCCTATCTCTTAAAATCCAAAAAAGACGATTACTAAACGTAATCGTCTTTTTTTATGTTCTTTTATTGAACGTTATAATCTGTAACCTTGACTTGATCATCGCTTACTTCTAGCTTAGTAAGGCTACCATTGGCAGGTGGTTCGGTGACATCGTACTTGCCTTCACCAAAACGTTCGACCAACCCCAATACAGCATTGGCATGACTGATTAGCAGAACATCATCTCCATCATGAATGTTCTTATCTTTTCTGATTAGGTCTAATCCTTGATCCCAACGTTTCCAGTATTCTTCGTTACTTTCAGCTTGGTGGAAAGGATCGGCTTCCTTTAAAAAGTCCATAGCCTTCCCCAAAGAATACTTAGATACGATATCCTTAAATGTTGGTAATCCGTGTGGAGCACCAGCTGCATACCATGATTGCTCTAAATCGCTTCCTTCATAATAACCATAAAATTCTCCTCTAAGATAACTAGATACAGTTGGTTCTTTGACTGAATCAGCGGTGTTTTTATCCAAAATAATCTTAGCAGTTTTCATAGCTCTGGTAGTATCGCTACAGTATGCAGCTGTGAAATGCATATTAGCCAATTTCTCTGCAGTTTTCTCAGCACCTGATATGCCCTTATCTGTCAAAGGTGCATCACTCCACCCTTGTAATCGATTGTAAACGTTAAAGTATGTTTGTCCGTGACGGACAACGTATAGATTAAAAGTGATAACATCCATCCCCTTTCTAATCTGATTATAATAGAATATCACTAATAAAAAAAGTTAGACAACATTCTGCCTAACTTAATTCAGTATTATAGTATTTAGACGCAATCTTGTGGTAGCGCAATTTATCTAGCGTCTTATAAATTATCATTTGTAGTTCGTGTAGTTTAATGATAGTGTAGGAACTCAATTGGACTAAGATTAATCTTTCAGTACGATTGATAATCTCTTGGTTACTAGTCAAAGCTAGCAAGTCGCTATGGACCATCTCTGGCATGAATTCAATTATTTGTCCATCACTTAACTGAACATTTAATTTTTTAGTATTACCTTTTAGCAATGCCGTCATCCTCCTACTGATTTAACTTTATTTTACAACATTTGTATAATTTTGCAACTATATATGGTGATTACCATTTTTTATTTCGCCACATATTGTGGTGATGGTTTTATGATACGAAAAAAACATGCCTTTTTGACTTCGGTCTGTTAATATTAAATATGAATTATATCAAAGGAGCTCTTCATTTTGAAAGCGATAAATTATCTGCGCTCTAAAATGTCCACTAGGTTAGGATTCTTCATTCTACTAGTTGTTTTATTTTGGGCTAAAACTATATACGCATATTTCACTGATTTCCAACTAGGACTTGCAAACCCGTTTGAATACTTCATAGCATTCATTAATCCAATCGCAACGACCATGCTATTGTTTGGACTTGCAATGTACATTAAATCAAGTCGATTGTTTTACCCTATCATTCTATTGATTGATGGGTTAAACACTTTACTACTATATTTGAACGTTATTTATTACCGTGAATTTACCGACTTCATGACAGTAAGTACCATGACCGGTTACTCAAAGGTTAACCAAGGACTTAGCGGATCATCACTAGCACTTACCATGCCACATGATGTCTTCTACTGGTTAGATATCGTTTTAGTATTACTTCTACTATTATTTAGAGTAATTCGCATCGATAACAAAAAGTTCGGTGGTAAGGGTGCATTCGCCATTACTTCGGTTGCTGTGTTAATCTTCACCGCCAACCTATCATTTGGTGAAATGGCCAGACCACAACTTCTAACTAGAACTTTCGACCGTACATACATCGTTAAGTATCTTGGTGTCGATTCATTTACAGTCTATGACGCCATCTCAACTCAACACACTAAGGACTTGCGTGCAATGGCTACCAAGTCAGAAATGAATGACGTTAGAAAGTTCATCAACAAGCATTACACTGCTCCTGAAAGATCCATGTTTGGTTTAGCCAAGGGTAAAAACGTAATCATCATTCACTTAGAAAGTTTCCAACAATTCCTAATCGATAAGAAGGTCAACGGACAAGAAGTAACTCCATTCTTGAACAGTCTCTACCATAGTAAGTCGACGATTGCCTTTTCTAATTTCTTCCATCAAGTGGGACAAGGAAAGACATCTGATGCTGAAAACATGCTAGAAACAAGTACCTATGGATTACCTCAAGGGTCAATGTTTACCCAATTTGGAAGCGACAACGTCTTCCAAGCAGCTCCTGCTATTTTGAAACAAGATAAGGGATACACTTCAGCGGTATTCCACGGAAACGTTGCTAGTTTCTGGAACCGAAACAATGTTTACAAGAACATGGGTTACCAATACTTCTTTGACGAAAGTTACTACGATACTTCCGGCGATAAAGCACTTGGTTACGGTTTGAAGGATAAACTATTATTCAGAGATTCCGTTAAATACCTTGAGAGATTACAACAACCTTTCTACGCTAAGTACATCACTGTTACTAACCACTTCCCTTACTCAATCGAAAGCGAAGATAGTAACTTTAAGACTACTAACACAGGTGACACCAAGGTTGATAACTACTTCAAGACTGCTCATTACCTAGATCAAGCCATCCAAGAGTTTTACGCATACCTACAAAAATCAGGATTGTTGAATAAATCAATCATCATGCTATATGGGGATCACTATGGTATTTCTAACTCTGAAAACTTAAGTCTTGCCAGAGCATTGGGTAAGAACCCTAATGACTGGACCGACTTTGATAACGCTCAACTTCAACGTGTTCCATTGATGTTTAACATTCCTGGCATGAAAAAGGGATACATTGACAATACCTACGGTGGTGAAATTGATGTTTTACCTACTCTACTTCACCTTTTGGGTGTCAACACCAAACAATACATTCAATTCGGGACCGATTTATTCTCCAAGAAACATGATACTATCGTTGCATTTAGAAACCGTGATTGGGTAAGTACTAAGTACACTTCAATCAGTGGTACTATTTATAGCAACAAGACCGGTAAGGTAATTCACCCTACCCCTCATCAAAGAAAAGTCTTCAATAAGATGCAAGCTCGCGTTAACACCGAGTTATCATTCTCTGATGAACTAAACGAACAAAACTTACTTCGTTTCTACACCCCTAGCGGTTTCACTCCAGTAAATCCTAAGGATTACAATTACCAAAATGGCTTTCAAAAGGAACTTGGAGCTGAAACGGAATTAGGTAAGAAGTCTACTAGTTTGTACGACAAACTTAAGAAGAAATCTACTCAATCCCTATACAAGACTGATGCACCAGAATTAAACCATTCAGGTGGATCATCTCGGATCTCCAAGAACAATAACGAAGATAACTAAAAGAAAACGACCAATCGAAAGATTGGTCGTTTTTTATTTGCTTTAAACTAACTTAAAGGTAAAATGATTATAATTGGATTAAGAGATAGAGAAAAAGTGAGTTGAAATAATGAAACAATTTAAAAATAAAACCGTCGAATTGATTTATAGTCTGTTTATTATTTTCATCGCCGTTGCATCCGTTGTGATGGTTGGTCTAGACTACTTTGGCGTCATCAACATCTACCATGGTGTTTTAGGGAATATCTACTATGGTATCTGGATCTTTTACATTATTGATTACATATCCGGCTTTCTATTGGCCAAGAACCACAAGCAATTCTTATTAGAAACATCGTTGGACTTGATTTCACTAATTCCAGCCCATCCGATTTTCGTCGTATTTCGTCTATACCGTGTGATTAGAATCGTCCGTCACTACAACCTATTCTGGAAGTTTGGTTGGGACGGTAAAGTGACTGGTGGAATTCACCGTTTCATTTACGACACTGGTTTTATCTACCTATTCTCAATCAGTATCGTGATTTTAATCTTCAGTGCGTTGATTTACTCACACTTCGAACAACATGATTTATCCACCTCATTATGGTGGGCAATTACAACCGCCACTACCGTTGGTTATGGTGATATTTCGCCGCAAACCGCTGGTGGTAAACTAATTGCCGCATTCCTAATGTTCGGTGGAATTGGTTTTATTGGTTTGTTGACATCTACTATTACCGACTTCTTCACCCATGGAGATAAGGACGAAACAGACGATAAAATCGATCAATTAACCAAACAAATCGAAGCTTTGACTAAAGAAGTTCAAAGTCTTGAAAAGACGGTCAAAAAAAATAGCACCCCATCAAAGGATGCTAAGAAAAAATAGTTTTTTATGATAATTGAGTACTGTGAATTGGTGCTCGATTTCCTGGGTATAGGTCGTTCATAATCGCATTGATTGTGATTGGAACTTCACCGAATCCAGTCGCGATGATAGTTTGTTTACCATCGTATTTAGCTTGATCACCCACGGCGTAAATGTTTTTGATATTAGTTTGAAGATTGCCATCAACCTTTGTGGCATGGTGGTCTTCTTCGATATCTACATTCCAGCCTTGCATGTCTTTATTATTAGAAATGAAGCCGTAATTTACCAGAATCTTATCAACATCAATATCGATGAATTCATCATCTGTCTTCATCTTCTTAGCGTGGACTCTAACTTGGTTGTTGTCCACGTTTTCTAATGACTTAATCAAGTAAGGAGTAACTAGTTTGACGCTTGATTGCTTCAATAAGTTAACGGTGTGTTCTAGTCCTCTAAACTCGTTTCTACGGTGCAACAAGTAGACTTCATCGGCAATATCTTCTAGCATTAATGCTTGATCGATTGCTGAATCACCACCACCTGCGACTAAAACTTTTTTATTTTTAAAGGCATCTAGGTCCGAAGCGGTGTATACTAGTTGTTGGTCTGAGATTGTTTCGACACCATCAGCGCTTAGTTTACGTGGGTTAAATGCTCCGTTACCAACCGCCACAACGATGGCTTTAGTTTTGGTAATTCCCTTATTTGTGGTAACCTTGAAAACGTCGTCGTCTTTCTCAACGTTGACTACTGTTTGATTCAACTTAATGTCACCATCCATGGTGGCAAGTTGTTTCTTCAAGTTAGCCACTAAATCACGACCTGAAATCGCAGGATAGGCTGGGATATCTAGAATCGTTTTTTCTGGATATAATGCATTTACTTGTCCCCCTAGTTCTGAAAGACTTTCGATGATTTGGAATTTGGCGGTACGTAGTCCGGCATAAAAACCGGCAAACATTCCAACGGGACCTCCTCCGATTATCGTAATATCATAGATTTCATCTGACATTTTATTTTAACTCCTTTTATTTTGGTGTTATTTAATATATTATGTATCTTATAATTATACTTTAGCAAAGGAAGAACAATTATGCACAGCAAACGCAGAAAAATTATCATTGGGATTGTTTTGATTATTGAAGCAATTGCCCTATTCATCACTACCTCATGGATTTTCAGAGGTCGTGTCCTAAATGATGTGAAGGTAGATAAGACAAGAACTGCAACTATCTTCATCCCCGGTTATGGTGGTAACGCCGTTTCAACCGATGACTTCATTAATCAATTCAACGATCATGGCATTGCTAAGCGTGCTCTTCGTATTCATATTTCTAGTAAGGGTAAGGTTACTACCATGAAGAAATATGTCAAGAAGATTTCAGCTGACAACCCATTAGTTCAATTAATCTTTGAAGACAACACTCATCCAATCAAAGAAGCTAAACAAATGAAAAACGTGATGACTTACCTATACAAGACTTATCACATTAAATCAGTTAACTTCTTAGGACATTCATCAGGTGGTCAAATCGCCTACGAATACATGGTTAGAAACCCTAACCAAAAGAACGCTCCTAAGATTAACAAGTTCGTAAGTATCGCCAACGACTACCCAGCTGGAGACAAACGTGCTAAGAACTTACCACGTAACCTAAAGATTTTTAACATCGCTGGTGAAATTTACAACGTTGGTACCGATGGTGAAGAAGCCGTTGATATCGTTAAACCAATGGGTAAACTAGTTAAGCCTTACGTTAAGAGCTACCAATTCTACCTATACCGTGGAGATCCAATTTCTGCTGAACATTCAATGTTACACGAAAACCCAACATTGGATAAAACAATTGCTGAATTCCTATTTAGAAACTAGCAACCAAATCTCGATTTCGTTTAGAAGTCGAGATTTTTTATTAACAAATTTCTAATTTTTGTTAAATTTGTTCGTATTTATATATCATTTCCTTAAAAACTTCTTAGTATCCCCTTTTATTTTGGACGAAAAGCCCATATAATTAAAGTTAATGAAAAATGTTCACGGACAAAGATCCGTGAGGGGAATTAATATTGGGAGGGTTTTTCATTATGGCAAAGCAAAAAATTATCTTAGACGTTGATACAGGTGTAGATGACGCAATGGCTATCGCCTACGCTGTCGCTGCCCCTAACGCCGATTTAGTAGGTGTTGTTAACTCATACGGAAACGTATTGGTAGAACAAGCCGCTAAGAACTCACTAGAAATTCTAGACCTATTAGGTGCTACTGACGTACCAGTATTTGAAGGTGAACCACATTCACTAGAAACTGACAGTTTCGAAGTAATGGAAGTTTCAGCTCATATTCATGGTGTTAACGGTGTTGGTGAAGTTGAATTACCAGCAAGTAGCCGCCAAGTGGAAGAACAATCTGGTGTCGACTTCATCATCGAAGCCGCTCACAAGTACGGTAAAGATTTAACAATCATCCCTACTGGTCCACTTACCAACCTAGCCTTAGCACTACGTAAGGACCCATCAATTGCCGACTTAATCGGTAACGTTACTCTAATGGGTGGTGCTTTGACTGTTCCTGGTAACGTTTCTGATGCCGCTGAAGCAAACATCAACCAAGATGCAACTGCTGCAAACGAAGTATTCAGAAGCCCACTACACGATACTATGGTTGGTCTAGACGTTACATTAAGAACTCTTCTAACTAAAAAAGAAACTCAACAATGGCGTGACTTAGGTACTGTGGCTGGTGAAAAGTTCGCTGATATCGTTGACTACTACATCGATATTTACGCTGAAATGTACCCACACCTAGGTGGTTGTTCACTACACGACCCATTAGCCGTTGGTGTTGCTTGTGACCCAAGCTTCGTTCAAACATTGGACTTAGACCTATTGGTTCACACTGGTGAATTAAACTACGGACGTACTACCGGTGATACTGCTCACCTAGACGATCCAAATCCTACTGCAAGTGTTGCTATCCAAGTAGATGAAAAGCGTTACCTAAAGACATTTATGGAATACTTGAACTACTTATTCGCAAACAACAAGTAAACAAAAAGGACTTAAACTTCTCGTTTAAGTCCTTTTTTATTTATTCATTAAAGTATTTGTGTAAGAATACTGCGACCCCATCGTCATCATGATCGACGGTCACATCTGTGGCAATCGACTTAATTTCATCGGAGGCGTTACCCATCGCAACCCCGACATTGGCAGCTTCAATCATTTCGTAATCATTTTCCGCATCACCAAATGCCATCAGGTTGGAAAAATCCATGTCTAAGTGCTTTAACAAGATATTTAAACCCGTAGCCTTACTCATGTTTAATGGCAAAAATTCCATGATTTTGGGCTGAGAACGGACGATTTTATAATGGTCAGTAATTTCTGAAGGGAAATTAGCACGCGCATTATCCAATGTCGCAATTTGTTCTGACATGATAGCCTTACTGTATGGTTTATCATCTAATTTCTTGAAATCAATTGGAACGAATTCAAGTGGTGAATTCAAGACTTCCTTATAGGTTGATTTGACCAAGTCGGTTAATTCATAAACCTTTTCAAAGTCTAAGATGTCCAATGGTAAATCGTTATCCAATGCGTATTGATGAATCAATGAAAAGTCATCTAAGGTTAGTCCCTTTTGATTTAGCACCTTTTGATCATGGTTTCTAATTACCATGCCGCCGTTGAAAGTGATCGTGTAGTCATTTTCTTCAGTTAGCCCCAGTTGTTTTACATATGGCCAAACCGCATTAATAGGACGACCGGTACATAGGACAACGGCGATTCCTTTTTTATGTAATTTTTGTAGTGTTGAAACATTTTCATCACTAATTTCTTTTGCTGAATTCAATAGTGTATTGTCTAAGTCCAGTGCAATCATTTTTATCATAATGTGACTCCTTTTGAGTGAATAAAAAAACGACATTACAAAGTAATGCCGTCACTCTAAAATATTAAGCTTCCAACTGTGATTCTAATTCTTTTAGTTCAGTTTCACGAATGGAACGGGGTAAGAAACGACGAATTTCTTCCTCATTGTACCCAACTTCCAAACGTTTGTCATCAAACACAATAGGACGTTTGATAAGGTCTGGATACTTGACAACTAAATCTACCAAATCTGATAGTGACAAGCTATCAAAATCGATGTTTAGCTTCTTGAAAATTTTGGATCTTGTTGAAATGATGTCCTCGCTCCCATTTTCAGTAAGACGTAAGATTTGTTTTACTTCGTCCGCATTCAATGGGTTAGAATTGATATTTCTTTCGCGGAAAGCAATATCGTGGCCTTTTAACCAGGCTCTGGCTTTACGACTGGATGCACTACTTGGTGCTACGTAAAGATTCAACATTTATATCACCCCTTAATCGCTTAATTTTTATAAAAACAATTATGGTTAGGTTAGTAGCACTTACTAAATGTAAATACAATTAACTGTAATTATCTTAACATACCTATAAGATAAATCAATTTAAATTTTTATTAAGAAAAGGTAAATGTTAATCAAATCTTAATTTTCCATTTTTAAAAAAGTGATAAAATATACACAACAAAAGAAACGGAAGAATCATAACAATTTAAAACGGGGGTGGCACGATGAAAATAAATCTTTTAGAGACAAGTGATACGCACGGCTTTTTGTTCCCCACTAACTATGTGAACTTAAAGGACGATAAACCCTTTGGGGTGCTTCGTTGCGCTACAGCAATCAAGGATCTTAGAACAAAGCTGGATAACGTCGTATCTATCGATAACGGAGATTTCTTGCAAGGTTCAGCATTGGCCTATTACATTGCTGAAATCAAAAAACAATCTGCCCCAAAACAAATTGACGAAGTGTTTAATGTCGTTAATTACGACTTTGGAGTATTAGGAAATCATGAGTTTAATTACGGACTATCATACTTACACAACACCATAAATGAGAGCACTCGCCATTTTCTTTGTGCCAACATTATCGATCAAGACGGTAACCACCCATTTGGTAACCCATATGAAATTAAAGATATTAATGGTGTGAAAGTCGGATTCTTAGGTCTAACCACCCAAGGCACCACTAAATGGGAAAAGAACTCCCATTTAGCCGGTCTAACCTTTCTTTCTGCCAAGGACACCGCAGCCAAATACATCCCTGAAATAGCCGAAAAAACCGATTTAAACGTCATCGTTTATCATGGCGGAATCGAACGAGATGAAGAAGGTGTCCCAACCGAAGTCTTAAACGGTGAAAACGAAACATACGACATCCTAGCGCACGTTAAAGGTGTCGATGCCATTATCACCGGTCACCAACACAGAAAGATTGCCGGTCACCTATTGGGTGTGCCAATCATTCAACCAGGTCATCGAGGCCAATACATCGGTCACATTGAATTAGATGTTCAACAAGATGACAACGGTAAATACTTTGTGCAATCAAGTGAATCTGAATTAATTCCGACTAAGAAGTACCCTGTTGATCATGAAATCGCCGATAAGTTGAACGACATTCAAGAACAAATCAACAAGTGGTTAGATGAACCAATGGCTCATATCGAGGGTTCAATGGACTTTGATAACGCCTTTGAAGCCCGTCTACACAAGACTAGTTTCATCCAGTTCATTCAAAACATTCAGATGCAAACTATGGGAGTCGATATTTCGGCAACCGCCCTATTTAATGATGAAGCTCACGGTTTTGAAAATCCGATTACAATGAGAAATATCATCACTAACTACGTTTACCCTAACAGTCTATCCGTGCTAAAGATTACCGGTGCCGAATTAAAGGCAGCCATGGAAACTAGCGCGAAGTACTTTGATTATCAAAACGGTAAGATTGGTGTGAACCATGACTACATCTTCCCTAAGCTAAAACACTATAACTACGATATGTATGAAGGTGTCGACTACGTGATTAACGTCGCTAAACCAGTTGGTCATCGCATCGAAGACTTAACCTACCATGGCAAGCCAATTGATGACGATGCCGAATTAAAAATCGTGTTAAACATCTATCGTGCCGTCGGTGGTGGAAACTACCAAATGTTCTCTCAAGATAAGATTATCAAATCTGATGATCGTATGATGAGCCAATTAATTGCTGATTACTTAAGAGAACACAAGACCATTAAGGCAGAAAACAATCATAACTTCAAGGTCATCTACAGACCATAAAAAAGAGTCCCAAAACTTCATGTTTTGGGACTCTTTTTAGTTTAACAATAATAGCATTAAGCTTCCTTAACTGTATTATGATTGCGTTTCTTATTCTTACCAACGTATTGAACAGCTTTTAGTTCACGAATGGTGGTAACCTTAATCTTACCTGGATAAGTCAATTCATCTTGAATTTGATCCTTAACGTGCTTAGTCAATAACTTACTGTTATCATCATTTAGCATTTCAGGATTTACAATAATTCTGATTTCACGTCCAGCTTGGATTGCATAACTATCACGAACACCCTTGTGTTGGTTAGCAATGTTTTCTAGGTTACGTAAACGACTGACGTATTCTTCAATTGATTCACTTCTAGCTCCCGGACGAGCACCGGAAATGGCGTCGGCAGTGGCAACTAGAATGGCGATTGGGTCAGTTGGTTCAACGTCACCGTGGTGAGAAGCAATTGAGTTAACTACGACTTCATTTTCACCAAAGGCCTCAGTTAGTTTCACCCCTAGTTCAACGTGGGTACCACCAACTTCGTGGTCAATGGCTTTACCAATATCGTGAAGTAATCCAGCGCGCTTGGCTAATTGGGTATTCAAACCTAATTCGGCAGCCAAAGCACCGGTCAATTGAGCAGTTTCAATTGAGTGGTATAAAACGTTTTGACCATAACTAGTTCTAAACTTCAACTTACCAATAATTTTCATCAAGTCAGGATGAACACGTCCAACGTGTAATGAGTGAACGACTGTTTCACCAGTTTCACGTAAAGCCGCGTTAACCTTTTGGGTAGTTGTATTAACCAGATACTCGATGTTGCTGTTGGTAAAGTGACGAGAAATGATTAAGCTTTCAATGGTTGTACGAGCAATTTCTCTTCTAATTGGATCATGAGTAACAATGTGAAGTAATAATGGGTAGTCTTCATCAAAGATTAAATCAGTTCCAGTTAGTGTTTGTAGTAGACGAACATGTTGTTCATCCTTACCAATTAACTTGGATTTGATGTCGCTACTTGGCAAGGCGATGTTTCTTTCAATGTGACTTCTAGGTTCATCCCTAGGGCCTCTTTGAATGGCTTCGATTACTAAGTCATTAGCAATCTTGTTAGCGGCAACCTTGCTTTCGGACAAGTTGTACTTAACTTCGATGTCTTTTTCACGACGAAGAGCGTTTTCGGTATGATTCAACACAGCATGACGAGCGTAGTTCTTGTCGATATGACTGATTGATTGAAGCGTCAATTCACGTTGTTGCCAAATGTCTTCGGCTTGGTGCATGACGTCATCGATATCATCTTGGACCTTAGCTTGTTCATCGCTGCGTTCATTTAAATCATTAGTATATTTAGTTAGGCGGTTCTTCATTTGTTCCAAGTACTTTTCGTGTTGGTTCAAACGGTTTTCACGAGTGATGTTTTCTTCTTTTTGAGACTCAATTTCATCGTCAGCAATCTTTTGATATTGCATGATGTCTTCTTTGTCATCGGCAATGATTTGCTTAGCCTTGATGGCAGTCTCATCAGCGGTCTTTTGAAGATGTTGTGCAGCCTTACTTTTGGCAGCGTCAACTTGACCCTTGATGCGCATATCACTAACCCAAAAACCTAATAAAGCACCAGCGATTAAAAATACTAATGCGGCTAGTTCAATCAAAAAGCGTCCTCCTTTCTGATTTTTTAGTTATTTTTTTAACGAATATTAAACGTATTGTTTGATGGTGTTATTACACACTATCTATAATAACATTTAACCCCCTATTTGATACACTGAAAGTTTTTAAAATTACGAAAAAGGCGCTAGATTCAACATCTAACGCCCTTAATATTATTTAAAATATTTGTTCAAAAATCCCTTAATTGTATCAACATACAACTTTGGATTAGTTTCATATGAAGCTGCATGGGCTGCATTTTTAACAACTAGTAGTTGTTTTGGTCCCTTACTAGCCTTGTATAGTGGGTAAACCATGCGAGTTGGTACAAACTCATCGTCAGCTCCATGGATGAATAGCATTGGACGATGGTTCTTCTTCACTTGATTTAGTGACGAAGCTTCGTACATGCTGTATCCGGCTCTAATGTGGGTAATTCCACTTAGAATTGGAACCAACGGCCAACGTGGAAATGCTGGCATGTGGTAAAGTTGACCGGCTTCATAGTTAATTTCATCAGAAACACTGGTGTAACCACAGTCTTCAATAAATGCCTTAACTTGGTGTGGAACGTCTTTTTCACCTGATACCATCATGGTAGTAGCTCCCCCCATGCTGACACCAAACATCACAATCTCTGTCTTTGGTCCTTGGTACTTGATGACTTTTTTCATCCATTTAATGTAATCTAAACGATCAGGCCAACCGTAACCAACGTAGTTACCCTCACTTTGGCCTTGGCCTCTATCATCGGGAGTTAAAACGTTGTAACCCATTTGATGGAAGATGTAGGCATAAGGAGCCATCTTTTCCTTACTTCCCATGTAACCGTGAGCAATGACTACGGTCTTGTTGGTCTTCTTATCGGCTGGAATGTAGTTAGCTACCAGCTTTAAGTTACCGGTCGCAGACTTTTGGGTCCAGTGAATCTTTTTGACGTTGTAGTACCACTTGGTACCCGCATATAGTGGTGAATTCTTCTTAATTTTATCGTTACTTAAAAATGTCTTGTGTGAAGGAACCACGGCGACGTTGTAGAAGTACATCCCCGCACTCACAAAACCAACGACCGTTAATACGATTAAAGTAATCACGGTCGCTAATAAAATTTTGGTTTTCTTTTTCAAGATAGTGCTCTCCATTTCAGTATTTAATAATTCGAGTATAGAGTTTAAATAAATAAAAAGCAACTACCCGCCAATTTGACGCATTTTCGGTTATAATATGCGTAGAGGTGTTGTAAATGTTTCCGATTCGATTAAGAGCTCTTCGTAAAGGGCAACATATCAGTATGAACCAACTTGCAAACAATCTAAACGAAAGATTTCCAGAAGATGAACACAAAAATACCCCATCACAAATTGGTAATTGGGAACGCGGGATTCGTTCACCTTCCTATGTCGAAATCAAAAAACTGGCATTGTACTTCAACGTCAGCATGGATTATTTGACAGGAAGAACTTCTGTTGAACATTTTAATCTAGGTAGCGTCTTGATGGAAAAAAATGAACTAACCTTTGGTAACCACACTTTGGATCAACAAGATCGATACGAAGTATATCAACTTATCAATGGTTATCTTCATGGCAAGGACAGTCAATACTTAGAAGACGGTGAACAACCAGAAGCATACCAAGAAGAACTTAATTTAAATTTTGATGATTATAAAATGTAAAAAACTCCAGAATATTTTCTGGAGTTTTTTGTATCTATTATTTATGAGAGTTAATCTTTTGGTAGATTTGGATTGTCTAAGTGGTTAATTTGCCCCTTAAACTCGTCTGCGTTAACTTCGATATCCTTGCTGTGATCCTTGCCAGTTTCACCATATGAAACCATGTAATCGGCAGCTTCACCATGTTCTACGATATCTAGTCCAGCCTTTTCTTCTTCTTCAGTTACACGCATTGGCATTACTAGTTTTAGTAGTGAAATAATAATGGCACAAGCAACTGCAACGAAGATGACTGTTACTAATGTAGCGATGATTTGAGTTAGGAATAACTTGAAACCACCCCCATATAATAGACCGTTATCTACAACTGAGCTGTTTACTGTCTTTGTAGCCAATAAACCAGTCATGATACTTCCGACCATTCCTGATACAC
The DNA here is from genome assembly GCF_019061205.1 of Apilactobacillus waqarii. Classification (GTDB taxonomy): domain Bacteria; phylum Bacillota; class Bacilli; order Lactobacillales; family Lactobacillaceae; genus Apilactobacillus; species Apilactobacillus waqarii. The sequence continues at coordinate 21,181 of NZ_JAHQYH010000006.1, forward strand.
CATGACAACCAAAGGCATCTAGTGTGTCATCGGCACCAACCTTGGCCTTTAGGACATTTACGTAGAAGTAACTTACTAGCGTAGCAACGATACCGATTACAAAAGCACCGGCAATAGTTACGAAACCAGCTGCTGGTGTGATACCAACAAGTCCACAAAGTGTACCAGTACAGATACCACCTAATTGTGGCTTACCAACGAAGTGCATGTCTAATAGCATCCATACCATCATTGAAGTTGCGGCAGCAACAGTTGATGTCATGGTAGCTTGCATTGCAACATTGTTCACACCTAGAGCTGATCCGGCGTTGAAACCATACCAACCAATCCAAAGAATGGTAGTACCTAGTAATACCCATGAAAGGTTGTAGTGCTTAGTTTCTTTACCGAAGTTTAGACGCTTACCTAAGTAAATTGATAATACCAACGCAGTAACCCCTGCATTAATATGTACGACAGTTCCACCAGCAAAGTCTAAAGTACCTAGCTTTGCTAAGAATCCAGTTGGTGTCCATACCATGTGTACCATTGGGTAGTAAATGATAATGGACCATAGGATTACAAACCATAATAAGAACTTGAAACGAATACGACCAACAATCGCACCAACGAATAGCGCTGGTGTAATAACCGCAAACATCATTTCAAAGATTGAGTAAATGCTTACTGGAATCTTAGTTGGCGTTAGTGATGTAAGATCAATTCCATTCATAAATGGATGAGCTAGATTTCCAATAAATCCGCCTAAATCACCTGAGAATGATAGGCTGTAACCAAAAGCCACCCAAAGAATAACTGCTAGTCCAGTCATAATGAAAACTGACATGGTAGTGTTAACAACGTTTTTCTTTGAAACTAGTCCCCCATAGAAGAATGCTAGACCTGGTGTCATAAACAGAACTAAAATACTTGAAATAAAAACAAATCCCGTACTTGCTAAATCCATCGATATCTACCTTCATTTCCTTATAATGTTATATCATGTAACATATTATAGCATTAAAATTAAATAAGTACAGGGTTAATTGTCTTTAATTTGAATTCAAATCCAAAATAACGGCATATTATGTTACATGATATAACATAATACCCACTTTTTGCATTCATATCGGTTTTCCCATAAAATAATAATTAACCATCTCAAGGGAGTTAGACAATGGATAAAAAGAAACTACTCAAGAAAATGAAGAAAAATAAAAAAATCACCCGTAAACCTTCATACATCGAAAGAATGAAGAAGTACTATGACCTATTCAGTGATTTTTCTGATATTAAATATTTAATCAATAACGTTTTAGAAGCGGACCGTTTATTGCAACAAAACCAATTACCACAGGACTTACCAGTATTATTATTACCTGACGATATTCAAGACACCATCCTCTCCTACGTGAACGAAAAATACCCAATGGGCGATCCTAAGGGAGATGCCGTCTGGAATCAATTTGTCGATCAATTACCTAAACTAGATCAAGACCTGCGCGAATTCCGTGATTATCTCGAAGAACAATACGGTATGTGGGCATACATCTCCGCCCCATTTACCAATGATATCGCCAAGTTCTTAAAGGGTAAAAAGGCGCTTGAAGTAATGGCCGGAAATGGATACATCTCAAAGGGATTACGTGAAAACGGCGCTGATGTTATTTGTACCGACAACCTGGCATGGAAAAAGGAAAATGAAACCGGAAAGCATTTAGTTACCGATGTTGAATCCTTAGACGCAATCGATGCATTCAATAAGTACAAGAACGACATCGACTACATCATCATGTGCTGGTCACCTGATGGTGTCGATATTGACTGGAAGTTACTATCAGCCATCCGTGAATCTAGCAAGGACATTCCACTAATCATCATTGGTGAAAAGTACGGTGCCACCGATTCTAAGCAATTCTGGGACAACGCTGAATTCATCGAAAACGATGATGTTAAGAACTTAAACCGTCACCACAAACCATTTGATTTAATTGAAGATGAACTATACTTAGTTAAATAAAAAAAGAGCGTAACTTCAAATGAAGTTACGCTCTTTTTGGCATCTACTAAGTAGACGGATAAGTGGTGTTCACATCACCAACATATCAGACACGCGAATTACGTCCGCATAATGTGTCCCCTTCGAAAATATCGCTTAATCACATCTTGTGAATACAACCATAGTTGCGCGATCTTCTCGACTCATCGCAACAAGTAGTATAACACATAAGAGTAATTTAGACTATTTTTTCTTAGTAGTCTTTTTAGTAGTTTTCTTCTTAGCAGCTGGATTTTTCTTATCTGTCTGTTCAGCAGCTTCTTGTTCAATCTTTTGGTTTTCTTCGATTGCAGCAAGTTGGTCATTTGCCCACGCACCTAATTTAGCGCTTAAATCAGTGTTCACCGCAAAGTCGTCTTGTGATGATAATTCATCAATACGCATTTTTGAACGGTTCACATCAGGTGATTCTACGAACATGTAGACGTTTAGTGGGCAGTTAGTTTCGTCACTCATCATCTTTGAGATATTCTTGATGTATCTGTATGGTAAGTTCACGATGTTGTTTTGTAGGTAAAAACTAATGTCTTCGCCCTTCACTTGTAGTAAAGCAGAAGCCAAACGACCGCTGTTTACTTGTTCTTCTATGAATTCCATCACTGGTTGAAACGCCTTGGCAGTATCCTTTTTTAGGTCTGCCAAAGATACTTCAGCTGAGTATGTTTCAAAGCTTTCAGCAGTTACATCATCGATAAATTTTTGTGCATCCATTTCCATATTATTAAAACACCTATCTTATTTTTTTACGTTCTTTTTCACGATTCTTACGTAGTCGCTTTTAATTTGTTTTGCGGCGATTCGATACCACAATAAGTTCACAATAATTCCTAGTACCGCAAATACAACTGCCAGTACTGAAACACCACTATGGCTTTGGGTCGCAAAGATAAATACAATTCTAATCATTGCTAAAGTATAGATACCCACAACGAATAATAGGAAGTGATAAGCTAGACGCCACTTAAGTAAACCACCTATAATTAGAAGTAGATATAATACTGTGGCAACGATAATTGTCTTGATTAGATCTTGGGCATTTTCGCCCATTAAAAAATCACATATAATAAACATTACTAGTGATAAGAGACTCCAAAGGCTGATAATCTTTTTATCCATAATGCCCTCCGGTTTAAAATTACTATTTACACCTTATCACAACTCGACTAAATATAGTAACACATTTGACTAAAAGAGGTGAAAAAATGCAAAAATGGGAATATAAACTAACCGTTTCAAGCAGTAAAGAGGAAATATCTTTGCGAGAATACCTACAGAAGCAATTATTAATCCCTAAGCACCTCATCTTTGCCTTGAGGACCAATGAACGTGTCTTGGTCAACAACAAGTATCTACCCATGAATTTCGCGATTAAAAACGGCGATGAAATCCACCTCACATTTGTTGAAGACGATTTCTCGCTACCGGTACAGAACCTAATCCCGGATAATTCAATCAAACCGGAAATCTTATATGAAGATGCAGATTTATTGGTGGTCAATAAACCCCGTGGTTTCAAAACCCATCCTAATCAACCCGGTGAAACCAACACACTATTAAACTTCTGCGAGTCCTACCTAAACCAAACCAATCAACATGCATTTATGATTCATCGCTTGGATCAATTCACGTCAGGAGCTATCATCGTCGGTAAGAATCCTGCTGTCGTCCCTATCTTAGTTCGTCTAATCAAGGATAAGATTATTCATCGAAACTACCTGGCATGGACAGATGGCATCATCACTCCACCCACTGGAACAATTGATAAACCAATTGGTTTTGACCCAGACGATAAACGCAAACGAAAAATTGATGGTATCAAACCACTTCAAGCTAAAACCGACTACATGGTGCAATCTACCACTGACAACCAATCTTTGGTCGAATTATCGCTGCATACTGGGCGCACCCATCAACTTAGGGTCCATTTAGCATCCATTGGCCACCCAATTGTGGGCGACCCTTTGTATAACCCTAATTCAGACAATGATGATATGCTACTTCATTCCTGGAAGTTAACGCTAATTAGACCTTATTATATGGATCAAATCGAGATTAAGTCGCCACTTCCCGATTCGTTTAGAAAATTTATGTAAACAAAAAGAACCGTGTCAAAAGATACGGTTCTTTTCTTTATGGTTTGACCATAAGTAAATCAGATAAATTATCTAATTACTTTAATGGTTTCCATTGCCATTCGTTAACTTCTGGTAAGTCAGTACCAACTTCACGGATGTAAGCGTTGTGCTTGTCAACCATGTCGTTCATACGTTGTACGAATGATGCACCCTTAACAGAGTATTCTGGAATGTCGTTTACAACTTCCTTAGCTAGGTCGTAACGATCTAGTTGGTTCAATACACGCATGTCGAATGGTGTAGTGATATCACCGTTTTCACGGTAACCGTGAACGTGAACGTTGTGGTTGTGACGATCGAAGAATACATCCTTAACAAGACCTTCGAATCCGTGGAATGCGAATACAACTGGCTTGTCAGTAGTGAATAGACGGTCAAATTCTTCATCAGTTAAACCACGAGGGTCAACCTTAGGTGAACGTAGTTTCAAGAAGTCAACAACGTTGATGAATCTGATCTTCATTTCTGGGAATTCGTCATGTAGTAATGAGATAGCAGCTAGTGATTCCCAAGTTGGTTCAGTACCAGCAGCAGCAATAACTACGTCAGGTTCTTGACCTTGGTCAGTTGAAGCCCAGTCGATGTAACCTAAACCATTGTTTACAAGGTTAGTAGCTTCTTCAATTGAGAACCATTGTGGACGTGGGTGTTTTGAAGTAATGATTAAGTTAATCTTTTCTTGGCTGGCGAAAGCAACGTTACCAACAGCTAATAATGTGTTAGCATCAGCTGGTAAATATTCACGAATGAATTCTGGTTTCTTTTCAGCTAAGTGAGTTAACATACCTGGATCTTGGTGAGTGTAACCATTGTGATCTTGTTGGAATACAGTTGAAGTATCAACAAAGTTCAATGATGGGTACTTCTTTCTCCATGGTTGGTCAGCAGCTTTACGTAACCACTTGAAGTGTTGAGTTAACATTGAGTCAACAACACGACCGAATGATTCGTAAGTTGCGAAGAAACCATGACGACCAGTTAATACGTAACCTTCTAGCCAACCTTCAGCTTGGTGTTCTGAAAGTTGTGAATCGATTAAACGACCTTCTGGTGCTACGTATTGGTCATTTGGTTCCATGATGTCTTCCATCCATTGACGGTTAGTTTCAGCAAACACACCGAATAAACGGTTTGACATTGATTCATCAGGACCAAATGCACGGAAGTTATCTGGGTTAGCCTTCATAACGGCACCTAACCAGTTACTCCATACAGCCATATCTTGGGCTACAGTTTCACCTGGAGTCTTAACGTCAACAGCAAATTCTTTAACGTCTGGTAAGATAAGTGGCTTAGGATCGATACCACCGTTAGTAATAGGGTTAACTGACATTCTTCTGTCACCCTTAGGTGCTAGAGCCTTAATGTCATCCTTGATAGTACCATCATCGTTAAATAGTTCTTCTGGTTTGTATGACTTCAACCAGTTAACGATTAAGTCAGCGTGTTCCATCTTGTCTGATGAAACATCAACTGGGATTTGGTGAGCACGGAATGAGTTTTCAATTGGGTTACCGTCTAAGTCAAACTTAGGACCAGTCCAACCCTTTGGAGTTCTAACAACGATAACTGGCCATACTGGTTCTTTAGCAGTGTCAGCAGTTTCGTTTTCACGTGCATTCTTTTGTACGTCTTTAATTTCTTGAACAGCTTCGTCCATAACCTTAGCCATCTTTTCGTGGTAAGCCATGTGATCATCGAAGTCTTGTTCGTTTTCAACGAAGTAAGCTTTCCAGCCCATACCCTTGAAGTAGTCAGTAATTTCTTGGTCTGACATACGAGCCATGATAGTTGGGTTAGAAATCTTGAAACCGTTTAAGTTAATGATTGGTAGAACGGCACCATCTTTAACTGGGTTGATAAACTTGTCTGAGAACCAACTTGCAGCTAGAGGACCAGTTTCTAATTCACCATCACCAATTTCAACAGCGGCAATTACATCAGGGTTATCAAAGATAGCACCAACACCGTGGGCTAGTGAGTAACCTAATTCTCCACCTTCATGAATTGAACCTGGAGTTTCAGGGGCAGCATGTGATGCAACTCCACCAGGGAATGAGAATTGTTTGAATAATTTAGCCATACCCTTTTCATCTTGTGAGATGTTTGGGTAAATGTCTGAGTAACTACCATCAATGTATGAGTTAGATACCATAACTTGGCCACCGTGACCTGAACCTTCAATGTAGAACATGTTTAGGTCATACTTGTTAATAACACGGTTTAAATGTGCGTAAATAAAGTTTTGAGATACGATAGTACCCCAGTGACCGATAGGCTTAACTTTAACATCACTTGATGTTAATTCTCTCTTTAATAATGGGTTATCTTTTAGATATAGTTGACCTACTGATAAGTAGTTAGCAGTACGCCAGTATTTATCTAATTCTTCCAAGTATTGCTTGGAATCGAAATCTTGAGCCATTAATTAACACTCCTTTTAAAATAAAAACTATTGAAATTAATAATGGAAAAATCATCAGACTACGCCCGATAATTTTAATTACAATGAATATAATAAAGACTTTTCACAAAAAGTCAACCTTTTTGCAAATTGATACGGTCCAATTTCTTCATTGCAATCAAACCATTATTACATCGTCATTATTATGAACGATTTTTTGATAATAGTCCAATGATTTTCATAACTTTTTTGTATTAAATTTCTACACCATAACGAAAGTATTGTAACGCAAATATTGATAGTGCAGACGCATGTTTGAGACCTCAAATGGAGTCCCGTCATCTAGGAAGAAAATCCCTTCCATGACACCAACTGGTTCGGTTGGTTTTAGATTAAGTAGTTCTTGATCTTGTTCATTCGATGGACTAGCCAAGATTGATAAGAATGAACGTGTGACACTCTTGTTGATCGTGTCTTCAACATAGTTAAAGATGGACTTTTCAACAATCTCTTGTGTTAGTTCAGGAGCAATCTTAATTGGAATGTATCCTGTTTCTATCATGAACGGTTTGTCATCAAACAAACGAAGTCGTTGAATTTCGTACACGAAATCTCCGTCGGCTAAGAATAAGTCTTGTTGAATTTCTTTGCTGGCAGGCACAACCTTGAAACTCAATAGCTTAATCTTTGGAACTTTTCCCTGACTCTTCATACTGTCAGTAATCCCTAGGTTAGAACCTTCATAATGAAAAATAGTCTTATTCTTCATAAATAGTGGATTAATAAAAGTCCCTGAACCACGTTTTTTGAAAATAATGCCGTCATCAGCTAACACTTTCAACGCCCGTTTCACTGAACTGCGGCTTACGTGGTATGTCTCACTTAATGTTCGCTCGTCGGGCAAGCGCTTGTTAGGAAATTTGTTATCGACTATCTTTTGCTTTAAGTCGGATGACACTCTCCTGTAAACTAAATCAGCCATTTTCTACTCCTTGCGATTAATTTTCTAAAAATCAGTATAACAGATTTATCACGTTAACTTTGCAAAATTAAAATAAATTCTTTGGATGTGGTTTACCCACCATCTCATGTTTAACGTGTTGAATCATGTCCGAAATCATCTCTACGACGTGCGGATCGTCGACACCGTATAACACGCTGGTCCCAACTTTTTCCTTACAAACAATTTGATACTTATATAGGATACCAAGTTGTTTTGAAACCACCGGTTGATCGAGTTTAGTCTCCTCACAAATCTGATTTACGCTTAATGATTTGTCCGCATCCATCAAGGAAGTAATGATTAAAATTCTGCGTTCATTACTCAATACTTTGTAGATGGCTGCGACTTCCTCAATAATTTTCATTTTATCCTGCATTTAAACATCCCCTAGAACCAAGAAATTACGTGGGCAATCAAACCACTGTCAATCAATACATAGATTCCGACACCGATGTAGACTACCTTGGTCAAAATCTCACCGTATTTTTCCATCAAATCATTAATTGGTTTGATATTACCAATCCACTTGATAATCAAAATCACTAGAATTGATAAAACGGTTAATACAGCAATCACTTCTAATATTTGAATCGCACTAATAGTAGATAGCACCGGTAAGAACAACGCTAAATTACATCCCGCACATACTGATAGGTAGGTAATTAGTGTAATCACGACTGGTGATTTGTGGTTCACCTCTTTGTCATCTTCGTCTTCATCCTTTAATGCCACGTAAATAGGTAGAATTCCTAGCAAACCTAATACCCATTCTGGTAGAAAACGGTCTAGGATTTGGCCAACACTGAAACTTAGGATTAGTAGTGTCCATAATCCAATTAGGTATCCCATCATAACTGAAGCTAATTTATGTTTCTTCAACAATAGAAGCAAAATGAAAAAGAAGTCTAGATTAACTCCTAAAAACGTAATTAAAATTAATAACCAATTCATATTATATTCCCCTTTTATCAATATACCTTTGTAGATATATATCATTTTTGGTATATAATACATTAACGTTAATCGGTTGTCAATTCTATGCTAAAATGATTACCGAGGTGATTTTGAAATGGGAAAAAAGAAGAAAAATAAAGTTCATAAGACATTAGTCGAACAAATTCTTGATAAAAATAACATTTCTTATATCCAACACCAATTCGCAACACACGACGAAAATAACGTCGCTCAACTAGAAGTCGAAGAAGACATGGATCAACACCGCATCTACAAGACATTAGTGCTTGAAGGTAAGGAAACTGGTCCAGTTGTTGGCGTGGTGCCCTTGGATCAACATTTAGACGAAAAGAGACTTGCCAAAGAATCTGGCAACAAGAAGGTCAACATGGTTCCACTAAAGGACCTATTGAAGACCACTGGGTATGTCCATGGTGCAAACACACCAGTTGGAATCTACGAAAAGTTCCACTACCCTATCTACATTGATAACGAAGCTAAGCGCCAGGGTCAAATCCTAGTATCATCTGGACAAGTTGGTCGCTCCGTTGAACTAGACGCAACTGATTTAGTTAACTTAGTTCATGGACACTTCGTTGATATCGTAAAGTAATTACGTATCTAATTAGTGAATGCCTTGCCATTCATCCTTAAATTCCCTCACAAAATCGTGCATATATTGATTACGTCTTTCTGCCATTTCTTTGGCAGCTGGCGTATTCATTAAATCAGGTAATTTGAATAACTTTTCATAAAAATGATTAATAACCGTTGTATGCTCACGATATTGACTTTTGTCCATATCATTGCGAGGCATTTGTTCGGGGTCATAGATGGTATCACCAAAATGACCTCCGAAGTACATAGCTCTAGCAACGCCAATTGCGCCAATCGCATCTAATCGATCGGCGTCTTGGACGATTTGCCCATTAATCGATAGTTCATAGTGACGTTTGAGGTTCGCACTGTAAGACATCTGCGTGATAATATCCATCACTTCATCAATTTGTGCTAAGGTGTAATCCAGTTCTTCTAACTGAGATTGCACCTCTTTTTGTTTATCGTATGTATCGTCGACTAACTTGTCGTCAATCACGTCGTGCAAGTATGCGGCAGTTAAGACAATTAATAAATCAGCGTTTTTCGTTTGTTCTCCAATAGTCTTAGCCAATGCAACTACTCTTTGAATGTGGGTGTAGTCGTGTCCAGTAGTGTCGTCACCCAGTTGTTGTTCGACGTATTCTTTTAGCTTATCGATAGTTTCCATGCCAAGTCCCCCGTTTTTTCTTATTATTATAATCTAAATAAAAAACATCCTACAAACGTAGGATGCTTTTTATTATTCATAAATCATATCTTCGAAGATTTCGTTGGCAATCAAACGGTTAACAATGGTGTCAGCGATTGAACTTAATAGTTGTTCAATTTCTGAATCGTTGTTAGCGACTGACTTACCGTCTGCGATATGGTGTAGCTTTTGAACCAACATTTCAATGAATTCATCATAGGCTTGTTTAGGAAATTGTTGCTTAGTAATTTCGTCAATTCCACGTCTGATGTCCTTAATTGAAAAGACTGGTTTCAATAAACTGATAATTATAATGTCTGCCACGTGGACAGTTTGATATTTCTTTTTAACTGGCGCAAATGTCGCCTTGTTTTTTACGTAATTATTAACCATGGACTTAGTTACTGTATCCATCCCTAGTGGTCCAATCGCCTCGTTGACAACGGCCACTAGCTGATCCATGTATAAATCAAACTTAGGAAGTTCTTCCCATTTTGGCAAAGTAACTTCTTTCATTTGGTCCTGCCACTTGGTATATTTGCTGTTCATTAGATCACCTCAATATCATTATTATACCACATCAAGTAGTTTTATATACTAGCTTAAATGGAGTCGTCGAATTTTTCTGGATTAATCTTAATCAAGATTCGACGAACAACTGATGACATCACGATAAATACTGGTACAGCGGTCACAACAACTAGTGCTGCTGGAATGAAGATTGGCATCTTGAATACATCCACCAGTGAGAATACCGATGGGAAGAATAAGAAGATGGCCGCAAATATCACGATTGATGGCACAATGATGGATAACTTCACCTTGTTGAGTGGACGCGATGCCTTAAATAAGGCAATCCAGTAAATGAATCCGGTAACCAAGACACTGATTGTCGCTCTTTGAACAAAGTTAAAGTCAAAAGCTTTTCCGATGTAGATAATCAACACGACGTAACCGACAATCGTCATCGCTGCCGGCAACGCAATGTTGTATATCTTGGTACTAAACTGATTAGTAACTCTTTGATAGTTAGGTGCTAATGCCAATAGGAACGATGGTAAACCAACCATAAAGGTGTTGATTGGTGTCAATTGAATTGGTTGGAATGGATAGCTGTGAATGCTAAACATAAACAAGATGGTTAATGACAATGAGAACATTGTCTTAATCAAGTAAAGCGAAGCCACACTTCCGATGTTATTGATAACACGGCGTCCTTCGGCTAGAACGTCGATCATTGCTGAGAAGTTTGAGTTAATCAAGACGAAGTCGGCAATTCCCTTGGTGCTTTCACTACCGGAAGCCATCGCAATTCCACAGTTAGCTTGTTTCATTGCCAACATGTCGTTAACCCCGTCTCCGGTCATTGCAACGGTATTACCGTTTAATTGATATGAACGAATGAGGCGTTTCTTTTGTTGTGGAGTCACACGACCAAAGACCGCGTTAACCTTAACCAATTCTTGGTAGTCAGCATCAAACGGAACTTCAGTCATGTCGACAATCTTGTCACTGTCCTTTAGTCCAACTCGTTTAGCAATTGCGCTAACGGTCTTAGGATCGTCACCTGAAATCACCTTCAAACTAACTCCCTGTTCAACGAAGTATTGAAGAGTACTCTTAGCGTCCGGTCTGATTTCATCACTAATAAGGATTAATCCTAGTAGTTCCGCATCGTCTAGATCTTCGGTTAAGTCTTTGTGACTTTGTAGCAATGCCAAGACACGGTAACCCTGGTTAGCATAATCGCTAATCATGTCAGAAACTTCTTGGCTCATGTTTTTGATAATAAATTGAGGCGCCCCCATGATGAAATTACCATCACTGGTGTCTACCCCACTCCATTTTTTATCGGAAGAAAAAGGAAAACTCTTAATAATCTTTGCATTCGGATTTTCGATTGCTTGTTTGATAGCAGAAGATGTTTCGTTATCATCTTCAAACGCATATACCAAGCTACCTAAGACGTGCTTTAATTCGTCTTTGGAGTGATTGTTGAAAGGCAATACATCTTCAAACTTGAGTTTACCGGATGTAATTGTCCCAGTCTTATCCAAGCAGATAGTATCAACACGTGCCAAGGTTTCAATCGCTGGTAGTTCACGTACTAAGACCTTGTGGCGTGCCAACTTCGCAGCTGAAACCGCCAATGTCACTGATGACAATAGAACAAGTCCTTCTGGAATCATTCCAATCATCGCAGCAACGGTCCCCAGCATCGCTTGGTCGATGTCATCCCCACGCATAATCTTGGTGTACAACAACAAAGCACCCAGTGGCACAATCACAAATGTTAGCCACTTAATGATCTTGTTAATGGTCTTTAACATCTTGCTGTCGGAGTCCTTCTTGGTACGACTAACTTCGAATTCCATTCTATTAACGAATGTGTCTTCACCTACTTCAGTAGCCACAATTCTGGCACTCCCACTTAAAACAACACTTCCGGATGTAACGGAGTCACCGTGATTCTTTTCAATCGAATTGGTTTCACCGGTGATTTGTGATTCATCGACTTGAAGTGAATCTGAGGTTAAGACCTTACCATCGATTGGAATTTGGTCCCCATGTCCGATTAACAAGACATCCCCTAAGACGATGTGGTCATCTTCGACTTTTTTAATTTCGCCGTCGCGCACGACTCTAATCAAACCTTGAGACAAGATTGCCATCTTATCTAGCTGGCGTTTAGATCTGATTTCTTGGATACTTCCGATGATGGTGTTAGAAACAGCAATCACTAAAAACAATAGGTTTTTATAGTCGCCGGTGTAGAAAACCATTGCTGCCAAAACGATATTTATAAAGTTAAATAATGTGAATGCATTCCCCTGTAAAATTTGTGGAATGGTCTTGGTGAAACCCTTCCGTTTGGTGTTATGCAAGCCTTGATCATATAGACGTTTGGCTTGTTTGGTAGTCAGTCCCTTTTGACTGTCAATTCGTGATTGCAAAAAGACACCCCTAACATGTAAAAAATTTGATTTATCTAGTTTTTATGGACTATCATGGTTTTGGTACTTAAATAATCAAAGGAGGCCATTATTATGCCTAACTCAATTAAAGATACCGTCAAGCTAAGAGATGGAAACCAAATGCCTGTAGAAGGATTTGGAACCTACAAACTAGCTGATCAAGATAGTATGGATGCAGCAATTAAGTCCGCATATGAAGCTGGATATCAATTATTCGATACTGCACAATTCTATAATAATGAAGAACTACTAGGTAATTCAATTAAAAAGCTACAAATTAACAGAAATGAAATATTTATCACCACTAAAATACCAGAACCAAAGCAAGGTTACCAATCAACTTTAAACGCGATTGATGAATCACTTGCAAAGCTACAAACTGACTATATCGACTTATTACTAGTTCACTGGCCAGTTCGTTCACACTTCTTTGAAACTTGGCGTGCATTTGAAGATGCTAAGAAAGATGGAAAGGTTAAGTCAATTGGGGTAAGTAACTATCACCAAACTCACTTAGATTTACTAAAGACCAAGGCAAACGAAATGCCAGTTGTAAACCAAATCGAAGTTCACCCTTACCTAAGCCAAAAATCAATGCTAAAGGCAAACGAAGACGAAGGCATCGTAACTCAAGCATGGAGTCCAATGGGCCGTGGTGCCACTCTAAACGATGACACCATCCAAGAAATCGCTAAGGCTCATGGTAAGTCCAGTGCTCAAATTATCTTGAGATGGCACTTACAAAACGGTGTCACAATCATTCCTAAGTCCAGCACTCCACAAAGAGTTGCTGAAAATGCTGACTTATATGACTTTGAATTATCAGACCACGAAATGAAGTTAATTGACGACTTAAATCAAGACTTCCGTACCGGTGACGATCCAGAGGTAGTTTACGAAATCGAACACCAATACCCTCGTCACAAGTAAAAAAATTTAGTAAGTAATTGTACTAAGTGTATAATTACTTACTAACAATACATATTAAGGAGTTTTGGTTATGGGTTATATAATTGTCGCTTTGCTAGCAATGGGAGTTTTCCTAGGATTCGGTTACGTGATTGTCTATGGTTGCCTATTCATCGTTTGGCTAATCAGCTTGTTCTTCGATCGTGATGAACGCAGAAGAGCAAATGAAGAAACAAAAAGAAGCACTGAAAGGTTTCGGCAAATGACTCAACAACTTAAAGCTGAGAACGAAGAAATGCGACAAAGAACGGAACTACTAAAAGCAGAAAACCAACGCAAACGAGAAGAAATTGCTCGCAATCAAAATAAAAATCAATAACCAACACATACACAAAAAAAGACGCCCAAATGGCGCCTTTTTTCTTTGCAATTAACTCCCCTTGATACGAACATTTTTTTGGTACTGGTTGAAAAAAGTTCAAATTTTATTGTTGACAGTCAAATTTTTTTGGTCTATTCTTAAAAGCAACTTGAAAGTAGTAATTCAAATCGACATGTTAAGCGAGTATCTGATTCAGTGAAACGAGATACCTTGTCCTTGAATGAAGGCAGTCAAGATTTATCAATTGAATCGAAATCTTAATGCGCATTAAGAACCAGAGGTATCAAGTGTGAGCTTGATATAAAACTAAGGTGGAACAGTGTTACGACGCCCTTGTACGAAAGTACAAGGGCGTTTTTTATTTACCAAAAGGAGAATGAATTATGTACGATTTTTCAAAAGAAGATCCAGAAATTTTTAAAGCGATTGAACATGAAAACAATCGCCAAGATAACGTAATTGAATTAATTGCATCAGAAAACATTGCATCCAAAGCTGTTTGCGCGGCTCAAGGTTCTGTATTAACTAATAAATACGCAGTTGGATATCCCGGCAAACGTGTCTACACCGGGAACGAAGCAATCGATGAAATCGACAAGATTGCCAAGAAACGTGCGGAAGAATTATTCCATGCAGAATATGCAAATGTTCACCCTCACTCAGGAAGCCAAGCTAACCAAGCTGTCTATGCAGCCTTCTTACAACCAGGCGATAGAATTCTTGCAATGAGCGAACATGCTGGTGGCCATTTCACTCACGGTCAAAAACATAACTTCTCCGGTCAACTTTATGAATCACATTTCTACGGCGTTGATCCTAAAACAGAATTACTAGATTTTGAAAACATTCGACAAATTGCTCTAGAAGTAAAACCAAAACTAATCATTGCTGGTGCCTCAGCATACAGTCACATCATTTACTGGGACGAATTCAGAAAGATTGCTGATGAAGTCGATGCCATCCTAATGGTCGACATGGCTCACATTGCCGGACTAGTCGCTGCTGGTGTTCACCCTAACCCTGTCGAAGTTGCTGATGTTGTCACTACCACTACCCACAAGACATTGCGTGGACCACGTGGTGGTATGATTTTAGCCAAAGCCAAGTATGCAGACAAATTAGACTATGCAGTCTTTCCTATATCACAAAGCGGTGCTTTAGAACATGTTATTGCAGCTAAAGCCGTTGCATTAGGTGAAGCATTAAAACCAGAATTCCATTACTACGCAAAAAACGTAATCAAAAACGCTAAGGCCATGGCTAAGGTATTCAATCAAGACGAAAAGATTCGTGTGGTATCTGGTGATACCGAAAACCACGAAATGACATTGGACTTAAATGCCGTTGGTCTTACCGGTGATCAAGCAGCTGAACTACTTTACTCAGTTGGTATCGCCACTAACAAAGAACTACTGCCTCTAGAAGATGGTGATACTATGGAAGGAATCCGTATCGGTACCCCTACTATCACTAGTCGAGACTTTAATGAAGAAGAAGCTGCTAAGGTAGCAACCATCATTGTGGATGTGTTAAACCACCCTGGTCATCAAAATATCTTAGACGATGCTAAGCAACAAGTGCATGACCTAGTCGTTAAACATCCCGTTACCAGATAAATATGTAAAATAAAAAAAGACCTTCTTGAGAGAGAGCGGTCTTTTTTGAGAGAGATAAGAAAATATAAATGTATTAACGAGATGAGAGGTCTCATTAATATAATAAATATGAGTTAACTGATCGCCTTTATGCGAACAACTGTTCTTATTATATATGACGATCTAAAAAAACACAAGAATTAATATAAAATAAAAATAAGGTATAAGCAAGGGTATATAACATATTTGTATAATTTTTAATTAGATATTAATTATTTACAAATATATCTCTCTTTTAAATCCAATCTAATATAAACCTAGAATAACGGTAAATCGTTGATGTCATCAATGATTTGATCACTATATTGTTCAATGCCACCGTTTTCTAATTTAACATCTTCGTCAGAAAGTAAATCAGAATCAATCCACCAGGATTTTAGTTTATCAATATCGTGTGGTTGAATTTTTTGTTCGTTATACTTCACTGTTTGTTCAAACGAATCGTTAAAATAATAAACTAATTGTTGGCTACCGAAGTCTTCAATCAATTCATGTAGCATTTCTCCATATGAATCTTTGGGTAATACCCCGTCTAAGATGACATAATGGAAATGTTTTTTACCATAGTTGACCAACTTTTGAATCATTTGAATTTGCATGTCGACATGTTCTTCAGATATATCTTGTTGGACCAACATTACGTCCGTGGTTCCTAATCTTTCTTGTAGAGATGATGCAACACTGGTCTTACCAGTCACCGCGTTTCCCCTAAGCACAATTAATACGGGATCCATGTCTTCCTCCGTTTTTAATAATTAATGTATCTATTATAAACTTTTTTCTACTATATTAATATGTAAAAAAGCAGCAGGCATTTCGCCTACTGCTTTTATTTATTTTCATATTTAGCTAAAACTTTTTTCCATTCAGCTACGTGTTCTGGTGTATCGGGCTTTGGCATTAACATGTAGTTAAACTTGATATCTTCAATATCATCAGTTGAAGTTACTTGTTCAACAAGTGGACGTAACTTCCAACCTAACATAGGATTAATCATTTTTGATGTATCCATGAAAACATCCCCCTTTGCTTTTGTCACCATTATATACGTCAAAACGTGAAAGAAAAAATATTAAGCATTCTTATTAATGATTGGTAATAATCGTTTGGCAACAAACGCAGCAATAACTGCCTTGATGACGTCTCCTGGAATAAATACCATGTTAGCAAGTAATGATTGCTTCAATGTGATGTGCATTTGCACACTGATCCATAAAATCGCAATTACGTATGAAATGATAATACTTACTATAATGGTAGATATTAAAACATTCCAGAAACTATTTTTGTCAATCACCTTGTTAAGTAGTCGGTTAAATAGTGCCATTAGCGAAGGCATTAATAACCATGATATTAGGTATCCTCCTGTAGGTCCAACGAAAGTGACGGCACCACCGTGACCACCAGTTAAAACTGGCAAACCAACAGCGACCATCACAATTAGAATGGCTACTGAAATAGTCCCCTTCTTACCACCTAATAATAATCCAGCTAACATGATTCCAAAATTTTGTAACACGATTGGCACCGGAATAATTGCAACCGGAATTGCTGGTACAAATGCCAATGCGATAATTAGCGCTGTCATAAGCGCGATTTGTGTAACATCTCTCGTTTTCATATCCCTCTCCTTATTGTTAACCATTCATTTATAATAAGTTAACAATTAAATATATTATCGATTGTTAACCAATATGTCAAATTAAGTTGTTAATAAAAACATACAAAAAAAGACGCTATCGTTGGATAGCGTCTTTTTAGATTACTTAGTTAACTTACGAACAGCTTTTCTTAGTTGAGCACGCTTAGCGATTAGGCTACGTCTGTGCTTCTTAGTTAAGTGCTTTGACTTTAATTTCTTGTTCAACTTAGCAATTGCCTTTTTGTTGGCCTTTACTTTTTTAGCAGCACGTTTTGTTAACTTCTTTTGGTGCTTTTTAGCTTTTTTAGCGACTTTCTTTGACTTCTTAGCATTTTTGTGAGACTTCTTTGAAGCTTTCTTTGACTTCTTAGTTGTCTTCTTGCTCTTCTTTGTAGACTTCTTAACAGTCTTTTTAACAGCCTTCTTCTTAGCAGGTTTTACATGGTTCTTCTTAATTTCTTTATGAAGAGCTGTTGCTTGCTTGTGAAGACGTTTTCTAGTCTTCTTAGAAATTTTCTTGCTGTGTAACTTCTTGTTAATCTTAGCAAGTTTCTTCTTGTCACGTTTTACGATGGCACGCTTAATCTTGTTCTTTAATGCGTGAATCTTCTTTAGAAGCGCCTTCTTAGCACGTTTTGTCATCTTTTTGTGCTTTAGCTTCTTGTTTAGCTTAGCAAGTGACTTCTTTGACTTCTTAATTGAAACTTTCTTAGCCTTTGAAGCCTTCTTAGCAGGTTTCTTGCCTGGCTTCTTAGGTTGACCAGCATTATTCTTGTTTGATGGGTTAACTGAAGGTTGATCAGGTTTTACATCAGGTGTAATAGTTGAATCATTGCCCTTGTCACCATCAATCTTAGTAGATGAAGCAGTATTGTCATCATTGTTCTTTTGATTGTCTGATGGTTTCTTATCATCGTTGGTCTTTTGATCATCTGATGGCTTCTTATCATCGTTGGCCTTTTGATTGTCTGATGGCTTCTTATCATCGTTGGCCTTTTGGTCGTCTGATGCCTTCTTGTCATCATTAGCCTTTTGGTCGTCTGATGCCTTCTTGTCATCATTAGCCTTTTGGTTCATATTATCTTGTAATTCAGCAATAGCTAGTGAATAATTATTTTTTAATTCCTTAAGCAATGAATTAATTTCTGAAAGTTTTTGAACATCACTAATGTCAGAATTATCATCTTTATTTGCATCATTGATTAAGTCATAAATTCCATTCAAATTATTATTCAATTCTGATGAGTTACTAAAGCTATCACTAGCACTTTGAATTAGGTCATTAGTTTCTGATCTCATTTCATTAATAATTGATAGATTCTTATTAAGTTCATCAATCTTACCGTTAACTATGCCTGATTTAGATAAAATATCGATCAAATGTTGTAGATACTTATCTTGATAATTTTCTGGAATATCTAGTTTTTGTTCAAAGATTGAATCAGATTCAGTATCAGTATTATCACCAATTCTAAATGAAAGTCCATCATTTAATGAATCATTAGTACTCTTGTTTTCTTGTTGTTCATTAATAATTCCGTTTAAGAATTGATCAAATTTTTTGTAGTTAGCTGATTTTTTCTTCTTAGATGTTGATTTTTGGGCTTTTTTAGCTGCTTTTCTAGCTGCTTTTTCAGTTTTTGCTTTGGCTTTTGCTTTTTTAGCAGCATTTTTCTTAGCTACTTTTTGTGCTTTACTTGAAGCTTTTGACAATTCATCTTGTAACTTATCTGAATTAATCATGTCTGTTACTTCTGAATTTTGTTCTTTTTCGTGGTTAAGACTATCCTTGAAGGCTTTATCTACTTCTGCCATCTTGGAGTTGGCAGCTTGTTCACTCTTATCAAATGCTGCATCTTCTGCTAATTGATCCTTCATGTTATCTGAATCAATTAGGTCCTTAACTTCTGAATTTTGTTCCTTTTCTTGCTTAAGGGCAGCATTGTAGGCTTTATCAACTTCTGCCATCTTGGCGTTGGCAGCTTGTTCACTCTTTTCAATTTCAGCATCTTCTGCCAATTGGTCCTTCATGTTGTCTGAAGCAATTAGGTCCTTAACTTCTTCGTTTTGTTCCTTTTCATGGTTAAGGGCGGCATTGTAGGCTTTGTCAACTTCGGACATTTTGGCATCGGCAGCTTGTTCACTCTTTTCGATTTCAGCGTCTTCTGCCAATTGATCCTTCATGTTGTCTGAATCAATTAAGTCCTCAACTTCTGAATTTTGTTCCTTTTCTTGTTTAAGGGCGGCATTGAAGGATTTATCTACTTCTGCCATTTTGGCATCGGCAGCCTTTTCACTCTTTTCGATTTCAGCGTCTTCTGCTAATTGATCCTTCATGTTGTCTGAATCAATTAAGTCCTTAACTTCTGAATTTTGTTCCTTTTCTTGTTTAAGGGCGGCATTGAAGGATTTATCTACTTCTGCCATTTTGGCATCGGCAGCCTTTTCACTCTTTTCGATTTCAGCATCTTCTGCCAATTGATCCTTCATGTTATCTGAAGCAATTAAGTCCTTAACTTCTGAATTTTGTTCCTTTTCTTGTTTAAGGGCGGCATTGTAAGCTTTATCTACTTCTGCCATCTTGGCATCGGCTGCCTTTTCACTCTTTTCGATTTCAGCATCTTCTGCTAATTGATCCTTCATGTTGTCTGAAGCAATTAGGTCCTTAACTTCTGAATTTTGTTCCTTTTCTTGCTTAAGGGCAGCATTGTAAGCTTTATCAACTTCCGCCATCTTGGTGTTGGCAGCTTGTTCACTCTTTTCGATTTTGGCGTCTTCTGCCAATTGATCCTTCATGTTATCTGAAGCAATTAGGTCCTTAACTTCTGAATTTTGTTCTTTTTCGTGATTAAGACTATCCTTGAAGGCTTTATCTACTTCCGCCATCTTGGCATCAGCAGCCTTTTCACTCTTTTCGATTTGAGCGTCTTCTGCCAATTTATCTTTCATGTTATCTGAAGCAATTAATTCTTTAACTTCTGAATTTTGTTCCTTTTCTTGTTTAAGAGCGGCATTGTAAGCTTTGTCAACTTCGGCCATTTTGGCGTCATTTTCTTCTTCGCTCTTATCAAATGCAGCATCTTCTTTTTCTTGCTTTAGAGCATCATTGAAAGCTTTATCTACTTCTGCCATCTTGGCATCGGCAGCCTTTTCACTCTTTTCGATTTGAGCGTCTTCTGCCAATTTATCTTTCATGTTATCTGAAGCAATTAAGTCCTTAACTTCTCCGTTTTGTTCCTTTTCGTGATTAAGAAGATCGTTTAGAACCTTTTCTGCTTTTGCATACTTGGAATTATTTTCCTTTTCACTATTTTCAAAAGCTGCTTTTTCTGCTTTTGCTTTAGCTTTTTCTTTTTGTTCTTCAGCTTTTTTAGCTGCTTTTTCTGCTTTTGCCTTTGCTTTTTCTTTTTGTTCTTCAGCTTTTTTAGCTGCTTTTTCTGCTTTTGCCTTTGCTTTTTCTTTTTGTTCTTCAGCTTTTTTTGCTGCTTTTTCTTTCTTATCCGCTACTTTTTCTTCCGCATCTTGCTTCTTTTCAGCATTAATCATGTCATTGAATTTAGAATTATTTTCTTTTTCATGTTTAATTGCTTTAGATAAACTATCATTAGCAATATTATATGAATCGTCCATCATATGTGACATTTCATTCATGGCTTCTGCTTCGTATCCATGATGATTATAAGAATCAATATTTGCTTTAGTAGACTTCACTTCATTTTTTAGTTCATTTAAATACATGTCTGTATTTTGAACATGATTATCATCATTAAGTGATTTGTTTAAACTATTCAAATCGCTTTCAACAGATGATTTTAATTTTTTAAAACTATCATTACTGTTATTTTTTAAAATTGATGAAGCCTCATTTAAAGCCTTATCAATATATTCTAAATAATTTGCTTCATTAGAAATCTCTTTTTTTAATTCATTCGTATTTTTAATATCCTTGTTTTTATCACTTAAGGTTTGTACTTTGGCTTGATTTATTTCTTTTGAAAATTCTTTTTGAACATCCACATCATAAAGAGATGCCTTTGCCAATTCTTCGATATAAGAACCTTTTACATAACCAATTGATTCATTGTAATAATCGTACAAGTAGTTTTGAATTTTATTTGCCGCTTCTAGTAAATCACGATCAGTTATTTTTTTACCCTTATCACTATCGTTGATTTTACTATTTGAAATACTAACATCAGCTTTAGAAATTGCACCAGTTGTTGTTGATAACAACATTACTGAAAGTGGAATAATGGCTAATGTCATATTTTTGAACTTTTTGTTCATTATAAAAAATCCTCCCTGAAAATATAAATGAAAATAATACGAATGATTTCATGTTAGCATGTTCCTTTTAAAAAAAATTAAGTATGTTAAATGTTTTATTATCTTTTAATAATGCTTAATTTATAATTAATACAAATAAGATTATTCGTTAATTTTCTTCTCAAACAATAAAAGATTTTTTATATAAACATAAATATTTGAAATTTCAGCCATAAAAATGAGAATAAAAAAATAACCGGCTCCATACCGGTTATCAATCCATATTATTGTTTATTTTTTCATAATTATTCCGTAATTTACGAAAGTTATTGGAATACTTGTTTAGCAACATTAAACGCTGACCATGCTTTGGGCCAACCAACATAAAAAGATAAATGTGTAATCATTTCAGAAATTTCATCTTTTGTAATGCCGTTTTGTTGTCCCATTTTAAGGTGGGCTTCCAATTGTTCAAAGTTGCCGGCCGCAATTAAACTGCTGATGGTAATCATGCTTCGTTGCTTTAAAGATAACTTGGATTCTCTGCTCCAGATTTGTCCGAATAAAACATCGTCGTTAATTTCGGCAAACTTAGAAGCGAATTCGCCTAAATTATCCCTTCCTGCTGTTTGTTTCTTCATATTAATCACGCTTTCCTTCATTATTAGCTTGGCTGTATTGTTCATCACTGACAGCTTCTAGCCATTCTGGAGTTCCTGCAGTGATTGCGACGTGTGAGAACCAACTGTCAGCAGTAGCACCATGCCAGTGTTTGACACCATCATGAGTTACCACGACATCCCCTGGTTGTAATAATCTAGCTGGTTTACCTTCTTCTTGGTACAAGCCCATTCCACCGGTCACCAATAGTAGTTGGTATCCGTCATGGTGAATGTGCCAATTGTTACGACAACCTGGTTCAAAGGTGACGTTTCCCACACCAACATTGACTTCTGATTCCGGACTAATCAATCCTTGTAGGTAGCTTTGACCAGTGAAGTATTTTGCATATGCATCATTCTTAGGTCCGCGATCAAAAATAATTCCGTTCTTTACTTCTTCGTTCATCAGCGATAACTCCTATCTAAATCGTTTAAGATATTCTTCGAAGCTTTCGTCGACCTTATGATTTAGTTTTCCATCATACCAATCGATTTTATGAGATAACACATTTAGGTGGGACTTTCGTTCGTTAATTTCCGCCAAACTTCTCTTCTTAACGAATTGCAGTAACTGCTTTCTTTGGTCAATGGTGGAATCACCCTGTTTTCGCAACTCTACATATTCTTGAATCTCAGTCATTAACATGCCAGTTCCCTTAAGGTGCAAAATGAACCCAATCCACTTTACATCATCATCGTCATAATAACGACGATCATTTACATCGCGTTTAGGGATAATTAACTTTTGTTTCTCGTAGTATCTCAATGTGTATGTGGTCAAACCGACTTTGTTGGCAAAGTCACCAATGCTGTATTTACTCATAAAAAAGTCCTTTCTACTAACTTCAAGAATAAATGTACTATTTAGAGTTAACTCTAAGTCAAGTATATAAAAAAAGGATCATCATTTCGATGATCCTTTTTGATTATGACTATTCTTTGTGAGCAGCCTTTTTGTGTGAAGATTTCTTTTCAGCCTTCTTGTGTGAAGCCTTCTTAGCATGCTTCTTAGTTGCTTTCTTTGAGTGCTTCTTTGAAGCTTTCTTTTCTGATTCTTTCTTTGAATGCTTCTTTGCATGTTTCTTAGCAGCAGCCTTCTTATGTGAAGTCTTCTTTACATGCTTCTTAGTTGCTTTCTTTGAGTGCTTCTTGGTAGCTTTCTTAGCAGCTTTCTTTTCTGCGGCCTTCTTTGCAGCAGCTTTCTTTGCAGCCTTTTTAGCTTCTTTCTTAGTTGTCTTCTTTACAACTTTCTTTGAAGCCTTCTTTGATGATTTCTTAGCTACATGTTTTTTAGCAGCTTTCTTTGCTTCTGGTTTAGCTTCTGATTTTTTAGTTTCAGTAGTTGTAGCAGTCTTGGTTGCTTCTGGTTTAGCTTCTGACTTAGTTGCTTCTGTTGAAGTAGTCTTAGTTGCTTCCGGTTTAGCTTCTGACTTAGTTGCTTCTGTTGAAGTAGTCTTAGTTGCTTCTGGTTTGGCTTCTGACTTAGTTGCTTCTGTTGAAGTAGTCTTAGTTGCTTCTGGTTTGGCTTCTGACTTAGTTGCTTCTGTTGAAGCTGTGGTTGTGTCTTTCTTAGTGTCTGTTGTTGTAGTGGTTGCATCCTTCTTTGCATCAGTTGATGTTGTGGTTGCATCCTTCTTTGTGTCAGTTGATGTAGTGGTTGCGTCCTTCTTTGCATCTGTTGATGTTGTGGTTGCATCCTTCTTTGTGTCAGTTGATGTAGCAGTCTTATCATCTGATTTTGCTGCAGTTGTGTCTGATGATTTAGCATCTGAACTCTTACTTGAATCTGATTCAGATTTTGAACTATTCTTGTTTGTATCAGTTGAATTTGATTCAGTTGTACCTTTTGATGTACCTTCTGAATTATCCTTGTTTGTATCTGATGAAGGTTGTGCTGATGCTGGTGTTGATTGAGTAGCAGCAAATGCACTTACACCAGTTGAGAAAAATAGAGTTGCGGCAGGTACTAGAGCTAGTACGGCCTTTTTAAAGTTCTTTTTCATAATAAAATCCCCCTTGGAATCCTTATTCAAGATTCATTTTTAATTTAAAAATTTCGGTAATGACGTTGTCATCATCGTGAAACAGTAAATCTAAAAACTGTATAGATGCATCATATATGTACTATACAATCAGGTGATCATTTCGGTTAAAATGAAAAATTCTAATCAAAAAATCATCTTTATTGATACAAAAAAACTAAGAATACGGTTTCCCGTATTTCAGTAAAAACAACAGACAAGGCACATATTGCAAACCAGACTAGATTATAGGTTCATAATCTATGTTTAATATATCACTAATCTTTAAAAATAGATGAATAAAATAGCGCCATATATTAGACACTGTGTATATATAGTCTTAATAAACATTGATAATATCACGTTTGAAAGTCTTAAATTTTTTTAAAGGTAATTATATATATTTCAACAATGTGTTGAATTGGTGAAAAAAAGACACCTTGTACAAGGTGTCTTTTAAAAATTCACTTTTACGACTTCACCATTATTAATTGTCGTCGATTTTCCATCAACATCTAATAACAAATGACCTTCTTTATCAATTCCGGTGACAGTTCCATCAACTGTTTCCTTGGTAGTATCAACACTGACCTGTTTACCATTTAAGAATGACATCTTTTGGTAGTCTTCGATGAAGTTAGCTTCCAAGTAGTGTGGGAACTCTTCATCAAAGCCATTCACGATATCGGCGACTAACTTATTCTTATCAATTTGTTTATCGCTGATCCATCCGACCTTATCCTTCATTTCTTCAGGAATTTCTTTGGCAGATAAACTAATGCCAACCCCGACAACGATTGCTGAAGGTTGCATTAATTCAGCATCCATCACCAATTCGGTTAGGATTCCGACTACCTTCTTGTTGTTTACATAGATATCATTGATCCATTTAACCAAGAAGTCCTCTTCTGGATAGCTCTTCTTCAATGCCTTAGCAACCACCACGGCGGTCATGGTAGTTAGCAGACCCGGGTTTAGATGTTTAGCATCATGGAATGGCACTACCATACTCATGTAGATTCCACTCTTGGCAGGAGAATAGAAACTTCTTCCCCTTCTACCGTGTCCTTGCGTTTGCTTTTCAGCAATCACTAAACGATGTTTGCCATCTGGGTTTTGATCATTAATTTGTTTGGCATATGAATTCGTAGATGTGATTTCCTTTTTGAAGATGATTTCGTAATCATTGTTTAAGTCAGATTCGATTAGTTGTGGATTGAGTTCGTCGTTTCCTATGTACTTGTAGCCTTGATTAGTCTTGCTGTCAATTTGGTGACCTTGTTCTTTAAGCTGATTAATCAATTTCCAAATCATGGTACGACTATTGTTCATTTCATTTGCTAATTGATTACCTGACACCCATTCATCTTTGTGTTCGATAAACAATTGCAATAATTGGTCTTTTTTCATCGTGAACTTCCTTTCATTACTATGTAAATCATATCATAATAAAAAAATTTTCAAAAAAGTATTTGCTTTTTTAAATTACCTGATATAGAATAATTTCCGTTAAGTAAGTTAGTACTCACTCACCTAATTATTAGGAGGCATTATTATGACAGAAAAAATCATCTCAATTAACAATTTAAAGAAAAAATACGGACAACAAGTCGTTTTAAACGACGTATCATTTGAAGTCGATTACGGGCAAATCGTTGGCCTAATCGGGCCTTCCGGAGCCGGAAAATCTACCATTATCAAGTTAACCCTAGGAATGGAAAAGGCCGACAGCGGTAACTCCGAAGTGTTCGGCATTCACATGCCTAACCGTAAAATTCTAAACAAGATGGGCTACATGGCTCAATCAGATTCACTATACAGTTCCCTATCAGCAAGAGAAAATCTAATTTTCTTTGCCAAGATGCGTGAAGTTAAGAAGGAAGATTTAGCAAGTGAAATTGACCGCGTATCTCAAGTCGTTGACTTAAAAGATCAATTAGATAAAAAGGTCGATAACTTCTCTGGTGGTATGAAACGAAGATTATCATTAGCAATCGCTTTGTTAGGTAATCCCCAACTACTAATTCTAGACGAACCAACCGTTGGAATTGACCCTGCCCTTAGAAAAAACATCTGGACTGAACTTGGTAAGCTAAGGGACAAAGGTTGCTCTATTCTAGTAACTACCCACGTTATGGATGAAGCAGAACTAACCGATCGTGTTGCTTTGCTAATTGATGGAAACATCATTGCAGACGACACTCCAAGTAACCTAAAACAACAATATGATGTAGATAGCATTGAAAATGTATTTATGAAAGCCGAAGGTGATATGTAATGAAGACACTATCAATCTCAAGTCGTATATTAAAAGAAATTTTCCGTGATAAGAAAACACTAGCAATGATTTTTATCGTACCTATCATTGTGATGGCATTGATGTCATACGTTTTTAAGTCATACAACAATACAGACATCAACATCGGTACTGTGAATGTCTCTCAACAAGTTGAAACTAACCTTACTAAGGTTAAGAACGTCAATATTAAAGAATACAAGTCAGAAAAAGATGCCGAAAACGCATTGCACGATGACCACATCGATTCCTTTATCGTATACAAAAATAATGACTACAAGATGGTTCACGCTAACATTGATGCTTCAAAGACTAGCATGACAAAAGCTGCATTATCATCTGCATTGACTCAATCAAGCATCAAGAACATGTCTTCTGCACTATCCAAGGTTTCACCAGTAAAACAAGCTCAACCTAAGATTCACCTATCCAACGAATACAAGTACGGTAGCAGCAAGACTAACTTCTTCGATAAGATGATGCCTACTCTAATGGCATTCTTTGTCTTCTTCTTCGTGTTCCTAACTTCTGGAATGGCCCTTCTAAAAGAAAGAACTTCTGGTACATTGGACCGCCTACTAGCTACCCCAGTTAAGAGATCTGAAATCATCTTTGGATACTCACTAAGCTACGGTTTAATGGCGGTATTTCAAACTGTGCTAATCGTATTATTTACCATCAAGGTATTAAACATCGAAGTTGTTGGATCCATTTGGCTAATTCTATTAACCACATTCCTACTATCACTAGTCGCAATTGCAGCTGGTCTACTTCTATCAACTTTCGTTAAATCAGAATTCCAACTAATGCAATTCATCCCACTAGTGGTAATTCCACAAATCTTCTTCTCAGGACTAATTCCACTAGATTCTCTTGATACTTGGGCAAAGGCATTATCATTTATCTTCCCAATCAAGTACGCATCAGAAGCAATTAGCAATGTCATGATGAGAGGCTTTACATTCACCGGGATTGGTATAGACTTGGTAGTAATCATATTATTCATTGTCGTTTTGACTTCCGTAAACATTATCGGATTAAAACGTTACAGAAAGGTATAATCAATGGAACAATCTAATTACACCAGTTTTAATGATTGGCTTGAAAATAGCAAGATGCCAAACGGTAAACGTAAGGTATTAAAGTCCGCTATAAAGCTATTCTCACAGAATGGATATCAATCAACTTCGACTTCATCTATCGCCAAAGATTGCGATTTAAGTGAAGCCACTGTATTCAAACACTTTAAAAACAAAAAAGAATTACTAGACACCATCATCACCCCGATTATTAACACCCTGGCACCAAGTTTCAGTCAACAATTTGTTGAATCAGTGAGTCACCACACCTTCACAATTGATGAAATGATTGAATACATTATTACCGATCGTTTCCACTTCATTGAAGAAAACCATCAAATGATTAGTATCATGGTCAGCCAATTATTGATTGATGATGAGTTAAAGGATCAACTTGAAAAAATCATGTTACCAAAACTATCCTTTGTCATCGACAAGGCTAACGAGTTAATGAAACAAGATGACAGTGTTGCCGACGATGTTTCTGCTGAAGAATTATTCAGAACCATTAGCGGACAATTGTTGGTATCAACAGTGCTTGAATTCAAGTTTCCATCAGACAACTGGGATACTGAAAAACAAATTCAATCGATGATTAAAGTCTGCAAAAAAGTAATTCATAAATAGAAAAAAGGCATCCTGAATGGATGCTTTTTTTGTTGCTATATCAACGTTGCAAAGAAACTTAGCTAACTATTTTGAATAAACTTTTATATAATACTGGTAATGAATCAAACGAAAGGAAACGATAAAAAATGAAATTTGGTGATCGTTTAAAACAACAACGCAAAATTAAAAACTTAACTCAAGACGATGTAGCAGCAAAACTCAATGTTTCTCGTCAGACCATCTCAAGTTGGGAAAATGAAAAAAGCTATCCTGACATTAAGAGTCTAACTGCTCTAAGTGATATGTACGATATTTCATTAGACACGATGCTAAAGGAAGACAGCGGGATGAAGGAATTCATCGAAAAAAATGATTTACGCAAAAATTTGGTTGGTCTACGCTGTACCACTTATTCTTTCGACATTATTATAATTTTGTTGAATCTTATTAGCTTTCACCACCATGTTTTTACAGACAACTATCAGATTATTTTATCGATACTAACCTTGTCATTCCTTTGGATTATGAATTCTTTTAATAATTTCACTGAAAAGATTGGATTTAAAAAATTCAATATCTTCCAAGAAATCTTTCATGTAAATAAAACTGGTGAAATAATTTTTGCTATTATCTTGATTGCGATGTATACCTTATCCTTAGTTATCAATAATTTAATTCCAGGAATTTTAATTTCAGTTTTGCTTGAAATTGTTATCATCATCTATTATTTCCGTAACAAATAAAAAGTTATCACAAAAAAAGTGATAACTTTTTTTGTTTTTTCTTGCATTGGAGTTAACTCCAAGGTTTATACTTTTCAATAATCAAGTCTGGAGGTAATCATATGAACATTAATGAAGTCAGCAAGAAACTAGGTATATCAAAGGATACCCTTCGTTACTGGGAGAAAATTGGCCTACTTCCTCCTGTCAAAAGAAATGCGAGTGGCTATCGTGATTACTCAGAGCGAGACGCCAACTGGGTATATTACATCAAGGCATTGCGCAATGCTGGTATGTCGATTGAAAGATTGCTGGAATTCGTTCATCTATATCTAAAAGACATTGATGATTTAGATCGTCGTAAGGAGCTATTAATCGAACAACGCAAGGAATTATTAGCTGAGATTGCCAAACGACAAGAGACTGTCGATTATCTAACCTTTAAAATCGACCATTTCGAAGAACACGTAATGAATCAAAAAGACGAAAACAAAGGAGAATAAGTATGAACAAAAGAACTTTAGCAAACAACGTTACTATCCCTACCCTCGGTTTTGGTGTTTTCCAAGTACCTAATCAAGGTGCTGCCAAACAAGCTGTCTTTGACGCCATCAAAACCGGTTACCGTTTAATCGACACCGCCGCTAGTTACGGAAATGAACGCGAAGTCGGTGAAGGAATCAAAGCAGTGATTGAAGAAGGTATCGTCAAACGCGAAGACCTATTCATCACTTCAAAACTATGGGTGCATGATGTGACTGCCACAAAGGCACCTAGTGCAATCCAAGATTCACTTGACCGCCTTCAACTAGACTACCTAGACCTATTGTTAATTCACCAACCATACAACGATGTGTTTGGGGCATGGAAAGCAATGGAAGCCGCTTATGAAAAAGGATTAGTTAAGTCAATTGGTGTTTCCAACTTCGACAATGCTCAAATTACTAACCTATCTGAATTCAATGACATCAAACCAATGGTTGCTCAAATCGAAGTGAACCCATTCTGCCAAAATATTGAAAAGGTTCAATACATGCAAGACTATGGTGTCCAAATCGAAGCATGGGCTCCTTTCGCCGAAGGTCAACATGACCTATTCAAGAATGAATTACTTCAATCAATCGGTGACAAGTACAACAAGTCTGTCGCTCAAATTGTGCTTAGATGGTTGTACCAAAGAGATATCATCCCTTTGGCCAAGTCAGTTAAGCCAGAAAGAATGCAACAAAACATCGATGTCTTAGACTTCGAACTATCAGACGAAGATATGGAACAAATCAAGACACTAGATACCAATCAAAGCCAATTCTTTGATCACCATGATCCAAAGATGATTAAATGGATGGCTGGACGTACAATCGAATACTAAAATAAAAGACCTGACGTTTGTCAGGCCTTTTTTTATTATTCATTGTCAATTGTAGAATTCTAACCGATTCATCCGTAAAAAATCAGATAATCTTAAATACTTCGGCAAATTGAGTTCTTTTTAAATTTGATATATCATGTCTAGGTAATGTTTTAACTAAGAACGGATGTGAAAACGAAATGGGATTCATTATTTTTCTACTAGTCCTTGCTGCACTTTACCTACTAGAGGTGTACGTACTAACCGATACTAAGTACTTTTGGGTTGGTGGAATTCTACCACTAATAATTGATATCTTAACCATTTTCTTAATGGTTGCTTCAAAGAGTTATTCCTTCCATGACTTCGCAATGGTATTTCTTGTCTTCTTTGGAACCCTATGTATCTGGGGATACGGTGACGATCGACACAAGAAGAAAAACGGTATTAAAAATGATAAATAAAGGACCTGACGTTTGTCAGGTCCTTTTTATTATTCTTTAGTTTCTTTCTTTTCGTTGTTTTGCTTTAGTAGTTTTGCAAAAGTAGTCATTTGACCGTATGAGTCTGCACCATCATTTGGTACAACCACCATGTTGGTGTCTGAATTAGCTAGATTACTGAATGCTTCGATGCTTTGAGCATTGAAGTACTTATCATCTGCACCTTGCAAAGCTTCTTGAATCTTGTCGATTCTGTACTTTTCAGCATCGGCCTTAGTCTTGGTAGCTTGAGCATTAGCTTCAGCAGTCGCAACTAGAGCTTCGTTTTGCGCCTTTGTACGTAATTCAACTGACTTGGCATCCCCTTCAGCACGTGAAATTTCAGCTTGGCGTTCACGGTCAGCAGTAAGTTGAGTGTTCATGGCTTCTTGAATGGCCTTACTTGGAGTTAATTCATCGATGTTAATACGATCAACGTTAATTCCATAGATATCGGTTAAATCACCGATTGCATCGGCTAGTTCTTTATTGATTTCCTTAGTAGAACCCAATACTTCGTTTAAATCCATACGACCGATGATATCTCTTAAATGACCACGAACTAATTGGACCATGGACATTACTGAATCGGTATTTTCGTATTGGTACTTAACGGGTTCAGTCACGTGGTAGTTCAGACTGACACTACCTAATACTTCAGCATTATCCTTAGTAATCAATGAATACTTTGGTAATAACTTAGGTTGCATTGCAAGACTAACGGTTCTAACGCGTTGAATTAATGGAATGTAGAAGTGCAAACCAGAACTTAAAGTGTGGCTGTACTTTCCTAATGTTTCAACTAATCCTTCGTTATTTTGACGAATGACTTTAACTCCAAATGGCATAACAAATACCTCACTTAATTTTTTGTAAATGAAGAGTATTACCTGTGTTATTCACGACCGAGTATTGCGCTTGATCATCATAGGTAGAATTGTCGGATAAATCATAACGATACCAAATACCACCAACCTGAACCAATGATTTGTCAGTCGAGAAATCGTCACTTGTAACGACCCTGCCTAAAAACATTCGATGTTCTAAATTGTCAGTCATGAAAAACACCTCCCCCTTTATTCACGTCCCATTATCCCATTGTTGTATTTACTAGTCGATATATTTTGTACAAAAATATTTTTCTTTTAAAACGTTGATATATCAACATGTCCAAGAAACTTGGCTACCAAAAATAGTATTTTTTATATAAAATAAAGTCATTATCTTAAGAGAAAAGAGACGATACATAATGCAATTTGGTGAACGTATCAAAGAACAACGTAAAATCAAAAATATGACCCAAGAAGATGTCGCAAAACACTTACATGTTTCTCGAAAAACCATCTCAAGTTGGGAAAACGAAAACAGCTATCCAGACATCAAGAGCCTAGTGAAAATTAGTGATCTCTATCAAATTTCACTAGACACCCTTTTAAACGAGGATTCAGGACTAAAAGAATATCTACAAAAGGACAAGGTACAAGATAACTTTGTAGAATTAAAATACGTAATTAATGCATTGTTTTACTTAGCAGTATTACTGGTCGTAATCCTTAAAAACTATTCATCACTATTCTTCCTTTTGGGTGTTTTCCTTCTTCGTTTAGCTTGTGATCATTTTATGAAGGAATCCAGATTATTAAACATAGACTATGATTTACCATTTCGTAATTGGAATCGAAGCTTACCGGTTAAGATATTTTTTATATCCAGTTTTGTCTTCATATTTGGTTTTGCAGGATGGGGAATCTATGCAGACTTCAATAATCTAAACACCAACTTACCTTTAATTGCGATGGGAATCTCCCTACAAGTTATGAATTTGATCTTATATATCATAGATAAATTTCACATCAGATAAAAAAAGACGCCACATAAGTGACGTCTTTTTGTTTAGTCTTGTTTTCTTCTCTTCTTAATTGCATATACTACCAATCCGATAACGATCCATAGAATGACTGCGTATGGATATAGGTTTCCAGGGAAATCCGGGATTGGGTATAGGTTAGTCCACATTGGGTAAACTAACACTAAAATTCCAAGAACTGGAATCAAGATATGTTTGATAAATGAACGCTTGATGGTATCTCTGTGTTTGTTGAAGTATAGAATTGTTCCGACACAGGCCAAAGCATATACGGTCAACATACTTAAGACACCAAGTGTTGATGAATTTGCATAGATTACTTTAGGACCATAAGGAACACCAAAAATCAGGTATGCTACTGCCATGATTAAAGTTAGTAACCAGATAGCACGAGTTGGACTGTTTAGTTTTTCGTTAAATTCACCGAAGTATTTTGGTAAATACTTCTTAACACCCATTGCATAAATCATATATGCACCAGCATTCATGATACCAAGGACTGAGCCAAAGCTACTGATTAGGATGGCAAAGTCCATGATAAGCGCCATTGGGCGACCCATGTACATCAATGAAAGGTCATTCAATGGTGATGAAGAACGCGCGAAGTCCGAAACGTGATGAATACCAAATCCGATAACTTGCATGTAACTTGCGATAACAAAGAAAATTCCAGCAAAAATAATTGTAACAATAATAGATAATGGCACTGAACGTTTTGGATTCTTTGTTCTAACAGCTACAGTGGTAACACCTTCAAAACCACAGAATGATAGGATGGCAAATACCATTCCTTGACCAATTCCAGATACACTACTGTGAGTTGGGACGAATGGTTGGGCACTGATTCCATCACGACCACCCTTGGCAAAGATGATAATGGTCAATACGACTAGGATCGCAATCGCTAAGAATTCAATCGCAATTGCTGATTTACTGGTAAGTTTCAAACCAAAGGTAAGAACTAATGCAGCAGCAATCAATAATACATAAGCAATAATCGTATCGTTAAAGTTAAATCCTAACTGAGCAAAAAATACGTGGGCAAAGTTAGCATTGGCAGCCATACATGAGACGGCCAAGTTAACGTAGGCAAACGTCAAAGTCCACCCACTGACTAATCCTAGTCGTTCACCTAAAGCTTGTTGGTTGTATGCATATACTGAACCAACATCTGAGATATGTTTTGATAATTCGGCGAAACTAATTCCAACAAATAATAATCCAATCGCACCAAGTAAGAATGCAATCGGTACGTTAATTCCAGCGAATGGAACTGCTGGCACGGCATTGAACGCAATTGAACCAGTTGGGGCAACAGCGGCAACGGCTAATGCGAACGTCTCAAATTTAGTAATCTTTTTTGACTCATCTAAATCCATTATTCATTTCACTTCCTAAGTATTATGATGTGATGTATATTCTCTCCTCCAAACAAAAAAGCCGCTGATCCCATCACTATAGGTCAGCAGCTCTTCTCAGATTAATCGTATGTATCACGACGCGATTAAATAACCAGAGGAGAAGCCGCCGGTTTACAACAATCGCACATGTACATGTTCATAAAGTTATCCATTTGTGTCTCCTCCTCCGATATATTTTCTAACGATTATATCGTATACTAAACGTTTAATTATGATAAGTCAATTAAAAATACCTAATGATTTTCTAATTCAAATTATGAAGGAATAAAAAAAGACCGACATCAGTCGATCTTTTAAATATTAATCATTAACAACAGTAGCCTTGATAGTGTTTCTTTCAGCCATGTCTTTGTATGCTTGGTTAATGTCTTCTAGTTTGTATTTACCAGTGAAAACTTTACCTGGGTGAATGGCACCAGATAATACGGCATCCAATAGTTCTTGTCTGTCGTAAGTAGTAACTGAAGCGATACCACCAGCAAGTGCAATGTTCTTACCGAATGGAGTCACAACATCTAAATTACCTGAGTGTGGTAAACCAACACGACCAACTTTAGCACCCGGACGAGCAACATCTAAAGCAGTTTGAGTTGATAGTTCAGTACCAACACATTCTAAGACAGCATCTGCACCGTTGCCGTGAGTTAGTTCCATAACCTTCTTCACAGCTTCGTCACCACGTTCAGCGATGATGTCGGTAGCACCAAATTCCTTGGCTAGCTTTTGTCTGTCTTCGTGTCTACTCATTGCGATGATTTGTTTTGCACCACGTAGTTTTGCAGAAATTACACCACATAGACCAACGGCACCATCACCGATAACTACGGCAGTGTCACCTTTTTGCACATCAGCAGTACGAGCTGCATGGTATCCAGTAGCCATAACATCTGATAGAGCTAATAGTGAATCTAACATTTCATCACTGTAGTCTTCTGGTTTACCAGGAACCTTAACTAGTGACCATTCACCGTGTTGAGCTCTTAGGTATTCAGCTTGGGCACTTTGGGTAAAGTTATCTGAATGGTTTAGACAACTTCCATCGTAACCAGCTAAACAAGCAGCACAGTGACCACAACCGTGAGTAAATGGTACGATTACGAAATCACCAGGTTGTAAAGTAGTGATGTCCTTACCGACAGTTTCAACAACACCCAATGCTTCGTGACCATTGTTGTAAGTTTTCTTTTTGTATTCGTCTAATCCACGGTATGACCATAGGTCTGATCCACAGACACAGGTACGAACTACCTTTAGGATAACGTCGTCATCTTTTTCAATCTTTGGCATGTCGACATCTTGCACTTCGACCTTACCAGGTTCAATAAATACTGCACTTTTCATAATTGAAGCCTCCCATATTTTCGATAAGTACAATTATTCCATATAAAGTGCACTTTAAGTCAAATGATAAGGCTCAAAATTTTCGATGTAAAACATTTGCATTATACGAACAAATGTTCTATTATAATTACAACATACATTTATCCATGAATTCATTCAAAAAAGACATCTTACAACGCTGCGTAAGATGTCTTTTTTATTCCCCTTCGAATCTAAGTCTAACCTGATTAACGACTAAAATTGATTCTAAAATATTTAAGAATCCTTGTCCGTAGATGATGATCGTGTATCGGTGTATATTAATCGTTAATATTACGGTTAGAAGTACAACAATCAAAGGGATTATTAACCCTGCTAATACGAAGTGTTTTCCAAATCTAACATAGTAGTGTGTGCAACATAGACCTAAAAAAAAGATAAAAAATAGTGTTTCTAACATTAAGTACTTCTCTCCTCTTGAAGTACACTTTACACCCGTTATTCTAAAAAGTCTTTAATAAATTTTCTCATAATTAAACTTTTTTTAAATTTCAGCATTTTATAAGTAATAAAAATGTTACAAAACCGCATTTTATATACAAAAAAGAAGACTCGTTTGAGTCTTCTTTTTTTAATGTTACTTGTTCTTTCTTCTTAATCCAAAGATTGCCATGATGAATCCTAATACCATTGAGATTAGACCGAAACCGAATAAGTTACGTTGGTTAGTTTCATCACCAGTTTGAGGTAACTTACCTGCTTCTTTCTTGTCAGTAACTTGGCCAAGATGACCGTTTACTTCCTTAGCTGAAGCATTCTTTTCAGTTTCTTTGTGTGATGTCTTAGTAGTCTTCTTAGAAGCAGCCTTCTTAGCGACAACCTTGATATCGCCAAGTGACTTAGTTAAGTCAATTGTTGATGGTAATTGTGATTCGTCTGCTACCTTGTAACCCTTAGAAGCCAAGTACTTAACAAATTCTGCCTTAGTCATTGTCTTCTTTGAGCTTTCTACCTTAATAGTCTTGTTTGATCCAGCAACCTTAACGTTTTGAACGTAAACTTTGTTTGCTTGGTTCTTGTCTGCATCGTTGTTGTTTGATACTTGGTTCTTATCAGCATCAGTGTTGCTTACTGATTGATCCTTGTTTGATACAAGTTCGATGTCACTTAATGGCTTAGTTAAATCAATTGTTGCTGATAGTTTTGATTCGTCTGCTACCTTGTAGCCTTTGGCAGCCAAGTACTTAACAAATTCGTCTTTTGTCATAGTCTTGTTTGCACTTTCTACCTTAACAGCATCGTTTGAGCCAGCAACCTTAACGTCTTGTGCGTAAGTTTGTGCTGCTTGATTCTTGTCAGCATCGTTGTTGTTTGATACTTGGTTCTTATCAGCATTAATGTTGCTTGCTGATTGATCCTTGTTTGATACAAGTTCGATGTCACTTAATGGCTTAGTTAAATCAATTGTTTCTGGTAGTTTTGATTCGTCTGCTACCTTGTAGCCCTTGTTGTTCAAATACTTAACAAATTCGTCTTTTGTCATAGTCTTGTTTGAGCTTTCAACCTTAACAGTATCGTTTGAACCGGCAACCTTTGCATCTTGTGCGTAAGTTTGTGCTGCTTGGTTCTTTTCAGCATCCTTGTTGTTTGCTGATTGATCCTTGTTTGATACTAGTTCGATGTCATTAAGTGGCTTAGTTAGGTCGATTGTATCTGGTAGTTTTGATTCGTCAGCTGGTTTGTAGCCCTTAGCATCCAAGTACTTAACAAATTCGTCTTTTGTCATAGTCTTGTTTTTACTTTCAACCTTAACACTATCGTTTAAACCGGAAACCTTAGCGTCTTGTGAGTAGCTAGTGTTGCTTTCATCCCTATTGCCATCAACGTTTCCGGCCTTAGCAATGATTAGTCCCTTGAAGTCGTCTGGGTTAGTCAAGTCTAGGGTATCCTTCAAAGCATCTGGGTTCATTAGCTTGTAACCATCTGCTTCAACCTTGTTGATGAAGTCTTGTTTTGAGATAGTCTTGCTGTTACCGCTCACTGAAATAGTGTCACCAGTACCAACAACACCGACGTTCATCTTGTAAGTTGTGAAACCTTCAATTAATGAAGCAACCTTCTTCATGTCATCTGAGTTAGTTAAGTTCAATACATCATTTAACTTACCAGTATCAGAAACTTCTAGTCCTTGATCCTTTAATTGCTTGATTAAATCTTGCTTAGTGATAAGTGGAGTGTCATGTTTAACTACTGCTGACTTAGTACCATCACTACTGTTTAGTGTGTTAGTGTAGCTTGATGCGTTTGGTGTAGCATCGTAAGTCTTGCCAGCACTTAGGTCAACTGATGCTGGTAGTGAATCCATATCTGAAATTGTGTAACCTTGTGCTGAAACATCATTAACAAAGTCAGACTTGTTTAGGTATGAATTTTGTGAACCAACATTTACAGTGATTTCCTTAGTAGTACCATCACTTTGTTTAACGTTTAGTTTGACAGCATGAGCAGAAGCATTTGGAATAACCACTGGGTTAACGTTATCAACTGCAACACTTAGTGGGTCGCTTAATGCTGATGGGTTAGCAACAGTGTAACCATTGTCTAGCATTGCCTTTACATATTCTGATGCTGAAAGTGTATCGTTAGCTGAAGGAACGAATACAGTCTTGTTAGTGAATGTTCCATCTTCATTTGCTACCTTCACAGTTTGTGGGTAGTTAGTAACAGCTTGTGCATTTGGTTTTACATTAATTGAGTTGTCCTTAGTTAAATCAAGTGGGTAAGTAACATCAGTGTTATCAGATAAAGCGTAACCTTGGTCTGCCAATTCCTTAGCAAGGTCGTCTTTATCGACAGTTGATGACTTAGAGTTAATGTTAACCTTAGCCTTTGTACCATCAGGAAGCACAACAGTTTGTTGGTAACTAGTTGGTGCATCAGTTGGTTGGTTTACCTTGTATGCGTTGTTAGCGTTTGTAAGATCAACAGTTGCTGGAATGTTTTCACTATTTTGAACATCATAGCCTAAAGCATTTAATGCCTTAACATAGTCGTCCTTACTCATTGTTGGAGTAGCACTTGTAATTGAAACAGTTGTTGGCTTGTAGCTACCGTCTGCTTGTTTTACATTTACAGTTTGTGGATATGCAGTTGCTTTGTTAGCATCTGCTGAAGTAGTTACTGTATAATCTGGTTTTTCATCACTTAAATCAACTGGGTTGTTACCAATAGCTTTATCAGAATCTGCTGATAAAGTAACACCTTGTGCTGCTAGTTGTTTTTTGTAATCGTCAGCACTGATTTGTTGTTTTTCACTGTTAATGTGAACAGTTACGTCGTTACCCTTGTCATCCTTTAGTGTTTGAGTGTAACTAGTT
Source organism: Apilactobacillus waqarii (assembly GCF_019061205.1). Classification (GTDB taxonomy): domain Bacteria; phylum Bacillota; class Bacilli; order Lactobacillales; family Lactobacillaceae; genus Apilactobacillus; species Apilactobacillus waqarii. Next base: position 60,036 of record NZ_JAHQYH010000006.1, read on the forward strand.
TGTGCATTAGGGTTGGCAATTACTAATGGAATAGTACTTGCACTCAAGTCTACTGGATCTGATAACTTGTTCTTTTGGTCATCAGTTAGTGTGTAGCCCTTGTCTTCTAATGCCTTAACGTAGTCATCTTTAGGCATTGTTGGGGTCTTACTGTTGATGCTTACTGATACATCATGAGTTTGGCCATTTCCATCAGTGTAAGTTAATGATTGTGGGTAACTCTTAGTTGTTGATGCGTCAGCATTTGGAGTAACTTCAATTGGGTCAGTTGAACCTAAGTTAGCGTTTTGACCTAATTTAGCTTTTTCAGCATCTGTCAAAGTGTATCCTTGGTCTGCTAAAGCTTTAGCTAAATCGTTAATGTTCATAGTTGGACTGTCACTCTTGATGTTTACAGTAGCAGTCTTAGCATTTCCATGAGCGTCAGTAAAACTAACGGTCTTAGGATATACGTTGTTTGAAGTAGTGTTAGGAGCAATTGTCAAACCAGTGTCACCATTGTTCTTAGTCAAATCAACTGGAGTGTCCCCCAACTTGTTAATATCATCTTGTGATAGTGTGTAACCTTGATCTGCTAAAGCCTTTTGTAGTTCCTTTGGAGCAATTGTTGGGTTAGCACTGTTAACAGTTAATGAGATTGGGTTGCCGTTAGCATCCTTGAACTTCATTGCGTAGCCTTCACCAGTCTTGTTCGTGTTGGCTGGTGTTGCAACTGTGCTATCAACGTAGATAGTAGCAACATGGTTACCATTACCATCATCTTGAATAGCTGGGTTTAACACGTATTGTGCTTGGAAGTTATCGTAAGTTTGTGAGTTGAATTGACTTGATAATTCTGAAAGTTCTGGAGCGTAGTTTTGGCTCTTTAATGAGTTAATCTTGTCAGCGATTGAGATGTTGTCAAAATCTGTCACGTTATCTTTTTGAAGTGAGTCAACAATCTTACCAGTACTCTTATCAACAAAGTTAATTTTTAAGTTTGAAACTGGAGCAGTAACGTTAATCTTAACTGATTGATCCTTGTAAAATGCAGGAACAGCTTGGTTTTTAACGATTGAGTTACTTGAATCTGGAGTAACACCCTTATTGGTTACAGTGTCCAAAGCATCCTTAATTGAAACCGGTTGGTTAATTGCTGAAGAAGGTAAGTTAGTTGAGTAAACAACGTTTCCATGTTGATCAACAAATGAAATTGGTAAAGAGTTCTTGATTAACTTGATGTTGTAACCAACACCGTTAGTGAAATCTACATTTCCTGAAACGTCATCAGGATTTACAAGTTGGAACCCTTGACCAGTCAAAAGCGATTTAAGACTATCCGAACTCATTGTTGAGGACTTACTAATTAATTTAGCTGATTGTCCAGTAGGTTTGTTGTTGTCATCAACGATGGTCAATACCTTTGGATAGTAAACATTGAATGTGTATACTTGACCCTCTTTTTCAGAGTTAACACCTTTAGGAACAATTCCATTTACGTAGTATGAGTAGATATCTGACTTTGAATCAACAACTGCATTTGGTGATGCTTGTTTAAATGCATTAATTGCAGATTGGATATTCATTTCATGGTCATCGGCACCTTGAAGTACAGTACTTGATACTACGTTTCCGTTACCATCATTATCAACAAATTTAATAGTCTTGTTGTATAACTTATGTGAGTCGGTAAAGTCAACAGTTGGCTGAGTTAGATCAATTGTATCAGGTAGACTACTTGCATCTGCGTTCCATGAACCCGTTAAGAATTGTAAAATAGATTGGCCACCCAAAGTAGATTCTGGAGTGTTGTCAGACAATTTTACAGAACTTCTCCCATTTGGATTAATGTAGAATGCTGCAGCATCATTATTATTGTATTTACTATGAACTGTTACTGTTACTTGCTTATTTGTATTAGCAGTGACTGGAGTTGTTACACCGCTGTTGCTATTTGATGAACTACTTTGGTCTGATGAAGCACTTGATGCGCTGCTTTGAGCTGATGAGCTGCTTGATGCACTACTTTGTGAACTTGAAGCGCTGTTTTGTTGTGCTGCTTGAGATTTTTGAGCTGCAGCAGCGGATTGTTGTTCTCTTGTTATATTTTTAACCATAAAAGTGTAACTACCTTGGGTTCCATCAATTGAAGGATTACTAATCTCTTGATTGATACTGCTTGTATCAAACTGAGAATTCAATCCGTTTAGCCTGGAAATAACACTTTGTAAGTTATAGCTTTTCTTATCACTGTTAAGATCTACAGTCCAACCTGTAACTGTAAAATCAGTACCATATTGGTCAACGACATGAACTGTAATTGTTTGAGGATACTTCTTAACAGTTGTAGTCTTTGATGCAGCCTTAGCGTCAATAGAACCATTGTCAGTATTTTGCGCTGCTTTAGCACCAGTGATTAAAACACCTGTGACGGCAGCAGCATAAATCCATTTCTTGGAAATTTTTGATTTACTTGAATATTTATTATTTCTGTCAAAATATTGTTTCATATTTTCCAACGTCCTCTCTCTTAAACAACAAAATTTAAACAATCTGTATCATTACAAATTAGATTATAAGACCAAAAATATTTAATTTGCACCCGATTTGATTGCTTTTAAATCATTCTTAAGCAACTTAATATTTAGATAAGTATTTTAATACTTTTATAAGAAAATTAAGGAAAAGTTTAGATAAATTAGAAAAGTAACTTTGATGACTTTCGTATCAATGTTTTTAAGGTTTTTTTTGCAAAATAACATTTTAAAACCAATATGCTGTAAACGTTGTTATATAAATGTTTTAGATAGGAAGTATAATTAAGCTTTCTGCTTAATTTTTTTGTATAAAAATTTAAGCACTTTTAGAAAATTACAGCTAAATACGGCATTTTTACTGGCAAAAAATGAGTTTGTGGTGAGATTTTTTTGGATAAAAAGTACAATTAATTAAATAAACTTATTGCCAATTTTAGATAATTGTTAGATGTTTTTGCCCAAAAATGCAAAAAAGACGACGAAATTACATACGTAATTTCATCGTCTTAATATTTATATAAAATTGAAACAGTTAATCTATTTGTTCTTTCTTCTTAGCCCGAAGTAAGCAAGTCCTAGACCAATTGCAATGGTAGCAACACCTAATGCGATTGCTCTAGCTTGGTTAGTGTTATCACCAGTTTGCGGTAATTTAGCACGAACGTCCTTCTTTTCTGCAACTGGAGTTTGTTTAGTTTCCTTTGCAGCAGCCTTCTTTTCTTCACCCTTGTTTGCAGGATCAGCAATGACCATTGTCTTTTCATCACTCTTCGGAGCTTGTGATGCTAATGATGAAGAATTTGATGATTGTGCTGAACTTTCAGTTGAAGTAGCAGCAGTTGATGATACATTTTCTGATGAAGCAACTGAAGAAGCAGCTTCTGATTTTACGTTTTGAGTTGCTGAGCTTGATTCCTTAGTTGATTCACTTGATTGGGCAGATGGGTTAGTAGCTTCGCTAGATTGTTCAACTGGTTTAGTTGTTTCACTAGTTGAAGCTGATGATGCACTTTCCTTCTTGTCATCACTTGATGAAGATGATTGAGCTGATGAGCTCTTTTCTGCTTCACTTGATGTGCTTGATTGTGCTGAACTCTTTACAGTTTCGTCTGAAGCACTTGATTGAACTGTAGTATCTCCAGAAGTTTGAGTGGTAGTTTCAGTAGTTGTGTTGTTTTGTTGAGTGTTTTGGTTAACAACTGTGGTAGTTGGTGCTTGTACTGGTAATGTAAAACTAGTTTGAGCTGCACTTGTGTTTAGTCCCTTTGTATCATATCCATAATTACTTGGAACATGACTAACTAAATCGTTTAAAAATTGAGAATAATCAGTTACTGTATAGTCTTTTTCGAAAATCTTATTGTGGTTTTGATCTACGATTTCAGCATGTAATGTATGAGTAGGTGCATCAGCAGTAACGGTACTATCTCCCTTACTGATATCAACTGACTTTTGGTTACTGGTTACATTTAATTGAGATAAAATACCTGTAATATCGTATTGAGCATCACTACTACTTAAATTATATGCTGCAATATCATCACCATTTTGATCTTTAAAATCAACTTTAGCACTATATTTTGCTTGTGCAGTTTCATCCGCGTGCGCTGTGTATGTAGATGCGAATTGACCTGCTTGTGTTCCAGTCAACAATACCCCTGTAATTGCTGAAACGTAAACGAACTTTTTAGTGTTCTTGAATAGTTTTGAATCTCTCTTATCGAACTTCATAATTAACCGTCTCTTTTCAATATAAAATTTTAATTACAATAAAATTAACTTCCTTTAATCATTATATATTTTTTTATGTACTTTTTGTCTTATTTTGCCTAAAAAAAGAAGACCCCACCGGGTCTTCTTTTCATATATATAGATAGATTATCTATCCTTTCTTCTTACCAAAGAATCCAAGAACAGCACCAACAATCATAGCGATGATGCCAACGCCAGCAACTGCTTGTTGATTAGTCTTATCACCAGTTTGTGGTAACTTGTTAGCTTCAGTCTTTGCGGGTTCACCGGCATTGTTACCGGCCTTTTCTTCACCTGGGTTTACAGGATCATAAATAACTGATGTCTTTTCGTTATCCTTGTTAGCTTCTGACTTCTTTTCAGCCATTGATGTTGCTACAGATGAAGCAACTGATGATTCAGCTGATGAAGTGTTAGCGGCTTCAGAGCTTTGGTTTTTAGATTGTGATGAGTTAGTTGCTTCACTTGAAGCTTCACTGCTTTGGATAGCCTTTGATGATTCCGCTGAGCTTTGTGTTGAGCTTTCTGCGCTTGATGCGTTTGAACTTTCAGCACTTGAAGCTTCGCTGGATTGACTTGAACTAGCTGCACTTGATGTTTCAGCTGATGAGCTTTCACTTGAAGTAGAACTTTCATTAGTGTTAGTTCCAGTTGAAGCAGCGGCTGATGATGTGGTAGTTGAAGCACTTTGTTTGCCTTCGTTATCGTAAGATGCGGAAGCTTGACCATGAATAGTAGTGCCACTGGCACTTGATACGTTAGCCTTTGATACTTCAACGTTGTATTGGTCTTCATAGTTGAATGGATCTGAGTAACTATAGCTGTAATCATTTGAGAATGGTTCAACTAAGTCCTTAATGTCAGTTGTACCAAAGTCGGTTACAGTATAACCCTTGGTAGCAAGAACAGCATGAGTATCCTTATCAATGACATTAACTGTCAAAGTGTGAGTTGGTTGATTCAAGGTGTAGTTGTATTCTGACTTGCTTAAATCAATGGTGTCGGGAATATCCTTGTCGTTCTTGATTTGGTCAGTAAAGTCATATGTCTTATTGTTGTAGTGCAAAGTGTATGAAAGACGTGACTTTTGGAAGTTATTGCTATCACTTGAAGCAGTCACACCACCAAGTGAGTTCTTGTTTTGATCTTGGAAGTTAATTGTTGAATTGTATTTGTATTGATGTTGAGACGTATTGTTTGTGGTATCCGCCTTAGCTAAATAGTTACTGGATGAATTAGCATATTGGGCTCCAGCAAATAATACCCCAGTCATGGCTGCGGCATATACCCATTTCTTAGTATTATTGAATTTAGTCATAATACACAGCTTCTTTCCTATTTCTTTTTACAACTCCATTTTAAGAGTTCTTTGAACGATGTGTATATTAATGCCGCGATTTTTACCATTTCTTAAAAAAAGTAACAAAATTTTTAAAGGCAAACTAAAAAGCAGGCCTATTCAGGTCTGCTTTAGTGATTATTTGTAATTTTTTACAAACTTAGTAGCTGCTTTCAATGATTTGTTAGCTTTCTTTAAAGCCTTTTGCACTTTAGCGGCATTCTTCTTGTTTGCCTTTGAATGCTTTTTCTTTAACTTCTTCATTTGTGCAGTTAATGACTTAATTTGTTTCTTATCACGGTTGATAGTTGAAATGCTCTTGAAGTACTTAGTAACCTTTTCTTCCTGTGCTTTTACTGATTTAAGTGCTTTCTTTTCAACGGCTAATTTTGTTTGAAGTTTCTTGTAAGTCGTCTTTTGTTCTTTGGTAACATGTTTTTTCATCTTTTTCTTCAAAGATTTCAATTTAGCTGTATCAGTCTTAACAGCATGTTCACTTCGTTTGTATGTCTTAGTAATCGTTTTTAATTGTGCTTTGGTTGGTTTGGCATTCTCAGTCTTAGCTTTAACAACTGGTTTGGCAGGTTGTTGCGCTGGTTTAGCTACCGGTTGTGGTGTTTTCTTTGTTTCGGGTTCTGGTGTTGATTTCGCTGTAGAAGCAACTGGAGCAGCGGTTGAGTGTGATTGAACAGCTGGATCAGCATGTTGTTCAGCTGGTACAGATGATGGTTGTGCACTACTTTTTGCTGGTTCAATTGATGGTTGTGATGCAGATGAAACTACTGCGCTGCTCTTTGCAGATTCTACAGTTGGTTGTGATGCAGATGATTGCGGATCTGCTTGTTGTGGTTGATTTGATTGTGAAGGCTGAGCAGATGAAGATGCTTGTTGTTCTGCAGCTGCTTGACTCTTTGCTGCTACACTTGATGCTTGTAGACCTGATAATGTATCCGTACTGTGGAAGGTGTATGGACCCTTGGTTAAATCAAGGAATGATGGCATATCAGTTACATTATCAAAGTCCACAAGTGAGTCATAATCATTATCATCTGGACCTAGGTCGTTAGTACTAACAAATTGAGAATCATTACTACCTAATATCAAAGAAACAATATTTTTGTTATCCGAACCAACAATATTAACAGTTGTATAGTAGGCATTCTGACTTGGATTTTGAGATCCGTTTGCGTCACTTACGCTACTTACAGTTGGACCTGAATAATCATAATTATAGGTACTAACATCATTTGGATTAGAAGGTACATTGAATGTATCAGCTGTTGTAACGTTAATAGTTGCTGATTCTTGATTATTGGCAACATAAGGTTGTCCTGGATTAATTGATATTTGTCCATCACTAAAATAATTTGAATCACTGTAAAAATTAGTGTGACCGTAGTCCGTAACTTGTCTGATTGTTTTGAATACTGTTACATTGTGTTTATTTACATAATTAATTGTCAATGAGTGTGTAGGAGCTGTAACACTGATGGTAAAAATATTATCACCATTATGTAACTCAGCAATATCATCATCATTTGTATTAGTACTTTGAGGATTAGATGTATTTGCATTAGAGCTTGAACCATATAACCTAAACTTATCTTGTTCTTGATTTAAATCACCAATAATTTTTGCATAATCCGCATTTGAATTTGGATTTAAGTCATATTCACTGCTATCAGTACTTGAATATTTAGATTCAATGTAGTTATTATTTTGATCTCTAATTTGGAATATTAATTTATTTTTACCATTAAGGTTGTTTGGCTTATTTGTTGCACCAATTGGATTCACATAAAAAGTGTTAGCATCTTGATTATCTTCTGTATTTGATGTGTTTGGTGTATATGTATCTGGAATATTTGATACATCATATCCTAAATCTTGAAGCTTAGTCTTAGTACTAATTAAATTTGATGATTGTCCAACATAACCACTAATAGTGCTAGGAAGTGCCTCACTGTGATCATTCGTATTGATAAAAGTGATTTGTACTTGATTAGATTGATTTGAGTTTTGTGTAGTATCTGCATTTGCGTGAACTGTACTTATATATTGTCCACCAACAAAAATCGCTCCAAGTACAACTGATGAGTACAGTGCTTTCTTCCAGTAGTTATAACCTTTTAAACTAGTATCCTTTGATTCCTTCATGCATACTCCCCCTAAATGTAAACCTTAAGAATTTATTAAACTATAATTGCATTATAATACATCTAATCATTTTTTAACAATTGGGTTATATTAAGGTTATTATTTTAGTATAAACATACAAAAAGCAGACCTATTTAGATCTGCTTTTTTATTACTTGTAATTCTTTACAAACTTATTTGCTGCTTTCAATGATTTGTTAGCTTTCTTTAAGGCTTTCAAGTCTTTTTTGTACAATTTCTTACTTGACTTAGAATGCTTTTTCTTTAGCTTTTTAATTTGAGCAGTTAATGACTTAATTTGTTTACTTTCGTGATTGATAGTTGAAACACTCTTGAAGTACTTAGCTAGTTTTCTTTCTTTAGTTTTTACTGAATTAAATGCTTTCTTTTCAGCGGATAATTTTGTTTGAAGTTTCTTGTAAGTCGATTTTTGTTTCTTAGTTGCACGCTTCTTCATCTTTTTCTTCAAAGTTTTAAGCTTGGCGGTATCAGTCTTAACAGATTTTTTATCTGCATTTATGGCCAAAATAAGGGATTTCCATTGTAATTTAGTTGGTTTTTGACTTCCAACTAATTTTCGCTTATCAGGTTTATTATCAACTTTTTTAACAGTTGATTTTGAATTAACCTTATCAATATCAGTGGATGTATTATCTGGCTTCAAGCTCTTTATTACAAAAGTTTGCATTCCCAATGATAAATCAATATATTCCGGTAAAGAAGAAAGATCATAATCAGCCTTATTTTCGTCGCTTAAATAATCAAATTTAACAAGATTCCATTGGTAACCATCAATTCTATCAGCTCTTACAATTTTTCCATATTGATTTTTTAGAATGATAATTGCTGAATATCCCAAGTATGTAATACCGCTAGTATCATCACTATCTAAATAATCAATTGACACGGGATTCACTTGTGAAAAGCTATCATAATTTAATGTCAAATCGCTCATTTTTTGATATGGTGTTTGTTTCAAGTCTTCGGTAACATAAACATTTTGTTCAGGCTTATTATCTATATAATTATTATCGTCAAGGTCAAGGATAGTTCCTCTAGGCATTCGGTATAAATCATTACTTACATCAATTTTAAAATCTTTACTAGATGCGAGATGATATGAACTAAATATTAATTGATTATCTTGATTAATATAGTTTACTTTGTCAATCTGATAAGGAGCAATAACATTAACATCCATGTTATATGTTCCATCTGGTACATATTCATTCGATAAAGCAGGATTATTATGAAGTATCATTTTTTCCTGTTTTAATCGATCTGCTAATTCAATAGTTTTAAGTTTTTTTCTATAAGTGTTAAATGTTAGGTATTCAACAAAGTTCCCATGTTGATCAATTATTTTAAACACTACTTTATCATTATTACCAATTGGCTTATTGTCCTCATCCACATTATGACTATTCACTGTAAATATCTGATTTCCTTGTGTTAAATCAACATACTTAGGCAAACCACTTGTATCATAATCCTTATTATAATTTTCTATTATCTCGTCAAACGAAACAATGTTAGAATCTTCATTGCTAAGAACATATGATCCTAAACGCTTCCCCGTTTGATCTTGGATAGTTATATTTGCGTTGTATGTATAACTATTTCCAGATTGGGTAGATAAATCATTTGATGAATATACTTCATTTACTGCTGGAGTATCTGTAAATATATCGTTTTCTTTTTGTTGAAAAGAATCATTTATTCCATCTTTTGCTGTAACTTTAACGGTGTAATTCGTATTAGAATTATTAACAGATTTTTGATCATTATCAACTGTATAATTATCGCTTAGGTTTTTCTGTACATCGGTCTGACCATAATTTGTTACAGCGTGTTTTTCAACATATACTGTTTTACCGTTTTGATCAACATAATTTAAAGTGAGAATATGTTTCGGAGCAATTACAGAAACATCGGTAAATGGAGAATTATAATAGTTATCAATATTAGACTTGGAGTCAACGATAAAACCCTCTTGTCTTAATTCTTCTTTCAATTGATTTCCAGTCCAATCATCATACTCGTTAGATAAATTCTTATTTTCAATAAAATTACCACTGCGATCAAAAATTACGAAGGTATGGCTACTACTATCGTCCGCATGTGCATTTAACCCCCCCGAAATAAATGCTCCAAACGAAACTGCAGCAACCGTTACCGAAGCCTTTATAATTAACTTTTTTAACGAGTTATGTTGATTTTTACTTTTATTATTGATAAGTAACCCCCCCTAAAATTAAATAAAATCTAATAAACATTTTAGGCTTTTAATACATTTTTAACAATGTATTTATTTTTCATTAACTAATCACCTATACATACGCATAAAAAAAGACCGACTCAATCGAGTCGGTCTAATTCTTTAAATATTCCACTTACCGTCTACCTTTTTGAACTTAGGTGCACGGTGTTTTTTAATATCTTCTTCAGCTTCACTTACAGCTTGTTCACGAATGTCTTCTGAGTATTCGGAAATCATATCAATGAAGTCGTCGTCGGTGATATTTTGATCATTTTGGCTGTTGTATTCTTCCTTACTATTCTTTAATAGCACTTGGCCAATTTCTTCGACGTCAGCGTCACTTAAGTCTGAGTAGACAGCTACCCATAAATTATACATGTAATTAAAAACGATTTTATCGTTAAACACGTTATTGTCCCTCCTGATATGATTTACATTATTATACTTATAATTTTACTATATTTGCTAATAAATTTATATGCTATATCGTAAAATGATTATTCTAACACTGTAATTGTTCCTGTATTGGACTTGAATCGATATTGTTTGTCAGTGTTAACCGCCTTAGTTGCTGTTTTCACCGTTGGCTTTGGTCCAGATGTCTTCACATCTAATTGCGCATCTTCTGATTTCTTTAATTGTGCGAAGATGTTACCAGTGTCGGTAGTAACTGACATATGACTTTCAATTGTCGGTCTGTCGATGTTAACATCCCCATTAGTTGCCCTGACTGCCAATGACTTAAAACTACTATTGTGTAGGTCAACGTAGTTATCACCTGCATCGATTTGGCTAGCATCCCCATTGAATGTACTATCAACGACTGAGACACGGTCTTCGATGCCGCGCACACGAATTGACTTGGCGTTAACGTCCTTTAATTTGACGTTACCCCATCCGGTAATGTCCATTGGCAATTTATTACTGTAGTGTTTTAGCTTTAGACTGAAACGATTATCGAGCCCATCAACCTTAGTCAATTGGTGACTTGGCACTGTCACGGTCACAAATGATAGTCGTGATAATTCACCCATTTGGAAGTTGGTTGAGAAGCTACTTTCGTTATTATCTTGGCGTAGTTCCAAGGTATTGTTTTGCACCTTATATGCCAGTGGATGATCCTTGGAATCTGTTGAGGTAATGGTAAACTTGCTACCGGATTTAATTGTTAGATTGATATTTCCATACGCACTAATTTTGTCGTATGCCTTTACCTGTTTGGTGTATGTCTTATCCATGTTACGACTAAAGAAAATATCGGTGATGCTTTGGTCGGCCTTAGCGTATCCAATTGAGAAGACGATTCCTCCAGCAACGATTAGACCTAATCCGATTAGACTAAATTTCTTCATTGTTGACTCTCCCTTCAGCATTGCCATATCTTAGGCACTTCTTGTATGTCCAGATTGTGACGTGTTGAATCCAGTTGGCCAACTTTCTCACTAACCATTTTGATAATGGATATAGTTCCATGGAAAGTCCTAGGGAGAATAGCGCCACCCCTAATACCATGATACTTTCAAACAAGTGACCGGTAATGTTAGTCACGCCCCATACCGTTGTACATAGGAAAACGATAAAGGTCAAAATTAATACTAATACCACAGCAAGTACCATTAAGCTGGCTGCTAAAACGGTAGCAAAAATTACTAGAATTAGACTGATTACGACTGGCACTAGTAGTGGGCTGGCAAACAATGCCAAGATCACAATTGATGGTAGTTCCCAGAATTTTTGTGGTGTTGAACTATCTGAATTGTTGATAGAAATATCGGCACGAATTTGTAGTGCTAAACGGTTTGGTGTACCTAATTCCTTAACACATTCCTCGTATGTATTTAAGTTTCCATCCGTTAGATAGTCGGTGTAATAGCTGATAGCATCCATCGCGTCTTGTTCGCTAAGTTTCTTTAAGTGTTGAGTCAGTTCCTCGATATACTGATTCAAATTTATCCCCCCATTAAGTCATCGATGCCGGTCTTAAACGTCATCCATTCCGTCTTTACTTCTTCTAGCTGTGTCTTCCCTGCTTCAGTAATTCGGTAGTATCTGCGGTTTCTTCCTTCAAACGATTCGTCGTATGTGTCGACCAATCCCTCTGATTTTAAACGGCGCATGACCGGATACATTGTCGAATTAGAAACATTAATGGATTCTTGAACTCGCTTAGTAAGTTCATATCCATACATCTCTTCTTGTTCCAATAGACCCAAGACACAACCATCTAATAGCTTTGTTGCTACTTTAATGGCCATTTGAACATCTCCAATTATATTTCAAATTATATTATACGACATATAATATTATACAAAAATAAAAAAAGCAACTAGAAATTTAAACTAGCTGCTTTTTGTTTAAAATCGGTCTGAGTATTTATCGGCTAATCTCTCTGATCTAAAGAAGCCAACCTTCTCACCGGTATTATTGTTTAGCATCACTAATGTTTCATGTCCTCTGTATTCGCCATAACCATAAGTCGTCTCTGGATTGGTCGACTTGCTGGTCCCCCATGGCTTTGAGAAATATTCATTGTGACCGTTTTGTCTGTAGTATCCGCTGTAGACCGGAGTAAAAAACGCTCCTTTACGAGCTTTGACGTGTTTTTCGTAAATACTATGAATCTCGCTTCCGGTTTCAGATTCGTAACCATCCACGAAAACGGCCTTCTTTTTATCAAAGGAAATCGACATGTGGTAATCTTGACCATCAATTTCTTTTTCACCATACCAAGTTCCACGAATACTCTTTGGATTTGAGCTGATGTAGTGGATCTGTGCTGAGGCTTTGGTGGTGGAGAAACTAACGGCAATGAAAGCAAACATTACTAACACTATCAATTTGATAATGTTTTCGAACCTCATATGTGTATCCCCCGTGAAATGTTTGTATTATCTTTAGTTAACGTTATTCACAAATTCTTTTGCTAACTTTGGAGTTCTAAAGAATCCAAAGTCATTATTATCATCTGCATCATAAATAACTAACATTTGATGCCCCTTAAATTTTGTATAGGATAGAAGAGAATTTGGTTTTGAACTTTTCTTTGCATTCCATGGCTTTACAAAATAAACTTTTTTACCATCGTCACCTATATAGTATCCGGCATACTTAGGTTTAAAGAAAGCTTTTTTGTGATCTTTAACGTGTTTTTCGTTCACATTATGTAATACGATACCATATTTGCTACCGTCACTGTCTTCTTGATACACTTTTTTCTTAGTGATTTCGAGAGCCTCTGCACCTTTTTGACCTTTATACTTAACTACTTCGTACCAAATTCCACGCATTTGCTTTGGAAAACTATCAACATAGTGAACCCTAGTTGATGCCGATGCCCTATTAGTTGAAAAACTAACGGCAACAAATGCGAATGCTACTAATACTAGTAGCTTGATCATGTTCTTAAACTTCATAAATGTATCCCCCGAATATAATTATTACGTTTCAATTATAATTATATTATTAAATTTTAATTAAGTCGATAGCAAATAAAAAAGGCAACCAGAATCAATCTAGTTGCCTTTTGTTTTACATGTTGTTTATCAAAGTAATCATCTATCTGATATTTATAAATAAATAACATGACTTATACAAGTTAAATATTAAATGAGTTATATAAACATTACTTTTTTATTTAAAAAAACATTATAAAATACATAAAAATTATGATGATATAATTTATGCGAAAGAAGGATTGATAATTATGGTCAATAAAAGAATTTTAAGTAGCGTATTGGGATCTTTGGGAGTTTTGGCAGTAGCATCAACTATCACAGTTAATGCAAAAGCATCCACATATGAAACAACTCCTATGCTCTCGTATAGATACTCTAAAAAAACGGCAAACTACCATGATAAATCTACCTCAGTTCACTATAAATATGTTTGGAAAAAGGCTGTGGAAGCATGGAAACAAAAAGGCTTTAAATGGACCTCAAAAGAATCATCAAAAACCAACTTGACATCATATAACGACTCTTCTAAAAAAGGTCTAACAATAGCTGGATATGATGCAGTAAGATACAATCCTAGCAACGGTTATATTATTAGGAATAATGTTATGATTAATAGAGCCGTTTTTGAAAAGTATGGGTACTCTACTGATGATCAAATCCATGTAGCTGAACATGAATTAGGCCATGCTTTAGGATTGGCTCACAATAAAGTTAATAGCAAGTCTGTTATGAATCCAGCTAATAGATTCTATAGCATTCAACCTTGTGATGTTAGAGGAATGAATAAAAGATATTCAACAGCTATTGATAACGATTCAGTTAATCCAAATCAATATGTAGATGTAATAGAATACATGAAAGTAAAACCTAGAGTATCGAGGGTTTCTTATAAATACAACGCAACCAATAAACAACTTCTAATTAAAGGTCAAGCTGAGGGATTCAGTAAAATCGCCGTTAAGTATGGGCATAATAAAGTTCGTATATTTAAGGTCGATAAACATTCAGCATTCAATGTAAAGTACCACTTTAAAGGATACGGAACTTTTACTGTATATGGAGTAAACCGTAAAGGTAAGATTGTTTCTAACAAATATAAAATTGGTTCAAACAAATACGCCACTGAAAAGACTGTAGTTTATAAAAACACAAGAAACAAAAATGGTGAAAAAATTTATCTTAGCAATGTAGCCCCATCTACCATCAGAGTTTTTAACAGAGGAAAGTTAGTTAAGGAATTCGTAGCAGATTCTAGTGGAAATACAATTTTTATTAGTCAAAAGAAATTAAGAAAATCAAATTTAATCACAATTGATCAAAAGGAATTTAATAAAAAGACAAGTGTTAGAGTAAAAGTTCCGAAGTTACAAATTGGAGAAAACAATGTGATTAACTACTAAGTCGATAGCAAATAAAAAAGGCAACTAGCCATCAAACTAGTTGCCTTTTGTTTTACATATTACTGATTTTATTTTGTTTTACACTCATATTTTCACTATTCACCCTGACTTCATTACCGTCGTGGAAGAATTGTCCGCTCATGGTAATCTTGCCACCTAGAATGTAGATTTCAAATACAGTGTTGTCTAAATAGAAGTCAATTGATGAAGCTTCACCATTGAATGTGCGAATTGAAACGTCTTCACCGACATTTTTACGTTTCAATGTCCATTCTTGGTCACTTTCATCGTATGACAAACGAAGATAGCTATCTTCTGATTCCAAATTCAAATTGAAGTGTTCATCAAATGGTACGGCTTCAATGTGTTTTTGCAAATCAGTGTCACTTGCTTCGTCTTCTTCGATTAATTGTTTGAATTCTTGGACTGGTCGTTGGTTCAAGTTGCCGTTTTCAATGTGTAATTCTCTTACCATTGAAAGTTCACCTTCCCAACCTTCTTGATCAGATAGGTATTCGGTATCAGGTAAACCAATCCAGCCAACTGATAGCAAACGACCATCTGGAGCATTCAATACTTGAGTCGCGTAGTAGTCAAAGCCTTCATCTAATTGTTTCATTTTAGAAGGATTGATTAACTTCATTGATTCAAAGTCCAAGTCATCCGCTACGATATATGCGTTTGGATGAACGTTGTCATAATGGAATTCGTGTTTATCAGCACCCTGTGGGCAGAAAATCACAACGACCTTGCCATCAACGAAACCAACGTTTGGACATTCGGCCATGTATCCCAAGTTGTCAGTCCCTAGGTCTAACTTTTTGTATAGTTCCCAGCCGTTTTCAATGTCTTTTGAGCGGTAGGTTAGAATTTCACCAGCATTATCGACGGTTTGGGCACCCAAGAATGCGTAGTAGTAGTCACCATGTTTGATGACTTGGGGGTCTCTAAAGTGACCGGTAACTCCTTCCGGTTCACTTTCAATCAATGGGTGATCTAGTTTTGAAATATTATTATCGGCATCCATCCACGCACCTAATTGGTAAGGATGTCTGGCCATCTCTTCACCCTCAAAAGTGTTTCCGGTGTACATCAAGAATAGCTTACCGTCGACATTAATGGCACTACCGGAATAACATCCATTACGGTCAGAATATATGTCCGGCACCATTGGTTTGTCGATGAACTTCCAGTGGACTAAGTCGTCTGACACCATGTGTTGCCAACTCTTTAAACCGTGCACAGCACCGTATGGGAATGCTTGGTAGAACAAGTGCCATTGATTGTTGAAATATGAAAAACCGTTGGGGTCATTCAACAAACCGGTCTGAGTAGTAATGTGATATCCAGGACGCCAGTGGGATTTAGCAATCTTTGTTGCCAATTTCTTTAACACTTCTGGGTCCCAATCTTTGTATAGTCGACCTAATCGATCGATATTCCAGTACTTTGTATCCATTTTTCTAGCCTCACTTTTTTCGTATTATTGTGTCTAATTGTATCAGGTTTGAAGGATTAATGAAATCGTTTACATAACCTTTATAAAATCTTTAAAAAGCCCGTCATTATAGTTATATATCCATGATAACCAATTTTTCAATTCTTAACCTTTTTTTAACTATTTTTCCCTTGTATTTAGAAAAATCGGGTCCATAATAAAAATTGGGAGCGCATTCAAAAACTAATACTCCCCAAAGAAAAAGGTTAAAGGAGATTCAACTATGAAATTTGGTAGCATTGAAGCAGGCGGAACGAAATTTGTTTGCGCCGTAGGTAATGAAAACTATGAAATTCTTGACAGTGTGAGAATTCCTACCACCACTCCTGATGAAACATTAAGCAAATGTATTGAATACTTTGAAAAATTCGACGATTTAACAGCCATGAGTATTGCGTCATTTGGTCCCATCGAAGTGCGCACAGACTCACCAAAATATGGTTATATAACAGACACACCAAAACCAAACTGGTCCAACACTAACTTCTTAGGAACAATGAAGAAACACTTCGATATTCCTATCTTTTGGACTACTGATGTTAATGGTTCCGCTTATGGTGAATACATTACATCAATTAGAAATCATAATCCATTACAAACACTGGTATACTATACTTTCGGTACTGGTGTTGGAGCCGGAATTATCAATGAAGGTTCATTCATTGGTTCTCTAGGTCACCCTGAAGCTGGACACATTTATCTAAAACGCCATCCAGACGATTTAGACTTCAAAGGATTATGTCCATACCACCATAGCTGTCTAGAAGGTCTAGCAGCTGGTCCTACTTTTGACGTTCGTTGCGGTAAGAAAGGTAAAGATGTTCCTATGGATGATCCTGTCTGGGACATCATGGCTTACTACATTGCCCAAGCGGTAATGCAAGCTACCCTATTCATTCGTCCACAAAAAGTTATTTTAGGTGGTGGAGTAATTTCAGAACCAGTTATCAAGAAAGTTCGTGAACAATTTAAGGAAATGTTCAACGACTACGTTGAAGTTGGCGACTTAGACTACTACATCACCATGCCCGCATGTGAAGACAACGGTTCAGCTACAATCGGTAACTTCGCACTAGCATCAAGACAATACTACAAAGAAAACATCGTTAAGATTGATTAATCGATGGAGGAACATAAAATGAAACGAGTTGAATTAGACACCAAAGGTCTAAAGTCCTTTGTGCAATCAAATGAATTAAAGGAAATCGCCCCAATGGTACAAACCGCCCGTGACCTACTAGTTCACGGAACCGGTGTTGAAGCCAAAATGGGTGACTGGGTCAACCTACCAGAAGAATACGATCCCGTTGAATTCGATCGTATTAAAGACGCTGCCAGAGACATTCAAGAAAACTCTGATGTCCTAGTTGTTATCGGTATCGGTGGTTCATACCTAGGTGCCAAGATGGCATTAGATTTTCTACACGGAAGTTTCTTCAACTTAGAAGGTACTGACAAGCACCCTCAAATCTTCTTCGCAGGAAACACAATTAGCCCTGCTTACACTGCCGACTTACTACGTGTAATCGGTGACCGTGACTTCTCAGTTAACGTAATTTCTAAGTCAGGTACCACTACTGAACCAGCAATGGCATTTAGAATCTTCAAGGAAAAGTTAATTGAAAAATACGGTGAAGAAGAAGCTAACAAGCGCATTTACGTAACTACTGACGCTAAGAAAGGTGCTTTACACGATGAAGCAATCGATCAAGGCTACACTAGTTTCGTTATCCCTGATGGAATCGGTGGAAGATACTCAGTCCTAACTCCAGTTGGTCTACTTCCAATTGCCGCATCAGGTGCTAACATCGATGATTTAATGGACGGTGCACACGAAGCTCAAGTTGCATTAAAGGACGCTCCTTTATATGAAAACGACTCACTTCTATACGCTGCTTTCCGAAACATCTTGTACCGTAAGGGCTACACTAACGAAATCCTTGAAAGTTACGAACCACATCTTCGTTTCCTAGCCGAATGGTGGAAACAACTTGCGGGTGAAACTGAAGGAAAGAACTACAAGGGTATCTACCCTAGCTCAGCAATCTTCAGTACTGATTTACACTCATTGGGTCAATACATCCAAGAAGGGATGCGTAACCTAATGGAAACAGTTGTTGAAATCAAACAACCTGCTTCAAACCTAGGTATTCCTGCCAACGAAGAAAACTTAGATGGTCTAAAGTACTTGGAGAACACTACAATGGACGAAGTTAACAAGACTGCTAGAGAAGCCGTTGTTATCGCCCACACAAACGGTGGCGTACCAAACATGTTGGTAACCGCTGAAGACAACAGCGAGGCTACTTTAGGTTACTTAATCTACTTCTTCGAATTTGCAATTGCAGTTTCAGGTTACCTAAACGGTATCAACCCATTCAACCAACCAGGCGTTGAAGACTACAAGCAAAACATGTTTGCCCTACTTGGTAAACCAGGATACGAAGAAAGACGTAAGGAAATTCAAGAACAAGATAACGAAAAATTTCACTAAAAAGAGGCGTTGAATATGTTATTAGGAAGTCTCTGTACCACTGATCACAACCAAATGGTTTGTGCCGTTGGTGACGGTAAGTGCAACATCTCAGACTGGATTGTAATTGATTTAACTGAACCTCAAGAAACTTTGAAAAAAGCTATCGACTACTTCAAAGGTTTTGACGATTTAGCAGCTATTGGTATCTCATCATTCGGTCCTTTGGAACTCCGTACTTACTCTTCTCAATACGGTTATATTAAAGAATCCTCCCGCCCTAACTGGCAAAATATCAACCTATTGGGCACATTCAAACATCATTTCAATATTCCAATCTCATTTACAACTGATGTTAACAGTCGTGCCTATGGAGAGTACATTAGCTCGATTCTAAACGATGATCCTATCTTGAGTCTGGCATACATCACAATCAGTGATGGTGTCGGTGTCGGAATTGTAAACGATGGAAAGTTTGTTGGACATATGGGAAGTCCTGAAATTGGTCATATAATCCCCCAAAGAAACGTTAACGACCAAGACTTCAAAGGAACCTGTCCATATCAAGGTGACTGTCTAGAAGGACTTGTATCAACCAAGGCCATCGAAGCCAGAACTCACCAACGCCCACAAGAAATCTCAATGTTTAACCCCCTATGGGATACTGTAGCGTTCTACATCGCACAATCCGTAATTCAAACCACTGTCTTCATTAGACCACAAAAGGTTATCTTAGGTGGTAGTATCTTAAACGAAATAGAATTAGGTAAGATTAAGGAACAATTCAAGAAGCTATTCGATGGCTATCTTGATGTCGTTGATATCGATCAATACATCACACTTCCTAGTCAAGACGCTGACAAGTTATCAATCATTGGTAACCTTGCTTTAGCAAAACAACAATTCTACTCAGAAGACATTAGATAAATAAAAAAGACGCCATAATGGCGTCTTTTTTATTATGTTTACTTGTTTTCGTTTTCACGTTGGCTACGGCGTTCTTCCGACTTACGACGAGCTTCATCGAAACTGTCCTTAGCCTTACCGAAGAAGTTTTGTGCCTTACCCTTTAATTCATCTAACTTGCTACCAGTAGCCTTACCTTTTAATTCGGTTGCTTTACCTACAACTTTATCTTTTGTATTTTCCAAATTCATAATATCACCTCAAGATATAGATTGGATAAATTACTTTATCTGCCCCTATCATAGAACATTTTTCCTGTAATAGTGGTAAAGATTTTACTAAGATTATGTTACAGTTTTAAAGTTATCAAATTAAAGATATAATAAAGTCAAATATTTCGGAGGTTTCACCAATGAAAAACATCTACACAATCCTGATGATTGTACTATTATTAATCAACTTAGCGCTAATTAGTAACGATATCTTACCGCATACTACTGTTGGTACTATCTTTCATTTAATAGTAATTATCGCTTTATTCATCACAGTTATCATGTGGATTAAAGATCGTCATAAAAAATAAAAAGGCTGCTCGTTTGAGCAGTCTTTTTTATTTAGCTAAATCATTTTAAAGCAAATGTTATTTGATTTTTTGAACTAAGTTCTTGTTAGCACTGATGTAACTACCATTAGTTAATTGCAATCTGTAAGTAGTACCAACCTTCTTCACTGATTTAACGTTCAAAACAGTGCCGCGTTTGTATGACTTCACAGACTTAGTTAACTTAATGTTCTTGTAGGCACGGATTCTAGAACCGATTACGCGAACAGAACGAACCTTGCTGCTGTAGTACAAAGGTTTTACGTATGAAGGCTTAGTGGTGATGTAACCCCACTTCTTGTGATCTACTCTGAATAGACCCTTCTTGTTACGTACGATTTGGTATACCTTGTATCTCTTTAGTCCATTCTTGTTGGTAGTTTCACCAACAATTCTGAACATCACAGCGTTTGGACGTGCTTGCTTCTTGTAACCTTTGATTCTGTTCTTGTGATTGAAGTTGACACTTGAGTATCTGTAGAATCCTTTAACCATGTAAATGTTACGTGGTGTTGTTTGCTTACGAACCAAGTTCTTGTTGGCAGTAATGTAGTAACCGTTAGTTAATTGTAATCTGTAAGTACTACCATACTTCTTGACTGCTTTAACATTCAATACAGTTCCGTGCTTGTAGCCCTTCACAGCCTTACTTAACTTAACGTTCTTGTATTCACGGATTCCCTTACCAATAACCTTGATTTGTTGAACGTTGCTACGGTAGTACAAAGGTCTCATGTAAGAAGGTTTAGCAGTGATGTAACCCCACTTCTTACGGTCCACTTTGAATGAACCATTCTTCTTAACAACGATTTGGTATACCTTGTATCTCTTTACACCGTTCTTGTTGGTAGTTTCACCGATGATTCTAAACATCACAGCGTTTGGACGGGATGTAGACTTGTAACCTTGAACACGGTTCTTCTTAGTGAAGTTGGTGCTTAGGTATCTGTAGAAGTTCTTAACCATGTAAATATTACGTGGAATAGTTTGTTCTGGGCCACTTCCGTTGTTTTGCTTCTTGACGTGTTGAGCATCAATGATTTGGATTTGTTGAGCAATTGCTGAGTTAATGTCATCGGCATTAGGCAAACCATCAATGGTTGCTTGTGCGGCAGCTTGAGCACGATCAACGTTGTTCTTTTGACGTTGCTTTTCAGCCTTGATTAATGTCTTATCGGCATCAATAGCGGCCTTAATCTTGTTGGCTTCATTATTGATGGCATCCTTAGCAGCAACCTTTTGATCATCAACTGATTGACTGGAAACATGGTCTGCATCAATCTTTGCGTTGGTGTCGCTGATGATTTGGTTAATGCTATCGGCATCAGTAGCGTTAACAATTACTTGTTCTCCAGCAGACTTATCTGCATCAACCTTGGCCATTTGAGCATCCTTTTCAGATTGAGTCAATGTAGCATCGTTTGCGATGTCATTCTTAACCTTAGCGGCCTTGGCATCTAGGTCAGACTTAGCAGCACTCTTTTGGTCATCAACTGGTTTGCCTGGAACATAGTCAGAAGCAATCTTAGTATTACCATTGCTGATAGATTGGTTAATGCCGTCAGCGTCTGGTGCGTTGTCGATGGCTTGTTCAGCGGCAGCTTTATCAGCATCTACTTGAGCCATTTGAGCATCCTTTTCTGATTGGGTTAGAGTGGCATCATTTGCGATGTCATTCTTAACCTTAGCAGCTTTAGCGTCTAATTGAGCCTTTGCGTTGCTCTTTTGGTCTGGTAATGAAGTCTTGCCTGGAACGTAATCGGCGTCCATCTTGGCATTGCTGTCACTGACTGCTTGGTTAATACCATCAGCATCTAAGGCATCATCGATAGCCTTTTCACCAGCGGCCTTATCAGCATCAACATTAGAAATCTGGGCATCCTTTTCAGCCTTAGTTAATGTGGCGTCATTTAAGATGTCATTCTTAACCTTAGTAGCTTCTTCTTCCAGTTTAGCCTTGGCATTAGTCTTTTGATCACTCAATGAAACCTTACCTGGGACATATTGAGCATCAATTTCTTCGACACCTTGAGCAGTTAATTTATTGACGTTGTCAGCGTTAGTTTGAGCATCAACATTATCTTGGGATGCCTTGTCCTTGGCATCCACATTAGCCTTTTGTTGTGCCTTTTCAGCACTAGTTAATGTCTTGTCAGCATCAATGGTTGCCTTAGTCTTTTCGGCTTCAGCATCTAGTTGCTTCTTAGCAGCGTCCTTTTGGTCACTTAATGACTTACCTGGGACGTGATCAGCACTGATTTGCTTGTTACAATCAACCAATGCTTGGTTAATTGTGTCAGCATCTGTGGCATCATCAATTGCCTTTTCTCCAGCAGTCTTGTCAGCTTCAACCTTAGCAATTTGGGCATCTTTTTCTGATTGAGTCAATGTGGCGTCATTTGTAATGCCTTGCTTAGTCTTAGTAGCTTGGTCTTCCAATTGTTTTTTAGCAACATATTTTTGACTATCTACCGGTGTGCCTGATACGTGTTTCTTATCAACTTGAGCGTTAGTATCACTAACTGCCTTGTTGATGTTATCAGCTTCTGTGGAATTGTCGATAGCTTCTTTACCGGCTTTGACATCGGCATCGACCTTAGCCTTTTGAACATCTTTTTCATCACTGGTTAAGGTGTTATCTGCGTCGATATCATTCTTAACATTGGTTGCTTCGGCATCTAGTTGAGCTTTGGCGTTGCTCTTTTGAGTATCTACTGAAGTTCCTTTAACGTGGTCGGAAGTAATCTTATTATTTCCATCGGCAATTGCCTTGTTAATTGAATCAGCATCTGTGGCAGCATCAACCGCATTTTCAGCAGCAAACTTGTTAGCATCTACCTTGGCAATTTGAGCATCCCTTTGTGCTTGAGTTAATGTTACATCATTTTGGATGTCTTTCTTAACTTTAGTAGCTTGTGCTTCTAATTGTTTCTTAGCATCGGACTTTTGGTCATCTACTGATTTTCCTGAATTGTGGTCGCTAGAAATATTCTTGTTACCATTATCAGTTGCTTCCTTAACGCCTTCCGCATCTGAAGCGTTATCGATTGCCTTTTCTGCAGCTGTCTTATCAGCTTCTACTTGAGCAGTTTGGGCATCTTTTTCTGCCTTAGTTAACGTTACATCGTTTGCGATGTCGTTCTTAACCTTAGTTGCTTGGTCATCTAGTTGATTTTTAGCATTACTCTTTTGATCTTGTAATGATACTTTACTTGGAACGTGTTCACTAGCAATTTTTCCTTTATCTTCGTTATCGCTATTACCCCCGTTATATTCTTTAACCAAGCCGTTAATACTATCTGCGTCTGCAGAATTTTCAATAGCATCTTTACCAGACTTTACATCATCATCAACCTTAGCTTTTTGAGCAGATTTTTCATCATTAGTTAGGGTGTTGTCATCATCGATATCTTTCTTTATCTTTGCCGCTTGTTCATCCAGTTTATATTTTGCAGTCTTCTTTTGGTCTGACAATGGTGTTCCTGGTACGTGTGCACCATCAATATCCTTGTTAG
Organism: Apilactobacillus waqarii; assembly: GCF_019061205.1. Taxonomy (GTDB): domain Bacteria; phylum Bacillota; class Bacilli; order Lactobacillales; family Lactobacillaceae; genus Apilactobacillus; species Apilactobacillus waqarii. The sequence goes on from NZ_JAHQYH010000006.1 coordinate 83,908, forward strand.
CATCACTAAGTGCTTTGTTGATGCTATCTGCATCCGTTGCGTTGTTAATGGCTTGCTTACCAGAGGCAACATCTGCATCAACCTTAGCACTTTGTGCTTTCTTTTGGTCGGAAGTTAACGTTGTATCATTTGCGATATCTTGCTTCTTCTTTTCAGCTTCAGTATCTAATTGAGAAGTTGCATTACTCTTTTGTGTATCTACAGAGTCTTTTGGTTGGTGGTCATTTTCAATCCTACTATTGGCATCACTCAATGCATCATTAATGCCGTCAGCGTCGGTTGCACTATTAATAGCATTCATACCGTTTGTAACATCTTGGTCAACCTTATCAATTTGTGCTTTCTTTTGGTCGGAAGTTAATGTTGCATCATTTGCGATGACTTGCTTAGTTTGATTTGCTTGTGCATTTAATTTATCTTGCGCAGCAGTCTTTTGGTCTGACAATGGGGTACCGGAAACATGTTCACCATCAATAGCCTTTTTGGCATCAGCGATTGATTGGTTGATGTCATCGGCATTTGATTGCTTGTCAATGGCATCCTTACCAGCTTGGACATCATTATCAACCTTGGCCTTTTGAGCATCTTTGTCAGATTTACTCAAAGTTGGGTCATTATCGATATCTTGTTTAATCTTGTTAGCTTCAGCGTCTAATTGATTCTTAGCGGCATCTTGTTGGTCCTTAACTGATGTACCTAATTTGTGTTGGCCATCAATATTAGTATTACCATCTTTGATTGCATTGTTGATTTCATCTGCATTTGAAGCATCATCAATCTTAGCTTGGGCAGCTTTATTTGCATCATCAACATTCTTCTTTTGTTGTGCTTTTTCAGCACTAGTCAAAGTGTCATCAGAGTCAATAGCTGCCTTAATCTTGTTGGCTTCTGCATCCATTTGTGACTTAGCATCAGACTTTTGGTCAGCCACAGACTTACCTGATTTGTGTTCACCATCAATCTTTTGGTTACTACTTTCGACAGTTTGTTTGATACCTTCTGCATCGGAGGATGCATCAATAGCCTTCTTACCAGCGTCAACATCGGCATCAATGGCTGCCTTTTGATCATCTTTTTCTGCTTGACCTAAGGTGTTGTCAGCATCAATTTGCCCCTTAATCTTGTTGGCTTCGTTGTCTAGGTCATTCTTCTTGGCAGCCTTTTGATCAGCCAAGGATTTGCCTGAAGTGTGGTCACCATTGATTTTAGTTGTAGTGTCACTGATTAACTTGTTGATATCATCAGCGTCTTTTGCACCATCAATAGCCTTTTCGCCGGCGTCTCTATCAGCTTCAACCTTGGCACTTTGGGCATCCTTTTCAGCTTGAGTCAATGTCGCATCGTTTGCGATATCTTGTTTAGTTTTAGCTGCTTGGTCGTCCAATTGTTTCTTAGCAGCAGCCTTTTGGTCATCAACTAATTTACCTGGAACATGGTCAGCATTGATTTGATTGTTACCAGCATCAATAGCTTTCTTGACACCTTCAGCGTCAGAGGCAGAATCGATTGTCTTTTCAGCCGCTTCCCTATCAGCATCTACCTTGGCAGTTTGAGCGTCCTTTTCAGATTGGGTCAATGTGTTATCGTTTGCGATATCTTGTTTTACCTTAGCTGCTTGGTCGTCCAATACCTTCTTATTACTTGCCTTTTGATCATCTACAGATGCATGTGAAACGTGGTCGACAGAAATCTTATCTTTGTTCTCTTTAATTAAACCGTTAATGCTATCAGCATCAGCTGCGTTGTCGATTGCTTGTTTGCCGGCATTTGTATCAGCATCAACCTTGGCCCTTTGCGCATCCTTATCAGCTTGAGTTAATGTGGCATCGTTTGCGATGTCTTGTTTAATCTTAGCTGCTTGAGCATCCAATTGTGACTTAGCGTCAGACTTTTGGTCGTCTAAACTCTTGTCTGATTGGTGTACATCATCAATGTCTTTCACACTTTGAGTGATTTGGTTATGGATGTCATCCACATTTGTTAGGCCATCAATCTTATCTTGGTAAGCAGCGCTCACACTATCAACCTTGCTCTTTTGTTGAGCCTTTTCTTCACTGGTTAATGTTGGGTCTGCATCAATTTCAGACTTAATCTTAGTAGCTTCAGCTTGAATAGATGCCTTAGCGTCAGCTTTTTGTTCGTCAATTGACTTACCAGGTTTGTGGTCTGATGCAATCTTGCTGTTACCATCACTGATTGCTTGGTTAACAGCATCGGCATCCTTAGCGTTATCAATGGCTGTTTCAGCTGAGTCTTTGTCAGCATCAACCATTGCGCTTTGTTCATTCTTTTCAGCTTGAGTTAATGTGGCATCGTTTGCGATGTCTTGTTTAATCTTGGCAGCTTGGGCATCTAATTGAGCTTTGGCATTAGCCTTTTGATCAGGTAATGAAGTCTTACCTGGAACGTATTGGGCATCAATGTCTTTAACACCTTGGTCGTATGCAGACTTAATACCATCAGCATTGGTTGCGGCATTAATCTTATCTTCGGCGGCTGCCTTAACACTTTCCACATTACTCTTTTGTTGGTCTTTTTCTTTACCAGTTAATGAAACATCAGCATCGATTTGGTTCTTAACCTTGGTTGCTTCAGCATCCAAGTTAGTGTTGTTAGAATCCTTTTGATTATCAACTGAGCTTCCTGGTTGGTGGTCGTTAGCGATTTTGCCACTGTTATCACTTAATGCTTTATTGATGCTATCAGCATCAGTAGCGTTTTGGATTGCTTGTTTACCAGCAGATGCGTCAGCATCTACCTTGGCAGTTTGAACATCCTTTTGAGCTTGAGTTAATGTTGAATCGTTTGCGATAGCTTGCTTAACCTTAGCTGCTTGAGCATCTAATTGATTTAAAGCATCTGATCTTTGGCTATCCACTGGTGCCTTTGAAACGTGATCATTATCAATGTTGCTTGTTCCAACACTAATTGCTTTATTAACACTGTCGGCATCACTTGCATTATCAATTGCCTTTGAAGCGGCATCTGCGTCGGCATTTACCTTAGCAGTTTGAGCGTTTTTTTCAGCTTGAGTTAATGTCGTATCGTTTACGATAGCTTGCTTAATCTTGTTGGCTTCATTAGTAATTTGTGACTTAGCAGTAGATTTTTGCGTATCTAATGGTGTACCTGATACGTGTTTACCATCAACGTCTTGGATACCATGATTCTTTGCTGCATTGATATCGTCGGCGTTTGTTAAACCATCAATATTAGCTTGGTCGGCATTAGCTGCTGAATCGACAGCATTCTTTTGTTGATCTTTTTCAGCGCTAGTCAAACTAGTATCAGCATCGATTGCTGCCTTAACCTTATTGGCTTCGTCTTGAATGGCTTGCTTAGCAGATGATTTTTGAGATTCAATTGAGTCTCCTGCTTGATGATCCTTAGCCATCTTAGTATTACCATCACTGATTGCTTGGTTAACGGCATCAGCATTTTGCGCGTTATCAATAGCTTGTTCTGCCGCAGCTTTATCTGTGGCTAACTGAGCCATTTGAGCGCTCTTTTGGTCTTGAGTTAGTGTTGAATCATTTTCGATGGCTTGCTTAATCTTAGCTGCATCATCATTTAGTTGTGACTTTGCACTAGATTTTCGAGAATCAACTGATTGTCCAGGTTGATGGTCTGCATCCATATTCAAAATACCGTCGCTGATTGATTTACTAATACCATCAACGTCTTGGGCATTATCAATAGCTTGTTCTGCTGTAGATTTATCTTCCGTCAACTGATCAATTTGGTCATTCTTCTGTTCTTGCGTTAACGTAGCATCATTTTCGATATCATTCCTAATCTTAGTTGCTTCGGCGTCTAATTGAGCTTTGGCTTTAGACTTTTTATCAGCTAAGGTTGTAGTACTTGTCGCATGAGCTGAATCAATATCTCTCTTACCTTGATTTAATGCATCATTTATACCATCTGCTGTAGTTGCTGCATCAATTTTGGCTTGAGCAGCTGCATTGACATCATCCACTTTTTTCTTTTGACTAGTCTTTTCGTTGCTGGTCAATGTATTATCAGAATCGATAGCTGCTTTAATCTTGTTGGCTTCATCATTTAGTTGTGATTTAGCAGTGGTTTTTTGACTACTTATAGCTGGACCAGGTACGTATTCACTACTAATTTTATTTACACCTTGATTACGAATATCCGCTATATTTGCTGCATCACTAGCAGCTTGTAGTTGACTAGTGTAGTTATTCTTATCTGCGACAACGTTTTGCACTTGTTGACTGACTTTATCTTTATCTAATGTATTGTCAGATTGAATTCTATTAGTAGTATCTGTAGCAGCATTATTAATATCATTAATAGCCGACTTAATAGTAGCCTGCAATTCAATTTTTTTAATAGAATTAATTCCGTCTGATAAAATACCAGATATTTGGCTCGATTGAGAAATACCCATTAAATTCGATTGTGATGTTTGAAAAGCACTCATAATCGAATTATTAGCAGATTGCTTATCATTAGAAGATAAACTTGCAAGATTTGAAACGTTGTTTGTTGATGTTGTTGATTGATTGTTTAATTGTGTAATAGCGTTAGATAATGAACTATTATCCGCTCTATATGAATTTTGAATAGAATTCAATTGAGAAATAAAGTCTCCATCTGTCGTAATTGCATTAATTTGTGACGTGTAGTTATTGATAAGTTGAGTGGTTTGATTCAATGGAGATGTTTGGTTTAAATCGTATAATTCATTGAATCGCAATTGGGATAACAATTGCGAATTAAAATCGTTACCGAATTGGTTATAAGTCAAACTTCTAGTGGATGAAAAGGCTATTTCAGTACTATAATTCCAAAGACTTCCATCAGAATGTTCTCTATGAGTTGACATAAATGCAGAAATCCAGTCACCAGGGGTTACCTTAACAGGATTCACATATACAGCGATATCAATATTTCCACCAACGACTTTACCAGTAGAATACTTAACATAGTATTGACCATTATTGTTAGTCAACATTCTTGTACCATCAGCATTGGTAACTGTTACTTGATTAACCTTATTAGATAGGTTAGGACTTGTATTTATAGCGAATTCTAGAACCCGATTGGCTCCACCGGTTTTTGTAATTACTTTGGAACCAAATTGAAAGTTAATAACATAATTACCAGTTGTGTAATCGTATGTGACACCTGTATATTTCAATTTTGTATTTGCAGTTGCATCCGAATAATCTTTTTTAGGTCCACTAATATAGGTATCACTATCTTGAGGAGCATCTGAACTTCCATCTCTAAATGATAGTCCTGAATTACTATCGTCTGAGCTAGATGAAGAACTTGTTAAAGCATCGTCTGATGATGTTGATGAAGCGCCTGATTGTTGTGATGGGTTATCACCTGAGCTTTGAGCACTTTGATCAGCACTTGAACTAGCATTGCTGGGTGCATTTGAATCAGTGCTGTTTTGACCTGCAACGTGGCTTGCATCAATGTTGTTCTTACCATCACTTAGTGCTTGGTTAATGCTGTTAACATCTGTGGCACTATCAATTGATTGTTCACCAACGACCTTGTATGAATCTACTTCGGCTTTCTGACTATCTTTGTCAGATTGAGACAAAGAAGAATCGTTATTGATATCATCCTTGATTTTACTTGCTTCGGCGTCTAATTGAGACTTTGCATCACTTTTTTGATTATCGATTGTTGAATTATTTTGATTAGTATTTGAATTTGCGGAAACCTGAGTTTCACTAGCATATGCCAGGTTTTGATTGGATTGTATTATAGCAGTTGCTCCAATTAATGAAAATGAAGCAACAGATAATATAACCCAATTTTTCTTTACTTTTCTCATAATTTTCTTGTCAGAATTTTTTCTGAACTGTTTGTGATTATATAGCATTTTATAAGCCTCCCCCTGTTAAAACATCTTCAATTTATGTGAGTATAAACCTAAAATTAACTAAATTAAAGGAACGTGAAACGTACATAAGAACCGCATCTCCCTATATTTTATAATTTTTCTTTAATGATATTTATTTTAAAGTTGATTTGAAGGCATCAGCAGGATAGAAAACATTAGAAAATAAAATGTTTAAGTTTTTTTAAAGTTTGTCCAGACATACTATTTTTAGAAAAATATCTAATTTTTTGAAATAAAAAGACCGCCCAAATGAGCAGTCTTTTTTATTTGCGATGAAGTCGTTTGATATTAATTGCCATAATTAATGGAACTAACATCAATAGCGACATTAATAGTGTTTGATAGTGATAAGCGGTAATCACATTGGCGATGCCGGCTGTCAAAGTCACCACTAGTGACAATAGAATGGAACTCCCTAGTTGATGGAAAACGTTAACCGCACTGGATGTCGCCCCACCCAATTCCTTCGGCGTATTGGCAACTCCTGATACTGTCAGTGGACCAAAGGAGAAGCCTTGACCGATTCCAATCACAATCATTGGTAGTGCCACTGAAATCATATAGCCGTGTTTTAAATCTAAACCGAATAGCATTAAGACACCCATTAAGGTCACTATGGTCCCAAACAACAATAGGTTTTCGTTTTTATACTTACTTGATAGCTTGGATTGAAGCATCCCAAACAAGAATTGCGGAATCGTTTCTGGCATGAAACCAAATGCGGAAAGTAGCGGCGTGAAGCCATAGTACTTTTGTAGTACTTGTGGGACTAAAAAGAAGAATGAAAACATTGATCCGATATAAAAGAATCTAGCGATATATGCGGATACACGTTCTTGGTCCTTGAAGATGGCCATTGGCATGATTGGATTATCAATCTTGACCTCACGGAATAAGAAGATGACCAATAACACGATAAAAATGGCGATAAATAGTCCCTTGTGTCCTGTACCGTTAATTGCATTAACCAATGATAAGATGGCTAGTACGGACAAAATTGAGCCGATGTAGTCCAAATGAGCATGCACTTGGGCGTTTACCTTTGGCACGAAGAAAATGGTCAATAGAATCAATAAAATGCCCAGTGGCACGTTGATCAGAAAACCTAGTCGCCAGGAATAAAACGTGGTCACTAATCCCCCAATGATTAGTCCAACACTGGCACCCAATCCGGCGGTCACACCGTAAAATGAAATGGCCTTTTCTCGTTTCTTACCTTCATAGGTATCAAGTAGCAACGCCAATGATGTTGGTGCTAGAATTGCGGAACCAATTCCTTGAAAAGCACGCATAACGATAATGAATAAGCCGTTTGGTGCGAGACCGACTAGTAGTGAGAATAACGTAAAGATGACCAGACCTATTAAGAAGATTGGCTTTCTGCCGTACAAATCACCCAAACGACCACCTAGTAACAACAGACTACCAAAGACCAATGCATAGATATTAGTAATCCATGCAATACTTTGACTAGTCATGTGCAAACTACTGGCGATTTGAACCGTACTAGTAAATACGACAGAATTATCCAATAAAATCAAAAAATAGCTAATTAAAATAATTGGCAAAATAATGCCAAATTTATACTTCATGCTTGTATCCCCCTAAAAATATGATAAAGTAATCATATTACTTAAAGCCTACTTTAAGGCAAGACATTGAGGTGAAAAAATTTGAACATTAAAGAAGCCAGTCAAATTACCGGTGTGCCAGCATCTACCATCCGTTATTACGAAAAAGAAAGCATTATCCCTACCGTCGACAGAAACGAATCCGGTGTCCGCGACTTCGATGATCATGCGATTAGACGAATTAGTTTTGCGAAGAAAATGCGTGATGCCGGAATGGAAATCAGCGCTTTAAAGCAATACATTAACCTATTCGACAACGTCGAAAATAGTGAAGATGAACAATTAGCCCTACTAGTCGAACAAAAGCGTCTAATGGAAGAAAAACGCGATAAAATGCAAGATGCCATCGACCACTTAGCACATAAAATTAAAAACTTTGACACCCACATGTTAAGAATCGAAGACGAATTAAGAACAATGAAGGCAAATAAAAAAGAACGACTATAACAGTCGTTCTTTTGTTATGCTTGTTTTTCTTTTGCAGCTACGAAATAGTAGAAGATGTAGCTAACAGTCCAAACGAAGATGAACACGAAAAAGATTAGGAGTGCTTTTACATCTAATTCGATGTTGAAGTTCAAGAATCCCTTTATATTGATAATGTTAAAACCTAATAATGATTCCCAGGCACCCTTTGCGTGCACCAAAAGTTCTACAAAACTATCAAGTAAAATTAGAAATAAATACAAGATGGTACCATATGAGAACCAATTAAATGTTTTTTTTAACATATTCTTCCTCCCAAATATCGGTTACTATCATTATACACAAAAAGCAATCCATTGTCGGATTGCTTTTTTGTTTTACCTTGGCTAATTCTATGAATGCGAGGCCTAACAGCACTGTAAGTAAAGGATGAGGTAAAGGATTAAATTCCTCATGGCGTGATGTTAATTATTAATAGTGATTACGGAAACTATAATCGATCAATTAATCTTTTCGGCTGGAGATAAACGACAATTACCTACCATAATCACCATGCATCCAGTCGACGAATTAGCCAAGTTTTGGCATTTCTTCATATTATTCGTTCAAAATACAAGTCACTTAATTATTTTTCGTAATCAACTTTCATGCTAGCTGATTCCTTGACCTTGTGGCTTTGTAGATACTTAGCACCCTTTTGGGCGTAACTTAGATCACCAATCTTTCCAAATGTAACCTTACCGGTCTTTACGTTGTAGTAGACTTTGGTAACGCCTGAGTTAGGAATTGAACCAGTGCTTAGTAATTGTTTATCTGCTTTACTTAAGTTGTGGTCGTACTTCGATAGGTAAGCAGCAATAACGTATCCTGAACTTACCACTAGAGCATTTTTACCATCTTTATTCTTAGTTAATTTAGCAACCCTCTTAATTCCGGCTGCTTCTCTTTTAATTACTTGGTTTGCAGATTCAGCTCGGTCAGCCTTTGGAAGTGAATCGCTATCTTTATCGATTTCATAAATAGCTTGGATTGTCTTTGGTACAAATTGAGTACCAAACTTCTTTGATAGTGATGCATCGTCTTTAACATGATAATAATCATTCACAAGTTTGTCGCTTTGATCACCATTGTATAATTCGTACTTACCACTACCAGCCTCTCTAAACTGAGGACTTTCTAACACTGTTAGTTTACTATTACCTGAATAGTCCAACATGTCCTTGATGGTGTTCAAATGGCGAACCAGTTTACCACATGCTGCTTCTGTGAAGTGAACTCCACGAAGTCCTGCTCCCACCTGTTTAGCAACTAAGTCACCCCGTGGTGTTAATGGATAGTCATCCCATCCTTCGTTTAAAGTTAAAACATTCCCGGTGGTCTGCCCATGTCGAGCAAGATATAACGTCACGACGTCGCCACTCTTCTTGGCACTTGATACTTTACTCTTGGCTGAAGCGGCCACCCCAGTACTTGAAAGTGTTAAAAATAGCAATAAGCCACTCATTAATTTGGCTTTGGAAATCATTAGTGTCATCTCCTGATGAATTATTTATGGAACATCTTTAATATATTCCTGCCATGTAAATTCGCTATAAAAATTATGTAAAAGTTATGTAAATATAAACAGTGCATTTTTAGATACCTTAGGGTATACTGAAATCAAAATGCTAGGAAGTGATAATTATGAATAATATCGCTGAATTTAAGCTAGATAGACAAAATTATGGTCTAGCGTTAGTCGAAGAATTTATGTCCACCGAAATTTACGACATCATTAATAAAGACCGCGAAGAATTAGCCAAGTGGCTACCATGGTCTAAGGACATGCGATCAATTGATGACGAAGCAAAATTCATTCGCTATGCTAAGGAAAACAATATATTTGTTCTAGCAATTTTAAATGGCGCAAAACCAGTCGGTATGATTGATCTACACAATGTGGATGAAGTGAACCATACCGCTGAAATTGGCTACTGGTTATCCAGTGAATATCAAGGTAAAGGGATCATGTACAACAGTGTGCAATCACTTGTTAGTTATGCATTTAACTTCTTTGATATGGAAAAGCTAATTATTAAAGCTGAAGTTGAAAATGAATCAAGCAGACACGTTGCTGAACGTGCTGGATTCACATTCCAAAAAACAGAAGAACCATTTGCGATTTATGCAAAACAAAAGAACGGCTAGGAATAGCCGTTCTTTTTATTTACACTAAGTATAATTTGACCATTTAAATAAATAACAAAAGTATTATAATATAATTATAAAAATTTAATCAAGGCGGTAAGATAATGGACACTGAAGAATTAATTAATCAATATAAAGACCTAATGGAAGAAAAAAAAGGCATAAACACATTGGAAAAACTTTTAGATAAAGCAATGTCACAATTAAATGACTATAAAGACCTAGAAAATAAGCTTTTCGATGAGGCTGAAAAATTTGATGACTTGGAAGGAATGAAAAAGATTCATAGAGAACTAAATGGAATTCGTGATGAAATTGTTTCCACTGCAGGACAACAAGACGACTTACAAGCTCATAAAGAAAACTTCCAACAAAGAATGGATATATTTAAAAAACTTGTTAAGTCATCTGGTACAACTTTAACTGAACTTAAAAGCTTAATTAAAGAAAGAAAATAGGAGATAGTTCTATGGATGAATTTAGAGATAAGATTGATAGATTAAACGAAGCTAATCATGAATACGAATTATCTATTCGCAACTTAAAAAGAGCAATGAAACGAAAAGATAAAGCCGAAAAAGCTGTATTAGAATTACAAAAAGAAGTAGACGGCGTTCAAAACAAATTAGACATAGTTGAAAATGCATTAGACGGAATGCGAGATGTCCAAGGATATACCATTGCAGATTTATTCAATCCAGATTTTTTAGGCAAACACACAGACTACACGGATTGTGATGAATTCTTTGGAGATTCTGGCATTACACCTGAGCAATTACTTCACTACCAAAAATATCCAAAAATTGCTAGCAAAATAGCTAAAGATATGACAGATTTCGATAACTTTGATGATTTTGTTAAAGAAGCTGTATTGGAATATAACTTAAAAAATCATGGTATTAATGAAATTCCAGACTTTGTTAGAAAAGGAACAGATCTTAAATTTAAAAAATAAAAAGCTGTTAAACAGGCGTTAAATCGATGTTAAAATGTCATAGTAAATATATATTAGGAGATTACTATGAGCGATTACAAAACTATGAACTCAACTATTTCATCATTACAAAATAGATTAGTTCTGCCAAAATTTCAAAGAGGATACGTATGGACTGAAACAAAACAGTTAGAATTAATTGAAAGCCTACATAAGGGATATCCATTTGGCGCCTTATTAACTTACGCTCCTATGGGAAGCGATGAAGAAAAACTATTAGATGGTCAACAAAGATGGACAACCATTATGGATTTTAAATACAATAAAGCAAAGTATTTCAAGAAGTTACAAAAAGAATCATATAACAAAACTTTTGATAAATTAAATAGCTTTATTGAAGACGGAAAATTAGTAACTAAAGAAGATTTTGACAGGCTACTTTCCTCTTCTAGCGATTACAGTACTGATAAAGAAGATTTATCAGATCTCGTCGATGATTATAAGATAAAGTACCAGTTCTCAAATGTATCATCTAAAGATATTAGACATACCATTAAAAGATTACAGGACGAGATGAATGAATACTTAAACGTTGACAGTTTGGAAGTTCCTATTATCCATTACTTTGGAAGTGAGGATAATATAGCAAATGTTTTCGAAAGTTTAAATAAAGGTGGTATAAAATTAACAAAGTACGAAATATATGCTGCCGCTTGGGACCATACTGAAATAAAGCTAAACAAGTCTAAACTACAAGAAGAATTGTTAAAAAATGTTGTTAATTTTTATATTGAGAAAAAAGAAGATACTGAAAATAGAGGATTAACTTTAGATAATTTTTCAAGCCAAGAATTCGCTGAAAATCGAGTTATTAACCTTTACGACCTCGGTGTTGGGTTAGGAAGAATGATTCAATCAAGACTACCCTCTCTCGTGGATGACACTGACACTGAAAAGATTCAAATTGGATTTGGTATTCTTGGTATTTATTCCAGTGTTGATCCAAAGACTTTAAATAAAATCGTTTCACACATAGATGATATTACCAATAATATTGAAGAAATATTGCAAAAGTCTACAGAAATTAGCATTTTACTTTCTAACATTTTCGATAAATTAATAAAACAAAATAGTAAAATAGACGCTTCAAAAATCGGTTACGAACGCGGATTAAGTACTGCGTACAAAACACTATCATATTTCGCTTCACTATGGGATTTAGAAAAGAATTCAAGTGAATATATAAAAACTGTTAACAATATACCTATTTACTATGTATATGACTTCGTTAGACGTGCTTGGACTAGTGCCGGTGATACACGTCTTTATGAATTTTATCCATCAAGAAAAGAGAGAATATACTCAGCAAGTGTAGAAAAGGAATCATTCGAAAACAGCTTTAAATCATGGATATTAGATGAAAATACCCAACAAATGAACTTCACAAACCGTGTAAGATCATTAGCAACTATCCATGCAAATCTAACATACTTATCAGATTTTATTAGTTTTGGAGAAAATTTACAGGTAGAACACATCTATCCAAAGCAAAGAGTTATTGATAATGATACTAACCATGAAATAATGTTAGGAAGAATAGGTAATGCTATGTATCTTCCTCAAAAAATGAATGTTAAGAAGAAAACAAAAACTCTGTATGAATATAAACCGGGTGAATATGAAACTGTTATGAAATTATCTTCTTACCCATCTAAAGAAGATTTTGAAAAAGCATTTTCAGAATTGGAAGACGGGAATCCAAATATTATGAATGACCTTATTATCGAAAGATCATTTTTAGTAGCGCAAAGTATCATTGAAAAATTAATGAATAAAAAGTTTTAAATAAAAAGAACGGCTAAATTTAGCCGTTCTTTTTATTTACCTTTAGCATGTAGTCCATGAATCCATATAAAGCCATCCAGATTAGCATGATGACAACAAAGTAAATCAATGTCTTCCATGTAATCAATAGGCTAAAGTTGAATTCTCCGGGGTTAAAATTCTTAACGACTCTTACGCCCATTAGAGTGCGCCAAGTAGATGGTGATTGATAGTAGAATCCTTCCAAAAATCCATCAATAATAGTTAAGATTACATATACCCCAATGCCAAGTGAAAACCATTTTCTCATCTTCATTTGCATAATGTAACCCACCTTTGCTATGTACTAACCACATAATAGCACAGCAATTCTTTCAGTTGTATTAAAAAATGCTATAAAAAGCATGTTATATCAACGTTTTAACGAGTTAATACAAAATGATGACAATAGTTTGTCATTTTCATTAAGTTTATAAAGTGGTATATTTTTATTACTACAAAAATCAAAGGAGGTGCCATGATGAAGGCAATCAGAAACATTATTATTTTAGTATTCCTTGCTGTGCTTATTTTTGTTGTCCTACCTGTGGGAAAAGATTTCTACATCCAAACATCTTTAAGCAAACAAGCTAGTTCAGCCATCAGCAACCAACAAGAACTAAAGAAAGTTGCCTCTAACGAGTCAACTTACGTGTACTTAACTCAACACAATAGTGATCGTATCTACAATTCAGACTCAGATACTGGTAAAGGAGATACCTACCGTTACTCCGCCAAATATGGTGACAAGAACATCACACTTACTGGTACCCTATCCAACGCTGGATTTAAGGTAAAACTAGATAAAGTTGAAATCACACAATAATAAAAAGCTCTCCGTTTGGGAGGGCTTTTTTTATTTTAATTTTTATCGAACTAAATACTGAACACTTCACATCTATGGTGCTACTATATAGTTGGATTCAGATATAAATTGAATTGATAGAGGCGATTAATATGACTGAATCAGAAATTATAGATGGAATTAAGCAAGTAAAGACAACACCAGGTATGATTGATTACCTAAGAACATTATTGAAGAAGGGTCGTAAAGAAGACCCTACTGATGTTCACACATTCCATGATTTTGAAAAGGCATTGTATGATTACAACAATCATCAATACCAAACTCATAACCAAGCAGACAATTCACTATAATCTTATTAAGCCAAAGAGGGTCTTATGATGATGAAGAGATTTCGAATTCATGATTGCACTACTTTGTTACTTGATAGATTTTCAATATAATGTAGAGACATTCTAAATAAAAAAGACGCCCAGTGGTGATGTGCACCCCAAAAGTTGTACATTATTATATTGTTTTTCCTAGGCGGAAAGTTTCCGGTATTGAACCGGTGACTTTCCGCCTAGTTTTGTTTTAATACGATGATTATTGTAATAATCAATCCATATTTTCATTGATGAAATTAAATCCTCTTTAAAGTCATAATTACAGTCCATGATTTCAGCTTTCATAATATGGAAAAATGATTCCATAGGTGAGTTATCAATACAATTTCCCTTACGGGACATGCTTTGAAATATTTTATTCTTCTTAAGCTCTTTTTGCCAGATGTGACTTTGATACTGAGCTCCCTGATCACTATGAATGGTCGTTCTGTATGGTAAACCCTTAACTAATTGAATAACTTCTTTCAGCGGCTTCATAACACAGTTCATATTTGGATGGCTGCTAATGTTATAGGATATTATTTCACCAGAAAATAAATCCATAATAGGTG
>NZ_JAHQYH010000007.1 GCF_019061205.1 Apilactobacillus waqarii
GTCTAGGTCTGGGTTAAAGTGCTTCTTAACTAATTGAACAGTGTTTAATAGTTGGCTTAGACCTTCTAGTGCGTAGTATTCGGTTTGCACTGGAATTAAGATTGAATCACTGGCAGTAAATGCGTTCACAGTGATTAATCCTAATGAAGGTGGACAGTCAACTAGCACGTAATCGTATTGATCTGAGACTGATTTTAGGGCATTTAATAAACGTGTTTCTCTCGCCATTTGAGGAGTTAATTCAATGTCTGCCCCTGATAGTTGAATTGTTGCTGGTACAATGTCTAAACCTTCATGTTTTGAAGGAATAATGGCTTCTGAGATTGGTTCTTCATTAACCAAGATATCGTAAATATCTTTTTGGATGTCGGATTTTTGAATACCTACTCCTGAAGTTGCATTTCCTTGGGCATCAGCATCAATTAGTAATACCTTTTTACCCATTGTTGCAAGGTCTGCACCTAGGTTAACGGAAGTGGTAGTCTTACCAACTCCACCCTTTTGATTAGCTAATGATATAACGTGTCCCATTAAAACCCCTCCTCTAGTCTACTTATTACTTGAACCAATTGGTTTCTTGTTCGGTGTACCCGCTTTTCTTGGGTATTGTTTTGGTGTGTTCTTCACTTTTTCTAACACTACCATGTTACGTGGATCATTTGAGACCGGAAGATTGAACTCATCATCGGAAATCATCTTACCACCTAGAGTAGTAATCGCGCTTTTTCCATCTGATAGTTCATCCTTTGCCTTAGATGCCTTTAGTGCAATCATTCGTCCGCCAACCTTAACTAGTGGCAAACAAAATTCTGCAAGCACACTCATCCGAGCAACTGCACGTGCGGTTGCAATATCAAATGATTCACGATATTGAGATTTTTTACCACCAAATTCTTCTGCTCGGGCATGGTGTAATTCAACGTTAGTTAGTCCTAATTTAGTAATTAATTCATCCAAGAAGTTGATCCGTTTGTTCAATGAATCAATGATGGTGACCTTTAAGTTAGGAAAAACAATTTTTAACGGAATGGATGGGAAACCGGCACCGGCTCCAACATCACATAGGGTTAATTCTTCGGTTCTCAAGTCTTCTGCAAAGAATGCAGGAGTAATTGAATCAAAGAAATGCTTTAAATATACTTCATCCCTATCAACAATGGTTGTCAGGTTAACGTGTTCGTTAGTGGAAACTAACAACTTGTAGTAATCGGCAAATTGTTGCATTTGGTGGTCAGTCAATTTGATATTGTGTTTTGCTAATTGACTCTTGAATTCTTCTGGATTCATGCAAATCCTCCTATTGTGAAACATGATTGTTTCACATCTATCTATACTTTAACTGATATTAATCTTTTTTACAATCATGAAACATATACTTCTCCATTATAACCAAAATTAGGCTAATTCGTCACTAGATTATCAAAAAAATACATATAAAAAGACGATCATTCGATCGTCTTTTTATAGCATTGCTGTCATTATCAAATTGATTAAAAACAACCCACTTAAAATATAGTTAATTGTACTAATTGATTTAATTTGGCCATTGAAGATTTTCACGATTGGATAAGCAACGAATCCGAATGCTAATCCAATTGAGATGCTCCCGGTCAACGGAATCAATACAACGATTAGGAAAGCTGGGAACCATTCGGCAAAATCATCCATATTAATCGTCTTTAAGTTTGATAACATCAAAGCTCCCGTAATGATGATTACCGGAGCAATCGCAGCTTGTGGTACTAAGTCCAAAAAGCTGATGAAAAATGTTGAAAGTAAAAACATGATTCCAGCAGTAATCGACATGATTCCGGTTCTTGCCCCTAGTTGAAAACCAGCCACACTTTCGGCAGCCGATACGGTTGGACTAGTTCCTAAGATGCTGGAAATGATTCCGGTAATTGAAACACTTCTAAATGTTTTTTTAAACTTCTTCATGTCCGGTAATATTCCGGCATTTAATCCCATCGATTCAAACACCAAGATCATTGTCATTGAAAATGATGCCATGATAAATGGTGTCGTCCAGACGTTTTTAAACCTAAAGTCAAACAATGATTTGTGGTATTGCAAGATATCAATCAAGTGGGTGGTTTTAACCCCACTGTCATGAATGTGGAAGATAATTCCAACAATTGTAGTAATCACAATTCCGATGAAGAAGTTTCCCTTCACATTCTTAATGTATAGAACAATTGTTAAAATCAAACCAAAAATGGCTAGTAACAACGATGGATTCTTAAATGATCCAATCGTTAATAATGAATTCTTCCCTTGTTGAATCAAATCGGCCTTTTGAAGGCCAATCTCAACTAAAAATAAACCAATTCCGGCGGTGATTGCTGACTTCAATGAATCAGGAATACCACCCTGTAATATGTCCGTGAAGCGGCTAAATGCGATTAATGCAAACGCAATCGTCGATACCAATGAAACGGTCAACGCTTCTTGATATGACAATCCCATGTTCAACACCATCGTGTAGGTGAAGAACGCATTGACACCCATCCCCGGAGTAATCACTACTGGTGAATTCGCATAGAATCCCATGATAAAACAACCGATGACGGAACTAATAATTGTCGCAAAGACGGTCTGGTGAACATCCATCCCCGCATCCGCTAGTATCATTGGGTTAACCACCAAGATATACGAAATCGCGAAGAATCCGGTAATTCCACCTAAGACCTCTGTCTTAAAAATTTCTTTGTCCCTTAAAACGTCTAAAAGAGACAGCGCGGCTGTCTCTTTTTTTGACGTTTTGTTCAAATTATTACTCATTAAACAAAATCCTTAATCTATATATATTATGTTTCTATTTTACCATACAAATAGACCAACGATTCCTGCAGATAGTAGTGAAACTAAAATTCCTGATAGAATCATGTAACCTACACTCTTTGAAATAGCGTTGTTTACTTCACGGTTAACGATACCCTTGAATGCACCGATAATCATTCCTACTGTAGAAAGGTTAGCAAATGAAGTTAGGAAGACAGTTAATTGTGCACGGTAGTGAGGAGCGTATGAACCGATGTGTGATGATACTCTACCCATAACAACGAATTCGTTAGTTACCAGCTTAGTACCCATGTTTTGTGCAAAGTCAAAAGCAGTATGCACGTCAGAACCCATTAACCAAGCGAATGGGAACATGATGATTCCTAAGATGTGTTCTAGGGATAAACTAGGATTGATTGCACCTAAAATCTTATCGATTAATGCGGCTAAAGCAACGAATGCGATAACGTTTGCAGTAATGATTAAGATTAATTTACCAGCACCTAGGATTGAGTCACCCAAGAATGAGAAGAATGGTTCTTTCTTAGCTTCTTCTGCGTTTTCAGGATGTTCACCAACGGCAACTTCAGCAGTTTCTGAAGAACTACCTAACTTAGCGATAGTGTCTTCTTCTGGGCTAACTGAAGTTGGCATTAAAATACTAGTTACAATAACAGCATTTAAGATGTTCAATGGAACGGCAGTCAATACGTATTGACCTGGAACCATTTGAGTGTATGCGCCAAGAATTGAGGCAGTCACACATGACATTGACATCATGGCAATGACAACATTTCTTACTGCTGAGATTTGTTTTAATTGTAGAGTTGAAACCGCAAGTGCTTCAGTGTTACCTAAAAACATCATTTCAACAGCGAAGAATGATTCAAACTTAGGTTGGCCAGTTATGTATGCCAAACCTTTACCTACCCATTTGATGATCCAAGGTAGGATTCCAATGTAAGTTAAGATATCAAACACTGGAACGATTAATAAAATTGGTAGAAGTGCTGAAGTTACAAAGTCCATTGACTTAACGTGAACCCAATTAGGTAGAGCAAAAGCAATACCTTGGTAGGCTACTTCAACTAATGCTGAGAAACCATTGGCAGCGGCTTCAACAGCAGCACGACCCCATGCAAATTGTGTTAAACAGTAAGCGATTACTAGGTTTAACACTAAAACAGTAATTACTGAACGCCATTTAATTTCTTTCTTGTTCTTTGAAAAAATAAATGCAATCCCTAGGAAAACAATAATTCCTAAAATATTAACTAACAAATACATAAAATTTCTAATCCTTTCTCTGCGACAAAAAATATAGTGACAAATAGCTTATTTTAGTTGCGCAACACCCCTTTCAATTTTGATTAATTACATAACTTCATTGATAAAGTTTGGTTTAGTAATTTCCCCATCATCTAAATCGAAGAACGCGACGATTGCGTTAGCAACCGCCCCTAATGAACGCTTAATTCCTAATGACTTACCTTCATCCTTATTTGGATTAAAGACGATTAGTGGTAAGTATTCACGCGTAATTCGATTATCTCTGGTTGGATCAATGGCATATGAGGATGTGATTAGTAGTAAATCATTATCCCTTAGTCGTTCTAAGACCTTACCGATTGTTTCATCTAACACATTTAGTTGCTTAGCATACCCGACACTGTCATCCATTCTGGCGAAGTGTCTTAACTCTGGTAACTGACAGTAAATTAACCCGCTCTTTTGAATCCTCATTTTAGATGACAATTCAATAAAAGCTTTGCCATCATCAGGGACTTGGACCATTGAAATATCGTCCTGTTTTTCCCAATAATAAGCAAAGCTTGAAATAATTGAAACACTATGTTGTTTTTCTGCTAACAAGTCCATTACAGAAGCTGTACGGACACCAGCAGTGTAGTCAAACATCTCACGAAATGAGGCACTACCCCTGTTGCTGTCAACAGTGGTAACCATTTTCCCAAAGAAGCCACGAGGAGCGTCAACTTGTGGAATTGATTTAATCTCGTTGTCCCAGCGAACATTGCCAAGACCTAGGTTAATTAAATTAGAAACATTTAGCCCCTTATCAGCGATATGGCCTAATGTGTCGGCACCAATAGAATCAAAGCGATTGGCATCGGGAGCTTCGCCTAAACCAAGTGAAGCAATATCCAAAACAATCATTCTTTTGTGTGTCATTGTGTGCCCTCCTAATTTTATTTATTAACAAATGAGTATATCATAAATGGCAATTGTGTCAATAAAAAAAGACGCGGATATCCGCGTCTTTTTCGGCTTATGTGCCCCTGCCAAGGACCTTCATTATACCAAAAAAATTTATGAGTATATAAAATTAAATTTTTACTAAGTTTTTGATATCATAATAGGTAATATATACATATTAATCGGAGTTGATTAAATTGGATCTTACAAACAAAACAGTCGTGGCCTTAGGTGACTCTGTTACCCGCGGATTCGACGGAACCGTCAACCTACGCTACAACTATCCACAATACTTAGCCAAATACTACAATTGCCGTGTCTGCAACAACGGAATCAACGGTGCTACTATTTATGAAACATTGGAAAAAGAAATTGAAAAAATCAAAGATAAGCAATACGACATTATCGTTTTAATGATTGGAACCAACGACTATGGTCATCTAGATGTTCCTTTGGTGCGTGTTATTTCCAAACTAACTAGATTGGTTCGCAAACTTATTAGTGAACATCATGAAGCAAAGATTTATGCCGTGCTGCCATTAACTCGTTTTGACGAGGACAAGAACGCTGATGACGTCATTAGATATTCTAACTACACCTTCAATCAATTACTTGATGGTTTGACCGAAGTATATTCAGCATTCCAAATTCCATTCATTGATTGGCGTGAATATCACTCAGAGTTCATCACCGACTTTAATTACAAGGACATGTACCAAGATCAACACGTCCACCCTAACGCCTATACTTATCGTAAACTGGCCTTTTACATAGGTGACTTCATCAAAAATAGTTAAGATTTCCTTAAATTGGCCGAAATAATTCGCCTAAAAAATCTTCTCGTGCTAGCTTGTTAAACGCAAACCACACGAGAGGATTTTTTTATGAATGAAACAAATTTAAAAAACGAAGCGATTGAAAGTAAAGACGGCACCACCTTCATCGATGTCAACAAGCTGCCGATTAGTCTGGTCAACCACCGTTTTAATTTCAAACAAATCAACTGGCATGACCTGTTGATGCTAGTGGATGTATATGATCGCAGTAAACGCTATGCAACCATGGTGATTGAAAATGATTTTAACTTCTACTTACTGAAATCGTCGACGACCGCCTTAATTAATAAAAAGCTACAGATGGAATGCATGCTGCACAAACACTTCAATCGAAGTATCTGTGAGGAACTGCATATCAAAAACAAATTTCCAATTCTAACCACCGAGGCATCCCTGATTCCACTGCCCTCCAGTCATAAGACTCGGTCCTACTCTTGGTTTAACGCCAACCTATTGAGCTATTGTATCCCTTACTCCACTGATAAGTTCTCCTACCTATACATGCACGGCAAAGAAACCCATCTTAAGGTCAATGCTAGTGGATACTATCTGCAAAACAAGTTCAAGGATCTCATGATGATTCATAACTTCATCATTTACTACACCCAAAAGAGCATTAACTGTATTAATTTCGTCAAACAGAGTCGCTTTAATAACCCAAATTTGTCCTGTGCCAACTCGATTCTCTTCGACGACCAAATATACCACGACATCTATTTGAAAACAGCTAAGTACATGTACGAGGACTATTTAGCAAATAAAAAAGAGTAACCTTTATTGGTTACTCTTTTTGTTTTTGAATCTTCTAACGATAACATAGCCGAAGACGCCGACCCAACTAAGTGTGGTAACTAGGAAGATGACATCCATTCCTAATCCAGTACGATAAGATACTGTTAACACATTCTTACCTGGCTTAGCCTTAACGGTAACAGCACCAACTTGACTAAGGCGAGCTGGCTTAATTTTCTTACCGTTTAGAACTAACTTAGTGGCTGAATACTTAACGACAGTTACTCTGAAACGTCTAGTCTTTGAGTGATGGTTATACCATGTGACGGTCAATGATCCATCCTTGTTCACCTTCTTGGTGTAACCACCCTTAATCTTGAAGTTGTGCTTAATCAACTGACGGTGGTTGTTCAAGTATGGATGCACACTAGCATAATTATCCTCATTAACCGCTTGAGTGGTTGGTAAGTAATCAGGTGTTGTCTTTAAGATATCGTTAACTAGATACGACTTGTTTGGACTTTCCAAGTCCTGTAAGTAGGTTCGATTATATTTTTTGTTGTAGCTAAACGCATGGTTAACCGGGATTACCGAATCATTGTTTTGTTTCATTGCAATGGTTTGAGATACCCCCAGGTTAATCGCTTGAAAGTTGGCTTCCATGTTTAACGCAAAAACGAAGAATAGCATTGCATAAGTGAATGCTCGACTTGGGTAATGCAATGGTTTTAACGTCAAGGCGTGCTTGTCGTTGGTCAAAATCATCCCTAGTAATAAGAAGAATAGGATGAATGGAACCACCGCAAAACGTTTAGGGAATTGAACCAACGTGGTTAGCTTTGGAAATTCAACCTGTAAACGAGTCCATGGCACGATGTTAGTAGATAGTACCAAGAAACCAAACGCAACAGAACCTAGTGTTTTCACCACGTAGTTTAGCTTCTTCCATCTAGTAATCACGTAGTAAATCACATACAAGAAGATCAAGAGTTCCATTGGCTTCACAACGCTTTGAATTGATTCGCCGTGAAGTGAAACCGTGAATAGTTGCATGCTGGTTTCTGGGAACGTTGGAATCAAGAAGTTATGTCTAAAGATTGAAATCATGACTCCCCAAACGTTAAAGGTCAACGCCAGTGTCAATACAATTGCGATTAACCCATCCTTAATCATCTTCCACTTTTCCTTGGTTAGTATCAAAGAAACGATGATGATAGGAAGTGATGCTCCAAAGGCAATTAAACTGGAAACCACGTGGGTTTGAATTAAGACTGCCATTCCAATGGATACCCCTAGCACCGGAATTCTTAGCTTTTGTAGCATCAAAGTAATTCCAATGAAGAACACTGGCATGACTGCCGCACCGACTCCAGTGAACTGTTGATTGATCACCCATACAAATACGGATGATCCAATCATGTAAAGTGAACCCATTAAGATGGAGTAATCACGGCTAACGCCGTTAACCTTACATAACCAATACATTGAAAATGCAGCAACTAGCATTACTAGCAATGAGATCACAATTTCAAAGACAATCCAGTTGTAACTTAGTAATAGGATAAATCCAGCAATGTAAGCAACTACCGGTCCATACAAAGCATTAACAATTCTTCCCGTTTGTAAGAAACCGTAGTTCATTTGGAAGTAATTATAACTTCCATTTCTGATTTGCTCAGCAGTGTCATAAAAGCGATTAAAGTGAAAAATCGTATCGTAGCTCAAAATCAATGTGTTATTTAAAATCAAGCTGCTAAGCGCAATCAGCCCCAATAATCCAAATACGAGCAGCGGGAAAAAGCGGCTTTCATGTACTTTTTTAGCCGCATTTCTCAGTTGTTCCAAAACTATCCCTCCAGTAATCGGAAATGATTCATTTCCATATAAAACACCAAAAGGCCGCATTCGGCCTACTTGTTGCGTCTAATTTTTGTTATTGCAAAAATACCAAACAAAATCCAACTAATCCATGTTAGTACCATCATCAAACGAGTAGTGAATGATGTTACGTATTTAATGTTTACTCTGTTGTTACCCTTCTTAGCAGAAACGATAACAGCACCTAGTTTAGTTGTCTTCACATTCTTAACGGTTCCATTAACCGTTACTTCTGTTTGAGCATACTTAACCAATGGAACTTGAATTTCTTGTGCCTTCTTTAGCTTGAACTTGATACTCAATGATCCATCTTTTCTTACAACGTGTTTGAAATGAATCTTCTTATCGTGATTCTTTTCGATGTATTCCTTGTAATACAATTCGTATGGATTCAATTTTTCGTATTCATCGTGTCCCTTGATTTGTTTGTAAGCAGGAACATAGTCAGGAGTCGCCTTGATAATATCTTCTAGCAAGTTAGATAGTTTGTGGCTTTGGGTGTCCTTTTGAATTGTTCTATGGTGTTTTCTCATGTAGTAGTAAATTGAGTTATCGTTCTTGTTGTTCTTATGACGCTTAGTGTTTAAGGCCACATAGTTTACACTACGTTGGTGAATGGCATAAAAGTCCAATCCGGCACTACCAACGATTAATAATAAGATAGTTACTACCACGGCATAGTTACTCTTATGAGTATTGTTTCTAATTTCATAAGTTAAAATTCGACCGAAAGTTACCAATAAACATACAAACGAAATTACCAAGAAACGTTTTGGAAATTGGAGTGTGTATGATAACTGAGGAATAAGATATTGAAGAACTCCCCATGGGAAGTGGCTCCATGAAATAACTAAGAAGAAAAATCCAGTAAATGCTGTTGTCTTAGTTAAGATATCAACTTGTTTGAATCTTCTAATAACAAAGTATAATACAAAAATAAATAAAATAAACTCAGTCGGCTTCATAATGTTGACTAATGATTGAACATTAAAGTTGTATCCGTAGGTACGAACATGTGGAACCGGGTATACCGGAAGCAAGTGGTTGGTAGCAGAAATGTAGATTAGGTTGTACCAAACGTTAATGGTTAATAACATTGTAAGCAAAGCAGCGTAAACAGTATGTAATAGCATGCGAACGCGTTGTTTCTTATCAAGTGCTTTAATCATTCCAACTACGAAGAATGGAATAATCCCGATGGCTGTAATCATAGCACTCATCAAGTGAGTTTGTACCAATAGACTCATTACGAAGGCAAATCCTACAAATGAAACGTCATTTTTTCTGACCATTTGAGTTGCGTAAATCATAACGAATGGTACAATCATTGCCCCTACCCCAGTAAATTGTTGGGCAGTCACCCATTGCATTACCAATGATGAGTACATGTAAATGAATCCCATGAAGATTGCTGGGTATTTGTCGACGTTGTTAACTCGGCATAGCTTGTACATTCCAAGCGCTGAAACAATTAGCACGATTAAATCGGTTAAGATTTCGAACTTAAACCAGGTTCCAGCTAATAGTAGTAGAAAACCTCCCACATATGCTGCCACTGGTCCATACAATGTACTTAGCATTCTACCAGTACCTAAGAAACCGTAATTAGTTTGGAAGTAACTAATCTTGTGGGTCTTTAGTTGCATCGCAGCATCGTAGAAACGGTTAAAGTGAAATAGTGAATCTGATCCCAAAAATGTTTGTTTCTTAATTAGTGGAATCGCAACGACTAATAAGGCTAAAACTAAAAAGATAATAAATGGTGTCAACCATTTTAAAAACTGCTTTAATTTTTCCATCATTAATTCTCCTCATTATTCAGCTACGCTAGTTCCATTGGCGTAGTTAAGTTTGAATCCTTCTTGAATATTTTTAATGTAAATATTAAACGAAATTGCGTTACTACCAACTGATTTGGCACGCATAATCACACCAGACGCTAAAAGATTGTTCTTCTTAAAAACCGGTTTGATTTGATATCTAACGTAGTGGTGGTGATTACTACGTAAGTAGTATGCAACCTTGTTTTCAAACGTACTCATTGCAGGATCATTTAATGAACGCGTTCCTGTCATCAGATTACGCAAGTTATTGTTTTGACCCGTAAACTGATAGCCGATTAGATGACTCCGGTTGTATAACCATGTACCGCCATCCTTCTTGTTATGCCAACCCGTTGGATCAACATATAAAGGTTCTCTTTTAACCTTTGGCATCAATGAATAGTTTAACATTGCATTCGCAGTGGTTGAACGATTGAGCTTATCCAAGCTACCGTATCTTGCCCATGCCCCATGTTTTAGTGACATTTCGGACTTGGTAAATGCTGGATTATTACCATTAATAATCACAATTTGATTCTTGGCAATCCTAGTCTTACCACTGTGACTAACTGCTTGTTTATGTATCTTTCTGGCCTTCTTGGCAGTTACTTTGGTAACGACGGTGCGGTGAGTACCACTTTCGTCTTTTGCCAAAGTTAGGCCACGTGATTGAGCCTGACTTAAGGTGACACGATAAACTTGGCGTGCCCTTTTTAGTCCCCAATCATTTCGATTGTAGTAGTATCTTTTACCAGTTCTTGTAACATATACGTAGGTTTGTGCATTGACCGTCTGTCCAGAAACTGAAAAACACATTAAAAGTACCGTTATCAATGACAAGAAAACTAAGAACTTTTTCAACTTTTATCACTCCGTTTTAATCTTATACATTAATAATAATACATATTAGTATAATATTCACTGAAAATTAAAGAAAAGTAAAAAAGCCTCCCCTTTTGGGAAGCTTTTTTATTTATTATTTGTAGTAAAGAGTAACTGTTGGGTTGCTTGCATCAATTGCAGTTGTGTCCACACCTACGAATTGAAGTGAACCGGCACCACTAGTTGATAGTTTTGATTGATCAATACTTAATAAGTTGCGGTTAGTCAAGATTGACTTAACGGCGTCGGCATTGATGCTTTGTCCATTTAGTACTAGTTTTTGGTTTAATAAGTCTTGACCAGCTTCGTTTAGCGTAGTTACTAAATCAGATGACGGAGTCAAAAGTGCACCAGTGTCTTTTTGTTTGATAGCAATTGTTAAACGAGTTGCTGGAACAGCGTTTAAGTTGATAATGGCAGTTCCACCGTTAACGATTGGACCGTCAGTATTGATTGCATTAGCATCAGTAGTGATTTGGTAGTTACTTGGGATAAACTTAGCGATTGAATCAGGAGTTACAACAGAAGTTCCGTTTACTGATAAATCTGATAAGTTCACAATCTTAGTACTTACGAAGTTACCATTGTATTTGAATACTAGGTTGTAGGTACTTGGAGTTGGTGTGGTTGTAGTTGGGTTAGATTGAGTTTGTTTGTTGTCAGTTGGTGTCTTAGCAGGAGTCTTCTTAGTAGAATTCTTCTTGGTATCCTTCTTAGCATTACGAGCAGTAGTGCTACCGCTGTAGATCCAACCGTTAACACTCTTCTTCTTGGCATCTTGAACGTAGTAGTATAACCAACCACGAGTGTTGTAGACAGCTGATTCAACAACGAAATCATCGTTGATGTATGAAGCCTTCTTGTGGCTAACAACACGAGCGTTGTAACGACTGAACTTAGGATAAGTCCATAGCTTATCTAGGATTTTAACGTTGACGTTGCTTGGATTAGCACCATATCTTAATGTTCTAGTAGCGGAAATTCCAGTGTTTTTAGTGATGTTATCTAGGTTGTATTGGAAATCATTCTTACCAACGTAGATCCAGCCACGGTACTTGCCACCTAAAGTGACAACGTGAGCGTAGTATAAACCGGTGTTAGTCTTAGCCATTCCATATACATGAAAGACGTTTTCAGGTAGTTTTGATTTAGCTAAACGACGCATTGTTGTCTTGTTGGCAACAACCTTAGCATTACCCAGCTTACCTGGCTTATTCATGATGCTAACTACCCCATTTGATTTAGCATATGCAGCGTTTTCTGCGAAGTGAACTTTATAGTATGTGACAGTAACTTTAGTTTGTTTTTTAGTGTGCTTCCCTGTTTTTACCTTTTTCGCAACACGCTTAGTAGTGACGTGTTTCTTGGCATTAGCGGTAGTTGTGTTAACTGCGGCTAATGAACCTAATGCAAAAAGAGTTAGTCCAGCATAGACTGTCTTCTTTAAAAATGATTGCATTTTGATTCCTCCAATAATTTTATAATCTAGATTATAACACATTTTAACTTTTTAACTATTTCATTAACAAATTGTCGCGTTTTATTAAATAACTTTAAAATTAACATTATATTTTAGACATTTTATTCAAAAAATATTAAAGTAAAGTAAAAGGATTTATAGGGGGAATCGCCAATGAAAGAAACGTTTAGTTCGAATAATCCGAGTACGCACCTTTTGGCTCAACTTAGATTAAGAAACTATTTTGCTAGTTATTTAAAGCAAATTATTGCTAAAAGATTTGGCGACAACGAAAAATACCCACAGTTTGAACAACTTTTAAACGAACAAAATAACTTTGAGGTTGTTAACTATCTATTGATCTTAACAGACAAGTATCGCAATAACGCTGATTTATTGAACATACTAATTGATATCATGCAAAGAGACTGATATCGTCTCCTTCGTACTTATGTTACGAACTCTTCTACTATCTTATATAGATATTTGAAGGGAGGGATTTATTTGCGTCAGTTATATAGAGGACTTAAATTAGATGCCAAGTTTGAGCAAGCCAATCTACATCTCCGTCGCAAGCTACGTCAAAAAATCCAGAATAAGCTTATCAAATATGTCGGAGATAAACATTATTACCCCTGCAACAAGGCACTGGATAAAATATACTGTGCCAATGATATGCACTACATGCTAGCAATCATTACTAGTTCCCGGCCGAAGCCGCTGGAATATATTATCAAATGTGTAAATAACATGGATGCTCGCAGATATCATCGTTGGTCGCAAGAAGCGTTTGGTTTTTGGTATCCATAAAAAAAGACGCTATCGTTTGGATAGCGTCTTTTATTCTATTCGAATTTATTTCGATAGTTCAT
Source organism: Apilactobacillus waqarii (assembly GCF_019061205.1). GTDB lineage: Bacteria > Bacillota > Bacilli > Lactobacillales > Lactobacillaceae > Apilactobacillus > Apilactobacillus waqarii. Next base: position 13,478 of record NZ_JAHQYH010000007.1, read on the forward strand.
ATAATTTTTTTCAAATGGTTGTTACATATTTTTACAAAAACATATATAATCTAAAACAATAAGTTTTTTAATTGTAGACGAGAGGATTGATGTACATGATTTCTTTTTCATACCAAGCTTTTGTAACCGTAGTTAGTGAAGAGAGCTTCCACCACGCTGCTCAAAAGCTAGAAGTAACACCTTCTGCAATTTCTCATTCAATCGATAAACTAGAAAAACAACTTGGTTTCTCACTACTTATCCGTGATAGATCAGGAGTTAAGTTAACCGAAGATGGAAAAGATGTTCTTCCAATCATTCAAGATATCTTAAATAATGAAGAACGTCTTCAACAAGAAGCCAATAAAATCAAAGGACTAACCTCTGGTACAGTTAGATTAGGTGCTTTTAGTAGTGTCTGCATCAACTGGTTGCCAACCATTATACATAATTTTCATAGTCAATTTCCAAACGTCAAAGTAGAACTGATTCAAAGTGATTTCAACGACATCACCTTACAAGCGCGCCAAGGTAAAATCGATCTTGGTTTCACCTGTCAACCAATCAATGAAAGATTAGTAAAGGCCTTATTAGTAAAGGACAAGATTTACTGCATCACGCCTAAGGACTTCGTCCCAGCCAATGGTAAATCAATTACAAAGAAGGACGTTGAAAACCAACACTTCATCCTACAAAAATCAGATTACGATGGCGATACCAAGGCGGTGTTAGATCAATACAACGTTGCCCCTAACTCAATTCAATTCAGTATCGATGACCAATCAATCATTGCGATGGTTGAATCAGGTCTTGGTATGGGAATCCTACCTAAGCTAGCATTCCAAAGAATTAACGGTGACGTTTCACTATATCCATTTGACGATGATTTCTACCGTTCAATCTTTATGGTAATGAACTCAGTTCAAATGAAGACCCCTGCCGCTCAAAAGATGGTGTCATGCATTCGTGAATTTATCGAATCAAACTATCCAGATGGATACCTAAAATAAAAAGTCGTGTTGCATAATGCAACACGACTTTTTTATTACTTAGCGGGAGTGTTAGTCTTAATTCTCTTATCGAATAAAACTTGGTTAGTGGTATCAACAATCTTGGCTGCCACTGGTTCTTGGTATAAGCTACCATCTTTATCACGGAAAAGGTTCAATTCTGCTAGACGTTGCATAGCAGGCATTACCTTATCAGCACTTAGGTCACCTTCTACATAGTTAAAGCCTAGATTTTTGTTCTTACCGTTTTCGCTCTTAAATGTTAATTCTAGTTTTTTCATTAATTTGTCCTCCAATTAAAATTAGCCAACGTACTTGTTTTCTTGTACTACTCTTGCTTCATCAACTTTACCACCGGTTAATTCGGCAACGATTGCGATTAGTTGAGCCATTTGTTCAGGTGATACTTCTTGAATTGCATTGGCAATGTTGCGTTTTCTCAAAACATTGTCGCTTCCTAAAGTATTAACTGTAATCTTTGACTTGTCCCATTGCTTTTCCATTATTATTTACCTCTTTTTCCAATTTTCATAAGTGATTAGCGCCAACCCTTACACTATTAATAACGTGTTGAAACGTAAAAGTGTTACCCCAGTTTGTAAAATTCTTCTTGGACGCCTTTCTTCCATTGATAGACCGTCTTGCGACTTACATGATACTTTCTTGCAATATCTGTTACGGTCATCGACTCGTTGTAAGCACAGCATAAAAACTTCCTTTGGTTGTTGGTGCAGTGCAACCATAGTTGGTTCAACAAATCGATGCCATCAATCTCATCGTGTGGCGAAAAACCTTCACCATCAACTTCTGTTTCCACGCTAATAACGTGGTTGTTGGTGCGTTGTTGCTTTCTTAAAATGTCTAGCAGGTGCCAATAGACCGCCTGAAATAAATATCCACAGACCCTATCGTCATCTAATTCATCATTGTATTGACTGTACTTGGTGGCTAGGTGGATAAATCCCTCCTGCTTTAGGTCATCAAATTGTGGGTTATCAACTCTAATGTTTAATCGTTTCAATACTCCATAAACAATGCCTACGTGGTTTTGTTTCATTAGAAATTCAAAACCGGCATCTAAATTATTCATCTTAATCAATCCTTTTGCGTATTGATCAAGGGCCCTTGAACGATTAAAAAGATAACAACAATTGATAAAAAAGGCACCGCGTCTTTTTTTGGTTGAATACTGCAAAATTTTACACTTTCAATATAAAAAATAGTAGAATGAAAATAATCAATCTAGGAGGTTGTGTCATGGAATGGAAAGTAAAAACATTTGATGAAATCACACGTGATGAACTATGGGCCATCTACTACGCTCGTGTTCAAACCTTTGTGGTGGAACAAAAACGTCCTTACCAAGAAGTCGACGATGTCGACAAAAAAGCACTACATATCTGGGCTGAGGAAGATGGACAACTACTAGCCTATGCCAGGGTCTTTCATGGAGAAGACCACACTTCATTTGGCAGAGTTCTTACCACCCCTGCCGCACGTGGCAAAGGATTGGGAAAGCAATTAATTGAACGCGTATTAAAGGAAATCGACGAACACTTCGATCATCCAAGAGTTGAAATCGATTCACAAGATGACAAAGAAGGCTTTTACGCCAAGTTCGGTTTCAAATCAGTTGGTGATGTCTACGAGTTCCACCAAACTCCACACATTAAAATGATTTTGAACAAATAAAAAAATGCATGCAGATAATTTTTATCTACATGCATTTTTTAGTGCATAAATTCCTTAATTTTATTCATATCAATTACGCTGGATTCTTCTAGATTCTTCAAATTAAACTCAACTGGATTCAAATGAACCCTTGGGTCGTTAACCATAAACTCGAATCCTAACTGGAAATCTTTTTTAGAAATATCGTTATGGGAAATATCATCGTGTTCATGCTTTGCAATCGAGAACGCCTCGGCAATGATGCGGTTCAATTGTTCATCATCACTACTGCGTTTGATGGAAATCGTTACGATATAGTCGTTCGAAATCGGACGCCATCTCGTCAATCCTTCCCTAAACAAATCTAGGTTCACACTGTGTGTTAACTCCTCACCGTGTAGCGTCATATAGATGCGGTTTAACTTAATGAACCCACTGGTGTTTAGCTTTTCATCTAAGAAGTAGATAAAGACTCCCTGACCGTTAACCGATGAACGATCAACTCTGATTCTCATTGGGGGCTGGCGGCGATTCAAATACAACGCAATGTACGCGGTGATAAATGTTCCAATCGCACTTGCTAGCTCGAAGATGTCGTTCCAACTTAGTGGTTCTAAATGCATTCAAGCATCCCCTTTCCTTCAAAAATTTAGTGTCTAAACTCATTTGGTTTGATTAATCAAATCATAACATTTTTTATTTATGATTGTGTTGATTAAGAAATCCTTTGTATTATAATTATCAAAAAATAAATCAACGAGGAGCACTTTTAATGAATAACGCAGAATTCAAAAAAGGCATTCTAATTTACGGTGGTGTCATGTTGGTTTTATTCACATTATTTAACACCTTCGTATTCCCAATCCTATTGGATGAGAGAATATCATTTAGTCTAGCCTCCTTATACCACGGCTTATTACCAGTCGTCATGTTTTGGCTTTACTATACAATCGCTTCGCTTTTTAAAAATAAAATCGTGAACATCATCGTTTTCACTTTTTATGTTGTATCTGCAACTAATCATTTATCTTCAACCATTTTAGGACTATTATCTGGACTATACTTGTCTGCTTTTCTTAACTTCTTAGCATTCTTGTTATACATCTGGTTAGCATTCCAATTCACAATGTCGGTCAACGACATTATTAATCACATTGATCATGAGCACTACTTTCAATCATGGCTACAAAGTATCTCAAATTTCTTTTTTGAAAACAAAATCCTCATTATAAGTATCATTATTTTCTACGTCTTTAATATTTTTACTAATAATCCATAATAAAAAAGCAGCCACATTTTGTGGTTGCTTTTTTGATTAATCGATTGGTGTGGTTGACTTCAATACTTCGGATCTCCAAAGTACGACTAGATAACCATAACCACTGCTATCGAATGATAGACTTTCAAATTCACGGTTAGTACCAAAGGTAGTGTAGTGCACGTCTTGTGGTTGAATGTTGTCGTTTTTGACCTCATCCACCGGAATGGAAATAATCATATCGTTTGATAGTAAGTACAAACGGTTGTTATTGCGGTTGTAAGTAACACCTTGGTTAAAACTTCCTGGCCACTTAACTAGTCCCTTCACTGGAGTGAATTGGATTCCGCTTTCGTTCATTGTTCCGTGGAATAGTGTGTAGGTACCTTTCATCTTCTTAGGACCACCACGAACACCAAAGTATGCATTTCCGTCATTATCGAATGTCAAAGTATGGATAGCGTAGTAATGACCATTGTTGTTTAGTTTGAAACGGTATACGTGAACTGGATTCATGTTTTCTGCATCCATTTCAGTTACTTGGTTGTAAAAGTCATCTCCAACGACCCCTAGCTTATCGTCTTGGGCTAAGTAGACGTGGTTGTTGCTTGGATTGTATGACAATGTTTGACCGTGACCAATGTTGGTAACTGGACTGATTGTTAGTAGTTTTGATAAGTCAAAGTACTTGCTAAACAAGTCATTACGTTGACCAATACGGTCGATTTCATGGTTATTGTGATCAATCTTGGCATTCCATGCATTAATCTGTTTGTTGTCCTTAGTAATCAACTTAGCTTGTGCCTTCTTGACGCGGTTGTAAGTCTTGAATGACTTCGGAGCTAGCTTACTTAAGTTCTTCTTTTTAGCATTCAACTTCTTGTAAGCCTTGTTAAGCTTTACGATTTGCTTCTTAATCGCTCTAGTCTTTACGTGTTTCTTCTTTAGTTTCTTAAAAGCCTTACGGTTAGTCTTGATGGTCTTAGCTAACTTCTTCTTAGCTTGCTTAGTGGCATTGTTAAAGGTCTTTTGATTGGTCTTAACCTTTAGGTTAGCAGCAGTAATCGCCTTTTTCATGTTGGCAATCTTAGTTTGAATATTGCTATTATCTTTTCTGTAGACATCAGTATTAATGATGAAGTCAGACAAGCTCTTGCTGTGGTCACTACCGTAAGCAGAGTTTCTATTAAAGAAGTTAAAGACCTTTGCCAAGATGTTTTGTTGAGTACTGTCATCAATGCCCAACTTATCTAATGCGTCTAGGCCAATCTTTACAATTGCACCCTTATTGGTGTTGGTTCCAGCAGATTCTACAAAGTAGATGCTATTGTTAGCGATGATTCCACCTTGGTAGTTTCCGTGTTCTTCTGGGCTAACGTGGAATCCTTCTGGTAAGAACCACTTAGTCTTAAAGGTGGTAGAACCGGTATTAATTGAATCAATTGATGTGTAGTTGCTTGGCACATCCATGTTACGAACATGAGTGTAGTTTCCCCATGTTGGTGTCATCTTTGGTAGCTTAGTGTCGATAATATGGTACTTAGTGTTGTTATCAACGTAAGCATTATCGCTGGTGGTAGTTGCAATCCCATCAGTGTTGATAGAATCACTGATGGTCTTATTATCGTTGAACTTATCACCAGTCTTTTGTGTCCCCTCGTTTGGCTTTGATGCATCCCCATCGATAGCTTCTGGATCCTTGTCATCGATGATGTTGGAACTACTGTTGGCATCTGCGGATACCTTAATCCCAAAGTCAATTGAAGGTAACGAAATTAACATTGCAACAATTGTCAAAAGTAAGAATAGATTTCTTATCTTTTTCATGTCAAAAATCGCCCCTCTCAAATTTAATCACTGCTTCTATTTAAACCCTTTACAATCTGTTTTGCAATAAAATAATCGCTAAATAATATACTGATAATTTAAAAACATTTTTAACATGATATAATGTAAATTAATATTGTATAAATGAAAAGGACGTTTTTAATGGCATACCAAAATCGCAATAATCGTTCCAACTATAACGACGTCGAAGTCGAAGTTGGTCAACAATTTAAAATGACCATCAAAAGAATGGGCATTAATGGTGAAGGAATTGGTTTTTACGAACACAAATTAGTGTTTGTTACCGGTGCTTTTACCGATGAAAAAGTCGTCGCTGAAGTAACTAAGGTCTACCCTAATTACATCAAGGCAAAGGCCGTCAAGATTAACCGTGTATCTAAAGACCGCGTTGAACCTCGTGATAGTTATGCCGGAAGTGTTGGTGGATTCGAACTTGAAGCACTATCATATCCTGCACAACTTCGTTTCAAACGTGATTTAATCAAGCAAGCACTAGAAAAGTTCCAACCACAAGGTTACAAGAACTTCAAGATTCGTTCTACTATGGGAATGGAAGATCCATACGAATACCGTAACAAAGCTCAATTCCCAGTTCGTATGAAGGATGGCAAGGTGATTGCCGGACTATTCAAGGAAGGAACTCACGACCTAGTCGACCTTCCAGAATGTTCTGTGCAATACCCTGCTACCATGAAGGTAATGAGAAAGATTGTTGAATTCATCCAAGAACTAGAAATTCCCGTTTTTGACGAATCAAACAATTCTGGAATCATAAAGACTGTAATCGTTCGTGCGGCATTAAACACCGATGATGTTCAAGTCGTCTTTGTTACCAACACTCCTAAGTTCGTTAAAAAGGGATTCATGCTAAAGAAGATCATGATGGAATTACCAGAAGTAACTTCCGTTATGCAAAACATCAATCCTGGTGACTCCCCTCTTATCTGGGGTGACAAGACAGTGCACTTAGCTGGTAAGGATACCATCGTTGAAAAGATTAAAGGACTAAGCTTCGAACTATCAGCTCGTGCTTTCCTACAATTGAATTCAATCATGCTTCCTCGTCTATACGAAGTAGCCATCTCAGCTCTTGAACTTACTGGAAACGAAAAAATCGTTGATGCTTACTCTGGTGTTGGTACCATCGGATTACCTTTAGCAAAACACGCTGAAGAAATTCGTGGAATGGATATCATTCCAGAAGCCGTTGAAGATGCTAACCACAACGCCATCATCAACAAGATTAGAAATGCATACTACGAAGTTGGTAAGGCCGAAGACCTTCTACCAGAATGGTTAGAAGAAGGTTTCAAACCGGATGCCATCATCGTCGATCCACCACGTACTGGTCTAGACGATAAATTAATTGACGCTATTTTAAAGAGTGCGCCAGAAAAATTCGTATATGTATCATGTAACCCTTCAACAATGGCTGCTGATTTAGTCCAACTAACTCGTAAGTACAAGGTGGACTTCATTCAACCAATCGACATGATGCCACAAACACCACGTTGTGAAGCGGTCGTTAAATTTACTAGAAAATAATCGATAGAAAGTAGGTATTCAAATGAATAACTTCCCTAAACCACCAGATTTCAAGCAAAACTTCGTCTTCATGATTAAGCGCGATGATCGCATCAAGTTTGGTCGTTTTGGATTTTCAATTCTATCATTCTTGTTGCATTGGATTCCTTCCATCTTGCGTTCTGATTACTACAACACGGCTTGTATCGTTGGTGTTGATACTTGTATCTACATGGCTACTCACATGTTCTTACAACTAGTTCTAAACGTTGACCCAAGCAATGCCGCTAACATTACCTACTTTGTAGGTGCTGTTATTTGGGGATTGGGTTACAACACTATGTACATCAAACGCTTGGTGAATAAAGGATTCAAGCCAATTGATGTTGATTCTCAAAACGTTTTAAAGCAACATCGCATTGACTGTGAACTAACTGACATGACTCCTGATGAAATAAATCATCAAGGACCAACACTTTAAAAGAAAAGACTCAAGAATTATTCTTGAGTCTTTTTTATTTTAGATTTTTTATTAGTATTATTTGCTAATCTTTAAGTCTAAATCGTCACCAATGTGTTCGGTGTAATTAAAGCCAGCTTCTTTGAAGTATTTCTTTAATTCATCATTCACATTCTTTAGTGGACGGCGATCTTCTTTTTGTTGAAACGCCTTGATTTCGTATGCGGAATTATCTGAGTCAACGTTTTCGAAATTGTATTCCACATCCACTGTGTTTAGAATTTGTTGAATTAATTGTCTTTCTGTCATAATTATCCTCCCAATAATACTTCACTATTTATTGTAAAACTAATTTAGACTTTTGTTAAAAAATCATGGAAGAATTTTTCTTAAGATTTTCTTTACTCAAATTTAACTCTCACTGCGTTATAATAATTATAACTACATAAAAAGGAGTATCCGATATGAATTTTTTCTTAAATTCTAGCTTTAATGCAAAAAACTCCGGGATTGAACACGCCCAGTTAAAACGCGCAAAACTATTCGAAAAATTCGGCGAAGACTACCGCCTAGTCTTTCGTGAATGGAACCCACTACTACACTTCCATTTAAACAATAACGGAATTGCGGATAAATATATCTTAAGCATTTTCGATTATTTCCAAAAAGCTACCGATGTACAAAAAAAGACAATCCGTCCAAAAGACATCAACTTTGGTGTCTCTAATCTAAGATACGAAAAAGAAAGAGATCACAACCGTGTGATTGTCTACAGCAAAAACCAAATTGTTGCTCGTATCAACCTATTCGATAAAGAAGTTACCAACGATCAAATCGTTAAGTCTGTCGAACTATTCGATGGATTTGCCAACCTTTACCGTGTTGATTTCTACGACTACCGCGGTTTTCTATCAATGGCTCAATGGTATACTCCTGACAACAAGATTGCGACTGAAACTTGGTACACCCCTGAAGGTCGTCCTGCCATCGAAGACTACTTCAGATTAAATGCCCAAGGTGAAATGGAAAAATCTGGTTTTAAGACCATCGATGAAAACGGCACTGTTCGTACTCACAACAACATTGTGGGATTACTTCAAGAATTCTTAGAAGACGTCAACGTTGAATTCATGGACCAAGACCATCCAAACATCTACGTGATGGATCGTTCTGATTACTTTGAAGAAATCCTGGAAAACTTGAGTTCTCCTACCTACACCGTCTTGCATCTACATAACTCACATGCCGGTGACGCTCAAGAACCTGATACTTCAATCATGAACAACAACTACGAATACTCACTAACAGACGCCAACAGATACGACGCCATTGTTTCTGCTACTGAGAAACAAACTAAGGATGTTAAACGTCGTTTCGCCCCAGCAGTCGATATGTTTACCATCCCCGTTGGTGTGATTAAAAACGAAGACCTACAAGGTCAACGCATCCCTATGAAGGATCGTAAGAAACACAGTATCGTAGTAACTGCCAGAGTCGCTCCTGAAAAACAAATCAACAAGATTATTGACGCAATGGGAATGGCCAAAAAGAACGTTCCTGACATCAACATGGATGTCTACGGATATGTTGACCACTCCAACGACGATATCGCAATGAAGCGCATTAACGCATCATTAGACGAATATGATTTAAAGGATGCCGTGCACCTACACAGCTACACCAATGACGTTACTGGTGTGCAAAGAAACGCTCAACTATACGCCCTAGCCTCTGTCATGGAAGGTTTTAACCTTGCTTTAATGGAAGCTCAAGCACAAGGTGACGTTGGTGTTACCTTTGATACCAACTACGGTCCAAACGAACTAATCGTCGATAACGAAAATGGTTATGTTGTTGATTACGACGACACCAAGGCCCTATCAGATAGAATGGTCAAACTATTTACCGATGATGAATTACTACAAAAAATGTCAGATCAAGCTTACGAATTATCGAATCGTTTCTCAGAAGACAGTGTTTGGGAAGATTGGAAACAACTAATCGATTCTGCTAAGAAGACTTGGCAAGACAAACTAAAGACATACCACTTCGACATCAAAAAGGGTCTAAGTGATATGGAACACACTGAGGAGGCCTAATCATGAGCAAGAAATTTTTATTCGTGAATGAAAACATTTTTACATTCAATTCGGGAACTGAATTTTCAGCCATGAACCGAATCAAACTGTTTAAACAAAATAACGTTGATGCCAAGATTGTGACCAGAAATTACAACCCTTCGTTGCATCAAGAAATTCAAAAGTACGGTATCGCAGATGACGATATCATTAACATGTACGATTACTTCCAAGGTGAAATGGGTCCTAAGAAACACCATGAATACCTAAGATACTCCAACCTAGTCGACAAGCATGAATACAAGATTAACGGTATCGATAACAACAAGTCATACATCGAAAAATTAGGTCAACGCGTGGCAAAGGTTTCCATCTTCCCGCTTACTGTTGGTGAAATTGGCAATGTCGATTACTATGACAACTTCGGTAATGTCTCCAGTCGAGATGTCTTTGACTACCGTGGTTTCAAATCCAAAACCATCTACATGCATCCGGATGGCAACATCGGACACGAACTAGTCTTAAACAACTCTGGTGATCCGGTCATGGAAATTACCCACATGAACATTGGCGAACAACTAATGCCTACCATGTACAAGCTATTGAACTACAAGGGTAAAACATTACGTTTCAACACCGAAGATGAACTATACACATTCTTCCTAAACGAAATCTCAGATAAGGATACCGTCATTATCAATGACCGTCCTTCATTAACAGTTGCCGTAGGAGAAGTTAAGGCTACCAAGCATAAGTATCAAATCATGCACAATGAACATACCGAAGACGCAGCACAGGCTGGTAATCCTAAGGCGAAGTTATTCGACAACTTAACCCCACTATTTGATAATTATCAAAACAGTTATGAAGGTGTTATCACCCCTACTGAAGCGCAAAGAAATGACTTAGCAAAACGCTATCCAAAGATGAACTTCTACAGCGTCTTTGATGCCGCCATCTTTGAAATGCACAAGCCTGCTTCAGACGTAACCAACCATGAAATCACTTATATGGGACGTGTCTTTAGAGACAAGAACGTTGCCGAATTAATCTCAATCATCCCTGCCGTTAAGCAAACCATTCCAGATGTCCACTTAACCATGATGGGATACTTTGAATCCGCTCAATTCAAGAATGAATTAGACGAAATCATCAAACAACTAGATATTGTTGACAACGTTTCAATGATTGATTACAAGACCGGTCAAGATAAGCAAAACGTCTTAGAAAAGACCCGTGTCCTAGTCCAATCATCCAAAGGTGAAGGATTAAGTATGGCACTTATCGAAGGTCTAGCTTACGGAATTCCTGAAGTTGCCTACGATGTTAACTACGGTCCAAACGAAATTATCGACAACGATAAGAATGGATCACTAATTGAATCAGGTGACCTAGGTAAGTTTGCTAGCCAAGTCATCGATATCCTAGCTAACGATGAAAAACACAAGCAACAAAGTGAACACGCCATTGAAAAAGCTGATAAGTTCAGTGCTGACAATGTCATGAAACAATGGAATCAATTCTTTGAAACCATCTAAACCAAATAAAAAAGCCCCTATCTATTCGATAGGAGCTTTTTTATTATTCTTTGTTAACCCAGGTCTTGTTAGCGGTAATGTATCTACCGTGACCAATGTATAGTCTGGTGATTCCCTTGTAATGAACAACTCTTTCGACCTTTATTCTGCTGTTAGAACTAATTTTTCCAACCGCGTGTTTCTTGTCAAAAATTGGGCTATTGTAAATTACTATTCCTCTGTGTCTTATTACACGGTAGTATTTGTCATCGTTTTGTTTATCAACGGCATAATAACCATCGGTGTAATCAGAACTATCCACGAAGTGTCCATGGATTTTCAATTGTAAACGACCGTCTACATATCTGTATCCAGAAACCTTGTGAACTGAAGAATGTTTTCTATCTTCATTTAGATTGTAAACATACTTAGGAACATTATCGAAATCATTTCTTAGCGCAACGTACTTCTTATTTGAAGTGACGTATTCACCATTACCTAGATATAGTCTAGTGATTCCATTGTATTCAACTACCTTTTCAACCTTGAATTCAGAACCATAACGCATGAAACGCTTGCGTTCGTGTTTGCTAAATTCTGTACTACCGTAAACCCAAACACCTTTGTGGTCGGAAACGATGTAGTCATTTGAAGGTTCGTTAGTTGAGTAGTACTTACTGTTGTTGGCCTTGATATCGTTCAATTGAGCATTTAGTTGATCAATTTGTTCTTTGTATTGATTAATCAACACTTCGTTACCTGCATTCTTATCGTTTAATGACTTGGTTACTTCTGCCAATTGAGCCTGATATTGGGCATTCAATGAAGCAGCTTGGCTACTTAGTTTTGATTCTTCATTATTCATGGCAGCAATGGACATTGCTTCTTGTTGTGCCTTAATAATGTTAATTGCATTTTCATACTTGTTTGCAAGTGAATCTCTAATTACTTGAGCTTGTGAGTCAGCTTGACTGGCTGCTACACTTTGCGCACTGCTCATTGCTTCCTCGTTAGCTTTAGCTTGAGAGCTTAATTCTGCGTCTCTTTGTGCATTCAATGAAGCAACTGCACTCGAGTATTCAGTACTCTTTTCTGCCATCATACTGTCCGCTTGTGAGTTAGCTTTCGCAATTGCTGATTGCTTGTCATTTTCCACTTGTGAACTAAATGATGCCATTTGACTAGCAAATGTTGAGTTAGCAGCATTTGATGAAGCATAGTATTGACTTTCTAATGAAGCCTTTTGGGCGTTCATGTCATTGTCAGCAATGCTCTTAGCAACACTAGCAGCACTTGATGCAGCACTGTCGATTGCTGATTGAGCCTTACTACGTTCATTTTCAACTAAGCTATCGTAGTTGCTCTTGATAGCTTGTTGAGCTGAAACATTTGATTGAGACAAACTATTTAGTTGAGCTTGTGCTGAACTGTTCATCGAATTTCTCACATCTTCAATTGCTTGGCTAGCAGCTGATGATTGTGAAGAAGTTTGATCATTCAATGATTGAACTTGTTTTGCATATGAGTCAGCGTATGAGTCTGCGATTGACTTAGCAACGCTTGCAGCATGACTTGAAGCTGAGTTAATTGTTGAATCCATTACGGATTGAGCAACTGATGAAGCGGCTTCACTATCAGCCTTAGCCTTTGAGTTAGCACTTGATAGCGCTAGTGAGTTCGCAATTGAGGTTGCAGTTGATTGTGAACTAGCTAGGCTTTCGGCAGATGATTTAGCTGCTGAAACTGCTGAGCTACGGATTGAATCAGCATTGTTTGAAGCGTAAACGCTGTCGTTGTATGCCTTTTGTTGGGCATTAATCAATGCTTGTGAGTTAGCAGCATTCAATGAAGCAATGTTTGAGTTAGCAATGCTTTCAGCCAATGATCTAGCAGCTGAAATCGCATCTTGGGCACTGTTAGATGCTGCAACACTGTCAGCAATTGACTTAGCTTTAGCTTCACTTTCGGCTTGTGAGTTGGCAGCATTGATTGAATCAATGGTTGCTTGGGCTTGTGATGAAGTTAAACTCTTTGCAGCTGAAATTGCGTCAGCAATATCACTTTCCGCCTTCTTTTGAGCTGCAATACTATCAGCAGTTGATTGTTGTCTTGCTGAACTCAATTCATTTTCATATTTGTCTTGTAATGAAGCAATTTGTGATGCAGCGATACTTCTTTGAGCTTCTTGAGCAGAAGCAATTGCACTTTGTGCACTTTGTAGAGCTGCTAAACTATCTTGTTGTGCCTTCTGTTGAGCGTCTGAAATAGCGGCTTGGTTGGCACTGTTTAGTGAAGAAATTAACGAGTTAGCTGAATCTTGCGCAGATTGTTTTGCAGAATCAAGTGCTGAATTCTTAACTGAATCGGCACGGCTTGATGCAGCTAAGCTATCATCAATTGCCTTTTGTTGAGCAGAACTCAATGCTAATGAGTTAGAAGCTGATTGGCTATTTAATGCTGCTTCAATTGATTGTTGAGCAGCAACACTAGCGGCACTAAGCTTAATGTTGTATAGATTATCGGCCATCAAACTATCTTGTTGTGCCTTTCTTTGAGCAGCATCTAACGCTTGTGAGTTTTCAGCAGAAATAGCAAGTGATTGTTGATTAGCGATACTTCTAGCAACTGATTGGGCTGATGATACTGCACTATTTTTTTCTACATCAGCAGCTTCACTAAAAGCAGATAAACTTGATTTATATTTATCAGCTTGTTCATTTAGCATCTTAGCATAAGAATCTTCAATTTCCTTAATTTGTGCGTCAGTTACTAATTTCGCAGCTGATTGAGCTGAAGCAATTGCCTGACTCATTAGTGAATCAGCGTAGTTAGATGCAGCAATACTATCAGATTTAGCCTTTGATTCAGCATCCGATAATGATTGAGCATTTGCCGATGATTGATTAGCAAAAACCGAGTTAGCAGAATCTTGAACAGATTTTTGAGCAGATGCAATTGCTGAATCTAAGATGGATTTAGCAAGTGATGAAGCTTGTAAACTATCTGTGTTTGCTTTCGAAATTGCTGCAGACAATGCCTGTGAATTAGCAGTTGATGTTGCTAATGATTGATCTGAAGCAATAGATTGGGCTTTAGCAGTTGCTTCCTCGACTGCTCTTTGAATAGCAGATTGTGCTGATGATGCAGCATTTTCACTATCAGCCTTTGCCTTACTGCGTGCAGCATCTAGTGCTTGTGAATTAGCAATTGATGCAGCTTGAGATTGTTGAGCTGAAATACTATTAGCAGCGTCAACAGCTTTTTGAACAGCATCCGCTTGAGCAGCTTCGTACGATTGAGCTAGTTGATTTTGTCTATCAGCATATGATGAATTTAGCGAGGAAATTGAATTAGCGTTAGCAGATGATAAGCTATTAGCATAACTTTCAAGCGAACTAATGCTATTAGCTGCGTTCACTGATCCTTTTTGGTATTTACTATTTAAGTCATTTAATTCTTGTGCATAAGAACTAGCAATACTATTTGCCTTATTGTTAGCGTCATTTATTGCTAAACTGTTCTTAAGTGCTGCAGCGGAACTATCAGCCATTAGGCTACTAATCTTATTTGAATAACTATTCATTTTAGAAGTAGCACTATCAATCTTTGCTTGCGCTTCTGTTGATCTAGCTTGTGATTCTTTTTGTAAGTTATTAATGTAATCACTATATGAAGAAGCCAATGATTGTTTTTCCGTTGCGACCGAACTTCTTGCTGATTCAGCAGCATTACTTTGTTCTTGTGAATTCTTTGATTGTTCTGCGGCAATCGATGCAGCTTTCGAAGCAGCATCAGATATAGCTGCAGAGGACTCTAATGCAGATTGATTTGCTGCGCTTTGTGCAGATGAAATAGCGTCATTAAAGCTATTCTGCAAGCTACTTAGTTGATTTTGAAAATTGATAACTTGACTGGATGCTTGATTTTTCTCAGCTTGTAAACTATCAATAATTGCTTCATATGAAGCAACAACAGAACCGTATGAACTTGCTGCTACAGAACTATCGTAAGTAGCTTGACTAGATGCTGCAGAACTAGCAGATGATAAGCTAGTGATTGCTGATGAGTTCAAACTATTTTGAGCACTTGCACTTGATTGTAAATCTGCCAATGATTGGTTAGCTTTACTAATTTCATTGCGGAGCTCATTGATAATCTTATCGTAGTCAGTATTCAAACTAGTAATTTGCGCTTGATATGAATCATTTAATGCTTGCTGTGCCGACGATACAGCACTGTTTTTATTGTTTTCGGCATTAACTGAAGCAGCAGAAGAATCTGCTTTAGACTTAGCAATCAAATCATCAATTGCCTTAGAATTAGCAATTGAAGTAGCAATAGACTGAGCATCTGCTGCAGATTGTGCCTGACTTTTTGCCTTAGCAACCGCATCATCAACAGTTGAGTTCATTAAATCAATTGATGCTTTTGAATCATCAATTGATTTTTGATTCAATGAATTAATTATTCTAGTGTTTTCATCTGCAATTGACTTAATTTGTTGGGCAGCCTGTTGTGATGCAACATCTTGAGCTGACTTAACAGCATCTGCAATTGCTGATTGGGCGCTGTTAGCAGCACTTGATAGATCTTGTTCCTTCTTCTTGTTTAAGTCATCAATAGCAACAGAATTAGCGCTACTTTGTGCGGAAAATTCTACAGAAGCTTGACTAGATGCTTCACTAGATGCCTTCGAAGCAGCATCACTTATAGCTGTATTAGCACTGCTTTGTGCTTGATTCAATTCATTGTTCTTTTGAGAGTTGATTGCATCAATTGCCTTGCTATTTTCTGCTGATAACGAAGCCATTTGGGAGTTAGCTTCGTTTTGGGCAGACGAGATAGCCGATGCAACGGCTGAGTTTAATTCGTCTTGTGCTTTTTGAGCAGCAGCTTTTGAATCTGCAATTGACTTGTTAGTTAAATCTTTAATTGCTTGTGAATTTGCAAGTGATAGTTGTGTGGCCTCACTACTTGCAGAATCTTGTGCTGACTTAATTGCACTATTCATCGCACTGTTAGCTTGTTGAGAAGCATTATTTAAATCGTTTTGAGCTTTGCTTTGTAAGTCTGAAATAGCTTGCGAGTTAGCTAAAGACACAGCTTTTGAATCATCATTAGCCTTTGCCTGAGCATCGCTTTGGGCTTGTTGAACAGCTTGAGCAATTGCTGATTGAGCACTATTAGATGCATTGATTGAATCTTGTGTAGCCTTATCTTGAAGCGCATTAATTGCACTTTGGTTTTGTTGAGCAATTGACTGAGCAACAGAACTAGCTGAGTTCTGTACTGAATTAACAGCACTATTCATCGCGTCATTAGCGGCTTTTTGTGCTGCTTGCATGCTGTTATTATATTGTTCTTGAAGATCATTAATCTTTTGTGCATTGGCTAAAGAAACTGATTTTGAATCTTCGGCAGCCTTACTCTCAGCCAATGATTTAGCGTTGTCAGCAGCTTGTGAAATTGCAATATCTGCACTGTTAGATGCATTAATTGAATCTTGTCTTGTCTTGGCTTGTAAACTATCAATCGCACTTTGGTTTTGTTGAGCAACTGACTGAGCAACAGAACTAGCTGAGTCTTGAGCAGACTTAACCGCACTATTCATTGCTGATTGGGCATTATTAGATGCTTGTAGTGAATCTGATTGGTATTTATCTTTTAATTGTTCAACAGCGGCTGAATTGGCAACTGATGTTGCTATTGATTGAGCATTGGCTGAATCAATAGCTGATTGGACTGCACTATTTATCGCAGCAGTTGCACTGTTAGATGCAGCCTTTGAATCTGATTCACTCTTTTGTTGAAGTGAACTAATTGCTGAATTGTTGGCATCTGTAATTGATTTAACCAAACTATCAGCATTTTGTTTAGCAGTAACACTAGCCGCAGATAATGCGTCTGCTAAATTCTGAGCAGCTTGTTGCGAAGCTACCTTTGAATCAGCTGTACTCTTGTTTAGTAAACTTTGCACTGCTGAAGAGTTATCTGCACTTTGTTTAGCAAAAGTATCATTTGCTGAGCTAGTAATACTTGTAATCACATTATTTATTGCAGTTTGTGCTGCTTGTGAAGCAGCAATTGAATCTGCTTGGTATTGTGATTGTTGTAATGAACTGCTTTGAGCATATTGCGTTTGTAGTGATGAAATCGTACTAGTCAATACTCCCTGAGCAGATGCACTCATTGAGTTTGCAGCAGATGTCGCTGCACTATTAATAGCAGTATTTGCAGAATCACTTAACGTTTGAAGTGCTGTTTGATAGCTTGAATTCAAGCTGTTAGTCAAGCTTTGGTTTTGACTAGTTAGTTGTGTCATTACTCCAGCAGCAGATTGTTGTACACTGGCAACCGCGCTTGATCTTAATGAATCCGCAAGTGTTTGTGCTGCTTGTGAGTCTGATATCGACTTTTGTACTAGCTCGTTAATTTTTTGTTGAATTTGCGCATTAATTTCTTCTGTCTTTTGATGATTAACAGCATTCATCGAGTCAGTTGCTGATTGAACAGCACTACTTTTATCAATTTCAGCCTGACTAGATGCAGCTGCTAAACTGTTATTATATTGAGTTTGCAACTGTGCTAATTGTTTTTCATTTTGAGTGTTCAATGAATCTTGAACTGATTGAGCTGATGATTGCAATGAACTCAATGTTTGACTAATTGCATTTGCTTTATCATTAACAGCCGAACTACTCAAGCTTTGCAATGCACTATTAGCAGAAGCAATCAATGATTGAGCATAGCTTGAAGCTTGTTGAGAAGCTTGCGCAGCCTGTTGTGCAGCCTGTAATGATTGATTTTGAATTGTAGTTAGTGATCTTTGGTAGTTGGCACTAGCGATTGCAGAATTGAATGATGCAATACTGTTTGCGATTGAATTTGCTTGACTGGATGCCGAACTAATTGCATCAGCGATTGATTGGTTAACCGCTGCTTTAGAGCTTTGAATGTATGATGCAGCTGATGAACTGTTTGCGGATGCTAATGAATCAGCAAATTCTGGTTTTGGAAGAACGTAAACATAAGCAGTTCCATTCCATAGTTGTGGCAAAACATGGCCAGTACTATTTTGGTTGTTTAGATAATAATTATTATCCAAAGATGTAATCGAAGTAATAGCTGGATTATTAGTATCACCGTTGAATACAGCTACTTGGCCTTGTCCACTTACATGACTACCATTTGAAGTAATAAATTGGATTGGGTAATTGACAACATTTACGGTTGGAGCAACACTGATTTGATATTGACCATTATTATTGATAATTTGACCTGTTGTCATGTAATAGTTATTACTATCAAAAGTTCCATTATCTACTAATCTTGGTGTGTTATTAGAATTTAAAACAATTGATCCTTTACCATGACTGCTGCCATTACTATCGATAAAATATACCGGTAAAGTTTTAGTAATTGAGTATGGGTTAACAACTACTTGGTATTGACCATTTACAGTCACTACGGAACCATTAACAACATAGTAGTTATTAATATCTAAGTTACCATTATCAACTAACTTAGGATTATTATTACTATCGAACACAATTGTTCCAGTTCCGTGAGAGATGCCATTTTTATCAACAAAGGTCGCATTAGCAGTCTTGACAAGATTATTGGGCAATACTTCCATGGTAAAGTTATCATCATTCGTGTCCTTAACTAATTGAGCATTTGGGCTGATGTGGTAATTACTGCTACCCAAATTACCATAGTCAACCAACTGAGCAATATTATTACCGTTGACATTTACTTGTCCAGTATATGGTTTACCATTGCTATCTAGAAGTACGGAACCTCTATTAGTAAATGTTACAGTCGATGTTCTAGCGTTTTTCAAAACATTAATAGTGTAGACACCTGTCGCGCTAGACTGAGCTGATGAATTATATGAAAGATGATATCCTGTTGAATTTAAGTTAGTTGTATCACCCAACGTGGTCGTCCCATCAGCATTTAAATATACAGTACCAGTAATAGGATTATTATTGCTATCAGATAAAACTTGATTATTAGGAGTAACAAAGTTAAGTGTTGCAGTTTGCTTATTTACGATAACTGCATACTGACCACTTTTTTTGGCATCACTAGTAATACTTGGATTAGATGCATTAGGAACGTAATAGTATTTGGTAGGTAGGTTACCTGTGCTATAAGTGTTAGTTATACTTCCGTCATTATTAACGTTAACAGTTCCTGTTCCAACTACATTACCGCTGGCATCATAAAAGTTTAGTGGTTTGGGCTTTGCAGCGGGTACTAATGTCACAACATAATTATAATTAGAATTCATTTTCAATTGTGATCCGACATTTGCAATATAGTTAGTACCATTCATGTTGTAAAAACTAGTTACCTTTTGTAAGGCATTATTAGAACTATTTAAAACTGCCATCCCAATTGCTGGGTTACCATCTGTTCCTGTAATCGGACTTCCATTCCCATCAACAAATGAAACTGGAGTAAGAAAAGTAGGATTAGTACCCTTTATTTCAACGGTAAGTTGAGGAGTTCCTAAATAGTTTAAAACCGGTGTTTGGTTGGCAGTTAGAACATAAGTGGTGCCGGGAGTAGTTATACTATTAGGATTATTTAATTGATTAACACCATTAGCACTTGGCGTTGCTGAATTTAGAATTTGGAAATTATTTTGATTAGTAGAATTACCAGCATATCCATATGCCGCACCACCACCAAGTTGTTGCGTTCCGTTAGAGTCATTAAAATAAACAACTTGAGAATTCGAGTAGCTATCACGATAACTGAGGCCTTGAGCTATTGCAGCTCGATAATTGGCTGTATTACTATCAATATTACTTTGAGCAGACGAGGCCATTTGATCAATAATATTTTGAGCTTCAGATAGACTGGCTCCGCTTAATGAATTATTAAAGTTATTACTGCTGGTAACATCTGAACTTGATTGAATATTTACATTACTATTTTGTACAGACGCAGATGATGAAGTTGAAGAATTAACATTTGATGAATAAGCATCAGAAGTGTTAGTATCTACCGGACTCTGAGATTCATCACTTGAAGTAGTACTTGTACTTTGATCAACAGACGACGCTGCTTGACCTGTACTTGTTTCATCAGCACTTGCACTGACTTGATTAGTCATCAATGTTAAACTAGCAGCTCCAAAAAGAGCAAAGGAAGAAATGGAAACTACAACCCAGTTTTTCTTTACTTTTTTTAAGATTTTCTTATCGTTAAGTTTTCTTATTTTTCTTTTATTATATTTCATGAAAAGGCACCTCCTCGTTAATCTAACAAGTAATAGTAAAAATCGTTTTTTTATACAATGAATATAATATATCAATAATTATATTAAATCGTGTATTAACGATTAGTTTTATAAAATCTTAAACAAATAAATGATTCCTTAATATTTTTGCCAGAAATGTGCTCTGCAAAAAGCAATTTTTAAACAAATGTATAAAAAATAAACCCGTTAGGTTTTTCCTAACGGGTTTATTTTACTTATTTGTCTTTACCCAAGTTTTATTGGATGTGATATATTCACCGTGTCCAATATAGAATCTGGTAATTCCATAGAATCTCGCTACGCTTTGTACTCGGATCAATGCGTTCTTTCTGAAATGCTTAACCGTATTTCGCTTAGTGAACTTCTTAGCGTTGTGAACTAAGATGCCCCTATTTCTGATGACACGAATTAGCTTAGTACGACGAACGTAATATGCTGGAATTGTGCCCTTAGCATTGATGTAGCCGTGCTTGATGCGGTACTTAGTACCGTTCTTAGTCTTGACTATTCTCAATACCTTGTATGCGTTAGCTTTATTTCTTGGTCTCTTGGTGAAGTACTTAACGGCATTCTTGCGAGTGAAGTGAGTATTTACGTAAACTCCACGTTTGTTTGTCCAGTAAACGTAAAGTGGTGCTCTCTTCTTCTTAGCAAGCGCAACATAGGTCTTGTTAGAAGTTACATATTGGCCATTACCAATGTATAGACGAGTAATGCTGTAATACTTAACAACCTTCTTAACGTGGATTAATGCACCATGACGAAGTCTAATTACACGTCTCTTGCCGTAATGGAACTTCTTGTCTGTGTGTACCAATACTCCAGTCTTTCTAATGACACGGAATAATGGATGGTTAGTACGGTAGTATGCATCCCTAATATTCTTGTTGAAGTAGATGTAACCACCATTAACCTTTAGGCGTGGGTACTTGTTATGATCTAGAACAACGCCTCTAACCTTGAAGACATGTGCTAATCTTCTTGGTTTCTTAGCGTAACCCTTCACACGATTCTTGATTGTGAAGTGAGTTGAACTGTGTAGGTATAGTCCCTTCACACTGTATACATATGAAGGAGCCTTTCTCTTCAATTCGGCCTTGTATGCTTTCATGTATCTAGATACATAGTCAGCATCCTTGTGCTTCAAGTTTTCAACAGGTAATAACTTAGCAGCACGGCTTCTACCTGCAGATTCAGGTGATTCACCTGCACGAGTCTTAACTGCAACTACATGCATGGCTGTTGTACCATCACCATTAACAACTACCTTAATGATTGTATTTTCATTAGCAGTGTAATTATAACCATCGCCATTATTAACAACTGACTTGTGTTGAACAATCAAGTTACCGTTGCCATCAAGCTTGGCGACCACTTTTCCAATTACATAGGTGTTATCACTGGCATCGAGGTGCGCATTGTCAATTGTAATTGTGCCGTCAGCGTTGATTGGGAATGACTCAACATGGTAGCTTCCATCTTGATTCTTGTTAACTGTTGCCCCAGCAGGTACCAAGTACTTATTATCACTTGAACGAGTTGGCTTAGTTACGATAATTGATCCATTACCGTCACCCTTAACTGGGATGTTACCAATTGATTGAGTATCTTGACCACCGTGGTTGAAATGAACATGGTTAATTTCATCATTAACAGGTGACAACACTGGATTGCTTGGTACTGTTTGACCTTCTGGAATAGTTGTTCCGGAATAACCTGGGATATTGGATTCAATTGTTTCGCTACCATCTCTATTGATATGAATAGTTGCGGCATCATCAATTGATTTAGCTTTTTCACCAGGTTGAGCAGGTTCTTGTTCATCTTGTTGAATTAAGGTTGCAGCAACATGGTATGAAACGTTGTTATTCTTATCAACTTCAATTGTAATTGGTTCACCAGCATCAGCTTGGTAAGCATGGTGCGGAATAGTTGGATCAGTTACAACGGATGTCTTAGCAACTGTTAGGTCACCGGTATTTGGATCAACCTTAGCTGTTACAGGTCCAATTACTGACTTTGTCTTATCATTCTTGTCATCGAAGAATGCATTATCAATGTTTAGAGTCCCGTCGGCGTTGGCTGGAATCTTATTACCATTTACTTGGTAAGCACCGGTATCCTTGTTCTTAGTTACTGTTGAACCAGCTGGAACCATGTAGTAGTTACCATCGTTACCCTTAATCAACTTGGTCTTGGTTGTGGCGATGTTCCCATCGTCATCAATCTTAGCAGACAAGTCAGTTTGAGCTTGTAGTTGACCATTTGCATCGACAACATTAGCGTTTTTAATATTAACATTACCGTTCTCATCGATTGATAGTGAATCACCGTGGTAAGTACCATCATCATTCTTGGTTATGACGGTTCCGGCAGGAATTACATGCTTACCATCAGTTGACTTAGTAGTCTTGGTTACAACGACGTTACCATCATCATCACCCTTAACTGGTAAGTCGGCCTTAGCACCGGTATCCTTTCCATCACTATCAAAATGAACATCAGAAGCTGTTCCTTGAGTTGGTGTTAATACTGGCTTAGTGGTATCTTGACTAGCTGGTACGTTAGTTTGACCAGTAAAACCGGGAACGTTTGAGATAACATCCTTAGTACCATCGCTATTGTAGTGAATAGTTGCGGCACCAGGTTGAACCTTACCGTTCTTACCTGGTTGTGCTGGAACCTTTTCGTCTTGGATGATTGGAGTTGCATCAATGTGGTATTCAACTCCACCCTTACCATCGGACTTAATAATAATTGGGTCACCGGCAGTGGCCTTGTAAACACGACCTGGGTCACTTGGATCAGGTACTACAGTGTCTTTGCTTACGGTTAGCTTACCAGTGTTGTCATCGATGTTTGCCACAATACTGTTAATGACACCCTTACCTGGTTCTAGTTTGTCATCATAGTGAGCATTATCAATTGTTACTTGACCATCCTTGATTGGAAGTGGACTTCCGTTTACTTGGTATTGGCCTGTTGTTTCGTTCTTAGTTACAGGCGAACATGCTGGAATGATGTAGTCATAACCATCATCACCCTTAGCAACTTCATCCTTGGCAGTTGTGATGTTACCTTGATCATCAACTTTGGCAACTAAGTCCTTATGAGCCTTAGTATCACCCTTACTATCGTTAACGTTAGCGTTATTGATAGTTACGGTACCGTCTTCGTTGACTGGTAATGAATCACCGTGGTACTTGCCATCGTCACCCTTGGTAATGTTGCTTCCCTTAGGAATCATGTACTTACCATCGGTTGACTTGGTGTTTTGAGTCACAATGATATTACCTTTATCATCACCCTTGACTTGAACGTCACCAGTGGAACCAGTGGCCTTCTTGTCAGTATCAAATGATACGTCGTGAGCAACATCGTTAACTGGAGTCAACTTAGCATGACTAGTATCAGCATCGTTTGGAAGTCCAGTTTGACCAGTGTATCCAGGGACGTTTGAAACGATATCCTTAGTACCATCACTGTTGTAATGAACCTTGGCACCATTTGGTTGAGTCTTACCATTGTCACCTAATTGAGCATCGATTGTTTTATCTTGAGCAATTGGAGTGGCATCCACATGGTATTCAACTCCACCTTTTCCGTCTGGCTTGATGGTAATTGAATCACCGGCGTTCACTTGGTAAGCCTTAGTTGGGTCGTTTGGATCAGTGACAACGGCGGTCTTATCAACTGTCATTGTACCCTTATCTGGATCGACCTTAGCGGTTACAGGGCCAATTACTGAATTAGTCTTATCGTCTTTGTCATCGTAGTGAGCATTGGCGATATTGACGATACCATCACTTGGTGAAGGCAACTTATTACCAACAGCTTCATATGAATTGTCACCTGGGTTCATGTTAACGTTTGAACCGCTTGGAATAATGTAGTAGTTGCCATCTTTACCCTTAACAATGACGTTATCACTTGTGGTGATATTACCGTTATCGTCGGTGGTTACTGGTAGTTTTTGACCGTGGTCTACTTGAACTCTACCAGCTTGGTCGTATACTGAGGCGTTATCAATTTCACCCTTGGATGGGTAAATTGGTACTTGATACAAACTCTTAGCTGGGTTTGTTGGATCAGCAACGACTTGAATTTGTCTACCAGTCGCATACTTGTAGCCATCAGGAATTGCCGAAACAGCCTTGTAAGCGTCAGCACTACCTGCATAGATAGGAGTATTATCCTTATCGTTTGCGTAGATAAAGTACTTAGTGGTATCGGCAGAAACTGGTTTATTGGTATAAATATCAATAAATTGAACGTTTTGTCTTGCTGAATATGGAGAGTTATCAGCAATTACAACTTTAGCATTTGGATCAACATTACCGTTGTTATCCATCCAATCAACAACTTGTGTTGATGGTTGATATACGTGGTAACCGTTATTTTCATATCCACCACTAGGCAAGTTAGCATCTAAGACATGACCAGTAGTCTTATCGATAACAACCTTACCGTTACCATTAGGAACACCATTGTTGTTATCAATCAATGTTGCATTATTGATTACTGCGGTATCATCCTTGGCATTCAATGAGTATGAACCATTGTCATTATTAATTTCTGTACCAGCATTAGCTTGATATGCTTGCTTGCCCTTAACAATGTGAACTCCTTGGTCATCGGCTAAAGTCATCGTTCCCTTGTTCAAGTCGATGTTGGCATGAACATCACGAACTCCGATAACGTTGCCTTTTTCGTCCTTAACGGCAACGTTTGGCAATGTTACCTGACGAGTACCTGCATCATATGGATATGATGGAACTGTCCAGTTACCATTGCTATCCTTGATGACTTCACTACCAGGTAAAATGATTCTACCGTTTGGAGTAGTTACAGGTTGAGTTACCTTAATTGTGCCATCGCTTTGACCTTGAATTGGAAGTTTATCAATGGCTGAACCAGTATCCTTACCATCGTTGTCTAGGATATGAACATTATCGATGGTACCAGTAGTTGGTTTCAATACTGGGTTAGTTGGTAGTGGTTCACCATTTGGAATGGTGTCACCGGTAAATCCAGGAACGTTGGAAATGACTGTCTTGCTACCGTCTTTATTGACATGAATAGTAGCAGCGCCATCTTGAACCGAACCGTTTTGACCAACTTGAGCGTTAACCTTCTTATCTTGTTCAATAATCGTAGCTGGAATATGGTATTCAGGTTCACCGTTAGCATCCTTAGTAATGGTAATTGGATCACCTGGATTTACTTGGTATGCCTTTGTTGAATCGGTTGGATCAGTGACAACGGTGGTCTTATTAACGGTCATAGTGCCATTTGATGGATCAACGTTGGCTGAAACATCACTGATAACGGACTTGGAAGGATCAGCCTTGTCATCTAAGTGAGCGTTATCGATGTTAACAGTTCCATCTGTGTTGGTGGTCAACTTGCTACCTTGAGCAGTGTAACTACCATCACCAGAACTGTTTGGAACAACCGATGTGTTCTTCGTAATGACGTAGTAGTTGCCATCCTTTCCCTTGGCGATAACATCCTTAGTGGTGTTAATTGAACCATCATCGTTAGTTACAACAGGTAATGATTGACTGTGGTCGACCTTAATGTCACCTTTTTGATCCAAGACACTAGCATTGGTGATTTCCCCTTGTGCTGGAACAACTGGAACAATGTAGGTACGCTTGTCTTTATCACTGTCATCATCATTATTAGTTTGTTGAACGATAATTTGCTTACCCTTGGCGTAGCTGTATCCACTTGGAATGCCAGTTACAGCTTGAGCAGCATTTGAACCACCAGCAAAAATTGGTAGTAAATCATCATCGTTAACCTTAACTGATGGGTTGTTAGTGTTATCTGTAAAGACTTGGTTGTTGTAAATGTTTATGAACTTAACGTGGTTGTTTGCGTGGTATGGTGCGTTGTCGGTAACACGGACAATTGCATTGTCGTTAACGTTGCCAGTTTCGTCACTCCATTGAACAGTTTGACCAGTTGGATCATAAACGTGGAATCCTGCATTTTGGTTACCACCAGTTGATGGTAAGTCGGCAATCAAGACGTTACCGGTAGTCTTATCGACTCTAACCATGCCGCTACCGACGTTGGCATTGTTGTTAACGTCAATCAATGTGGCGTTATGAATCACGGCAGTATCGTTGTAGGTATTTACATACAAATGATTGTTGTCTGAAACGATTGGGTTTCCAGCATCAGCTTGATATGCATCGGTGCTTGTAGTTGCGTGAACACCTTGTGGGTTGGCAACGGAAAGTGTTCCGTTTGCTAAATCCACATTGGCAACAACATCTTGATGGTCGATTACGTTCCCTTTATCATCCTTGATTGGAAGTTGTGATAAGGTTACTTGTCTGTTACCTGCATCGTATGGGTATGATTGAGCGTGCCAGTTGCCATCCTTGTCCTTGGTTACCTTGGTATTAGCAAGGATAATCTTACCGTCTGGAGTGGTGATTGACTTGGTGGTCTTAATTGAACCATCATCTTGGCCAATAACTGGTAGGTTGTCAGCAGTTTCACCGGTGTCATTTCCGTTGATGTCATCCATGTGAACACCATTAATGTTTTGGGCACTTGGTGTTAAGACAACTGGGTTTGGCACTGGTTGTCCTTCAGGAATATCGTATCCTTTAAAACCAGGAACGTTTGAAACAACGGTCTTGCTACCGTCATCGTTAACATGAATCTTGGCTGCACCATCAGTTATAGTACCGTTTTGACCAGTCTTTGCTGAAATAGATTGATTTTGAGCAACCTTTTCAGCGTTGACATGGTAAGTAACGTTACCATCTTGATCGACTGACTTAGTAATTGGTGTATTACTGTAGGCAATATATACATTCCCCTTGTCATCCTTGGTAACACTGCCTTTAGCAACGGTCATGTTCCCATTATCGTCAACCTTAGCAATTAACTTGCCGGTTTCTGATGTCTTGTCTGAAGCGTCATAACTACCATTTGGAATGTTGATAGTTCCATCTGGGTTAACTGGGAATGAATCGCCGTGGTAGTTATCATCGGATCCCTTGGTTACGGTTGAACCAGCAGGAATCATGTACTTGCCATCAGTTGACTTAGTGTTCTTAGTAACCACAATGTCACCATTTTGGTTACCCTTAACAGGCACGTCACCAGTTGAACCGGTGTCCTTGCCGTCATCGTTAAAGTGAACACCCTTAATGACATCGTTAGTTGGTGTTAAGACGACGTTTCCAGTATCTTGATCAACTGGGACATTGCTTTGTCCAGCAAATCCTGGGATGTTAGAAGCAATTGTCTTAGTACCATTATCTGGGTTGATTGTGACTGTGGCAGCATTATCGATGCGTTGACTGTTAGCACCGGCCTTGGCAGGGATATTTTGAGTTGCTGGTACAGCATGAGCGGCAACGTGATATTGAACATCACCATTTTCATACTTAGGATTTACTGCTTCACCTTCATCTACTTGGTAGATTGTGCCATCTGGAGCCTTAGTTACTGAAGCCTTAGCAATGGTAATCTTGCCTGTATCGGGATCAATATTGGCAGTAATCTTACCTGGGTATGAAGTGTTTTCATCCTTGTCGTATTGTCCATTGGTAATGTCGAAGGTCCCATCTGGATTTGCGGGGATGGTGTATCCATCAGCATGGTATGTGCCATCGGCTTCTTGACGAACGTTTGAACCCTTTGGAACAAAGTAGTAGTTAGGGTCATCATTCATCCCTTTAGCCACGTGATCCTTAGATGTTGTGATTGTACCATCTTCGTTGGTATTAACAGGCAACTTGGTGATGGCCTTTTCTTGATTATCCTTACCATCAATAATGGCTGTTGGTAGTTCAGCCTTGGTAGGAACAACCGGAATTACATATTCAAAACTGCCGTCATTATTCTTGTTAACAATGATGTTCTTGCCAGCATCGTATACATAGTTATCAGGTAATTCATTAATTGCCTTAGCAGCATCCTTTGTACCATAGTTAATTGGCATTCCATCTGAATGAGTAACCTTTAATTGGTATGTCTTGGAACCATCGGTAAAGACTTCACCAGTGTATGAATTCTTGAACTTCACATCAGAAATGAAATCATATGGATAGTTTTCAACAACCTTAACGGAGGCATTGGTGTTGACGTTACCATTACCATCGCCCCAATCAACAGTTTGAGTATCAGGATTGCTGATGTGGTATCCTTCGTGGTTACCACCTAGTGTGGCAACGTTTGATAAGTCTGAACTTGGTAGAATCTTACCAGTTGATTTATCAACATTGATTAATGCAGTACCATCAACCTTATTACCCTTTTCGTCGATCAATGTAGCGTTGGTAATTCTGGCGGTATCGTCTTCACTCTTAGCTTGGTAACCATTACCAGTCTTAATGACTGGAATACCATTGTTAGCTTGATATGCATAACCATCTTGAGTAATGGTGTGAACTCCACCATCAGATGGTTGGTTCAATGTTAGTGAACCATCGTCGTTTAACTTAGCGTAGATTGGTTGACTGTTTAGTTTCTTACCATTTTCATCGGTAATTGTTGCTTCGTTAATCATAACGTTACCATTCTTATCGATTGGAAGAGTTTGAACGTGGTAACTTCCATCAGTGTTGATTGTGACTGGTGAGTTTGCCATTGCAACGTTTGAGCCATCGTCAGTCTTGGTGTTCTTAACAACAGTAACTGAACCATCATCGTGTCCTTGAACACTCATGTTGGTAATTATCTTACCAGTATCCTTACTATTAACGTCATCAGCGTGAGTAGTTGGTAATGTGGTAATACCAGGAGTTAATACTGGAAGACTTGTGTCTGTATCGGATGAAACATTGTCGTTACCAGTGAATCCAGGAACGTTAGACTTGATTGTCTTAGTGCCGTCTGGATTGGTGTGGATGATTGCTCCACCTTGAATTGTTCCACCGTTCTTACCAGCCTTAGCAGGAACGACTTGATTTTGTTGTTGAACTTGACTAGTAATGTGATAAGTAGTTGATCCATCTGGGTTAACTACCGGAGTAATCTTGCTACCCTTCTTGGCAACATAGACATTACCCTTACCGTCTTCAACGGCAGTATCACTATTAACAGTTAGTGAACCGTCATCATTTAGATGAGCCACAACTGGTTTAACAACACTGGTACCGTTAGTACCATCATAAGAAGCATTGTGGATTGTGACAGTACCGTCTGGGTTTCTTGATAACGAGTCGGCATGGTAAGTACCATCGGCATTCTTGGTGACCTTAGCACCTGCTGGAACGACGTACTTGCCGTTTTTTGAAGAAGTATTTGAAATGACAGTCACACTACCATCATCATGACCTTGAACTTGTAGTTGATCAGTAGTTGATCCAGTGTCTTGTCCATTTTGGTCATTGTGAACGCCGTCAATTGTTTCCTTAATTGGAGTTAGTTTGAATTGACTGGTGCTGGTGTTAGCAGGAATTTCTTCACTCTTTTGACCGTTATCCAAACCAAATCCAGCAACGTTAGATGTAACTGTCTTTACACCTGTCTTAGGGTCATAAGTAACGGTTGCACCATTGTTAACTAATGGACCGTTAGCTCCGGCGATTGCTGGAACATCTTTTCTAATCTTGTGTCCAACAGTTTGAACGTGGTATTCGGTAACACCATTATTAACTGTATTTTCAACGATTGTGTTGGCCTTAGCAGTGTAGGCATCGTTATTGTTACCAATTAATGTGGTATCGTTAACAACCTTAATCTTACCGTCGGGACCGACAATTCCTTTAATGGTACCGGTCAATCCGGTGTCTTTATCCTTATGCATAAAGTGAACATTGTTGATTGTGACGGTTTGATCAGTTGGATTGTATTGTAGACCATCAACGCTTGGTTGATTTTGACCGTTGGTAGAAACGACTGAACCTGCGGGGATGATGTATGAGCCATCGGCACTAGTTGTGTTATTAGCAACAACTTGGCTACCATCAGCATCGGTATTTACAGGAAGATTACTGATAGTTGAGTTAGTCTTTTGACCGTCAGATGTAACGGCAACGTTACCCATTCCAATCAATTGACCAGTGGTGTTGTAACCACCACCAATAGTGTTTGGTGTATTTGGTTGAATGGTTTGACCTGAGTTGATTTGGTAGGTATTACCATCACTTCCGGTAACAACACCGTTGTTTGGTACCTTAGTGATTGTGGTATTACCGTTAGCATCACCACTAACAGTTACACTGACAGACTTGTTAATGACATTACCATTACCGTCAGTTACTGAAATGTTAGTTTGAGAAGTAGTTGGTGTAACAATGTATTTGTCTTGGCCGCTGTACTTCTTAGCTGTTGATGATGTGAAGCCAGGATTATCAGGGGTTACGAATGGTTTACCGTTACCGGTATTGGCGTTGTAAGTACCCTTACCAACACTTGAACCATTGGCGGTTACTAGGTCAACTGTTTGTTGGTCAACTGGAGTACCGTCTGGAAGCAATGATAGGTAGTAGTAATCTGAATCGTTACTATTTGAAGCAACGTGAACCAATACATCCTTATTTGCTGTTAGAACGTTATTGATTGTGTACTTGTTACCATCGCTATCGGTAATCTTGGCAATTGGTTTAGTAGTATCTGTATTATCAGCCACAACGCCATCTGATTGTTGATCAGATAATGCTGTAATGTCGATGTATACAGGTTTCTTATCTTGTTTTCTTGGGTCATTGTGACCAGTGATTAGAACATTTACAACCTTGTTTGTATCTTGACCGGTCAAAGCATTGTAAATGTGAACATTGACTGCTTGAGGAGTGTTATTGGTTGTAACATTAAATGTTGTATCCTTGTCGTTTTGTTGTGAATTGTATCCTGGCAAATCAGGTGTTACCACCATATGACCATCTTTGTCATAGCTAATGGTTCCTGAGAATGGAAGGATTGTACCATCTTCACGTTGGATTGGTACCTTATCACCGGTATTGTAGTTAAATTCTTTCTTAGCAACGTTAATGATTGGGGTGTAATTACCTTGACTATCCTTATTCAAGTCAATTGCACTACCAGCAGTAACAGTGTAGCTAATGTGCTTGCCGCTTGCGTCTTGCATGCCGACAAATCCGCCGTTAACAACACTGGTAATGCGAGAAGTACCATCTTCGTTACCTTGAACCATGACGGTTGCAGATCCGACTTTTTGACCAGAGTCTTGATCGATAATGTCCACGTTGGTTTGAACCGGTGCGGTCGCAGGTTCTAAGATAGCATCACCATTGCCATCGAATTGTGCGTTAGGAGATGGTGCGAAACCAGGCATGTTAGCAGTTGCTTGTTTGCCACCTGAAGCATTTGCTGAGATGGTAGCACCACCCTTGATTGAGTTGCCTGAATCAGTTACGGCATTAACTTGTTCAGTACCCACATAACTTGGGGTAACGTAAACATTGAATTCACCTTGCTTGCTCATATCAGGAGCAATTGCAGTTCCAGTTGTAACAGTGTATCCATTGTGACCATTTGTCAATGTTGCGTTACTTGGTGAATCAATAGATGTAATGTATGAATTACCATCTGAATTACCTTGAACGTGAACAGCCATAGTACCAATGTTGTCACCGGTATTAGCATCTAAAACATTAATAGTGGTTTGAACCGGACTCTTTGAAGGAGTCAAGATAGCACTACCGGTGGCATCCATATTGGCTGGTGTACTACCATCAAAACCTGGCATGTTAGATATTGATGTCTTAACCCCATCTTTGGTCTTAATCGTAGCTCCTGCAATAACATCGTTACCCTTATCAGTAACACCCTCTACAGAGTAATCTGCAACAGGTTCTGGTTTAGCAACAATTGATGCAGTGACTTTTCCGGCATTGTATTGAGGGGTTAGAACATCACCCTTCTTGACCGTGTATTTATTACCGTTACTGTCTCTGAAGTCAGATGGATTGTCCACTGAAACAACATATGAATGACCATCGTTATTACCTTGAACATCCACTTGAATGACACCCACGTGACTACCATCAACACTACTAATTACAGGAACGGTAATACGAACTGGAGAAGCTGATGGTGTAACAACGGCACTGTTTCCTTTCATTTGACCAGGGTTACTACCATCAAAACCTGGCATACCAGGTTTAATCGTCAATGTACCATCACTATTAATAACGGTTGCCCCACCATCAACAGCGACGCCATCTGGAGTAATGGCTGGAGTCTTAGTAACAACATCGTTATCAACTTGACCTTCAGCATAAACGATGACATTACCGGAATTATCAGTGTAGGCCTTAACGTTGTCACCAACGCTTACCTTATACTTATTACCATCGTCCGTCTTATAGATACCCCTACCTTTAATATCGGTAATCTTTGAAGTACCATCATTTTGGCCTTGAGCAGATGCTTCAATATAGACTGGTTTATTATTAACCATTAATTGAGTAGTGGTACCTGGTTGATATACTGGAATCTTGATACTAACCGGGTTAGCAGATGGCTTAACGACATCTTTTTGATTAGCAC
This sequence comes from Apilactobacillus waqarii, assembly GCF_019061205.1. GTDB lineage: Bacteria > Bacillota > Bacilli > Lactobacillales > Lactobacillaceae > Apilactobacillus > Apilactobacillus waqarii. The sequence goes on from NZ_JAHQYH010000007.1 coordinate 46,586, forward strand.
CTGTCCCTGTTGTTTGGGTATTGGCAGATGAATCGAAGCCTGGTAGGTAGGTAACTGTGTGAAGACTACCATCTGCATCTTGGCGTCTGTATCCACCTTGATCAACTGTGCTACCTGAAGGAGTAACAACATTTACGAACTTCTTATCACTATTACCAGTTAGTTGAACGTGATAAGTTGGATTACCCTTTGCATCAGTGACAATTCCAATCTTAGTCTTGTTATCGATGGTGTATTGCAAACCATCATTCTTACCGGATGAAACATTTACTGGTTGAACAGCATTAACTGTGCCATCACTGTTACCCTTAACTTGAACAGATGCGGTCAATCCGGTTGGGTTACCGTTAGCATCATCGATGTAAACTGTGGCGGTACCGACAGCTGGTTGAACGGTATACATTCCATAACTGTCTGTGTTTAGACCACTATTATTAGCTGAAACAGCAAAACCAGGGAGTTGTGGAGTAATTGCAATTACGTTTCCATTGGACTTATCAATCTTAGCAATTCCCTTAAACGGAATCTTAGTTCCTGAAGGAGTATCGATTGGTAATAAAGATCCATCTTGAATAAATTGAACGTCAGGAACATAAATATCATAAGTAGATTTATCGTATTGCTTCATTGGAGTTTGTGATAAATCAAGAGTGTAACCCTTGTTATTGTTGGATACATCACTAGCTAACTTGGTAAATGCGGTCTTCGCTTGGTAGTTAGAAGTATCGTATGAACCGTTATTTAAAATGGCATCGACTGGCATCTTAGTGATTCCAACTAATCTAGTCTTGTCACCGTTAGAAGCGATAACTCTGATTGTTGCAAAACTTGTTTCCTTATTGTTTGCATCTGCACCACTGTATGATGAATCGTCAAATGGTGTGATGTTTTGATTATTAATTAGGTATTCACGATATTCTGGACTTGGTAACGGATCACTTGAAGTCTTATTAGTGTAGTATTGAGCTTCGTTGGTATCACGATCGCTTAAGTGATTCAAAATCCCACTAATGTTCTTCAAGAATCCTTGTGCAGTAGGCATTGCGGCAATTGAGTGCATATCGTTATCAGAACCGTAGTTACTCTTTAGCTTAAGTTCTTGTCCATTGTCTAGACGAGTCCAAACACTGTTGAATCCTTCAACGTTAGTTTGGTAACTATTGTTACCAGGACGAAGTGAACTTGAAACACTGGCAATTGGTTGATATGCAGGTCCTTGCCAGTCTGCCAAACCAGTTTGCATGAATGTATTCAAACGAATTCCAACAGTATCGATTGGCTTAGTACCTAAATCGATATCACCGTTGAATCGAATGCTGCCATCACTTAGTGTGGTTGAATTGCTTGAATCCAATGTGATGGTTTGGGCTAATGTTTCATTATTGTTATTAGCCTTGTACATATTACGGTAAACATCACCATTATTTGACTTGGCATCAAATGAACCGGTAACGTAGTGAACTTCTACTTGATGTTCTTTAGCATCGTCACCAGGATTGTTTAATGTTGCTTCAAATTTAGCATGATAGTGACCGTTAGCATCTTGATATGTTTGAATGTTGTGGTTAAATTCAATTGATGGAGAACCAGAAAAGTCGATAGATGTATCATTTCTGGCGTTTTGTCCTGAAATAACCTTTGGTGTATTACCATTAAACGCTTCGTTAATTCTCTTAACAACGTTTTGGTTATCAGACATTCCCGCAACCGTTTGTCCTAACGCCTTAGCGATATTAATGATAATGTTTGGTAAATCGGAATCATTAATATTTTTAAGTTTATTAGCAAGTTCTCTCTTACTCATCCCTGCTAAATCAGCGAATGTACTTCCACTTAAGTAAGATTTTTGTGTATTTAATGCATTTTTATTATTAGTATCATTCAAGTAGTAAGTTGAATTGATTGCTCTGTTAACATCATTCTTCCAGACATTGGCAATCGCGGTATTAATTTCAGCTTGAGTTGGATTATCACCGTTTTTAGCCTTTTCTGGGTTATAAGCACCGCTACGGTTAGGATCTGGGTTAACAATGTTTCCATTTAAGACTTGATCACTGTAGTCTTGCTTACTTGCAATAATGTCTTCATACAATTGAACAAAGTATTGTAAGTAGTTGAATGCTTGATCGAAGCTGACACCGTTAACAGTTACACCTGTATCTGGCACTTCACCCCAGGTGTATGGATAACTGAAACTAAAACGTTTCTTACTACTATCAGAACCGGATGGCTTGTATCCGTTAGTGGTTCCGTTAATATCTTGGAAAATTTCACTACTGTTGAAACTGTCATCGTTTTCACCCAGTGCAGTACCATTACGACGGTAGTGATAGATGTATGGGTTCAATAAGTAACCACTATTAGTCTTAATACTTGCGATGTTTTCTTGATCCAAAATAGCACCGAAAACATCAATTGAAGAAAGACTTAACTTTGGACCGGCAGCTCCCATTGAAGAACCTGGAGTAACGTTTAGTGTTAAATTAAATTTCTTTGGGTTAAACGCAACGATTGGTAGGAAAGCAACACGAATTGGGTGATCCTTTGAACCAGTATTCATGTTGACATTTAGTGTCCCGTTTTGAAGAACCAAAATCTTACTGCTTGATTGATTTCTACGACCACCAGTAGTCATGGTTGAATATGGACCATAAATAAAGGCGTTGTACAAACCGGCATTGGCAGTGGTTGGAATCTTAGCATCAACGTTGAATGCACCACCACTTAGGATTTGCATTCCATGACCTAGCCAAACAACAGCATCTGCTCGCTTGTTGTTCCATCCACTAGCAACAGAAGATGTGTTATTAGGACCATTAACCAAGTTAGAGTTCAAAGCAGTTGGTGTAACACCATCTGGAACAACTAAGTTAACGGTACCTTTGATAACGATATTTCCGCTATCACCTGATCCGGTATCAGCTGGATTATTAATATTTCCAACACGAATACCATTGGTATTATTACTCAAAGTAATGTTTACCTTGGCACCCTTGTGGACGTTAATGTTGTTGTTAGCAACAATTCCATAACTAGGCATCATAGTAGAATCAATGTAGTTAGTCTTTACAGTCTTTCCCCAACTCTTTTGGTAAACGTAGTTATCAATTTCAACCGGGCTTAAGTTAACGTTGGCGTTTTCTTGGAACACGATGTAGTTAGCCATCAATGAGTTAAATGCATATTGGCCGTTTTCACCGACAACAAACTTACCACCGGATGGGTTCAAGTTCTTGTATGTTTCTGCATATGTAATCACACCATTGTTTGTGGTTGCGTCAGAGGCATAGACATTAGCACCTAATACATAGTTACCATTACCATTATTTGGATTGAATAGATTGTCAAAGGTATCGTTATATCTGACGTTATCGTATTCAACAAATCCATTTCCGTTTACAACGTATGGATTAGCTAAACTAGTAACATTTTGAATCTTAACAACAGATCCACTATCTGATTTGTTAAATGTGTATGTTCCACTTAGTGAGAATTTATTTTGACCATCAATTACTAGGTTACCTAGGTTAGTAACAGTTCCACTTGAGTTAATGTTGTTAGTTAAAACAATCTTTTGGATACTGTTGGTTCCTGAAGCGACCATGGCACTATTGAATTGATTGTTGTTATTAGCGTAAACAATTCCGTTATTGAAGTCGTTTACCATCTTGTTAAATGCTGTCTTGTATTGAGCAGCACTTGTATCAGTATTGTTTTCAGGTACATTTTTATCGTCTGGTTTGGCGTCGTATCCAGATACGTTAAACTTATCCTTTGAATCAAATTGTTGATTTAATGCGTTTCTAACACCCATGTAGGAATTATCGTACATTGATTGTAAACCGGAATCAGCACTAGGACGATTGCTTCCTTGGGTGTAATTATCTGATCCTGAAGTTGTCGCATCATTAAATGCGGCATCGGCAGTCTTTCTAAAATCAACACCATACTTGTAAGCAATATATAGCATTGATGAAGTATTGGCAGCTGCCTTCTTGATATCGTCGATTGATGAACTAGCCATGTTGTCTGAGACGCTCTTGGATTGATCAGCATTGACCCCTTCGTAAGCCGCACTGTAAAGTTCCTTGCTGTTGTTGTCTGTTATATCATCATTATCGGCTTTGCGATTACTGTAAGCATCGTTAACACCTTGATTAATTGATTGGGTGTATTGCTTGTTAGCATCATTTGAATCTTTGGCATTACCTTGTAAATGCTTTTGGTAGTTATCGGCATCATTAGCGGATTGGTTGTTAACAATGTCAGTAGTTTGATTTTGATTATTTGATTGATCGGTTGCACCTAAACGATTTGATAACTTGTTGTCGCTGTTATCATTTTGTTTTTGATTATCGTTATTATTGGTTGATTGACCATTATCCTTGTTAGCATCATTTTGATTTTGTTGATCATTATTTGATGCAGTTTGCTTATTATCATCAGATTGTTGGTTTGATGATTGCTGATTATTATTAGGTTGAACAACTTCAGTGTTGTTCTTGGTAGTATCATCAGCGTGGGCAGAAACTCCGTGTGACATTAATGCCAGTGAAGTTCCACCTAGAAAAGCAAATGAAGCTAATGAGACGACAACCCATTGTTTCTTTACTTTTCGTAGAATCTTTTTATCATTGGTTTTTTGAAATTCATTCTTATTGTATTGCAAAGAAAGCCCTCCCCTGTTATTTATTGACTCTCTAAATCCTTAATTTAGTGTTTTATACAAACAGAACATCTAAATTAACCAATTTTAAAAAATGAAGTTAGTTGTTATATAGAAGCAAAAATAATTAAACTATTTTTAGCGTCTTATCTCTATTAAATCAACATTTTAAAACCTCACAATTCAATTCTACTACTACTATAAGTTTTCGTTAATTTATAGGAACTATCCTTAAGAAAATCTTAATTTTTATGAACAATATGTACAAAAAAGACCTAGCTTTTAGCTAGGTCTTTTTCTCGACTATCTTACCTTCTTAACAAAGGTCTTGTTTGAAGTAAAGTATCTGTTGTGTCCTAGGTATAATCTTGTTAATCCATAGTACTTAACAACCTTAACAACGTGAATCAATTGTCCTTGATGAACTCTTCTGATTACATTGTGCTTGCTGTACTTCTTGCTTGTATGGATCAATGCACCGGTAGGTTTAATTACACGGAATACCATTGGCTTGTTCTTAGTCTTCTTGCTACCACTGTTCTTAGTAGTCTTAGCAGTATCACCACGGTAATATGCATCTTGGACCATTTGACCAGCAGTTACTAGACGACCACCGGATACAACGTATCTTGGTACACGGTTCTTATAGTACTTGATGCCGATAACCTTGAATACATGTGCATTGTATCTTCTTGAGTACTTGTACTTGATGATTCTTGAACCCTTGGAGAACTTAGTTCTTCTGTGGCTAAAGATAGTCTTAACGTTGTAAATATATCTTGGCATATGAGCCTTGAATTGACGTTTGTATTCTGCAATATATGCCTTAGCATATGCTGCTGAGTGGTTCTTGGTAATACTCATTGGAATTGGACTACGCTTAATTGCGCGGGCACTTCCGTACTTCTTACCAATCTTAATTTGATGAGCTGTTTCAATCTTGAATCCTTGGTTGTAAGTGTATGCGAACACTTCACCCTTAGCAGCTAATTGCTTAGCAGTTAACTTCTTGTGGGTACGAGCACTGGCTTGAGCTGCCTTAACACCTTGACGGTATCCGTTAAAGGCGTTGACGTAAGTTTGTCCACCTAAAGCTTTTAGTTCTTGGTTAGTCAACTTAGCGTTAGTCTTAGCCTTCTTCATTGCAGCGCGTGCAACTTCGGCAGCCTTGTAACCATTTACGTAGTAACCAGAATCAGGATTTTGCATTGCGATATTCTTAATTCCATCAGCGAAACCATCACCAGTTTGCTTGTATGCTTGTTCATACGAGTTCTTGTCGGTTCTGCTGTTGAAGTCTTTCTTCTTACCATTATATAGGTAATCTTCTTGAGCTGGAATATCGTTGGCAGCCTTGTTGTACCCGTTGTTATAAGCATTGACGAATGCTGGGTTATTTTGACTTGGATTCTTAGGTTGTAGTCCTGCACCAGTCTTGTAACCTTCATAAGCACCGGCAAAGACTTGACGGTATGCATCAGGATCTAGTCCATCAGGAACTGGAATATCATTTACGTTACCAAGCTTACCGTTTGCTTGAGCAAATGCTTGACCATCACGCAATGCAGCTTGAGCAGAATTGTAACCCAATACATAGTTTGGATCATCTGATTGTTGCTTATTACCACTTGTTGCGTCGATAATTCCGGCAACGACTGACTTAGCCTTTTGGTAACCAATCTTTTGTGCAGGGTTTGCATTATCAGGAAGGTTATCATCGCCGTTTACCAAGACATTTTCGTATTGTGCCTTAGCATCTTGGTAACCCTTGTTGTGGTCTAGACTGTTTGCGTCAACACCACTTGCCGAGTTTGGCTTGTTGTCATTAAATTCGTTAGCACCATCAGTGAATGAATTCATGGCTTCAGTTAATGCCTTGTCGTATGCCTTTTGATAAATTGGATTATCTTCGCTCTTAGCGTGTTGTCCAGCAGTGCCATTCTTAACATCGTTAAATGCGGAAGCCGCTCCACGGTAAGTGTCATCTAAATCATTTTGATCGATATGACTTTGAAGCATTGGATTTTGTTGTGCCAATTCGTAACCCTTCTTAGCATCGTTAAATCCAGTTGCAAATGAACTCTTTTCAGCTTGAGTGGCAAATGAATCCATCTTGTGGTCGTAGTCTTGACTATCAGTCAAGTATGTCAAAGCACCATCTTGGGTGTTTGATTGACCAGAAGTTAATGCCTTGTCGTATGCGGCAACATATGCAGGATTATTTGAGTTATTTCTGTGTTGACCAACTGTATGGTCGGAAACGTCGTTAAAGGCGTTAGCAGCACCGGAGTAGACTTCATCGTAATCACTGCCACTTCTGTGTTGGTCGACTTGACTAGCATCGCTTTGGGCTGCGGCAAATGCAGCTTGGGCATCATTGTAACCCTTGGTGTAGTCCTTAACCTTAGCGACAGAACTTGCAAATTGCTTAGTGTCATCACTTAGTGTGTGACCTAGACCAAATGCTGTAGCACCAGCATTTGCGTTAGCCTTACCTTCAGCCAATGCCTTGTTGTAAGCATTTTGGTAAACAAGATCTGCAATTGTTTGACCATGTTCACCTTGTTTGCCATCTGCGACATCATTAAATGCGGCAGCGGCACCAGCATAAGCTAGACCAGTATTGGTTGCTTGATCAGCTTTGGCCTTATCATCAGGATTACTTTGAGCTTCGCTGTATCCGTTTAAAGCATCGTTTAAACCAACTTGGTAAGCTTGCTTGTCAGCATTGATATTCAATTGACGAACTTGCTTTGGACCGTTGGCATCGATAGCACCATCATGAGCTTGAGCAAATGCTTGTTGTGATGCCCTGTTGTAGGCATCAACGAATGCCTTATTAGAATCAGCCTTAGCATTTTGACCAGGTTGATGATTAATAATATCACCAAATCCAAGTGCGGCACCACGGTAGACACGATCATAATTACTATCGCTAGTATGGTCGTTTGCCTTGCTGTGGTCGCTTTCAGCATCCGCATATGCCTTTGTTGCATCAACGTATCCAGCATTGTAAGCATCGGCTAATGCCTTCTTGCCAGTGTATTGAGCAACGTTAGTAGATTGTGATACGCCCTTAACTGAATCATCAGCACCATTGTTTGCAATGTTGAATGCTTCATTGAAAGCCTTGTTATAAGCAGAGCCAGCAACGTCATTTGCGACATTGTCCTTAGCTTGACCAGTTCTGTCGGAAACATCCTTAAATGCCTTAGCAGCATTGGTGTAGACTTGATCAGCGTAAGAATTAGTGTCGTGATGAGCTGCATCCAAGTAATTAATTTCGGCAGCAGTGAAGCCACTTTGTGCTTGGTTGTAACCAACATTGAATGCATCCCTATCACTTGTCTTAGCTTCCTTAGCCAATTCAGCATCATGATCATCGTTGTTGAATGCCAATACACCGTTTAGAGCAGATTGCTTAGCTTCTGCCAACGCCTTATTGTAAGTCAAGGTTGCTAAATCATTTCCACTCTTAGCAGGTGCTAATGGGTTGTTGATAGCATCATTGAAACCAGCAACCGCGTTGGTGTAGACAACATCAAAGTTACTATCTGTTGAATGAGCTGAGCTTTGAGTTCTATCGTTTTGAGCTAATTCGTAGGCAGATTGTGCATCGTTTACACCCTTATCGTATGCCTTCAACTTACCAGCAGCAGTTGGTGCATTACCAGATGCATTTGGTGATACAAAATCATTTGCACCATTCAAAGCGTCTTGAGTGGCTTCGACTTGTGCCTTAGCGTAAGCACTAGTGTAAACATCACTTGTGTTTTGCTTTTCAGAAACAGCCACACTATCTGTTGAAGCGTTAGCTCCAGGAGTGCCATTGATGACATCTGTAAATGCGTTCATTGCACCACGGTATTGTTCATCGTTAACACTATCTGATGTGTGCTTACCATCGTTTTCTCCTGAGTCTTGGACGCTCTTGTAAACGTCACTAGCATTGTTGTAACCAGTTACGTATGCATCCTTGTCAGACCCAAAACTGATTTGTTGAGCTTGAGTATCTCTATTCAAACCATTGTTGAAATCAAGTGTTGCTTGATGGATTTGTGCTTTGGCTTCCTTAACGGCACGAGTGTAAGCATTTTGATAAGTTGGTGTTTGATTATCGTTTTGATGCTTACCAACTTCACCATTGATGGTATCGGTAAATCCAGCAGCAGCTCCGTTGTATGATACATCAGAGTTACTGTCTGAAGTGTGGTTAGCTTGATCATTTCTGTTTTGTTGAGCAAGCTTGTAACCATCGCCTGAATCTTTGTAACCACGGTCGTATACGTCAATCAAACCTTGGTAGCCACTCAATGAGTTGATACCAGTTTGTTCATCAATGTTGTTGACAGCATCAGCAGCACCCTTGTTTTGGTATTGCAAGCCAAGAGCATATGCCTTGTCGTATGCAGTTGTGTATACAGAATCTGCACTAATTGAACGACTGGCCTTACCGTTATTTCCAGCAATATCGTTAAATGCTGCGGCAGCACCGTTGTATGATTTATCGATATTACTGTTTGAAGTATGGTTGAAGTTCTTACTTGGATCTTGGATGGCTGCAACATATCCGGTGTAAGCATCGTTGTATCCAGAAGTTACAGCGTTGATTACAGCTTGATCAGTTGAACCATTCAAACCGTCAGTGATTTGCTTACCAGTATTACCTAGAATTGCACCTTGAGTTGCATAAGCAGTTGCTTCATTTGCAGCCTTAGTGTAAGCGTTTTGGTATACAGGGTTTGTATCGTTAGCAAATTGACTATTGAATTGGTCACTTGCGACATCATTGAATCCAGCTGCAGCACCCTTGTATGCTTCATCGTAATCACTTGTAGTGTTGTGATCGATAGTGTTGTTAGGGTTAGTTCTTGCAGCAGCGTAAGCAGCGTTAGCGTTTGTTACACCAGTGTTGAACATCTTTTGAGCCGCTTGGTTATTCTTGTAGACTGCAAGTGCTTGGTTGACTGCGTCATTACCAAGTGGTGCAGTTTGAGCACCCTTACTTGCGATTGCCTTACCTTCGTTTAATGCACGAGCATAAGTTGATGCGTAAACTGGGTTGCCATTTGTAGCATTCTTACCAGCTTGGTTGTTAGCAACATCGTTAAATGCTGCGGCAGCACCATTATATGCTTCATCGGCGTTGCTTTGACTTGTGTAATTACCTTGATCACTAGGGTTATTTTGTGCCTTAGCATAACTTACCTTAGCGTCATTGTATCCTGTGGTGTAAACAGTCTTTGCAGCTTGATTGTTACCAAATTGGGTACGACCAAGGGTTGCATCGACGCTCTTACCGAAGTCAATTGCACCGGTTTGAGCAAAGTTAGTAGCTTCTTCAAATGCCTTGTTGTATGCAGCGGTGTAAGCCTTGTTAGTATCTGAAGCCTTACCAGCATCGAATGTCTTATGACTTGCTACAGCTTTGTATGCGTCTGCAGTACCACGGAATGTTTCATCAAAGTTGCTTTGACTATTATGAGTGGTATCTGCTGGGTTAGCAGTTGCAGCTGCATAAGCATTCTTAGCATCATTAAATCCAGTTGTGAATGCACTTTTGGCTGAATTGTTTGGTAGGTTCTTCAAGCTATCAGCTAATGATTGACCATTAGAGAATGTTTGAGCACCATCATTAGCATGAGCAACAGCTTCAGCTAACGCTAAGTTATATGAATTTTGATATACAGAGCTACTGTCGGCATTCTTACCGGCATTGATGGTGTTGTTTACAACATCATTGAATGCGGCTGCGGCACCACGGTATGTGCTATCAAGGTTGCTGGTTGTACCATGCGCACTTGATTGAGTCTTATCGTTTTGAGCAGCTTTATAACCATTATCAGCATCGTTGAATCCAGTTGTAAATGCATTCTTAGCTGCGGTGTTGGCCATGTTCTTAACACCGTCGCTTAGCGATACGTTAGTTAATCTAGCGTTTGCACCAGCAGTGGCGTTTTGTTGAGCTTCGGCCAATGCCTTGTCGTAGACAGCCTTGTAAACAGCACTATCGTTATCACGGTGAGCACCTGGAGTATCGTTTGTCACATCGTTAAATGCGGCTGCGGCACCCTTATACGCATTGTCACTGTTGGTATCGTTAGTGTGTTGGTTAACTTGGCTTGGGTCATTTTGAGCAACTGTGTAAGCAGCTTGAGCATCACTATAACCCTTGTTGTACATCTTTGCATTAGTATCCTTAGCATTTGATTGGTTCTTGTTATTGGCAAATGCAACTGCACCCTTCTTAGATTGAGCAATTCCATGACTTAAAGCTCTATCATATAGTGCCTTGAATACGTCAGACTTATTGTTCTTAACACTGGAGTCAGATTCTTGACCGTTAATAACATTGTTAAATGCGGCGACTGCCCCATTATAAGATTGATCATATGCATCAGAAGATGAAGCCTGTTCAGTAACACTATTTTGTGCTTCCTGGTATGCATTTTGTGCGGATACATAGCCAGTAATAATTGCATTAATGTAAGCACCACTATTATTACCCTTATTAATTGCATCATTCATGCTTTCATATTTACCAAAAGATACTGCACCAATATTAGCGTAATTATTAGCATCTTGAAGTGCCTTGTTATAAGCGGCAACAAAGATTGGATCATTATTGCCATTGGTTCCAGCCACAACATTTCCAACGATAACTTCGTTAAATGCAAGTGAAGCACCATTGTATGCTAAATCAGCATTGCTTCCCGCAGCATAAGAATCAGGTTCTGTATTTGGATCTGAAACTGCGGCATTATATGCATTAGTTGCATCACTAACACCCTTGCTGTAAACATCATTATCAGTACTGGTATGTTGTTGAACTTCACTATTGTTCAAGTAAGCCAATGCACCATTCTTCGCAACATTTATAGCATATGCATAATAGTTTGAATATGCGGCATCATATACGCTTGAACTGTCATTAACTTTTTGAGGTTGATTATTCAAAACATCGTTAAGTGCATCGGTAATACCATTATAGGTTTGGGTGTAGTTGTCAGTACCTGTACCGTGAGTTTGCTTATAGTTGTTGAAGGCATTTTCTTTGGCTTTTGCAGCATCTACATATCCTTGGTGGAATGCAAGTGATTGAATATCTTTATTATTGGTATCTTTCTTACCCTTTAAGAATGCAATCGCACCGAGTTGTGAAGCAGCTGTTCCTAGTTGTTGATCTAGGTCATAAACCGCATTATATACCAATGCTTGGGCCGCATTTGTTGGATTACTATTAGTTGTAACATTCTTACTACCATCAGAGTAACCATTTACTGCAGCATCATAAGCAGCATCATAGGTATCTTTACTGTACTTAGCTTGGCTATTATCTTTAGCTTTATTACTTTCAGCATCATTTTTACCATTGTTTTGATCTTCTGATATATGGTATCCAGCCATGTATGAAACGTTATTACTATTAGCTTCTGAACCATTTTGCTCATCTGAATATCCAGATTGAGCTTGGTTGAATCCATAGTTTTCAGCGTTAGATACTTGGTCTGTATTGTTTAAACTAGCAGGCTGAGTTGCACCGGCAGCAAATTCAGAAACACCCTTAACCGCAGCGTTAACAGCAGCTTGTTGAGCCTTCTTGTATGCGGCCCAGTATACTGGTTTAGCTGAAGTGTCACTTGGGTAATTGTTGTTACCTAAAGTACCATCAGCAAATCCAGCATTGGAACCGTTGTATGCATCGGTTGCATCATTAATAGCGGTGTATAAACTTGCGTTTTGATTATTGTTAGCATCGTTGTATGCCTTAGCTGCAATTTGTTGACCATATGCATATGCATTTTGGTCAGCTTGAGTCCAACTAGCTTGTGAGTTATTTTGACCATCTAGACTATCAATTGCTCCAGCTTGGGCTTTTGATCTTGCAGAATCATAAGCAGCATTGTAAGCGTCTTGATAAGCGCGAGATTGACTAGAACTTGTGTCAAATACTTGCTTAGTTTGACGAGCAATTCCAGCGAAGTATCCGTCGCGAGTACCATTGAAACCATCTTGATCATTAGCACTTGGGTTAGTGTTTGGATCAGTAGTTGTTGCAGTTGAATTTGTTAATCCATTAAATGTAGCTATACCATTTCTGGATTCCTTAGCTGCAGCATAACCTAGTTGATATGCCTTAGTTTGACTAGTATCAGCACTTCCACTTGGATTGCCTAGGTATGCTTGGTATCCAGCTTGAGCGTCATTGTAACCCTTTTGTTGAGCAATGCCATCAGCACTAACTGCTGGAACTTGAGCATTAGCTTGAATGTAAACATTGGCACCACTGATTGCTGAGTTCAAGCCACTAGCCTTAGCCAAAGCGTAAGCGTAATCATATGCGTACTTTTGTGGATCTAATGATGAATCCATTGTGGTACTGCTGTTGTAACTACCGTCATGGTATCCATCACGGGTTGCTGCGTAGGCAGCCTTTTGAGCATCGGTACCAACGTAATCTGTACGACTTGGGTTGTTAGAAGCATCGGAGATCCCTAGTTGAACATCCTTGGCCATACGAGTACCGGCCTTGTATGATGAATCCTTACCAGTAGTGTCAACTAAAGCAGTTTCACCAATTTGAGCCTTAAAACCAGCCTTGATTTGATCATATGCATTAGTGTAGGCAACTGATTCTGCATCGTTTTTACCTTGATCTGCATTGTAAGTTGTATCATTAACTGCTTGGAAGTCCTTAATTGCTTTAACTGTTTGAGCTCCAGCTTGACTTCTAGCGTTATTGTATGCAGCTTGATATGCAGCGGTTTGTGAAGTAACGTTAGCAACATTTCCTAGTTTTCCATCACTGAATCCGGCTTGAGCACCTTTAAAGATGTCTGAAGCATCAGATTTATCGATGAATTTGTCCTTGTTGTTAACATCATCGTGTGCCCATGCATAAGCACTTTGAGCATTAGTTTGACCAGCACTGTATGCAGTTTGTTGTAGAGTGTTGTAACCACTTGAATTGCTCTTTCCAGCAAGTTGATCCAATGCACCTTGGTTGGCGATTGACTTAGCATCGTTGTATGCGTTGTTGTAAGCATCCTTGTAGGATTGACTTTGTTGACTCAAGTCAGCTGGTTGCTTGTCGTCTTGACCGTCAGTGTATCCAGAACGAGTTCCTTCGAATCCGGCAATATATGCATCAATGTAATTCTTACTCTTACCAGACAAATCACTATCGCTCTTCTTGGAATTACCATTACGAGCATCTTCAGCACCGTCAGTGGCACCTGAGAGTGAATTGAAACCAATTAGATAAGCTGTATCAGTTGACGCATTGGTTGATTTGTTTTCTTGAGCTGCAGCAATACCACTCTTAGCTGCATCAGCACCATTTTGTTGTGCGTCAGTTTCAAGAGTTGAACCACTTGGCTTGTAATCATTGTTTGAAACGTAACTTTGAGCACCAGCGTTTCTTGCATCGTTAGCTTTCTTCAAAGCATAGTTGTATGCAGTGACATAGTCTAATGACGCATTGCTCAAATCACGCTTAGTGTTTGCATTAGCATCACTGTATGCATCCTTAACAGCCTGGTAAGCATCACTTGAATCATTAGTTGCATTCAAATCATGTTTATTAAATGCATCATTGTATCCATTAACAACCTTTTGACCGGCATCGTATGCTTGTCGACTCTTATCGTCTTGGTAAGTCAAACCATTAAATGGTTGGCTCTTTAATGCTTGAGTATATGCAGTCTTAGCATTGTTGTATCCATCAATGTCCGCTTGCGTATCACCAGTAGGTGCTGTCTTTCCGGTCATGAAGTCACTAAAGCCTTGAGCATAGTGATTCTTCATTAGAGTAATTGCAGAACTATATGCATCCTTATAAACTTGGTTGTTACTATTTGGATTATTTGAAGGAATAGTGTTATCAGCATCCGGATTATTGTGCAATGCTTGCTTAGCAGCAATTGCTGCTTCAAATGCAGTATTGTACATTGGGCCGGTTTGAGATTGTTGAATTTCACCATTAGCAACATTTTGAGCTGCTGTTAAAGCAGTCAATGCTTGGTTGAATCCAGTCTTCTTAGCACTACTATCATCAGTACTTGGTTGAACATTTAGATTCAAAGTGCCATCTGAATTGGTAGCCGCTTTAATTGCTTCATTGTATCCAGCTTGTGCTTCATTAAATCCTTGTTGCAACAAGTTCTTAGCTTGAGTTGAGTTAATAGAAGTCTCATCGGCTGAAGTCTTACCATTTGAGTATTGAGATGCAAATTGGGTTGCACCGTTTTGATATTGATCTTGTAATGATTTAATAGCACTTCCATAGACATCTTGATAAGAAATACTCTTTCCAGAAGGTAAACCTGATGGACTATCTGGATTAGCAGAAACTGCACTGGCAGCATCGTTGTAAGCATTTTGTGCAGCCTTATATGCACTTGGATACTTAGAAGATGTTGAGTTGTTTGCTCCGTTAATTGCATCATTTAAGCCATCTTGTGCAGCCTTAGCCATGTCACGACCTAAAGTATAAGCAGCAGTTACATTGCCAGTAGATTGCTTGTTATGAGTAAAGTCATCGTGTCCGCGTTGCGCATCATCATAACCAATATTTTGAGCTAATGACTGAATGCCCTTATCAGTTGATCTAGCACTACCGCTTTCATAGTTAGTAGCTCCATGTTTTGCTTGCTCTCCACCGTTAGCCCATGCTAATTGATATACATAATTATAAGCGGCAGCTTGTAGTGGGTTAATTGGATTACTGTGTTGCTTATCTCCATTAGCACCATCTTTGTATCCGTTCACAGAAGCATAGTACCCATTAACTGCAGCATTATATGCAGCAACTTCTGCTGGTGTCTTAGATCCATCCTTACCGTAGTCTTTGATAGATCCGTTATTATTAGCATCTGCCACACCTTGTTTTACATGGTCTGACATTTCCTTACCAGCTATATATGAAGCATCGTGGTTATTAGGATCAATCTTTTGTGGATTTGCATTAGCATCATTGAAACCTTTTTGCATTTGATTGTAACCATTTGACTTAGCGACACTTAATGCATCTTTACCTGAGCTTGCTGAATTAATGTTTCCGGATTCGAAATCTGATTGACCTTGTTTTGCAGCGGCGATTGCTTCTGCTTTAGCTTTATTGAAAGCATCCTTAAATACTTCTGACTTACCATTCAAAATGCTGTCGTCATTGGAACCAATAGTTCCAGCACTAAATCCGGCCTTAGCACCATCAAATGCTTCAGCAGAATCTGAACCACTTGGATACTTATTAGTAGCATTGATATTAGACTTAATTGCATTGTATGCAGTTGTGGCGTTTTGTTGACCTGCAGCATAAGCAGCTCTTTGTGGAGCACTCCAGTTGCTTTGACTATTATCTTTACCAGTCATTGCATCGTCAGCACCTTGGTTAGCAATTTCCTTGGCCTTTTCGTAAGCCTTCTTGAATGCATCAATGTAAGCTGGTGACTTACCAGTCATATCTGGCATTGCTGCTCCAGTTGGCCCAGCTAAGTATCCTGCTTGGGCACCGTCAAACGCATCCCTTTGACCTTGGCTAGCGTTTGAATCTAATTGACCACCGTTTTCATATGCGTCATATCCATTCATACTGTTTGAGTATGAATTGTAACCATCCATGAATTCCTTATTAGCTTTTTGAGCATCTGTAAGGGGTGTTCCGCTAGCAGCGGCATCGTGTCCAGACTTGGCATCGTCGTAACCTTGGGCCTTTGAGTTTTCAATTTGGGTTGTCCCTGTTGGTCTGCTTTGACCTGATAGGTATTGTTGTGCCCCGATTGATCTTGAGTTTTGGGCTTCGTTGACTGCCTTGTCGTATGCTTGGATGTAGTCGAATGACTTACCGTTAGCCTTTAGTTGTGCATCACTTAGCACTGTGCCTCCTGCATTCATCACTGCACTAACACCGTCAGTAGCACCATTGTAACCATCAACTTGATGTGCATTTTGACTTCCCGCACTAGTTTGGTTATTCATGGCATTAGTGTATCCAGCGTATACAAGTTGTCCTTGGTTGAAACCAGCTTGGACACCACTTGTAGAGTTGGATGCCATTGTTGAACCTTGCATTGCTGTAGCGTATCCAGTCTTAGCATCGTTGTAACCTTGTGTTGCTTCACTAGATACATTAGATGAAGTAGCCTGACCGCTTAGGTATTGTGAAATACCTGATTGGTAGTTAGCCTTCATTTGATCCACAGTTGCCTTATAGGCGTTAGTGTATGGAGCGGTTGAAGAGTTGCTATCACTTGTAGCTACCATATCTGAAATATCTGGGTTAGCATCAAATGCTGTCTTAGCAGCATTTGCAGCAGTTAAAGCCTTTTGGTAAATTGCGTCAGTGTTTCCTGTATCACCGGTAGTGTTTCCGTTAGCTACTTGGTTAGCAGCCTTCAATACAAGTTGACCTTTGTTGAAACCAGATTGTTGAACTGGGTTATCTGATGAACTTGCACTACCGTTTAAGTTATTACCATTAATGGATTCGTTATAACCACTTAGCATGTCATTGAATCCTTGGTTAACCAATGTTTGTGCTTGAGTTGATGTGATACCACTTAGGTTAGCTGAGTTATTTCCGTTTGCATATTGGCTGACAAATTGGTTTTGACCAGCAACATATTGACTTTGTAGGTAAGTCTTAGCTGCATTGTATGAATCATTATATGCAGTTGACTTGTTAGCAAATGTTTGTGCTGCAGTATCTTGTGGGTGAACGGTCACATAATTAAATGCATCAGTGTAAGCTGTTTGTGCGTCCCCATATGCTGTTACATCTAACGCGGTACCTTGACCACTATTAGTTGCGTTTTGAGCATCAGCCAAACCACTAGCCGCAGACTTAGCTGCGTTGTAACCAGTCAAGTAAGCAGCAGTAGATGATTGAGCTGCCTTGTTTGATACAAAGTCATCATGACCACTCTTGGCTTGGTTGTAACCGGCTAATGTTGCGATTGAATTGTAGTCACTACCAGTTGATGGTTTACCAGTGTTTTGAACGAATGCTTGGGCACCATTTGAAGTACTAGTTGTTGCTGTTAATTGCGCTTGACCGTATGAATCCAAGTAAGTCTTGGTTTGAGCATCATCGCTTGAACTTGGTGTTTGTCCGGTAGTTGTACCGTTAATTACATCCTTGTAAACAGCAATAGTTGCATTAAATGCGGCAACTTTTGCAGCCGAACCACTTGGAGTTGCATTAGGATTTGCAATTGCAGCATTTATTCCGGCATTTCTATCAACTGCCATTTGAACACCAGCAACATATGCAACATTAGTGTTGGTTCTATCAGCAGTACCACCAATTTGAGCTGCATAACCTTCACTAGCATTATTAAATCCAGTGTACAACGCTTGATTTGTAGCATCAGTTTGATTTTGCTTGCTTGTATCGTCAGCGTTCTTAGCAAAGTCTGCAACCCCGTTCATCACGTTGGTTTGTGATTCTGCTTGTGCTTTATTGTATGCAGCAGTATATACTGCTGAGCTTCCTGACGGAATTGAACCATTACCATTAATTCCTGCTACGAATCCATCATGAGCACCATTGAATGTATCGTAAGAATCTGTTCCTGCAGTGTATGGATTAATGTTAGAAACTGATAAGTCTGATTTAGCTTGGTTGTAACCAGTAACTGCATTATTATAACCATTTTGATATGCATCTAATTGTCTTACCTTCAATTTAGACTTATCTGTTGAAGGGCTTGAACTCATTGCATCAATTGCACCTTGAGAAGCCATCGATTTAGCATCTTGATATGCAAGATCGTAAGCAACACGTGATGCAGGGAAAACTTCATTATTAGTATATTGAAGAGTTCCATTCTTACCATCAGCGTATCCATCAATTGCACCTTGGAATCCGCGCTTTTGTTCATTATAAGGGGCACTGTATGAATCAGATGCTTGATTTTGTGCGTCGTTAAAGCCAATCACAGCATCCACGTATGCATAGAAACCTCTCATAAATGAAGAATTATTCTTTTGATCATCAGTTAAAGAGCTAGTGTCTGTACTTTGATGACTCTTAGCATATTCAAATCCTTGAGAAGCATAATTATATCCTTCCATTATCTTGCTGTATTGACTATTTGATTTATCAGGTTGTTGCCCTCTCACGAAGTTAGTTGATCCAGTTAATACAGCGTTCTTAATATCATCATATGCTTTCGCATAGGCTTTTCTGTATGCCAAACTAGCTTGTGCTAATTGTGCATCTGTTTGTTTAGAACCAGAGATAGCATCCTTATATCCAGCAGTTGCACCACTATTAGCATCGTTTTGTACAGAATCAGCGGTTGAAGTCGTAATGTTTTGCATTGCAGCATTATATCCAGCCAATGCTCTTTGTCCTACTGCTAAACCTTGTTGAGCACCTGATGTTACATATCCATATTTATTAGTATCTGGATAATTAGGTCCGTTTAGCGCATTGTCAAAACCATTATTGGCATCATTGAATCCAGCTGTGAATTCTGTTGAGGCATTAGCAGGCAATGATTGTCCATTTAGAAGTTGTTGGGCCCCATTTGAATAACTAGTTGAAAGGCTATATACGGCTGCACTGTATGCGGATGAATATACAGCATTGTTGGTGTTAGCATCACTGGCTGGAACTTCACTAGAAATATCTGGATTCATATCAAACGCTGTCTTTGCAGCTACTGCGGCAGAAAATGCTTTTTGATATGAAGCATCATTGTTTCCAGAATCAGGTGTTGATTGTCCACCCACTACTTCATTAACAGCATTCAACGCTTGTTGACCTTCAGCAAAACCTGCTGATGCCGCTGATGTTGATAATGTTGGATTATTAGCTCCATTCATTCCGTCATTAAATCCTCTAACAGCTTCATTGAATCCTTGCTTAATTGCATTTTGTCCTTGAACAGACTTAGCAGAACTAGTATCTGCTTGTGAAATACCTTCAGCATATTTATTCAAGAATTGTTGTTTACCAGATACATATTGAGCGTTCAAGTCTTGTTTAGCTTGATTGTATGCGTATTGGTAAGCAGGTGTCTTGTTAGTTTGGGTGACAGATGTGTCATCAGGGTTGCTTGATAATGCTGTGCTTGCATCATTGTAAGCAGTTTGAGCATCTGAATATGCAGTTCGATCAGAAACGGAATTTGCTGAATTACTGTTTCCTGCTTCTGCTTCTGATAATCCAATTTGCGCTGATTTAACAGCATCATTACCCGTTTTATATGCTTCATTATTGCTATCATTTTTATTGTTCAATCCATCATTGAAACCAATTTGAGCTTTAGTAAATCCATTTTGTTTAGCTAAACTTGCCAAATCATTTCCTTGAGGAGCGCTTAAATTGTTCAAATATGCTCTAGCACCCAATCTTGCATTAAACATACCATTTCTCTTAGCTGCCATATATGCTTGATTGTAAATATAAGCTTGCGATGCATCTACTGGTTTAATATGGTCATTTGTTCCATTAGCACCATCTGTATATCCTGCAATTGTAGCTAAATATGCAGACTTTTGAGCATTACTGCCTTCATATGAGCTACCCTGACTTGGATCACTTAATGCATCATCAACACCATTACTTTTATCTTTATTAATTTGGATTCCTGATTGGTAAGAAGAATCAATATCGGATGTATTAGCCGAATCTCCATCTTGATCAGTATATCCTTGTAAAGCAGCTTGGTAACCGTGACTTTCAGCGTTGCCTAGTGCATCGATAGCACCATTCTTAACATCACCGCTATTAGCTGCAAAATCAGCAACACCTTGCTTTGCAGCTAAGATTGCTGCTGCTTTGGCTTGCTTATATGATGATTGATATTCGGCAGGTTGACTCGAAATGTCACGAGATCCACCAACAGTACCGTCAGCAAATCCTGCTTTAGCACCATTAAAGGAGTTAACCATATTTGTTCCATTGTTACTTGGTTGAGTTCTGTGAATGTCGGCTTTAGCTTCGTTGTAACCATTTTGAGCGTTTTGAACACCGGTATCATAAGCCATTTGTTGTTCTGGATTCCAACTTGAGTAAGCTGCTGGTTTAGAGCTACTAAATGCATTTTGGGCACCTAAATTAGCCTTTGCTACCGCATCATTAAATGCATCCCTTTGCGCAGTAGTGTATGAATTGGATTGAGTATCTGCACCCTTGTTATCAGATGGTTTATTAGTAATTGTATTTCCGGCGTTAGCACCTTGTAGGTAACCATCTTTGGTTCCGTAGTAGGCATTCTTAGCGTCTCCAATTAATCCAGAATCATCCTTATTACCAGTTTGAACTGCAGTAGATGAACCACTTGCTGTAGCAACCCCTTGATTAAATCCAGTTACGTAAGGCTTATCGGTATTAGATGGTTTAACGGAGCTTGAAGTTTGACCCGCTTGCTTACCATCATTGAAACCACTAGCGGCTGTATTAACACCAGTAGCATAGTTGTTATCGGATTTTTCTACTTGTTGGTCAACAGTTCCCTTGGTGTAATCATTAGCACCAGCCTGTTGTCTACCAGAAGCATTTCCTTGATTATAAGCATTTTGGTAAATTGCATTATTGCCTTCAATTGATTGGTTAGCGCTCTTATTGGTTGAGGCACCTTGAGTACTTGCAGCACCATCTTTGTAACCATCAACGGCACCCTTATAACCTGATTGATATGCACTAACATTCACGCTATTTTGACGAGATGCAGGTACAGTTGTATCACTTGAAGTATTTGGATCATTTTTAACAGCATTGATACCATCGTTTGAACCAACTTCTTGTGAATAAGTAACTGCATAAAGTGGTGAGGTATTAGTTACATTTCTAATATTCTTTTGAGCATCAACTAATGCTCCCATAGTATCTTTATAGCCAGGTTCGGAATTAGCATTAATATCGCTCTTTCCAGATAAGAAGTCATTCATGGCATCTTGATAACCCTTTTGAACTGCCTTAGCCATCTCATACCCGGCCTTGGCGTTTGAATTAGTTGGTTCGGAAGTAGTACCTCCACTTAAACCAAGTTTATATCCGGCAGTCGCATCGTTGTAAGCTTGATTGTAAACGGCTTGATTAGCAACGGTTGATTGACTATTTAGATTTTGAACAAGACCATTTTTAAAATCTGATAGTCCAGCTGCACTTGCATTATTAGCATCGTTGGCAGCTTTGTTGTAAGCCATGACGTATGCAGCGTTATGACTAGAATAAACAGATATTGGTGATGTGCTTCCATTTGATTTAACTGATGAAATTGCATCAGCTACACCTTTATAAGTGTCAGAATTAGAATCACTCGCACTTGGGGATTGCTTACTTTCAGCAGCTTGGTAATCATTTTTAGCTTGTTGACCGACTTCAAATCCACGGTCGTATTCTTTAGAAATATTAGTTGAATTAGATCCACTAATTCCATCAGAATAACCTGTTTGGGCGTCAGTATAACCAGTCTTGTAGTTAGTATCTGTCGCACCTTCTAGGCTACCCTTTAAGAAATCAGTTGCAGCAATTTCTTTTCTACCAATTGCATTTCCTTTACCATATCCAAATTGATAGATTGGATTATTTTTATTAGGTGATTTTTGGTAAATATCATTGGAACCAACAGTACTACTCTTACCATCTAAGTATCCATCGATAACTGAATTAAAACCTGTCTTATAAGAATCATTACTCATTGATTGATTATTATCAACAGAATCATTTGGTCCTAATTCTTTAGCATTAGCAGTGGATTGAGTGAGTTGCGTTACAGCGTCATTTAATCCTAATTGTTGTGAAGCAACAACTGCATAGATGGGTGAGCTATTTTGGTTATTTACTTGATTATTATTTGCATCCTTAATGGCTTGAACCGTATCTGCATAACCAACTAATTCAGGATGTGCGTTAGGGTTAAAGCTTCCCTTCTCAACGTCAGAAATAGCTTGTAGGTATCCAGCTGAATAAGTTTGGGCTGCTTTGATTCCATTATTTTCAGCATTTGAAGAACCTGCTGCGTCTGAATTGTTTAAACCTTCCAAGAAACCTTTTTGAGCTTCGTTATAGTTTTCATTGTAAACATCTTGCATTGCAGCAAATGGTAATACCGCTCTCTTTTGGCCTCCTGAGAAGTCACTAGCACCTTGTTGTGCATCCATTCGAACTTGTCTTAAAGCAGCATTATACGCATTAGCATATTCTGCGTTAACAGATCCACCTAAAGACTTATCTGCAATAGCATTCTTTGCATCATCTGTTGAAGCATTTGCATAATCATCTAGTGCTTGTTTAGCACCCGCATAAGTTTGTGTTCCATCTGAATCTTGTTTATTAACTGCTTTTACATAGCTATCATGTTTGTTTAGACCAGCATCATATCCCATTGTGTAAGCCTTAGACTTACCACTTTCACTTTGTGTTTGTTGACTTGAACCATTGATTAAGCCATCTTGATAACCAGTTTCTGCAATGCTATATCCGTTAACATATTCTGGATTATCTGATTGTTTTGTTTTACCACTAACAAAATCTGATGCTCCAATATCAACTTGATTTGATTCTCTTGAAAGTTTATATGCATTTTGGCTTAAATCATTACTATAAGAGTCTGGAAGTGATTCTTGTTTGTATTGATAATAAGCACCTTGATAGTAAGCCTTATAAGCTTCTGCTTGACCGTTATCATATCCTGTTGGGATTACCAAGTTATTAATATCAACTTGTTTATTTTGATCATAGTCTTGTTTAGCTTGATTTAAAGCGGCTTGAGCAGCAACGTAACCCTTGTATGTGGTTGAACTTGTATTTGATGGTTGCACAGTGGACATTGCACCACTATAGATATTTCTACCATAGAAATATCCCGCACTTTGTGAATTACCATAAATATTGGATCCAGCAGACTTAAATGCTGCTAATAATCCACTTCTAGCCTTATCCCAACCATTGGCGTATGAATTATTTTCAAGCTCAGAGGATTGGCTGGTATTATTTCTAGTTTGACCATTTACAAAGCCAGTAGCACCTTCTGAATTAGCGGACACAGACATTTGTGCAGAAATGTAGTAAACCTTTTTGTAAAGTGCCGATTTTGTACTTCCAGGAGTACTTGACACCCCATTCTTGTTAACAGTATTAAAGGAATCATTAATAGCGCTAGTTACATCAGCATTACCAGATTGACCTGAAGTTTGATTTAGTGCGTTATTAAATGCATCTGCATAAGATTTACCTTCAGTTAGTCCCGCTTGGAAAGCTTCTCCAGAAACGTTATAACCTTGACTTGCGTATTCAGCAATATCATCGTTTGATGTATTGCCTGTAATACCTGCCTTGAATCCGTAAGCCTTATTTAAATATCCAGAATTAAATGCTTTACTGTCAGTTAATCTAAAATTACCAACATATGGAGTTTGACTATCAAAGTTCTTTTCACCATTTTGATAATCCATTTGCAATTGTTGGAACATGTAATTGTAGAAAGTATCATAGATAAAACTTTGATTTTCAAGATCTTGTCTCTTTTGGCCATTGCCCTTCAATACATCATTGTAAGAATCAATAGCTGCATTACTTGCATCATTGGCAACGTAAGTATTAGCAGGTAGACTTTGATCATTATTAACATGACTTGCACTATCAATATTGTTAAGAGTATTAAATGCTGCACTGTATGCACTTTGGGCAATTTGAATTCCCTTTTCATACAATGCTGATTCATGTGTATCTTTACTATTGATTGCATCCTTAAAGCCTGTAACGATCGCATTAATACTTGCTAAGTATGCAATCGTAGAAATGCCCTTATTTGCAGGTGTGTAGCTTGGAGTAATCTTTCCATAAACAATGTCATTATATGCTTTATTAGCAGTTTGTTGACCTAATGGTAAAGCTTGATTATAAGCTAATTGATAGATTTTTCCCTTGTTAGTAAGATTGGTTGTCGTTTGTTGTGAGTCGGGATTTAATAATCCATCACTATAACCTTGAACAGTCGCGTCAAAAGCATCAGAAGCATCCTTGTTATTCTTGACAGCATCTGGTTCGGCGGTAGTGTCGGTGTTAGCTGCAGCAACACCAGCTTTATAATTTCTGTATTGAGTTAATCCAGAATTGTAACCATCTGAATTTACATTGGCACCGTTTTGGGCACTCTTTTGGTTAAATCCATCACTAGCGTCATTGTAACCAGCCACACCAAAACCATTAGTTGGTTGAGTTGTACCGTTTAGATAAGCATTGTAACCATCTTTGTATTCGCTATTTCCACGATTACTAATAAATTGATACAAAGCTTGGTACAAAGGTGCAGTTGTATCATTAGTAGAATTATATGAAGTCTTTTGGATGTTTGCCAAAGAACCGTAGTAGGAGTCTACGGCTGTTCCATATGCAACTGTTGAATTATTTTGTGATGTGATGTTCTTACCTTGAGCATCCAATACTAGGAATGCTTGTTTTGCACCAACGTTTTGGGCATTAAATGCGTAGTAACCAATTGCAGTAGCTCCCGCAGTATCAGCAGTGTAATTTCCAGCATCTTCGATTCCTAAATCTTTATTTGATGAGGTCAAATTATTTAAAGCCGTATTTAGTCCTGCACTAGCCGCATTAAAACCAGCACTGTAATTGTTTTGGTATGCTGAAGTTTGATTTGAAGGTACATTTAGTTTTTGATTGTTTGCGAATGCATTAGCACCATCAAGGTATCCTTGTGCATCTTTTTGTGCTTGAACATCGGCAGCATATTGTCTAATTCCAGCATTAAAACCAATTACATATGAATGATCAGTGCTGTCAGTTGTTGGATTAGAAGTTACTTGAGCTAAATCATATGCGTAATTGTATCCCTTGGTTGCTGCTGAAATACCATCTGCGTATTTAGCGTCACTTGCCTGAACACTCGTATTAACTGAATGATTTACAAAATCATTTGCACCAGCTGTACGACGACCTTCATTCATACCAAATTGGTAACCAGAAGTATACACAGCAGGTTGGGTATTATCCTTATTAGTTGATGTTGGGTTAGTTCCAGCGGAACCGTCCTTATAACCATCAACGGCAGCTTGATATCCTAATTTGTATGAACTTGGTTCACTGCTTTGGTTAGCAGCACTATCGCTAGCAGTATGGCTAACATTTGCATTAGCTATAACTGCTGAAAGACCATCTTGTTGACCTTGAGTGAATGCTGATTGTGCATTTAGATATGCATTGCGATAAGTAGTTGCTCTAACAGTTGTATCAGTTTGTGCATACACTTGAGGTAAACCTTTTTGGAAGTCTTTAATTGCATTTGCACTAGCAATTGGTCCAATGGCTTTTGTGTAACCAGCTAGTTGAAGTTGATTTAGACCTGAATCAGAATTACCTAGAAGAGCTTGGTAAGCACCAAACTTAGCTTGCTTATATACCATCAAATCAACACTTGTACCATTTGGATTTTTTTGCGTAGTTCCACTCAATTGACTAGGATCCGTATATGAAGATTCAGCAATATTTTTAACATCTTTTCCATTAACTGAATCAACAGCAGCTTGAACAGCGTTAAATCCAGCTTGAGCTGAATAATATCCTTGAACCCCAGCACTTAGAGCAGGAATAGTTGGTGTACTAGTTGTAGGCAACACCTTAGACTTAGCACCATTTACTAAAGACTTACCAATAATAAAACCTGTATTTTCCAAATTATTGGAATTAACATCTGGATTAGCTGAAGTTGAGTCTGTCATTGTAATAGCGTTATTAAAACCAGTAACCGCTGATAAATAAGCATTAACAGCATCACTATCATCTTTTATGGATTGCCACTGAGATCCATTTAGATTACCAATAGTAAATGATGAACCTGATTTTTCATCAGCTATAAATGCTTCAAAACCTTTTTTATCTGCAATACCAATTTTTATACCGATGGCAGGCATTCCATCATTATTAAGGTTTGTTTTTGGATCAAAAGACGTATAACCTTTAACACCATTTGCTGAATATAAATAGTCTTTTACCCCATTATTGTAATTGGGGTTTGAGTATTTATAATATGGCTTTTGTAACCTGGCATCATTTACACCAGCACGATATGACGCTTCTTGATATCCTTTGATAAATGCAGTTGGGTTGGAAGAAGTATTAAAACTATCTAATTTAGTATAGTCAGCATCTGGATTGCTTGCATCAAATGCTTTGTAACCTGCTACTGCACTATCATAACCACTCAAATAATCAGCACTAGTTTGCACATTAAAAGTTCGGGCGGCCTTTGCATTTCCATTACCATTGATAGAATCATTAATACCGTCAATAGTACCATTGTTGGTTTGTGCTACATTACCTTGGTCGGTTTGCATAGTTCCGTTATTATCTAATCTAACTTTCCCATTTGAACCCTTGTTGTATCCTTCAGTAGTATTAGAATAGTTGCTACCATCTGTAGTTTGAACTACTGAACTAATACCATAGGTCAATCTTATCCCAGTAAAACTATTGCTAGCTAATGACTTAGGAATGGTGAAAGTAATTGGAACAATTTGACCATCTTTATAAGAAGTTGGTAATGCCTTACTATCTGAGTAGCTATTTGGATCAGCAGGAGCATTACCATTACTGATACTCTTATTTGTTGCTGGATTGTTAATTAATTTAGAAGATTGATTAACAATGGATCTATCTGTCCCTGAGTAAACACCAACATAGATTGGTCCATTGGAAGGATCATACTTAGAAACTTTGGCATATGCCGTAACAGTTGCCGTATTATCACTATTAATATTCTTTGTAATTGGCCCAACGAAAGAAACTGATGGAACATCCCCAATTTCTAGTCTGTTAGGGTCAGTAATGGTTCCAGATACTGATTTTCCAGTACTATCAATACCGGTATAGTTCGTAGACCCTGAAGGTAGATTAAAGTAATAGAATAACTTATTGTCCACAGAAACTGTATAAGCACTAATAGGATTGTTACTAAATGATCCAGTATTTGGATTCTTAGCCAATACAACGTGGCTGGCACCAACGTTATTGATATTTAGATTTCCATAGAAAGGAAGCATTCTTTGTCCAGTATTATCGGTAGTAACAATTAGGTTACCACGATTACCAACGTTCATTGCTCCTCCAGCAGCGAAATTAATAATTCCGTTGTATGAAGCAGCTTGTCCTGGATTATTAGTTAACTTAATTTGAATTAATCCACCGTTTAAGACATTAACGTTTGTATTAGCTTTAAAGTCAAAAACTTGATTGTAAACATCTGGTTGCATTCCATCAACGATGTAGTTAATAGCACCACCATTAACGTTAATATTGGTAGCACCGGCTGTAGCAATACCACCACCGGCGTAGTTACTACCTCCAGATTGTGAGTAACTAGGAATGATATTTAAAGTGGCGTCTTTATTAACATTTAATTGACCACCACCAGAGAAATAAATTCCCCAGTCTCCACCATCATAAACACTTTGACCATTGTTTTGACCACGTGGAATCAATGTCATCTTAGAACCTTGGCCTAAAGTAACGTTACCATTTGCATTAATTAATGTAGCACCAATTGATCTAGCAACTGTACCAAAGTAGTTACTATTTGGTTCAAGGATAAAATTATTGATTTCAAGGTTTTCTTGGTTTCCTCCACCTTCTACAGGAACTCCATTTGAGCCTGTGAATGGTGAGTAATAAGTTGGTGTTGATGTATCCTGTGGCACTAGAACATTTACATTACCAGAGAAATATGTGTCATTACTTGTTGCACTTAACAATTGAGAACCAATATAGTTAAGATTCTTGTAATGAAGAGTCTGATTACTATTAACAGGTGCAAATGGCCCGTAATAGTTATATCCATATAGCGCTTGGAAATTTTGTAAATTAATTTGAGAAGCGTTGGTAATCTTGTATGAAACACCGTGCATATCCAACATATGGAACTGTCCATCAACTGTGAACGGACCATTATTACCGTAATATGTGTTGTTAGTTTCACCGGCTAATGGTGCTCCTGTAAAGTCAACATCAGCTGTTAACTTAACAGTTGTAATATTTCCAGGAGTAGAACCACCGCTTGAGTAGTTAGCTTGCCCATTAGTCATTACAGCATCAAATTGATTTGAGTTTGTAACATAAGCTATTCCTTGATTGATATTTGAAACTACATCATTAAAACCAGTTACGTATGCTGATCCATATGGAGATGATGTAATCGCTTTTGGTAATTTATTCTTTTGATAGTTATTACTACTATCGTATTGAGCTCTGATGGCATCTTTAGCACCAATGTATGCTAAATCATATGGATTTTGTGAATTATGCAAGTCGGTGCTTCCATTATCGTAGAAATCATATGATGTAGATGTCCCGTCTCCTCTAACACCTGTCCACTTACCAGCTTCGGCATCAGCGTAACCTTGTTGAGTTAAAGCATAGTTTACCCCTTGATCAAAAGCAGTAGCTAGACCTGCTTTTTGCGCATACTTATTTCTATCATTGGTAATTAGGACATCATTAGCTGTAGGAACATCAATACTAAATCCATTGGTAAATTGAACACTGTGGTTGTTAACAGTGTTTAATTTAGCTAAAAGTGAGTCTTGATATTTTTGGGCAGAAGCATAGCCTGACTTAGTATCGTCAGCTCCACCTTGATTAGGATTACTTGGTGAATTGTAGCTTAATGGGGTCCCATCGGTTGGATTTTGGGTGTATGAAGTATTATTACCTGAACCATTGTCTTGGTTAGTTGTGTTGTTAACACCACCGCTGTCCCCCTTGGCACCATCTGATGTATTACCAGTGTATCCACCTGGGCGGTTAGGTGTATTGCCATAGTAATTAGTGTCTTGGGTCCCCGTACCTTGGCCTTTAGTGTCAGTGTTGTATGCGTTCATTGCACTTAACGCACCAGCATAACCAGCTTGGTAGTAGTCTTGGGCTTGGCCACTATAGTTAGCTGAGTTATTTCCTTTGTTATTGTATGCATCAGAAGCACCTTGGCTAATTTGTTGACTAAATTGTGCAGAATTGTCTGTATTGTCAACAGAATTTGATGATGAACTATTTCCATCACGATTAGTCAATTGGTTGTTACTATCTGTTTGTTGACCATTGTTAGAGTCCGATTGATTTTGGGCAGACTGATTCCCTGAATTATTGTCAGAATTAGAATTATTTTGATTATTATTAGTTGATTGAACTATTTGTTGTGAGTTGTCATCGGCCTTAGCAGAAACACTGTTCATGCCATAAGCGGATGCACCCAAAACAGACAAAGTCGCAATAGATACTACTACCCATTGTTTCTTTACCTTTTTCATAATCTTCTTATCATTAGATTTTATAAATTGATTTTTATTATATTGCATACATATCGCCCCTCTTGTCACGATTTTTATGTACCTATACAAGGTGTCTAATTATCCTAATCTTAATTTAACACTATTCTACTCCAATGTTCATAAAAAAGCCCTAATATTATCATTCTTAAAAATTTCTTAATTTTTTAACAGTATTTTTCTATATGTATACAAAAAAAGAGCCACTGGAATTAACCAGTGACTCTTTTTATTAGCAATTATTTGATAACTGCTTTAACAAATGTCTTGTTAGAAGTAATGTATTCATTCTTACCAACGTATAGACGAGTAATACCGTGGAATTTAACCACTTTACGTACATGGAATACTTCTCCCCTGTACAATCTTCTTACTGAATTACGTTTACTGAATGTCTTACCTGTATGGATCAATACTCCAGTAGGTTTGATTACACGATACTTCTTGAAGTGCTTCTTGTAGTATGCATTTTGTACCATTTGGCTTGCAGTTACAACAGCACCATTACTCAAACGGTATCTTGGGATACGGTTCTTGTAGTACTTCACACCGACAACTCTGAACACTGTTGAATTGTATCTTGTTGAGTAAGCATATTCTCTGATTCGAGTATGACGAGTGAATTTAACATGATTATGCGTAAAGATAGTACCTACGTTGTAGATGTATCTTGGCATATGTCTCTTCATTTCCTTCTTGTATGTCGCAACGAAAGTACGAGCATAAGTTGCAGAATGATGAGTGTAAATGTCCTTAGGAATTGCACGACGTTCTAGCGCCTTGTTAACTCCGGCCTTCCTACCGTGTGATCTTTGAATCTTAGTTTCATGTTTCAAACCTTGCTTGAAGGTGTAGGTGTAAACCTTGTCCTTGTTTAGAAGATCCTTAGCAGAAAGTTTCTTGTTTTTCTTAAGAGTTCTCTTAGCAGCTTCGATACCCTTTAGGTAACCATTGTAACCACTTACGAATGCAGCATCCTTAGTCTTAAGAATGTTACGGTTGGCCTTAGTGTCACCCTTAGCGGCAAGTCTCATTCCAGCTAAACCATCCATAGCTGTCTTGTAACTTTCCTTGTAGTATTCGTTATTTGACTTAGAACCACGTTTGTATAGAGCATCATAGAAACCGGCCTTAGCTTGAGCATATTGTTCTTTGTATGCCTTAGCAACTGCAGGATCGGTGATCTTAGGTGCCTTAGTGTTCTTCCAGAAGTCTAGAGGAGCAGAAGTATCTGTTGGAATACTTGCCTTACCCTTAGCATATCCGATACCAAATGCGATGTTGTAGTAAGCATCAGTTGAACCAGAATCAGTTGACTTACTGTTGTAACCGTTGTAGAAACCACTTAGGATTCCAGCATAAGCATCACGGTAAGCAACTGGGTCTGAACCTTCTGGAACAGGAATTTGACTTAGGTCAGCTGGTAGTTGCTTGTTAGCCTTTGCATCAGCAACAGCTTGAGCAACAGCAGCTTCAGCAGTAGCTAATCCCTTTTGGTAATCAGGATCTGAGCTACCAGTGTTTGGATGACCTTCAGCAACATCTTGTAGTGCTAATACATATTGGCTAGCTCTTTGACGTCCAGCAACAGCAGCTGGAGTGTTTGAAGTTGCGTCCTTGTCGTCTACACCATGTAGCTTGTCTAGGAATGCGTTAGTTGCATCCTTGTAACCTTGTGATTGAGCCTTTTGAGCTGCACCATTTTGACCGTTAGTTGCGTCTGGTTCGTTTGCGTTTGCAGCATCCGCACCAGCCTTAGCAACCTTTAGGCCATCTAGGTAAGCGTTCTTGAAGGCGTCACGGTAAGCGATTGACTTGTCGCCTAGGTTATCAGCGATGTATGCATCGATATCTTCAGGTTTGATGCTTCCATCAGTAGCAGCCTTGTTGTATCCATCAACTGTACCGTTAAATCCATCCTTTTCAGCTTGAGGAGCATTTGCATCTGGTTGCTTAGTTGAATCAGCCATAGCTTCTCCAACACCTTTAGCAGCATCTTGAGCACCCTTCAAACCAGTGAGATAAGCTGAATCCTTAGCAATTGGTTGGTTAGCATCGCTGACACGGCCACCGTTGTTAACAGCATCTTCATGACCCTTTTCAGCACGTCCTGCAGCTTCCTTAGCAACTTGACCTAGTCCTGCGTTGTCACCTTCAACAGATGGAACGTCGTTAATTGCCTTACCTCCAAGGTAAGCATTAACACCATCAGTTGCGGCTTGAGCAACAGCAGCTTTAGCCTTTTCGTAGTATGCCTTGTAAGCTTGAGCATTAGCTGGATCCATGCCTGCAGCGGTTGGATCTTCCTTAGCATTACCGTTGTTCTTCAAGTAGTCATTGATAGCGTTTTGAGTTGCTTGGTAAGCAACTGAACTCTTATCAATACCATTGTGATTCTTTAGTTCTGGATCCTTGTTTGCAAGAGCATCTTGGTAAGCCTTGTTTGCGCCACTTCTTGCCTTTTCGTATACAGCTTGAGCAAGAGCATTTGGAGCATATGATGAACCATTATCACTAGTGTCAGTAGCACCATTAGTTGATGCAGTTTGAGCACGTGATAATGCGTTCTTGTATGCAGCGGCGTATACAGGATCCTTAGCAGCTAGTTGACTAGCAGTTAATGGTTGTTCGCCATTCAATACAGCCTTGTATGCATCTTGAGTTGCATGGTATACGTTACCAGCATCTGTATTAGCATTATCACCATTGTATTGAGCATCCTTAGAAGGATCATCTGCTTGGGCGTCTGATAGAGCGTTTTTAGCATTTTCTAGACCCTTGTTGAATGCCTTGTCGTAAGCAGTAGTTGCGTTTGGCTTAGCTAATGTTGCAGCGTTTGCAGTTGAGTTGGTGTTGTTGTTATCAAACAATGCTTCGGCACCATCAGAAGCATTTTCCTTACCTTCAGCTAATGCCTTTTGGTAAGCAGCTTCGTATACTGGGTTGTTATCAGAAGTTGCGTGATCTCCTGGTTTAGCATTATTCTTACCGGCAACATCGTTAAATGCAGCAGCAGCACCCTTAGCAGCTTCATCACCATTTACAGAACCTGTATTTGGATTTGAGGCTACAGCATCTGGGTTAGTTTGAGCATCTTGATAACCATCTTGAGCATCTTTGTAACCTTCTTGGTTAGCAACTGCATCTACTGACTTGTTGTTAGGATCAGTAACGTGGTTACCTTCCTTACCATCTGAAGCGAATGCTTTGGCACCGTCTTGAGCAGCCTTAGCAGCAGCATCTTGAACAGTTGCATAAGCATCAGCGTAGATTTGAGCGTATGGCTTAAATTCATCTGGTACTTGACCGGCATTTGTAACCTTATCTAAACCATTCTTACCATCTGCTAATGCAGCCTTAGCGGCAGCAGCAGCAGCTTTAGCAGCGCCTTGTACATCTGGATCAGTTGATGTTTCACCTTGAGTAGGTTGAGCGTCGTCACCATTGTTTAGAACGTTGTCACGAGCAGCGGCAGCAGCCTTAGCAATTTCAACACCCTTTTGGTAACTTGCATCTGGGTTGCTTGAGAAGTCACCTGATGGGTTATTGATAGCAGCTTGGTAACCAGCAGTAGCTTGGTTGTAACCATTGCTGTGAGCATCCTTAGCAGCTTGTGCATCTTCAGTTGGGTTAGCAGCGGATAGACCTTGGGCAAAGTCTTCAACACCAGCATGTGCAGCAGCCTTAGCATCTGCATTAGCCTTGTCGTAAGCAGCCTTGTAAGCAGGGCTTACGTTGGTTGGTTCGTTAGTAGCACCAGTTTTACCGTCAGCGTAACCAGCCTTAGCACCAGCGTATGCTTGAGCAGCAGTGTCATCGTTAGGAACGAACTTACCATCCTTGGTAGTACCGTATTGGGCATCCTTGGTTGGGTCGTCTAACTTAGCATCTGTAATACCCTTAGCAGCCTTAGTAGCAGCATCGTTGTAAGCAGCTTGTTCCTTAGGTGTAGCATTCTTGTAAGCATTTGAGTTTGCAGCAGTTGCAGCAGTACCACCGTTTGCAGCAGTATCTTGAGCAGCGTTATCTACAGCAGCCTTGTACTTGTCGTATGCGGCATCAAATGTCTTATCGTATTGATCAGAAGGAGTAACACCTTGTGGAGTTGGGTAGTGACCGTTTACCTTTTCAGGTTTACCAGTACCGTCAGTTGCTTTGTCGTATGCTTGTTGAGCAGCTTGGTAACCAGCAGCGGCAATACCAGTTGGTTGTGATTCACCGTTACCGAATGCGTCAGCACCCTTACCGAATGCATCACCAGCAGATTCAATTGCTTGAACAAATGCAGCTTGCTTCAATGGATCGTTTGGATACTTAGCTTGTGCAGCTTGGTTAGCATCGTTCTTCAATTCGTCACCAGTCTTACCAGCATATAGATCAGGGTGATCTGTGTATTCGGTTTGACCAGCGTCGGCAGCTGACTTGATATTGTCATAAGCAGCTTGTTGGTTTGGAGTCAAGTTAGCTTTACCAGTTGAAGTACCATTTACAGCATCTTCAGCAGCCTTTTGGATTGCGGCAGCATCGTCAACACCTTGCTTGTATGCAGGGTTGTTAGCTTGCTTAGTAGCATCAGCATGGTTTGCTAGTCCGTCGTTCAAACCAGCAAGAGCAGCGTTTTGAGCATTGTTGTAAGCAGCCTTATCAGCTGGGTTATTTGGTTGTTGAGCCTTGTTACCATTACCAAAGTCAGTTAATCCCTTAGCAGCAGCATCCTTAGCAGACTTGTATGCTTGAGCATATGCTAATTGATCAGCTGGACTGTATTGGCTTTGATCTGCAGGCTTGTCATTATTGTTGTGGTTAATTGCATCGCTGTAAGCATTAGATGCAGCAATGTATGCGTCATCCATATCTGACTTGTTGTCAGGGTTGTTGTATCCATTTGCGTTTGCTAGGTCAGCAGCCTTGTCAGGTTGACCGTTTGCAACGTTTTGACTACCTTGAGCAGCAGCCACAGCGTTTTGAACGTTTTGTGCTTGTTGCTTAGCAATTGCATAAATTGGTGAGTCGCTCTTAGGATCATTTTGATCTGAAGCAGGTGTTTGTGAACCATCCTTCATACCAGCTAATGCATCCTTGTAAGCTTGAGCTTGAGCAGGATCACTGAATGTTTGAGTAGCCTTGGTTGGATCAGTAATTCCATTTGCAAAGTCCTTAGCGGCAGCTTGGTATGCAGCTTGTAGTGCATTTCCAGCTTTAATACCAGCTTGTTCGTTTGCGTTTGAAGGATCTGAATTACCTGACTTACCACTTAATGCTTCGGCCATACCCTTGTTAGTGTCATGCTTAGCAGCATCGTATACAGCTTGTTGAGCTTTGTTATCGTCACTTGGACGAGCAGCAGCTGAACTTGGGTTTGCAATTGAATCTTGACCAGCCTTGTTAGCATCTACAGCATCTTGGATTGCTTTTTGGTAAGCAGCCTTGAAGTCTGGACTTTGTGAGTCAAAGTCAGCCGGACGGTCTGCCTTTGTAGCATTTCCGTTCTTAGCCTTAACTGCAGCCACGGCAGCAGCGTAACCCTTGAAGGCGTCAGTAGCTTTTTGGTCCCCTTGAAGGTCAGAAGGGACGTTGTTTGCATCTGGAGTAGCTTGTGACTTAGCTTCCTTAACACCCTTTTGGTCAGCTCGTCCTTGAGCGTAAGCCTTTTGGTAAGCTGGAGTCTTCTTAGCTAATTCGTCGCTACTCATTGGTTGTGTAGTTGGGTCACTTAGACCTTGTTCATAACCATCATTTGCATCAGTAACACCTTGAGCGTAGGCCTTCTTAGCTGGGTCTGTGCTGTTTAGATCGGAAGCAACATCCGCATTTGACTTCTTACCGTTCAATGCGTCGTTAGCACCACGAGCTGCTTCACCGGCTGCCTTAGCATCTTTAAATGCTTGTTGGTCAGCTGGATCTGAGTTATCTGCTGTAACACTAGGATTATCATCCTTACCAGCGTTATAACCCTTGATAGCATCATTGTAAGCATTCATGTATGATTGCTTGTCTGATACACCAGCAGGAACGTCATTAATGCTATTAATTCTTGAAGGTTCAGTACCATTAGCAGAGGTATTTGCAGCCTTGATTGCATCCATTGCATCCTTCTTAGCTAATGCTTGTGAGTTAGCAACAGCGTATACAGGTGATTTATCATTAGCATTCGTTCTACCTTGAGCTCCGTCAGCGATTGCCTTCAAAGCTTCTTGGTATACTGGGTCATTTGCATTGGCTGGGTTTGAAGCCTTAGTTGGGTCAGTAATACCATTAGCATAATCCTTAACAGCAGCTTCGTACTTAGCCTTGTCGTTAGCACCAGCTTGTTGACCAGCTTTTTCGTTACCATTATTAGTATCTGCAACTGATTTGCCAGTTAATCCTTCTGCATAACCCTTGCTTGCATCAGCTCTAGCAGCATCGTATACAGCAGCTTGAGCTGGGTCACTTGGACGAGCAGCAGCTGAACTTGGGTTAGCAACGGAATCTTGTCCAGCCTTGTTAGCGTCTACAGCATCTTGGATTGCCTTTTGGTAAGCAGCCTTGAAATCTGAAGATTGTGAATCAAAATCAGTTGGACGGTCAGCCTTAGTAGCATCGCCCTTAGCAGCCTTAACTGCAGCTACGGCAGCAGCGTAACCCTTGTAAGCGTCAGCAGCTGGTTTGTTATTTGAGATGTTACTTGGTACGTTGTTAGCATCTGGAGTTGATTGTGACTTAGCAGCATCAACACCGGCCTTGTCAGCTTGTCCTTGAGCGTAAGCCTTTTGGTAAGCAGGAGTTTGCTTAGCTAAATCGTCATTACTCATTGGATTTGCATCGCTTAGACCTTGTGCGTAACCGTTGTTAGCTTGAGTAACACCTTGAGCATAGGCCTTCGTAGCTGGATCGTCGCTGTTTAGATCACCGGCAACATCATCGTTTGACTTCTTACCACTCAATGCATCGTTTGCACCACGAATAGCATCACCAGCAGCCTTACCAGCATTAAATGCGTTTTGGTCAGCAGTGTCATTGTTATCAGGTTGAGCTGATGTATTGTTCTTACCAGCGTTGTAACCATTGATAGCGTCGTTGTAAGCATTCATGTATGATTGCTTATCCTTAGCTGGAGTTTGAGCTAGTCTTGGATCGCTTAGGTCATTGATTGGTTGTGGGTCAGTACCCTTAGCAGCATCCTTAGCGATTTCTGCTTGAGCATCCTTTGAACCTAATGCTTGTGAGTATGCAACAGCATATACAGGTGATTGGTTATCTTCAGATGTTTGATTAGTGTTACCAGTCTTTACATCATTCAATGCTTTCAATGCTTCTTGATATACAGGATCGGTTTTATCAGCTGTGTGTGTAGCTTGGCTAGGATCAGTAATACCATTAGCAAAGTCAGCTAAAGCATCATCATATTTTTGCTTGTCAGCAGCACCCTTGTTGTTACCTTGAGTTTCGCTAGCATTATTGCTGTCTGATACTGGTTTACCAGTTAATCCTTCAGCATAACCCTTTTGAGCGTCATTTGCAGCAGCCTTGTAAACGTCGGCTAATGCAGCAGGAACTGGGGCTTGAGTATTTGTACTATCTGGAGTTAATTGTGAAGCAATACCTTGTTCAGCAGCTTGCTTAGCATCTTCTAACGCAGCGTTGTAAGCGTTGTTGTATGATGCAGGCTTGGTTGAATCATTGCTTTCAGGTAGTGAGTCTAGGTCCTTACCCTTAGCAGCCTTAACCGCAGCGATAGCATCAGCAGCACCCTTAGCGGCATCTGAGCCATCAGAATTACCGTTTTCAGCACTTTGGAAACCAGCCTTATCGTTAGCAGCAGCAGCAGCACCAGTGTTATATGCGTCTGTAGAGTTGGCTGGATCAGCAGCATTACCCTTCAATGCAGCAAGATAACCTTGTTTAGCATCGTCGTAACCCTTAGTATAGTTAGAATCACTTTGGGTATTAGCCTTACCATCGGTAAATGCCTTAGCACCTTGAACCTTTAGTCCATCAGCCTTGGCAGCTTCGAAGGCAGCTGAACCAACAGCATCATCCTTGATACCAGCAGAAGCAGCAGTAGCAGTTGGGTCAGTGTTTTGGTATGCCTTAACAGCAGCAGCGTATGCCTTGTCGTATACGTCCTTGTTGTTGGCGTTACCATCAGTAGGAGCTAACTGGCTTCCAGTCTTTCCGGCCTTAACGTCAGCCTTAGCTTGAGCAATAGCAGCTTGAGTGTCAGCGTAAGCTTTTTGTTCTGTTGGTAAGTCATCGTTACCAGTAGCAGTATCAGGGCTCTTATCTGCAGCAGCACCATCAGTTAATGCTTTTGCGTAGTTGTAACCTTCAACAGCAGCGGCTGGAGAAGTTGGAGCACCTTGACCCTTCATTGCAGCTTCGTAACCATCCTTAGCAGCGTTGAAACCGTCTAATTGTTTACCAGTTAAACCTTGAGAAGCGCTTGGGTCTTCTGGGTTCTTGGCGTTCTTAAGAGCGGCGATTCCTTGACCGTAAGCGAAACCATCTTTAGTTGCTTGATCAGCGTTAGCTGGAGCTTGGTCAGTTGGTTTAGCCTTTTCACCTTGCGCTTTTCCGTCATTAAAGTTGTTGTAAGCGCTAGTGTAGTCAGAATTCTTGTTAGTTGATGAAGCTTGTTTACCATTTTCAGCATCACTTACACCCTTGGCAATGTTGTAACCCATCTTGTATGCAGGTGTTTGGTTTGCAGCAGGTGTGTCAGAACTACCTGCTTGACTAGCAGCAGTCGCACCGGCAGCAGCATCATCCTTAAC
>NZ_JAHQYH010000008.1 GCF_019061205.1 Apilactobacillus waqarii
GAAGTTCTTTCAGATAAATAGTGTGGTGGCGATAGCTAGAAGGATACACCTGTTCCCATGCCGAACACAGAAGTTAAGCTTCTAAACGCCGATAGTAGTTGAGGGATCGCCCTCTGCAAGGGTAGGAAGTCGCCGCGCAATTATGGAGGATTAGCTCAGTTGGGAGAGCATCTGCCTTACAAGCAGGAGGTCACAGGTTCGAGCCCTGTATCCTCCATCCATACGAGCCGTTAGCTCAGCCGGTAGAGCATCTGACTTTTAATCAGAGGGTCGGCAGTTCGAACCTGCCACGGCTCATTAATTTAATATAATATGCCGACTTAGCTCAGCTGGCAGAGCACCTGTCTTGTAAACAGGGGGTCGGAGGTTCGAATCCTCTAGTCGGCATTATGCGGAAGTAGTTCAGTGGTAGAACATCACCTTGCCATGGTGGGGGTCGCGGGTTCGAATCCCGTCTTCCGCTTTGCCAATTCATTATATATGCCGGGGTGGCGGAATTGGCAGACGCACAGGACTTAAAATCCTGCGGTTAGTGATAACCGTACCGGTTCGATCCCGGTCCTCGGCACCATATGCACCCATAGCGCAACTGGATAGAGTGTCTGACTACGAATCAGAAGGTTGTAGGTTCGACTCCTACTGGGTGCATTTCTCGGGAAGTAGCTCAGCTTGGTAGAGCACCTGGTTTGGGACCAGGGGGTCGCAGGTTCGAATCCTGTCTTCCCGATAGAGTTTAATAACTCGTCATATTAGTCACATATCGCGGTGTAGCTCAGCTGGCTAGAGCGTCCGGTTCATACCCGGGAGGTCGGGGGTTCGATCCCCTCTGCCGCGATTAGGTCTTGGACCTTTAGCTCAGTTGGTTAGAGCAGACGGCTCATAACCGTCCGGTCGTAGGTTCGAGTCCTACAAGGTCCATAGTGGACTTTGTTTCACATCACATGGAGAATTACCCAAGTGGCTGAAGGGGGCGGTCTTGAAAACCGCTAGGTGGGTCAAACCACGCGAGAGTTCGAATCTCTCATTCTCCTTTATATTATCGCGGGATAGAGCAGTCTGGTAGCTCGTCGGGCTCATAACCCGGAGGTCGTTGGTTCAAATCCGGCTCCCGCAATTTTGGTTCGTTGGTCTAGTTGGTTTAGGACGCCTGCCTGTCACGCAGGAGGTCACGAGTTCGAGTCTCGTACGAACCGTTTATATGGCTCGGTAGCTCAGTTGGTAGAGCAACGGATTGAAGCTCCGTGTGTCGGCAGTTCGATTCTGTCCCGCGCCATTTAACTAAATATATGTTATACTTTATATTATGCGGGTATAGTTTAGTGGTAAAACCATAGCCTTCCAAGCTATTGTCGCGAGTTCGATTCTCGTTACCCGCTTTTATATGGGCCTATAGCTCAGTTGGTTTAGAGCGCACGCCTGATAAGCGTGAGGTCGGAGGTTCGAGTCCCCCTAGGCCCATTGGAGAAGTACTCAAGTGGCTGAAGAGGCGCCCCTGCTAAGGGTGTAGGTCGGGTTACCGGCGCGAGAGTTCGAATCTCTCCTTCTCCGTTAGTTTTTGACTGACCCGTTGGTCAAGTGGTTTAAGACACTGCCCTTTCACGGCAGTAACATGGGTTCGAATCCCGTACGGGTCATTAAAATATTTCTTTTATATAATTATCGCGGGATAGAGCAGTCTGGTAGCTCGTCGGGCTCATAACCCGGAGGTCGTTGGTTCAAATCCAGCTCCCGCAATTTTTGGTTCGTTGGTCTAGTCGGTTTAGGACGCCTGCCTGTCACGCAGGAGGTCACGAGTTCGAGTCTCGTACGAACCGTAAATGAGATCGTCCTTGATGGATAATCTTTTTTTATTGTCATAATATTTATTATGACCCGTTGGTCAAGTGGTTTAAGACACTGCCCTTTCACGGCAGTAACATGGGTTCGAATCCCGTACGGGTCATCATTTATGGAGAATTACCCAAGTGGCTGAAGGGGGCGGTCTTGAAAACCGCTAGGTGGGTCAAACCACGCGAGAGTTCGAATCTCTCATTCTCCTTAACGCAGAAAACAAAGGATTGCATTAAGTTGCAATCCTTTTTATTTGACTTCTTTTGTCTACAATTGTAGACTATAAATTGTTAAATAAATGAGTGGGGTGATACAGCTTTTGGAAAAGACTGATATTACGAAATCCGAATGGGAGGTAATGAGAATAGTTTGGACACTAGGGGAGACAACTAGTAGCCAATTGATCGACATTCTATCCAATAAAATGGATTGGAGTGCATCTACTATTAAGACGTTACTATCTCGTCTATGTGATAAAGAATTTTTAGGCATAAAAAAAGATGGCAGGAAGAACATCTATTATTCAGCCATTAAGGAACAAGCGGCATATGATATGTCTGTTAAGAGGGTATTTGAATCAATGTGTTGTATGCATTACGGAGAAACGCTTCATGACATTATCGAAAACATTGAACTAAGTAAAAGTGATATTGATTCAATCATCGATGTTTTAAAGAAAAAGAGAGATACAGCGCCTGAAGAGGTTCATTGTAAGTGCTTAGAAGAATAATTAATTTGGAGATGAAATAAATGTGCGGAAAAAAGCATGATATGAATGATGAAGAAAAACACAACGAAGAGATGGCTTGCTGCAAGAATCAGAATCACAATAACCCAGATCATAAGTGTGATATGCACCATGATGACATGAAAATGGAGGGTCATGCCCATTCTGACCATGAAAACATGAGCTGTTGCAGCCATGGTGGGGAAAATAACCACTCTCATGGAGACCATCATTGTGATATGCACCATATGAATCATGATATGGGTAACATGGACCATGAACATATGAATCATGATATGAGCCACATGAATCATGAAAACATGGGACATGATATGAGTCACATGGGTCACATGAACATGAGTGGTATGGACCACGGTAGCATGGGTCACATGCATATGGGAAACTTAAAGTTGAAGTTTTGGATTTCATTAATCTTAACGATTCCAATTATTATCATGTCACCAATGATGGGAATGAAGATGCCTTTCCAAGTAACATTCCCTGGATCTGATTTTGTTGTTCTAGTGTTAGGAACTATCCTATTCATTTACGGTGGTTACCCATTCTTTACTTCATGTATCAGTGAAATGAAGAACAAAAAACCGGGTATGATGTCACTAATCACAATGGGAATTTCCGTTGCTTACGTATATAGTGTTTACGCAGTTATTGCTAACGACATTTTAAAGGTAAGACCAATGGTAAATGATTTCTTCTGGGAATTATCAACATTGATTGTCATCATGCTATTAGGACACTGGATTGAAATGAATTCAGTAATGAACGCTGGTTCTGCTTTAAACAAACTAGCTGAATTATTACCTGACAATGCTCACTTAGTTCAATCAGATGGTCAAACTAGAGATGTATCAGTTCATGAATTATCAGAAGGCCAAACCATCTTAATTAAATCAGGTGAAAAGGTTCCTGCTGATGGAACAATTATCGATGGTAGTACTGCTTTAAATGAATCATTAATTACCGGTGAATCAAGAGACGTTCAAAAGGGTGTCAATGATTCAGTTATTGGTGGATCAATTAACGGTAGTGGAACAATCAAGGTTAAGATTACTGGTACTGGTGAAAGTGGTTACTTATCAAAGGTTATGAACATGGTAAGTGAAGCACAATCATCAAAATCAGAAGCAGAAGATTTAGCTAACAAGGTCGCTGGATACCTATTCTACGCCGCATTAATTGTTGCATTAATTGCTTTTGTAACTTGGAGCATCATTCATGGTGTCGCATACGCAATTCCAATCACTGTCAGTGTATTAATCATTGCTTGTCCACACGCATTAGGACTAGCCATTCCTTTAATCATTTCTAGAATGACTTCAATTTCAGCCACTCATGGATTATTGATTAGAAATAAGACTGCGCTAGAAGGTATCAAACAAATTAGATACGCTTTAATGGATAAAACAGGTACTTTAACTCAAGGTGATTTCAAGGTTAATGCATACGATAGTTTAGATTCAAACATCGACAAGAATGATGTAATTAAGATTTCTGCGGCAATTGAAGCATCCTCAAGTCATCCACTTGCTCAAGGAATTGTTCAAGCATTCAAGGATTTAAACGAAGAAGGACTTCAAGCAGAAAACGTTGAAGAAATCGCCGGTTCAGGTATCAAGGGAACAGTTGATGGTAAGGAATACCAAGTTGTCTCAAGTTCATACTTAGACAAGAACGATATTGATTACGATCAAAAGACTGCTGACAAGTATCTACAACAAGGTAACTCATTGAGTTATGTTGTCGAAGACGGCAAAGTTGTTGGATACATTGCTGAAGGTGATTCAATCAAGCCAGGTGCAAAGGACATGATTGAATTCTTAAACAGTCAAAACATTATCCCAGTTATGCTAACTGGTGATAATAAGCAAGCTGCTGATAAGGTAGCAAGCATTTTAGGAATTAAGGAAGTTAACGCTCAATTAGTTCCAGAAGACAAACAAAAATTAGTTACTAAGTACCAAGAAAAAGGTAAAGTTATGTTTATCGGTGATGGTGTCAACGATGCACCCAGTCTTACTAAGTCTGATTTAGGTGTTGCCATCGGTTCAGGTACTGATGTTGCCATCGAATCCGCCGACGTTGTCTTAGTAAACAGTGATCCAGCGGATGTGATTAACTTGATTAAGTTAGCAAAACATGCTCGCACCAAGATGATTCAAAACCTATGGTGGGGTGCTGGATACAACATCATTGCATTACCACTTGCAGCCGGAGCACTTTCTTCAATTGGTATCATTATTGGACCAATGTTAGGTGCCGTTATCATGTCACTAAGTACAGTGATTGTTGCAATTAATGCTATGACATTAAAAATTAAGTAAATAAAAAAAGCACTTGGATTAATTCCAAAGTGCTTTTTTATTATGCTCGTTTATAGTTTAATGACATTTCGGCTAAATTCAAAAAGTCATTTCTCTTCTTCCAATTATTGAAATCAAAGTAATTATGCCAAGTGGTCATTAGAACAGTTCGCTTACGGTTAACAGTTTCCTTTAGGATTACGAATGAAACCATGTTATCCAGATTACCATCATTGTCCATTTTTTCGATGCTTGCATCAAAGATTTTTTGATCATCTTCTGATAGGTTGAAGTATGAATAATTTACAAACTCAAATTTTTCTGTAAAGTTATGATTTTTCAATACATCGAATGTAATTGGGTTTTTGAAAATATTATGGTTCCCAGAAAAATCGACGATTTGGTACTGATCGTCACCATTTTTAAATAAACTTAATTTTACGTCGGGATGTTGTTTTCTGATTTTGTTTAAAATTTGATTACTACCAAATGTCATGCAGATTTGATTTTCCATTTTTACGCCTCCAAGATGATAAAAAAGATTTTACAAATCACACCTATATATTTACACTAAAGATAAATAAAAA
This sequence comes from Apilactobacillus waqarii, assembly GCF_019061205.1. Taxonomy (GTDB): domain Bacteria; phylum Bacillota; class Bacilli; order Lactobacillales; family Lactobacillaceae; genus Apilactobacillus; species Apilactobacillus waqarii. Next base: position 5,466 of record NZ_JAHQYH010000008.1, read on the forward strand.
CAAGTAGAAGGTATGCAAAATGAAGGTTACTGTATTAGGATATTATGGTGGTTATCCAGATAATGGAATCGCCACCAGCGGATATTTAATTCAAACTGAAAAATTCAATCTATTATTGGACTGTGGAAGTGGTGTGCTATTGGAACTAGAAAAGCACTTAAACCCATACAATCTAGACGCTGTCTTATTATCTCACTACCACAGTGATCATATTGCAGATGTTGGTGTTTTACAACACTACTGGCAACTAGCACCTAATAAGCCAAAGGAAGGTCCTTTATCAATTTATGGCCACACTGAGGATGAAGAACACTTCAATGCTTTGAACTGGTTCGACGATACGGTTGCTAAACCATACCATGAAGATGATGTCTTAACGTTAGGTAACTTGGAAATTACATTTAAGAAAACACAACATCCTGTCGTTACATTCGCAATTAAGATTAAAGATAAAACAACTAAACAAGTACTAGTTTACACAGGTGACACTAGATACTTTGAAGACTTGGCATCATTTTGTGAAGGTGCCGACTTATTGATGACCGATACTAATTTCTATAACGATAAGGAAGGTCAAAAGTGGCATATGACCTCCAAAGAAACCGGTAAATTAGCGTTGGATGCTAAGGTTAACAACGTTTTAATCAGTCATTTACCACAATATGATGACTTTGATGATTTAAAGAAACAAACTGAATTGGCAACAAATAATTCAGTAAACGTGATCTTACCAAAAACAGGGATGGTAATTAATTTAAAAGACGGTAAATCATTGAACTAACCGTTGATAATAGGTTAAAATGTAGTTATCAAATAGCGAACGTGAGAAGAGGTGTCGATAATGAGAATGGAAAAAATTAATTCTGGAACAATCAAAGTAACAATCACTAATCAAGAATTAGATGAACGCGGAATTGATTTATTATCACTTTTAGGTGATGAAGATGGCATTGAATCTTTCTTATACTCAATCTTGGACGAAATCGATGTAGATGATGAATTCAAGAGTACTGGAGCGGTATCTTTCCAAGTATTACCAAACAGTACGGGGTTAGACATGTTTATTAAGAATAAGAATGTTTTTGATAACCAAAACCAAATCAATAACAACGATGATGAACAAGTAGAAGATGATAACATCGACGACGAAATAGAAGACGACGAAAACGATAATGAAACTTATGATGGTGCTGGTTCTGAAATGTTTACCGACACTGGTGAAGACAGAACCGACGAACAAAGAGCACAACTACCAAGTATGGGTCATTTTAAGGACTATACTGATACTAAGAGCTTGTACTCATTGATTCGTGCCAAGGAAATGCTTGGTAAAATCCTAGATTTCAAGAGTGAAGATCATAAGTATGATGACAAGACAAAGGAATTCATTGATAACATTCAATTGAACCTTTCAACTATGATCGATGCGCTCGAAAGAAGCGATGACTATGCGCATTACAAGCTAATGATGATCGCAACAATCAATCAAGCTAGAAGCGAACGTCAAGACTTGGATTCAACAAGCAAACGCTCAAATAGTGATCCATTCAAGGATATGGTTAAAAACGTCAAGCAACCAAGTTTAGGTCATTTTAATCCACAACTTGAAAAGTGGGAAATGATTCTAAAGGTTAGTGACTTCGACAACGTTGTTAAACTAGCCGATGCAATTCATGGCATTCAAGACGTTGATTCAATATTGTACAAGGTTGGTTCATTCTACGTGGTTCAATTAACTACCACTAGAACTGAAAACGAAGTCGACTTCAAGCACTTCACCAGTGCTGTGAGTGAAGCTGTTGAATATGGTAACCAAATCAACGCTGTGGACTTCAAACACTACAACGACAAGAAAGTAATCATGGATCATTCTGCAATGACCCAAGTGAATAAATACTTTGGCTAATAAAAAGACTGGCAAATATGCTAGTCTTTTTTTTCGTATCTAATTTATTGGGTGATGAAAATGTTAATGGCATCTAATAAAGATAAACTAGTTAGTGCGACAGTGGCTAAAGATAATGAAAAGTATTACTGTCCCATCTGTAAGGAAGAGTTAATTTTAAAACGCGGTAACATCAATGCGCCACACTTTGCGCACTTTAAGAATAGTCAGTGTGTGATATCCATGGAAGATGGTGAGAGCAATGAACATCTAATGGGGAAAGAACAACTATTGAACTTCATTGATAAAAGAAATACACATGTGGAAAAGTATTTATCTGAAATTAATCAACGTCCCGATTTGATATATCAAAAACTAGCGTTTGAGTTTCAATGCAGTCCGATTTCGCGGAAACGATTGTCAGAACGCATCGCGGGATACCATAAATTACATATGAAATCACTATGGATACTGGGAAGTAACTATAGAAAGCGGTTTGGCAGCGATAGTGTAAATAAGTTTTATTACTATATCGATTCAATTGGCTTTACCATCTTTTTCTGGTTGGTAAACGAACGCAAAATCGAGGTGCGCTACAACTGTCAGTACGTGTGTGGAAAACTACGATATCAGCGAAGCACATTTGCTCGATTGGATGAATTATTGAATTTTATTCACAATCCAGGAAACATCGTTAAGTATAAGAGCAATATGCATGGCGTGATTAGTCAGTTAACTAGGATTGAAAACCAGCTTTTTTATCGGAATCAACAGATTATAAAGTGGCAAAACGTTTGTTATAACCAGCATCATAATATATCCGGATCACCAATTGTTTGTGATATCAAACAGGTGACCAGTCCAATCATGGGGAAGAACTTCTTGATATGGAAAATATTAATTGTGGCTAGTATCAAAGAAAAAGTGAAATTAAGGGATGTGTTTGAGTTTGCCAATCAAATGGTCGGATTACAAACGAATTATCCACTTGTGCATAACACCACTCAATATATTAAAGATGAGTTCAAACTGTTGATAATGCAGCTGATAACTCAACGAAAAATTCAAATTAAAAATGGTAGAGTCCACATAATCGACGAAATTAAGTGGTTTGACGATTACTATCAAAAATTAAATGAGCTAAGTACGCAAAATAACACTATTTTTTGATAAGATGGAGATAGCATATTTCAAAAGGCGGTGTTTTTATGAGTGAAGTACAACAATTACCAAAGAGATCAGAAGTACCAGAAAAATTAACCTGGGACTTAACAACTATTTATAAGACAGATGATGACTTTGAAGCGGATTTCAAAGAATGCGTCAAGGAAGTCGAATCTGTGGAAAAGTTAAAGACTGATCATTTTGATGCAAAAACACTTTTAAGTGATTTAAAAGCAATCGAAAAACTAGAACGTAAAGTGGAAAAATTATATGTATACTCATCATTGAAGAGTGATGCTGATACATCAAATTCTGAATACCAAAGCATGAATGCTAGATGTGCTGATTTAGCATCTAAAGCATCATCAGCACTAGCATGGTTTGAACCAGCGGTTTTAAATATTAGTGAAGATAACCTAAAGAAGATGCTAGTTGAAGAATCAGAATTAGCAGATTACACACACTATTTTGATGAACTATTCAGCCAAAAGGACCATATCCTGGATGCTGAACATGAAAAAATTCTATCAAGTTTAGGTAACATCTTTGATACCCCTTCAAACGTATATGGTGTAATGACCAATTCCGACTTGAAGTTCCCAGTGGTATCAGACGAAGATGGTAACAAGATCGAACTATCAAATGGTGTCTACAGTAAGTTACTTGAATCCACAGACAGAAGTGTTCGTAAGGAAGCATTCCAACAGTTATACACAGTTTATAACCAATTCAAGAACACATTAGCATCAACACTTTCTGGTGAAGTGAAGGTGCATAACTTTAGAGCTTCAATGCGTCACTTTAGCTCAGCTAAGGAAGCTGCATTGAGCAATAACCACATCGATGAAAAGGTATACCAACAACTAATTGATACGGTTAATAAGTACCTACCTTTATTACATCGTTACGTGAAACTAAGAAAGAAATTACTTTCATTAGACGAAATGCACATGTATGACTTGTACACACCATTATTCGGTAACTCACCAATCTCATACAATTTTGATGAAGCCAAGGAAGAATCAATCAAGGCGTTATCAATTCTTGGGGATGATTACATTGATCATATCAAGGAAGAATTTAACAATCGTTGGATTGATGTAGTTGAAAATAAGGGAAAGAGAAGTGGTGCATACTCATCAGGAGTATACGACACTAACCCATATATCCTTTTAAACTGGCAAGATAACCTTGATAACTTGTTTACACTGGTTCATGAATCAGGTCACAGTATGCACAGTTACTACACAACCCATAATCAACCATTCCAATATGGTGATTACTCAATCTTCTTAGCCGAAATCGCATCAACCACTAACGAAAATATCTTAACAGATTATCTTTTGAAGAATACCGATGATGTTGAAGTTAAGAAGTACGTATTAAATCACTTCCTAGATGGTTTCAAGGGAACTATTTTCAGACAAACTCAATTTGCTGAATTTGAAGACTTTGCTCACCAACAAGAACAAGCTGGTAATCCACTAACAGCTAAGATGTTAAGTGATTTCTACTACAAGCTAAACCAACGCTATTATGGTGATGGAGTAGTATCTGATCCAGAAATTGCATATGAATGGGCTAGAATTCCGCACTTCTACATGAATTACTATGTATATCAATATGCAACTGGTTTTGCAGCCGCCATTGATTTATCAGATGGCATCTGTGACAACGACCAAGAAGCAATTGATAAGTACATCGGTTACTTAAAATCAGGTAGTTCTGATTATCCATTAAACGTAATGAAAAAAGCTGGTATCGACATGACTAATGCAGATTACCTAGAAAATGCATTCAAGGTCTTTGAAGAAAGATTAAACGAATTAGAATCATTAATTTAATAACAAAAAAGCTTCCAACTTTTAGTTGGAAGCTTTTTTTATTTTAGAACACGAAGGTGTTTCATTTTAGTTTCTTTTAGACTGCTTTCGCTTAATGCATCCTTTAAGTATTCAGGAGTTAAGTTCTTATCACAGCAAGCATTAAATAATGTTGAATATTCAATGTCATCAGTTAAAATACCATCATCGTTTCCTTCGCAGTTGAAGATAACAGCTGAGGCTGGTTTTTCAATCTTCATATTTTGGACCAAATCTTGGTCTTTTTTGATTGATTTCTTAGCAAGGTTTGAACGACGATCTTCCTTAAACATTTCAACATCTAGACCGCATTTCTTGGCAATTTCAATCGCCATTTCGTCTGAGTAGATGTAACCTTCAGTCAATAGTTTATCCTGAATCGCTGTTAAGAACTTACGTCCTTTTTTCATACCTTGGAATAAGGCAGCCTTATAATCTAAGACAACGTTTCTGTATAAGGCAGAAAGTTCTTCAGAAGATAATCGCTTTTTAAGTTGATTGTTTGAGTTACAGAAGTCGGTTTGGACAACCTTTAGATTGTAAATCGGAATGAACTGCAACTTAAATTTTGAATCAACGTCTTCAGAAATCTGTAAAACGGTATTTTCTGAATTTCTGCATGCTTTACACAATGGATCTATAAACAGAAATAGTTCAAACACTTTTATCCCTCCATTAAGATTTTTGTTTCGTTCTATGAATTCCATTAAATAGAATACCAAATACACCGGTAAATACAACCATTTCGCTCATAAACGGTAAAAAATTGTTTGCTTTTTTACTTCTTGAATAGTGTGGTAAAATAATGTAGTAAATTAGGTTTAACAAGGAGGTTAGCCTAGTGATAAAAAACTGGAGTGACTTTTTATTTCCATACGAACAAGCCGTAGGTGAATTAAAGGTTAAATTAAGAGGAATTCGTAAAGAATTCATTCAATCGGATAAAAGAAGTCCGATTGAGTTTGTTACTGGTCGAGTAAAACCAATCGACAGTATTAAAGAAAAAATGAAACGCCGCTATGTATCAGAAGATCGTTTATCTCAAGATATGGAAGATATTGCGGGACTTAGAATTATGTGTCCATTTGTCGATGATATTTATGTCGTTGTCGACATTCTTAGAAGAAGAAGCGATATTAATATCTTAGAAGAACGTGATTATGTAAATCGTGAAAAAGCTAGTGGATATCGTTCATACCATATTGTTTTTGAGTATCCAATCGAGTTAGTCGGTGGAGAAAAGAAAATTTTAGCCGAAATTCAGGTGAGAACACTTGCCATGAATTTCTGGGCAACAGTAGAACATTCACTAAATTACAAATACAATGGTGAATTCCCAGAAGAATTGAAGAAGCGTCTTCAACAATCTGCGGAAACAGCATTCGAGTTGGATGAAGGAATGTCTGAAATCAGAGATGAGTTAATTGAAACTCAAGAAGATGGAACCAAAAATGAACATAATAGGGATGAATAGTTATGAAGGTTGCAATTTATAGTAACGACGGATTTACATCCAAAGAGGTTGCTACACAATTAAAAGAAAAAATTGATGCGTCTGAAAAACTTGAATACGATGGATTAAATCCGCAAATTGTGATTTCCGTTGGGGGAGACGGAACACTTTTGTCAGCTTTTCATCATTACCGCGATGCAATTAGCAAGATTCGTTTTGTGGGAATCCATACTGGCCACCTTGGTTTTTACACCGACTGGCGTGACTACGAAGTAAAAGAACTAGTCGACAGTTTGGAGGACGATAATGGTCAAAGCGTTAGCTATCCATTGCTATCAATCAAGGTTCAATACACCGATGGTGGACCAGACGATAGTTTCGTTGCGCTAAATGAATCTACCTTAAAACGCATTAACGGAACAATGGTTACTGATATTTACATCAAGGATGAATTCTTTGAAAAGTTTAGAGGGGATGGACTTTGTGTTTCCACACCAACCGGTTCTACCGCTTATAACAAGTCAGTCGGTGGGGCAATCATTAATCCTCAACTAAACGCTATTCAGGTTTCCGAAATGGCATCCATCAATAACCGTGTCTTTAGAACTTTAGGTTCACCTGTAATTGTGCCACCTGACGAAACAATCACAATTGTTCCCGATTCACCAAAACACAACATTTTAACATGTGACCAGTTATTGATTTCTGATCGTCCAATTAAATCAATTTCATATTCCATCTGTAACGATAGAATTTACTTCGCTCAATATCGTCATACCCATTTCTGGAAACGTGTAAGTAATTCATTCATCGGAGTTCACGAGGATGACTAGGTTTACCTGGTCCAATCAACAGGACAGTCCCATCCGATTAAGAACATTCTTACGCCAAAATGGTATTTCGCGCACACTATTGAAACAGATTAAATTCGAAGGCGGAAAAATTGTAGTCAATGGAAGTGAAGAGAAGGTTAATTACATGTTGGCACAGGGTGACGAGGTAACCATTACGTTACCACCCGAACCAGCAAACGATATCATTGCGGTGTCGAATCTACCGATTAATATTTTGTATGAAGATGACCACTTCTTGGTTGTTGATAAACCAGCGCACGTGGCGTGTCTACCATCTCATTTATATAAAAATGACACGATTGCCAATCGAGTGAAAGGATACTTCTTGAGACAAGATTACGACAATCAAAAGATTCATATTGTGAATCGATTGGACATGGACACTAGCGGGATTATCATTTTTGCTAAACATCATTTTGCGCATTCAGTATTGGATAAACAGATGCAACACCATCAAATTGAAAAGATGTATGTGGCAATTGTGGAAAATCCATTGAATGACAAACATCTAGAAATTAACCTACCAATTGATCGACAACCGGGTTCGTTTATTAAGAGATGTGTGATTGATGGTGGAAAACCTTCCAAGACAGAGGCATGGGTGGTAAAAAATACACCTAGTCATTCATTGGTTAAAATTAAATTGCATTCTGGTCGAACCCATCAAATCAGGGTCCACTTCAATGCAATCGGTCATCCGTTAATTGGGGATTGGCTTTACAATCCTGACAATCATGAGCTGAATCGTCAGGCACTACATTGCTATAAAATGAAATTTTATAATCCGTTTACACGACAAGACGTAGTTTGTGAATCAAAAATTCCTACAGACATGTCGTCAATTATTCAAGGCTTCTAATATCTTGATATTAGGGGCTTTTTTTAGTTCCTGTAAATGAAGACTTTACGAATATGATATACTTATATATTGAATTGGATAAGGATGATTTAGATATGAAAAAAATCGAAATTGCAAAGAAATTTTTAAAACAAAATATCGATTTATTTAGATGCCCAGTATGTAAAAAAGCATTTATTAACCAAGTTGATAATTCAATCGTCTGTCCTAACAACCACTCATTGGATATTTCCAAAAAGGGAACCATTCAATTTATTAACCACAAGGTGAATACAGAATATGATGGGGATATGTTAGAATCAAGACGAAGAATTATGCAGGCGGGTTTTTTCGATGGGATTTTACACAAGATTAATGAACTAATCGATGCCGGGCATAAGAATATCGTCGACATCGGTAGTGGAGAAGGAACACCACTAAAACGTTTGGAAGACTTAAGGAAAAACGTGGATAGTGCGATTGGTTTTGATATTTCTAAACCAGGGGTCAACCTATCAACCAGTGAATTAAGCGATCAAATGTTTTTCTGTGTTGCTGATTTGGCAAACCTTCCATTTAATGATCAAAGCATTGATATTATTATGGATTTATTCTCACCATCAGCATACAAGGAATTCAATCGAATCATTGCACCTAATGGTCACTTGATTAAGATTGTGCCAAACTCACATTACCTATATGAATTAAGACAAAAACTTTATGGTAATGATAGCGAAAACAGTAGCTATGATAACCAAAAGGTTGTCGATTTATTTATGGAGCATTATCCAAATGCGAAGAAATACGATGTGAAATACACCGTTGAGTTACCAAAAGAGTTAACTCACGATTTAATGATTATGACACCACTTCATTGGGGCCATAATGCGAAAGATTTAACACAAGCAGAGGTTGAATCACTAACATCAATCACGGTTGATGTATCAATATTAGATAATCAGTTTTAAAGCGAGGAAAAATTATGACTAACCATATTGTTTTATTTGAACCATTAATGCCAGCTAACACTGGTAACATTGCTAGAACATGTGCCGGTACCGATACTGTTTTAGACTTAATCAAGCCATTAGGATTCTCAGTTGATGACAAGCACCTAAAAAGAGCCGGATTAGACTACTGGGACAAGGTTGATATTAACTATCACGAAAGCTTACCAGCATTCATGAACACACTAGGTGAAAAGGACAAACTTTACCTAGTATCTAAGTTTGCTAACCACGACTACACAGATCGTGATTACACTGATGATGACTACAACTACTACTTCATGTTTGGTAAGGAAACAACTGGATTACCTGAAATGTTCATGCGTGATAACGAAGAAAAGGCAATCAGAATTCCACAAGATGATACTCATATTCGTGCATTGAACCTATCAAACACATGTGCCATCGTTATTTATGAAGCATTAAGACAACAATCATTTCCAAACCTTGAAAGAACACACAAGTACGAATACGACAAACTAAAATAAATGATAAGGGGTAATCAATTTGGCAAAGAGAAAAACAAGCGCGCGTAAAAAGAAAAAAACAACCACCAATGCCAAATTATTTAATATCGATAGCAAGTATCAAAATCATATTATTGGATTTGTTATGATTTTGGTTAGTGCATTCAGTCTCTTTAAATTGGGCTTTTTAGGAATCACTTTCGATAATATCGTTAGATTCTTTATCGGAGATAGTAGTCCGTTTGGATTATTGATTACACTAGTTGTTGGCTTTATCTACCTAATTAAGGGACCTAAGCTTGAATACAATAAGCGTTGGATAATTGGTGGAACCATCTTTTATCTTGGGTTATCACTGTTCTTATCAGCATTATTGTTTTCAAACAGTAGCGACAATGCATTTATATCAAAGACACTAACTTTAATTAGTCAGGATTTCATTCACCTAACCGATGCTTCGTCAGTTGGTGGTGGAATGATTGGGGCATGCTTACTAGTAGTATTTGATTTCTTGGTTTCAATACTGGGATCAGAAATCCTATCAATCATCATGATGATTGTCGGATTGATTGTATTCTTTAACGTTCCAATGAACAAAGTCATGGATAACGTTAGAAAGTACTCTGAAGAATCATCACAAAAGATTGGTTCTGCTATCGAGGAACGTAAGCAACGCCGTTTAGAAGCAAAAGAAGCTAACCAAGAAGACGAAGAACCAAGTGAAGACGTTAATCCAATGTCTAGGGTTCAAAGAAGAAAGAATCCATCTCAATCCGAAGAAAAGCCTAAGATTAAACTTTCAGGTTGGATGGATAATGAACCCGAAAAACCAGAGGTAAAAAGTAAGCCAGAAGCTAACTTGGATCGTTCCGACTTCAAGTCAGCAGACGACTACAATCAAGATACAAGAAACAAACCAAAGTTATCTGAAATCATCAACGGTCACACCGAAAACGATAGTAAGGGAATCGATATTAAGGATATTGATGATTCCAACTATCAATTACCACCAATTGAATTGTTATCTGATGTAGCAAGAAGTGACCAAAAAGATGAGTTTAAAAACATCGACCGCAATACAACCGTATTGAAGAAGACATTAAACAGTTTTGGTGTAGATGCCGAAATTAAGAATGTTAACTTGGGACCTTCAGTTACCGAATACGAATTACACCCAGCAATCGGTGTTAAAGTTAGCAAGATTGTTAACCTAGCAGACGACTTGGCTTTGGCACTAGCAGCTAAGGACATTCGTATTGAAGCACCAATTCCAGGTAAATCATTAATTGGGATTGAAGTACCAAATAAGAAGGTCGCAATGGTGTCATTTAAGGATGTTGTCAAAACATCACAACAATCCAAGCACGGATTATTGACAGTGCCATTGGGAAGAAATGTTAGTGGGGATGTTATTACAACCGACCTAACTAAATTGCCTCATTTATTAATCGCTGGTTCAACAGGTAGTGGTAAGTCAGTTGCCATCAACGGAATCATTACTAGCATTTTAATGAATGCTAAACCAAGTGAAGTTAAGATGATGCTAATTGATCCTAAGAAGGTTGAATTAGGAATTTACAATGGAATTCCACATTTGCTATCACCGGTTGTTTCAGAACCTAAGAAGGCTGCAAGAGCCCTTAATAAGGTTGTTGCAGAAATGGAACACAGATATGACTTGTTTGCTAAGCATAATCAAAGAAAGATTAGTACTTTTAATGAATATGTAAAAGGGATGACCGAAGAAGAACGTGGCGATTTAAAGCCACTTCCATACATCGTAGTAGTTGTTGATGAATTGGCTGACTTGATGATGACAGTTTCAAATGACGTTGAAGGTGCCATCATTAGATTGGCACAAATGGGACGTGCTGCCGGAATTCACATGATTTTGGCAACCCAACGTCCATCAGTTGACGTTATTACTGGTCTAATTAAGTCTAACGTTCCATCTAGAATTGCCTTCGCCGTTTCAAGTGGGATTGATTCTAGAACTATCTTAGATACTAATGGTGCTGAAAAACTATTAGGTCGTGGGGATATGTTATACCTACCAATTGATAAGAATAAGCCAAGTCGTGTGCAAGGTGCATTTATATCTGATCAGGATGTTGAAAATGTGGTAGATTATATTAAAGAACAACAACCTGCCGAATATGACGACGATATGATTGTTACGGATGAAGAAATCAAGGTCGACGAAGAAAATGAAGACCAAGATGACTTATTCGATGATGCTCTAGCTTTTGTTGTAAAAGAACAAAAGGCAAGTACATCATTATTACAACGTAACTTTAGAATCGGTTATAATCGTGCAGCTAGAATTATTGATGACTTAGAACAACGTGGTTACATTGGCCCTCAGGAAGGAAGTAAACCAAGAGAGGTTTATAAACAACCTGATAATGACTAAAAAAATGGAACCCATCATTTTGATAGGTTCCATTTTTTATTAGTTTTCAAATAGTTGGAAGGCAGCACCTAGTACTAAACCACCAACAGTTGAGATAATCATTAACCAAACAAAAATCATGGTAATGATTTGAAATCTAGATTTCTTTTTCTTAGCCATTATTAACACCACTTTCCGCAATTAATAATATATTTTAAAGTTTACAGTTCATTAGTAAATAATGCAAACTAATTCATATTGAGGTGATTGTTATTTCTCCGTTTGGATTTTTGACCACGGTATTAGTTCAGGTGGTATTCTTATTCCTATTGTCCTTACTGTTCAATATCGTCAAAAAAATTATTAGCAAACTTTATAAGATTTCGATTAGAGCAAGTGATTTTTTTCCAATTATCATGAGCTATTATATCTACCAATTATCATTGGATAAACACGATCAATCGTTCTTACCATATGTATGGTTAGGACTTGTTATCATTGGGATTATCTACGCAATCTACTACTTATTTACACGCAATAATGCCAAAGTGGGGATTTTTTACAAATTCTTGTGGAGATTTTCAGTAATTTACTTTTTTGTGGTCTGGTCCTCCACCATTTTGATAATTGCAGCAAAAACGCTTTAAAACATTGAGTTACCAACTTTGGTAGCTCTTTTTTTATTGTCTAAAATTAGTGGATTTTAATCTAAATGTGGTGAAAATTAGTACATATTGGAAGAAATTTAATAATAAGGTGGTACGAAGTGGTGGATAGTGGTAAAATCAAGGTAATATAAATTGGAGGGAGTGAAGAAGCGTGTTAATGGGTGAATATGAACATTCAATAGATTCAAAAGGGCGCTTAATCATTCCTTCCAAGATTAGATCAGAAATAGGTGCGAACTTCATCATCACACGTGGACTTGATGGATGTTTATTCGGATATCCTATGGATGAATGGAAAAAGGTTCAAGAAAAGATTAATCAACTTCCTGTAAGCAAGAAGTCAGCAAGATACTTTTCACGTTTTCTATTCTCAGCCGCCGACGAAAGTAAGGTTGATAGCCAAGGAAGAATTAACATTCCAGATACTTTGATTAACTACGCTGGTATCGAAAAAAAATGTGTGATTGTAGGGGTTTCCACAAGAATTGAAATCTGGAGCAAGGAAAAGTGGGACGAATTCTCAGCTACTGCTGGTGAAGAGTTCGACGACATTGCTGAAGACTTAATTGATTTTTAGAAAAGAAGGTGACTAATTATGACGGAATTTCATCATGAAACTGTACTACTTAAGGAAGCGGTTGACGGATTAAATATTAAACCCGATGGCATTTACATCGACTGTACCCTCGGTGGGGGAGGCCACAGTGCCCGAATTTTGTCACAATTAACATCTGGTCATCTTTATTCATTCGATCAAGATGAAGTGGCAATCGAATATAACAAAACTAATCTCAAGCAATACATAGATGAAGATAAGGTTACTTTTGTTAGAAGCAACTTTAGATACATTCAAGAAGAAATGAACAAATTAGGAATTCAATCTGTTGATGGAATTCTGTATGACTTAGGAGTTTCATCTCCACAATTTGATGACGCAAGCAGAGGTTTTAGTTATCAACACGATGCACGATTAGATATGCGAATGGATCAGAGAAATCCATTAGACGCATGGAAAATCGTTAACGAATGGCCATACGAAAAGTTAGTGAAGATTTTCTTCCGTTATGGAGAAGAAAAATTTTCTAAGCAAGTTGCACGAGCGATTGAAAGGAACCGAGAAAACCATTCAATTGATACAACCGAACAACTTGTTGATGTGATTAAGGAAGGAATTCCAGCCGCGGCTAGACGTCACGGTGGTCATCCTGCCAAGAAAGTCTTTCAGGCATTGAGAATTGCCGTTAACGACGAACTGGGTGCTTTGGAAGAATCATTGGAAAAGGCAATCGATTTAATTGATGTGAGCGGAAGAGTGAGCGTCATTACTTTCCAATCACTAGAAGATCGATTGGTTAAGACAATGTTTAAGGAAAAGACCACGATTGAAGATTTACCAAGTGGTTTACCAATCATTCCAGATGACATGAAACCAGACTACAAACTAATTAATAGAAAACCAATACTACCGAGTGATGACGAATTGAGAGATAATCATCGTTCGCATAGTGCAAAATTGAGAGTTATTGAGAGAATTAATAAATAATAGAGAGAAGAGTTAATCTGATGGCACAAAATAATCTAGCTAATAGCGTATACGCTACCCCTGGTTATTACTCCGCAGGGGAACAACAAAAACAACAAAATCCAGAAGTAAAATCAAATGTAAGACTTGGATTGTCAAAATTTGAAAAAACTGTTGTAATATTAGGATGTTCACTTGTATTCTTTTTAATGGTTGGTCTAGTTGGTGAAAAGATTGCACTAGGTAACCACGCCACAGAACTTCAAGTAACAACTAATTTATTAGGCAAGGTTAAAGATGATAACAGTACATTAAAGCAAGAAGTAAGTGAACTTCAAAGCGGAAATCGTCTACAAAAAATTGCTAAACAAGCCGATTTATCTTTGTCCAATAAAAACGTAAGGAATGTTAGCAAATGAATAAATTAAATAATCGGAACAAACAAAAAAAACGCCGAGAAAACCGTAGCCGCTATGGACAATTTTTACTATTGCTATGTCTAGGCGTTTTTTTGTGTATGGTATTGAGATTTACATATGTATCAGTATTTAAAAACGTTGGTGGATACAACTTAAGCGAAATGGCGAAGAGTTTGTACACACAAAGCAACGTAATTTCTGCTAAGCGTGGAACTATTTACGATGCAAACGGTCAACCTCTTGCTGAAGACACTAACGTCTATACAATGTATGCCATCTTAAATAAGAAACAAGTTGGTCTAGATAACAAACCAATGTACATCACTGATAAGGAAAAGGCTGCCAAAGCCATTTCTTCAGTGTTGCCAATTTCCTATAAACAAGCATTAAAGGATCTTTCTCCTAGTACCAACGCTTTCCAAGTTGAATTTGGTGCAGCAGGTACTAACATTTCATTAACTCAAAAACAAAAATTAGATTCATACCACATCTCTGGTTTGAATTTCTTACAACAACCATCAAGACTATACCCAAATGGTGTCTTCGCTTCTCACATCATTGGATATGCGTCTGCTAACTCAAACTCTAGCGATAGCAAGGTATCACTAACCGGTCAAATGGGAATCGAAAAGGTATATAACGAACTATTGACGGGTAAGAACGGATACAAGACTACTCAACTAAACAACGCAGGTGTTGAAGTTGATAACGGTGAAAGTGTTAACAAACCAGCTAAGAATGGTGACGACGTTTACACTACTTTAGACTATCGTCTTCAATCATTACTAGAAACTGAAATGACAAGTGTTTACAATCAAGTTCATCCAAAGACAATGAATGCCGTTTTGATGAACGCCAAAACTGGTGACATTTTAGCAGCTACTCAACGTCCTACATTTAACGCTACTACCAAGCAGGGACTAAGTAGTATCTGGCGTAACACATTGATCCAGGATTCATACGAACCTGGTTCAACAATGAAGATTTTCACTGTGGCATCATCAATTAACAGTGGTCACTATAATGGAAATGCAACATATCATTCTGGTAAATACCTAGTTGATGGTAAGGTCGTTCCTGACTGGAATACTAATGGTTGGGGTAACATTACTTACAACAAAGGTTTCGCATTATCAAGTAACGTTGCCATGGCCCATCTTGAACAACAAATGGGTGCCAAGACTTGGCGCAACTACATGAACCGTTTCCAATTCTTTACTTCAACTAACTTAGGTTTCCCTGGAGAAGAAACAGGAAGCGTTCAATTTAACTACCCAATCGAACAAGCTAATACAGCGTTTGGACAAGGTATCCAAGTTAATGCAATGCAAATGATGAGAGCATTAACTTCAATCGCTAACGGTGGTACAATGTTACAACCAAGACTTGTTACAAAGATTGTGGATCCAAAGACCAAGAAGGTCATTAAATCATATCCAAAGAAGGTAGTTGGTCATCCAATTACCGCAAGTACAGCAAAACAAGTTATTCAACATATGGAAGATGTTGTTTATAAATCATACGGTATTGGTGGAGCATACAAGATTCCAGGCTACAAGATTGCCGCAAAGACGGGTACTGCCCAAGTCAGTGATGGTAAATCAGGATACGAATCTGGTGACGACAGTTACCTATACTCAGTTGCCGGAATTGCACCAGCAAATAATCCAAAATACATCTTATATATAACAATGAAACAACCTCATTTAACTGGAACCAAGACAGCCTCACAATTAATGGCCGAAATCTTTAACCCAGTGATGAGATTAGCATTGGAAGAAAACGTAAATGCTGAAAGTGAAAATAGTCTAAAGGTTCCAAGCATTACTGGTAAGTCTACTAGTGAAGCTAAGGCAGAACTAAAAGCTGCCGGTTTGAAATATGCAATTATTGGTGACGGGGATAAAGTATTAGATCAATCAATTGATGCCAACGAAAAAGTTTCAAAGAATCGAATGGTAATCGTTCAAACCAATGGTAGTAAGACGATGGCTAACCTAAAGGGCTGGTCTAGATATGATGTTGCGACATACTGTCGAATGGCAGGTATTGGTGCCGAACTTGACGGTGACGGATATGCCTATAAGCAATCAGTCAAACCTGGGGCAAGTCTAGACGGTGGAACCAAGGTAACCATAAAATTTAAATAGGGGATTGAAATCAGGATGTTTATGAATATTGTTTTACCAATCATAATTAGTTTTTTAATTACATTAATCTTTATGCCATCTCTAATTGGCTACTTCAGAAGAAAGCATGAAGGCCAAATGATTAGAGAAGAAGGACCAAAGTGGCACGAAAAGAAATCAGGAACACCTACAATGGGTGGTCTTCTTTTCATCATCGCAATTATTATTGCGTCACTAATTAGTGGTGGGGTTGCTCACATGATGAACCCAACGCTACTAATCCTATTGTTCATCCTAGTATTGTACGGATTATTGGGAATGTGGGACGATAGTATCAAGCTATTTAGACGTCAAAACGAAGGTCTAAAAGCATGGCAAAAACTAGCGGGTCAAATCGTGGGTGGACTAATCTTCACTTTCGTTTACGCACACCACTTCCCACTGGCATTAAAGATTCCATTTATGGGTGATTTACACCTTGGTTGGTTCTACGCAATTTTCATTATCTTCTACCTAACTGGTTTCTCAAACGCAGTTAACTTAACTGATGGTTTAGATGGTCTAGTTAGTGGATTATCAATCATTGCCTTCTTAGCTTATGCAGTTGTTGCATTAGTTCAACACCAAATGGATGTTGCAATTTTCTGTTTAGCAGTAGTTGGTGCACTATGTGCATTTATGGTATTCAACCACAAGCCAGCTAAGATTTTCATGGGAGACATGGGATCATTAGCACTAGGTGGTTCATTAGCTGCCGTATCAATTCTGGTTCATCATGAACTTTCATTAGTTTGGATCGGTTTCATGTTTGTATTGGAAACATTGAGTGTAATGATTCAAGTTACATCATTCAAACTTACTGGTAAGAGAGTGTTCTTAATGTCACCAATCCATCACCATTTTGAAATGCTAGGTTGGTCAGAATGGAAGATTGATATTGTTTTCTGGTCTGCAGGTGCTATTTTGGCAATTACCGGAGTTTTATCAATTATTTTATAATAATATTTTTGGGAGCATGAATTATGAAAAATATTGACGATTATCAAAATAAAAACATACTAGTTTTAGGTGCAGGAATGAGTGGAATCAACGCATCTAAGCTATTAAAGCAATTAAACGCTAACGTTTGGTTAAATGACGCTAATCCTTTGAAATCGGACGCAAAAGAAGAGTTAGAAAAAATTGGCGTTGAGGTAATTGATGCTAAACAAAGTCCAAAGATTTTAGATGATTACAATTTTGATTTAATCGTCAAGAACCCTGGAATTTTTTACGATAATGAATTAATTAAAGAAGCAATTAAAAGAAATATTCCGATCACAGTTGAAGTTGAAATTGCTAGTGAAGTCAGCGAAGCACCAATTGTTGGTGTAACTGGTAGTAACGGTAAGACAACCGTTTCAACTATGATTAATGACATCCTAAACGAAGAAAGAACTACTGGACATTCTTACGTAGCCGGAAACATTGGTGTTCCTGCAAGTACTGTTACCACCAAGGCAACTAAGAATGATGACATCGTCTTAGAACTATCTAGTTTCATGCTAGTTGGTATTAAGACGTTACATCCACACATTGCCGTATTAAACAACGTCTTCTCTAACCATCTTGACTACCACAAGACCAGAGAAAACTATGTTAACGCCAAAATGCGAATTACCGAAAATCAAGATGAAAATGACTTTTTCGTTGTTAACTTTGATAATGAAGAATGGCGTGAATTAAGCAAACGTAGTAAGGCTAAGGTGGTTCCTTTCTCATACGATGCAGTAAGTACAGATGGTGCATACGTGAAAGACGAACAAATCTTCTTTAAAGATGAATTTGTTATGAACATCGATGAAATTAGAGTGCCTGGTCAACAAAACGTGCAAAATGCACTAGCGGCAATTGCTGTTGCCAAGATTATGGGCAAGAGTAACTCAGCAATCAAGAAGGCACTAAGTACATTTGGTGGTGTCAGACACCGTGTCCAATACGTATTAACTGCCGATGGTAGAAAGTTCTACAATGACTCAAAGGCTACAGACATTGAAGCGACTCAAGTGGCTTTAAGAAGTTTTAAAGATAACGTTGTTTTAATTGCCGGTGGATTAGATCGTGGTTACACTTTCGAAAAACTCGAAAAGGATTTTGCCGACCACGTTAAGGCAATCACTTTATTTGGTGAAACTAAGGATTTATTAGCAGATACTGCTAAGAAGGCCGGCGTTAAAAACATCAAGATTGTTAACAACATGAAGGAAGCTGTGGATGAAGCGTGGGCAATGAGTGAAGAAGGCGACATTGTTCTATTGTCTCCAGCTAATGCTAGTTGGGATCAATATGATACCTTTGAACAAAGAGGAGACGAATTCATCCAACTAGTAGAACAAAAAACAGGTAGAAAGGAAGAAAACTAATGAGACTAATGATTTCAGGTGGAGGAACTGGTGGCCACATCTATCCTGCACTAGCATTAATTGAAGAACTTCGCAGAGTTGATCCTGATGCTGAAGTTTTATATGTTGGATCAACTAGAGGCTTGGAAAAGGATATCGTTCCAAAGCACAACATCGCTTTTGAAGAACTAGAAATTCAAGGATTCAAACGTTCTCTTTCTTTATACAACGTAAAAACCGTTAGTTTGTTTTTAAAGAGTCTACATAAATCAAAGAAGTTAATTAAAAAATTTAAACCAGATATCGTGATTGGAACTGGTGGATATGTTTCTGGAGCCGTTGTTTACGCTGCTTCACAAATGAATATTCCAACAATGATTCATGAACAAAATAGTGTGGTTGGTTTAACTAACCGTTTTCTAAGCAAACACGTTGATAAGATTGCCGTTGGATTCGAAGATGCCATCAGTCAATTCCCCAAGGAAAAGACTGTATACACTGGTAATCCACGTGCCCAACAAGTGGCGAACTTGAAATCTGATTTTTCTTGGGATCAATACGGATTAAAAAATGATGTTCCAACACTTTTAATCTTTGGTGGTAGCCAAGGTGCATTGAAGATTAACAAAGTTGTTTGCGAAAGCATTCGTCAATACAACGAAAAGAATTACCAAGTTGTGTTTGTTACTGGTAAGAAGCGTTATGATGATGTTATGGAACAACTAAAAGGACAAACAATTAACGATAATGTCGTAATTAAGGATTACATTGCTGATATGCCAAACGTTTTGCCAAAGGTTGATGCAATCGTTGGTAGAGCAGGTGCTACTAGTTTAGCTGAAATTACTGCCCTTGGCATTCCGTCAGTGTTAATTCCAAGTCCATACGTTACCGCTGATCATCAAACCAAGAATGCTTTGAGCTTGGTGAAAAACGATGCCGCTTTAATCATTACTGAAAATGACTTAAATGCGAAGACATTAATTGAAAATTCTGACTTTATCATGAACGATAAGGACAAGAGAAATGAAATGGCTGAAAACTCAAGAAAAATGGGTTGTCGTGATGCCGCAAGTCGTCTGTTGGAAGTTGCAAAATCAATTTGTCATTAATGGAGGAACTTTACTATGAAGTCTAAATTATTTTCCTCAAAAAAATCCTCGAATAGGGCTTCAAGAATATCCGATGATTTTGTTGAATTGCATAAGCAAAAGATAAAAAATAAAATGAAATCTTCCTCATATATCATCATTCCGTTGGTTGTGTTACTACTAATCTTGATTTACTTGGTTTCACCAATGAGTCGAATTAGTAGTATTAGCATTAATGGAAACGGATATATCTCTCAAAGCGATATTAAGAGAGAACTTCAGTTAGATGAAGGGGACAGTATTTTTAAAGTTATTGGTCATAAAAATAAAATTAACCAAAGGGTTATTAATGATGATCATCGCGTTAAATCGTTAGATTTTAAATTTACAGGATTTAATCATCTTTCTGTTGCAGTTTCACCATACAAAGAAATTGGTTATGAAACTCGTGGCAACAAGCAATATCTAATATTAGAAAACGGAAAGGTTACTAATATTGCTGTAAAGAATCCTAATGATTCTAAGATGCCTTATATAGTGAAATTTAATAATCAGTCATTATTGAAATCCATGATTGAAAAATATGTAAAGCTACCTAAGGACATCAGAGACAACATTCGTGTCATTTCATACTCACCAACTAAGGTGTACCCAGATGAATTACACGTTTATATGCGAGATGGTAATCGCGTTATTATCTTGATGCACGATTTTAATGATAAGATGAGCTTCTATCGTTCAATCGCCACTCAATTAAAAACAAAAAGTGTTATTAATTTAGAGGTTGGAGCTTACTCATTTCCAATCAATGATGAGAAAAAAAGTAGCAATACAACCACTAAAGCATCTACTAAAACTAAGCTAAAAGAAACGCTAAATAAGGATGCTAAGAAAACAACAACTACAACTAAAAAAAGAAACTAATAATGGTTCTTTAGAGTTGTCTACTCTTGTGTTAAAATTAACTTATAACTAACTTAAATATAAACTAGAGTATCTAAGAATAATTATGCTTAATTGGAGGTTCCCTTAGATAATGAATTCAGAAATGTATGTTGGATTGGATATTGGAACTACGTCAATTAAGGTGATTGTTGCCGAAAAAGTAAAAGGCCAAATGAACGTTTTAGGTTTAGGAAACGAACGTTCTGAAGGTGTTAGCCGAGGCATCATCGTCGATATTGACAAGGCTTCTGAATCAATTAGAAGAGCTGTTAACCAGGCAGAAGAAAAAGCTGGTATTCAAATTCATGATGTGATTGTTGGTATTCCTGCCAACCAATTAAAGATTGAACCATGCAGCGGTATGGTGGCAATCTCAGATCAATCAAGAGAAATTTCAGATGAAGACGTTAAAAACGTTACTGTATCTGCAATGATTAAAAACCTACCACCAGAAAGAGAAATTATGGACACCTTAGCTGACGAATTCATCGTTGATGGATTTGACGGCATCAAGGACCCAAGAGGTATGGTCGGTGTAAGACTTGAAATGAAGGGTCGTATCATCACTGGACCAAAGACTATCATCCATAATATTAGAAAAGCGGTTCAAAGAGCTGGATTAAATCCATCTTCAATCATCAACATGCCATTAGCACAAGGCATGACCATTTTAGATGATGGGGAACAAGACTTTGGAACTGTTCTAATCGATTTAGGTGGTGGCCAAACAACTGCTTCTGTTGTTCATGATCATCAACTAAAATTCACTACTGTAGATAGTGAAGGTGGAGAATACATCACTAAAGACATTTCTGTTGTGCTTAACACTTCATTAGAAAGTGCCGAAAAAGTTAAACGCGATTACGGTTATGCTGATGAAATCGAAGCATCAGAAAGCAATGAATTTCCAATTGAAGTTGTTGGTCAAAGCCAACCAGTCAGAATTTCTGAAAAATACCTAGCAGAAATTATTCAAGCTAGAGTAGACCAAATCTTTACTAGAATGTACAAGAGTTTAAGTAGCATCTCTGCTTTAAACTTACCTGGAGGTATTGTTCTAACTGGTGGAGTTGCAGCATTGCCTGGAATCTCAGAATTAGCAGCCGATAGATTTGATACTAACGTTAGAGTCTACATTCCAGATCAAATGGGATTAAGACACCCATCATTTTCACTTCCATTGTCACTAGTAACTTATCGTGCTAACATGAGTGAAATTCAAGTGTTAGTAAGATCATCACTAGAAGGCAAAACTGTAGTGAACAACACTCAATCCAATGATGATTTCATTGGTAACGATTATGGCGATGATGTAATCGATAACTCATCTGAATACATTCAACAAGATAATCAACCACAACAACCAAGCAAACCTAAAAAGTCTGGTTCAAAACTAGCTAAAAGCACTAAGGGAAGACTTAAACGCTTTTACCAAGACTTTTTCGAATAAAATAACAGAAGTACACGGAGGAAGTTAAAATGGAATTTTCATTAGATTCTACTGAAAACCAAGGCGCAAAAATTAAAGTTATTGGTGTAGGTGGCGGTGGTAGTAACGCCGTTAACCGTATGATTGCTGAAGATGTTAAAGGTGTTGAATTTATCGTTGCAAATACCGATGTTCAAGCATTAAACACATCAAAAGCTGAAACAAAAATCCAATTAGGACCTAAATTAACTAGAGGTTTAGGTGCAGGTTCAGATCCAGAAGTAGGAACTAAGGCCGCTGAAGAAAGCGAAGAAGCTATCTCAGAAGCACTTCAAGGTGCAGATATGGTATTCGTAACTGCCGGAATGGGTGGTGGTACTGGTAACGGTGCTGCTCCTATCGTTGCAAAGATTGCTAAGGACTCAGGTGCCTTAACTGTTGGTGTCGTTACTAGACCATTTACTTTTGAAGGACCAAGAAGATCTAAATATGCTGCAGAAGGTGTTTCAGCATTAAAAGAAAACGTTGATACTTTAATCGTAATTGCCAACAACCGTCTATTAGAAATGGTTGATAAGAAGACACCAATGATGGAAGCTTTCCAAGAAGCTGACAACGTATTAAGACAAGGTGTTCAAGGTATTTCAGACTTAATTACTAGTCCTGGATACGTTAACTTGGACTTTGCTGATGTTAAGACTGTTATGCAAAACACTGGTTCAGCACTTATGGGTGTTGGTACTGCTACAGGTGAAAACAGAACTGCAGAAGCAACCAAGAAGGCTATTTCTTCACCATTGCTAGAAGTTTCAATCGATGGTGCAAAACAAGTATTATTAAACATCACTGGTGGCCCAGACATGTCACTATTTGAAGCCCAAGATGCTTCAGACATCGTTGCTCAAGCTGCAACTAGCGATGTAAACATTATCTTTGGTACTTCAATTGATGAAGACCTAGGCGATGAAATCAAGGTTACTGTTATTGCTACAGGGATCGAAACTAGTCCAGAAGAACTACTAAACGGCCAAGCACGTCCATCAAGAGTATCAGAAAATCCTGGTAAGGTAGTTAGCCCAAGACATCACAAGGAAGACCAAGGTAACGTTAGAACTAACGACGAAAACACAGATAGCGACAAGCCATCTGACACACGTTTTGAAAACGTACAAAAGAAAGAATTTGATCCATTTGATGCTAACAACTCAAGTGACAATCAAAAGGAAGATAAATCAAGCGATGACGATTTGCCTCCATTCTTCAAATTCCGTCGTAAGAACTAATCACTTTTTCTAGATTTCTTTGAAGGGAATGAATTGAAATGACAGCTAAGTTTAGTTTTAGTAAATTCTTCGGAACTGATTACGATCAAGACGAAGATTTTTACGAAGAAGATAACTCCCAAGTGGAGAACAATGATAAGGTAGTTTCAATTAGCAAAAACTCAAGTCAAAGTCGTAATAGTAAAATTTCTGTCTTTGAACCTAAGATTTATGCTGATGTAAAAACAATTGCGCAAAAATTAATTGATAACAATGCTGTAATCATTAATTTTGATGCTGCTAGCGAT
Organism: Apilactobacillus waqarii; assembly: GCF_019061205.1. GTDB lineage: Bacteria > Bacillota > Bacilli > Lactobacillales > Lactobacillaceae > Apilactobacillus > Apilactobacillus waqarii. The sequence goes on from NZ_JAHQYH010000008.1 coordinate 29,542, forward strand.
GAAGCAACTAGAAGAATTATTGATTTCTTAAACGGAGTTGTTTTCACTATTGATGGAAATATTGAGAGAATTTCTGAATTAGTTTTTCTTTTCACTCCACACAACTACTATGTAGACGGGGAAATCAGAAAAGAAATGAATGAACGTTTAAGATAAAATGGATAAAAATATTGAACAGCATTTTAGAAAAGAAGAAGTTCCTTTCATCGATTCTTGTGCAGATTTAATTGATGAGTCAATTAATCAATATCGTCCAATCTTAACTAAGTTTTTAAATCCCAGACAGGTTTATATTTTAACAACTTTAGTTAACCGCCAGAGTGACTTGTCGGTCGCCTTTTTCGGGGGATATCCAAACTCAGAAATGAAACGTGGCTTGATATATCCAGAATACTTCGAACCATCTGAAGATGATTATCAAGTTAAGTTGTTTGAAATTAGATATCCAGTAAAGTTCTCAAAATTACGTCACAGTAAGATATTGGGAACTTTATTAGGTTCAGGTGTTGAGAGATCAACAATTGGAGATATTTTAACTGACGGAACAAGATGGCAATTCATATGTACAAGAGAAATTGCTGACTTCTTAAAAATGCAAATTAGCTCAATTGGTAAAACAAAAGTTTCACTGATTGAAACAGAATTTTCTGACGTAATTACGCCGGAGAATGAATGGAGAGATGAATCAACGACTCTATCATCATTTAGAATGGATAACTTAATTTCGGAAGGATTTAACATATCCAGAAATGATGCGAAAGAGTTAGTTAGTCATCAAAAGGTTCACCTTAACTGGGCGGTAAACAGTCGACCGGATTACGAAATTACAACACACGATGTTGTATCGGTTAGAAGATTCGGCCGCATTCGTTTAAAGCGTCAGGAAGGCCAAACCAAAAAAGGTAAATATAGAGCCATTATTTCTGTATTAAAAAAATAGGTTGGAGGAGAGATACAATGGTACTTAGCCCACAAGATATTCATAATAAAGAGTTTTCTGTAAAAATGAGAGGTTACAATATTGACGAGGTAAACGAATTCTTAGATCGTATTATCAAGGATTACCAATTAACTTTATCCGAAAATATCGATATGAAGAACCGTTTGAAACAAACTGAAGATGAACTAAAATACTATAATGGTATGAAGGATTCATTGAATCAATCAATTATCATTGCACAAAATGCTGCTGATAAGGTTAAGGTTGAAGCTCAGAACGAAGCCAACAACGTAACTGAACAATCAAGAAAACAAGCTGATGAAATTTTGAATGATGCTAGCGTTAAGGCTAAAGACATCGTTGAAAATATCTCAAACCAATCTAAAGCACTACTTATTGCAAATGATGATTTAAGAAAGACAACTGAATCATTCAGAGAAAAAATCAGAACTTTACTTGAAAGCCAAATGCAATTTGTTAATAGTCCAGAATGGGATCAAATGATTTCCGGAATTGACGGTAATTTCAACAAGGTTAACGAACAAATTAATAACCTTGACAATTTTAAGGAAACAGTTGTACAATCTGAAGGTAAAGAAATGCCAGCAGATGCAACTATTAAGATTTATCCTGATGGCTCATTCAAAGAAATTGAATAACTTGAGATAGAGAATAGAAAGCTTAGAATTCGACACAATATAGCGAGCTGACAAATGGTGGAAGGTCAGTTGTAAATCATTCTATGCAGATCACCTCTGGCTAATCTCTTTTAATGTAGTAAATAAAGATGGGATATTAAATTTTAATGTCCTAATTTGGGTGGTACCGCGGAAGACTTCGTCCCTTGTGATGAAGTCTTCTTTTTTTATAATTTGAAAAGGGAGTGTGTGTTATGCGTGTAAAAGATACTTTGAACCTAGGTAAGACCAAGTTTAAGATGCGTGGGAACTTACCTGTTAAAGAAGTTGAAAGACAAAAAGCATGGGAAGACAATCACGTCTACCAAATGAGACAAAAACTAAACGAAGGAAAACCATCATTTGTTCTTCATGATGGACCTCCATATGCTAATGGTGACATTCATATGGGACACGCTTTAAACAAGATTTCAAAGGACTTTATTGTAAGATACAAGTCAATGAACGGCTTTAGAGCACCTTACGTACCAGGTTGGGATACTCACGGTTTACCAATCGAACAAAAGCTTACTCAAGCTGGATATGACAGAAAGAAAATGGATACTAATGAATTCAGAAAACTTTGTCATGATTATGCTTTGAAACAAGTTGATCGTCAAAGAGAAGGTTTCAAACGTCTAGGTGTTACTGGTGAATGGGACAACCCATACCTAACTCTAAAGCCTGAATTTGAAGCTGCTGAAATTCGTGTATTCGGTAAGATGGCTGAAAAAGGCTTAATCTACCGTGGTAAGAAACCAGTTATCTGGTCATGGTCTTCAGAATCAGCTCTAGCTGAAGCCGAAGTTGAATATCACGATATCGAATCACCTTCAGCTTTCTACGCTGAAAAGGTTGTCGATGGTAAAGGTGTTTTAGACGAAGATAACACATACATGGTTGTATGGACTACTACTCCATGGACCATTCCTGCTTCAATGGGTATCACAATTGATGCCGGATTCGACTATGCAGTTGTTAAACCAGCTAACGATGATCGTAAGTTTGTTTTAGCTGCTGAATTAGTTGAAAAAGATGCCGAATTATTCGGTTGGGAAAATTACGAAATCGTAAAGACTGTAAGAGGTCAAGAACTAGAAGGTGTATTAGCTCAACATCCATTTATGGACAGACAACTATTAACCATGCTAGGTGATTTCGTTACTATCGATACTGGTACTGGTTTAGTTCATACTGCTCCTGGTTTTGGGGAAGATGACTACTACGTTGGTAAATCATACGGTCTAGACATCTTTGTTGATGTTGACGCACAAGGTTACCTAACTAAGGAAGCTGGTCCAGATTTTGAAGGTGTCTTCTACGACGATGCAAACGAAATTTCATTAAACAAGTTAAAAGAAAAGAACTTATTATTGAAGTACCAACCAATCACTCATAGTTACCCATTTGACTGGAGAACTAAGAAGCCGGTTATTTACCGTGCTACTGATCAATGGTTTGCTTCTGTTGATAAGATTAGAGATGACATTCTAAATGCCATCGAAGACGTTCAATTCAAACCTGAATGGGGTAAGAAACGTCTATACAACATGATTAAAGATCGTGGTGACTGGGTAATCTCAAGACAACGTGTTTGGGGTGTTCCACTACCAATCTTCTATGGTGAAGATGGTACTCCTATCATCACTAAAGAAACTACTGACCACGTCGCAGACTTATTTGCAAAACATGGTTCAGACATTTGGTTCGAAAAAGAAGCTAAGGACCTATTACCAGAAGGATTCACTAGTGAACATTCACCAAATGGTAAGTTTACTAAGGAAAACGACATCATGGATGTATGGTTTGACTCAGGTTCATCACACCAAGGTGTTTGTGCCGAACGTGATTACCTAACATACCCTGCAGACCTATACCTAGAAGGTTCTGACCAATACCGTGGATGGTTCAACTCAAGTTTAATTACTAGTGTTGCATTTAGCGGTAAGGCTCCATACAAGCAATTATTATCACAAGGATTCACTCTTGATGGTGAAGGTCACAAGATGAGTAAATCACTTGGTAACACAATTGCTCCTGATGAAGTTATTAAGAAGATGGGTGCAGAAATCGTTCGTCTATGGGTAACTTCTGTAGATACTTCTGCCGATGTTCGTGTATCAATGGAAAACTTTGTTAAGATTTCTGACTCATACAAGAAGATTAGAAATACCATGAGATACATGCTTGCCAACACTTCTGACTTTGATCCTAAGGAAAACAGTGTTGATTTTGCAGACATGAAGTCAGCTGACCAATACATGATGGTTAAGTTAAACAACTTCGTAAAAGACATTAAGGCAGACTACGACAACTTTGACTTCTTAAGTCTAAACCGTCGTCTACTTTCATTCATCAATGCTGATCTTTCAGCTTTCTACCTAGACTTCGCTAAGGATATCCTATACATCTATGCTGAAGATAGTGCGGAAAGAAGATCAATGCAAACAGTTCTATACAATGCAGCTGTTGCAATTACTAAATTAATTACACCAATTCTTCCTCACACTGCTGAAGAAATCTGGCCATTCCTATCTGAAAAAGAAGAATTCGTTCAACTATCAGAAATGCCAGAACAAATGGACTTACCTGGTGCAGATGAACTTTCATCAAACTGGCATAAGTTCATGGAAGTCAGAGATGACGTATTGAAGGCATTGGAAGAAGCTAGAAATAACAAGCTAATTGGTAAGGCTTCAGAAGCTAAGCTATCATTATTTGTAAATGATGAAGTGAAATCATTACTAGAAAACCTACACACAAATGTTGGTCAAATTTTGATGGTTTCACAACTAGAAGTTAAAGATTTAGCTGATGCTCCAAGTGATGCACAAAGCTTTAACGACGGTGTTTCAATCGTAGTTGAACATGCTGAAGGTGACACTTGTGAACGTTGTCGTCTAATCTCTACAGATGTTGGTTCTGATGCAGATTATCCACAATTCTGTGCACGTTGTGCTAAGATTGTTCGTGATAACTTCCCAGAAACAGCTACTGAAGGATTCGAAGAATAATCGATAAAAAACTGGGATTATCCCAGTTTTTTATTTTTAAGGAGAAATAATATGATTAAAGGTAAAGTAAATAATTTTAACCCAGATCACGATTTTGGTTTTCTAAAGGGCGAAGACAAGAACAAGGTCTTCTTCCATGGTTCAGCGGTCGAAAACAAGACTAGAAATGAAATTGAAATTGGTCAACAAGTGGAATATCAAATTGCACAAGGCATGAAGGGCCCACAAGCTGTCAAAATTCGTGTAATTGATTAGTCAGTCCATTGAAAAAATAATTAAATATATATAGAATGAATATATAACAAAAAAAGGGCTGATATTATGGATTTAGAGGAAAAGGTACTAGGTGTTGAGCCTAAGTACGATGGCGCAATTATCAACGTTGAAAAACAAACAGTTGAATTGCCAAATGGTGAAACATCGACTAGAGATGTTGTTCATCATTCCAATGCCGTTGGTATTTTAGTCTTAACTAAGAACAACAAGATGTTATTAGAAACCCAATGGAGAGCTCCTGTTGCTAAAGAAACAATCGAGATTCCTGCCGGTAAAGTTGATAGTAGAGACCATGGCACTGCCTTGGATACTGTAGTTCGTGAGTTGAACGAAGAAACTAGATACAAGGCTAACAACGTCAAACGAATCACCGGATTTTATTCAAGTGTTGGTTTTTGTGATGAATACATGGACCTATACTTGGCAACTGATCTGGAACCAGTTGAAGATGAATTACCTAGAGATCAAGGTGAATACTTGAGAATTAAGGAATACTCACTTGATGAAGCCATGGCAATGATTGAAAGTGGCGAAATCGAGGATGCTAAGACAATTACTGCTATTTATTATTGGAAGTTACATGACAAGATTGGTCTTTAATTAATAAAGGAGCAAGTCCAATATGATAACTAGAAAAGAGTATCAAAATAGTCAAAAAAGAAATTCTATTGACGATGATTTTATAAAAAGAGACGAACCAGTTGAGCAACCTACATTGAAGAGAACTAGACCCGAAGAAAAAAAGGGTAAGGCCCATGCAATGACAACCGAACAAAAGACAAAACGTTTAGGCAGAAGACTTAACTGGGCAATTGCATTTTTAATTCTTGCAATCATTGTCGTTTACTTAATACTAATCTACGTTAATCCTTAAGGAGATATTTATGAAATTTGGAATTTTATGTGCAATGGACGAAGAAATCAAATCATTGCTAGATAACTTAGACAACACTAAGAAAGTTGACATCAAAGAAATGACTTTCTACGAAGGTAACATTTCTGGACAAGAAGTTGTTCTTGTTCGTTCAGGAATCGGTAAAGTTGAAGCTGGTTTAACAACTGCTCAATTAATTACTAGCTTTGATGTTGATATCGTTATCAACTCTGGTTCAGCCGGTGGAATTGGCCAAGGCCTAGCTGTCGGTGATGTTGTTGTTTCAACTGAAACTGCATACCACGACGTTGACGCTAGAGCTGCTGGATACGAATACGGCCAATTGCCAGGCCAACCAGCAAGATTCAAAGCTTCAGAAAAATGGGTAAAAGAAATTACTGAAGCTTCTAAGGAAGTTGGTTTAAACGTTCAAAAGGGATTAATCGTTACAGGTGATCAATTCGTTGCCGACCAAGCAGTGATTGATAACATTCTAAAGAACTTTCCTGACGCACTTTCATGTGAAATGGAAGGGGCAGCTGTGGGACAAGTTGCTAACCAATTTGATATCCCATACGTTGTAGTTAGAGCAATGTCAGACAACGCCAACGGTGATGCTGATCGTAGCTTTGACGAATTCATCATTGATGCAGGTAAGAAATCTGCTCAAATGTTATTAGACTTATTCGCAAATCAAAAATAGAAGGGGTTTAGGTATACTTGACTGAAATCTACTTAGATAATGCCGCTACCACTCCAATGGATAAAAACGTTTTAAATGACATGTACGATAAGATGCAAAACGTTTACGGTAACGCTTCTACCTTGTACAGCATTGGTAGAAAGGCTCATACCGTATTGGAAGATAGTAGAGACATTATCGCCAACAGTATTAATGCGAAGCCAGACGAAATTATTTTTACAAGTGGTGGTAGTGAAAGTGATAATACCGCAATTCTTCAAACTGCTGAAGCAAGAAAGAATTTAGGAAACCATATTATTACAACTGCCATTGAACACGAAGCTGTGTTAAAACCACTTGCTTATCTTGAAGAACAAGGTTTTAAAGTAACTTATTTACCAGTTGATGAAACTGGAGTAATTAGTTTAGACGACTTCAAGGATGCATTAGACGATGATACCATCTTGGTAACTATCATGACTGCTAACAATGAGGTTGGTTCTCACATGCCAATTCATGAAATTGGTGAAATCTTAAAGGACCATCAGGCATGGTTCCATACCGATGCCGTTCAAGCTTATGGATTGTTAGATATTGATGTAAATGAGGACCAAATTGATTTACTATCAACATCTGCTCATAAGATTAATGGTCCTAAGATGACTGGTTTCTTATACAGACGAACTGGGGTAGATTTTCCAAGTTTTGTAAAAGGTGGAGACCAAGAAAAGAAGCGTCGTGCTGGAACAGAAAACATTCCTGCAATTTCCGGATTTGCGACCGCGGTTTCTCAAATTACACCTGAATTAAAGCACGAACTACATGATCGTTATTATGGATTCAAACATCAAATCATTGATGCTTTAAATGATAATGATATTGATTTTGTTGTTAATGGAACTGTAGAAGACAACCCGGTCCAACATGTGTTTAACATTTGGATTAAGGGGATTTCTTCAGACATCATTTTGGCTAATTTGGACTTGGAAGGAATTGCGATTTCAGCTGGTTCAGCATGTACAGCTGGAAACATTGAACCATCACACGTTTTGATGGCAATGTTTGGTAATGATACCAATCGTTCATCTCAATCAATTCGAATTAGTTTTGGTAAATTCACAACAGATTCAGAAATCGATGCCTTTACCACTGCATTAGTAAAGGTAATTAAGAGAATAAAGAAGGTTGACTAATATGGCTTTTGAAACAGCAAATCAATTACAAGGTGATTCTAAAACATACGCAGTTAGTCCTGAAATCAAAAAATTCACACTATCTGACATGGGTTTTGTAAAGACTAATGCTGGTAACTTTCAATTTGAAAGAACATTAGATCCTGAAGATCCTTACAATGGTATCAAGTTAAAGATTGTTTTTAAGAGTGATTTAAAAACATTCAAGATGAGTACCGTCACTGCAAATGGTTTAAATAAGGTTAATATTTTTACCAACAAAAATGCTGATGCATTAGTTGAACAATTCAATTTCTTGATGGATAACTTTGTGGAAAGAAAAGTTTTCGTGAGAAAATAATTAAAAAGAGGGCTTAATAGCCCTCTTTTTTGCATCTTCATTGCAATTGGTGCATTAAATGGGTTATTATATTTTTTATGGAATATACGACCTTCAAATCGTAGATTCTAAGAATCTAAAAGAAATGATGGTGATTTTAAATGGCAGACAATAGTAATACCCGTGTTGTTGTCGGAATGTCAGGTGGGGTGGATTCATCCGTTACCGCCTACCTTTTGAAGCAACAAGGATATGACGTTGTAGGTGTATTTATGAAGAACTGGGACGACACTGACGAGAATGGTGTTTGTACCGCAACAGAAGACTACAAGGACGTAGCCAAAGTTGCCTCAGAAATCGGAATACCTTACTACTCTGTTAATTTTGAAAAAGAATATTGGGATCGCGTTTTCACTTATTTCTTGAATGAATACAAAAAAGGTAGAACTCCAGATCCCGATGTTATTTGTAACAAGGAAATTAAGTTCAGAGCGTTCTTAGACTACGCCTTAGATTTAGGTGCAGACTACATCGCTACTGGTCACTATGCTCGTTTGCAACGTGATGCAGATGGTCACAACCACTTGCTTCGCGGAAGCGACGACAACAAGGACCAAACTTATTTCTTAAGTCAATTATCCGCAGAACAATTAGACCGCGTTATGTTCCCACTAGGTGACATGCCAAAGCCTAAGGTTCGTGAAATTGCAAAAGAAGCTGGTCTAGCCACTGCTGAAAAGAAAGATTCAATGGGAATCTGTTTCATCGGTGAAAAGAATTTCAAGTCATTCTTAAGTAACTACTTACCTGCAACACCTGGTAAGATGATGACTTTTGATGGTGAGGTAAAGGGTAACCATGATGGACTAATGTATTACACAATTGGTCAACGTAAGGGATTAGGAATCGGTGGAGACGGTAAAGATAACCGCCCATGGTTCGTAGTTGGAAAAGACCTTTCAAAGAACATCTTGTATGTTGGTAAGGGCTATGAAAACAAGCACCTATATGCAGATTACCTAGAAGCTTCAGATATTTTCTGGATTAATGACATTGCTGATCGTGGCAACGACTTCCGTTGTACAGCTCAATTCAGATATCGTCAAAAAGACGTTGGCGTAACTGTTCATCTAAACGATGATGGTAAGTCACTACGTGTTGATTTTGATGATCCTGCAAGAGCCGTTACACCAGGACAAGCCGTTGTATTCTACGATGGTGATGAATGTCTAGGTTCAGCAATTATCGATGCAGCATACCAAGACGATAAAGAATTACAATACATTTAAAACCAAAAGATGCTTATTCATTAAGCATCTTTTTTTATATAAACTTTGAATTTATCCGCATAAATTGAGATAATATATATAAATCAAAATGAACGAGGGATAAAAGTGAAACTTTACTTTGTAAGACATGGAAAAACTGAATGGAATCTAGAAAGCAGATACCAAGGCGCTGGAGGAGACTCCGAATTGTTGCCGGAAAGCTATAAACAAATGGATCAATTAGGTGAGTACCTAAAAGATGTTAAGTTTAGTCATGCTTATTCCAGTCCAATTAAGCGTGCTCGCATTACCGCTTATAGAGTTATCCAACACTTCCATCGCAAACCTCAATTGAGCCTATGGAACCGATTTGAAGAGTTTCATTTAGGTAAGATGGAAGGCCAAAAGTTTGACGATGTTAAAAAACAATTTCCAGAAAGTTTTGACAATTTCAGAAATCATCCAGAAAAATACGATGCCGACGAAATTGGTGGAGAGAGTTTTAATGACGTAATTAGCAGAATGCAGTATGCTATAAAACGTGTTGTAAATGAAAACGATTATGAAGATAACGTGATTATTTTCAGCCACGGTGCTGCCTTAAACGCACTAATCAATTCACTTTTGGGTGTTGAGATTAAGGATTTAAGAAAACGCGGTGGCCTAGCTAACACTAGTACAACCATTCTAGAAACAACCGATGGCGGAAAGTCATTTGAACTAGTAAGTTGGAATAATACTAAATATCTTACAAAGAAAACTGATAAAACTGACGTAATTTAATATGTAGGTGATTAAAATGGATCAAAAGTCTGAAGAAATTAAAGAAAAGCAACAAGCTGTTGAAAAGAAACGCGAAGAACAACAAAAAAAGGCCGATGAAACTCTTCATAAATTAGTTGAAGATATTGATAATCATCCAGATGATTACCGTACCTACTACGACTTAGGAAGCTTTTTAGTTCAATTACATAACTACACCCAAGCCGAAGAACTAATGATGAAAGCCTTAGGTCTATTCGCTGACAGAAGTAAGAAAGCCAAAGAAACCTTGGTATATGGACTAGGAAATGTCTACTATGCAGCCGGTGAATACGACAAGGCGATTGAACAATTCAATAACCTATCCGATGGTGACATGAAGACCGATGCCTACATCATGTTGGCACAAAGTTACATGGCCAAAGAAGATTACAAAAAGGCGGTCGTATTTGCTTTAACCGCACAAGGTTTTAGAAGACAAGACCCAGAAATAAACTACCTACTAGCAAGTAGTTTATTAGCTTTAGGAAACTTCAGTGAAGCAGCAGAATTCTATGACAAGGTCCTACAAGCTAAACCAAAAGATGGCAAGGCTAACTTTGATCGTGGAATCGTCGCAATGGTATTGGAAGAAGACTTTAACCAATACTTTGAAGTTGCTAAAAGAGCAGATCCTAAGTACTTTGAAAAGGGTCAAAAACGTCTAGCAGATATCGAAAAGTTTATTCAAGTAAAAAATGGTAAAAAATAAGGGGAGATAAGCCGTGGCAGAATCAATGAATTTGTTCTCAGTAGACGACAATGACGAACATATTGAAGACAATCAAGAGCTATTTATAAAAGGTAAAGTTGCGGCTACTTTCTTTGAAAGCCCCGATAGCTTCTTTAAGGTGCTATTGGTAAAAATTTCTGAAACAAACATTTCAGATTGGCATGAAGATGAAATTGTAATTACTGGTAATTTTGCGGATATCGCTGAAGAAAGCGAATATCAATTTTATGGTGAATTAGTTGATCATCCAAAGTATGGGAAGCAATTCAAATCAGATAACTATCAAAGCACGGTCCCAACTTCAAAAGAGGGACTAGTCGAATACTTATCTGGTGACAATTTTCCTGGAGTTGGTAAGCAAACCGCTAAACGAATGGTGGATGCTTTAGGAACCAATCTAATTTCAGATGTGTTGGAGAACAACTCATTGTTGGATCGAGCTGGATTATCCGACAAACAAAAATCAACTGTGTTAGAAACATTGAACAAGAACAATGGAATGGAACAGGTGATTATTGGACTAAACAGTTATGGGTTCGGGAGCAGTCTATCTTCTGCAATCTATAACAAGTACAAGGGTGATACCCTAAAGGTAATCCAAGAAAATCCATACAAGTTGGTTGAAGATATTGACGGGGTTGGTTTTAAAAAGGCCGACGATATTGCCAAACAAATGGGGATGTCTGCCAACAATCCTGGAAGAATTCGTGCGGGGCTAATTTATGCCCTTAAGACGCTTTCTTTACGTAATGGTGATACTTACACTCAAACCGGTCCAATCCTCGAAGAAACGCTAAAATTATTGAATAACGGTAATGCTGAACCAGTTAGTGGAGAAGACTTATCCGCTCAATTTTTAGAGTTAGCCAAGAACCAAAAGATTGTTGGTGAAGAAGACCGTGTTTACTTAAAAGAATTATATGATGATGAATGGCGTATTGCCGAACACATTAGTCGAATTATCAAGAATCCGGTCGTTAAGAAATTTGATGATGAGACAATTGATAAGAAGATTCGCTTAATCGAAAAGAAACTAAATATTAACTATGATGAATCACAAACCAATGCGTTAAAACAAGCCATCAAGTCACAAATGTTCCTATTAACCGGTGGTCCCGGAACTGGGAAGACCACTATCATCAAGGGAATTATTTACTTGTACGCTTATTTAAACGACTTATCTTTGGATATTAACAAGTACAAGGAACGTGAATTTCCAATTCTTTTAGCAGCGCCAACCGGGCGAGCTGCCAAGAGAATGCAGGAAACTACAGGAATTCCTGCCAGTACCATTCACCGTTTACTTGGATTAAACGGATATGAAGATAGTGATGAAGGGACTCAAGACATCGAGGGTGGCTTGTTAATCGTTGATGAAATGTCAATGGTTGATACCTTCCTATTCAGAGCGTTGGTACGTGCTATTCCAAACCAAATGAAGGTTGTGTTTGTTGGTGATAAGGATCAATTACCATCAGTTGGACCTGGTCAGGTCTTCACTGATTTATTGAATTCGAAACGAATTGATAGCATGCAATTGACCACCATTTATCGTCAAGATAGCAACTCAACCATTATTCCGCTAGCTCATAGTATTCAACAAGGAAAACTACCTGATGACTTTAACGATAAGCAATCAGACCGTAGTTTTATCCCATGTAATGCTAACCAAATGAGTTCAGTAATCGAACAAATTGTAAAACGCGCTAAACAAAAGGGATTCAGTGCAACCGATATTCAAGTATTATCACCAATGTATCGTGGTAATGCTGGGGTTAATCATTTAAACGAAGTCATCCAACAAATTATGAATCCTAACAATACCGATAACCAGGTAGAATATCGTGGCATTCATTACCGCCTCGGCGACAAGATTTTACAATTGGTAAATAGTCCCGAGGATAATGTTTTCAACGGTGATATTGGTCAAATTATCGATATTGAAAAAGGTAGTAAGCAAAGCTTAGATAAGATAACCGTTGCCTTCGATCAAAGCGAGGTAACTTATCAACGTAAAGATTGGATTCAAATCACTTTGGCTTACTGTACAACCATTCATAAGGCCCAAGGTAGTGAATTCAAGATGGTCATCTTGCCAATTGTTCCGCAATTTACCAAGATGTTGAAGAAGAACTTGTTGTACACAGCGATTACTCGTGCCAGTGATACTTTGATTATGATTGGGGATTATAACTCATTCCTATCATGTGCACAAAGTGAATCTGACAACAGAAATACTAGTTTGATGCAAAGAATCCAATCATTATTGGATGGAGAAGTTAAACCAGTGACAACATCTGTCAACGACCAAAGTAGTATTGTTAAAGAAGTTGCTGAAGAAAAGAAGTCACAAGCACCTGTTGATAATAAACCGGTGGAAGAACCTAAAGACAATTCAGTTTCAGATACTACGCAAAATAATGTGGCAACTGATGAAGATGAGGAATCACCTTTTGACGAGGCAACATTCGATGATAAACCAAAATCATACCGCTTAACTAAAGACATGATTTTATTGAATCAGGTTGATCCGATGATTGGGATGCACGGAATCAAACCATAATTGTTATATCAATTTGCTTTTTTTGTGGTAAAATTTAAGCATTAAAAGAACTCGAGAGGAGCACTTTCATGGTGGAGTCAATGGATAATAAAAATATGAAAATCTTTTCCTTAAGTTCTAACAGACCGTTAGCAGAAAAGATTGCCCAAACTTGTGGACTTAAGCTTGGTGAAGCAACAATTAATCGTTTTAGTGATGGCGAAATTCAAATTAAAATTGATGAAAGTATCCGTGGGGATGCCGTATACATCATTCAATCACTAAGTGAACCAATTAACGATAATATCATGGAATTATTCATCATGATTGATGCTGTTAGAAGGACTAGTGCAAAATCTATTAATGTGATTATTCCATATTATGGTTATGCTAGGCACTCTGCTAAGAAGCGTGAAAGAAAGGCAATCATTGCCAAATTAATCGCACGTGTATTAGAAAGAGCGGGAATTGACCGTGTGTTAACCCTTGATTTACACGCTGCTCAAATCCAAGGTTTCTTCAACAAACCAGTTGATAACCTAAAGGCTGATAAGCTAATGGCTAAGCACATGTTAGAAAACTACGATTTAGATAACGCCGTTGTCGTTTCACCTGATCATGGTGGAGTAGGAAGAGCCAGAGGTTTTGCAGGATTAATTGATGCACCAATTGCAATTATTGATAACAGAGATCCTGAAAACGATGCCCACATTCCAACATTCATCATTGGTGATGTTAAGGACAAGGTGGCTATTGTGGCTGATGACATGATTGACACTGCTTCACGTGCTGTAAAGGCAGCAAATGTTTTAGCTAAGAACGGTGCTTCAGCAGTATACCTTGTTACTACACACGGTATCTTTGCTGGGGATGCTATTAAACGCATCGAAGAATCACCAATCAAAAAGGTGATTGTATCCGATTCAGTTTACATTAGCGACGAAAAGAAAATTGATAAATTAGACATTGTGTCTGTAGCAGATTTAATGGGTAAGGCAATCTTGCGTATTCATAACAACAAATCTGTTGGTAAATTATTTAGATAAGAAGTTCACCCATGATTGGTTGGGCTTTTTTGTTTGCTTGTTTTCTTGCTTTGAGGGCCAATAAAATTTAAAATATAGATGTAGTATTATGAAAATTGAGGTGTTTAAAATGTATAAAGCTTCAGATGAACGATACGATAATATGAAAATCAGAAGAGCCGGAAACTCCGGTCTACAATTACCCGCATTATCATTTGGAATGTGGCATAGCTTCGGTGACGACGCCAACTTTAAAGACAGTCGCGAAGTAATGCTAAATGCTTTTGATAAAGGAATCTTTAGTTATGATTTAGCAAATAATTATGGTCCTGGTTCAGGAGCAGCTGAAAGAATGTTTGGTCAAGTCTACAAGAATGACTTGAAGCCCTACCGTGATGAACTAGTGATTACTACTAAGGCTGGTTACCACATGTGGCCTGGACCATACGGTTCATTCTCAGCTAGAAAGACTTTGATTGCCGCATTGGACAGATCACTAGAAAGAATGGGTCTAGACTACGTAGATATCTACTACAGCCATCGTTTTGACCCAAACACTAGTCTAGAAGAAACCGCCGAAGCATTGGACAGCACTGTTAGATCTGGTAAAGCATTATATGTTGGTATCTCTAACTACAATGGTGAACAAACTCGTGAAATCATTAAGTACTTCAAGGAATTACACACGCCATTTGTTGTTAACCAAGCATCATACAATATGTTAAACCGTTCTGCTGAAACAGACGGCACTATCGATGCATTAAAAGAAAATAACGACGGTTTAGTTGCTTACGGTCCATTAGCTGAAGGAATCCTAACTGATAAGTATCTAAACGGATTACCTGATGACTTGAAACTTCACTTTACTAACAGTTTCATGATGGAAAATAAGGATGAAGTTGTAAAACGTCTAAACCAATTAAATGAATTGGCTAAGAACAGAGACCAAACACTAGCTCAAATGAGTTTAGCTTGGTTATTACATGACCCAGTGGTAACAAGTGTTGTTACTGGTGCATCTGATCCTAAGCATTTAGATTCAAACCTAAAGGCTTTAGATAACCTAGACTTCACCGAAGATGAATTAACACGTATCAACGAAATTTTGAAAAAATAATTTTTAAAAAAGGAGCAGTCTTTTATGACTGCTCCTTTTTTTATATGACAAACATGGTTTAAATGCGTTATAATAGTAAATTGTTTTCAATCGTTTAAAAAAGGAGAGATAGAATGAATGATTCCGCTAAAAAGCTGAATTTAACGGAACTAATTGGTTTAGTTATTGGTTCAATCATTGGTGGAGGAATCTTCAACCTTATGCACGACATGGCATCACAAGCTGGTGTTGGGTCAGTGATAGTTGGTTGGGTTATCACAGCCATTGGGATGCTTTGTCTAGCATTCACATTTCAAAATTTAACTAACAAACGACCAGATTTACAAGCTGGAATTTACAGTTTCGCTGATGCTGGATTTGGTCACTATATCGGGTTTAACTCCGCATGGGGATACTGGTTATCAGTTTGGTTAGGAAACATTAGTTATGCGACTCTATTGATGAGTTCACTAACTTACTTTTTCCCAATCTTTGATAACGGTCATAACTTGGTATCATTTATTGCTGCTACTATTATTCTATGGGGTGGCCACTTCCTTGTGTTAAGGGGAATTCATTCAGCATCATTTATTAACACAATTATTACTATTATCAAGTTGATTCCAATCTTCTTGTTTATCGTTATTATGATTACTGCATTTAAACTAAACGTATTTACTAGCGACTTCTGGCTAATGCATGGTAAACCATTTAACTTCTCAGATGTGTTGGGACAAGTTAAGAGTACAATGCTAGTTACAGTTTTCGTATTCTCAGGTATCGAAGGAGCAGTAATCTTCTCAGGATACGCTAAGAAGCGAAAAGATATTGGTAGAGCAACCGTTCTTGGAATTATTGCCGTAACCATGATTTACATGTTGGTAACACTACTTTCATTTGGTGTTATGCACCAAGCTCAATTATCACAACTAGGTCAACCAGCCATGGCCGATTTATTACAACACGTTATGGGTAAGTGGGGTGCTATCATCGTAAACATTGGTTTAATCATCGCTGTATTGGGTGCATGGTTATCATGGACAATGTTTGCTGCGGAAGTGCCTTATGAAGCTGCAAAAGTTGGGTCATTTCCAAAATTCTTTGCTAAGGAAAACAAGAATGGAACTCCCGTTAATTCACTAATCTTTACTAACGTGTTAGTTGAATTATTCATGGTTTCATTCTTCCTAGCATCAAGTGCTTATAACTTGTTTTTATCAATTTCAAGTTCAGCGGTGCTAATTCCTTATGCATTCTCAGCATTATACCAAGTTAAGTATTCATACCTTGATAAGGGTGCTAGCGACCGTAGACGTAATTTAATTCTTGGAATTATTGCTAGTGCATATTCCATTTGGTTGATTTATGCAGCTGGATTAAACTACATTCTATTGACCACAATATTGTTTGCGGCAGGGCTACCAGCTTATTGTTACTTACAAAAGGTCGATAATAAAAAAGATCATATTTTTACCAAACTAGAAAGATTATTAGCGATAGCATTGGTTATTTTAGCCGTAATTGCTATTTACGAACTAGTCACTGGTGGAATTACCATATAAAAAAAGAGTGATTAATATCACTCTTTTTTTAGTATATAAATGGATATTTTGTTTTACGGTATTCTATATCGTAAAAGCGGCTTCCCAATGTTTCACCATCGGCATGAGCGTATTCCAATGATGGAATTTCAACATGAATGTTATCGCTTGTGATTCTAAAAGCAGACTTCACTTTTAACTCACGTTTGAATAACACACGCATGATTACGTAGCATAGTTGGAAAATATTTTTTCTAGTTAAGACTAGTAATTCAATGTCATTATCATTGTCATGATTTAAAGCAGTCACCATGAATGCCTTTTTAATCTTATGTTTTTCATCGTTAGCCTTAATATCTACAGGGAATGTGCTTAGGTTGTAGATAGTAGGGAAGATTGAAAGGTAGTATTCGATTCTGGTCTTTAAGTTGATCTTATGTGAAATGAAATTGTTTTTTAGGTTAAAGACGTTGGCATCTAAACCAATTCCTAAATTGTTTAAGAAAATACCACGTTGTTTTTTAATGTGTTCATCGAATAAGCCAATTTCATGATTTTCAACATGATGATTCTTGATTTGTTCAATGAAGTTATTATTCATGTTATGTTGTTGCTTCATGTGGGTGTAGAAGTTATTGTTAGCTCCGGTTGGAATAATCAATACCGGTACGTTTGGAATTGATTCATTCTTTGATTGAGCAGCATGAATACCTTCGATGGTTTCATGAACTGTTCCATCTCCACCAATCACAATAATGGCCTTAGGTAGTGAGTCATTTCTAAATGATGTAACTAAATAATGCGAAATAATGGATACGCAGTGAAGAGGGCGTCTAGTAATCTTTAGACGGTACTTAATATCGTTTGCGTCCAATTGCTTTTTAATTTCGGGCCATTGATGTTTAGCTCTTCTTTTATTAGCCACTGGATTGAAGATGACTAAATAATCAGTGTTCAACTTAAATACTCCTTTCTATGTAAAAATAAAAACGAATTCAATTAAGAATTCGTTTTTAATAAGCATCAATTTGAAATTATTTTTTATTCATAATTAACATTGGTAAAATCAAAGGATGTCTTTCGGTCTTATTATATAAGAATTCTTGTAAATCATCGATGATAGCGTTTCTGATGCTTGATTCGTTGGCATTCTTGTTACGCATAGCACGACGAATAGTTCTAAATACTAATCGTCTTCCTTCGTCTAGTAATTGACCAGACTCTCTCATATATACGAAACCTCTGGATAGTAAGTCAGGACCAGATTGAATTTCTTGATCTTTTAGATTAATTGTAGCAACAACTACAACTAGTCCTTCTTCAGATAATAGTTGACGGTCACGTAAAACAACGTTTCCAATGTCACCAATTCCGTTACCATCAATGTAAACATCTCCGGCAGCGAAGTGACCAGCAATTCTAGCTGAATCCTTGGTTAGTGCTAAGACATCACCATTCTTCATAATGAAACTGTTTTCCATTGGAACACCACATTGTTCCGCTAGTTCAGTATGAATTTTTAGCATTCTGAATTCACCGTGAATAGGCATGAAGTATTTTGGCTTCATTAAACTAAGCATAAGCTTTTGTTCTTCTTGTCCACCGTGACCAGAAGTATGGATCTTGTTAATCTTACCATGAATAACTTTAGCACCAGCTTCTTCCAATTCGTTGATAACACGGTTAACACTAACCTTGTTACCAGGAATTGGGTTACTTGAGAATACTACAGTATCATTTGGTTGGATTGCAATTTGTCTATGAGTACCATTAGCAATTCTGGAAAGGGCAGCCATAGTTTCACCTTGAGAACCTGTACATAAGATAAGGGTCTTTTCGGCTGGAAGAGATTGTAATTCAGAAGCGTCAACGAATGTACCATCAGGAACGTTTAAGTATCCTAATTCTTGTCCATTAACAATTGCAGCTTCCATACTTCTTCCGAAAACAGCAATCTTTCTACCATGTCTTATGGCAGCGTCACAAGCTGTCTTAATTCTGGAAATATTTGATGCGAAAGTCGCAAAGATGATTCTTCCAGTTTCTTCATCAAAGATGTGTTCAACTGCAGAACCAATCCAACTTTCTGACTTAGTCCAAACAGGTCGTTCAGCGTTTGTGCTATCCGACATTAGACATAGGACACCTTCGCGTCCCAATCTTGCCATTTCTTGTAAATCAGGCGGCTGTCTCGTAACAGGGGTCAAATCAAACTTGTAATCCCCGGTTTCGACAATCACTCCAGAAGGGGTGTGAACCGCGATTCCCAAAGTATCAGGAATTGAGTGGGTGGTACGGAAGAATGAAACTTTTGTCTTGTTAAACTTTAAGACGGTTTGTGGATTAATTTCATGAATTTCAGTACTTCTCAATAAACCATGTTCTTCTAACTTGTTCTTGATTAATGCTGACGCCAATGGACCAGCGTAAATGGGAACATTTAAATCGCGGATTAGGTATGGAACACCACCGATATGATCTTCATGTCCGTGGGTGATAACTAATGCTTTGATTTTGTCCTTGTTTTTTACTAGGTATTGATAATCAGGGATAACGTAGTCGACCCCTAATAAATCATCCTCTGGGAATTTAATCCCTGCATCGATTAAGATGATTTCATCTTGAAATTGAACACCGTAAGTGTTTTTTCCAATTTCACCAAGTCCACCAACGCCATAAATAGCTGTTTCGTTATTTTTGACGTTTAGTTTGTTCATAATTATTTAAACTCCGTAATTTTAAAATCTGGGCTCTTTTGTTCGTAAGCCAAATGGTTACCTTCAAGAGGTTCAATAAATTCAATGTTGTGATCAGTGTTCTTGTCAACAAGTTCTCTTGCTTCAACTTCTGTATCACAGTCTACATAAAGTGATTTTGTGAATTCTCTCTTAGGATTAGCCTTAGTATCTTCTTGGTATAAAACTTTAAATATCATAAAAATTAAAATCTCCTTCTATGTTTTTTTTACCGATCGATTGTGTAATACACATCTAATTGTTTTTAATTTTATCATATTAATAATGATAAGTATAGTAACCAATAATTTGATAAAATGATAGAATAAAACCAGATAATATTTGCAAGGAGGAGATGATTTTGCCACTTTTTGTAGAAATTGTAATTGGCTTTATTGTCGCAGTTATAGCGTACAATTTAATCCATTATTTCTTCATTACTCGACCAATTGATAAAGGTCACAATCAAACATTAAAAATATTAAATGGATTAGTTAATAACCTCTTAGAAAAGGAAAAAAATGAAATTATAGAAGTTCATGATTTATCCAATATTTGGGGGAGAAACATATATGCGTTTGAATATGTGATTTCAAAGTGTCCAACAGATGAATTAAACGATGAACTAATCAATCAAATTAAAGAAGCAATCAACAAAGCAAATGAATCGAAAAGATTTAACCATGAGGTGGTGTTAACCGATTCATTTGTGAGGGATAATCAAGTTCACGTCGATTTAGCATACCTATTAAATGCAGCGACATACGAGTATGTATTAGATATGCGTCAGTTAAATAAGGTAAATTAAAAGACCTAACAAAATGTTAGGTCTTTTTTTGATTATTCGATGAACAAGTCATTGTCCACTTTTGAGAATGGGTTTTCTTTGTCGACGTGATCGTAGAATAGAGTTCCGTGTAAGTGATCAATTTCGTGTTGGCAAACAATCGCAGGATAGTTTTTAAGTCTAACTGTGTGTTCAGTACCTTCAACGTCTTGATACTTAAGAGTAATTCTAGCAGCACGGTGAATGAATCCAGGAACGTCTTCATCAACTGATAGACATCCTTCACCTTCAGTGATAGCACATCTTTGAACTGAGCTTGATAGGATGACAGGGTTGATAATGACATCCTTAAAGATTGGTTCGCCTTCACCTTCGAAGTCGTTTGGCACTAGTACAGCAGCCATCATTTCTGATACACCAACTTGAGGTGCAGCTAGACCAACTCCAGCTCTTAGTTTATATTTGGCACAAAGTTCAGGATCTTGACTTACTTCAAGATATTCCATCATGTCTTCAGCTAATTTTTTATCTTCCGCGCTAAGTGGAAATTTAACTTGTTTAGCTTGTTGTCTTAATACTTTATTTCCATCGCGAACGATGTCTTTCATTAGTATCACTTAAATGACCTCCCAAAAAGTTTATTATTGTATTATAACATAATAACGGAAATTATTTGATACTAATATGATACATAAGAGTTGCTTATTTTTAGAAAATGGTATAATTACAGATACTAAATTAAACGGAGGCTCATTATGAAAACTAATTTGGTAGTTGATGGAGAGCAGCAAAGAATTGAATCACTAATTGAATTCATGATTTTAGAGGATTATCCGGTTAACTTAACTATCGCAAATTTAAAAATGAATGATTTTATCAATCAACTTCAATCTAATTTGCTATGTGAACATTTTGAAGTCAAATTAGCGGATGACAAAATGGATTATCATGATTTTGATGGGTACTTGTACCTATATGATTTTCCAAAGGAAACTGTTGAAGAAAAAAGCGAAGTTACTTCATTTTTATCACCTTACTTAGATCACTTTAGAAAGTCACTAAATCAAGTTATTAAGGAAGGGTTTAGCGGCAAGATTATCGTTAATGGTTTTCATGATGAAGTTTTCGCATACTTTGCAACCAAGTTTTCCGGAAAAGAAAATAACAAAGTTGTATCAACAGGGATGCTAGCAAAGACATTACTATTAAAGCACTCACTACGTCGCTACTTTGATATCAGTTTATCCGATATCAACGTCAGTGTATTAGGTAGTGAATCCAATAACTTAATCTCATGGAGTAGGGCTTACATTGGTCAATCCCCAATCCTAGCTTACCTAGCAAATCCTAACAATATGTTTAGCACCGAAATCTTTGCTAAAGCAGAAGAAATTATCAATAAATCTGACACACCTTGTGACGAAGTAATCCAAGCCAAGGCAATTGGGGTAATTCTGGATGCCTTTTACATGGGTAACTCTTGTTTGGCAAGTGTAGGACATGTTAGTCAAATAGATGGTAAAATAACAGTGACAAGCGAACCAATCATGTTGAATCAAACAGGATTGGTCCCAACTGTGGAATTAGTATTATCTGACAAAGAAAAACAAGCTTTCGATGATGCCAAACAATATACTAATGAAATAATTGATGAAATTTTAGAAAGTAAGTAGGAATGATTATGAATAACTATTCTTATCCCATTTTTCCTGATTGGTCCAAAGAAGAATTAATGGACATGATGGCCTTATACAATGCTGTGGAAAGTGCCTACGAAGATGCCAATGGCGTTAATGCTGAAAAGGTGGTCAAACTATACAATCGTTTTAGAGAGATTAATCCGGCTAAGATGGAACAAAAACAAATTGACCGTGATTTTCAAAGCATCTCCGATTACAGCATTTATCAAACTTTCCAAGCAGCCACAAAGGCTAAGACCAAAAACGTAAGAATGTAATTTGTTTTAAGGAAGATATGTATGAATGATTTATGGTTAAAAAACGCAGACGAGGCAATTCAGTCTTGGTTTAAAGAAATTCGTGAATTCACCGTTAGTTCACTTAATCAGATTCATGATATTTCCACTAAGTCTAGTCGAACTGATTTGGTTACCGAAGTTGATAAATCAAACGAACAGTTCTTTATAAAAAAGATTAGGGAATTTGATCCCAAAGCACATATTCTAGGTGAAGAGGGCTTTGGGGATGATGTGACTAATCTAGATGGCCATGTATGGATAGTCGATCCAATTGATGGAACGATGAACTTTGTAAAGCAGCATAATCATTTTGCGATAATGTTAGCTTTATACATTGATGGCAAAGAAGAGCTCGGCTATATTTTAGATGTAATGAATGACAAACTTTATCACAATTGGGATGGTAAAGTTTATGAAAATGATACAGAAATTAATCCACCAGAAGATATTTCATTATCAGAAGGATTAATGGGATTAAGTGGACCATTATTAATAAATAATGAGAAAAACATGCAGGCAATCTCTAAAGCAAGTGAAGGTGCCAGAATATATGGTAGTGCAGGTATCCAGATTATCGCTGTTTTGAAGGGCGAACTAGTAGGATATATTTCCACTTTAAAGCCATGGGACATTGCAGCTGGAAAAGTGCTTTGTGATACGCTTGGTATTAAGGTGTCTGATATTGACGGAAATATAATTGATGTGGTATCATCAGACATTGTATTGGTAGCGACGAAGATTGCACAAAAGGACATACTTAATATTGTTAAGTATGGTTCTGACTGTGACTGATGTCACAGTTTTTTTATGCAAATTTAATTATTTAATGTAATAAACTTGGTCCGAGTTGCTAAGTATTAAAGAAACAAATATTTATGCTTCGAAGGGAAGGAAACTAATAATGAAGACAAGAGACGATATTAGAAATATTGCTATTATTGCCCACGTTGACCACGGTAAGACAACTTTGGTTAACGAATTACTAAAGCAATCAGATACTTTAGACGAACACGTTCAAATTGATGATCGTGCCATGGATACTAACGATATTGAAAAGGAACGTGGTATCACAATCCTTTCAAAGAATACTGCCGTTAGATACCAAGACAAACAAATTAACATCTTGGATACACCAGGACATGCTGACTTCGGTGGAGAAGTTGAACGTATCATGCGAATGGTTGATGGTGTTCTACTAGTTGTTGATGCTTTTGAAGGAACTATGCCACAAACTCGTTTCGTTTTAAAGAAAGCTTTAGATCAACACCTAACTCCAGTTGTTGTTATTAACAAGGTTGACCGTCCAGGTGCACGTCCTAGTGAAGTAGTTGATGAAGTATTAGACCTATTCATTGAATTAGGTGCTGATGATGAACAACTAGACTTCCCTGTTATCTACACTTCAGCTATGAACGGTACTTCAAGTTATGATGAAGACCTATCAACTCAAGAACACACTATGAAGCCTGTATTTGATACTATCATCAAGGCTATTCCTGCTCCTATCGACAACTCAGACGAACCATTACAATTCCAAGTTGCTATGCTTGATTATGATGATTTCGTTGGTCGTATCGGTATTGGTCGTGTATTTAGAGGTACTATCAAGGTTGGGGATAACGTTACTGTTATGAAACTTGATGGTTCAACTCAAAACTTCCGTGTTACAAAGCTTATGGGATTCTTTGGTCTAAAGAAATTAGATATTAATGAAGCTAAAGCTGGTGACTTAATCGCTGTTTCAGGTATGGATGAAATCAACGTTGGTGAATCTGTTGTAGATCCATCAAACCAAGAAGCTCTACCAATCCTAAGAATTGATGAACCAACTCTACAAATGACTTTCGGTACAAACACTTCACCATTTGCTGGTAAAGAAGGTAAGTTTGTTACTGCTCGTCAACTACAAGATCGTCTAGAAAGAGAATTACACACTGATGTTTCTCTACGTGTTGAAGAAACTGACCAACCAGGTTCATGGACTGTATCTGGTCGTGGTGAACTTCACTTATCAATCTTAATTGAAAACTTAAGACGTGAAGGTTACGAACTACAAGTTTCTCGTCCACAAGTTATTATTAGAGAAGTAGATGGTCAACAATGTGAACCATTCGAATCAGTTCAAATCGATACTCCTGACGAATACTCAGGTACTATCATCCAAACATTATCTGAAAGAAAAGGTAACATGCAAAACATGGAAAGTGTTGGAAACGGACAAACTCGTTTGACATTCCTTGCACCTTCTCGTGGTTTGATTGGTTACTCAACTGAATTCCTATCAATCACTCGTGGTTACGGTATCATGAACCACACATTCGATAGTTACCAACCAGTTATCAAGAACTGGAACCCAGGTAGAAGAAACGGTGCCTTAGTTTCAATTAACGAAGGTAAGACTACTACTTACGCTACTATGGGTATCGAAGACCGTGGTACTATCTTCGTAGATCCAGGTACTGAAGTATACGAAGGTATGATCGTTGGTAAGAACAGTCGTGACAACGATATCTCAGTTAACATCACTAAGGGTAAGCAAATGACTAACGTTCGTGCTTCTGCTAAGGATGAAACTGCTAAGATTAAGGAACCACAACACTTAACTCTAGAAGAATCACTAGAATTCTTGAACGAAGATGAACTTTGTGAAGTAACTCCAGAAAACGTTCGTCTAAGAAAAGAAATTCTAAACACTAACGAACGTGAAAAGCAAGCTAAGCGCAAGCGTCACAACAGCTAATACTTTAGCGTTTAATAAAAAGGATGGACATTTTGTCCATCCTTTTTTGTTGTCTTTAAAATACTAAAGCAAATAGTGTAGATATGCTATAATGTTAGTTATATTAAAAGGTTACGTTGGAGATGTAAAAATATGATACGCAAAATAGCCGAGTATTGGCACAAGTGGCATATATCAGAACACTGGAAAAGAATGAAATTTAATATTAACGCAATGGACTACTACATTTTTGTTCCATTTCTACTACTATCTGTAATTGGAATAATTATGGTTTATTCAGCTAGTTCAAACGTTGCGACGCAAATTGGTGGAACCCCAACTGGATACTTAATCAAACAAAGTATGTTTGTGGTAGTCAGTTTAGTGATTATTCTAATTTGTTTGGCGGGGAATAATCAGTTTGTCAGAAAAGCTAAATTTTTAGGGATTTTCTTTATCGTATTATTTGCTGCCTTGATCTTGCTAAAGGCATTTGGACATTCAGTTAACGGTTCTGCAGGATGGATTCCAATCGGTCCTTTACATGTGCAACCAGCCGAAGTTGCCAAGGTTTATATCATTTTAAGAATGGCTCAATTCTTGGCTTCTAGAGAAGATCGAATCATTAACGGAGAAAAATCAAGAACACATGTCCAAGTTTTTTCAATCTTCGTTATGTTGTTCCTTGTTTTTATCCAACCCGACTTGGGTGGTACCGTTATTAACTTAGCAATTATGTTTGCAATCCTATTTGGATCCGGAGTTAATTGGCGAGGTGCAACGTTACTTACCTCCGCTGGATTATTATTTGGATGGATATCACTAAAAATCCTATCCTTTGTATTTAAAGATGGAACAAGCATTTACCAAATCCAACGTATCACCGCTTACAGTAATCCGTTTAAATACGCCAACGGAATTGGACAACAATTGGTTAATTCTTACTATGCATTAAGTAATGGTGGAATCTTTGGTGTTGGTTTAGGAAACAGTATTCAAAAGACCGGATACCTACCCGAACCAAATACCGATTTCATCATGGCAATTATCGCTGAAGAATTAGGACTAATTGGGGTATTGTTCATCCTATTCCTATTACTTACAATTATTGTTAGAGCATTCCAACTAGGCATTCGTTCAAACGATACATACGATACTTTAATTTGTTATGGTGTTGGAACATACATGTTGGTTCAAGCATACTTCAACGTCGGTGGTGTAATTGGTTTACTACCAATCACCGGGGTTACTTTCCCATTCATTAGTTATGGTGGATCTAGTATGTTAACCTTAGCATTGTGTATTGGAATGATTTTGGTAATTAGTGCAAAACAAAAAACTCAAAAAACTAGAAGAATCCGTTACTAAAGTGGAGGGAATTTTTTGACAGATACAATCGAAAACAGAAAAAGCCTAATTGTTTATGTTTATTCAACTAAACAAGTCAGACAATTGAAAAAATATGGCTTAATATATTATGTCTCACAAAAAATGCACTACGTGGTTATGTATGTAAATGCTGATAACTACGATTGGATTAAAGAAAAAATTAGTAGCTTAAAAATTGTGAAGAAAATCGAAGAAACGCCTTACGAACAACTTTCCAGTGAACTATCACTTGAAGGGGACTTCGAAGATGTGGATGATGACGAAGATTATTAAGGAGTTTGGATAAATGAGAGTTGTTTCAGGTAAATTTGGTAGTCGAAGCCTTAAACCTGTGCCAGGTAGTAAGACGAGACCAACAACCGATAAAGTGAAAGAATCCTTATTCAATATGATTGGCCCATTTTTCAATGGTGGGTCATTTTTAGATTTATACGCAGGTTCTGGTTCGGTCGCAATCGAGGCAGTATCTAGAGGAATTGATAGTGCGGTATTGGTGGATCACCAATATCTAGCCATCAAGACAATCAAAGAAAACGTTAAGATGACCAAGGAAATGGATGCCTTTAGAATTTACAAGATGGATTCAGACATGGCATTAAATCGTTTTGCTGAACAAAATGATAAGTTTGATTACATTTTCTTGGATCCACCATACAAAGACCAAAAGATGGTCGACCAACTACATATCATTAGGGAAAAAGAATTACTTAATGATGATGGAATTGTCATTTGTGAAACCGATGATAACGTTGTTCTACAAGACGACGTAGAAGGTTATGATATGGTCAAACAAAAGAAGTATGGAATTACCATTATTTCTATTTACAGAATAAAGAGGGGATAGTTATGACAAAAGCAATCTTCCCGGGAAGCTTCGACCCATTGACTAAGGGACATCTAGATCTAATTAAGCGCGCAAGTAAGATGTTTGATGAGGTTGTCGTTACTGTGGCCAAGAATACCAGTAAAAATGGTGTCTTTAGTTATGATGAAAGAATGAGTTTAATTAAACCCAATATCGAAGAAATTGAAAATGTCTCAGTCACTTCTGCTGATGGATTAACAGTTGATCTTGCCAAACAGGTAGGCGCAACCGTAATTGTCAGGGGACTTCGTAACTCTAGTGACTTTAATGCTGAAAGCTCAATTGCTTCAATGAACTACAACTTGGATAATTCAATCGAATCAGTCTTTTTGATTACACGTCCTGAGTTTCAATCTGTTTCATCTAGTTTGATTAAGGAAATTGCTCATTTTGGCGGAGATATTACTCCTTATGTACCACAAAACGTTGCTACGGCATTGAAAGAGAAGTTAAGTTAATGTTTAAAAATAACAGACGGAATAAATTAATCGCACTCTTTGTGGCAATTGCTGCACTAGCGATTTTTGTTAATATTCCATTTCTACCAAAGTATATTGAAAGTCCCGGAACATCACCTAATTTAAAACCAGTTGTTTCAATCAAAGGACACAGTGATAAGTTTAAGGGTAAATTCATGTTTACCACGGTGAGTGAATCACAAGCATCAATTGCATCGTACGTTGTTGCCAAGTTTAATCCACATCAAACCATTGAAAGTATTAGCGATGTAACTGGTAATCAAGATCAACAAAGTTATATCAACTTGCAAAATGTTTACATGGAAAGTGCGATCAACAATGCAATTTATAATGCCTTTCACTACGCCAAAAAAGATGTTTATTTGAAATATCGTGGCATTTACGTGCTAGCTGTTGATAGTAAGTCTAACTTCTACAATCAAATTAAAGCTGGTGACTCCATTGTTTCTTTGAATGGGCATAAGTTTAAGAGTTCTGCCCAATTTAGAAACTATGTGAAGTCTAAGAAGATTGGTTCAAAGATGACCTTAACGGTTTACCGTAATAAGAAGAAAATTCAAATCACCAGAAAACTGTATAAGTTAGCCGGTACAAACCAAGCTGGAATTGGGATTATTTTATCTGATGACAATCAGGTTTCTACTAAGATTCCAATTGATGTTAACCCAGGTGAAGTGGGTGGACCATCTGCTGGATTGATGTTCTCACTTCAAATATATGGTCAACTAACCCAACAAAACATTAGACACTCACAAAATATTGCTGGAACTGGAACCATTGATGAAAACGGAAATGTTGGTGAAATTGGTGGTATCGATAAGAAAATTATCGCTGCCAGGGATGCCGGCGCTAAGTATTTCTTAGCACCATACGTTAAGCCAACCAAGGAAGTTCTTAAGTATGAAGATCAGCATATGACTAATTACCAACTTGCTGTTAAAACAGCGAAGAAGTATGCACCAAACATGAAAGTGATTCCGGTCACTTCATTCAGTGATGCTTTAAATGCATTGGAAAAAATAAAATAAAAGGAATGTAATTGAATAAATTACATTCCTTTTTTCGTATCTAATTTTTAGAAAGGAGGAAACGGTGAATAAGATATTAGATTTTTCAACGCAGATAAAAGAAATAATTGACAAACATGCATATAAAATTTTGATTGGTCTATTGTTAATCGCTTTTAGTTTAGGGTTAGTTATTATTTTAATCTTGAATCAAAACAGCAATGACGCTAACAATGTGGAAACCGATTATTCGGAACAAAGTAGTGTTTCTAATTCATCACCTTCTTCTGACAGTCAAAGTAGTACTTCGGCCAAAGACCTATATATAGATGTTAAAGGAGAGGTTAAGCATCCCGGCGTCTACCAAATTCCATCCAACAGTCGTGTGACCGACGTCATCAAGGAAGCGGGCGGCTTCAAGGCGGATGCCGATGAACAAAACGTTAACCTAGCCAAGGTATTAAACGACCAAGATGTTGTCGTCGTTAATAAAAAAGGTGCAGCTGGTAGTTCATCGTTTGCTAGTTCGAATAATACGACCGCCAGCAGTTCTGCTAATAACGTCAAAGTTAATTTGAATACCGCAGATTTAAATGAACTTCAAAAACTCGATCGTGTTGGTGAAAAGAAAGCGCAAAAGATAATTGATTATCGTAACCAACACAATGGGTTTCATTCAATTGATGAAATAAAACAGGTCAGTGGATTTGGTTATAAGACATTTGAAAGATTAAAAGATTCTTTAGAAGTGTAATCTTTGCTATACTATGAATAGTAGTAAAAGAGGGAGAGTAATTAATTATGACTAAACATAGAATTCCATGGGATCAATATTTCATGCTACAAGCTGTTTTACTTTCAACACGTGGCACCTGTAACCGCCTTTCTGTTGGAGCAACCATCGTAAGAGATAAACGTATTATTGCCGGTGGTTATAATGGATCAGTTGCAGGGGATGAACACTGTATTGATGTTGGATGTTACATGCGAGACGGCCATTGCCTAAGAACAATTCATGCCGAAATGAACGCCATTTCTCAATGTGCCAAATTCGGTGAATCAACCGATGGTTCAGAAATCTATGTAACTGATTTCCCATGTCTTCCTTGTACCAAAGTATTATTACAAGCGGGAATCAAAAAGATTAACTACCTAAGAAACTACCACAATGATGAATATGCATTGTCATTAATTAAACAAAATAACGTCGAATTGAATCAAGTGATCTTGGATGAAGAAACAATCAAACAAATTGAATTTAGCTCTTATTTACCAAAATAAATTAATAATTTATATATTTTTCCATCGATTTCGATTGGAATATTAAGCATTATTTTCTTTGGTGATTTAAAGCTAGGTCTATTGCTTTTTTGTCTATGGATGATTCGGATCATTCGATTAAAAAACGCGTTAGTATTAAAAATAACCACCGTCATGGTGGTTATTTTTTGTTTGGTTTACTGGTATAGATATCAAGAAAATCAAACAAATCAAATTCAAGGACAACAAACGGTAACGCAAAGTGTTTTAATTTATCCAGACAATATTAAGTATAGCGACGACTCATTTTATGGAATTGGCACTATTACTGATACCGGTAAACAGATAATGGTCTACGGCAGTGACGCAAAGAGGGTAAAGCGATATTCTAAGCCAATCATCATGAATGTGTCTGGAGTCGTCCAGCCGTTTGATGAGGCCAGAAACTTTAACCAGTTTGACGCCAAGGAATACTACGAGAGCATGAGTGTCTACAGTCGATTGACCGTTAAGCAGCTAAATAGTGTAGAAGAACAACATCGTTTTTCAATTATCGATAGTCTTCATTATTTGCGGATGTTGATGTTGAAATACACGAATCAATTACCACATCCCTTGAACCTCTACGCCAGTAGTCTATTTCTGGGCGTCATGGATAATTCCTTCAACGATGAACTATCAGGAGTGAAAACATTGGGGCTCATTCACTTATTTAGTATTTCTGGTTTGCATGTCTTTTACATCGTAAACCTATTGAAAATGATTCTGGGATTATTTCGTGTGACCAGGGAGAAGACGCGGTGGGCCACCTTGATATTTCTGCCAACGTACTTCGTCATTGCTGGATCATCGATTGGTTTGATGCGGTCGATATTAACGGTTGAAATCGGCATTATCGCATTAATGCTAAAGAAGCGCTTAACCAGCTTGGATGTCTTTTCGATTACCTTGATGGCCAATTTGCTAATTGATCCGGAAATGTTGTTACAGTTTGGTTCACAACTAAGTTATGCTCTGGCATTCGGATTGATTTATACGAATAAAATGAGACCGCTCAAGCAAACAGTGATGATGAACTTGGTCAGTTTGCCATTTATTATCTACAAGCTATTTCAGTGGCACGCACTGACGATGCTGGCCAACTATCTAGTGATTCCGATATTTTCGGCGCTGATTATGCCGATGATATTAATCGCGGTCATTACGTATCCGATTGCTGGATGGTTTAGTTCGGTGGTAGCGTTCATATTGAACAGTTTTGATGCTGCCGTCAATTGGCTGGGGGCTTTACCCGGGCAGATTAATTTTGGAAAACCCAACCTGTATGTTGCAACGCTTCTTTTAATAATGACACTGGTGGTAATCGATAAGGTCAGTTTCAAAAGAGTGTCGCTGATACTATGTATGTATCTAATCACTTTTATGTATATCCACTATCCATTGCAAGGTGAGGTATCCTTTTTCGATGTCGGCCAGGGTGATAGTATCTTAATTCGTGAGCCGTTTAACCATTCAATCACCATGATTGATACGGGTGGTAAGCTACAATTTGGTCGTAGGCAAAACAGCAAGGTAACTTATCAGGCGGAAAAGACGTCGATTAATTATCTAAAGAGTATCGGGATTAACCATCTTGATAATCTAGTATTGAGTCATCAGGATGCTGATCACACGGGAGATGTTCCTGCCATCTTAGCGGATTTAAAAGTTGACCGGATTATTGTTGGGGATGGGTTACAGAACAATCCATCGATAATGAGAAAAATCAGTCCTTATTTGAATAAAACCAAACTAGTGTTAATTAAGGCTAACCAAAAGTTACCTGATTTTCCGTTTAACATTTATCATCCGTTTGAAAGTGGTCTTGGTAAAAATGAAGACTCGGTCGTCTTGGGCACAATCCAAGGCAATCGCAGTTGGTTGTTTATGGGTGATCTACCATCCAGTGGTGAAAATGACATAATGCAAAAATATCCGATGCTAAAAGCGGATTATTTGAAATTAGGTCATCATGGTAGTGATACCTCCAGCAGTGATGCATTTTTAAAATTCATTCATCCTAAGGTATCAATAATATCGGCCGGACGTAATAATCGTTATCACCATCCAAGTGTTGCAACGCTTGAAAGATTAAAGGATAATAATTTAGCATACGTCAACACACAAAAACTGGGTATGATATCATATAAATATGGATTATTAGGAAATCACTGGATATTTAAATTGCAAGGGGAATAGTAATGAAAGTAAATGAACTATTAACACAAATTAAAAACAATAATATTAACCCAATATATCTAGTGTTAGGTAAAGAAGACTATTTAATTAACGAAATCAAAAAACACTTCGTGGAATTAATTCCGGAAGAAGAAAGAACCATGAACTTCGCTAGTTATGACATGGAAAGTCAAAACATCGCCACTGCCGTGGGTGATGCTGAAAGTTTGCCATTCTTTGGTGAAAAGAGATTGGTTGTTGTAAACAATCCATACTTTTTAACCGGTGAACGTAGCAAGTCGACCCTAGATCATGACATCGATAGCTTTATTGAATACGTTAATCACCCAGTTGATAGTACGGTCATGGTCATTATGGCACCATACGGCAAACTTGATTCTAGAAAAAAAGTTACCAAGCAATTAAAAAACAACGCAGAGGTAATCGATTTAACTAAACTAGATGATCGTGCCATTCAATCATACGTTGCCAATAACATTAAGAGTAATGGTTATACGGTCGAAGGGGATGCCCTTCAAGAATTGCTAGGCAGAGTATCTAATGATTTATCGTCAGCAATGAACGAACTCCCTAAGTTATTCTTATACTGTCAAAAGGATAAGGTCATTACTAAAAACAGTATCGATAGCTTGGTTGCCAAGTCATTGGACCAAAACGTTTTTGATTTAATCGACTACGTAATGAAAAAGGATTCCAAAAACGCAATTGATTTATACCGTAACCTAATTGTAGAGGATCAAGAACCATTACAAATCAATGCGGTCTTGCTATCACAGTTTAGACTCTTACTTCAGGTGAATGTATTAAGTCGTAAGGGATACAGCCAGGGAAACATTGCAGAAAAGCTAAAGGTGCATCCATTTAGAGTGAAGCTGGCAATGCAAAATGTGCGTAAGTATCAATTCAGTAGTTTGAGGGATGCCTATTTAGGACTAGTTGATGTGGAAGAAAAACTTAAATCAACACCCGAATCACCAGAACTACTATTCCAAATGTTCACTTTGAAATTTGTCGACAATCAAATTGGGTAAACAAAAAAAGACATCTCTGCACTGCACCCCAAAGTTTGTACAAAACTTTGGGGTGTTTTTGTGTCTAAATATAAAGTAGAAGATAAATTAAATGTAATTAACACATACCTAAACGG
The DNA here is from genome assembly GCF_019061205.1 of Apilactobacillus waqarii. GTDB lineage: Bacteria > Bacillota > Bacilli > Lactobacillales > Lactobacillaceae > Apilactobacillus > Apilactobacillus waqarii. The sequence continues at coordinate 63,127 of NZ_JAHQYH010000008.1, forward strand.
TATGGGATCTCAAATGGTAGCTAGAAAA
>NZ_JAHQYH010000009.1 GCF_019061205.1 Apilactobacillus waqarii
CTGCATGCTTTTGAAACAAATGGTAAGACCGTCACCGCATACGCCAGAATCTTCAAGGATGGTGACCACGTTACATTCGGGCGTGTCTTAACTACCCAACAAGTCCGCGGCACGGTAAGGGTAAGGAACTCTTGGAATACATTCTAAAAGTTATCAAAGAAAACTTCCCTAACACCAAGGTCGAAATCGACGCCCAAGCACATGCAGTTGGTTACTACGAAAAAGGCGGTTTCAAAATTACCAGTGAACCATTTATCGAAGCAGGCATCGATCACATCAAGATGGAATATTAAGCAAAATAAAAAAGCCTACCGAAATCGGTAGGCTTTTTTTAAGGTTAGAAGTTAAGGTTTTCAGCAATAGTGCTGGTGCTTGGAGTATAGTTGAATGTAAATGAGCTAAAGTCAGAAGCAGAAGAAGCATCTGAGCCAACAAAGGTTAAGTTTACAACTTGTTGGCTATTTGCCGGAATATCAATAGCACTACCTGACCAAGCTGGGTCAAGTCTCAAAGCTGCACTATTAGATGCAATGTATGTGTCTGATCCTGAAGCAAATATATCACTAGTTCCATCTCCAAAAAATGCGTGATCACTGTCTGTATCATAGTTATATACCTTTAAAGTCAATGTCATAGCAGTCTTATATTGGGAATTATTAGTCAAATTATAGTAAGTAATTCCCTTTAAATAAATAGCATGCTTAAACGCAGCATCAGCGTTATTTTGATCACTAACAAGTTGGTCGTTATATGACTTATATTGTTTGTTATTGTATTCAACTACAACATTGCCATTTCCACCAGGATTAATAGTTAAAGTTGGGTTCTTGTAAGTAATTGGAGTAGGTCCAGCAGGATTCTTTACAACATGCTTCTTAACAGCCTTCTTAGCTGGCTTCTTCTTAGTTACTTTCTTCTTTTTCTTAGCTACCTTTTTCTTTGAATGCTTTTTAGTAGCCTTCTTCTTACTCTTCTTTGTTGCCTTCTTGTGTTTCTTTGAAGACTTCTTTGCTTTCTTGTGCTTCTTAGTGTCTTTATGATGAGTAGCAGCGTTTGCTTCTACTGATGTAAAGGCGCTGACAGAAGTTGATGCACTAGCAGCAAAAAGTGTTAAAACTGCCAAAATGGCAAGAAATGACTTTTTGATTTTCATATCAAAATCCCCCTAATGTATGTAACAAAATTAAAATATAATTGCAATAAATTAATAATATTATAACCTTCGTTTAAAGTCTATCAATAATTACATACATGCAAATAAGTTTATGTTAATAAAAAACTTAAGAAGACCAATATTTATATGATTTTCTAGGAGCTTTTCAGATCCAAGATTTTGAACAAATTGCATCTATGTCATTTTTTATATACAAATGTTCATGTTTATAAGAAACAAAAGAATTTAACACATTTTGACACATACAATCCAAAATCATTTGTGATTTTACTAACTTATCATTCATCTATAATTTTTTTATTTTTACTTCGTGTCCAATAATTCATCATTATCGACTCTTAAATGAATATTTATGAACTCGGTGTTTATTTTTAACTTTTTCACTAAATTTATTTCCGTTAGAACCCTTGATACAATAGTTAAAAATCAATAAGGAGGAGTTAATCATCATTCATTTAAAGTGTCCGATTTGCGGTAATTTATTCTTCAATCAAATTAAATGCAAGTACTGTCGTCTTATCACTGCTCAATTAAAAAGAGATCTGAAAAAATCATATAAACGATTTACAAATTCTTTTGATAAAAACGTCCGCCACATGAGTCGATTTGGTGATGAAAGACTCCTACCACTACTAGCATTTATTTGTGCAATTGTGACCGTCGTTGTTATCGATTTAATCCTGGTATTAATATCTTACATTCCATAAAAAAAGAGGGCCAGCTTATACTGACTCTCTTTTACGTTTCCATAATACGACTGGTTTTAAAATTAGTGGTGCTAAAATAGTTGTAACAATAATTACAGCAATCAATGTTGAATAATAACTTATTGAAATAAAGTGACTGTCTAATCCAGCTTGGGCGATAACAATACCGACTTCACCACGGCTTATCATCCCTGCCCCTATTTCAACTGAATTCGCGAAATCAATTCGACTAAGTTTCGCACCGATAAAGGCACCCAAGAATTTTGTTATTACAGCTAAAACCGTAAGGATGGAAAACATTAAGAAGTGATCGTAGACACCATTGACTTGCATATCAACCCCAATGCTTACAAAGAAAATTGGAATAGGCAGCAACGTACTTAGTCCCTTTAGTCTAGCTAATAAAACCCTTTTAAACTTTGTCTGACTAGCAATTAGTCCAGCAAAGAACGCTCCTGTAACAGCACTTAATCTAACCATTTCAGCAGTTCCGGCCAATAATAAACATAATAGAAATGAATATAGACCAGCGCTTGCAGGACTAACTTCAAAAATTTTGAATAATAGCGTTACAATCTTATAGCAAAGCCATAAGAATAAGAAAAATACAATTTGCAAAATAATTAGAAACAACGCATCTGAATTTCCATGTCCTCTTCCCACTCCCAAAACAGGAATAGAAACACTTAATAGAACAATTGAAATAATATCATCGGCTACCGCAGCAGCTAAAATAGTAATTCCAGCTGATGATGTTAGCTCCTGCATTTCTTCTAATACAGCAACTGAAATCGAAACAGAGGTTGCTGCAAAAACAATTCCGATAAATGCACTTTCAATAATAGAAAGTTGAAAATATCTACACATTAGATAAATGGATCCGACTGGAAATACTACTCCAAAAAGAGCAACAATGACTCCCCGACCAAAATACTTCTTCAATCTATCAATGTCGCAAGTTAAACCGGCACCAAACATCAATAATGCAGCCCCCAATGATGCTAATGCAATTACAATATCTTGACGGTGAATCACTCCTAAGACAGATGGTCCTAGGACTACTCCTCCCATGATTTGTCCGACAACATCCGGAATATGTATCTTAGAAGCCAGCATTCCAAAAAATTTCGCAAAAACAATCATTAAAAACAATGCGATTAAATAATTCAAATAAATCATTCTCCCCGAATAAAAACAATTCTATTTATTTTGAAACAATATGGTTGTACTATTTATAAATAACTTAGTTATAACTTATTACTTTAGAGAAAGGGAGTCAATGTTATCGACGCACCTCACCCCGCCCGCTTCGGTGAAAAAATATCAACGGCATTCTTCTTAACCTCAATCGGTGGTTGTCTTGATGCCTACACTTACATCGAACATGGTGGAATATTTGCAAGTACCCAAACAGGGAATTTAATTTTGTCCGCATTAGCGTTGACACAATTCAATTATGGTCACTTCTTAGAAAGAATTTTACCGGTGATTGCATTTTCAATCGGAATTCTATTAGCTAATTGGATTCACCATAATCTAGATAAAAATAAACTAAACTACTGGAAGGTCTATATTTTAGCCATTGAAATTGCAGTCTGTACAATCGTGGGATTTTTGAAATACAATGTTCCACAATTAATGATCACGACTTTAATGTCTTTGACAACGGCCCTTCAACTTTCAACATTTAATACAATGTCTGGATTGGGATACTCCAACATGTTTAGTACTGGAAACCTTCAAAAAACAATGAATAATCTATTCTTGTATTTGGAGACTAAAAAACACGAATTCAAGACCAAGTTACTTTACTACGGTGGTCTGGTTTTAAGTTTTCTATGCGGAGCTTTTGAGGCCAGCATCTTATCACTTTTCTTCCATACTAAGACCATCTGGGTTGTCGGATTGGAATTAATCGTCATTCTTGTATTCCAAATTCGATGCATCCTAATCTATCGACATGAAAACCAACTATAAAAAAGACCCTATGGGGTCTTTTTTTGTGTTTTTCATTCGGATTTCACTTATTAAACGTTAGTATATCAATACTTTGGGCACGATATGTAAGTATTCAATTTGAACATTTTTAGACAAAATTCCAAAAATGTTCGACGAAAAAAGGCGAAATCACTCATCACTACGTATTATGAGAAAATTAAATTATTATAATCATTCAGTACGCACTATTCAAATTGACATTCAAGAATGTTTTTATACTATATATGCGTGTTAACATTATTTCAGACACAAGTTATAGTGTATATTTTAAGGATAGGACTGATATAATGTTTGATAAAACTTTTGCCCATTTAAACGTTATAAAGAATTCTGGTGACAAGACCAAATTCTATAAATACAAGATTGATTTTGTGCTAAATCAACTGGGTATTAGTAAGGAAGATAACAAGCGTTTCTTTGAACGTTTGAACCTATTTACTAAGGATCAAGAAGAAATTACCTCAAGTCATATTCATGACTTCATCATTCAATTTCTAGAAGAAAATGATTTCTTAGATGCTAAAGAGCAATACTTAAAATATGAACAAAAAGACATTGAAAAATTCAAGAAAGCAACCGATGTAAAGGCTCGAATCGACCAACTATTCAACCGTTACGATCGTGTTGTTCACGAAAATGCCAACAAAGATAGTAACGTCTTTAACACCCAAAGAGACCTAGAAGCAGGGGCTGCCAGCAAGGCCATTGGTCTTCAAATGCTACCTCCACTAGTTGCCAAAGCGCACCTTAGAGGTGACATTCACTGGCACGATTTAGACTACTCACCAGCAACTCCTGAAACCAACTGTTGCTTAGTTGATTTTGCAGAAATGTTGAATAACGGTTTTAAGATTGGTAACGCCGAAGTTAAATCACCTCGCTCAATCCAAACTGCGACCGCTCAAGTTTCTCAAATCATCGCCAACGTAGCATCCCTACAATACGGTGGTCTGTCATTCGATCGTGCTGATGAAGTACTAGCTCCATTTGCCGAGATCAACTACGAAAAGCACTTAAAGACTGCTTCAGAATGGGTCGAAGAAGACAAGCGCGAAGAATACGCTAAGGACCGTACTAAGAAGGACATCTTCGACGCTATGCAATCACTAGAATACGAAATTAACACTCTATACTCATCACAAGGTCAAACACCTTTCACTACTGTTAGTTTCGGTCTAGGTACCAGCTGGATTGAAAAGGAAATTCAAAAAGATATCCTAAGAATTCGTATTAAAGGACTTGGTAAGGAACGTCGTACTGCCATCTTCCCTAAGCTAATCTATGTATTGAAGAAAGGCTTAAATTTAAATCCTAACGATGAAAATTACGACGTGAAAGAACTAGCCATCGAATGTGCTACAAAGCGTATGTATCCTGATATTTTGATGTACGACAAACTTTGTGAAATCACTGGTGACTTCAAGGCACCTATGGGTTGTCGATCATTTCTACCTAAGTGGACTGACGAAAATGGTAAAGCCGTAAACGCTGGTCGTATGAACTTAGGTGTTGTTACCGTTAACCTTCCTCGTATTGCATTATTGGCCAAGGGTGACATGGACTTATTCTGGCACATCTTTGAAGAAAAGCTAGGTATCGTTCACCAAGCCATGGCATACCGTATCGAAAGAACTAAGGAAGCCAAACCAGATAACGCCCCACTACTATACAAGTACGGTGCATTTGGCAAACGTCTAAAATCAACTGATAGTGTTGATGAACTATTCAGAAACGAACGTGCCACAGTATCACTTGGTTACATCGGACTATACGAAGTCGGTACTGCCTTCTTCGGTCCTGATTGGGAATCAAACCAAGAAGCCCACGACTTTACTGTCAGCATCGTCGCTGAACTAAACCGTCTATGCCGTGTATGGAGTAAGGAAAGTGGATATCACTACAGTCTATACTCCACTCCAGCCGAATCATTAACCGATACATTCGCTCAAGACGATATCGAAAAATTCGGTAAGGTTAAAGACATCACAGATAAGGAATACTACACTAACAGTTTCCACTACGATGTTAGAAAACGTCCTAACCCATTTGAAAAACTAACATTTGAAGAAGCTTATCCTCACTATGCCTCAGCAGGATTCATTCACTACTGTGAATACCCTAACTTAAAGCAAAACCCTAAGGCACTAGAAGCCGTTTGGGACTGGGCATACGATCACGTTGGATACCTAGGTACCAACACTTCAATCGATAAGTGCTTCAAGTGTGGTTTCAAGGGTGAATTTGAAGCTACCGCCCGTGGTTTCAAGTGTCCTCAATGTGGTAACCATGATCCTAAGTACTGTGACGTTGTTAAGAGAACTTGTGGTTACTTAGGTAACCCTCAAGCACGTCCAATGGTTCACGGTCGTCACGTTGAAATTTCATCACGTCAAAAGAATATGTCGAAAGGAATGGTAGAAAGTGTCGCACATGAAGAGACAGCCAAACAATCCAAAGCCTAAGGAATGGCTTGCAAAAGACTTAAGCCAACAATATATTGCTGACTATAAGCCATTTAACTTCGTTGATGGTGAGGGAATCCGTTGCAGTATCTATGTTTCTGGTTGCAAGTTCTTATGCCCCGGCTGTTACAATGTCGCCTCACAAAACTTCCATTACGGACAACCTTACTCACAAGATTTAGAAGACCAAATCATCGAAGATATGAAAAAAGATTACGTTCAAGGTCTTACCCTCTTGGGTGGAGAACCATTCTTGAATACTCAAGTTTGTCTTCGTTTATGCAAACGAGTTAGAGAAGAATTCGGCCACACCAAGGACATCTGGTCATGGTCAGGTTACACATTCGATGAATTGCTAAAAGATTCATATGACAAATTAAAACTACTTTCAATGATCGACATCCTAGTTGATGGTCGTTTCATGGAAGACCAAAAAGATTTAACTCTTCAATTCCGCGGTAGTGCTAACCAAAGAATTATCAATGTGCCAAAGTCACTTGAAGAAAACAAGGTCGTACTTTGGGACAAGTTAGTTCACTAGGAGGATTATTGTGTTAAAAATTGAAAACCTACACGTTAAAATCAATGAAACCGATGAAGAAGTCATCAAGGGTCTAAACTTAACCATCCCCGACGGCGAAGTCCATGTCATCATGGGCCCCAACGGAACCGGTAAGTCCACCCTTTCTCAAACCATCATGGGTTCTCCCAAGTATTCAATTACTGAAGGAACCATCTCATTTGATGGCAAGGAATTGAACGACATGGCAACTGATGAACGTGCCCGTTTGGGTCTCTTTATTGGTATGCAATACCCTACTGAAATCAGCGGGATTAAAAATGTCGACTTCATTCATGCCGCAATGAATGCGGTGGCTGATAAACCAGTATCAGTTTTAGACTTCATGAAGCGTCTAGACTTCGTCATGGACTTCTTGGATATCGACGAATCATACACTGATAGATACCTTAACGAAGGTTTCTCCGGTGGTGAAAAGAAGCGTAACGAAATTCTTCAAATGATGATGATTCAGCCCAATCTAGCCATCTTAGATGAAATCGATTCTGGACTAGATATCGACGCCTTAAAAGTCGTTTCAAAGGGAATCAATCACATGCGAGACAATCACTTCTCTTCACTTATCATCACCCACTACAACCGTATCTTACGTTACGTTAAACCAGACGTCGTTCACGTTATGATGGGTGGTCGTGTCGTTACCAGCGGTGACTACCACCTAGCCGAACAACTAGAACAAAACGGTTATGCCCAATTGCGTGATCAATTAGGCATCGACGTAAAGCTGGTGGATGAATAATGAGTATGTCAGTTCAAGAATTTGCCCAATCACATAACGAACCACAATGGTTAACCGTTAAACGCATTGTCGCAAACGACATGAGAAATACCATGAAGGTCCCCGCATCGCTTCGCAAGTTTCACTTTGAATCACCAGAACTTAGTTCTCGTTCAATAAATACGCAAAACTTGGCACCGAAAAATTTACAGGATTTAGGCATTATCATGATGGACTTGTTCGCCGCTGCAAACGAGTTTCCAGAACTAATCCAAGAAAACTTGATGGAAAAAGCAATTTATTGGCGCGATAACGCATTAAATGCGAACCATCTTGCGTATCTACAAAGTGGTGGGTTTGTTTTCATCCCAAAGGATGTCTGCGTTGATGAATCAATCGATATCTCCGACTTAGTCGATCACAACATGCAGGAAAAACACCTCCTAATTATCTCTGCTTCAGGAAGTGAAGTTTCATTTACCTACAAGGATTCAAAACAACACCCTAAAAAAGACCGCCTAATGATTGAAGTATTACTGGGTGATCACGCCAACGTCTCCTTCTATGACGCTGCGATGACTAATAGCGAAAAATCTCACCGCGTTTTAAATGCTTACTTAGCACAAAACGCCAACTTAAAGACTTACGTCGGTCTATTTAATCATGGTGATAGTCGCTACTACAGCAACATTGACCTCGATGGTATGGGCAGTTCCGCTAGGATTAACCTAGTGAGTCTATCCGATCAAAACCAAAACCAAGTAGTTCAAACCAAAATTATCAATAAAAGTCCCAATACGAGTGGCTTGATATCACAACGTGGTATCGTCGCCGATAAGTCCAAGACTGTCTACGATACTACTGGTCAAATCAAGCTGGAAGCTAGCGATTCTGATTCAGATCAAATCAGTCGACTATTAACTTTAAGTCCCGAAAGCAAGGGAAAAATTGATCCAATTCTTTTAATCGACAATCACGATGTGGTGGCCGGTCACGCTGCGAGTGTTGGTAAAGTTAACCCCGAACAGCTATACTATTTAAAAACAAGAGGAATTGACGCCAAGACCGCCCGTTTCCTATTAACCCGCGGATTCTTGACACCACTAATCGAAAAATTCCCAGATAAATCAGTACAAGAACACTTATTAAATAACCTAGAGGAGCGTATTCATGGATAGTCTAAACATTCGTCATCACTTTCCCATCTTCAAAGAGCACTCAGATATGATTTACTTTGACAACGCTGCAACAACTCAAAAGCCAAAGTATGTCATTGACGCAATCAGTAACTTTTACACTCATCACAATTTCAACGTGCACCGAAGCGTCTACACTGATGCTGGGGAAACTACAAAAATGTTTGAACAATCCAGACAAAACATTGCCTCATTCATCAATGCCAGCAGCGCAAAAGAAATCGTCTTTTCTGCTGGTACCACCGATAGCATCAACTTAATCGCTAACGGATATTATGCAAAGCACATACAAGCTGGTGACGAGATTGTAGTTTCAATCGCAGAACACCACAGTAATCTCCTTCCCTGGCAAAAGATTGCGAAAAATAACGGCGCAACTTTAAAATTCATTCCGCTAAATGAAGATGCCAACCTCGACTTAAATGCCGCTGAACAAATCATTTCCGACAAAACCAAACTAGTGGCCGTCACCGCCGTTTCCAATGTCTTAGGAAATATCAATCCGATTGATCAACTAACCACATTGGCTCATGAACACGGCGCTGACATCCTAGTCGATGGTGCGCAAGCTGCTCCCGAAATACCAATCGATGTGCAAGAAACACCAATTGACTGGTTAGCCTTTTCCGGACACAAGATGATGGCACCAACCGGCATCGGTGTTTTATACGGTAAACAAGATTTACTAGAAAACATGGATAGTCCCCGTGTCGGCGGTGAGATGATTGAATCAGTCTCCACTACCGACTACAAGGTCAAAGAAATTCCATACCGTCTAGAAGCCGGCACTCCTAACATTGAGGGTGTCATCGGCCTAGACGCCGCAATTTCTTATCTAAAAGAACTTAAGACGACTAACGTGCAGGCACAATGTGAAAAACTAGGCCAATACCTATACGACCAACTTAACGCACTAGACGGCGTTTCAGTATACGGACCAAGTAATCGCCAAACTGGAATCGTCTCTTTTAACGTCGACAATATTCACCCGCACGACGCTGCAACCTTCCTTGACTCTAAGAATATCGACGTTAGAGCTGGTCAACACTGTGCCGAACCACTAACCCACAAACTGGGGGTCAACGCGACTTTACGTGCTAGTCTCTACATCTACAACACGATTGAAGAATGCAACAGACTAGTCGACTGTATTAACGAAATGAAGGAATTTTTCAATGGATCTAAGTAACATTTATCAACGCATCATCATGCAAAAAGCCGGTGAGTGCCCAAACAATAATCAGTTTGATTCAGACGTCCATCTAACTAATCCCACTTGTGGTGATGACATTTCGATGACCGCTGATACAAAGCAACCCAACGTAGAAAACCTACAAGTAGCATGCGATGGCTGCATTATTTGTAAAGGTGCTACCATGATGATGCTAGAAGCAATTCAAGATAAATCCGCTGATCAAATCAATGAACTCGTTTTAAACATGTCCAAAATGATGACACACGAAGATTTCGACGAAGAATTGTTGGGTGATTTAGTCGCCTTTCAATCTGTCGTGCACCTACCAATCCGCATTAAATGTGCCATGCTTCCCTTCAAAGCAATTTATCAATTAATTAACGGAGATGATATCAATCGATAAATCAATCCAACACTTAAATGATGATTATCAATACGGTTTTAAAGACGACGTCAAACCAGTCTTTTCAACCGGCGATGGCCTAACTGAAGATATCGTCCGCGAAATCTCAGCACAAAAACATGAACCCAAATGGATGTTAGATATTCGTTTGAATGCTTTTAAAATCTTTCAAAAACTACCCATGCCTGATTTTGGCCCCGACCTATCTGATCTCGACTTAAGCAAAATCAGATACTTCCAAAGAGCGACCGATTCAGTCTCCCGTAGTTGGGACGATGTTCCAGAAGATATCAAGAATACCTTTGAAAAGATTGGGGTTCCAGAAGCAGAACGTAAATACCTAGCAGGTGCCGAAGCTCAATACGAATCAGAAGCTGTCTACGCCAACATCAAAAAAGAATTCGCCGACATGGGAATCATCTTTTCTGATACCGATACTGCATTAAAAGAACACCCTGACTTAGTTAAGGAATACTTCGGTAAACTAGTAACGCCTCAAATGAACAAATTCGCTGCGCTAAACACAGCGGTTTGGTCCGGTGGTGTCTTCTTGTACGTTCCAAAAGGAATTCATGCCAAAATTCCAATTCAGGCATTCTTTAGAATCAACGCCGGTCGAACCGGTCAATTCGAAAGAAGCCTCATCATCGTTGATGAAGATGCCAGTGTGAACTACGTCGAAGGTTGTACCGCACCTAACTATTCAGAAGATAGTTTGCATGCAGCCGACGTCGAAGTCTTCGTGAAGAAGAATGCCTTTTGTCGTTACACCACCATTCAAAACTGGTCCGACAATGTTTACAGTCTGGAAACCAAGCGTGCTTCCGCCGATGAAAATGCCACAATGGAATGGGTCGACGGAAACCTAGGATCGAAGGTCACCATGAAGTATCCAAGTATCGATCTGAATGGTCCATACGCCAATGGAACAATGCTATCAATCGCATTTGCCAGCGGTGATATTTACCAAGATACCGGATGCATCATGCGACACCATGCCCCTCACACCTCATCCAACGTGGTATCAAAATCAATCTGTAAAAACGGTGGAACTTGTAACTACCGTGGAACAATTCGTATGATTGATAAAGCTCACTATTCTAAATCACATATCGAATGTGACACGATCATCATGGATGATGACTCGATGAGTGATACAATCCCACACAACGATATTTACAATGGTGATTCTGAAATCGAACACGAAGCTAAGGTTTCAAAGATTTCAGAAACAGATTTATACTACCTAATGAGTCGTGGATTATCAGAAGCTCAAGCTACTAAGATGATTATTATGGGATTCATTGAACCCTTCTCAAACCAACTTCCAATGGAATACGCGATGGAATTAAATAAATTAATTGACTACCAAATGGAAGATTCCGTTGGTTAAAACTAACGCCCCTAGATAGATTTCTAGGGGTGTTTTGTTTCATGTGAAACAAATTTAAATATTTCATTTGACTAATTAAAGATTTAGTTTATACTTAATGTAACATTTTATAACATATAACTATTTAGGAGATGTTTTTATGCGTATCGAAAAAGATTGTGTTGGTAAACTAGAAGTTCCTGATGATGCTTTGTATGGCATCCACTCCCTTAGAGCCGCAGGGAATTTTCCGATTACAGAAGAGAAAGTTGACCCACTTTTGATTGAAAGCTACATTCAGATTAAAAAAGCCTCAATCACCGCAAATTACGGTGCGAAAGCGACTGATGTTATAAAATATAACACAATCGTAGATGCTTGCGACTACTTGCTTGAGCACCCCTCACCAGAGAGTTTTATCACTCCAGCCATTCAAGGTGGTGCCGGAACTTCCACAAATATGAACGTAAACGAAGTAATTGCCAATGTCGCAATGAAATTACACCCTGATGTCTTCATTCATCCAAACGATGATGTTAACCAAGCACAATCTACTAACGATACCTACCCAACCGCCGGTAAACTAGCAATGATTAAACGTTTACCAAAATTAACCGGCGAAATTAATCGATTAATCGAGATCCTAGATGAACTATCCAAGAAATTCCAGTTCACCATTAAACTAGGTCGAACCCAACTTCAAGATGCCGTTCCTACTACCTATGGAAAGACATTCCATGCTTACGCATCATTATTCCGTCGTGATTTGAAACGAATCAACAGCGCTGAAAATGAACTAAAGACTGTCAGCATGGGCGGAACTGCCATTGGTACTGGAACCAACACCACTAAGTACTACCGTGATCACATCGTTGACGAAATCAACAAGATTACCGGTTTCGACCTAAAACAGGATGAAGATTTAATTGACGCTGTTCAAAACACAGATCACTTCGTCGCATTCTCCTCTAGTTTAAAAACATTGGCCGTTGACTTATCCAAGTTCAGTAACGACTTACGTCTACTTGGTAGCGGTCCACAATCTGGTTTGAATGAATTAATCCTACCAAAACGCCAAGCAGGTTCATCAATCATGCCTAACAAGGTTAACCCTGTTATCCCAGAAGTTGTGAACCAGGTTGCCTTTGAAGTTATCGGTTTTGACGCCACCGTCACAGCCGCTTCAGAAGCCGGTCAATTGGAACTAAACGCCTTTGAACCAATCATGTTCAAGAGCATCCTAACCGCCGAAGTTCACTTGGCACGCGCAATCGAAACATTGGTTGATCACTGCCTAGACGGTATCGACGTCAATGTAAAACAATGTCTAGATGACGTTCGTAAATCAGCTGTAACCGCCACAGTCCTATCTCCTATCTTGGGTTACAACAAGACCACCGAACTAATCAAGACAGCCACCAAGGAACACGAAACCGTGCCAAACCTATTAATCCAAAACCATATTCTATCTCCTGAAAAAGTTAAACAACTATTCTCACCAGAATATCTAGTTAACGGTGAAAGCTAATAAAAAAGAGCTCGCATAGAGCTCTTTTTTATTTTAGTTTTACAAGCATCCCTGAGACATTTAAAATAAGGTCAGGAGTTGAATACAAATGCAAAAAACTACAAAAGGTGTGCTAGCTGCCATCAGTCTTTTGATGACCGTCTACATGCTAATTATCACCATCAAAGATATTTCAGACTTATACGTGACTGATTTTTCACTAACATTATTATGGTTAATCACCATTTTGACATTTGTTGAAATCATTTTATTTTTCTGGAAAAACAATTGGATGATCACCGCAGTAATCGGCATCATCGTATTTATCTTAGGAATCATTCTAGTCGCAAATGGGACACTTGGTTTTACCATCATTTTGATTAATTTAATCATTTCAGTCCTATTAAGCGTATATAGTTTATATAACTAAAAAAGAGCTCATAATGAGCTCTTTTTATATTGCTTTTTTCATCAAAATATCTCTTTGTTTATCGGAACCCACAACAAAGATGTGTTCAGAGAAAGGCATAAATCCTTTTACTTGATAGAAACCAATCGCGTTTGTATTGTTTTCCCAAACTCCAAGCCAAATATAGCTCTTATTTGCTTCTTTAGCAGCATTAATCGCGTAGCTCATAAATTGAGAGCCTAAGCCACGACGTTTAAAATTCTTTCTGATGTAAATTCTTTCAACTTCTAAATAGTCACTACCCATATCTTCAGATTGAGATTCATCGATATTAATCTTTAGGTAACCAGCCAATTCATTGTCAACATAGATAAATTCGAAATCAGTTTTATCATCGCTAATTTCTTTCTTTAGCTGATCAATTCCATAATTATTCTTGAACATTTCTTCTAAATCTTGCTGACTGTTATCATCACCAAATGTATCTTTAAAAGTCTCAATACTAATTTGACGAAGTTCATAAACGTCAGATAATTTTACTTCCTTCATTTCTGTCATAACAAGTCCTCCTAGTAATCTCTTTTCTCACCACGTTTAACTTTTTGCCAGTCTTTATAAACATTGGCTTTCGCCCTATCCAATAGTTGGTTGAATACTTTCCTTTCGGATGCACTAAAACCACTAAGTGCAACTTCGTTAGAATACTTATTCTCCCTGTCCACAATGTCATACATTTCTTTTCCTTTTTCAGTCAGGTATAAGAGCTGATTTTTTCTATTCTTCTCACTAATTTCTTTTCTTATTAAATCCGCTTTTACTAAATTGTTAACGGCCCTGCTACCAGTTGTCTTATCAACACAAATCATTTCACATAGTTGTTGTAAAATAATCCCGGGGTTTTCGCCTATACGGACTAAATATAGATATTGCCCCTTTGATAATTCATATTCCTTAAACTCTATATTACTAATCGAATCCAAAGACCTTGCTATCACACCTATTTGTCTTAATGAATCCATATAAGCACCTCCGATTTTGTTGCAAATGCAACTATATCATAATTACATATTATTTTCCAACAAAAAAGAGCTCATAATGAGCTCTTTTTTGTTTCTTTAATTAACGGGGTATATAGCCTCTTCTCCGTTAACAATCTTGATAGCATCTCTCGTTGAGAATAGCGCCATATTGTAGACTGCAATGTCGGTAAAGAAAGCAATATGTGGGGTAACAATTACGTTATCCATCGCAATTAAAGCTTTTAAGTTGTCATTATCGTATCCTTTATCACCAAGATCGACACTGGTGATTCCAGCTTCGCCGTCAAAAACATCAATTCCTGCCGCACCGATTTCACCAGCCTCTAGAGCAGCAACTAACGCGTCAGTATCAACGACTCCTCCACGGGAGGCGTTGATAAAAATGGCATCGTTTTTCATCTTCTTGAATTGATCAAAGTTCATAAAACGGTCCATTTCAGGAGTTAAAGGCGTGTGTATGGTTACGACATCAGACTCTGATAATAAGCGGTTTACATCAACGTATTCGACCGTATCAGCCAAATCAGTTCGTTGGACTGGATCGTATGCTAAAACGCGAGCACCTAAAGCTCTAAAAATACGTGCGGATGCACTTCCGATGGTACCGGCTCCGATTACTCCAACGGTTAAGTTATGAATTTCACGGGCTTGCCCACCGGTCCAACTAAAGTCGTTTCGTTCCTCACGCTTGCTGTAATCCTTTAAGCGTCGTAATAACGCCATGGTATCAGCTAGCACTAATTCACTAACCGAGCGAGGCGAGTAACCTGAAACGTTGGTAACTTTTAGGTTGTATTTGTTGGCTAGATCTAAATCAATGATTTCGTATCCGGTACTACGTAACGAAATTTGTTTGATACCATTTTCAGCCAAACGTTTGTATAAATCTTCACCCTCAAGGTTACCGTGTTGTTGGATGGTAATTGCGTCATAATCCTTGGTCTTGTCAACGTTATCAAGGGATAATCCCTCTTCTGTCCAGTCAATTTCGACCTTCAAATCATTAGCAATCTTTGCAAAAGTTTCTACTTCATATGGTTGGGTGTTAAACATTAGTAATTTCATCTAGTTATCCTCCACAAACTTAGCGATACGTTTAATCGCTTCATTCAAATTGTCTTCACTGGTTGCATAACTTAGACGGAAATACCCCTTTCCAGATTTACCAAACGCACTACCAGGCATTGTACCAACTTTAGCTTCTTTAGCTAAACGGGTACAGAATGCAAAGTCATCATCCCCAAACTTATCTGGGATTTTAGCAAAAATGTAGAATGCCCCACTTGGGTTAGCACTTTCAATTCCAGACTCAGCAAGGCCTTGTCGTAATAAAGCACGACGTTTTTCATATACTTTTTTCATCTCAGGGCCATCATTTTGACCATTTTTTAAGGCTTCAGCGGCAGCAAATTGAGCGTTATCTGTCAATGAACTAACATTGTATTCATGAATTGATTTAATGACATTAATAATATCAGCAGGACCATATACTAAACCAATTCTCCATCCTGTCATTGCATGCGACTTAGATAGTCCATTATATACAATTGTTTGGTCTCGAATAAATTTAGCAATTGATTCATGTTCATGTTCGTAATTTAATTCACTATAAATTTCATCACTAATACAGAAAATATCATACTTTTCTATAACTTCAGCTAGTTTCTTTAATTGTTCACTAGTATAAGAAACTCCCGTCGGGTTATTAGGAGTATTAATAATAACCGCCTTAGTTTCTGGATGTTGCTTAATCGCTTCTTCTAATCTATAAGGAGTTAGGATAAAACCATCTTTTGAAGTATCTACTTCAATTGGATTAGCTCCAAAAAATGCAGCACTATTAAAGTATGGTGAAAAAGCAGGTGAAGGAATAATTATTCCATCTCCTGGATCTAAAATAGCAGCAAAAGTTAAGAATACGGCCTCAGTTACACCAACTGTGGCTAGGAATTCTTCATCAGCATCATAATGCAAATCATACTTATCTGCTAAAAATTTAACGGCAGCTTCACGCAATTCGACAACCCCACGAGAATCAGTGTAATGACTTTGGTTGTCATTAATTGCTTGAATAGCTGCCTCCTTAATGTGATCAGGTGTGTTAAAATCAGGCTCTCCTATTGTTAACGGAATCAACCCATCAACATCTGCAATGGAAGCTCCAAACGATAAAATAGCATCTGGTTTGACGTTTTCCATTCTTTTACTAATTTTGTTAATTAATTTTGACATATTAATCAACCTCCTTATTTTAGATTAGAAAATGATTAGAACGATTGAAAATATGATATGCTATCATTACAATATATGTCAACTTAATTATTAATTTTATATTAGAAAGATGAAATAATTTCACTTACTATTTGAATGTATATTGAATCTAATTAGATAAAGGGGCTCTTAACATGAAAATATTAGTTACTGGTTTTGAACCATTTAACGGGTCAGAAAAAAATTCATCGATGAGTGTGCTAGATGCTCTTCCTAATAAATTAAATGACAACATAATTATAAAAAAATTATTGCCAACTGAATTTAAAAAAAGCGCGGTTGTTTTAAACAAGACTATTGAGCAATTCAATCCAGATGTGGTTATCTGTCTCGGCGAGGCAGCTGGTAGAAAAGAAATTACTCCAGAAACAATTGCATTCAATGAGGATCACACAACCGTACCTGATAATTCAGGTTATAAACCGGAACATGAATTTATTCATCAACAGGGAGAAAAATATTATTACGTAAATTTACAAGTTACAGAACTTGTAAATGCATTAAAAGAAGCAGGTATTCCCAGCCATTTATCTGATAACGCAGGACGTTACGTATGTAATCATATTATGTATGAATGCCAATATCTTATTCGAGATAAGTATCCAAATATGAAAGCATGTTTTATTCATTTACCAAGCAACTACGCTTATAAAAAAGAAATGCCCACTTTAGATTTGGACACCGAAATTAGTGGTATTAACATCGTAATATCTACAATTAATAAACTTTATAATTAAAGTTTTTTTAGACATAAAGCATGTAAAAAACCATCATTTATAAACAATGATGGTTTTTTAATTATTATATATTTTTAAAATAACTATTTTTCAACGTATGCTTTACTAAAGTTCCATTCCAAACCGGTAGCTGAGTGGGTAACATTTTTGATGTTAGTCTTAACAACTTGTGGTTCTGAGCTTTGGTAGAATGGTACGGCACCTTGATCGTTCATAAGAATCTTTTCGGCCTTAACCATGTCATCCCAACGCTTTTCTGAGTTGTTTGCATCGGTGGTTGATGCAGCATTTACATACTTGTCATATTCAGCATTCTTCCATCTTGCAAAGTTGTATGGGTAGGTACTTGTTAGCAATTGTAGGAATGAAATTGGGTCTGGGTAAGTGGTGCTCCATCCAGTAACTGTGGCGTCGTAATCGTAGGCAATTTGTCTGCTCAAACGAGCCTTAGTTGGAATGTTAGTAGCGGTTACCTTCAAACCAGGTAGTTGACTAAATGCTGAACTTTGTAGGAATTCAGTGATTGATTTACCTTCAGAAGTATCATCGAACAAGATGTTGAATGTAAGTGACTTCTTACCAATTTCTTTCATTCCCTTATTCCAGTAGTATAGAGCCTTCTTCTTGTTGTAGGTTGCTGCGTCCTTAACGTAAGCAGCATCTGCAAAATCAACACCATTTCTGCTCATCATTCCAGTTGAAACTAATCCCTTAGCTGGGAATGAGCCATCACCCATTACGTCGTTAACAAATTGATCTCTGTTAACTACCATTGATAGAGCTTTTCTAATGTTGACATTCTTAAATGCAGGAATCCTGTCTTCATTAAATTCTAGATAGTTGTTACGTGCACTGGCTAATTGATGGAATTCCGGAGTGCCCTTGTAATGTTTAACTTGTTCCTTATCAGCTAACATCATTTCATCCAGTTGACCTGATTGGTATTCATTGTAGGCAGTGTTAGCGTCCTTTTCAACGTTAATCTTAATCTTTTCTAACTTAGTACTCTTGGCATCCCAGTAGTTATCATTCTTTTCTAGCATCCAAGTATCATTGGTTCCGGTCCATCCGGTAACCTTAAATGGTCCATCGTAAATTTGATTTTCTGAGTTAGTTCCATACTTGCTACCTTTTGATTCAACAAATGATTGTTTTTGAGGTAGGAAATCAGTCCCAGCTACTAGGTACTTAAAATATGGTTGTGGGTTAGATAGTTTAAATACTACCGTCTTATCGTTTGGTGCTGAAACACCTAACTTCTTGTATGACATTTGACCCTTACTTACAGCTTCATAATTTACGATATGATCGAAATCATATGTATTTTGTGCGGCAGTTTTAGGGTTAACTGTGCGTTGAATTCCGTAAACGAAATCATTGGCAGTGACCTTGCTACCATCACTCCATTTAGCATTATCTCTTAAATGGAATGTGTATGTCTTACCATCTTTTGAAACATCGTAACTTTTAGCTATTCCGTTCTCTAATTTACCTTTGTCCCCGTAGGTTAATAAACCTTGTTCAGCATTTAAAGCAGTATTACCTGTCTCTGCATCAACAATCTTTGAAGGGTCTAAAGTGGTAATTTCTGATGATGCCATCCAATTAATTGGCTTGGTAGTTCCGTTATTGGATGTTTGACTTGCTGAGTTGGACTTACCACAGGCGGCTAAACCAATGGCCATCATAATCATGGTTGATCCGATAATCATTTTGTTTTTCTTCATAAAATTCATCCCCTATTCTAAAATTCTTTTCTTCCGCTTATATACACTTCTTTATCTGTTTGTTGGACTGCTTTGATATCTTCCATTGGATTGTCATCAATGATTATGAAATCCGCGTATTTATCTTTCTCGATTGAGCCGTATTCATCATCAATTTTCATTAACTCTGCGGCCTTGTAAGAAGTTCTGTACGCTTCAAATTCACTCATTCCGATACGATCAACCATCATCTCTAATTCCTTAGGAGTGGTCATATCAAAGTAGTTATAAGGTGTTCCTGCATCAGTACCTAATGCGATGTTGACGCCATTTTCGTACGCCTTTTTGACATTGGTATATGCATCGTCCATTGCGTTAGCCATCTTTTGGTGTTCCCACTTAGGTAATGTTTCCTTACCCTTCTCGGTTACAGATGCAGCGGCGATAATGGTTGGAACAATATATGTGCCACGTTCTTTCATCATTGCGATTTCTTCATCGTCAACGTAAAAACCGTGTTCGATAGAATCTACGCCAGCTTCAATGGCGTTTCTGATTCCTGGATTACCTTCAGCGTGAGCTGCGACAATCTTATGTTTGTTATGTGCTTCATAAACGGCGACCTTCATTTCATCAATTGTTAATTGAGCTTCGTCCATGAAGTCACCAGGTGACATTACTCCTCCAGATGCCATAATCTTGATGCAATCAGCACCAGCTTTTAAGCCTTCACGAATTTTCTTTCTCATTTCATCTGGAGAATCAACAACGTTTCCGCCGTTGGCATAATCACCATGTCCACCGGTCATAGTAAAGGCCTTCCCTGAAGCCATCACATGTGGAACATTATCAATTTTGCCTTCGGTAATTAAACGCTTGATTGGAATATCGATTCCGTATCTAGCACCGCATTGTCTCACGTATGTACAGCCAGATTTTAAGAATGCTCGTAATGCCTTAATGGCATCGACTGTGGTTTCTACAACGTCCTTATCACCTCCAGTGCTAATGTTAGGATCACTGGTGATGTGAGTGTGGGCATTGATTAAACCCGGAGCGACAAACTTATGATTTACATCAATTACTTCATCGTCTGCTGCTGGCGAAATTTTTTGAGCAATTTCAGTAATCTTCCCTGTTTCTACATCGACTGCAAAACTAAAATCTTTAAAGACATCTTCGTGGACTCCATCAAAGATGTTGGCGTTCTTAAAAATTTTTCTATGCATATAAATCTCTCCCAACTTTTTAACAAATAACTAAAAAACGCCCCTCAGCCAATCGGCTAAGGGACGTCTGTAACGTGGTACCACCCAGATTCAAAATATTTTCACAAATATTTTCTCGCTCGTACTACACAATTAGTGCTTCATACGCGGTACGATAATGGGTACAACCATTTCACCTGGAAAAGTGAACTTATACAATCAAGTCTTTCAATCAATAGTCGCAATGCCCTTTCAGCAACGACACTCGCTTAGTACGGCTAAAGATCTAATTACCTTCATCAAAATGTTTTATTAGTTATTTGTTTTTTATTTATTGAACATTTCAAATACTAGACTTTGAGTTCAAAAAGGTCAATGGTTTTCTAACCATTTTGTCATTTGTGTTTTCGATACTAGCATTAGATAAAATAATAATAGCTACATATCGGCTTTTACTATTCTAATTTATTTTTAATAAAAAAGTTCGCTATAAAAATAGCGAACCAATTATTCTGAATATTTAGTTACTTTTTTACGTGAATATCTGGCGATTAATTCTGATCCTAGAATAATTACCACACACGTGATTGTACATACGATGAACAATAATCCATACGAAGTGGCATCAATGATGATTCCACCGACTAACGGTCCAATTGCCTTACCAATTGCGGCCCAGGCATTAGTTAATCCTTGATACTTACCCTTTACTTCAACCGGCGTTAACTCGTTGACCAACGCTGGAATTGAAGGTATGACGGATGCTTCTCCCAATGTTAGAACAATCATTGAGATGACGAATCCGGTGTAGGTATGGGTAAAGATTAGTGTGAAGAATGACAAACCGATAAATAGAATTCCAAAGTAAATTTGGAAGTAAAGGCTGTCGTGTTTTTGCGCAATCCAGTTAATCAATAGTTGGAATACTACCAACAAGAATGCGTTTAACGTCCACAATAGACTGTACATTGATAGTGGAATGCCTGATCCGGTAATGTATACCGACATGTTGGATACCCATTGTTCATAGACAATCCAAATGATGGCTAGTGTTACGAAGAATGTGGTGACGATAATCCAGTTTGGACGCGGTAACTTTACCTTTGTCTTCTTCATCGCATCACGTTTGATAGGATAAATCGAACCCTCTTTGTGATAGGTCAGAATGGCGCTAATGCCGTAAATAATCAATATGGCAGTGGTCAACATGAAGACGTAGCCAATTCCGATTGGATAGATAAAACCAACCGCAATCGTGCCAAATACCACCCCGACGTTTTGCGCTAAATACAGCATATTGAAAATAAAACGCCCTGATTTCATTTTAACGGTAGTCCCTAAGGAATTAATCATCGTTAGGTTCCAACCGGTCGTAAAGCCAAATAATACCAATCCAATTGGATAGTATGGCCAGCCATTGAAGAAAATTAATCCAAACGATATCAACACGGAAGTAATAATCCCCATTATCGTCAAAATATAGCGATTATGGCGGTCAAATAGTTTCCCCGATATATAATTACCCAAAACGTTAGAACTTGAGTATAGGAACAAAATTATGCCGACTTCAGTCAATGACTTGCCCAATGCATCATGCATGTAGACGGTCGTAAGCGGCCAGACCGTACTTACCGCAATGTTATTGATTAAAGATCCTAAGAATAACCAGTGCAGTTTAATTTCATTCATTCTCTCACCCCCGAATTTTGACAAAAAAATCCTTAGCAAACGCTAAGGATTTAGTTTTAATTAACCCTCATCATCTGGATTGTATGCGATAGATGAGAATTTATTATGTGATTTGATAAATAGTAACTTAACAGTTCCACGAGGACCTGAACGGTTCTTTTCGATAATTACTTCAACTTCACCTACGTCGTTGTTTTCTTCTACTTCTGATTCTTCTTCATCATCGTCGCCATCTTCTCTTTCGTAATAATCATCACGGTATAGGAAGGCAACGATATCGGCATCTTGTTCGATTGATCCAGATTCACGAATATCAGATAGAACCGGACGCTTGTCTTGTCGTTGTTCAACTCCACGAGACAATTGGGATAGCGCAATAACTGGAACACCTAGTTCCTTGGCAATCTTCTTCAATTGACGTGAAATGTATGAAACTTCTTGTTGACGGTTTTCTTGGCTACCACCATCAACTAGTTGCAAGTAATCGACCACGATTAGACCAAGGTTGTTAGTATCCTTGGCCAAACGTCTTGATTTGGCACGAATTTCGGAAATCTTAGTTCCGGCAGTGTCATCGATGTAGATGCTGGCATTGGATAGACTACCCATTGCCATATAGACACTTTGCCATTCTTCACCAGTCAATTGACCAGTTCTCAAGTGGTTAGCATCAATACTACCTTCGGCACAAATCATACGACTAACTAGTGATTCAGCACTCATTTCCAAACTGAAAATAGCAACAGCTTTTCCAGACTTGGTACCCACATTTTGCGCTAAGTTTAGGGCAAACGCAGTCTTACCAACGGCTGGACGAGCGGCTAGAATTACTAATTCATCATCATGCAGACCGGTTGTCATTTTATCTAAGGCTGGAAAACCAGTCGACAAACCGGTAACAGTTGATTTTTGTTGAGCTAATTCTTGAATACTGTCTAGGGATTGTCCTAAAACATCCCCAATGAACTTGAAACCATTGCTGTTTCTATCTTCTGAAACGTTTAAGATTGAACGTTCAGCGTTATCCAATAATTCATCAATGTTTCCGTTGTTGTTGTAACTTTCGGTCACGATGTCAGTTGCGGTCTTGATCAGACGTCTAGCAACTGCCTTTTGGTGAACGTTTTTGGCATAGTAAACGGCATTGGCAGCGGTTGGTGTTGTGGTTGCTAATTCAGCTAAATAAGCCACACCACCGGCATCTTCTAGATTATGGCCACCTTCAAGTTCAGTTCTTAAAGTCGACGCATCAATTGGTTCATCCTTGTCACCCAAGGTCTCCATAGCGGCGAAAATCAACTGATGAGCATGTCGATAAAAATCATCAGAGGTAATAAATTCTTGGGTTTCTGCTAATTTTTCATTGTCTAATAGAACAGCACCCAAGACGGCTTTTTCACCATCTAAATCTTGTGGTGGTGTTTGACCATTCATATACTCGTTACTCATACTCCCCCTCGATTTCCTTTAAGATTTATTTTTCACTTACATGAACTCTGATTGTAGCAGTAACTTGTTTGTGTAGTTTAACTGGAACGTTAGTGTAACCTAAAGTTCTAATTGGTTCACCCAATTCAATCTTACGCTTATCAATCTTTAAGCCATGTTGTTTTTGCATTTCTGCAACGATTTGTTTTGAGGATACTGATCCGAATAAACGGCCGTCAGCACCAACTTTAGCAGATAATTCAACGACTGTCTTATCATCTTCTAGTTTTGCCTTTAAGTCTTTGGCTTCTTGTAATTCAGCTGCAGCTTCTTTTGCTTCGGCGTGTTTTTCACCTTGAAGTTGGCTTAATGCTGAGTTGGTTGCTTCTTTAGCTTTACCTTGTTTAATTAAGAAGTTTTGTGCATATCCGTCGGAAACGTTCTTGATTTCTCCACGTTTACCTTTACCGCGAACATCTTCTAAAAATATAACTTTCATTCAAATCACTCCTCTTAATGTCTTTATATTATTATAAACTCTCTAGGTGTTTTTTTAAATGAATGAATTAATTGTCTTCTGATTCTTCAGGAGCTTCTTCGCTCTTGACTTCATTGATGGAATCCAAAAGCATTTGTTCCACTTCTTCAATTGTCTTGTCGGCAATTTGGGTAGCACCACTTGATAAGTGACCACCACCACCTAGTTCTTCCATTACTCTTTGCACGTTGACTTCACCGTTACTTCTTGCAGAAATACCGATTAAATCATCTGGACGATGAGAGATAACATAAGATGCTTCTACACCTGACATGTTTAGCATTGAATCAGCAGCTTGAGCGGCAGTGACAGGATCGTAGACCTTGTCTTCTTCACCGGCTACATACATCATGTTTTCGTGTCCTTCAACGACCTTGGCCATTGAAATTAGGTGCATTCTTGCCATGTAGGCATCAGGATTTTCACGCATGAATTGTTGCATTTCTTCTGAGTCAGCACCAGCTGAACGTAGGTATGATGCAGCATCAAACGTTCTAGTTCCAGTACGTAAAGTGAATTGTTTAGTATCAACAAAGATACCAGTCAACATTGCTGTTGCTTCTAGTTTGCTTACTGGTTCCGCATCTTGTGATTGATATTCGAACATTTCGGTAATCAATTCACAGGTTGATGAAGCGTATGGTTCGATGTAAACCAAGACTGGGTTTTCAGGGAATTCTTCACCACGTCTATGGTGGTCAATAATCATAACCTTGCTTTCCAATCTGTTGTATAGGTCTTCAGACACACTCATTGATGGTTTAGAGTGGTCAACCATGATTAAAAGACTGTTGTCAGTAGCTAATTGTAGGGCTTCATCTGGTGTGATGATGTCATCTGCTAGAGTTTCGTCTTCCTTAGTCTTGTCGATTAAACGTTGTACATCAGAGTGGAAAGTTCCTTCTGGAATAACCACATAGCAGTGCTTGTTATTCATCTTAGCTAAACGATGAATACCGAGGCATGCACCAATTGAGTCCATATCCGGTTGACTGTGACCTTGCACGAAAATAGTATCTGCTTCTTTGAATAGTTCTTGTAGGGCTTGAGAAATCATACGAGCACGAACTCTGGTACGTTTTTCCATTGGGTTGGTCTTACCACCATAGAAACGAGCTTCATGGTCTTTAGCCTTAACAACAACTTGGTCTCCCCCACGACCTAAAGCTAAGTCCAAGTCACTTTGGGCTTGTTCAGATAGGTCGTTTAGGTTGTCTTCACCATAGGCAATCCCGATACTCAAGGTAACTGGGTAATTTTGCTTAGATGTAGATTCACGGATTTCATCTAGGATGCTGAACTTGTCATCTTCGATATCCTTTAGAACCTTTGAGTAGGCCATCATGATGTAGTGATCTTCATCCACTTGTTTGATGAAGAAACCAAATTTTTGAGCCCAAATAGTCAATTCGTTGGTAACGTAGTTATTTAGGTTTGAGATTTCTTGGTCGGTCATTGATTGAGTAATTTCATCGTAGTTATCCAAGAAAACTTGACCAACGGCGATTTTTTCGTCGTTGTAGTCTTTTTCGATTTGGTAGTACTTGGTGATATCCATCATGTAGATGGTGCGATATTCCTTTTGAATCAACATTGTAAAGTAATGGTCTTCCCATTTCACGGTTGCGTAGTCAGGATTATCCCAATTGTTTTCTAGGATGTCGGATAATTCTTCGTTTACTTCTTCGACGGTCTTACCAAGTAAATCTTGATCACCAAAATAAGGGGTCAAATATGGGTTTACCCATTCAATTGCTCCTGTTTCACTGATCATTAATACACCAACTGGCATTTCCAAGAGTGTTTCTTGTTCACCACGATGCATACGGTATGAAAGGTCTGAGATGTAATTATCGGTGCTGACACTTAGATCGTTCATTTTCTTAAAGATGTAAGATAACAATGAACATACGAATACTAAGAAAAGGACACCGGATTTCCAATCGTATAGGAAAGATACAACCAAACCAAAGATTGATAATACGGTTAAAGCTAACGCAATCCATCTAAGAACTTGGTTCTTCAAAAATGGAGGTAGGTTAGTTAGCGAGAACAATTTTTTCATTGTAACTCCTCTTTTTTATTTTTTTATATCTTTATTTTATCACATTAGGTGATTATTCAAAAAAAGGAGCTACAAACATTATTTGTATCCCCTTCATATAGGTATTTTTGAGCATAAAAAAACTGAGACCGATAAAAATCAATCCCAGTTAAAAAGTTATTTTTAGTCTTCTGAAACGAATGGCATTAAGCCCATGATACGTGCACGCTTGATAGCAAGAGTTAACTTACGTTGGTTCTTTGCGCTAGTACCAGTAACACGACGTGGTAAAATCTTACCTCTTTCAGATACGAAACGACTTAATAGGTTAGTATCTTTGTAATCGATGTATTCGATGTGGTTTGCGGCGATGAAGTCAACCTTACGGCGACGACGGCCACCTCTTCTTTGTTGAGCCATTAAATTTCCCTCCTCTTTTATTTACACATTAAAATGGTAAATCATCATCGGAAATATCAATTTGATCACCAGAGTTAGCGAATGGATCCGCTGAGTTATTGCCACCATTATTTGATGGGGCATTGTTTGATGAATCAAATGGATTGTTATTTCCTGCATTTGCTTGAGGAGCATTGTTGCCGGCGTTGTTGTTACCTTGGTTACTTGAACGAGGTTCTAGTAATGCAAAGTTTTCTACAACTACTTCAGTAACATATACTCTTTGGCCTTGTTGATTTTCGTAATTTCTTGTTTGAATACGTCCATCAATACCAACCAAAGCACCCTTATGGGTGAAGTTAGCAAAGTTTTCAGCGGATTTACGCCAGATAACACAGTTGATAAAATCTGCTTCTCTTTCACCTTGTTGGTTGGTAAAACTACGATCAACAGCTAAAGTGAAGTTACCTACGGCTGAACCGCTTGGAGTGTATCGCAAATCAACATCCCGTGTTAATCTACCAGTTAAAGTTGTACGATTAATCATGCTGAAAATTACTCCTCTCTTTTTTAAAACGTTTAAATTCTAAATTATCTTCTTACAGTCATTTGACGTAGAATGTCATCACTGAATTTTGATTGACGGTCGAATTCGTCTAGAGCAGTCTTTTCTGCAGTAGTTAGGTTAACGATGTGGTATACACCTTCGTTGTAACCGGCGATTTCGTAAGCGAAACGACGCTTTGACCAGTCTTTTGAATCAATAATCTTAGCACCATTGTCAGTTAGAACCTTGTCGAACTTAGCAACTAAGTCGTTCTTAGCTCCTTCTTCCATATCTGGACGAATGATGTAAGTAATTTCATATTTGTGTTCTTCCATGAATTACACCTCCTTGTGGACTTTAGACCCAACCTCTTGGGTTGAGTAAGGAGTACGAGTTATTTATAACCAATACTCACGTTCAATAAGTTTAACATTAAAAAATAAAATATTCAATACAAAAAACGGGATTGTTTTTCTGCGATACATTTATATATACGCAAAGAAACATTCCCGTTATTTTTAAAAGTTATTAATAGTAAATAGTTGTGATCCACGAATTGTTAGGATGTATCCTAAACCAGCTTGGTTAAAGGCAACTCCTTCGAATTCTAGGTTAGTATTGAACTTGGTTGTTCTAACATCCCTTGGACGTAATTTGTTTAACTTGTTTACTGGAATTGATGAAATAACACCGTCAGAAACTAAGTATAAACGATTACTTGCAGGGTTGTAACCCATTCCTTGAGTTTGGAAACCTTGACCGTTAGCTAGACCTTGCTTGATAGCGCGGAAAGTAACGTGGTTGTTCTTAACTTGTCCCTTGAAGATAACGATTCTACCAGCGGATTTTCCTTGCATACGGTATTTAACGTATGTGTAGAAGTTTCCGTTGTTATCAATTGCTAATTCGTTATTGATTGAATATGAGCGACTGAACTTGAACTTGATTTGCTTAACTGGCTTTAAAGTAGTTGGGCTAACTTCAACCAATGTTGGTGTAGTAGTCACAACATCCATCTTTACGTACCATAGCATGTTAGTTTTTGGGTTCAATGCTAGTGATTGACCGTGACCAGCAGCGAACTTAGGACCAAACTTAATTGCTGACATAATTTGTGGATCACGGTTTCTAACACCCATTCTTAGTGCTGCCATGTTGTTGGTATCAACACCTAGACTGTGAAGTTTCCATAAATCGTATCTAACAATAGTATTTTTTGCATCTGGGTACATTACATAAGCGTATTGACCTGACTTAGAAATAGCGACACTTTGTGGGTTTCCAAGGTCACCACTCCAGTTATATGAGACTGGTAGGTAGAAACTAGTTCTGGCGTTACGACGGAAGTTTCCGCCCTTGGCAAACATAGTGTATGGATTAGATTGGTAAGTCGCACTTTCGTAGTATCCAGCACTTGAACCGTAGTTATACTTAGGAATGTATGCATAGTTTCCGTTGTTTACGAAGTGTGTTGCATAGCCACCCTTCAAAGCATATCCCTTTTGATGGTATGTCTTAACGCTAGCATTAGCATTAACCCCCATAGAGATCAAAAGGAACAATGAAAAGACAAACAACAATGCCTTTAACTCTCTCTTAAAATTCATAAGAATATCCCCTCATCTTTTGTATAGTTTTATTCTATCATCAAATTAATAAAGTTTTAATTAATATTTTATTAAATTATTAGACTTATAGTTTAATTAATCTGATCTGCATGCTCTTCTACATACAAATCGTCTTTTTTGATATTTCGAACAAATTGGGAAATACTCAATACGGTGTAGATGATTAGAATCAAACCACTAATCATCATAATGAAACTACCACGTGGGAACATGTCATATAACCAGGTGTATACCAAGGTCCCAAATGGCATGATGGCATATCCAACCGTGTAGAGTGTGGAACTAACCCTTCCCAAGATGTTATGTTCAACGGTACTTTGAAGACGAATTTCAATCGCCAAATCAAATATGGCAAACGATAATTCCATCAATAATGACAATAGCATCCCGATTACCGAAACAATCATTTGGTTCTTGGTAACGGTAAATAGGAATCCTAAGCCGACTAAACTAATTCCGACTAAAATCATGGTCGACATAATCTTAATTCCAAAGTGATTTTGTTGTCTTAATCGACTGGTGATTAAACTCCCGGTTAGATAACCAATCGAGTATCCGGTTTCCGTCCAAATTACGACTGAATTGGGCAAGCCCAATTGGTTAACGATAATGAATGGACTTCCGGTAACGACAGCCGTGTAGAAGAAGTTCACCACGATTTCCGCGACGATACTGTCACGAATAAATGGACGTTTTTTAACGTATTGAAGCGTTTGTTTAAACTGTTGTCTTTGCGATACGCGTTCTTGTTTTTCTACTTTAACCTCGTAGAAATGAAGCGACATCATAATTAACATCGCTACTACCGTCGCTGCGATTTCTAGGGCGATTAATCCCTCGACACTAATCAAGGCATACAGCGTAATCCCTAAGACGGGCGATAATATTCTAGAAGCTGAGGCCACGGCGGTGGTGAGCGAAGTCAGTTTGGCCACATCCGACATTCTTACTAATTGGCGAATTGATGCTGAGTACGCTGTGTTTCTCAAGTTAACCAAGATAGAATCAATCGCAATAAAAATCGCGACCGGAATCAATAATGATCCACCATGGAAAAATGGTAGTGCTAACGCCAATGCGAGAAAACCAATCATTCTTAATACATAGCCCCAAAAGATAATGCGCTTATGGTTATGGGTATCGACGAAGTTTCCAATCGGAATAAACGTCAATAAACTAATCAATGGACCGACGGCAATATTCATCCCAAAGCTCAATGGAGAATGAGTGGCATGCAATAGCATGAAACTAATCCCGTACTGAAAGATTCCGTAACTAAAGGCCCCCAACCCATTACTTGTCAGTGACTTAATAATTTGTTGGTTGGATTGGCTCTGCGTTAGTTGATTTTGTTTTTCCATTCGCTCACCCCCGTTTTTTAAAGTGTATTAAGGCCTAATTATAGATTTATTGGTGTACAACCACAATAAAAAAGCTTTCATCATAGGATTTTTACGTCCTACATGAAAGCTTTTTTGTTTAACGATTATTCTTCATCGTTGTTATTTGTTTCTTCAGTTGATTCTGTATTATCAGAACTTACTTCAGCAGTTTGTTCTTCAGCATCATCTTCTGTTTCGTCTTCCTTTTGAACACGGGCAACAGTTGATACTCTGGAATCTTCATCAATCTTGATTAAGTGAACCCCTAGAGTAGCACGACCAGTTTGTGAAACGTCAGAAATACTAAATCTGATCATAACACCCTTGTCAGTAACAAGCATGATATCTTCATCACCGGCAACAGTAGTCAATCCAGCTAATGGACCGTTCTTTTCAGTCACGTTAACTGTCTTGATACCCTTACCACCACGGCCTTTGATTTGGTATTCGGAAGCAGGAGTTTGCTTACCGTAACCATTTTCAGAGATAACGAAGACGTTGTCGTTTGGATCTAAAACATCCCCACCAACTACGTAATCATTTTCTCTTAGACGGATACCACGAACCCCGGTAGCAGAACGTCCCATTGAACGAACGTCTGAAACCTTGAAGCTGACACAGTAACCTAAGTGAGTACCAATAATAATGTTTTGGTCTTCAGATACTGTTGATACACGCATCAATTCGTCTTCATCCTTCAAGTGAATAGCCTTTAGACCATTACTTCTGATGTTTTGGAATTCATCGATTGGTGTACGTTTTACAGTTCCCTTTAGGGTTGTGAAGAATAAGAATCTACCGTCGTTACTTTCGTTATCGTCAACCGGAATAACAGCTTGAATCTTTTCATCTGTATCAATTCCTAATAGGTTGATGATTGGAATACCTTTAGCGGAACGACCGTATTCAGGGATTTCGTAACCCTTCATTCTGTAAACCTTACCTAGGTTGGTAAAGAATAGTAATGAATGGTGGGTAGTAGTTGCTAGTAAGTGTTCGATGAAGTCATCATCGTGGACACCCATTCCTTGCACACCACGACCACCACGGTTTTGGCTCTTGAATTCAGAAGTAGCAGTACGCTTGATGTAACCGTTGTGAGTCAATGTAATCATGATATCTTCTTCAGCGATTAAATCTTCGTCTTCGATACTTAGAACTTCTCCAACACGTAGTTCAGTCTTTCTTTCGTCACCATATTTTTCTTGGATTTCTAGTAATTCTTGATAGATTAATTCATTAATCTTTTCACGACTACCTAGAATTTCCTTGTAACGTTCGATGTCTTTCAATAGTTCGGCATGTTCGCTAACAATCTTGTCGCGTTCCAAACCAGTCAAACGAACAAGACGCATATCCAAGATAGCTTGGGCTTGCTTATCAGTTAGTGAGAATTCACTCATTAATTGATCCTTGGCGATTGCTGAGGTTTGTGATTCACGGATGATTGTAATAACACGGTCAATGTTGTCCAAAGCAATGATTAAACCAGCTAAGATGTGAGCACGGTTTTCAGCTTTGGCTAATTCGTATTCGGTACGACGTTTGATAACGTTAACTTGGTGTTCCAAGTATTCATTTAAGATTTCTTTCAAGCTTAAAATCTTTGGAGTACCTTCAACGATAGCTAGCATGTTAAAGCTAAAGCTAGTTTGCATTAATGTTAGCTTGTATAGGTTGTTTAAAACAACTTGGGCAGATGCATCACGTCTAACATCAATCACGATTCTCATACCATCACGGTCAGATTCATCATTGATATCTGTAATTCCATCTAGTCGTTTGTCACGAACAAGGTTGGCGATGTGTTCAATTAACTTCGCCTTGTTAACCATGTATGGAATTTCAGTAGCGATAATGCGTTGCTTACCACTCTTTTGTTCTTCGATTTCTGTCTTGGCACGTAGCACGATGCTACCCTTACCAGATTCGTAAGCTCTTCTAATTCCAGACTTACCTAAAACGACACCCCCGGTTGGGAAGTCAGGTCCAGGTAATGCTTCCATCAAGTCAGCAGTGGTAGCTTCTGGATTGTTCATTAGGATATGAATTGCTGAGATTACTTCGCTTAAATTGTGAGGAGGAATATTTGTAGCCATCCCAACGGCAATTCCGGAAGCACCATTAACAAGTAGGTTAGGGAAACGAGAAGGTAATACTTCTGGTTCTCTTTCACTACCATCGAAGTTATCTTGGAAATCGACAGTATCCTTGTTGATGTCTCTTAGCATTTCCATCCCAATTTTACTTAGTTTTGCTTCGGTATAACGCATGGCAGCGGCACCGTCACCATCGACAGAACCGAAGTTACCATGTCCATTAACCAATGGATATCTGTAACTAAATGTTTGGGCCATTCTAACCATTGATCCATAAACTGCAGCGTCACCATGGGGGTGATACTTACCAAGAGTATCCCCTACGATTCTGGCAGACTTACGGAATGGTTTGTCAGGAGTTAAACCAAGTTCACGCATATCATATAGAATTCTTCTGTGAACTGGTTTCATTCCGTCTCGAACATCAGGAAGGGCACGCGCAACGATAACACTCATTGCGTAGTCCAAGAATGATGTTTTCATTTTTTCAGATAAGTCAACGTTTTCAATACGATGGCTTGATAAATCTTCATTATTGGCCAATGTTTTTACCTCCAATTCATGGTCGTTACATTAAAATGTTTCACATGAAACATTCATGTTAAATGTCTAAGTTTTCAACGAATGTGGCGTTTTCTTCAATGAATTTACGACGTGGTTCTACCTTGTTACCCATCAACATGTCAAAGATTTCAGCAGCTTGTGCAGCATCCTTTGCTTCAACTCTTTGTAGACGACGGTTGTCTGGGTTCATAGTAGTATCCCAAAGTTGTTCGGCATCCATTTCACCAAGACCCTTGTAACGAGAGATGCTAGGTTTTGGAGATGCAGGCAATTGAGCCTTCCATTGTTCCAATTCATCATCATTTGCAATGTATCTAATCATCTTACCTTGTTGTAAACGATACAAAGGTGGTTGAGCGATGTAGACATATCCAGCGTCGATTAATGGACGCATGTAGTTGTAAATCAATGTCAATAGAAGTGTTTGAATGTGGGCACCATCGACATCGGCATCGGTCATGATAATTAGTTTGTGGTAATGAACCTTTTCGATATCAAAGTCATTACCGAAACCAGTACCCATTGCTGTAAACATTGATCTGATTTCTTCATTGGCTAAAATCTTGTCCATTGTCGCCTTTTGAACGTTCAAAATCTTACCTCTAATTGGCAAAATTGCTTGGGTCAAACGAGAACGACCTTGCTTAGCAGATCCACCCGCGGAGTCCCCTTCGACAATGAATAATTCAGAAATTTCAGGGTCACGACTAGTATTGTTTGCTAACTTACCAGGTAAGTTAGAAATTTCTAGTCCTGATTTCTTTCTGGTAACTTCACGCGCACGCTTAGCAGCGGCACGGACACGAGAAGCTAATGCACCCTTTTCAACAATTTGCTTACCCAAGGTTGGGTTTTCAAATAAGAACTTAGCAAAGTGTTCTGAGAAGATGTGATCAGTAGCAGTTCTTGCGTCTGAGTTACCCAACTTAGTCTTAGTTTGTCCTTCGAATTGTGGGTCCGGATGCTTAACAGAAATAACGGCTGTTAAACCTTCACGAACGTCAGGACCAGTTAAGTTATCGTCTTTTTCTTTTAATAGGTTGTTCTTACGAGCGTAATCGTTGATAACACGAGTTAATGCACGTTTGAAACCTTCTTCGTGAGTACCACCTTCGATGGTGTGAATGTTGTTGGTAAATGTTCTCATTTCACTGTGGTAATCATCAGTGTATTGAAGTGCAACTTCAACTGAAATGTCATTTTCCATTCCTTCAACATAGATTGGTTCTTCGAATAATGGTGTCTTTTCACTATCGATGTATTCAACGTAGTGTTTGATACCACCTTCGTAATGGAATTCTTCGTATGTTGGTTCTTCTGGACGGTTATCACGAAGTGAAATCTTTAGTCCCTTGTTTAAGAAAGCAAGTTCTCTAATTCTTTCGGTTAAAGTTTTGATGTTGTAAGTGGTTGTTTCAGTAAAGATATCTGGATCTGGAAGGAAGTGAACCTTAGTACCGTGGTTATCTGGATCATCATCACCAACGAATTTCATCTTGGTGTTAACGTGACCACGTTTGAAGTCCATGTAGTACTTCTTACCATCACGAGTTACGGTTACATCTAATTCAGTTGATAATGCATTAACAACTGATGCCCCAACCCCGTGAAGACCACCAGAAACCTTGTATCCGCCACCACCGAACTTACCTCCGGCATGCAAGATAGTAAATACTGTTTCTAGGGCTGGCTTTCCAGTTTTTTCTTGGATATCAGTAGGAATCCCACGTCCATTATCGACGATTGTAATACTGTTATCTTTTTCAACAGTTACGTGAATAGTGTCGGCGAAACCAGCTAGGGCTTCATCAATACCATTATCAATAATTTCCCATACCAAATGGTGGAGACCTTGAACACTGGTTGATCCAATGTACATACCTGGACGTTTACGTACCGCTTCTAGACCTTCTAGAACTTGAATTTGGCTGGCATTATATTCGTCAGCTTTTCTTCTTTGTTCTTCTTTTTCATTTTCAGTCAACTTTATTCCTCCCCTAATTCAGACTATTCTTCTACGACTTGCCCACTTGAAATATTGAACACCTTTGGATCAGATATTAAGTCACGAGCAATTCCGCTTAGACTCGTAGTCGTCAAAAACGTTTGCACTTTATCTTGAATTGACTTTAGTAAATGAGTCTGACGATTATCGTCTAACTCGGATAAAACATCATCCAACAATAGGATTGGATATTCGTTCGTTTCTTCCTTCATCAAATCAATTTCGGCTAACTTAACCGAAAGTGCGGATGTTCTTTGTTGGCCCTGTGAGCCGAACGTCGAAACATCTTTTCCGTTGATAATAAACTGTAAATCATCACGATGCGGACCATATAACGTATTACCCTGCCTAATTTCCTTGTCCTTGTTTTCGTCAAACAATTCCTTTAGACCGGTGTAAATGTCGTTTTCATTGGTCTGCTGTTTTTTCTTTAATGCGCAAACATATTTAAACTTCAATTCTTCTTTGCCTTGAGAAATTTCGGCATGGATATTTGCTGCCCATCCCTGCAACTTCTTCAACAATTCCAAACGTTGAAAAATTAACTTGGCACCATACGCAGCTAATTGATCAGATAAGACATCTAGATAAAGCTTATCCGAAGCCTCTTTTAGCTGAAGCTGCTTTAGGTAATTATTTCGTTGCTTTAGAATCTTTCTGTATTGAGAATTATTGTATAAATACTGACTGCTCATTTGACCAAATTCCATGTCCATGAAACGACGGCGAACCGTTGGTGCTCCCTTAACGATGGATAAGTCCTCCGGAGCAAACAAAATCACGTTTAGTTCACCCACGTAAGAGGACAATTTAGCCTGTTCGAGTTGATTTACCTTTGCACGTTTGCCTTTCTTTCCCAAATCGATTTCCAATTTGGTGGTGCCTAGTTCTTTTTCAACCTCGCCATAGACCTGCGCATTTTCATTTTCCCAATTAATCAAGTCGCGATTGTTATTGGTACGATGACTACGCGTTAATGCCAAAACATAGATTGCCTCTAGCATGTTGGTCTTTCCCTGGGCATTGTTACCCAACAAGACGTTGATTGAAGGTGAGAACTGCACCTCTACATCGCTATAATTACGAAAATTACGTAATTTGAGTTCTCTTAATTTCATAAATAAAGCCTACTTTTTGCGAATAAAAAACAAACCAACATCAATAACTTCAACGTTATCCCCGTCGTATAATTTCTTACCACGACGATCTTCAGGTTCGTCGTTTAGTTTCACTGCATGGTCCTTCAAATACCACTTAGCTTGACCACCGGAAGATACGATATCTTCTTCCTTCAACAACTGACCTAATGTTATATATTCGGTATCGATGAAAACATTCTTTTTCAAAACTTCACCCACCTTTTCCTATGTATTATTATACCCTTTTGGACGTCAAAAGTATAGTTTATAAGCTGATTTTCGCCTTTCTAAGCAATTATATAAAAGTGCTTACTAGTTTGTTAAATCCATGCCAAAATCGCTCATATCCTAAAAAAATCACTTTAAACGCAAAAAGAACCCCTTAGATAACTTTCTAAGGGGTCTTATTTTATAAATATTTAATTTCTTTAGGTGTATGGGTAAATGGTTCGCATCCATCTTCGGTTACGTAAACGCAATCTTCGATGCGGACACCAGCGAATCCTGGAACGTAAATTCCTGGTTCGATTGAGAAACACATTCCTGGCTTTAGAACCATCTTGTTTCCTTCCATGATTGATGGGAATTCGTGTTCAGACATCCCCATCCCATGGCCTAGACGGTGAATGAAGTATTTTCCATAGCCCGCCTTTTCGATAATGTCTCTTGCGACCTTATCGACTTCTTCGGCTGTTACACCTGGTTTAACGAAATCCATCGCAGCTAATTGAGCTTCTAGACAGACATCGTAGATTTCTTTTTGTTTGTCGCTAATTTCACCTACGGCAACAGTTCTTGTGGCATCTGAGATGTATCCATCATGCACTGTTCCTAGATCAAATAGCACCATTTCATTTTCTTTTACTAAATTATCGGAGGTTGCACCATGTGGTTCAGCAGCATGTGCCCCTGCTTGAACTAAGGTATCAAAACTCATTTCCATGACACCCTTTTGCTTTAGTGCGTATTCCAATTCAGCGACGACTGATTTTTCAGACTTCCCTGCTTTTAATGCTGCGAAACCTTTTTCAAAAGCAAAATCAGCTTCTTTACCCGCTTCCTTTAACTTTTCGATTTCGTCTGGAGTCTTAATCAAACGCATTGTGTTCAAGTAATCAGTGACGTCAGTTTCAAAAGTTACATCTTGCAACTCTCTGTGTAAATTTTCTAGACGAGCAACTGTTAGACTTTCTTTTTCAATTCCTGCTGATTTTGGTGTTGCCACTCTTTGTTGGACATGAGCAGCAATCTTTTGCCATGGATTTTCATGATCTAAGTATCCATAAACATCATATGGAAAACCAGTATCTTTAATTGCTTCTACTTCCAATGCGGGTGCAAACATAAACGGATCCTTTTCAGGAAATACGATTAATGCTAATACCCTCTCTACCGGATCACTGTAAAACCCAGTTAAGTATTGAATTGTTTTCGGATCACTTAGATATGTGAAATCTAATCCGTTGTTGTAGGTCCAGTCCTGGATTGACTTTATCTTAGACATGCAAACCCCTCCTTTTAATATATCTTAGACTAAAATGACAAATTTTCAAACAATTATTAATTCGTAAATTAAAAAAACGCGACCCTTTATTAGACGGGGGTCGCGTTTTATTAGATGAATTATTAAAATCCCTAGAAAGTACGTACTGGGGTGATTAATTCGATGAAGTTTTCAGCATCTTCAGAAGGAACAAGGGTGAATGGACGTAGTGATGATGTGAATGACACATTGATCATTGAGTGTCCAAAGGCACGTAGGGCGTCCTTCATGTAATCAGGGTTAAAGGAAATTTCTAAGTCATTTCCAGCAACTTCCTTGCTTTCAACTTCTTCTTCAACGTTACCAACGTCTGGAGAGTTACCAGAGATGGTTACTTGTTTAACATTTGCCTTGATAGTTAGCTTAACAACGTTGTTTCTTGATTCGTGAGATAGAAGAGAAGCTCTTTCAATCGCGCCAAGTAGTTCATAGGCATCGAATTGAACATTAGTTTCTGAATCTTTTGGAATCAATCTAGAAGTATCAGGGTATGTTCCTTCAAGAAGTCTTGAGTAGAAGTAAGTGTTGCCAATAGTGAATAGAACTTGGTTTTCGGTGATTTTCATCTTAACGTTTTCAGTATCGTCTGAGATCATCTTTGATAATTCTGAAAGACTGCTACCAGGAATGATAACGTCGTATTCGCCTTGGTTATCTGGTAGTGCAACTTTACGTTGACTTAGACGGTGTGAATCAGTTGCGACAGCAAATAAAGTACCGTCTTTTAGCACAAAGTGAACACCAGTTAGGATAGGGCGACTTTCTTGGTTTGATACTGCGATAACAGTTTGGTTAATGATTTCCTTGAACACGTCACCTGATAATGAAATTTCGTTATCGTTTTCGATTTCAGGTAAGTGAGGGTAATCAGCAGCATCTAAACCATTGATAGTGAATGATGAGGTTCCTGAAGTGATTTCAGTTTGGAAACCATTTGCAACAGAAAGTGTCATTTTATCGCTAGGTAATTTCTTAACGATTCCACTAAAGAATCTAGCAGGTAAAACGATTGAACCTTCTTCTTCGATGATTAGTTCGTTATCTGCATCGTTTCTGTCAATAACAGTTTCGATAGAAACATCAGCATTGCTACCAGTTAAGATCAAACCTTCGTTTGATGCACTTAACTTTAGACCAGTCAAAATAGGAATAGTGGTTTTTGATGAAATTGCTCTTGAAACCATGTTTATTCCTTGAATGAATGCTGATCGTTTAATTGAAAATTTCATTTTGAAAGTCTCCTCGCATGTAGTATTTAATATTAATTAATATATATAGTTAAAACAGTAGTAGTAGGGCCTGTGTATACTGTGGAAAACTCAATTTACTCTTACGGACACAAAGTTTTGCACATGTGGATAACTTGTGGATAAGTTACCACGTTTTTCCACACCTCTATCTCTCTAATGTTTCCTTTAGTTCTTGGATTTGTTCTTTGATTGTTGAATCAGATTGAACTGCATCGGCTATTTTATCGTAAGCATGGATAACAGTTGTATGATCCTTACCGCCAAAGGCGTTACCAATCTTTGGAAGAGAACTATTAGTTAAGGTACGGCTTAAATACATCGCTATTTGACGAGGGATAACAATTGTTTTGACACGTTTTTTCCCTTTTAAATCGTCTATAGAAACGTTGTAGTAATTTGAAACTGATTTGATGATGTTTTCAACCGTAATTTCGGGTTTGGAATCACCATTGTTAAGGCCGCGTAGGGCTTCTGAAACTAAGTCAGTTGTAATTGGAAGCTTTTTGAAGTTAGCAAATGCATGTACACGAGATAGTGCACCTTCCAGTTCACGAACGTTTGAATCAAATTGACCAGCTATGTAATTAAGCGTATCTGGGGGAACTTGAATCCCATCTGCTTCTGCTTTAGCACGCAAGATAGCAATTCTTGTTTCTAAGTCTGGAGGGGTAATATCTACCGGAAGTCCCCAGGCGAATCGAGAAATCAAACGATCTTGCAACTTGGCAATTTCCTTTGGTAAACGATCAGAAGTTAAAACAATTTGTTTTTTATTTTCATACAAATCATTGAAAGTATGGAAGAATTCTTCTTGAGTTCCGTCCTTATCAGCGAAGAACTGAACATCATCAACTAGCAGTGCATCAACATTTCGGTATTCTTGTCTGAATGCTTCGGTTTCATTATTTTGAATCGCATTAATGAAATCGTTGGTGAATGACTCACTAGTTACATACATAATGTTTGCAGTTGGATTGTCTTTTAGAATCTTGTTACCAATTGCGTGCATCAAGTGGGTTTTACCTAATCCAACACCTCCGTATAAAAGAAGTGGGTTATACATTTTTCCTGGATCTTCGGAAACAACTAGCGCCGCTGCATGCGCCATTTGGTTACCTTTACCGATAACGAAGGATTCAAATGTATAGTTAGGATTTAGATGACTGTTTTGTAAGAATTCATTGTCATTTGCGCTGCTAGAATTCTCTTTAATAGAATCATCTTTCTTAGCTGAACTACCAAGTTCTCCTTCAACAACGAATTTTGGAACGATATCTCTTTTAGTTATTTGGTATGAATACTCTACTAAAGAGTCTTCTAACTTATCTTCCCAATAATCACGATGGAGAGGAGATGGAAGTTCAAGCGTTAGCTCATTTCCGACTAAGCTAATGGGATTAACTGTAGCAATCCATGTTGAATAGGTTGTAGTGGAGTAATTTTTTTCAAAAGCTTCACTGATTGCTTCCCATAATGAGTCTTTATCCATGAATCATTTCCTCCCGTTAAAAATCTTTAGTAATTTTACCATTTTAAAAAAAAGTTTTCCACAAGCACATTTACTTGTGTATAATTGTTTCACACCCTGTTGATTTCATTTTCCACACCCTGTTGATAAGTCGATTAAAAATCTCTCATTTTTTAGTTTTCCACAGAAAATTGTTAATAATCCACAGGTAAGTATAACCGATATATCAATAAAAACAAAAAGTTATGCACAACTTGTGAATAATTCTAATAACAGGCTGTTTACTTGTGGAAAACTTGTGGAAAAGCCTGTTAATTGCAAAATTTTAATCAACAAGAAAAATATCAAAATGTGTATGAAACAAATTAAAATGTGGATAAAAAATGGATCCCTTTAGGGAAAGAATTTGATTTTTATGTTTCATCATTAATTTTTTTATGGTATTATGTTTAGGAAATGTATTTGACATAGAAAAGAAACATACAAAATATATAAGGGAGGGTTAGTAATGAAGAGAACTTACCAACCAAAGAAACGTAAGCACGCACGCACTCACGGTTTCCGTAGTCGTATGAGCACTAGCAACGGTCGTAAAGTTTTAGCTCGCCGTCGTAAAAAAGGTAGAAAGTCATTGACTGTATAGACCACTGACCATTCAGTGGTCTTTTTCATTATATTGAACAAAATTTAATGGAGATGGATTATGCGTAAGTCATATCGCGTCAAAAAAGAAGCAGAATTCCAAAATGTTTTTGAAAAACATAATTCAGTTGCTAATCGGACTTTTGTCATTTATCAAATGGAAAAGCCTGATCAACCCCATTTTAGAGTAGGTATCTCAGTTGGTAAGAAGATTGGGAATGCCGTTCACAGGAACTGGGTAAAAAGACGAGTTAGACAAAGTTTGACTGAATTAAAGCCATATCTAAGACAAGACGTTGATTTCTTGGTTATCGCTCGTCCAAGAGCAGATCAATTATCAATGGAAGAAGTTAAGAAGAATATGGTGCATGTTTTAAAATTAGCAAACTTGCTTGATTCTGATTATGTTGAGGGAGAAGACTAATGAAAAAATTTAAAAAGTATCTTTCACTTACTTCAATTTTAGGATTGGTATTTTTCTTGACTGCATGTAGTAATAAACCAATTACTTCACACAGTACCGGTCTATGGGATGGAGTCATCGTACTTAATTTCTCAAGAGCCATCATTTGGTTAGCCAAATTCTTCGGTTCTAACTACGGAATGGGTATCGTTGCTTTCACCATCATTGTTCGTATCATTATCTTGCCTTTGATGATCTATCAAACCAAGAGTATGAAGAAGACTCAAGAACTACAACCTAAGTTAAAGGAACTTCAAAAGAAGTATTCATCAAAGGATACTGAAACTGTTAAGTTACTTCGTGAAGAAC
The DNA here is from genome assembly GCF_019061205.1 of Apilactobacillus waqarii. GTDB lineage: Bacteria > Bacillota > Bacilli > Lactobacillales > Lactobacillaceae > Apilactobacillus > Apilactobacillus waqarii. The sequence continues at coordinate 41,821 of NZ_JAHQYH010000009.1, forward strand.
AACAAAAGCTTTACGCTGAAGCGGGTGTTAACCCTGTCGCTGGTTGTTTGCCACTATTAGTTCAATTACCAATCTTGTGGGCCTTATACCAAGCTATCTGGCGTACAGATATTTTGAAGTCAGGTCATTTCCTATGGTTACAATTAGGACACAAAGACCCATACTTTATTATGCCGGTTCTAGCCGCCGTATTTACTTTCATTAGTTCATGGCTAGCAATGAAGTCACAACCTGAGCAAAATGGGATGACAAAGGGAATGATGTTCGGAATGCCCGTTATCATTTTCTTCATGGCACTAAATATTCCTGCTGCGATCTCAATTTATTGGGTAGTAACAAATGCCTTCCAAGCTGTACAAACATTGTTTATTCAAAACCCTTGGAAGATTCAAAGAGAACGAGAAGAAAAGCTACGTGCTGAAAAACAACACAAGCGTAATGTTGAAAAAGCAATTCGCAAAGCTAAAAAATCTCGTCGTAAATAATAAAAAGCGTCTGATTTTATAATCAGACGCTTTTTTTGTGTATCATTGGACCGCTAGTTTGTGATATTATTAATAACATAGTTTATTTTTAAAAGGAGTCCCAACATGTCAACATTTACTGCTAAAACAGTCAGTGAAGCGATCGAGGAAGGACTAAAGTCACTAAACGTTGATAAGAGCAATGCTGATATCAACATTGTTCAAACAAACCGTAAAGGCTTTTTTGGAATCGGAAAACGTGATGCAATCGTCGAAATTGACGTTAAAAACAATGAAAATGCATCAAACTCTCAAGAAATCGCAGCAACACCAACAAAAAACATTAAGATTAACAATCAACCAGAAGAAACAACTGAAACAAAGAAACGTCATCATTCAAATGAACAAGCCATGGAAGATTTAGTGGCTTATTTGAAGCCAATCATCGAAGAATTGGGCGTTTCAGCCGAATTACAACCTAAGATTATTAACAGAAAGTTCGCTCGTATTAACTTCAAGACCGAACAAGAAGGTCTATTAATCGGTAAACATGGTCTAACCATCAATGCTTTACAAAACTTGGCACAAATCTACTTGAATCACATCGGATACAGCCGTTTATCAATTCAACTAGATACAGCCGATTACCGTCACCGCCGTACTGAAATTTTGAAGAAATTGGCTGAAAAAACAGCTAGAGAAGCGGTCGCTACAGGACAACCGGTATACTTAGATCCAATGCCTTCTTTCGAAAGAAAGGTTATTCATAACCAACTAGAAGACAATCTATACGTCAACACATTCTCATCAGGTCGCGAACCTTACCGTGCGGTCGTTATAGAACCACAAGGATAGTCATATAAATTGACAAAATCGGATAAAGTTTTTATTATATAAAGTATCATTCTTATCAGAGATAGATGAAGTAGTCAAAGTGCTTTATCCATGCTGAGTTTTTTTGGCGTGGAGTGGGCACTTTTTTTGTGCGCTAGACCACAAAACGGATTTTGATAATTAAGAAAGGAAGAGGAACATGGCAACGACTACAGATTTTGATACAATCGCAGCGATTTCAACACCACCTGGTGAAGGGGGAATCTCCATCGTTCGAATTAGTGGGGATGACGCTTTAAAGGTAATTAGTAAAATTTATCGAGGCAAGGACTTAAACAAGGTTGCCTCACACACCATTAATTACGGACACGTCTTTGATCCAGACACTAAAGAAGACGTCGACGAAGTAATGGTATCAGTAATGAGAGCGCCAAAGACTTACACTTGTGAAGACGTTATTGAGGTTAACTGTCACGGTGGTATCTTAGCCACTAACACCATTCTTCAATTGATTTTAAGTTATGGTGCCCGTCTTGCTGAACCGGGTGAATTTACCAAACGTGCATTCTTGAATGGACGAATTGACCTTTCACAATCAGAAGCGGTCATGGATGTTATTGACGCCAAAACTACCCGCTCTATGAAGGCTGCTGAAAGCCAACTTGAAGGAAACCTTTCAAGACTAATTAGAACGCTTAGACAACAAATTTTGGACGTTTTAGCAAATGTCGAAGTTAACATCGATTACCCTGAATATGACGATGCCGAAGTTATGACTTCTAAGTTATTGAAGGAAAATGCGGTTGATTTAAAAGCTAAGGTTGAAAAACTACTAGAAACTGCCAAGCAGGGACAAGTTCTAAGGGATGGACTTGCTACTTCTATCGTTGGTCGTCCCAATGTTGGTAAATCAAGTATCTTAAACCACTTGTTACACCAAGATAAGGCCATCGTTACAGATGTTCCGGGAACCACACGTGACGTGTTGGAAGAATACGTTAACGTTAAGGGTGTTCCTTTGAAATTAGTCGATACCGCCGGAATCCGTGAAACCGAAGATAAGGTTGAAAAAATCGGTGTGGAACGTTCAAGAAAGGCCATCGCAAGTTCAGACCTAGTGCTATTGGTATTGAACTACTCTGAAAAACTTTCTGATGAAGATCGTCAATTAATCGAATTAACTAACGATTCCAAACGAATCGTAATCTTGAACAAGACCGACTTGCCTCAACAAATCGATGTTGATGAAGTTAAGAGCTTAGTCGGTGCAGAAAACGTGATTACTACTTCTGCCATTCAAGACAATGGAACTGAACCACTTGAGGAAATGATTGCTAAGCTATTCTTTACCCAAGGAATTCAAAGTTCACAAAACGACGTTATGGTTACAAACGCCAGACACGTTAGTTTGTTACACAATGCCAAAGAATCATTAAACAGCGTAATTAACGGATTGGATGAAGGTCTACCGGTTGATTTAGTTCAAATGGACATGCACGCATGTTGGGAATCACTTGGTGAAATCACCGGTGATAGCTACAACGGTGAGCTATTAGATCAACTATTCAGCCAATTCTGTCTAGGAAAATAGTTAATTGTTTCATGTGAAACATTTTTAATGGAGGAAAACAAATGAGCCAAATCGTAAGCGAAGAAAATATCCAATACGATGCCGGTGAATACGACGTTATCGTCGTTGGTGCCGGTCATGCTGGTAGTGAAGCTGCGCTTGCTTCAGCCAGAATGGGAAATAAAACAATGCTAATCACAATCAACTTGGACATGGTCGCATTTATGCCATGTAACCCATCACTTGGTGGACCAGCTAAGGGAACTGTGGTTAGAGAAATCGATGCACTAGGTGGGGAAATGGGTAGAAATATCGATAAGACCTATGTGCAAATGAGAATGCTAAACACTGGTAAGGGGCCAGCTGTTCGTGCATTACGTGCACAAGCTGATAAGCACGCTTACCACCGTGCGATGAAGGAAACTATCGAAAAACAACCTAACTTGGATCTAAAACAAGGAATTGTTGACTCACTAATCGTTGAAGACGGTGTCTGCAAGGGTATCGTGACTTTCACAGGTGCTAAGTACTACTCAAAGACTACTGTTATTTGTTCCGGAACAGCAGCTCGTGGAAGAATCATCATTGGTGAACTAAGATACTCTTCAGGTCCAAACAACTCACAACCTGCATTGAAGTTGTCAGAAAACCTAGAAGAATTAGGTTTCGAATTGAAACGTTTCAAGACTGGTACACCTCCACGTGTTAACGGTCGTACAATTGACTTCTCTAAGACAGAAGAACAACCAGGGGATGAAGAAGTTAACCACTTCAGTTTTGAAACTCCTGATGACAAGTACATTCCAGTTAAGGATCAACTATCATGTTGGTTAACTTATACTAACGAACACACTCATCAAATCATTCGTGACAACCTAGACCGTGCACCTATGTTTACTGGTGTGATCGAAGGGGTTGGACCTCGTTACTGTCCATCAATCGAAGATAAGATTGTTCGTTTCGCTGACAAGAACAGACACCAAGTATTCTTGGAACCTGAAGGTCGTGAAACAAACGAATACTACTGTGATAGTCTTTCAACTTCTCTTCCAGAAGAAGTACAACAAAATATGTTACACAGTGTTGCTGGACTAGAACACGCTGAAATGATGCGACCTGGTTACGCCATTGAATACGATGTCGTAGCACCTTACCAATTAAAACCAACATTTGAAACTAAGATTGTTAAGAACCTATACACTGCCGGTCAAACCAACGGTACTTCAGGATATGAAGAAGCTGCTGGACAAGGACTATACGCCGGAATCAATGCTGCATTACGTGCCCAAGGTAAGGACCCAATGGTTCTAAAACGTAACGAAGCATATATCGGTGTGTTAGTTGATGACTTGGTAACTAAGGGAACTAACGAACCTTACCGTTTACTAACCAGTCGTGCCGAATATCGTCTACTTCTAAGAAACGATAATGCTGACTTCCGTCTAACTGAAAAGGGTCACGAATTAGGTCTAATTTCAGACGAAAGATACAACAAGTTCCTAGAAAAGAAAGAAGCCGTTATCAAGGAACTAGACCGTCTAGATCACACTCGTATCAAACCAAGTGATGAAGTAAACGAATTCGTTGAAGCTCACGGTGACAAGCCACTTAAGGATGGTATCTTGGCATCTGTATTCCTACGTCGTCCATACGTAACTTACAACACATTGTTGAAGTTCATCGAACCTGCTGAAAAGCCATTAGGTCGTCGTGTGGTAGAACAAGTTGAAATCAGAACTAAGTACGCCGGATATATTAAGAAGGCCGAAGAAAATGTTGCTCGTATGAAGAAGATGGAAGCTAAGAAAATTCCGGATGACATCGATTACGATGCAATCGACAGTTTAGCTACCGAAGCTCGTCAAAAACTAGAAAAGATTAGACCACGTACTGTGGCTCAAGCTTCTAGAATTTCAGGGGTTAACCCTTCAGATGTTGCCATCTTAGGTGTTTACATCCAACAAGGTAAAATCGCTAAAATCAAAAAATAGGTAAAACAAAAGCCGTCTAAACATTGTTTAGACGGCTTTTTTATTATCGAATGCAGCTATTTAAAATGGTATATAGGAATGATGAGATAATTCCTGGAACTAAAACATTTTTAAGTAGTTTAAATTGATACTTAAAGTATTCAGATGATTTTTGTTGATTAATCTTTACTAATCTATGTTTTAAAATAGAGTGATTTGCAGATATAGTGAAGCAAATGATGGATGTAGTTAGTAGTATCCACATAAACGCCCAAAAAATAGCATAGAAGTAGTTTCCGTATATTATGTATATAATTACTGCTGACATGTTTAAAGCATCTATATAGACGGTATAAATGGACAAAAATGCTAAGAAGATTCTGGTACGCAACATTGAAATGATTGCGTATAAGACTGCAACCTCGATAAAGATTAGCATTTGTGGTAAAGCTGAAAGGAAGTTTGTCTTTAAAATAATATGTAGTGACATTGCTTCCATATTGATGTTGAAGATTCCCCATAAGACAGATATTAAAAACCACACCAGAAATGCAGCAAGAATATTTTTATGGATCTTAAGTTTTCCGATTTTATTAATACTCGTCATTCCCTTTATCATATAATTAAAATATTAACAATTAAATTATACTTATAAGTACGAATTATCACAAGGAAATTATTTAAAACAAATTGTGAAATAATGATACAATGGGATTATCAAAATTAGGAGCAACGAAAAAATGGAAAAATCTACCAAAAATACTAAAAACAAATTTTTAAGAGAATGCCTTAGCTGGCTAATCTACCTAGTTGTATTAGGAGGAATTTATTTAACAGTTGTCCATTTCATCACGATGGCAACCGTTGACGGTCATTCAATGGATCCTAACCTGTACAATGGAGAAAAGATGTTGGTATTAAAGCAAGCCGACATTAAACGTAACAGTGTTATCATTTTCGATGCCCATGGCGAAGACCCTTCCGCTACTGCCAAGGATTACTATGTAAAACGTGTTATCGGTCTACCAGGTGACACCGTTTCATACAAAGATGGTAAGTTATACGTTAACAACAAGGTTGTTGATCAAAGTTTTATCAGCAAAAAAGAACTAAGTGTTGGTACTAGATACTTCGATACTAACAATCAAATCAAAGACTGGAGCATCTCAAGCCTATCTAGCTCTAAATGGGTGTACAACCAAGATGCAAAGGTTGTACCAAAGGGTGAATACTTCGTATTGGGTGATAACAGAAGTATCTCAAACGATAGTCGTTACTGGGGATTCGTAAAGAAATCTAAGGTATTGGGAGTAGCCAAGTTATTCCCATGGTCAGGTACTGCTAAGCACCGTCATAACGTTAATGATTTAGCTAAGTAGAGGGGAATTTAATCCATGAAATTAACTGCGAAACAAAAGAGTTTATTATCATGGGTTATCTACCTGTTATTCTTGGTACTGGCCTGGTTTGCTATCAAGAGTTTTGCGACCGTAGTTAAGGTTGATGGTCATTCGATGGACCCAAACTTACATACGGGACAACGAGTCTTGGTGATGAAACAAGCAGCGATTAAACGCAATAGCGTGATTGTTTTTGATGCGTTCGGCGAGGATCCTACCAAACTCTCCACTACATACTACGTAAAGCGTGTAGTTGGGATGCCTGGCGATAAAATCGTTTATAAAAACGGGAAGCTATACATCAATAACAAGCTCTATAAGCAAAACTATATTAGTAAGCAACAGGTGAGCGTGGGAACACGCTACAAATTTCAAACTGATGTCATTAAGAACTGGGATATTACCAAGTTATCCAAAGAAAAATGGGTAGATGACCAAGATGAAAAGGTTGTCCCTAAAGGGATGTACTTCGTTTTAGGTGATAATCGATCAATCTCAAATGACAGCCGTTATTGGGGATTTGTTGAACAAAGAAAAGTATTAGGAGTTGTGTACGCATTCCCGTGGTCTGGAAATGCCACACAGCGTTACAACATTAATGATTTACAAAATAAAAAAGCGTTGAATTAAATTCAACGCTTTTTTTGTTGGTTACTTATTTGTTGTTTGATGCGGTACTAGTTGTAGAAAAGGTAGTAGTTGCACCGTCACTTACTGATGAAGTGGTAGTAGCAGCTGCACTGTTATTGCTTAGAGCAGCACCTGAACCATCTGTGGTAACGTTTTGAGTTACCTTTTGACCGTTATCATGTGATTGATTGAAATCATCGTGTTGATCGATGAATGAACGTCTTGATTCTTCAGGTTTAACTATTTCTTGTTTAGGTTTTACAACATCTTGAGCTGCTTGTTGCTTAGGAGCAGTAACGTTTTGCTTTGTTTGAGCAACTGCTGAATCATCAAGCATACGGTTGCTTAGGCTGAAACCTGAAGCGCTGGTATCGGCGATAACCATGCGTTTAACTTTTTTGGTAGCTTTTTTCTTTTTAGTAGTAGTCTTTTTAGGTTTTACAACGACCTTCTTAGCTTTTTTAACCTTTTTAACGGGCTTTACAAGCTTTAATTGGTATTCAGGAACATAACCACCTAGTTTTGGTAAGAATAGGAAGTTTGATCCATTGAAACGAACGCGGTTACCCACGTGCATGTGGCCAATTCTCTTGAAGTAACGGTATCTCATCATTGTGTGACGACCGTGACGTAACTTTCCATATTTGTAGACATTAACGAATTCGCTTCGGTTAGTGTATGTTTGTTTAGCGGATGCATGGACGGTAGTACCGATTAAAAATACGGCACCTACAGCTGCAAATGCAGCGGCGACTTTCTTTTTCATATCGTTTCCTCCCGGGAATGTAAAAAAATTCTCATATATATATAATAATTTACCAGTAAATACAGAAATATCAAGCTAAATAGACGGATTTAACCTAAATGTAACCTTCAGTTCAGTTATCCACATGTTGACAACTTTAATCAGTAAGCTATAATTAATGACAATTAAATTAGAAAACGATTAGAAATTAATCGTTTTCTAATAAATATATGGAATGAGGTGTTCAATATGAAAAATCAAGAAATTTTGCATGACGAAGACGAAAGTTTCGCATCAGCTTCACGTATCAAGTACTTTGATATGGTAATTGAATCGGGTGAGGGTGCGATTTTAACGGACGTCGAAGGAAACGAATACATTGATTTATTAGCGAGCGCATCCTCAACCAATACTGGTCATAGCCATCCGCATGTGGTTGATGCAATCACCAAACAGGCTCAAAAGTTAATCCAATATACTCCGGCATACTTCGCTAATTTACCGGCAGCCCAACTGGCCAAACGATTGACCGATTTAGCACCAATCGATGGACCGGCTGAATTGTCATGGGGGAACTCTGGATCAGACGCCAATGACGCGCTAATCAAGTTTGCCCGCGGATACACCGGTCGCCAAGATGTTGTTAGTTTTACTGGAGCATATCACGGTTCTACATATGGTTCAATGAGTGCTTCTGGCGTTAGTTTGAACATGAATCGTAAGATGGGACCATTAATGAGTGGATTCTACAAAGTGCCATTTCCAAGTCCATGGTACCGCGAATCATATGAAACAGAAGATGAGTTCGTAGACCGCATGTTTGAAGAATTTAAGCTACCATTTGATACATATTTACCTGCTGACGAAGTTGCGGTCATCTTGATTGAACCAATTCAAGGTGATGGTGGAATCGTCAAAGCACCAGAAAAGTACCTAAAGAAAGTATATGAATTTGCCCACGAACACGGCATCTTATTTGCGATTGATGAAGTCAATCAAGGGATGGGACGTACTGGTAAATGGTGGTCAATTCAACAATTCGACGGTATTTATCCAGACCTTATGACCGTTGGGAAGTCACTCGCTTCCGGTTTGCCACTA